>CAVTPI010000005.1:0-323573 GCA_963736585.1 Crocinitomicaceae bacterium | reverse complement strand
AAATTACAGCAACAGATGAAAACGGTTGTGTCCTTTCAGAAATCATTACGCTTGATTCTGTGAATCCACAGGCTATATTTGTTATCGATTCAGATCAATTAAATACGGATTGTAAAGGCACGGCGCCTGTAGAGGTTACTTTGTCAAATGAATCATTGTATTATTCAAATCCAGAAAACCCAAACAGCAGCAACAAGTTTTACTGGAATTTAGACCATGATGAAGGTGACTGGATAACCACAGATACCGTTACCACATCCATTGATACAGTATATCGTTCGCGGGGTTTTACGTATGATGTTGAAATTTGCTTGGCCATTTCTAATGCCAATGGTTGTAAAGATACTACCTGTAAAATACTCACTATTTTTGAGCCTATTTTATTGGATGATGTCAATATTTTCACCCCAAATGGTGATGGCGTTAATGATGAATACACCTTTAAATTTAGGTCAGCCTCTATTAGCGAATTTAACTGTATTATTGTTAACAGGTGGGGGGTTGTTATGCATGAATTAAACTCAATTGAAGAAGGCTGGGACGGAACAGACCGAAATGGTTCGATATGTAATGACGGTGTTTATTTTTATACCTACACCGCCGTTTCAGATAATAATACTAAGTTTAGCGGACAAGGTTCAATAGAGCTTATTGTTGGTGAATAGTTTTTTAGTTGATAGTCCTTAGTTTTTAGTCTCAAGTTTTTAGTTTAGCGTGCGTGAGTATGTGTGTGAGTTGATAGTTAATAGTCCTCAGTTTTTAGTCTCAAGTTTAGCGTGGGTGAGTGTGAGTAGTGTGAGTGTGAGTGTGAGTGTGAGTGTGAGTAAAATATTGATTTAAATTACTCCTCTTGCTTTTAGTTCCAGGTATTTGTTAATGGTATCTACCGTCAATTTTTCTGGAGAGGTTAATACTGTTTGGATTCCATTTTTACGCAACTCCAGGGCAATTTTCTTTTTATCCATGGTGTACTTTTCGGCAAAGGTTTTAAAATAAATATCACGAACGTATTTTGGCTCTTGCTGTGCGGCTTTTTCTACCTCACTATTTTCAAAAAATATAACTACAAGTACGTGTAATTTATTGATACGTTTAAGTAACGGCAAAATTCGTTTTAGCGCATATTCTGACTCTATGTTGGTGTATAGCATAATTAAGCTACGCCCTTTAATATGATTGCGAATGCCGTGATAAAGCATTTGGAAATTCCCCTCTAAAAACCGTGTTTTTTGCTTGTAAAGCATGTCCATTATGCGCTGCAATTGCCGTGATGACCGTTCGGCGGCAAGTTTACTTCCTAATTTGTCTGAAAAGGTCATAAGTCCCGCCCGGTCTCCTTTGCGCAAACAAATGTTAGAAAAAGCAAGGGTGGAATTAATGGCGTAATCGAGCAGTGTTAATCCATCAAACGGCATGCGCATACTGCGACTTTTGTCAATAATGGAATAAACATGTTGCGCCCGTTCGTCTTGATATTGGTTCACCATTAATTCATTCATCCGGCTGGTGGCTTTCCAATTTACTGTGCGTACATCATCTCCCTGAACATACGTTTTAATTTGCTCAAATTCATTATTGTGGCCCAGTCGTCGTATTTTTTTAATGCCCGAAAGTGCCGTTTTTGCAAATACTTTTAATTCGTACTGCTTCATTTGTAAAATAGAGGGATACGTTGCTACTTCATCCCGCTCTTTTATCACCACTTTGCGCTGTGCCATTCGGGTAAGGGTAGCTGCGTAAACAAAAATATCTGAAAACACATATTCTCCCCTATCTGTTGGGCGCACATGGTATTCAAACTGCCCCTCTTCTTTATTGGCAAGTGTATCTCTAAAATTTAAATTACGAATTTGAAATTGGTGCGGAAGGTTGTCAAATATTTGGGTGTGTACGGTAAATGGAAAGTTATTTTGAATGCGTAATGTAACTTTGTTTTCATCTCCTAATGAAAGTGGGTTCATTACTTTTCTGCTACCTTTTATGGGCTTTTTGTGCATAAATAGTAAGGTTATTTCCAACCCGACTATCGCCAATAGTAACGCCAAAATGGCTTGCCCCATTAAAAAAAAGATTGGATTAACAAACCCCAAAACAAACACTGCCGCTATGATAAGCAATGCCACAAAAAAACGATATGTCAGAAATAACTCCCTCAAAATTTGCATAAGAAAACCTAGCGCGGCACCTCTATTTCATGAACAATTTCTTTAATTAAATCTTCTATAGACATGCCTTCCATTTCTGCCTCCGGAGTCATTATTAAACGGTGGTTTAATACATGTGGCGCAACAAATTGTACGTCATCCGGAATCACAAAATCTCTGCCGCGAATTGCCGCCAATGCTTTGGATGCTTTTAACATGGAAAGTGATGCCCTTGGCGAACCACCTAAATATAGTTTTGCGTGGTTACGCGTAGCGTTTGTAATTTCTGCAATGTATTTTAAGAGTTGATCTTCAATGCGAATTTTCTCAACCGTGTTTTGAATTTCCTGCAAATCATTTTTATTAAACACTGCTGCCACTGATTCTAATGAAGGGGCTTTTATATTATCCTTGTAGCGGCGTAAAATTTCTTTTTCATCCTCTAGTGTTGGGTAATCTATTTTTATTTTGAATAAAAAACGATCAAGCTGTGCCTCTGGCAAATTATAAGTTCCTTCTTGTTCCACCGGGTTTTGCGTGGCAAGCACTAAAAACGGAAACTCCATTTTATACACATTGGAATCATACGAGATTTGGCGCTCTTCCATTACCTCAAATAAAGCGGCTTGTGTCTTTGCAGGCGCACGGTTAATTTCGTCAATTAACACAATGTTAGAGAAAACCGGCCCTTTTTGGAAATTAAACGTGGCTTCTTTCATATTGTAAACTGATGTTCCAATAACGTCTGAGGGCATTAAATCTGGCGTAAACTGAATACGCGAAAAATCAGTGTCTAACGTTTTTGAAAGCACTTTCGCCGTTAGGGTTTTTGCCACACCGGGCACCCCTTCTAACAATACATGTCCATTGCTAAACATGGCAATTAGCAATAAGTCTACCATGTCGTGCTGGCCAATGACGAAATTGCCAATTTCTGCACGGGTGTTCGTTACTTTTTTACTAATAAAACCTAAGTTTAATCCGGATGAAAACATCTCACTTGCCTCACTTGTATAACCTACTTCCGGTGCCGCAGGCGCCGGTTCTTCGGCAGGAGTTACAGGCTCAGGTGTTGGTGTATCCGTAGTTGGCGTAGGCGTTACTTCGGGCTTGTTTTCTTTATTTTCTTCAGGTTGATTGAGGTTATTGTTTTCTTCCATCATCTACAGGTTTTATAAAATTTTTCTATTTTTTGGTGCAGTTCTATCAGTTGCTCATCTGTTACACCGTATGCATTTTCTAATAAGTCAAACGTGGCAAAAATTTCTTCAATTTCTTCTTGCGGAACATGTGATTTTATGGCTACTTTTTCAAAAAACTTATGATCTGGTTTAGCTGTTTGAATAAAGTAATGCTCAGCAATAAAGTTTAAAAAGGTTTTTTTCTTTAAGTGAATCAATTTATTGTGCTTTTTTTCTTGCAAGTAAAGTGATGACAATGTGTTAATGTATTTCATTGACATGTTTTTCTTTGATTCTGTAGCGGTAATAACGCGCTGCATTCTTTTTCCTTTAAAAAAGGCATACAATATGGCGCCAACTATTAAAATAATAAATGCCCAAAGTAAGGGTGGGTTTTTCATTACAAATTCTAAAATACTGCGTCGTTTTTCGCCCCCTTTGTTCTTTTTCTTATTGGTTTTATGCCACTTTAGGTTGTATTTATCCCATTGGACGCGGCCGGGTGGTATATGTTTTAAAATGTTTTCTACGTACTGAAACCCATCTCTCCGCATCATAGAAATATTGGTAAATGTGTACGGGGTGCTATGTAAAAATAATTGTCCCGCTCCGTAATCAATTCGCACAAAGTTGGTGTGCTCTTTTGTATTTGCGCCGAGTGATGTTAACGTGTCTCCTTCCTCATCCAAATCAAATTTTTCTGTATTGAAATAATTCCACGTATGCAGCTTTTTTTTGTTATTATAAATGTATTCAAACGCGTATCTTTTACTGGATAAATTAGGGTGCAAAAATTTAAAATATTGGGTAGAATCTATTGTTTTATCTTCAAGAAAAAGCATGTCACGGTCAAAACAAATTTCATCAATCAACTCATCCGGAAAATCTTTTGCAGCAATAAATGCGGTGTTGCCATTGCGCACAAAGTTCAGCAGGTATTGCGTTGATGAATCATTCAAAAAACTTTTTTTACCTATAAACAGGTAAATGTCATTCACTTCAGCATTATCGTCTAAAGCATCTTTCAGTTCTTTGTCTAATTCCAAAAATTCACCAAACATACCGGTGGTATCCAGCAATTCTTTTAGCATAAATGTCCCGTAAGGGCCACGGTCATCAGGATCGTAAGTTTCGTCCCAACTATCACTCATGTAACCATTGTCGTCATCTGCCCCTCCAAAAAAGTAAAGCAGCACTACGAGCAATACTACTGCCCCTCCAATTATCGCTATTTTTGCCGTTTTGCTCACCCTATTTAATGCCTAATTTGTCTAAAAATCGGGTGAATTTTGGTTTTATTTCTTCAAACTTTACTGCGTCAATTTCACGTTCGCCGTACCAAATAAATTCAAAATAACTAACAGAGGTGTTAAAGTCCTTATATTCTTCTCTCCCCGTCATTTCGCGTAAGTAGTGGAAATTGGTTTTTTCTTTCTTCCAGCTAATCCAATCGCGCTGTGCTAATCCACGTACAATAAAAATAAAGTAAATGCGCACCGCACCACGGTAATCTCCCTGGCGCAACGCTTCTTGCAGTAATCGTTCTAACTCTGTTAGCGGAATTTCAATTGGGTTTGTTTCTTCCAGCTCAAACGGAATGCTTTTAACCTTCGCGCCCTTGCGTTCGGCATTTACAAACATGTAGTAAATTAAAATGGCAAGCCCTATGATGAAAATGCCTAACAATACCCATCCAAATGCACCAAAGCCACCAAAACTTGGCATTTTTACATTGCTTTTTGGTTGTGATCTGGGTTTATAACGCTCTCGCGGACGGTTTGAAGCGCCTGATCCGTCACCGCCATTACCTTGCCGATAGTTGCCTCCTTCTCCACCTTCACCATCTTCGTATTCTCGTTTTTCACGCTCGTATTCTTCCTGGTTTTCGTACGTCCATTGCCGTCCCGGCCCTTCGTCTCGCCCTTCATAACGGATGCCATCCCGTATATCTTGCCATTTGTCCTGGTCCAACCCGTGGTCGTATAAACCATCATTGTCTTCTTGCGCCAATGCGGTTACACTAACTAATAAAATTGCTATGTAAAATACTTTACTCAAAATCTAACTCCGATTCAAAATTGCGGTCGCGTTTGCCAAAAGCAGCTAATCGTTTAAATAAACCTTTGGCCGTTTGTTTTTCTTGATTTGAATAATATGAAAATGCAAAAGAAATAAAGCTAATGCTAAACACAAAAAACAAATAAATAAGGTAAATGATGCTGTTGACTATTGCAATAACAATGGTGTAATTGTCCACACTAACAATTAGGGTGTCGCGCAATAATTCATCAATCAAACTAATTAAACCAAACCCAATGGGGTTGTGCAATACAAAGAAAAAGATAACGGAAATGGCCACAACTCCGATAAATGATAAAAGAGAATCGCCATAGGCGCCATTGCCAAAGTTAAATGACTTAGCAACGGCCGAAAAAAAGTTGGTTTTTTCTAACACAATTATAGAAGGTATGTTTGCCATTATTGGCCCTAACAATACTGCTAAAAACAATAAAATTCCCGGCGTAAACACAAAAATGGCTACAATAAGTAAGGCATACATGTAAAGCCATATAAAATGCCGCGCCGCAAATTTTAAATAATTCCAACTAAAGTTATCCTCACTCTTGTCATGCAATACGTAATAAATTCCGGCAATAAATAAGGCCAATGGCACCGGCGAGCCAAACAGTTTGTACGCTCTAAAACTAACCTGGGTTCCAAACAAATCGCCAAATGTTTCATACCACCCGCGTATGCGGTAATCAAATAAATCAAACTCTAACGAAAAAATTAGCGCCATTAAAACAAGGGCTAATGGAAAAACAATATTAAAATAAATACGTGCTATTTTACCTAACTTGGCAATGTAAAGCGAAAATGTGTCGGTGAAAATTTCGCCCGCTTTTCTAATTTTATGCCACTCTATTTTACGTTCGGGAATGTAGCGCGGCAACTCTTCTAATTCAATTTTTTCGGGATATTTACGTGCCACCATAATGGGGTAAATCACGTAGTAAAATAAAATTATGGCAAATGAGCCAAAAATAATGAGCAGTTTCACCGCTGTTGGAATACTTAAATAATAACGCGTAACAAAACTTTCTAACGCACCGGCCATTATAAAAAACGGAAACAAACTAAGCATAATAACCATCCCTCTTTTTGCTGCAAACACAAGTGATTGCACCCGACTATAGGAGCGTGGAAAAATTAAACCATTGCCCACTGTTATGCCGGCAGCACCTGCAATTATAATGGCTGAAATTTCAAATGCACCGTGTATCCAAATTGCTAAAAATGTAGCAAACAATAACCCTTTTGCCTTAAACCACCACTGGAAAGCCCCTAGCATAATGCCGTTTTGCAACAACACTACAAATGTGCCCAATGTGGCTAAAATACCAGTTGTAAATGCCAAAAATGCTACGCGAATGTTGTTAATTGTTATGCCAAAAAACATAGATCCCTGCGGCGATTCGCCATAAATACCCATGGGGTCTCCGTCGGCAATGCGCTCTTCTGTCATTTCTACGTAAAAATCACCCAAAACAATTTTTACAAATTCGGGGTCAAAATGTTGCGATACTGCACCAATTAAAACGGCCAGCCCAAAAAAAGCAAACGCTACAAGTAAATTCCACCGTGCGCGATACATTTCCAGCGGCACGGTTTCTGTCCAAAACTTTAAAAAGTTACCTACTGGTTGCTTTCGTTGTTTATATAAACTGGTAAATACGCCTTGCGATAATTGGTTCAAATACACGCGGACGGAACGTCTAGGGTAAAAGGTGCGTGCGTAAGAAAGATCTTCTGTAATTTCAGTAAACAGTTCTGACACCTCATCAGGGTCATTGCTTTTATTAGACGACAATTTTTCGAATCGTGCCCATTTTTTTTTGTTCTGTTTTATGAAATCGGTTTCTTTCATCTTTGAAACGGTTAAAAATAATACTTTTTACAGCGTATTTTTGTTAAATCATAAAAAATAGCGGTTTTAGACTTTATTCGCTGGCAAGTTGTGTTCCTATATCGATTGATAACTGTATTTAAACGATTACTTGATTTAGTTTGATAAGTTATTTGTTTATTTTTGCAGTACTTAAAACCAATATTAAATCTAACCAATTATGTTTAAAGAATTTAAGAAGTTTATCATGACGGGTAACGTTATTGACCTTTCAATAGCTGTTATTCTAGCAGGGGCTGTTACGCTTGTTGTTAAGGGGTTTACAAATGATATTATGATGCCGATTGTCGGGCATTTTACGGGCGGTGCAGATTTTTCTGATTTGAAAATTATTTTAACAGAAAGTGTAGAGGCTGTAACAACAGAAGATGGAACTGTGCTTGTGCAGGAAATACAAGAAAATGCTATCCGCTACGGTGCATGGATCAATACAATTATCAATTTAATTATTGTTGGTTTTGTATTGTTTTTAATGGTGAAAGGTTATAATAAAATGAAAAAGAAAAAAGAAGAAGCACCTGCAGCACCACCGGCACCAAGTAAAGAGGAAGTGTTACTAACTGAAATCCGCGACTTACTTAAAAAACAATAATCACTACCCAAAAAAGAGGAAAATTTCACGCAATGAACAAGTTATTTTTGATGATAATTGGCTTAACGCTTACAACAGCGTATGGTCAAATTACGGACAAAGAGAAAGATTTAAAAACCCAGAGTAAAGACACGTTGGACGGCTGGAAAATAGGCGGAAACGCTTCGGTTACGGGTTCACAAACAAGTCTGACAAATTGGGTAGCAGGGGGACAAAACTCATTCGCCATTAATGGCCTTTTAACAGTAAATGCCGATTTGAAACAAGGCCCCAACACGTGGGATAATTTTTTTCAATTTGGTTATGGTGTTTTAAAACAAAGCAACCGTTTGTTTGACCCAAATGGTGAAAAGTGGATTAAAACAGATGACCGCATTTTGTTCTCGTCTAAATACGGGCGCAAAGCAAGCGAATTTTGGTATTATGCCGGTTTGGTAGATTTTAGAACCCAAGCCACGGCAGGCTATGCTTACCCGAATGATAGTATAGAAATTTCTGGTTTTATGGCACCTGCCTATATATTAACCGCTATTGGTATGGATTACAAGCCTTCTAAAAAGTTTAGTTTATTCGCTTCGCCGTTTACATCTAAAGTAACCATTGTAAATGACGAAACCCTTGCAGATGCTGGTGCCTTTGGTGTTCAAGAGGCGGAAATTGATCCTGTGACGGGGTTGTTAATTCCAGGGACGGGGCAACGCGTACGTTCAGAAATTGGAGGTTACGTGAGAATGCAATTTAAAACAGGTTTTGGCCCCGTGGATGAAAATGATAAAAAACACATGTTTTTTACCACACGTTTTGATGCGTTTACGAACTACTTAGAAAATCCAGAGCGAATAGACATTAGCTGGGAGACTTTGCTAGAGGTAAAGTTATGGAAAGCCATATCACTTACACTGTCTACCCACCTCATTTACGACGACGATATTGACATTGCTGTGGTGAATGATGCTGGTGAACAAACCGCTTTTAGCCCAAGGGTTCAATTTAAAGAGGTATTTGGTGTTGGACTTGCCTACAATTTCGGCGATCAAACTGACTAATTAAACCAACCTATTTAAGGCGTTCGTAGTATATACGGACGCTTTTTTTTTAAATGTGGCTTAATAATTGTACATTTGGTAGGTATAAACACGTACAACTCAAATTATTGCACAGCATGAAATTGAAAAAAATAAAAGAAACAGGGCTTAAAAACCTTTTGCTTATCGGCATTTTGCTAATGGGTGGAACGTTTAATGCGCTTGCAGACTTTTCAATTGAAGGTCACTACCAAGGCAAAAATATTTATGTACAAAGCCCGTCTGATGAAGATGGTTTTGGCTTTTGCATTAATAAAGTAACGGTAAATGGTGATATTATTCCTGTAGACATTTATTCAAGCGCATTTCAGATAGACCTTAGCGAATACAATATTGCAGTTGGGCAAGAGGTTATTATTGTTTTTGAGCATGATGACGGTTGCAGACCTAAGTTATTAAATCCAGAGGCTTTACGCCCTAAAAGTACGTTTGTTTTGCAAGAAATTGAAATTACAAATGACGGTAATTTAACATGGTCTACCACTAAAGAATCTGGTAAGCTAAACTTTTTAGTGGAGCAATACAAGTGGAATAAATGGGTAGTTGTTGGTGAGGTTAACGGTGTTGGCACGCCAGAACTTAATACTTATACGTTTAATGTATTACCCCATTCTGGCGAAAACACAATACGGTTAGCGCAAATTGATAATACAAGCAAAAAAAGGGTTACCAAAACGGTTAAATTTAACTCTGATTTGGTGGCTACGCCCGGTCTTACTAATTTATCTGAAAAGAAAATACTCACTTTTATAGCCAACGGACAACCGGTAAAAACGAAATATGAAATTTTTGATGCCTTCGGAAATATTGTGAAAAAAGGATATAATTCAGAAATTGACTATTCAACCTTAAAAAAAGGTGTTTATCACATTAATTTTGATAATGCCAACGAAAAAATAATCGTTAAATAACGTGAGTTAGGGATAAGAACAATCACATTCAGCACTAAAAAAACCTCACTTGATCGTTATCAACGTGAGGTTTTTTAATGGAAGTATCCGAAGCCATTGCCAGATCTCTGTCGCTAAATGGTAGTTTGTGAAACAAATAACTGCATTTGTGCTTCGTTAACTTCGTAGCATCTCGTTTTTATTTGACCGTTCTAATTAAAACGACATGTTAAACGCAATGAATCCCACTTTGACATTCTCTTGCGCTTTTTGCTTATATCACTCTTTTATGTCGGCATTTAAAAAAGGTAACCCCTAAATCAAAAAAGTTTTTTATTGAATTTAATCGGCGGGTATAAATTCATTACCTTCAGCCATATATGGAAAATTGCAAAACCCAACTGCAAAATCACTTAACTACACTTACAGCTATTCGCCCGTTTCGCAATTGCTGGCAAACAGAATCATTAGCGTTTGCAGCTAATTATATTAAAGACCAGCTAAGCAGTTTTGGGCTTGCTGTTAGCACACAGCAGTGGCAAGCCCGTGGCAGAGCGTATACGAATGTTATTGGCAAATACAATGCGGCAAACCCCGCGCGTTTAATTGTGGGGGCGCATTATGATGTGTTTCATGAACAGCCCGGCGCAGATGACAATACATCTGGCGTGGCAGGGTTACTTTTGTTAAGCGAAATGGTAAACGCGCAACAGCCCGATTTACCCTACGGAATTGATTTCGTTTTTTACTGTTTGGAGGAACCTCCTTTTTTTGGATCTAAAGACATGGGCAGCTACCAACATGCCAAACAGCTTTTGCTTGAAAAAACACCTGTTATCGGGATGATTTGTTTGGATATGATTGGTTATTATTCTGACGCGCCAAATTCACAACATTATCCGCACCCTAGCCTGGCAAAAAAATTCGGCAATGTGGGGAATTTCATCACAGTGATTGGCCATAAAAAATACGCCGCTTTTTCTGATGAAGTGTACGCGGGAATTCAAAATAACGGGACGATACCTGTTGAAAAAATAGATTTTACAACAAGTGAAGGACTCGCCGGACTTTCAGACCACAGAAACTATTGGTACTTTGGTTTTCCAGCTTTAATGTTAAATGATACCGCTAATTATCGAAACCCGAACTACCATAAAGTTACAGATACGGTGGACACCTTGAACCTTGATAAAATGTCGCATTTAATCCGTGCGCTTTTTGAAACAATTGTGCAGCAAATTCGCTTTGAACCTGTAATTGGCACATCACCCAATGAGCATTTTAATAATGATGGTTTAGCGTAAAAAGTTCATTTTTTCTATCCGAAAGCTACTTTATTTGGCAATTCAATGTTATCGCCCGCCCGTTTGAAGCCATAAATACCAATCACCGCTTTTTTTAGCTGGGTTGCATTTTCAAATTTAAAGCACTCTAATTCTGCATTGTTTTTCCGCGGATTATCAACCCATAAATTAAAACCATCATCTACTCGCTCTAGCTTTTTTAGCACAACATAGTGTTGTTCCAATAACTTAAACCGCTCGCCTGGTTTTTTCATTTGATTCCATGAAGTCCAGGCTAATACTGAGATACCGCTATTCAGTGCGCTCTCCAATTCATCAGTTGTAAACCTAAATTTTGGCAATGATACACGATCAATTTTAAAATAATCTTTTAAAAAATTAGCCAATTGGTGGGGGAAAGTAATGCCCTGCCATTGGTTAAATAAGCTACCAGGATTGTTATTATAACCCGTTATCGGATTAAAAAATGCTTTAATGGTCGTTTCCAACACATGCTCTGCCGGAGAAAGGCCATTGCTGTGTTTCATATTTTGAACAGACTTTGGTACCTTAATTTTTTTTAGTAAAAAAGAGGGCATTTGGTATACACCATGCGCAAACAAATGCGCGCCCATTTTTACCAACCCAACGGGGTCTAATTCGCCAGCAATTTTTAATGCACTTGCAACACCGCAAATAGGGTGGGCACCTTGTGTAATTGATGCTGGTTCTTCAATCATTTTTTGAAGCGACGCGGCAAAATCTGCCTTGCCCATTTTGTCAAATGCCAGTTCATCTGATTCAACTGCCGGGTTAAATCGTTCAATTAATTTTAATGCTTTTTTTTGTTTGAGATTTGCTGTTTTTTCCATACTACTTATACCAATGCAAAAACAATGCTAAATTTTTATTTAACGTGAGTTAAGGATAGATTGTTTATCTTGAAGAAAAATTTAATCATTAACCCAATGGAAAAGCAGAAAGGATTCGTGAAACTATCCATCCAGGAGTTTGAAACATGGATTAAAAAATTAAAGGTGGGGCGAACGGTGCGCACGTTACAACATCACCACACCTATTTGCCCAACTACAGCCATTTTAACGGTTCAAACCATTTTAAAATTCAAAGCGGAATGAAAAGACACCATGTTCAT
The DNA here is from genome assembly GCA_963736585.1 of Crocinitomicaceae bacterium. Classification (GTDB taxonomy): domain Bacteria; phylum Bacteroidota; class Bacteroidia; order Flavobacteriales_D; family Crocinitomicaceae; genus Crocinitomix. The sequence goes on along the minus strand of CAVTPI010000005.1, from coordinate 311,277 downwards.
TCTAACGGTTGGCAAGATATTGGACAACATTTTACGACTTTTCCAGATGGTAGCATCTTAACGGGACGCAGCATGGAAAAATCTCCGGCGTGTATTTATGGGTTTAATGCAAATTCTATATGTGTAGAGCATTTAGGTGATTTTGACTTGAATAAAGATGAAATGACTGCCGATCAAAAAGTAACTGCCGTTCGTATGACGGCTGCGCTATGCAAAAAATTTAACATTGCAGTTTCTGCAGAAAAAATTGTGTATCACCATTGGTTTGATTTGGCGAATGGTAAACGCAATAACGGCACGGGGCGCAATAAATCATGCCCGGGTACTGCCTTTTTTGGTGGTAATAAAGTAGCAGACTGTGAAGTGAATTTTTTGCCAAAAGTAAACGCCTTGTTAAATGACAGCACGGGAACTAATCCCGCGGCCTCTCCTTTAATAAAATATGTTTCTGTTACTGCTTCTCGCTTAAATATACGCAGGCCCTGGCACAAAATTTAAAAAAGCAGCTGATCGTAAACCGGTTATTTTTGCGTCAATCTTGCGGGTATATGCTCAACAAAATGGATGGTATAAAATATCAAGTTCGGCCGAACATTGGGTAGCTGGGCGTTACACTGTTGATGTTGATTGCGCAACGGTAAACGCAAGTAAATTGAACGTACGCTCCGGACCGGGCACTGGGTTTGATAAGGTGGGCAGTTACGCAAACGGAAAAGAGGTTTGGGTGAGCAAAACAGAAGGAAAATGGGCAAAAGTTGGTCATAACCAAACATGGGTGCACACTGCTTATTTAGATTTCACAGAATTATCAACGAATTGACCAATTTATGCGTATCTATAAAAACAATCTTTATTTGAACTTTTACATTATGAAACAACGGTTCTTTTATTTGTCTCTACTGATTAGTCTATTTGCTTTTAATAGCCAGGCACAAGAAGTGAAAATTATACCTACACCTAGTTATTCCGGACACGAAATTGGTATACAGACCGGCACTACAAATGGTGTAGGTCTTACGTATCGGTATTGTGCCTAACCGCTTTGGTTTCCATGTGAGTATTTTGCCAACATTCCGACCAGGTGACTTTTTATTTTTAATGGGCGGCGGCTCGCTTATGTACACTTTTCAAGAACGCGAAAAATCTGCGTTCTACGGTTACATAGGTGGCAGCATATTCAGTAATTTTTCTGGTGATAGTTACAGTGACTTAGTCAATTCCGGTGCCGGAGTGGGTTTTAAGTTTTATGGCAAAAGTCCATTGGTCTTTAACCTGCAATTTGGCTACGGTGTGTACAATATTTCACAAGATCCACGATCATCTTTAGCGATTGAATCGGGTTTATTTTACAGGCTTTAATTGCTGGCAGAAACTTGTTTTGCCTTTTTTTCCATGGCTTTTCGTCTTCCCACGTCTGATCGGTATTTCTTTGAAAGAAAATCATAAATCACCAGCTCGTGTAATCGCTGTTTATTTTTGAATAGGCGGTTCAGCAGCATGTGAATATAGCTGCACATTAAATCTGTCAACGAAGGTGTTAGTTGATTTGATGCGGCCAATCGGTTTAGTTCAGCCATTAATGGTTTGTTTTTGCTTGATCGGACGTGTAGTAGGTCAAAAAGCGGTTTCATTTCGCTGGTTGTATCATTTGCTGGATTTAATACAGCTTCTATTGCTGTTTTGTCTGCCCGGTATTTTTTGTCGATTTGTTTATTGAGGTGCTTGTTCATCCCATGCTCTTCTGCAAACGCATTGCGCAGTAAACCCATTATATCGTTTTTTTCGTCTAAATCAAAGCCTACATCTGTTAACAACTGATGCACCGAGCGCAACGCGTAAAGCCATCTTATTTTTTCGCCATCTTCGTCAAGTTCCAGCAGGCTAAGCACGTTGGCTATATTTTCGCTATCATAATAAAAAAGCTGTTCAGAAAGTTCCATTGTGCGTTCACCATATCGTTCAATTTCACGTTGGTAGGTGTCTGATTGTAGCTTCCAAACAAGCCCTTCATCCATCAATTGCTGCAATTGCTGGTTAAATGCAGTGGCAACTGTTCCTAAATGCGTTAAATCGTTTAAATGAAACCGAACGCGCAAGTGCATATCCGGGTCGGCATATCGGATGAAAAACCATTTGTCTATCCATCCGTTGGCTGTAAAATGGTGCGCCATTTGGGTAAAATGTTCGCTTACAATTTCGTCTGCCGTTTTGTAACCGCAGTAAACTTTAAAATACAACCATTCTGAACCTATGGAAAAATTGCGCTGCAGCTTTTCCACCGCTTTTTTGGGTGTAGCGGCTCGTTTTACTTGATTTTCTGTTTTTAGTAAACACCCCACAAACTCGTTCGTAAAAGCTGCTCCGGTTTTGTTTTTTACCGCAGGCATTTCTTTCGAAAACAAAAACTCTTTTAAGCTAATGGTTGGTTTATTTTTTATGGTGGCTAAAAAAGTTTCAATACTTGTTTGGTCTGTACTGTCAAAAAGTAGTTCGTTGTCTCCTTCACTGAGTAAAAATAATGGTGGTAACTCTAGCGATTTGTGCCATTCTGCAAATCCTTTTTTCCCTTTTTTGGTGAGTTCTTTTAGCGGGTCACCTTTCACTTTCCATGTTGCCAATGCAACCACTACACCTTCAATTTCTACACGGGGTAAAAAGTTAAACTCACTTTGTAATTTTCCCCAATGAAAAAACAAGCCACTTCTTTCGTCGGCTGTTTGTAAGTCGCACAAAAAATGGTACACGGGTAGTGACTTAAAACTGTAGTTATGGGCATTGCCTAATCGTGGTGCTATTATTTTATCGTGCTTTTTAGAACGTAGTATAACCTTTTCTCCCCTTACTGAAACGTATAAATCATCCAATGCGATTTGGTTTTCTAACGGCAAGTCAGATTTTGATAAATATGGAATTTCGTACGGTCTAAAAGAGGGGCGCATTAATATATTACCTACGCGGGCTTCGGGTAAATGCACTACTTCTGCAATTATTTTGTGCGGGTTTAATTCACGTTCTTGCTCCTCAATCTCTTGAACAATGGTATTTATTTCTTCATTTCCAGAAGCAAACCTTCCTAGCAAATTAATGCCGCTTGAACCACCAACATTTCCTAAAATGGGTTTTTCGCCTGCCATGCTGAACATTACTGAAAAGCTATTGGGCAAATTGGTCCAATTTTCTTCAAAACCCGCAAAATCTGAATCATTTAATACCACCACCTTCTCTCCTGCGTTAGATGCGGCTAACAGTTTTTGTGTTAGAACAGAATCCAGTTGCGTCCACTCTACGGTATTGCCTCTTTCTTGCCGTTTGCCTGGCACGCGTAAGTTATTGACAAGTGGGCTAATGTCTCCGGTATGGTTGGTGTTTTGAGCGTAACCAATTCCACCTTCATTGTCTAGCACGGTTAAAAGCGGTACTTCTTCCTCTTCGTATCGTTCGTAAAAGCGACGTTTAAAGTCGTTTAAATTTTCTTGTTCAGGATTGGGCGTAATTTTGTTTAATACGCGCAGCGTTCGTTGCAGTTTGTACTGTATGTTTTTATCAATTGTGTTTTCTGGGTGCTGATGGTAAAATAAATCGGTTTGAAAAAGTTTGCTTAATTCGTACGGAATGTTGAGCGATTTTACTTTTTCTGCCAGGTTTATATACGCACTTGGAGGGTTAAAAATAGCGGTGTCTATCGCATCAATATCTACCAAAATAGCATCAATAAATGTAATAACTTTTATTAGCTCCTCGGATGGATGCTCTCGGCTGATGCGTTTAAGTACCGTTTGAATTTGCACCATTAATTCCGCACCGCTTACAGAAGGTTCTATTTCGCTAATTAATAACTGTTCTTGTATTAATTGCGCCACAAAGTCTGTCGCGTCGTCTAATGAAATATCACTGTCTAAAATAGGGAGGGTTTCTGCCAATGTGGCCTGTGTTGCGCCTGTCTTGGCATTTTCTAATACATGATTTAGGTAAATGGATTGGTCTACTGCGCTTATTTGGTAAACCCTGCGCTTGTTCTTATAGTCATATTCTACATATCGAAATTTATCAGCCACGGCATAAATACTGGTGGATGGAAAAAACTTTAAGTAGGGTTTGATGTATGGTGCGCTTGCCAGTTCTTGCGCTAATTGACATGAAAAATGCATGTCTAAACGCGTGCTTCTAAACAGGTGTTTTTCGTTTAATGTAATGTCCGTTGTTTCTCCCCACGTTAAGGCAGAGCAGTGTGCAAAAAGTCCAAAAGGGGTGCACCGTGTGTGCATGCGCAGGGCATATTTATGCAGTGAAGCCACTAATTTTTTTTCACGTTCCGCTTCTGTAATTTCACCGGCCAACCATTTTTCCATTTCTACAGATAAATCGGGAGAGGCTAAAAATAAGGCTTCTTTTGCCGCTTTTTCTGCAAATAATTCTTTCAACTCATTTGGCGTAAAGGCCGATTTTAATGGTTTTAGTGGTGTCCTAACCACAAGTTTATTGTGAAATTGGTAATTCATAAATGTTGATTTAACTCAATAAAAAGCTTTCGTCCCAGGCACGGTTTTCGGGTGAAATATGGCCGATTAATGCCAACCCAACTCCGGCGGCACCCGAAAGTAAACTGTAATCATTCATCCACTTTTCGATATGATTATTCCATGATTTAAATCCTGAAATTCCGCCTGTATGGTTTGCCGCAAGGGTAAAAGTCATCCATAAATCTGCCGCCGCTTTAAATTGCTCGTTCCCTGTAATTTCGTGCAACCGATTGTACATTTGCACTAATCCGCATGTACCATGGCACAGTGCAAAGTCATTAATGCGCGCTTTTTCTTTTGTATTGTTTTTTAATGTATGTAAAGCTATATTTTCTGCTGTTGTTTTTAATTCATCATTTTTTAAAATAACGGCACTGTTTAGCAAGGCCAGTGCAATGGAAATATTACCACGGCACCACCCCATGTGGCTGTATGCTGCTTTTTTTCCATCTACAATTCGGTCTGGAAATACAGCGTCTGATTGGTTTTCATTTGTTACGTTTAGTAAATAATTAATGGCTTTTTCTAATACCGGTTTAGCGTTGCTCAGCCCATATTTTACCATTTTTGCAAGCACCATTATTTTTGCTGCCTGCCCGTGTGATAGATGCAGGTTTATAATGTAATTTTCCTTCTCTTCTTCATCTAACATCACGGGTGTTTCGGCCCAAAAAATTCCGTCAGCATGTTCCGTGCCGGCTGCTACTAATAAATCGAGTAATTGGTTCAAATAAGGTTCTACACTGGGTGCTTTTTGGAATCGTTCCACCAAGTAAAACAATTGCCCAAGGGCACCGTGCAAAAAATCGTGGTTATCTCCTTTAAATTCTGTTACCGCATTTTGATAAATCAATTCGTCGTATTGGCTAAACAACTCTTCATCCAACTCCATAAAATTTTGATGATTTAAATGGTGCAAAAACCAAGCAAACCCGGCTGTTCCGTTACAGTAAGTTGAACTATGAATGGGCGACTGAATTTCTGATGTTATCATTTCTACCAACTCGTTTTCCATTTTTTCGTCACTTTTGTCCACGAACCGTTGGTAATACAATTCAAACAGCAGCATACCGCTTTGCCCGCTCAGCAACGAATGGTTTTCTGCGAATCGCTCATCTTTTTGGGCAAAATCATGCCGTAAAGCTGTCAATTTTGCTTCGATCTGTTTTCTCATCTTTATTCGTAAAAAATGCACGCATTCAAGCGCGCTTTATACAATCCTAAACACTACAGTAAAATAAGGAGTTTGTTCTTATTTTGGGTTAGTTCGATAAATATAAGGAAATATATAGTCAATTAAAACAAAAGCGGAGCGGCAAAAATTCAATACTGTGTTGGGTTGCTAACTCAATTAAGGGTATGGGACGTACGTATCGTCATTTGGCACTTTTGGAAAATTTTTAGCATCCCAATTTTTTTTCGCTTTTTTAATTCGGTCTAAATCAGCTGATACGAAATTCCAATCGATAAACCTTTTTTCGGCAAATGGTGTTCCTCCCAATAAAAAAACATGACTATTTTCCAATAGTTCTATTTCACATTCGTCTTCTTCTTTACTTGCCAATAAGTTTCCGGCTTCAATTGTTTCACCATGGGTTTTAACGCCACCTTTGGTTACCATTATGCCAATTTCTCCTTTAAACTGTCCTGCCAAATTTAGGTGCGTAGCCGCTTTATTTTTAACCTCTACCATAAATAAGTGTGATTGCGTAGGCACGGGAGCTGTTTTTCCAAATGCTGTTCCTGCAATTAAGGTCAATTCTAATCCATTTTCTGTCCACTGTGGTAAGGCTTCACGCTTAAAATGATGAAATTCTGGCGCACACTCCTCTTTATCTGCAGGCAATGCAATCCAAATTTGGTACCCGTGCATTGTATATTCCTTTCCAACTAAATCTTTAGGTGTTCTTTCTGTATGTGTAACTCCGCTTCCGGCCACCATTAAGTTTACTTCCCCGGGGGTTATGCGCTGCACCGTTCCAATGCTATCTGCATGCATTACCTCACCCTCTATTAAATAAGTTAATGTTGCCAAGCCTATGTGCGGGTGTTGATTTACATTCATTTGTTTTTCACCACCCATTTTTGTTGGGCCCATGTGGTCTACAAAAATAAATGGGCCAATCATTCTTTTACTGCGAAAAGGCAATAAGCGCCCGACAATAAAAGCCCCAATGTCTCTGCTTCGTTCTTCAATAATTAAAGATTTATTTGACATAGTGCTATTTGTTTAGAAATAATTTTACTCAGATAACGGAAAAGATAAGGAATAAAACATTCCAAAATGGTCTGACCCTTTAATTTTAAACCGCTCCATTTCATTGATTCCAATTTCTGTTGAACAAAAAATATGATCCAACGGAAATCGTACAAACGGATAATCGGCGTGGAAGGTAGAATAAGTGCCTCTACCAATTCGCGGATCGTTTAGGCGCGCTTCTGTTCTGAAATTTTTTATGGCTTTGGACCACGGTACATCATTAAAATCTCCGGCTACTAAAATAGCATCTTCTGAATTTTTAATGGATCGAGCCAATAATGCAAGCTCTACATCTTTGGCTTTTGCGCTATCATTCTCACCAGGTGCGGGCGGTTTGGGGTGTACAATAAATAGCTTAAGTTTTGGGCGTATACCTTCTAACTTTAGTTCAGCTTCTATAGAGGGTACGCCTTCCTCTACCCGGTAAATAATTTCGGGGTTTTTTACCTCTAATTTAGAATACAGGTGCATGCCGTATAAATTTTCCAGCGGAACTGCCACTTTATGCGGATAAGTAGACAATAATTCATCTAACGCCTGCTCCCAATCGGCATTACTTTCTAAGGTTAAAAAAATATGTGGGTCATATTTTTTAACGCATTCAGCAAAGGCTGCTTTTTCCTCATTCGGTTGCAGCACATTCGCAACTACCACTTTTAACGTAACGGTTCCCTTTGGATGATCTGTATCCAATACGTTTTTTACAGCAAACCGAAAATAAGGGGCTATGTACCGCAGTTGATAATAGGTGCTGAACAATAGTGCTGCTATAAATATCCATGCTACGGGTTGCTCGTAATAAAATACCGTCCAGCAACTAAGTAAAACAGCATAACAAAATGTGAGTTGGAAACGCAAATAATCAAATAACTGAATAGTCCAGTGCCTGCTACGCATTTTTGGAATAAACGGTGTAATTAAAAAAGGTAGCGTTATGGAGCTTAGTATAATCATCTACTCTTCCTCCTCTTCATGTTCATCTTCTAAATACCACGGATGGTCTGTAACACCCAAGCCAATGATTTTTATAATGCTACTTACTGTGCTGTAAAGCATAAGCACCACCACAATAAGTGAAGCGCTTAAAATACTAGAAATTGCGAGCGACGTATAATAAATAAGGTTGTACCATTCGTACCCCACTGTTTCTGACTCTGTAATGGGTAAATTGAACAATAAAAATGAAATTACAGCTGCGACAAACACAATCGTAACAAGCCGTGCAATGCGCAGTACATGTTCGTAATGCTCTGCTTTTAATTTAGATTTTGAATCTGAACTAAGTCCTAATAATGTTAAAATTAACGCCAAAATTGTGGCAGCTGCTAGTGCAACTGTATTGCAAAGGGTGTTGAGCCCACTAATGGATGACCGAATAAGTATTTTAGCTTCATACCCGCTAAGTTTGCCTAACAACAGTGTACCCAATGCAATAAGAAATAACGAAATAAAACCGCCAATTATGGCTCGTTTAGTGTGTCCTTTTAATGTCATTTTATTCACAACGTAAACTTTAAGTGTAAGGTATAAATGTACAAAAAATTACACCCGCTTTTGGTTACGGGTTTTTTACTTGAGTAAAAGTTGTAGCAAATGATGGTTCAGAGAAAAAACAGTTTACGCCATTGAAAGTAATAAAAGGCATACTTTTTTTTCAACTTAAACTTTAGTTAAGCCAATGATTGTATTCCCTTCATCCAGCTCTGCCAATAGGTTTGCATCAGCATCCAGCTTTGCAAAGTCAATGCCGTTAGCCAATACTTCAGCACAGATATAGTCGCGATTTTTTTCTATTGCTGTTTTTACATTTTCAGACGTATCAAACTTAAGCTCAATTCTATCCATTACCTCCAGCCCACTGTCTTTACGGTAATTCTGAATACGACTCACCAATTCTCGTGCAATTCCCTCGCTTTTAAGTTCATCTGTAAGGGTTAAATCAAGTGCCACGGTTAAGCGCCCTTCTGAAGCAACCAGCCAGCCGGGAATATCATCTGTTGTAATATCAAAATCTGCCAAATCAAGGGTTATTTCTGTATCGTTTACGGTTCCTTTCCACCCCTCGCTTGCCTCAACAGCCTCAATATCTGCCTGTGTCCATTGGTTTACCATGCCAGCAATTGCCTTCATTTGTTTCCCATATTTAGGTCCAATGGTTTTAAAATTAGGCTTTATTTTTTTTACCAATACGCCTTCTGTATCTGTTAAAAGCTCTATCTCTTTAATATTTGTTTCGGATAATATAATGTCCTTAACACTTTCAATGCGACGTGTAAAATCATGGTCTAACACGGGTACCATAATTTTTTGGAGTGGTTGTCGCACTTTAATTTGTTCGCCCTGGCGTAATCCAAGCACCATGGATGAGATTTTTTGAGCAATGCTCATTTTTGCCTCCAAATCTGTATCCACTTCGGCATTATTGACCTTCGGGAAATCAGCTAAATGAACAGATGCCACGTCATGTCGGTTTGATACCCTATTTAAATCTTGAAAAAGTTGATCCATATAAAACGGCGCAATGGATGACCCTAAAACTGCAACCGTTTCCAAGCAACGGTAAAGCGTTTGGTAAGCCGAAATTTTATCAGTTGTGTAATCTCCTTTCCAAAAACGACGACGACATAAGCGCACGTACCAGTTTGAAAGCTGATCTGTTACAAAAAGTTGAATTGCTCTGCCCGCCTTGGTTGGTTCATAATTTTCAAATGCATCATCCACCTCAGCAATCAAAGTGTTTAGCTTTGATAAAATCCAACGGTCAATCTCTGGACGGTCTTTTTCTTCTACAGGGGCTTCATCAAACTTAAACCCATCAATATTGGCATAAAGGGCAAAAAACGAATACGTATTGTAAAGTGTTCCAAAAAATTTACGCTGTACTTCTGTTATTCCGTCAAAATCAAACTTTAAATTATCCCACGGTTGTGCATTGGTTATCATGTACCACCGCACTGCATCAGCACCGTATTCAGACAAGGTTCCAAATGGTTCTACAGCATTGCCTTTACTCTTAGACATTTTTTGCCCTAGCTTATCTTGCACAAGTCCGTTAGACATTACATTTTTATACGCAACCGAATCAAACACCAAACCTGCTATTACGTGCTGTGTATAAAACCAGCCTCTGGTTTGGTCTACTCCTTCGGCAATAAAATCTGATGGAAATAAACTGCCGTTATCAATTGCCGCTTTATTTTCAAACGGATAATGATGCTGCGCATACGGCACCGAACCAGAATCGAACCACACGTCAATTAAATCTGCCTCACGTTTCATGGGTTTACCCGTTGGTGAAACCAAGGTAATTTGATCGACATAATTTTTGTGTAGATCCACTTTGCCATAATTTTCATCAGACATGTCTCCTGGTTGGAAATCTGCCAGTGGGTTTTTGTCCATTATGCCCGCATCTGTAGCTTTTTGCGCTTCTTTTTTTAGTTCTTCAATGGATGAGATACAAATTTGCTCTGTTTTATCTTCAGAGGTCCAAACAGGAATTGGAATTCCCCAATACCGCGAGCGGGATAGGTTCCAATCGTTTGCATTTTCTAACCAATTTCCAAAACGCCCCTCACCGGTTGATTTTGGCTGCCAGTTAATGGTATTATTTAGTTTTACGAGTTTTTCTCTGTTTTCTGAAACTTTAATAAACCAAGAATCTAACGGATAGTATAATATTGGTTTATCTGTACGCCAGCAATGCGGGTACGAGTGTTCGTACTTTTCTATTTTAAATGCCTTGTTTTCTATTTTTAGCTTCAACGTTAATCGTTCGTCTACGCTTAAATATTCTTTTAAGTCGGCAATAATGTCTTTTAAATTGTGTCGCTGTTTTTCCAGTTCTTCTTCTGCCTCATTTCCTTCTAAATACTCTGCTTTTACATATTCACCCGCAAATCCAAAAACAGGGTCTGACACCTCTTTTCTAAACCGCCCTTGTAAATCTACAAGCGGTACTGCATTTTGATTTTCATCTAACACAAGTAATGGCGGTACACCAGCAGCCTTAGCTACCAAGGCATCATCAGCACCAAACGTTGGTGAAGTGTGTACAATTCCGGTACCATCTTCTGTGGTTACAAAATCTCCTGTAATTACGACAAATGCCTTTTCTGGTGATTGGTAAGGTTGCGCGTAGTCTAATAACTGCTCATACTTAACACCTTCCAAATCAGTTCCCTTGCATTCACCAATTATTGCGTACGGAATTTTTTTATCGCCTGGCTTATAGTTCAGCTCTTCTGCACTATCAACAGCTTTAAATTTTTTACCAAATTGTTTTCCAACTAAGTTTTTAGCCAGAATAACCTCAATGGGCTTGTGCGTGTATTGGTTAACCGTTTTTACCAATACATAATCTATTTTTGGTCCGAACGGTTAATGCTGTATTTGAGGGCAATGTCCAAGGGGTTGTTGTCCATGCAATAAAATAGGCTAAGTTGATAGTTGCATTTTCAAACGGCAGTGTTTCACCTGCTTTTACTTTAAACTGTGCCACACAGGTGGTGTCTTTCACATCTTGATAGGCTCCGGGTTGGTTCACCTCGTGCGAACTTAAGCCTGTTCCGGCTTTTGGCGAATATGGCTGTACGGTGTATCCTTTGTACATCAAATCTTTGTTATAAATTTGACCTAACAACCACCAAACCGACTCCATGTATTTGCTGGTATAGGTAATGTATGGATCATCCATATTTACCCAATACCCCATTTTTTCGGTGAGTTTATTCCATTCATCCGTAAAGCGCATTACAGACTCCCGGCAGGCTTTATTGTAATCCTCAATTGAAATTTTGGTGCCGATATCCTCTTTGGTAATGCCTAATTCTTTCTCTACTTTAAGCTCCACGGGTAAGCCGTGCGTATCCCACCCGGCTTTTCGTTTTACTTGAAACCCTTTTAAAGTTTTATAACGGCAAAAAATATCTTTCACCGCACGCGCCATAACATGGTGTATACCAGGCATACCATTTGCCGAAGGTGGTCCCTCGGTAAAAATAAACGGGGTGTTTCCTTCGCGTGTTTCAATACTTTTTTGAAAAATAGAATGTGTTTTCCAATGCTCAAGTACTGTTTCAGCAACATTAGGTAGGTTTAACCCTTTATATTCGGTATACTTTTGGCTCATGACGGCTAGTAATAATTTAAGCCTACAAAGCTAATGAATTTTTGTGAGGTAGCTGAACGTGTATTGCTTAGAATGGGTGGTTAGAGCGACTGTTTATTGCTGTTTTGCCCAAAGGTAAAAATTGGAATGCCGGGCATCTAATTCTCCAGCCGGGTGCCATTCCACTCAGAAATGGTGAGTTTACCGTCATCTCCATAAGGGCCTTGCTGCTGTCCGTCTATTTTTGGTCGCCATAATTCGCCCCCGTCTCCGCCTGTGTTGTTAATGAAAATTTGGTCGTAATAGGCTTTTGCCTCTTTAGTGATGTATACATGAACGTTTCCACCATTACCGCCTTTGCCACCATATTTGCTAATGCCTCCTTTGCCACCGGTTGTGGCTATTTCTAATTCGCCAATGGAAGGTTTTAAATATTTGGTGTAAATGGTTCCATCATCTTTTACAACTTCCACCACTACCATTTTTTGATTTGCAGACGTATTGATTACTGAAACGTAAACATCTAATGCCGAACCTTCTCCGCCCATTACTGCAGGGTCACTGTTGTTTGTCAATGTCTTGGTATTGTCAACAAATTCAATATTTATACGTTTTGTTAAGGGTATTTTTTTAAATCCATTTCCGTCACCCGAACGCGGGTCATAACCGTCTTTGCCTTTGAACGTTAGTTTGCGTGCTACGTCGTAATTTACTGGTATGGTAGCTTGCCAATTAATTGTTTCTTTTCGGCGTAATTCAATGGATAACCCAACTGTTGGATTAAGGTGCGCATTTTCATTTACACGAATGGTTAATTCTTGCCGCGTTCTTTCAATCAATTCTGCCGCACCGGTTAACTCAAATTCATAATCAGCAAATGAAATTTCACGATCTTGGTTTGAAAAATATTGTGTGGAATCTTTTAACGTGGTAATAATAATAATTTTAAACGCATTACCCGGGTAAACCTCTGACTTATCAAAAACTAGCTCGCACCGTTCAATTTTTTTTAGTAAGCCCGGCCATATAAACGAAAAACCGCTTAGAGGTATAAATAATAGGACTACAATTAATCTTAACATGGTTTAGCAATACGTTTTATCAATACGGAAAAACTTAACAAAAATTGTTCCACCCATTAGGCTGCGGTTGTTTCTTTTTTAGTTAATTTTTTCTTTTTAGAGTAGGGCCGTACAATTAAACGTAATCCGTTGTTTTGTTTAAAATAATTCCAACTCCAATTAATAAAAACCACAACTCTGTTTCTAAACCCCACCAATAACATCAAGTGCACAAACATCCATACAAACCATGCAAATGTTCCTTGGAATTTAAATTTACCTGTTTCTACCACAGCCCGGTTTTTTCCGATAGTGGCCATTGTACCTTTATCGTTGTAAACAAATGGTTGGGGTGTTTTACCTTTACTTATGCCGTTTAGCATTTTTGCTAGCCACTTGCCTTGCTGCATGGCTACAGAAGCTAACATAGGTAAACCGTCTGGATATTTTTCAGATTCTATTTTACCCACATCTCCCAATACGTAAACGTTTTCATCATTCGGTAATTGACAAAACTCATTTACGACTACGCGGTTGCCTTTCGCAATTTCATTCTTGTCAAACCCTTGTGGTGGTTGCCCTTTTACGCCTGCTGCCCAAATAAGAGTGCTTGTATTAAAATTTTCTTTATTTGTTTTTACTACACCATCTTCATACGATTCAACCATGGTATCTAACCACACATGTACACCTAACTCCTTCAAATAATTGTGCGCTTTTTTAGAAGATTTTTCGTCCATTGCGGCTAATACTCGCTCACCTCCTTCAAGCAAGTGAATTTTCATTAGGCGTAAATCAAGGTCTGGAAAGTCTGCCGGTAAAACTTTATTGCGCAATTCTGCCAGTGCGCCAGCTAATTCTACACCTGTTGGCCCTGCCCCAACTATTACAAAGTTCATCCGTTTTTCACGCTCTGAAAGGGAGTTTAAATTAATTGCTTTTTCAAAGTTTTGAAGTATTTTGCTCCGCAAGTCCAGCGCTTCGGTTAAAGACTTCATTGGAAGTGAATTTTCTTCTATTGATTCATTGTTGAAGAAATTATTCCCTGCGCCGGTGGCAATAACCAGTTTATCGTACTTTAAATCGCCTATGGAGGTTTCTATAATTTTAGTTGACCGATTAATGCGTTGTACAGTTGCCATTCTGAAATGCATGTGCTTTTTACTTTTCAAAATTCTGCGAATGGGGTAGGCAATAGAATCAGGCTCTAACCCGGCAGATGCAACTTGATACAGCAAGGGCTGAAAGGTGTGGAAGTTGTTCCGGTCTAGAACAACAACTTGGTAGTTTCGGGTGTCGATTTGTCTGGCTAACTTTAGTCCGGCAAATCCCGCTCCAATTACCACAACTCGTGGTAAATCAATCGTTGGGATATTCATTCTATGCAAATTAAGCCGTGCAAAGTATTAAAACTGCAATGTACTTTGTTTTAGCTGTTCAAATTTACCTAAAAAACACCATTTTTTTGGAAGTTTTATTGAAATTTTAGCCGTTAATGAATTGTTTTGAATTTGCTACTGCAGAATTAGTTGCTGCACTTCTCCGTTTATTTTTATGTAATAAATACCGCGTGGATAAGCGGACAGATCAATACTATATTGAGAACCGTTTGTCATGACAGGTGGCTGCAATTGCTGCCCAAGCGGATTATAAACTACCACTTGTGAGCCTGGCGCTACCCCTTTTATAAGTACACTGCCAGTTGTGGGGTTAGGGTAAATAACATAGGTGTTGTTTTCTGAACTAAAGCTTACACTTTCTATCTGCGAGTAGGTAAACGCCCCGTCAAAATCAACTTGTTTTAAGCGGTAGTACGATATTCCCGTTAACGGTGATCGGTCTGCCATACCATAGTTTATAGTTTCTGAACTATTTCCTGCACCCTGAATCGTGCCTATTTCATCAAATAGTAGCCCATTTGAGCTGCGCTCTACAACAAAATAATCATTGTTAATTTCTGAAGCTGTAATCCAGCTTACACCAACTGCATCACCCAATTGTTGGGCATCAAAATCCAACAGTTCTATCGGTAATGCTGCCCCGCACAAACCAATTGTACGCGGGGTAGATGCGCCAGGTTCGGGTGGTGTGCAGCCAGCCGGTGTGGTCGCTGTAAACTCAAGTACCTGAAAAGGGTAAAGCCCTGCTGCGCCTGTGGTTCCTCTTACCGCCCTTACTGAGGTGCTGCTCGTTAATTCAAATGCGGCATTGGCAATGCCCATATCATCATCTCCATTTTCACAATTCGTACCCGACCTAAAATAATTATTGGGTGGTATAATCCCCGAATTGGTTGTTGATACGGAACAAATTGTTGTCGAAATATTATTTTGTGCAGTGGTCATACGAATTGCGCCATGAATTACATCCGTATTATCTGAAAACTCCACCACATAACATACAAAGCTAAGTGTGCGACCTGTACCCGTTCGGCTAAAACTGACAGTGTTTCCGTTCACCAACTCGGTACACGGAAAATCGTCCGCATTCAGGTTACCGTCGGATTGGTGATTGCCAATAACCATGGTTTTATTCTTGTTTACCGTTGTGCCTAAGGTAACGGCTAATGAATCTGTTCCCGCATTTAGGTTTGTCACTATTTTTTGTACAGATGCGCCAGTCCATTCTATCACCTGCCAATAAACATTTTGTGGGTTTGCTCCACCGCCTTGCCGGTCGATATATAAATTGGTACTGGAGGTGATATTCGCCGTAATAAAATCATCCGTTCCATATTGCCCTCCATCTTTACGCATATTTGCCGTGGCGAAAGAACGGGATGTATTGACACTTGAGAGGCTAATGTTTGCACCGCCTGCAGCCAAATCAGTAATGGAGCCGCGTTGCACATTCACCCCAGACGAAAACTCAAACACCTGCCAGTAAATGGTTGCATTTGGTGTCCCTCCAACATCAAACCGATCAAAAGTTAACCGATCGCTTGACGCTAATCGTCCTGCTATTTGGCTTTCTCCCGGTTGGCTGCTGTTTATGCTAATGGAGTATACCAAAAAAGAGCGGGATAAATTAACTGTAGAAATGGTTTGGTTAACTGTGCCTGAACCCGCCGCCATGGTTGTTGTTCCTTTCTGTATTCTACTTAACACAGCAGAATTAGCAGTAAAAGGAATTATAATCAAAACAAAAACAACAGACAATAGGCGTCCTAAAAAATTAAGAATATGTAGTTGTTTTATCATTTTATTTAACGCAAAGTACCTAATACTAAAACGAATAACTCAGTTTTTAGACGTATTTTTTTTAACAAAATTATGTTATTGGTCAAATTCGTAGCCTAAAGCCTCTATTTTACTGGAAAAACGAACGTTACATTCCACCTTATTTTTTATATAACAGGATAAAATGCATCCGATATGTGGCGTATGTTTTGCTCATTCTTTGCAATTAATACGGAGACAATATCAAATTGGATTTCAAGGTCGATTTCATTTTCATCAATAAAAGCATTAATACACTCAATTATGCGCCGTTGTTTGGTTTTTGTTACGGTTTCTTCTGGGCCTGCCATAAAGGTAGATTGACGTGTTTTTACCTCTACAGCAATCAATTTATTTTCAAATTCTGCGATCAAGTCAATCTCATTACGTCTGAAACGGTAATTTTTTGCAATAATTTTATACCCTTTTTTTTGAAGATAATTAGCGGCTATATTTTCGCCTAAATGTCCTAATTCATTGTGTTGTGCCATTTTTTGGGAACTGCTTACAGGGGTTAATTACCTAAATGTACATTTTAAATAAATAGAACGCCACTACTTGTTACCCCTTTTTCGTACTTTTGGTAACCAACTCCTATAAATTCACTTATTCTTGTACAATGAGGCGTATAATCTTTTATTCCATCTTATTCTGTTTTTTCTTTAAAGGATTTGAGGGATACAACCAAACTTATTCCTTTAAAAAAAAGTTTGGTACGCAAAAAAATACGGTATACGCTTATTGGGGCTACAACCGCTCTATCTACTCTAAAAGTGATGTGCGTTTTTACGGACCCGGATATGATTTTGTTGCGAACGATTTGCGCGCCTCTGACCGGCCAACAACTGAGTTTTCAACTTACGTTAACCCAACTTCTGTTAGTGTACCGCAGTTTAATCTTCGTGTAGGTTGGTATTACAAACACCGTTGGGATTTTTCTTTTGGTTATGACCACATGAAATATGTAATGAATAACGGGCAAAATTTGTACTTAAATGGTGAAATTACCAGCACAACCTCTAGCCAGCTTTTTGGTAATTACTCAAATTTAGATGGGCAAATTCCTATCCAAATGGAAGATTTGCATTATGAAAATACCAACGGACTCAATTATATTTCTTTTCAGCTGAACAATACTGCCCCACTCTATAAAACGAGGAACCGTAAATTTGCCATTCAGCGTCGTGCTGGTTTAGGGGTGGGTTTTGTGGTTACACAAACAGATTTTAATTGGGACGGGGTGCGGTATGCCACTAATTTAAAAGTAGCGGGTTACGGCGCATCTTTGCATACAGGGCTTCGGTTTGATTTTTTTAACCGCTTTTTTTTCCAGTCCAATTGGTCGGGTGGGTTTATTCACCTACCAAAAAACAATACTGCACCTAACAGACCAATGTATGCGTCTCATCAATTTGTATACGGGCAATGGGAACTTTTAGCAGGGGTGTTATTTTACTTGCGCACTAAAAATGGTTGTGATACCTGCCCCGATTGGCACTAAGCCCATTTTGTTTCTGCCTATTCTTTAAAAAAATCCAACTGAGTGCATTAACTTTGCACCATGAATTTTATTGACACGCACACGCATTTATTTTCTGAACAGTTTGATGATGACCGCCATGAAATGGTACAAAAAGCAATAGAAAGTGGTATTTCAAAAATGCTATTGCCCAATATTGATTTAGCATCAATTGAAAAAATGCACGCACTAGTTGCAGATTTTCCTGCACAGTGTTACCCCATGATGGGGTTGCACCCTTGCTCTGTTACGGCGAATTGGGCGGAAGATTTGACCGTAATAAAAAAATGGCTTGACAACGGCAATTATTGTGCTGTGGGCGAAATTGGAATGGATCTATATTGGGATAAATCTACTCTACTTTACCAACAACAAGCATTTACCCAACAAGTAATGTGGGCAAAGGAAAAAAAATTACCTGTGGCCATACATGTGCGCGACGCGTTTGATGAAACCTTTGAATTGTTAGATGAATTGAATGATGATAATTTAACGGGGGTTTTCCATTGTTTTACCGGAACAGCTGCCCAGGCAGAACGCGTGCTGAGCTATGGCGGCTTTAAATTAGGTGTTGGTGGCGTGGTAACTTTTAAAAATGCCGGGGTAGATAAAACATTAGCTACGATTGGCCTGGAGCATTTAATTTTAGAAACCGATTCGCCTTATTTGGCACCTACACCACACCGCGGCAAACGAAATGAGAGTGCTTACATCCCTTTAATAGCAAGTAAACTTGCAGACGTAAAAGGAATTAAGATAGAGGAAGTGGCAGAAATTACTACACAAAATGCCTTGGCCTTATTTAAAACGGTAAAATAAACGAGAGTAGCCGTTAAGTCAATTTGTCTACTAATTTTGTTTTTAAAATTGTTAATTTGAAACTGTAATGAAAAACCCGAAGGTTCTAATCATTTACACCGGGGGCACCATTGGCATGGTCAATGACCCTGAAACCGGAGCACTAAAACCTTTTGACTTTGAACACCTGTATAGCAGTGTGCCAGAGTTAAAACAGTTTGATTATGAACTTGAAGCCTATTCAATGGGTGAGCCAATTGACTCATCTGAAATGAACCCGGCTATTTGGGCAGAAATTGCAAAAACGATCTTTGACAATTATGTTAACTTTGACGGATTTGTTGTACTGCACGGTTCTGACACCATGGCGTACACTGCTTCTGCTCTTAGCTTTATGCTACAAGGGCTTAAAAAACCGGTTATTTTAACGGGGTCGCAATTGCCAATTGGACAAATTAGGACAGATGGTAAAGAAAATATCATTACCGCGATTGAAATTGCAGGCTTAAAAAACCAAACGGGTGAGGCAGTAGTGCAAGAGGTGGCGCTTTATTTTGAATATTCGCTGTACCGTGGTAACCGCTCGCAAAAAGTAAGCGCAGAAAATTTTGAGGCGTTCAACAGTGCTAATTATCGGCATTTGGCTGAGGCGGGGGTGCATATTTCATTTAATGAAAATGTACTTTTTAGGACCACAAAAACCGAACTTGAACTCAACGCAAATTTTTCAAAGCAGGTAGGGTTGGTTAAAATTTTTCCAGGAATGCCGGTTGAATCATTAACAGCCATCTTTACTATTGAAATTACAAAAGGTGTTGTTATTGAAAGTTTTGGGTCGGGCAATACATTTAAAAGTGCACAAATGACACAGCTGATAAGTGATTACATTGCTGCCGGAGGAATTGTACTTAACGTAACACAATGCGTTACCGGAAAAGTAGAACACGGCAAATATGAGGCAAGCCAACTTTTTGCCAAATTAGGTGTGATTGGTGGAGCCGACCTAACCACAGAGGCCGCTTTAACCAAAATGATGTACGTACTTGAACAAAATGTATCAATTGAAACAAAAAAACAACTCCTTTCCACCAATTTATGCGGTGAAATGAGCACTAACCGAAGTTAACAAAACGTTAAATATCCAAAACGCATTAAATAAAGCGTTTTGATTATACACGAATAAGTGATTTCCCTTACCGGAAATCGCTAAAAAAATAAGGCTGAACACGATTAAATTATAAATTTTTGTACTTTAGCACCTTGCTTTTGGAAACAAAAAAAAGAAGCACAACTTTTAAATAAATTTTTATTAAACAAAGAAAAATGAAAAAAGTATTAGCATTAGTCGCTTTTGCAGGTTTTTTAACCTTTGGAACATCAGTAGCTGTATTAGCTCAAGACGGACCGGATAGTTCAATGACTGAAATGGACTCCTCTTTAACTCAACCAGAACAGATCTTAGGAGGGGAAGCTGAGAAAGATGTTGCTGAAGAGGTAGCTGACGGCACTACTACAGACGACGATTACTCGTTAACAACAGAGTTGAAAACAAGATTTATTGAAGGGGGTGCCTTTTTTATGGGTATTGTACTTTTATGTTTGATTCTTGGTTTAGCATTGGTTATTGAGCGTATTGTTTACTTAAACCTTGCTACAACAAACACAAAAAAATTATTAGAGCGTATTGAAGGTGCTTTAGCTACCGGAGGTGTTGATGCTGCTAAAGAAGTCTGCCGAAATACACGCGGACCGGTTGCTTCTATTTTTTACCAAGGGCTAGATCGTTCTGAAGAAGGAATTGAAATGGTTGAAAAATCAGTAGTTGCTTACGGTGGTGTTCAAATGGGACTTTTAGAAAAAGGAATGTCTTGGATTGGACTATTTATCGCATTGGCTCCAATGTTAGGGTTTATGGGAACGGTAATTGGTATGATTCAAGCCTTTGATGACATTGCAACTGCGGGTGTAATTTCAGCATCTATTGTTGCGGGTGGTATTAAAGTAGCCCTACTAACAACAGTATTCGGATTGATCGTTGCAATTATTCTACAAATCTTTTACAATTACCTATTGGCGAAAATCGATAGTTTGGTAAATGATATGGAAGATGCTTCAATCTCTTTGATTGATATTTTGATCAAACATAAAGTGACTCCTAAGGCTTAATTATAAGCTAAATTGAATCACTTGTTTAATCAAAAAAATAAAATTTTAAATTATGGATAATAAAGTAACATCACTCATCATCAATGTAGGTGTTGTGATTCTTGCGATAGTCGGTCTGTATTTGATTATTACCGCTATGGGTAACACAGCAGTAATTGATCCGGAAACACAGCAGGCTTCTTCTGATACTACAAACGTATCCAATGCGGTAACTTTCTCTTTATGGCTGGTTATTGCAACAATTGGAGCAATCCTTCTGTTTACGATTATTTCTATTGCTACAAACCCTAAACGTTTCATCCCAACAGCAATTGGTATTGTTGTATTTGGTTTGCTTATTTTGGTGGGTTATTCAATGGTGAATGTTGAAACCGGAAGGACCAGTACGTGCCTTATCAGAAGCAACAGATGAAAATGTATTTTGGTCGGGCTTAGGAATAAAAACCACTTTTGTTTTAGTAGCTACCGCTGTTGGTCTTATCATCATTCAAAGTGTTAGATCATTGGTGTCTTACTTTTCAAAATAAACGTTAATAATTATGGCTAAAAGGGAAATTGGAGAAATTAATGCGGGTTCAATGGCAGATATTGCCTTCCTACTTTTAATTTTCTTCTTGGTTACAACAACTATTGAGGTTGATGCAGGGATTGGTAGACAATTGCCATTGAAGTTGGATAATATAGAGCCTCCAGAAAATCTAGAGTTTAACAAACGTAACGTATTAGAAATTTTTGCCAATTCTAATGATGATTTATTAGTTGAAGGAAATCGAATTAACATTGATGAGTTGGAAGAGATTGTAATTGATTTCTACACGGCAAACATTAGTGGAAATGAAGTAGACCCAACTATGCCAATGTATAATAAGGTAACCGCTCAGAAAGCGACTACTGAAATTGCTGAAATACAGACTGCGTTGGAAAAAGACCAAGATAATATTATGTTTCAAGCTGAACTTTCAAAATGGGAAACCAAGTTACAGTTGACGCAGGAAATTGGTAGCTACATGGAAATGAATAAATCTGCATTGATTCAACTCAAAAACCAAGCAGGAACGTCTTATGGTTTGTACATTGAAATTCAAAACATTTTGAAAAAAGTGGTGAATGAACTGAGAGCTGCAAAAGCTGAAGAGTTAGGCTGGAAAAACTACTTTGAGCTGGATGAGAATGATGAAGATGACCAGGACAAAATTTTGAAATTGCGCGTATTGGTACCCGAACGTATTATTGAAGCTAAAATTGATCGTTAATTATGTCGAAGTTTAGAAAAGGAGGAAAAAAAGGAATACCAGGTGTAAACACATCTGCCTTACCGGATATTATTTTCATGCTTTTATTCTTCTTTATGGTTGCAACAACCATGAAAGAGGTGGATTTGTTGGTAGATGTTGATAAACCGTATGCTGACCAAGCCGTAGCTATTGAAGATAAAGATAATGTTGATTTTATTTACATTGGATTTCCGTTAGATGCAGCAGAAGGAACTGAACCTAGAATTCAGCTGGATGATGCACTTGCACCGGATTACACTGCTGTAAGAGGTTGGAAACAAATTCGCGCACGCGAAGGTATGATACCTTTTGACATTGTAACTTCATTAAAAGTACACAAAGACGTTGGGATGCGTATTGTATCTAACGTAAAAGAAGAACTGCGAGAAATTGATGCCATTAAAATCAATTACTCTGCGAGACCAGCAAGAATAAAATTATTTAAAAGTTGAGAACCCATCTGTCTGTTGACGGGTGGGTTTTTTTATGCCCGAATGAAAGGTCTACGTCATATCATTTTTAGCTGCATGGTGCTTACCATAAGCCTTACTGGTTGTAACGGCTCAATAGACTATACAGCAAACCCAACAGAAATTGAGAATGAACCGCCCTTCAAATTTTTTGCGAATTTTCCAACTAAACAATATGCCACTATCCGACTTGGGAAAAAAAACCAGGCCAATGCGTTAGACATTACCACCTTTACGCAAATCCAAGCTGGAGAGCCCCAACATTTTATTAATCATAAAGATTCTACCGAATTGATTTTAACCAATGGAAAACTCAACGAATTTACGGTTTACCTTAGGGGGCTAACGTACCTTTCGCGCAAAGCAGAGCTAACTACTTTTTTTAAACAGCAGGCATACGAGGGCGCATCAAATGGCAGTTATTTTATTTACAACTTTCGCGGAGAAGGGTATCATTTTAAAATGACGTTGTTCGATCAACCCCATTTTATTCGGCTATTTTTTCGCCAACTTTCTAATCGCAATTAAAACTTATTTTCAAATGGCACTTATCAAATCTGTTCGCAATAACACTCCCCACATTCCCTCAACCTGCTGGCTGGCTGAAAATGCCACCATTGTCGGAGATGTCAACATGGGAGAAAACTGTTCTGTTTGGTTTAATGCTGTTATTCGCGGAGACGTGAACAGCATAACAATGGGTAACCACGTCAATATCCAAGACGGGGCGGTAATTCACTGTACTTATCAAAAAACAAAAACCGTTTTGGGAAACAACGTTTCTGTTGGGCATAATGCTTTGGTACATGGTTGTACGGTGCACGATAATGTATTGATTGGTATGGGTGCTATTGTTATGGATAATTGCATAATTGAATCAAACTGTATTATTGCGGCAGGTGCAGTACTTTTAGAAGGTACAACGGTTGAATCAGGCTCAATTTACGCAGGTGTACCTGCAAAAAAGGTTAAAAACCTCAGCCCCGAATTATTTAAAAATGAGGTAATGCGCATTGCAGAGAATTACCGAATGTACGCAGGATGGTTTGAAGCGGAAGAAAAATAACCTTTTTATTAACCTCAGTGCTTAAACGGGTCTGAAAATCCCGGGTCATTTATCAATTCAACATCTGTTAAGGTTCCAAAAAATGCCTTGAATTGTCTAATTTCATCTGCTGTAAAGTTTAACTGTTTTGGTGTTCCTCCTTCGTCAGACTCTACTGTTAAGCGGGCATCTAAATACGGATGTGGCTGAATATCGTTTGAATAAAAACCCAAGACATCATCAATCGTTTCAAATCGACCATCATGCATGTAAGGTGCTGTTAACAAAATATTGCGTAACGTCACTGTTTTAAACCGACCCTTGTCTTTTTCTTCATTCGTCAGCTTACCAATGCCTTCGTCCGCATAAACAGTATTTAATCCATTTATATTGGGGCTAACACCACCAAAATTTTGTGTAAAATGGCAATTGGCGCATGCATTTTCTCCGCTAAAAAATAAATCTTTTCCCGCTAACTCATCCGCTGTAAAATTGGCAAAATCCTGCGGTACGCCCTGGTCATATTTTGTCCGATACGAGCGAATAGAACGAATAAACTGACCAATGGCCAATGCAATCCGCTCTGCTGTTATTTGCTCGTCTCCGAAAGCAGCATTAAATAATTCAGCATAGTAACTTGTTTTAGACAACCGAAGCTCCAAATTCGTCAATTCCATACCCATTTCTATCGGATGCTCAATGGGTTGCAGTGCTTGCTCCTCTATTGAATTTGACCGCCGATCCCAAAATAAACGGGATTGCAAATCAGAATTAACAATTGCCATAGAGTTGCGGTCTGTTAATCCGTCCTCAAAGCCCTTACTAAACCGTGCCCCGTCAGAAAATCCTTTCTCTTGCAAATGACATGAACTGCATGAAACGGAAACATTCGCCGACAATTTTTTATCGTAAAAAAGTACCCTACCTAATGTAGCTCCCTCATTCGTTATAGGATTGTCATCTGAAAAACCCATAATCAAATTTAGTAAGGGGTCATCTTTAAAATGTTGTGGATATTGGTGCTGCTGATAATTGTACACCGTTGCCGGTAATAACGGCTGTTCTTTTTCATAATCATCTACCACATCTTTTCGGCATGATTGCCCGATAAATGCAATGAAAATAACCAGAAAGTAATGTTGCGGTTTCATTCACAGCAAATTACAAAAATTTACGGTTTATTCCTTACTTTTTGACTTTAAGATCTGGCGGCATTGTTCCAAAAATATGGTCCCAAACACGGGTAGAAACCCCAAAAGCTTTATTCGGAAACTTGTAATGATGCAAAATATGGTGATGACTAAGGTGTTTCACCCATTTTGAATTGGGCTGCACATGCACCATGTAATGACAAAGCGCATAGGTCAGGTATCCAATCTCAAATCCGGGTAAAATAAACCATGCATAGCTGCCAAATGCTAAATAAAATAATCCGAAAAATGCCAGTACAAAAAGGGTTACTGGCACGGGTGGCATAAAAAGCCTGTTATGGTCATGCGGTACAGAATGGTGATAGCCGTGCATGGCATAATGAAATTTTTTTATGATTTTATTTTCAGAAATCCAATGGAATAAGTAACGGTGAAGTAAATATTCTGCCAGTGTCCAGAGTAAAAAACCTCCGGTAAAAAGGGGCAAAATAATCCAATAGTTTGCTGGTGAAAAATAAATGATGCCGTATCCTAAAATAAGCGAAGAAACAATTAAATGATAAATGGTCATCATTTTTCGGACCGCTTAGGGAGAGTGCCTCCAAAATCGGATTGTCGAACATTTTTTCTTGTGCTTTCATTGTTGTAATTTGTCTTTTTCAATAAGGTCGAATGAAAAATTATGCACCCTACGCTTAATGTGTAATAAATTTTTGGTAGATGCAGTGACCTACAACCACCGTTTTTTTGGAAACAAATTATTTAGAGAATTGTTCAGTAAGGGCTGTATATCTCTTATCAAAAATGCCAAAAACAATATGATTTATTGTTTTTGCATTATTTAACGTGAGTCCGGGCCACTGGTCACTGAAAAAATAAACCTCCAAGGAATAACAAAGGGCAACACAGAACCCAAACCATAAAAACAACCGCCATTCCTTTTGGAAAATTTTCGCTTTTCAAAACTGCAGGTGCCGCAACAACACAAAGCCATGTGGTTTTATAAATAAGTTGAAAAAGAAGTACAACCGCCATTTTATAAGGAAACCATAAGCCTGCAATGGAGAGTAAGAATATGGCTCCCCACAACGCACCCACCAATCGAATGGCTTCGGAATATGCAATTGAATTTTCAAAAACTGTTCTTAATCCAACCTTTGGGGCAAATGTACATGTAATGCTTATCCACCCGGCTACGATTATATTTGCCAGGTATACTATTTTTAATGCAATCATTCCTCAGCTAGTTGTTTAATGTTTTCCATTGCTTCTGGCAATAGCTTTCTAAACTTTTTTCCTAAAATTGCGGCGAATAATCCGGCCGAAATTCCTTCAAAATAAACGTGGTGGATAAATATCGTAGTATTTTCATTTTCTTCTAAAAATCGGGTGATGCATAACTTTCCAAATGGTAATTTTGTTTCTATCGTATATTTTTCACCCGCCGTTAATTCCGTAATTGTAAATGGAGTAATTTGTCCTTTTAGTGATTCTATTGTGCCACTGTTTCCAACTGCAAAAGCACCCGTTAATGTTGCACTTTTTAATCCCACATCCCATAGGTGCCACTTTTCAACCGTTGTCCAAATTTGCCAAATTTTTGTTGCAGGTGCTGTTGTTTTTAAACTGTGCTGAAAGTTTTTATTCGTTGATTTTGCTTGACTGTGAAGGCTCATAATGGAAAGTATTAAACTGACTGTTAGTGATAAAATGATTTTCATTTTTTATCACAAAGTTCACACGATCTCAATTAACACTACTTCACCTATGTTAACTTCTATAATTGCTCGACATATTTTTTTCTAATCCGACTTAAGGATTGTGGTGCAATGCCCAAATAAGATGCTAAATGCTTTAACGGGACCTGCATCAACAATGGGTTTTTTTCATTAAGCATTTTTAAGTAGCGTTCTTCTGCCGTTTGGTTTTGCATTTCTACTAAAATTACTTCCGTATTGTACTGTACCTCTTGCACTAACTCTCTGGCGAACGTACTCCAGGCTTGAATGGCAAATAAGTCATAAACCGCTTTCCGATTCATTTCCCAAATAATGCTTTCTTCAAGCGCTTCTATACCTTCATTTGATGGTTTCTGCATGGTAAAACTCCGTTGGGAAGTAAAACAATATGGTGGTTGCGTAAAAAATTTAGAAACATCCACGCCGTCTTGGTTCGAATAAAAACGCAACAACCCCTGCTCTAAAAAATAGAGTTTTTTGCAAATTTTTCCTTCTTGATGTATAATTTCGCCTTTTTTTACGCTCTTTTTCTTCAAACAAGCCTCTACTAAAGCCCACTCTGCATTGGTTAATGTGGTAAACGAATGAATATAAGTGCGAAAAGCATGCATGAATTTTTCTTTGACTCAATGATACGTCATTAAAAATAACTGATTTTTACAGAATCTACTTAGTCCACCTCTGGTACTTTTTATTTAATTGCTTTTTGCTGGCTTATGATCAGCTTTTTTTAAGATTGATTTAATCATTTCTAAACCGTATTAACATCTGTCATTTGGTAACACACCGCACCTGCACCACATAGCGGAAAATTTATGTGTATTTTCGTTTTTATATCCTAAAATTCAGCTGTATGGAGCTTAGCACCCTTGACCTTGTTATTATTGGCGCTTTTTTCGCGGTTACATTACTTATTGGCTTAGCCGTATCGCGCAAAGCAGGTAAAAATTCGTCTGAATTTTTTCTTTCAGGACGTAATATGCCGTGGTGGTTACTCGGTGTCTCTATGGTGGCCACAACCTTTGCTGCCGATACACCAAATTTAGTTGCCGGTATTGTGCGTAAAGATGGTATTGCCGGAAATTGGGTGTGGTGGGCATTTTTGCTTACCGGCATGGTTACGGTATTTATTTATGCAAAGCTATGGCGTAAATTGGGTATTGCTACAGATTTGGAGTTTTACGAAATTCGTTACAAAGGCAAAGCAGCTGCTTTTTTACGGGGATTCAGAGCACTGTATTTAGGCGTGGTTTTTAATATTGTTGTCATGGCAACCGTATGCTTGGCGGGTGCCAAAATTGGGTTTATTATTTTAGGGATAGACCCAATAGACACCCTTTTGATTACTGGGGTAATTACCGTTTTATACTCATTAATGGGCGGTTTAAAAGGTGTTATTTTAACTGACTTTTTTCAGTTTATTGTAGCCATGGTGGGCTCTATTTGGGCGGCTTATTACATTATAGATTTACCGCAAATTGGTGGCATGGAAGGGCTTTTAGCCAATGAGGCTGTTCAGGCAAAAATTAATTTTGTTCCAGATAAATCATCCAATTATGAACTGTGGTTGGGCGCTTTCATAATTCCGCTTGCAGTACAATGGTGGAGCGTTTGGTATCCGGGTGCTGAACCTGGTGGTGGTGGGTACATAGCACAACGGATGTTGGCCGCTAAAGATGAAAAACATGCCACCGCAGCCACACTTTTTTTTAATTTTGCGCACTATGCTTTACGCCCTTGGCCGTGGATTTTAATTGCATTGGCTTCTATTATTCTTTTTCCCACTATTGATGATATTGCCGCACAGTTTCCGGGACTAACACCATCCTTTTATAAAGACGATTTGGCATATCCGGCAGTGCTTACATTTTTGCCGGCTGGGCTACTTGGTTTGGTGTTGGCTTCACTCATTTCGGCCTTTATGTCTACCATTTCTACTCACCTTAACTGGGGTTCGTCTTATGTTGTTAATGATTTTTATAAACGCTTTATAGAACCCACTGCCTCAGAGAAAAAATTGGTGTTGATTGGGCGACTCTCTACTGTGATTATGATGGTGTTAGCAGCTGCACTTTCTTTTGTTTTGTCAGAAGCTAAAGAAGCGTTTGACCTTATCCTTCAAATTGGTGCCGGCACTGGTTTACTATTTATTATGCGGTGGTTTTGGCGTGCAATTAACCCTTACAGTGAAATTACGGCAATGGTGGTTTCTTTTTTAATTGCCGTTGGGTTTTTTATCGCCAACAAAACTGGGGTTGAAATTAGCGGGATCATACAGTTAACTGTCGGGGTAAGTGTCACAACGGTGGCTTGGGTTCTTGTCACCCTCATCACACAAAACAATAAATACCTCAACCCCGAATTTGAACAACGTGCTTTTGGTGCTAAAAAACAAACTAGCACTGAGGCAGAAGGTGTAATTGATTCTACCGGCTTAACGACTGATGTAACTAACAAGTTTAAAAATATGGGCTTTAAAGTATTGAGCCTGTTTTTAGGCTGCGTCGGCATTTATTCGGCGTTGTTTGCCACAGGCAATTACCTGTTGGGAGATTCTACCCAAGCCCTTTATTTCTTAATTACCTTTTTAATTTGTAGCGCATTAATTGCTACTTTTTGGCGAAAATTATTTGAATAAAAAAAACCCGTTATGCGTTTAATTTACTTCTTGTGTGGATTTATAGTGGTGAGCTGTGCCCAACCGAGAGATGATGCAGAAAATAATTCGGCGACTACAAATAATACGTTTGTTGACCAACAATCTGCAACACCATCTAATGAAATTGAACCAATTGAACAAGATGAAATAGCGGAGGCATTAGCACCTTTACCTGCGCCGCTAAACTGGAAAAATTTAGAAGCACCGTATACCAACTTTAATCGGACAGCAATGGACACAGTGCACATAGGTCACAATCGGGAAACAAATAATATCGAACGCTATTTTTCAGAAGAACGTGCAAACGTCCTTGTATTAGTTGATGAAGGCAAGATACCTATAGCTCAGGTATTTTTGTCCAAGGTTCAAATATCATCATCCGCGGCTTGGGTGATGTTTCTGTTTTTTGTGATGTATTGTATGATAATGTAATGTGGGTAAACGGCACCAACATAGTAATTGACAACTTACACCTAATGCATAAAATGCCGGGCAATAGTGAAGGACAAAACTGTTCTGGTCGCGTAATTGGTTTTGATGGTGCGGATAGCGTCACCGTAATGAACTGTGATTTGAACGGCTGCGGTTTGGCAGGTTTGCACGATAATTTGGGCAATGGCACTGTTTGGGTAGAACACAATTACATTCATAACAATTCACTTGGGGCTTATACAGATATTGACGGCGGTATTTGGCAAGACCCGATTGAAAACCATCCGGTTTTTAAATTTAAAAACAATGTAATGACCAATAATGGGTTTGATCGTATTTATGAAAAGCAGGATTACATTGAAGAAGTAACGGAGAAAATTGAAGAGTTTGACTAGCCAACCGAATTATGCGTATTTTTAGTTTTAACAAAACACATAATTTTTTATGATACGATTATGGCTAGGACGAATGAGTTTGCTTTTTTGCGTAAGTTGTAATACAGTCGTCCAATTTAAGGCAGATGAAGTGACGCGTGTCTGTTATACGTATTCAGATGCATCCGTTGCGCCTGAATATCACCGCAGTTTTGATGTGACAGTGACACCCGAAACAGCTAAAATGGTTGTATACAGTTACGGTGATACATTGGCAGAAAAGCAGGTAATTATTTCCTCGGCTGAATTTGAACAGGTCATAAAATCGCTAAATGATGCGCAACTAGTTCCTGTAAGTTATGGTTTTGACGAGATATGCGAAGGGGGCACTGCAGAGTACGTAACTGTTTACGTAAATGATGCCAATATCCTTTACAAAGGTGAGTTTAACCATTGTGGTGGTGGCGAAATTCCCGCCAAATACGGTGACATTGATAAAGCTATAACTGCCATTGTTATGCTAATTCCTACACGGCAAAACTTGCTACAATGATTCGTTTTAAACTGCTACTTTTTCTTTTTTTGCTAATTACTTGTGGGCAATCTGTAAATGCTCAAAAAAGCACAATTAATTTTCAGCAATTAAATAGTGAACTGCATCAACTTATTAATAATTATCGTGATTCTATTGGGTTGCCACGCTTAAAAACAAATACTATTTTAGAACAAGCTGCTAAAGATCAGGCAGACTACAACAATTGGCAAAATGTATTGGGGCACGACCAAGTTACTTACAATAAACAGTCTCCGTCTGAACGGGTATTTTTTTACAACGGTAATTTTAACTACATAGGTGAAAATGTTGCGTTCGTTATCGCAAACATTGCTGCCGATACGCTGAAAGATGAAACTACGCTAGCCCAAGAATTATTTACCGCGTGGATTAACTCTCCGCCCCACCGCGAAAATATTGCAACTACCCAATATTACCAAGCCGGGCTTGGTTTCTCATATAACAGCACCACGGGTAAGTTATACGCTACTCAGGTCTTTTCTGCCAAAGGCTATACTTTTCCTACCCGCTATGAAACACCACGAAGAGCGTATGGCGTGCAACATTACGCTAAAGAACCTTGCCAGGGGCTAAAAAATTTCCGGTACGGTACGCTTAGCTTTGCCAACGGTATATACACAATCGGTGATTCTATTTTTATCCGCTACCACGACATTAATTATTTCAACGAAGTAATTAGTTCTCCAAATGATGGGTATGCGGTGGACATTGTTTTCCGCGACCAGTTTCCATGCGGAGCCTTTAATTTGTTGCACGGTTCAGAAATTTTTGACGGCTATTTACTACCGCCAGTTTTTAGGTATGAAATTTTAGCGCGCAACAAGTCCAAAAATCCTAAAAAATTAGATAGTTTTTTGGGTATTTTACCTAAAAACCTACCACCGCACGAGCTTAATTTAATGCTGGTAAACAATAACCATAAATGCGATTATAGTTACCCTGTAATTACACCTTCTGCCGATATTCCTCCGTTTTTTATTGAGCCACTTTTAGTGGATGTCCAAGCAGAATTTGTTCCTTTTAAAATAGACACAACAATTGAAATACCTTTTTACTTTAAGCGCAGTTCTGCCTCCTTCAGTACGCCAGGTTTTGGTTTTGAGCAACTGGAAATTCAAAAGTATGCCGATTACATTAAAAAAATTGACATTCAAACTTACAGCAGTGTTGAAGGTAAATCATGGTTTAATGAGCGCATTCAAGCGGAACGAGCTAAAAATATTGAGGCCTTTTTTACCTTTATAAACATTACAGATAAAAGCCTCTTTAAAACACATGCCAATGAAAACTGGGACAAGTTTGATGAGCAGGTTATCGCCTTGAACTTAACGGAGTTTAAAGACCTGTCTAAAGCTGAAGTAAAGCGTTATTTAAAACTTAAAAACACAAATGGTAAGTACGATTCATTGCTTTATGAGCAACGAAAGTCTGTTGCACGCATTAAAATAAAAGGCAAGGTGACCGGATTCAACGACTCATCTAACGTAGGGTTGATTTGGGAAGATATTTTAGCACAAAAAAACATCCCTTTAGCGGCTAAGTTTTTACAGTCAAATTACCCTCACGCCTTGTCAAATGAGTTGTTTTTTGGTTCACCGTTTGATTCTATTTATTTTGATAATAAAGCGTTTGCATGTAATTATATGGCCAATAAAATTGCAAATAAGTTTTACAGATTTAATGCTGACTTGAAAAGTATAGAACTCATGGCGTTGGATTTCTCTGACAAAACAAATTTATACTACGCCCTTAATTGGATGAATATTTATTATTGGGATCTGTATTATATTTCACGTCAATATTTTGATAATCCAGAAAAACGAATGCCAACTATTTCTCCCGAAAAGGTTTTAGAAAAATTACAATCTGTTCCAGACACTGTTTTTACCGACACCACTTATTTAAGTCGTCTAAAACTCAATCATTGCCTCTCGTCTATCCATTATTTTGTTTGGAACAATGAGTGGTCAAAAGTAAATTATTACTTTGACCTAATCTTCGATTATTTTTACACCGCAAATTTAACCATTACAGAGGCTACAGATTTAGCCCTTTATACGAACTATTTTCACCGTTATGACCGCAGCGTAAAATTGTTAGACCTTTATTATAACAAGAGCGAGTTAGATGAAAATGCAGCATTTGTTTTAGCTCAAACTGCCACACTTATTCAAGGAGAGTTGGAAGAACAAACCTATTTAGGTTACATGAAAAAAGCGTTGGAGTTTAATAAAGCTAGATGGTGTGGGTGGATTAATGGTAATTTTCAAGTGATGCGAAATGAAACCGTTAAAACAATCTATTGCAACGTTTGCCCCTAGCCAAATTACTATAAACCTGAGTTCGATTATTCCAAACGCTCACAGTTGATTTCATTTTTCTTAGGCAAGGCATGAGTTTGAAGGAGTATTTATACTTCGAAAACTCATAACGCCGCATAAGGTAATTGAAATCAACCCTTACGGCAAGCTCAGGGCGGCGCCTTCAGAAAGTCGTGAAAATAGCAATTTTTTAACAAAAAAAGCCTTGAATTAACCCGTTAGTACTTCGTTTTTCTGTCAAAACCTCACTATTTTCAAGCCTTCTGTGGAAATTTGGAATAATCGAACTCAGGTTATAACCGCTCTTTTATACGGTTTATGTTTGTAGGGTATTTGTGCTGGTAATTAGGAATTTTTTGCAACCAGTTATAAGCGGTGTCATAGTGGCCTAAATTAAATTCCACTACCGATAAATTAAGCAAGGTAGGTTCGTAACTGGTGTGTATTTGATGCGATAATTCAAACAGGATTTTTGCCTCTTTAAAAAAACCTGCGCGCAATAGAGCATACCCATTATTGGTCACTACCTTATAATTATGTGGTGCTAATGCGTACGAAACGGCGTTCACCGTTACTAAATTCTTCAAATCTGTTTTAAGGTTATATCCCCATCCGGCATACGTTGTAATGGGTGTTCCTGTTGGGTCGCACGTATAAAAGAAAGATGCCGCTTTTTCACTGTTTTCAATCGCCGCATTTGCATTTAGGTTTTGCTGTGCAACAATGGCTTTATTCGTATAGTATTCGCCTTGTATGCGTTTATAGCCCAGCCAGCAGTTTAATACTAATAATGGCAAAACAACAGCACCTAACCACTGCTTTTTTAATTTTACAGACAGGGTAAAGCCTCTATACCCTTTTATCACCATAGCTAACATAATTGCAGCTAAGCAAATATGCGGTATGCGCTCTTTTGGAAAACTAAAAAATGAAATCACCAATAACCCTACAAGTGCCGAGGTATACGTTAACACAGCCACATTTTTTTCTTGAATAATTTGCCCCCACGCCATACGACCAATAAGTAACGCTATTCCTAAAAAAAGTACAAAGCCCACCGTGCCATTTTCTGCCAAAATCCATAAAAAATCATTGTGTGGACGCTTGAATGACACCCCATACATGCGCGTTTTTGCAATATCATTTACACCAAATTTGGTGTAGTTGTATTGCCAATTACCGGCTCCTACTCCAACTATTGGATTTTCTTGTATCACTTTCGCCGTTTTTTCCCAAAGTTTGAACCGCTCTGCCAATGAGGCTGTTTGTGTGCTGATTGGCGTATTTTCTGTTGCATTTTTTACATAATTTATTGCTAAAAAACCGCCTAGCAAAATAACAGTTGCAAAGCCGGCCACTACCCATTTTCTGAGCTTGGCCGGCCAGCAGATAGACCAAAAAGCAAAACTGTAAAAGGCCATTGCTATAACTAACGCAAGCCATACGCTACGCGTTTTTAGTAAAAACAACAATCCACCAATCAGTACAATTAAAACAATGGGTAAAAGCTTTTGTGTGCCACCTATTTTTCTGGCATTTTCAAATGCAAAGGGCAGTGCCAAAAACAAAAACGAGCTTAGTAAATTTTTATGCCCAAACAAGGTCGATTGAACCATTTCTGCCCCCATTGTGTTTTTTTGAAAAAAAGCAAAATAACCAATTGTAACGGCACCCATAGCACACAAAAGTATAACCCTAACGGTTGCCTTTTGTCCTACCGGGTGTTGCATCAAATTATAAAATACGACAATCAGCAAAAGACCACTAAAAATTTTTTGTGTTTCAAAAAGTGCATCTGCTACGTTTAACGCCCAACCTGCACTTGCAAGGTTTAACACGTAAAAGGCCATTAATAGTAATGTAACAGGTAACGGTGGTAATTCAAGTGTTGTTTTTGCGGCAAACATCCACCCTAAAAAGCACAACAGCGCAAACGAAAGAATAGCAAAACGCGGAACCATGGTTGGCTCCATTAAAATACCTGTAAACAAGTACGGACAAAACAGAAAAAAAAGGGATACAATTAACAGTATCCCTTCACATATTCTAGTATTTGTAATTAACCGAATGGTTAAAGTTTAGTATGTGCAATAGAGCAAGAATAATCCATATCACCTTCTATTACTACATCTAACAAAAAGTTACCCGATACAAGGGCGGCGCTTCCAGCAACTGTATGCATACCGATAGATTGGGTAGGCACTGTAAGTGCATCTCCGTCTAAGGTTGCAATTACTGGTTGGTCTTCAACACCATTTAATACACGGCGAATAAAAATTTGATTATTAATTTTTGTTGATGCCGTAATGGTTGTATTATACGGTTGTGTTGTCATTGTACCCATGCAGGTAGGAACAGCAGAGTACGTTCCAATCATAAAATCAGCATCATTTACCACCTTTACATAACGTGTTGCTGTAGCTGCTTTGTTACCTTCTGAATCTTCCACATCATAAAACATGCGGTATTCACCTTTTAAATTGTTGTTCACCATTCCAGAAATAACAATGTCATCAGAAATATCACCGTCTTTATTGTCCATTGCTGTGGCACCACTTTCAACATAATCTTGTCCTAAGGAAACTGTTTGTTCGTTTGCCCCAACTAAAGAGATTACAGGTTGAATGTCTTTTCTTTTGCACGAAACTAGTGTTAAGCCCGCGAAGATAAATGTAATTAAACTTAATTTTTTCATTTCAAAATTGATTTTGGTTGTACTGCTAAACGGTAAAATTTTGAGTTTGTTGCCTCTAGCGGATCATAAAAGTATAGAATTTAATCGGTTAATGCAATCTGAGCGGTGTGTTTGCGCACGAAATAGCGGCAGTTGCGCCACTTTTAAACAATCAAACATCCCTTTATCAATCCGCAGTAATTCGGCAATTTAATTTAACTTTGTCCTTTTTGAAATCGAAACCTATGAAACGGATAGAAATAAAAGCCCTATTGGCTACTGCTAATTTTGGAGATACTGTACACATTAAAGGATGGGTAAAGGCCTTTCGGCAAAATCGCTTTATTCAAGTAAATGATGGATCTACCATTAAAACAATACAGGCCGTTGTTGATTTTGAAAACACTGCAGAAGATGTGTTGAAACGAATTACAACCGGAGCTTCTGTTGCCATTACCGGAACACTAGAGGAATCACAAGGAAAAGGACAAAAATTTGACCTGATTGTAAATGAAATTCACATTTTAGGAGATGCCGACCCGGATGAAGTAAGTAAAACGATTTTACAGCCTAAAAAACATAGCTTAGAGTTACTGCGCGAACAAGCACACTTAAGGTTTAGAACTAACTTATTTGGTGCTGTTTTTAGAATCAGACACGCCGTTTCATTTGCGATACATAATTATTTTAATGACCGTGGTTATTACCATATTGCTACGCCTATTATTACCGGATCAGATGCTGAAGGCGCAGGTGAAATGTTTCGTGTAACCACTTTTGATCCGCAAAATGCACCATTAACTGATGACGGCAAGGTGGACTGGAATGCTGACTTTTTTGGTAAAGAAACGAATTTGACGGTTTCCGGCCAGTTAGAGGCTGAACTTGCGGCAATGGCTTTGGGCAAGGTATATACTTTTGGTCCTACTTTCAGAGCCGAAAACTCTAACACTGCTCGTCACTTAGCAGAGTTTTGGATGGTTGAACCCGAAGTGGCTTTTAATGATTTGACCGATAATATGGATTTAGCGGAGGATTTTTTGAGCTATATCTGTAAATATGTAATGGATAATTGTGCAGACGACATTGATTTTTTGAATGAACGAGAGTTGAAGGAAGATCAAGCCAAACCTATGGCTGAGCGAAACGAAATGAGCTTGATTGAACGCTTAAAGTTCGTTGCAGATAATGATTTTGAACGAATTACATACACCAAGGCTATTGATTTGCTACGCAATTCTAAACCTTACAAAAAGAAAAAATTTCAATATCCGGTGGAATGGGGAACAGATTTGCAAAGCGAGCATGAACGCTATTTGGTAGAAAAACATTTTAAAAAACCTGTAATTATTACAGATTACCCGGCCTCGTTCAAAGCATTTTATATGCGATTGAATGAAGATGGAAAAACAGTAGCCGCCATGGATATTTTGTTTCCGGGAATTGGCGAAATTATTGGTGGTTCGCAACGTGAGGAACGTTATGATGTGCTGCTTGAAAAATGCAAAGAATTTAACATTCCAGAAGAGGATGTTTGGTGGTATTTAGATACCCGCAAGTTTGGTACAGCACCACATGCCGGTTTTGGGCTTGGTTTTGAACGAATGGTAATGTTTGCTACAGGAATGACAAATATTAGAGACGTAATACCTTTCCCAAGAACGCCGAAAAAAGCTGAATTTTAATCCCAAACCGTTTTTAGGGTTTTCTTGAACATTATTGTGGTTTAGGACGTTTGCTAATAAACAATAGGCTTTGCTTAGTTAGCAAAGTCAACTAAAAATTTAGGTGAAATGAAAAAAATATATCACTT
Organism: Crocinitomicaceae bacterium; assembly: GCA_963736585.1. Classification (GTDB taxonomy): domain Bacteria; phylum Bacteroidota; class Bacteroidia; order Flavobacteriales_D; family Crocinitomicaceae; genus Crocinitomix. The sequence continues at coordinate 274,099 of CAVTPI010000005.1, read as the reverse complement.
GGGCAATTGCTCAACCTGTCAACGAATTTTAAAAGAGTGGAATGTAGATGATACGTTTGCGTTGCAGGACATTAAAACAGACCCCATGACTCCACAAGAAGTGGACGAGATGATTCGACGATCGGGTAGCGCATCTTCTATATTTTCAAAGCGTGCAATGAAGTATCGTGCAATGGGCTTGCATGAACGTGAATTATCTGAAAATGAAATGCGTGATTTAATTGTGGACGAGTATACCTTTCTTAAACGCCCGGTTTTGATGCTAGGAGATGATGAAATTTTTGTTGGAAACGCCAAAAAAAATGTAGCAGCCGCCAAAGAAAAACTAGCGGCCAACTAACCTTATGACAACTAAAGCCAAATGAATGCGCTACTAAAATCTCACTTGGCACTTTTTATTGTCAATTTGATGTACGGAGCCAATTATGTTGTGGCAAAAGGATTAATGCCCAACATTATCGGTCCAAATGGGTTTATTTTACTACGCATTATTGGTGCGACAGTTTTATTTTGGTTAGTTTTTGCACCGCAGTTTCAAAAAGTAGCATGGAAAGATTTATTGCGGCTTGCAGTGTGTGCTGTTTTTGGTGTAGCGGTAAATCAGCTTTTTTCTTTAATGGTTTAATGCGCACCTCACCGGTTAACGCCTCTGTTATTATGACTGTTACACCAATTTTGGTGTTTGTCCTTTCACTTTTTATTTTAAAAGAACGTGCTACAGCTTCTAAAGTTTTAGGTTTAATTATTGGCGCAGCGGGCTCAACTATTTTTACGCTGCTTGGTTCCTCTATTGGTGAATCTTCTTTAACGGGTGACTTGTTTATATTTGCCAACGCCACCTCTTATGCTATTTACCTGGTTTTGGTAAAACCAATGATGGCAAAATACAAACCCATTACTGTAATTACGTGGGTATTTACGTTTGGCTTATGTTATGTCAGCCTTTGGCCCATGAGCTCGGCAGAACTAGCTGTGGTTAATTTTGAAGGCCTGGAATTGGACGCTGTAATACGGCTGTTGTTTGTGGTAATTGGCGTTACGTTTTTGCCCTACTTATTAATGGTGTATGCTATGAAACGGGTTAGCCCGGCAATTAGCAGTACCTATATTTATATGCAGCCTCTGTTGGCCGCTTTTTTCATCTATTTATTTTGGCTTTTTGGGTTAGAAAACTACACGCAAGATTTTTCCATTGGCAAAGTACTGGCCGCGTTACTTATTTTTACCGGTGTTTACTTGGTCATTCGTCCCGATAAAATCAAGGCAAAATAATGCTTCTTATTTTTCGGTTGCTTGCAATAATTTGAGTAGCTTTGAGAGGCTTAACACAGAAACATCATGCTAAATACAATCGAAACTACCGAACTTGAAGATCAATTAAGTGACATTCATGTAAATGAACTAAGCGAAGGCATTTATGCCGTTGTAACGCCTACCGGCAAGCAGGTAATTGAAGTGCTTAACGTTGATTTAGTGCTAAAAACCATGACCATTCGGCACCAGCACACCATTTACGATTTTGCTTTTAAGGATAGTCTCGATTTAGTACTGGACAAGATGGGTATTAAACGCGCGGTTGATACGATAAGCACCGATATTAAAGCGCCAATGCCCGGTAAAGTAATTGATATTTTAGTAAAAGAGGGTGATTCGGTAGCAAGCGGAGATGGCATTATTATTTTAGAAGCCATGAAGATGGAGAATGTTTTAAAAGCAGAACATGACTGCGTCATCAAAAAAATAAATGCGGTTAAAGGCACAAGTGTTGAAAAAAATGCGGTGCTTATTGAACTTGCTCCGGAGTAGCGTTTTTTCTAGGCTCTCATTCCTGAATCTATTGTTATTGAAATTTAATGCGAATTAAAACCTAAATAGCACTTTCTTTAATGTCTAAAATTCTGCGCACGCTTTTTACAAAATAGGTAAAAATAGGGTGTGGCAAATCGCTTGATGAAATTATTTGAGGACAAAACATGGTGAACACAAAAAAGTTGTGGTCCTTCAATTTCAAAATTTCGGGGTCAAAGTATTGATTACGCGCACCAATTTCAAAGGCTTCTGTTAATAGTTCAGAATATTGTGGTAATATAGAATAACGAGATGAACTGTACTCAGATGCGCCCCTATTTAAATAAAGCTTACTAAACTCTGCTGAAAAACGATCTAATGTAATGCCTGTAAACTGGTTGCCGTCTACCAAATTGTCTGAAACAATTTTTTCTGACCCTAAATCAAACCCTTTACCTGAAAAATAAGTTTCTACCAAAATTTTAAAACACTCGCCAGTTCCTAGTATCGGAATGTCTTTTTCAATTAACGTTGCAATAATGGAGTTAAAATAAAATGGCTGCTGATAGGGCCCTGGGGCGATAATTATACCGTCATAGCTTTCGTAAAAATTAACCATTTGCTCGCAGCATTCACGCTCGTTTAGCCAATAGTAATTAATTGGTTGATCTAAGACTTTTTCGGCATGTTGCAACGCTTGGTTAGTAGCATTATGTGAATGGTAAGCGAAGTTGTAATCACCAATTATTCCAATCCGTAAAACTCCTTCCATAGCGTGTTAACCAAATGCTTATCTTTAAAATTAGTAAAAAAAAACGGGGAATTCAAAGAACGCCCCGTTTTAATAATGTTATGTTAATTTTATTATTCTAATTTGAATGCTGAACGAATTTTTCCATCCTCCAAACATTTGATACTATCTACCACTCCGTAGTCTGAGTTGATAAGTTTACATGAAACGTCTGCATCAAACTGCATCCAATCACCAATTACATCTGATTCTTGAATAAGTGTATTGAACACAAAGTTTTCCATACAAACAGATTCTGCCGTATCACTCACCCAAACATTTCCGTTAGGGTCAGTCCATCTAACAACTACACCGTCGTGATTAATTCCTCCAGAAAAACCAGGTGTTGGATTATCAATAAAGAAGTTTTTAAACTCGTTTAACGTAGGGTTGTTTGAACCATTGTCTAACCAATTTAATGAACGTATTTCTAATTCCAGTCCCCCTTCTATATCGTCATCTTCTATTCTTGTTTTATATTGCGCCTCAGAAACCCCTCCGGAAACAACAATTTTCTCTGAGTCATACTTACACGAATCTGTATACGTTACTAACGAGTCGTTAATTTTTGCACTACAGTCGCAATTTAGCTCTACTATTGGAAGCGGCGGTGGCACCACTACATGGTCCCTGCACGCGTTAAACGACAACATTCCCAACGCCACAAATCCACCTATAATTAATCGTTTTTTCATAAAAGTTAATTTTCGTAAAAAGTAAAGATAAGTTTTTTTTACAACTCTATTACGAGACCATGCGCATTTTGGTTGCCTGTATTGACAAATCTAATCCTTGAATTGGTAAAAATTTTTGCTTTTTCATGCCTACAACTGTGCTTTCAAGTGTATCAACCCCTTCAAACAAGGCTTTTACCGGCCCTTTAATGGTGACAAAACCTAACATAAAATTTTTGTACGTAACACGATACCTCAAATCTCCTTTAACATTAGTGCCAGCAGCCGTTAAGCTTACTATTGCCCCCACGTTTAAATGATGGTAAATATAAATCATGTCATGATTCATTAACTCCTCTACTGCAACTATAGTATTTAGTACTAAACCGTCACTAAGCGCTATGGCTTTATTTTTCAAATTAATTTTCATAATTAAGCTCTTATTTGTTTCACTGCTTGGCTAAATTGAAAGTTTTCAAGTACAATGGCTTCTCCAAAAACATTTTCAAATGAATAATCAAAAATTTGCGTACCGTCTTCAAACTCCAACAAATTCATTTGATCAATTTGGAAATCGTAACCATCTGCGCTTATCTTTGCAATAATGCGGTTTAAGTCAGTGTGCGAAATCAACATCTCTGTTGAAATGCGTTGTCCATTTGCTAAAATATCACATTTAGCATGCACTGTATTGTCGCCCGTTTCAAAGGTAATTTCTTTGATCTCGATCTTTTCGTAAATTGAAATAATTGTATCCATAACATTAATTTTGATACAAGTCTACTGGGGCAGACCGTAATCTATTTACGTTCTGAAAAAAAATCTTGAAAAATTTGAAAATAATTTTTCCTGTCGAACCCTTCTTGCGTTGTAATTTTTTCAAAATCTACTGCCTTGGTTTTATTTTTAACGCTTAAAAAGCATTACCTTTAAAGGTCAAATTACCATCATAAAAACATCAAATTAAATGAAAAACATATTTGTAATCGGTGCAGGACTCTCTGCGTCATCCATGTTACGTTACTTTACACAAAATGCTGAAAAAGAAAATTGGACCATCAGGGTGTGCGACAGAGATGCCTCAATTGCCCAACGGAAAGTAAAAAACTGTGATCGGGCTGAAGGTTTTGCGTTAGATGCACTAGACCCTGACGCACGTGCACCTCATATTAAATGGGCAGACTTGGTTATTTCCATGTTGCCAGCTCGTTTTCATATTGACATTGCCCGCGATTGTATTACGCACAAAACAAATTTAATTACACCATCTTATATATCAGATGAAATGAAGGCGCTTAATAATGCCGCTACTGAAGCCGGCATTGTTATTATGAATGAAATTGGTGTTGACCCCGGTATTGACCACATGAGCGCCATGAAGATTTTAGATGAAATTGAAGAAGCAGGCGGTAAAATGCACATTTTTGAATCGTTTACGGGCGGCCTGATAGCACCCGAAAGTGATAATAACCCATGGAACTACAAGTTTACGTGGAATCCAAGAAATGTTGTACTAGCGGGGCAAGGTAGCGCGGCTAAATTCATACAAGAGGGTCAATACAAATACATCCCGTACAACAAATTGTTTCGCAGAACAGAAATTATTGAAATTGAAGGTTATGGCAAGTTTGAGGGTTATGCCAACAGAGATTCGTTAAAATACAGAGATGTGTATGATTTACATGCCATACCCACCATTTACAGGGGTACTTTCCGTCGCAAAGGCTTTTCCAAAGCGTGGGATACATTTGTGCAAATTGGTGCAACGGATGATTCCTACATTTTAGAAGGAAGTAAAGACATGACAAAGCGCGACTTTATTAATTCGTTTTTGCCTTACAACCCAACAGATTCTGTAGAGCTTAAATTAAAGCATTACATGAAAATGGATCAGGATGATATTATTTTCGAGAAACTAGAGTGGCTCGGAATTTTTGAAAAAACAGGTTTTGATTTTGCTGAGGATGTAACGCCAGCCCAATTTTTACAAAAAATATTAGAGGAAAAATGGACGCTAGATCCAGACGACAAAGACATGATTGTGATGTGGCACAAATTTGTTTATAAAGTAAATGACGAATTCAGAGAAATAAATTCGCACATGATTGCCATTGGCGAAGATCAAACCTACACTGCTATGAGCAATACAGTTGGACTTCCAGCCGGAATTTGTGCGAAGATGATTTTGAATGGAACAATTCAATTAAAAGGCGTGCAGCTACCCATCAAAAAAGAGGTTTATAGCCCTATTTTAAAAGAGTTAGAGAAACACCACATTCGCTTTATTGATCGGCAAATTACTGAGCCGGTATTATATAATGCAAACGATAAGTAAATTAAAACGGGATGTCATCAAGCATCCCGTTTTTCATTTTTACACTTGATCTTCGAGTTTCTCAATCGTGCGGTGTAATTGTGCGGTAAACCGATAAACCGCTGGTCGAATACTGTTGGGTAACTTTTCTTCGTTTTCTAAAAAAGCAGTTAATTCTGTTTGGACATTGGTAAAATGCGCAATCAATTTAGTTGTTGCTGCTTTCGCTTCCGATTGTTGTTTTTTTGTCTTGTTCATATTTTTGATTTTTGGGGCATTTTCATTTCCGGATAAGACAAAAGCACAAGGTATTTTTTGTTTTTTGCGACCAGCCAAAAACAGAAAACTTCATTTTAACCTTGTGCATTTGGATGAGGAAATAGCTTTGCTGCCAAAATCAAGAGTATGGACAAGAGAAAATAAGTGGAGGACTAAGCAAAACGACATTGATTGAGTAATCCGGTAACTCACAAAAAAAAGAAAAACCCGAGCCGAACAATGTTCGAAATCGAGTTTTTCTACTATTAAACCAGCTTTTATTAACGTTAGACTGCTCTAACAAATTGCATTCGTAAGCTATTAACCTGAGTTCGGTTATTAGTCTACACGAGCCATAGAGTTTGAAAGCCCTTCCCATTCGACAAGGTGCATTTTCATTGACCCCACTTTAATGTTGGCTTTTGCCATAATTGGAATTTTATTTCCATCATCCGTGATCCAAACTGTTAAGTCATCTTCACTGTTAAACACGCGCCCCTCTTGCACGACAGGGACGAATTTATGACAACGAAATTTTCCTTTTCTGGTTTTGATTACCTCTTTACCTAAATATTTAATCTGTGTCGGGTAAAGTTCGTCATCTAAAAAAATGTTAACTAAAAACTTATCGCCTACTTTTGCTTTGTCATAATCTAACGTTCTGGCATAATAAAAGCTAGAAATCATATCTTGTACCATATCCGGCACATCAAACTTTTTACCTTCACCGTTATCAACTTTGTTTTGATGCTGAAAAAACGTGTAGTCCTGATTAATTTTATAACCACCCTCATTCACACGTCTCACAAACATCCACGGAAATAGTCCTTCAGCATCTACGTAAGAGTCGTATCTATCATTTACTTTATAAAACCATTCAAATGCAGAAATCGTTTTGCCAACACCACGTACGCGCCATAGTTTACGACCACGCAACTCTTTATCAGTTTCGTCTACGGTTAACGTAGCTTCTCCAGCATCAAATATGCCGTATGATAATCTGTAAATTAATTTTTCGCCTGGTTTAAAGGCTTTATTATCTACAGTATTAAACTGTTTTGTTGAAGTGCCTTTATCTAAGTCAGTTTCTTTTGTATATTCATTTGCATGAAGCGTAAAGGCCGCTCCAAGCACTAAGAAAGCTAATCCTAATTTTTTCATTACTTTAATTTTTATGGTTTAATAACAATAAGAAATCAAAAGTCTTGCCAAAGTAGAAAATGGTGTGTATTACGCGTAAAATAGAATACCAATTGCAGCACACATAAATCAGTGAAAGACACAATTCAATAAGTTAAAGCAAATAAAATTTGTTTTAACCACCAAATGTTGTTATATTTCAAACAGAGTAAGTAGTTTTTTTCATTTCAAAGTTTATAGGCCCGATTCACTAGAGAAGTTTCGGGCTTATTTCTTTTCGGTTTTTTCCACCACTTTTTTAACATCACGTAAATCAATTGCTAAAGGTTGGGTTAAGTCTGTATTTTTTTTGTCAATAAGCAATTGGGTGTTTGACCCCAACGGCTGCCAACGCCCGGCATGTATTGGTCTAACACTAGAAAATAAGCCGATTGTATTAATGTCGGCTGCGCCTGCAATATGCAGCGGACCGGTGCTAGCGGCAACTAAAACGTCAGCTGCGGCAATAAAAGCAATAAGTTCAGTCAAGCTCATTTTACCAGAAAGGTCGTGAATGTTGGGTTGTGCCGGTAACAAATGCCTAAAGAAAGTAGCTTCAGCCTCTGTTCCGGTAAAAAACACTTCGTAAAAATCGGCATTAAGCTGTTGGGCGAGCTGTATAAATTTTTCTACGCCCCATTCCACCGCGCTCCCTTTGCTTTTGCAGTGTAATATGACATTTTTCTTTTGGCTGGAGAGTAATTCTTCAAATTTTAAAGGCAACGTGGGTAATTTTGTAAAACCAGCTAGCACAGTCAGTTCATGCATGTGCAACAGCGGTTCGATACCCATTGGGGCCAATAATTTCATGTTTAATTGCGCCTCATGTAAATCTGAATTTTTTCGTGTAAAATTGGGTCTGTGGTTGCACGTCATCCAATGATAAGCCCGGTGAGACGTTCCTACCCGGTGCGGAATGCCCGCTTTTTTTGCCAACCGCGCAATGACCTTATTTGGAAAAACATGAATAAACAAATTAACCATTTGTTGTTTAAGCCAATTTACCTGTTCAGTTTCAGAAAGCGCGTTTAATTGCGCCCATTCCCACACTTCATCAACATGCTCGCAGCATTCAATTACAGCACGTGTATACGTATTGCCTAAAAAAACAATTTTAGTTGCAGGAAAATGTTTTTTTATCTCCCCCGCCATAGGAAGTGTCAACACCACGTCTCCAATGCTGTCCGTCCGGCTAATGACTATTTTATCTAGTTTTAAAATCACTTTTTAAGTAAACGGTTTATTTTTTTGTATTTGAGGTAAGCAGCATAACTTGATTTTTTACTGATAATCCAACCTTCTTTTCCATCTAAAAAGCCACGTTTAATAAAGTAACACTTTACAAACTTTAAAAATGCGCTTAGGTAGGCTTGTAAAAAAAACGGTTTTTTCCCTTTTTCTACGAATGCCTTGGCCGCAATGGAGGTAAAATATTCTATTTGTTTATCGTGGTCGCTAGGGTGGTGATAACTATAGTGAAGTAAATCTCCCCCTAAGTGTCCCACCTTTGCCGTTTCATCAAACAGCTTAAACTCATCATGCGGATTTTCGCCCGTCCATTCGCCTTTATTTTTTTTCCAAAGCCTTAGCTTAGTGTCAGGATACCAGCCCGTATGATGAATCCATTTTCCGCAATAATTGGTCAACCGATTCATTTTATACCCGTCAAGCACCATATTGTTTTTAAGTGCTGAAATATTTTTTTGCAGTGTTGCGTCTAATGCTTCATCTGCATCTAACGATAAAACAACCTCAAATGCGGCTTGTTTTCTGGCCCAGTTTTTTTGCTCAATATGCCCGTCAAACGCATGTGTAATAAATTTAACGGTTTGATACATTGCGCAAATTTCAGCTGTTTTATCCGTTGAAAAACTATCCACCACCAAAATTTCATCTGCCACCGGTAATAATGAGTCAATGCACAGTTTAATGTTCTTTTCTTCATTAAAGGTGATGATTACTGCTGATATTTTGACATTTTCATTCATATTGAGTGGTGCCCTACTTATCTAATTAAGCGATTTTTTTTTAATAGTAGCTATTTGTAAAATAATGATTGTACCTAACATTTTTCACCTCTACCTTTTCGTTCGTGTCACCGTTCCAAAAATAAAACATTATTGGTGTTTTTAAGGGTTGATTGGGTTCAAACAAATAATCCAATTGAATCCAGTTGTCTTTTTTTAGATAAGCTGCGCAATAGAAAACGTACGTATCGTGTGTAGTTATCATTACTAAACGTGTTTCTTTAGTTGCTGTGCGTGAACGTGCCTCAAAGGATAAAATAAATTTACTTCCTTTCCTTAGATTGAGGGATGGTAGTTTGACCGTAGCCGAATACGGACTTGATTTTTGCACTTGTATTGCCCAATTGTTTTCGACCATCAAGGCATTTCCTTTATCCAAATTTGTAGGATCGCCTAAATCAAGTTTTACGCTTTCTTCAAGTCGCCAATGTGCATAAGGGTAAACGCGGGGTTTTTTCTCAAATGCTAAAAAATTGTCGAAATAAGCTGTTTTTGTTGGTGTACCATTGGGTAAAATTCCTTTGTTAATTTGATAGGCTTGTGCTATGTTTAAGCCCACGCATAAACAGCCAATTACTAAAAAAACATTTTTAGACACGCCTTTTAAACGGGTTAAGCTAAGTGCAAGTAAAAAGCCCAATAAACTATAATGGTCTATCATTACGCGTTGTCCCATTCCTGCTCCGTAATACCAGCACCACCACGAACTAAACAAATAAATACTAACGGCGTAAAATAACAACCCAATCCAAAAACGCTTTTTTTGTGTTCGGTACAAAAAATAAAATCCGACGGCTATACCAAACAATGCTATTGGGGTGTAAACGAACCACCCTTTTAAGTAAGAAAACAAAAAATTAAATAGTTCGGGGTCTTGCAAGTTAAAGCCCTCATCTCCATAAGAATAAACCACCCAATTACCGGTTTGCAGTTTCCAAAGTACAAACGGCAGCGCTAAAACAGGAAACGCTCCAAGCACAATTAACCCTAGTCGTTTAGGTTGCAACAGGTTTTTATAAAAACACCACTGAGGAATAAAAAATAAGACTAATCCTAAAACTAAAAAATTAGTTGGTCTTGTAATTGCAATTAACGCAAGCACAAAACCCATTAGCAGCAAATACTTTTGTACATGTTTTTCACGATATACAACCGCTAGGTAAAGTAAACCGTTAATCATAAAAAAATTATGAATATGGGTAACGGATTGGTCGTAAAACGAGTAAAAGAAAATATTCGTACCAAGCACAAGCAATAGCATTACTGTCTCGATAATTACCCGCTCAAACTTTAAGTGCCGCAGTAGCTTTTGCAAGGCTATTAGCCCCAACAGTAAATAAAACCACAGCCCAATGTCAAACAAAAGTTGATAACTAAATGAATAGCCATCTGGCTCAGAAAGCCCGGCAACCGCTAAACCATGAGCAATAGCAAAAAATGGAGCATACAAAATGGCCACCCCCGGAAAGGTTTTATTCACTTTTTTATCTCCAACGGCATTTAAAAAAGATTTTTGATGTGTCTCAACATAGTATTTTTCATTTACCTCATCTACAAAACCATAAGAAAGGTCATTGTAAATAAAAATTGCCGGTAAATAAGCGTAGTAGGCCTGGGCGTCTCCGCCAATGGGCTGATCGTATTTGCTATTAAAATCGAATGTGAAAAAGTGAGCAATAAAAAGACTAATTGTCAATAAAAACGGAACTCGATACGTTTTTAAACATCTAATCATTCCAGGGTTCTAAAGGCATCATCCATATAAACCGGTTGCGCCCCCTGTGCCATTCTTTTTTCCATGGTGGCAATTAATGCATTTCTGAAATCAACAACGTCATTTTTTGGAATAACCGATAGTGGAATAAAAATATTCAAGTCTTCTTCAAACTGAAAGTTAATCATGTCTTGATGCATTTCAATGCGCTTGAGCCGGGTATAATAAATTAGATTTATTTCACGCGTAAAATAAGCCACAACTTTGTCGTTTAAACCAAGTCTAAAGACATTACCTCCTTTTATCAGTTGAATAATAAACAACATGGTGTCCACCAACAGTAAACTCAAAACAATTAGCATTGGAACTACAAATTGCGGCGACAGTTTAAAAAGCCCGGCTAAAAAAATAATTAGCCCTACTAAAAACACCCCCTCGGCGGCGGTAAACATTATACCGTAACGCATTGCGGGACGCGCCACTGAGGTAACGTAAGTAAAATTATCAAACTTGCGCATATCTGCCGCACCCTGCCACCTGCGTTTGGCGCGTAACGCACCTAATAGTAGAATTAGCAGTGCCAACCCTGTACAAATTTCTACCTTGTAGGGTAGTGACTTTATGGTAATGGTAGACGAAATAGATAAATCGTATATTATAGCCATTACAAGGGCACAAAAAAGTGCCAAAATTAGGCCTGAAAATATGTTTACGACTTTATTCATTTCAGCGCTTCACGAATCAGTTTTAAGCGTAGTTTTTGTGAGTCAATCTCATTGTTTGCCCGCTCCATATTCGTTTTAACATTTTTAAATAAGGGATTATTTTCATCTGCATTAGCAAAAAACGCAAGGTTGGTCTCTAGTTGTAGTATTTCTTTATTCAACTCTTCAATTTTAGAACGTATTGCTCTACGTTCTTGATCGACCATTTTCTCCTGGTTGTCACTTCCCATTATGGTGTCCAACTTGGCTTGGAAAAGCATCTTTTCTTTCTCTTCCTTGTCCATTTTAATGGAGTCGTATTTTTCGTCTAGCGCTTTTTTGTAGTCTTTATAAATTTTGTCTTTATCTGCAAATGGTACGTTACCAATTTCAGCGAATGCTTTTGAAACATCACGTAATTGATTAATCGCTTTTTTAGGGTCAGCGTCTAAGCTTAGTTTTTGCAAGTCATCTATCAACGTTTGTTTGGCTTTTAAATTTTCTGCATTTGCCTCATCTTTTTCTGCAAAATGGCCATCTTTAGCGGCAAAAAAGGCATCAATTGGTTCACGAAATTTTTTCCATAATTGGTTTTCAAATCGTGGTTCCGGCAGACCCTGCCTCTTTCCACTGCTTTTGTAAAGCAACTACCTGTTGTGTACCTGCTTTCCAATCGGTTATTTCTTTTACGGCATTTGCTTGTTCAATTAACGCTTCTTTTTTCTCTTTTACTCCACTAAATTTAGAGTCGCGTTTGTCGTAAAATGCTTTTTTCTTGTCAAAAAATGCATTGCAAATTCCTCTAAATTGTTGCCAAACGGCATCATTCTCTTGTTTAGGGCCAAAACCAATGGTTTTCCATTCGGCTTGTAGGGCTAACAACTCATCTGTAACGGCTTTGTACGTTTTATGCGAATCACACTCTCGTTCAGCAACGGCTCCTGCCTTTTCAATCAGTTCCTTTTTCTTTTCAATATTTTCAGCCTGCTCTGCACGCCTTGCATCATAAAAAGCATGAATTTTTTCGTACACTTTGTTTACAGTGCCCCAGTATTCATCTTTAATTTTTTCCCAGTCCTCTTGGTTCGTACCTCCAATGCCGTTCCATTCGTCTTGTAGGGCATGTAAGCTCTTTTCTACTTCTTTAATCTTGTCAACCTCCAGCAACGCTTTTAACTTTGCTATGACTTCTTCTTTTAGCTTAAAGTTACGCGATAAGTCGTGGTCTTTAATTTCTTTATAAATGTTGATGTTGTACTGAAACGTATCCACTAAGGTTGAAAATTCTTTTTGAATGTCCTGTCGTTTATCACGTGGAATAGGCTCACCTCTTTCCAGCTTTCTTGAATATCGCGGTAACGGCCTATGGCTCTTCCAATATTTTCTTCGTTCTGAACTAAATCTGCCAATGCGGCAATAAGTGCTTTTTTCTTTGCTAAATTGGTTTTTTCCTGATCCTTTTTTGCTTGAATTTCCACCTTCTTTTTTTCTTTAAAAAGGTTGGTGTAAACTTTAAATTCGCTTAGCATTGGATAAACTGGCTTTTCAATTGCTTCGGGCTTTTCGCCTCCTTCAATACGCTCCAGTTTTTTAATTTCCCATTGGCGCTCCTCTTCGTCTTGCAAACGATAAAACTCAGTTACTAAATCATTGAACTCGTTGACAGAATTTATTACTTTGTCTTGTTCTGCTAAGGTTTTGATTTTAGCTACAATTTCAGCTTTCATGATAAATGTGTTTCAGTGTGATACTTCCCTTTTGGGCAAGTTAGTGGGTTATTTTTTTAGTTGATGTCAAATTTTGCTAATTGAACAAATTGTTGAACGCGATTGCCTATTTCTTTTTCGGTTAACTTTTCAAGACGTTCTGTCCCAAATTTTTCTACACAAAAAGAAGCCATTGCAGAACCTGTAATTACTGCACGTTTCATGTTTTCAAATGAAATATCGTCTGTTTGTGCTAAAAAGCCAACAAATCCCCCAGCAAAAGTGTCTCCGGCTCCGGTTGGGTCAAAAACCTCTTCTAACGGTAAGGCTGGTGCATAAAAAATGTTTTCCTTTTTGTCAAATAACAATGCGCCATGCTCTCCCTTTTTAATAATTAAGTGGCTCGGTTCCATTTCCATAATTTTATGTGCCGCTTTCACCAATGAATATTCTTTAGAAAGTTGGCGTGCTTCTTCATCATTAATGATTAAAACGTCTACCATTTTTATGGTTTCCATTAAATCATCCCATGCAATATCCATCCAAAAGTTCATGGTATCCATTGCAATTAGCTTTGGCCGTTTGTCCAATCGTTCAATCACCTGGCGTTGAACCGCTGGTGCAAGGTTACCTAACATTAAATAATCTACACCCTGGTAAGCCGCTGGTATAATCGGGTCAAAATTTTCTAATACGTTTAATTCAGTAACTAACGTATCGCGCGAGTTCATATCATTATGGTATTTACCAGACCAAAAAAATGTTTTTTCACCTTTTTTTATCTGAATACCTTCAATATCAATCCCTCTGTTCTTTAAGTCAGCCAATGTTTCATCCGGAAAATCTTCTCCAACAACGGATACTATTTTTTGATCTTTTGTAAAGTAAGAAGATGAAAGGGCAATATATGTACCCGCACCACCAATAATTTTGTCCGTTTTTCCAAACGGCGTTTCAATGGCATCAAACGCCACGCTACCAACAGTCAATAAACTCATTTATTATAATTTTAGACTGCAAATATAAGGTTTTACGAATAAGGCGGTTCATTTTTCCTTCGTCGGTTTTTAGAAGACTTTAAGTGTAGTTTAATAAACGTTAAAACAACCCTTAAAAATACTGCACAGTATTCATTTTTACCTTTGTATTACTTTCTGCCGAAAGTTGGAATAATCAAACTCAAGTTTTTATTAACTTTAGGCTAATTGAAAGACAATTACTATGAATATTGAAGAATACCGCGACTATTGCATGGCTAAAAAAGGAGTGACGGAGGGTTTTCCGTTTGACGGTAACACGCTTGTTTTTAAAGTAATGGGAAAAATGTTTGCCTTGGTGGATGTGGACGCGTTTAAAAGTGTTAACTTAAAATGCATCCCCGAACGTGCAATTGATCTGCGGGAGCAGTATCACGCTGTTGAACCGGGTTATCACATGAGTAAAAAGCATTGGAATACAATTGCGTTTAATGATGATGTACCAGATAAATTGATTTTTGAATTAATTGACCATTCGTATGATTTAGTGGCAAAAAGTTTAACAAAAAAATTACAAACAGAATTGGAGGAATTGTAGCTATGGCGAGAATTGATAAGTTTTGTTGGGCCGTGCGGTTGTTTAAAACCCGCAGTATGGCCACGAACCAATGTAAAACAAATAAGGTTTTAATTAATGACGAGGCGGTAAAACCCTCAAAAGATGTGAAAATTGGTGATACGGTTTCTATCAAAAAAAGTGGTGCCGTTTTTTCGTATAAAGTAATTGATGAATTAGAAAAACGAGTTGGAGCCAAATTAGTAAACGACTATATTAAAGACGTCACCCCAGAAAGTGAGATTGAGAAATATAAACTTTTCCAAGCCTCTCAGCAAGTTTACCGCCAAAATGGGTTGGGCAAACCTACCACGAAAGATCGACGTAAATTGAGTCGTTTTTTACGCGGAAATGATGTCGATCAGTAAATGGAATCAATTGTAATGTAATACCCCATCCTACTTTGTACTTCGTATAAACTGTCTACCGGGCACTTATCCCATTCTCCCTCTTGTACGTTGGCTGCTAAGGTAATTCCTTGACCAATGTAAGGTGCTACTTGGCTGCGTGTTACACTACTTTCACAAAATTTGATGAAATAATCTTGAACAGATGCCCTAAAAAATAGTTCCGAAACCGCTGACTGGACACCGTTTTTAAGAACATACGGCTTTTCAACAATTTCACCATACATCCGTTTGTCATTAGGATTTTTATTGCGTTGTTGCATTTGTCCTTTTACTGGTTCATTTGGTTGATTGGCTGTAACTGTTACTACCTTCTCTTGGTTAGAAGCACAGCCCATACTGAGCATAAATAGCATTACAACACCTATTTTTATCATTTTTTACTGCACCATTACGCGTTGCACCTGTGCGTTTTCGCCCGTGCCCAACTGCACCAAATACACGCCTTTATCCATTGCTGAAAAATCCAGCGTGTTTCCATTAAGCAATACACCTTCTACAATTCTACCCGTGGCATCAAAAATAAGTACTTGTGTGTTTTCGGCATTTAAGTTAGTAATGGTAGTTAACCCATTTGTTGGGTTAGGCGCTAAGCTGAAAACGGTTGTTTGGTTTTTTGTTGTACTTGCAACACCTTCTATTTGAAAACGAATTAAATCTTTTCTTACCCCTGAATTTGCTTCTCCACAGGTAAAATAAATCCCTCCATCAATAAAAAACGAACCGGGTGCCCATCTTCCACCACCGGGGTGAGCTGACATTGAGGACCATGAATCTGTTGTTGGTGTATATTCCCAAAACTCTCCGGTTGGCAAATTAGTGTGCGTTTCTCCTTGTCCACTTAAAATGTAGCCTTTCCCATCAAATGAAAATTGTGTGCCTGCCACACGTCCCTGACCGGGAAATGTGCCCAGCGTGGTCCATGCATTTGTACTTGGATCGTATCTGTAAAAATCATTGTAAATGTCTGCTGAGTGATGCCCAAACCCTACATAAACCTGGCCATCAATCCCAAAATAATAGGGGTGGTGACGCTCTGTTCCGGGAAAACCCGTGCGTTCTGTCCATGTATCGGCAGAGATGTCATATTCCCACCAATCATCCAAATCACCAATAGCGCTGCCGCCAAGACCAACAAATATTTTACCATCTGCATACACCATTGCAGGGTGAAAACGTGGTATTCCGGGAAATGCCGCTAATTCTGTCCATTCATCTGCAATTGGGTCATATTCCCATAAGTCCGATAAAATTGTTTCTTCTCCCGTAGAGGGATTATAATCCAGCCCAAAACCAACATATCCTTTAGTTCCGCTTGATACACCATAACCAAAACCTCTTTTTGGCCCGGATAATCGCCTTTATCTTCCCATGTGTCTGATGAAGGGTCATAGGCATAAAAATCACTTAACGACCGCGTTACTTCATCCGCTCCGGCTACTAAGTAACCAATACCGCCAATGGAAAACGTTACCGGATGGTGCCGTTCAGATGCGCCTGCGGGTAAACTTTCTAGTGTTTCCCATGTTTGAGCAATTGATAATGTGCCGAATAAAAGAAGAGCGAATGTGTAAATTTTTTTCATGTTGCGTTTTTTGTGATTAGCAATTTACGCAATTACGCGCTTTTAAGCCAATTTTAATACGGAGTGGTATTGTAAAGCTAACCTTCGTTATCTGCTGTAACGGGTGTCCAGTCTCCGTAAGACTTTATAAGGTCTACTAATTCGTCTAATGCTTTTTCTTCTGGAATATTGCGTTTTACCACTTCTTTTTCTTTGTAAAGGTTTATCTTTCCTTTACCTACGCCTACATAACCATAATCGGCGTCTGCCATTTCTCCGGGCCCGTTAACTATGCAACCCATTATGCCAATTTTTAATCCTTTTAAATGGTTGGTTTTAGACCTGATTTTGGCTGTGGTTTCTTGTAAATCAAATAATGTTCGGCCGCATGATGGACACGAAATGTACTCTGTTTTAGAAATACGTGTGCGGGTGGCCTGTAAAACACCAAATGCGGTGGACGTAACAAGTTGAGGTGTTGCACAGTTTTGGGTTTGAATAAAAATACCGTCTCCCATGCCATCTAGCAACGGTGCGCCTAAATCTGTCGCACTTTGTAGCTGAAATTTTTCGGCATCTAAATCAGCATACTGCCTGTGCATAATTACTGGAATTTCTATTTCCTGCTGCATCAAGGCTATAAAAAAGCGCCGCATTTCTGCCGCGCCATGTTCATTACTCGTGGTTAAAAGAAGTACCGCATTTTTAAACGCGTCGCCTTTTTTTATTGCTGCTATTTTATCAATTTCTTCCGCATCAATTTTTACAATATTTAATTCGTTTGATTTTACGCTGGTGTTTATAAATTCATTGAATGTAAAAAGCGGATATACCTGATTTTTTTCTTCCCAACTGTCGGCATCACAAATTAAGCGTAACGTTCCCGGTAGTTCAAATGAAGGGGTTTCTTTTCCGGTGTAAATATAGTCTACCGATTGCTCTTTTAAATGCCATTTATCGTCTTGCACTTTATATACATAACCATAAGCAAAAAGGTGCGCCGGCTTTATGTTTTCAACACCACTCATATCGGCAATAATAACCGGTACATTACCGTTTCCTATATTTTTTACACCTGCTGATTTACGCCGTTCGTATTGAAAAGGATTATAAGGTAAATCGCCCTTAATTTCAGCAATTTTTTTGTGCCCGCCCCGTTTTGCATAACGCTCTGCTAATTTACGTGCCACAGGTATTTCATTTTCTGGCGCTTCTGTAAGCGATACGCGGATAGTATCGCCCAAACCATCTTCTAACAATGTACCAATACCCACTGCAGATTTTATGCGCCCGTCTTCTCCTTCTCCTGCCTCTGTTACGCCTAAATGCAATGGGTAAACCCTTCCGCGTTCAATCATTTTAGCCGCCAAAATGCGGTACGCCTGCACCATTACCTGCGGGTTGCTTGATTTCATTGAAATAACCAAATCATAATAATCGTTGTCCTCACAAATTTGGATAAACTCTAATGCAGATTCTACCATTCCTGCAGGTGTATCACCATAACGGCTGGTAATTCGGTCTGACAATGATCCGTGATTTGTGCCGATCCGCATGGCACGCTTTAGGTCTTTGCAAAGTAGCACAAGCGGTGTAAATTTTTCGCGGATACGAATTAATTCAGCTTGGTACGATTCGTCTGTGTAGACAATTTCTTCAAACTTTTTCTTATCGGCATAATTACCAGGGTTCACGCGTACTTTTTCTATATGGTGCGCAGCAACTTCTGCTGCGTTTGGCGTAAAATGAATATCTGCCACAATGGGCGTTGTCAGCCCTTTTTTATCCAACGCTAACCGAATTTCTTTTAAATTTTCTGCTTCTTTTTTTGAAGGCGCGGTGTAACGTACCAACTCACATCCAGCCGCAATCATGCGTTCGGCTTGCTGTACTGAACTTTCCGTGTCCATGGTGTCTGTCGTCGTCATGGATTGCAACCGAATTGGGTTGTCTCCGCCAAAATTGATAGTGCCAATTTTTACTTCTTGGCTTTTTAAGCGCACATATTGCGTAAGGCTGTTACAGTATTTCTGATTTTTATTCATTCTACATGACGTTTCGGTGGCAATTGTTTAACGCTTAAATGCATGGTTTTGTTTAACCAATTGCCTGTAATTTATTAGCGCACTCCTGCTCCGGTTTCCATTTCTTTTTCTGGAGATAAAAAACTTAGTTCCCCATCTTCATTCTCTGCCATTAAAATCATTCCTTGCGATTCTACACCCCTTATTTTCCGGGGAGCAAGATTCATTAAAACGGTTACTTTTTTTCCAATAACCTCTGCTGCGTCATAATGCTGAGCAATACCTGAAATTACCGTCCGTTGATCTAGCCCAGTATCTACTTTCAACTTTAGTAGCTTATCGGCTTTTGGTACTTTTTCTGCCTCTAAAATAGTTCCTACGCGGATATCCATTTTACTAAAATCTTCGAAGTTTGCGGTTTCTTTCTGCGGCGCATACGTTTTAGTTGCGTTTCCGCTTTTAGTGGCCTTTAGCTTTTCTACCTCAGCCAAAATAAGTTCATCCGTTACTTTTTCCACTAATATTTCTGATTGGTTGATTTGATGCCCCGCGGCTAGCAATTCAATGCCTCCTGCGGCGTCCCAATCTTTTTGTTCAATATTTAATATTTTACTGATCGTAGCTGCTTTTTTAGGTAAAAACGGACGCAATAGAATGGTTAAGTTTGCCGCAATTTGCAAGGTAATGTTTAATATATCTTTAACTTTTTCTGGTTCCGTCTTAAACAGTTTCCACGGCTCAGTTTCTGCAAAAAATTTATTTCCTAAACGGGCTAAGTTCATTACTTCTGCCTGTGCCTCTCTTATGCGATAATCTCTTAAACTATCCTCTATTCGTTGGGGGAAAGCCGCAATCTCATCAATATAACTTTGATGCTCTCCTCTGTTGGTTAATGGCGGAATAATACCGTTGTAATATTTATGCGTTAATACCGCTACGCGGTTAATGAAGTTTCCTAAAATATCGGCCAATTCGTTGTTAACTCTGTCCTTAAATTCTTTCCATGTAAACTCTGCATCCTTACTTTCTGGTGCAATGGAGGTTAACACATATTTTAACTCATCAATTTTATTCGGGTGCGCTTCAATAAACTCATGCAGCCACACGGCCCAGTTTCTGGATGTAGAAAATTTATCACCTTCCAAGTTCAAAAACTCGTACGCAGGTACGTTGTCCGGCAATACTAAGCCGCCATGTTCTTTTAGCAGTATCGGGAAAATAATGGCGTGAAAAACAATGTTATCTTTTCCAATAAAATGAATTAGTTTGGTGTTCCCTGTCCAATAGTCTTCCCAATTTTTATTGTGGGCATTCGCCCATTCTTTCGTGGCAGAAATGTATCCAATTGGCGCATCTAACCAAACGTAAAGTACTTTTCCTTCCGAGTCTTTTACCGGAACTTTTACACCCCAATCCAAATCTCGTGTCATGGCGCGGGGCTGTAAACCAACGTCAATCCAACTCATGCACTGTCCATTTACCTGGTTACGCCATTTTTTTGGGTCATGCTGTTGCACACCGTCTAATGTTCCTTCTTTTATCCAGGTACGCAACCAATCTTCATGCCGCTCCATAGGTAAAAACCAGTGAGATGTTTCTCTTAAAACCGGTTTTTTTCCACTTAAGGTAGAAACCGGATTGATTAATTCCGTAGGGCTAAGTGCTGATCCACATTTTTCACACTGGTCGCCGTAAGCATTGTCGTTTCCGCACTTTGGGCAGGTTCCTGTAATGTAACGGTCTGCTAAAAATTGGTTAAACTCATCATCATAATACTGCTCTGTCGTTTTTTTGATGAAACTGCCTTTATCTTCTAATACTTTAAAATACGCTTGTGCTGTTTTGTGGTGAATTTCGTTTGACGTTCTTGAATAAATGTCAAATTCAATTCCAAAATCATTAAATGCCTTTTGGTTTATTTCATGGTATTTGTCTACAATTTCTTGCGGGGTAGTATTCTCTTTTTTTGCCCGTAATGTTATTGCCGCTCCGTGTTCGTCGCTTGCACAAACAAAAAGTACACGCTCTTTTTTCATCCGTAAAAAGCGCACAAAAATATCTGCGGGTAAATAAACGCCAGCAACGTGCCCTAAATGAAGGGGACCGTTTGCATAAGGCAAAGCAGCCGTTACGGTGTAAGTTTGGTTTTCCATTTTCTTTCGTGTTTTCAGATGTTTACCTTCAAATGAGAAAGGTTTCTTCATCACTCGTACAAATATAAGCTGAATCAGCGGATATGTTTAAATTGGCTTAGAATATCCTTAACTTTACTTGGCAAAAAATGCTATTAACTACCTACCATAATTATTCGCATGAAAAAAATTAGAATTGTTTCTCCAGCCAAACACATTGAGCAAAAGCACTTGACTTATGCCCAAACCTTTTTGCAGGAAAAGGGGTTCACGGTTGATTTGGGCGAATTTGCAGGAGGACAGCACAATTATTTTTCTGGTACTATTGAGCAGCGTGTTGCAGATTTTCAAGCGGCGTTGAATGATGAGGATGTGAACGTTATCTTGTGCTCACGCGGTGGGTATGGCTGTGTACAGCTTTTAGAACATCTTGATTTTTCTGCCTTAAAGCAACACCCTAAACTTATTGTTGGTTACAGTGATGTTACTGTTTTGCATTGTCACCTCACTAAACATTACAATATAACCACTTTGCATGCCACCGCTCCGCTAAACTTTGCCGCTAATAGTCCAGCTGCTCTCTCATCTTTGGTAGAGGCGTTGAAATTACGCCCCTTGAGTTATACCGTTGAAGCACATTACTCTAATTTAGTGGGCAAAGCAACAGGTCATGTTATTGGAGGCAATTTGGCCATTTTATATTCATTAATCGGAACAGACTCTGACCCAAATTATGCGAATAAAATTTTATTTATTGAAGAGATTGGTGAAGCCTATTACAGTATTGACCGGATGTTTTACGCACTAAAAAAATCTGGAAAGTTAAGCCAACTAAAGGGCTTAATTGTGGGTGGTATGACGAATATGAAAGATTCTGCCGTGCCTTATGGAAGCACCGCAGAGGAGATCATTTTAAGCCATGTCTCCTCTTTGGATATTCCTGTATGTTTTAATTTTCCGGTGGGGCACATTACCGACAACAGAGCCATTTACGTAGGTAAAATTGCTCAGCTGGATGTACAACCCGACGGTGTGCGTTTTTCACAATAATTAGTGGTGCAACACCACAACTTGACGCTGAATTACACCAATTTCTGTTGTTACGTTTACAATGTAGTTACCCGATTCAACTCCGTTAAATTTTACTGTGCCTGTTGCTAATTCTGCATTTACTTCAACTACTCTTCCGCTCATATCCACCACCGTAATGGCAGTTATTTTTGCGGATGTAGATACTGTAAATTGTTGTGCAGTAACCGGATTTGGATAAATCACCACATTAAGGGCTTCATTTTCATCAATCCCGATAGATGTAATTTCTACACAGTCAGAAGTATCTGAACAAATTCCCTGAGATATTACCACTGCATAAGTACCGTTTTCCGTTGGTTCAAACGTTTGGTTTGTTTCACCGGGAATTTCAACATCACCTAGCAGGCAATCAATCCACTGATAGCTATCAGCATCTGAATTATTTGCTTGAATTACAATAGTACCTTCAATCGTAGTTGAAACGTCGATCGGAGAAACGATTACCTCTTGCGTTTGAACAGTTGTGTTTCCGCTTTCATCTGTAAATGTCCATGTAATTGTGGTAGACTCAGTTATTGGCAACGTTGCATCATTTATAACAGCCACCACACCTGCACAATTATCTGTTGCTGTTGGTGCAGTTTCTATTTCTTCTAATGCACACGTTACTTCAATGGTCGGTAATATTTCCTCATCCGGCATTGGTGGGGTTACATCATCAATTATTACTGATTGCGTTTGAGTAATGGCATTTCCAGTTTCATCCGTATACGTCCACGTAATTGTTGTGGATTCTGTAATTGGTAATGTAGCATCATTGGTAACTGTGACACTGCCAACACAATTGTCTGTAGCTGCTGGTGTTTCTAAGGTCGTTACCTCACATTCAGCCACAATGTCCTCTAAAAGTTCAATCGCTGGCGTTGGCGCCGTAATATCCTCAATTAATACCGCTTGGGATTGTGTTATTGCATTTCCACTTTCATCAGTAAACGTCCACGTAATAATTGTAGACGCAGTTATTGGAAATGTAGCATCATTCGTAACAATCACTTCACCAGCACAATTGTCTGTTGCGGTGGGTAATGTTTCAATCGTTGCAATTTCACATTCTGCAAATAAGTCTGGTAACTCGTCTATATCTGGAACAGGTGCTGTAATGTCTTCGATAAATACTTCTTGAGTTTGAACAGCTGTGTTACCACTTTCATCCGTATATGTCCAATTGATAGTGGTTGATTCTGTTATTGGCAACACCACATCTGACGTTACAGTTACCTCACCCGCGCAATTATCAGTTGCGGTAGGCATATCTAATTCTGTAATTTCACATTCATCCGTTAGGGTAGTTAACACTTCAACATCCGCTACAGGCGCTGTAATGTCTTCAATAAGCACATCTTGCGTTTGCACAGTAGCGTTCCCACTTTCATCCGTATACGTCCATGTAATAGTTGTTGATTCCGTAAGTGGCAATATAGCGTCATTTGTAATCGTTACTACGCCCCCACAGTTATCCGTTGCCGTTGGCTCGTCTAGCACAGTTACTTCACATTCTGCTGTTATTGCTGCCAAAATTTCAGTGTCTGGCGTTGGTGCATTAAGGTCATTTACAATAACATTTTGTGTTTCTGTAATAACATTTCCATTGCCGTCATCAAACGTCCACGTTACTTCTGTTGTTCCCAACTCCGTTATCGGTAACACCGCGTCACTCGTAACGATTACTTCGTCCGCACAATTATCAGTTGCAGTTGGCGGCACTAAAGACGTTAACTCACATTCTGCAACCACATCATCCAATGTATCAAAATCAATTACCGGATCTGTCTCATCATTAATCTCCACTGTTTGGGTTTGTGAAGTGCTGTTTCCGCTTTCATCTGTATACGTCCACGTAATTGTAGTAGAAGTTGTAATTGGCAGTATTGCATCATTTGATACCGTTACAGCCCCGCCGCAGTTATCTGTAGCAGTTGGAGCAACTAAGCTGGTAATTTCACATTCTGCCGTTAAAGTCGGTAAGGTTACCACATCCGGAGACGGTGCAGTTACATCATTAATTTCAACACTTTGCGTTTGGGTAGAGGCATTTCCATCTTCATCTGTATACGTCCATGTAATTGTGGTTGACGCCGTAAGTGGTAATGTCACATCATTTGAAACTGTTACCGTTCCACCACAGTTGTCCGTAGCAGATGGCGTTACTAATGTTGAAATTTCACACTCGTCCGTTAAGGTAGGTAAGGTTACCGCGTCGGCTACTGGTGCAGTCACATCATCAATTACAACACTTTGCGTTTGTGTAGAGGCATTTCCATCTTCATCTGTATACGTCCATGTAATTGTGGTTGACGCCGTAAGTGGTAATGTCACATCATTTGAAACTGTTACCGTTCCACCACAGTTGTCCGTAGCAGATGGCGTTACTAATGTTGAAATTTCACACTCGTCCGTTAAGGTAGGTAAGGTTACCGCGTCGGCTACTGGTGCAGTCACATCATCAATTACAACACTTTGTGTTTGAGTAGATGTGTTTCCGCCCGCATCTGTATATGTCCATGTGATGGTGGTAGACTCAGTAATTGGTAACGTTACGTCATTACTTACTACTATTAGGGCGCCACAGTTGTCCGTAGCAGATGGTGTTACTAATGTTGCAATTTCACATTCGTCTGTTAAGGTTGGTAATGTTGCCAAGTCTGCCACTGGTGGTGTCATGTCATCAATTATAACATTTTGCGTTTGGGTTGAAGCATTTCCACTCATGTCAGTGTATGTCCATGTTATGGTAGTGGAAGCGGTTATAGGCAATGTGGCATCATTATTTACCGTTGCAAAGTCGCCACAATTATCTGTTGCTGTAGGTGCAACCAAGCTTGTTATTTCGCATTCTCCTGTCAGTGTTGGCAGTGTCGCTGCGTCGGCTACTGGAGGAGTGGTATCATCAACAACTACATTTTGTTCTTGTGTCACCTCATTTCCGCTTTCATCTGTATAAGTCCACGTGATGGTGGTTGATTCAGTTATTGGTAATACGGCATCTCCAATACCCGTTATTGCTCCACTACAATTATCTGTTGCTGTTGGGGCTGTTAAACTTGTAACTTCGCATTGTGCGGTTAAAGTTGGTAATGTTATTACATCCACAACCGGTGCTTCTGTATCTTCTATTGTTACAGTAACAGCACTCGTATTTGGACAAGCCCCTGCTGTCGTGTATGTTATCGTATATGTTCCAATAGTAGAGCCATCCAAATCAATTTCTCCTGTGGTCGCATTTATTACTAACCCAACGGGTGAACTTGTAAAACTGCCTCCGGCAAGTCCGGTAATAACAGGCGTTGGGTCACTTCCGTTTGGACAATAAGTGGCCGCTGAATAACTAAACGAAGCGTCATCTAACCCATTAATGGTTACCGTAGCAGAGGCGCTATTTGGGCAAGCACCCACAGTAGTGTACGTTACGGTATAAGTACCCGGTGTCGACAATGAAACATCAATAGCACCGGTACTTGCGTTGATCGATAAACCAGCACCCGCACTGAATGTACCACCCCCTAAGCCTGTAATGGTTGGTGTTGGGTCACTGTCACTTACACAATAAGTAGCAGCTGAATAGCTAAATGAAGCATTATCCAATGCATTGATCGTTACCGAAACAGAAGAACTATTTGGGCAAGCGCCCGAAGTAGTGTACGTTACAGTATATGTACCCGGTGTAGATGCTGAAACATCAATAGCACCTGTACTTGCGTTGATCGACAAACCAGCACCAGCGCTGAATGTACCACCCCCTAAGCCTGTGACTGTTGGTGTTGGGTCAGTATCACCAGCACAATAAGTGGCCGCCGAATAACTAAACGAAGCGTCATCTAACCCATTAATGGTTACCGTAGCAGAGGCGCTATTTGGGCAAGCACCCACAGTAGTATACGTTACGGTATAAGTACCCGGTGTCGACAATGAAACATCAATAGCACCTGTACTTGTGTTGATCGATAAACCAGCACCCGCACTGAATGTACCAGCACCTAAGCCTGTAATGGTTGGTGTTGGGTCACTGTCACTTACACAATAAGCGGCAGCTGAATAGCTAAATGAAGCATTATCCAATGCATTGATCGTTACCGAAACAGAAGAACTATTTGGGCAAGCGCCCGAAGTAGTGTACGTTACAGTATATGTACCCGGTGTAGATGCTGAAACATCAATAGCACCTGTACTTGCGTTGATCGACAAACCAGCACCAGCGCTGAATGTACCACCCCCTAAGCCTGTGACTGTTGGTGTTGGGTCAGTATCACCAGCACAATAAGTCGCCGCCGAATAACTAAACGAAGCGTCATCTAACCCATTAATGATTACCGTAGCAGAGGCACTATTTGGGCAAGCACCCACAGTAGTGTACGTTACGGTATAAGTACCCGGTGTCGACAATGAAACATCAATAGCACCTGTACTTGTGTTGATCGATAAACCAGCACCCGCACTGAATGTACCACCCCCTAAGCCTGTGATTGTTGGTGTTGGGTCACCATCACTTACACAATAAGTAGCAGCTGAATAGCTAAATGAAGCATTATCCAATGCATTGATCGTTACCGAAACAGATTCTGAACCTGCACAAAGACCACCCGTCGTATAGGTAACCGTATATGTATTTGGTGTAGAGGCAGATAAGTCAATTTGGCCTGTAGCGCCGTTTAATGACAAACCACCGGGAACACTTGAAAACGATCCGCCTCCAACGCCACTAACTGTAGGACTTGGGTCGGTTCCATTTACACAATAAGCAGCAGCCGAGTAATTGAATGTAGCATCCTCTCTAGCCGTAGTGGTAACGGTTATTGTTGCGCAAGAGCCTGGTGTAACGCATCCGCCTTCACCGCGAATAAAATAAGTTGTTGAAGGTGGTGTTGGTGTTACAATTATAGTTGAACCAGCCGTTGTCCCAACCAGTGTTCCTCCGCAAGAACCTGTATATATACTCCATTGTGTTGCATCACCTTTATCCCCAGAGATGGTTAAAAGTGCGGAGTTTCCGTCACAGATAATGCCTGGAGCAGATGAAACTGTGGGAATATCTGGATCTGTACATGGCGCAGCACACGTAACAGATGGTGATGGATAATTGGTCGGAGTCAAATCAAATGGAGGGCCATCATTGGTTATCCAATTCGCATTATTATTAATTGCCGCTCGTAATGCTGTTGATGTACCCGTAAGTGTTCCGTTGTACTTTGCATTGTCAATTTCTGGCCCAGCGGGTGTCATAGAAATTGCGTTTACGGCATTTGTTAAACCCGGGGGAATTGCGGATTCTGATGTATTGGAAACACATGCCTCCAATGTCCAACCCGAAGGGCAGTTCTACACAACCATCTTCATGATTCGTATGGATTCCCGCAATAAAGGTTGCGTCTCCCGGGGTTGGTGGAAAACCAGCCGGCGCGTATTGAAATGCCGTTATTTGATCTCCAGCGCCCAAGTTAAAAGGGGTTGTTAAAAAGGTTGTAGACGCACCTGCCACACCTGTAATGGTGATAATATCAGCGCCTGTTTCAACTAAGCTTACAACTGTTCCGCAAGGAATTCCTGCCGGAGGGGCGGTAAATATTAAGGTCATTTCTATTGAAACATTCCAAGAGGAAGCGTTAACGACCCCACGGTCTGAAAAATAAATTTCTTCACCCCCTGGAATATCATTTAACGTAATAAATGCAAAACCCTCTTGCGCATCTGTATTCATTCCTAAAAATGCAATATCACCCGCGGCAAGTTGCCCGAAAGCGGCTGACGAAACAAAAATAAGACTGAGTAATAAGTGTTTTATTTTTTCCATTTGACAATAGTATTGGTTTGGTTTATTTATAATTTAATAATTGACGTTCTAACAAGTTGATTTGTGTTTGTCCGAATCATTAGAATGTACGTTCCTTTCGTAATTGGTGTCAAATCTACCCTATTTGTAGTGGGGTGATAAACAACCGGAATTGATTTTCCAGCTAAATCTACTAATTTTACGGTACTTATTTCCGCTTCTGAAACAATCGTGACAAAATCAGTAGATACGGGATTCGGGTAAATAGTTAGTTTTATTTCATCCCATTGCTCCAGCCCTACTTGCGTAATCGCTATGCATGCAGATGTGTCCGTACACGTATTTTCTGTAATAACAACGGCATAATTTCCATTTTCAGGCGCTTCAAATGAAGGTGAGTTTGCCCCTACTATGGGTTCGAAACTTTCATCACAATCTACCCATTGGTAGGTATCTGCATCTAAATTATTCGCAGTAAGTGTAATTGCATCTGCTGTTACTGAAACATCAATAGGATCAAATACAATTTCTTGCGATTGGGTTACTATATTCCCGTTTCCGTCATCATACGTCCAAATGATTGTGGTGCTTTCTGTAATAGGGAAAGTAGCGTCTGTCGTAACGGTTACTTCATCCGAACAATTGTCCGTTGCAACAGGTGTTTCCAATTCTGTTAACGCGCAAGCTGTATTAATATTTTCAAGCGGATCTTCTGTTGGTAAGGGTGGCGTAATGTCATTTAAAATTACGTTTTGAGGCTGCGTGGTCGTATTGCCATTTACATCTGTATACGTCCAAACAACAGTTGTTAAGCCTTCATCTGTAATTGGTAAAGATGCATCATTTGAAACCACTACCGCCCCTCCGCAATTATCAGTAGCAGTTGGAAATGATAGTGTTGTAACTTCGCATTCTGCGGTGATGTCTGCTAATGTTTCTACATCAGGCGTGGGGCCAGAAATATCATTGATTAAAATGGTTTGAGTTTGTGTAGTACTGTTGCCATTTCCGTCGTCATACGTCCAAGTGACAATGGTTGTACCCGGTTCTGAAATTGGTAAGTCAGCATCATTGGTAATGGTGACCAACCCTGTACAATTATCGGTTACACTGGGTGTAGGTAAGGATGTTACTTCACATTCTGCAGTAATATCTGGTAGTTCATCTAAGTCTGGAACGGGGTTTTCGTTATCTTCAATTGTAAAGGAGGAGGTTGTGGAGTTTGGACAGGCACCACTTGTTGTGTGCATTATGGTATACGTACCTAAGGCACTTTCTGATAAATCAATTAAACCAGACGCAGCATCAATTACTAATCCACCGGGTGTGCCAGAAAAAGTACCTCCTGCCTCTGTTGCCGTTGGTGAAGGATCTTCCCCATTAGGGCAATAAACTAATTCGTCATAAAAAAAAGTAGGGTCATCTTCTGCAGCCAGTGTAACGATTATTGACCCGCAGCTACCCGGCGTAACACAACCACCCTCGCCTCTTACAAAATAGGTAGTAGACGGTGCTTCGGGTGTAACAGCAATTGAACCACCAGCAGTGGTGCCTACTTCTGTCCCACCACAAGAACCCGTATAAATATGCCATTCTGTGGCATCATTCAAAGCTCCTGTAATACTAAGTGTAGCGGTTTCTCCCTCACAAATAATTTCAGGACTATACGCCAATGTCGGTACATCCGGATTATCGCATGGTGCTACACATTCTACGGCAGGAGAAAATACTCCTGGCGTAATGTCATAAGGGGCGTCATCTGATATTACCCAATTGGTGTAGTCATTTATTTCTCCTCTAATAAAATCTGACGTTCCGGTTAATGTTCCGCTATATCTTCCATTATCAATTTCTGGTCCGCCGGGTGTTAATGCCATAGCATTTACGCCGTTTGTTAAACCCGGAGGCAATGCAGATTCTGACGTGTTAGACACGCATGCTTCTAATGTCCAAAGGGTAGTCGCATCTTCGCACCCATCTTCATGATTTGTATGGATTCCTGCTATAAAGGTTGCGTCTCCCGGCGTTGGTGGAAAGCCTGCCGGAGCGTATTGAAAAGCCGTTATTTGGTCACCCGCTCCTAAATTAAAGGGCGTGGTTAAAAAGGAGTAAGAAGCGCCAGGCGCACCAGAAATAGTGAGAACGTCTGCTCCTGTTTCTACAAAACTCACTACCGTTCCACATGAAATTCCAGCTGGTGGTGTTGTAAAAGTTAGGGTCATTTCTATTGAAACATTCCAGGACGAAGCATTAACAATACCACGATCAGAAAAGTAAATTTCTTCTCCACCGGGAATATCGGTAAGGGTTATAAATGCAAATCCTTCTTCTGCATCTGTATTCATCCCTAAAAAAGCAATATCTCCAGCAGCTAACTGCGCATTGGAAAAAAACGAGACTAAGGATAGAAGTATAAATAAAGTATATTGTTTTAACATAACTGCTGTGTTAATGACATAGGTAAGCGTTAAACCATCCTTGATTTTCTATGGCTTGATAAATTTTGGGTGCGCTTGGTAAAGTTAAAAATTTTGACCTAACTACCTTATTTTCATGGTTCAAATTTTGATTCCAACAATGGTTTTCAAAGCTAGTTTCTTGATTTTGGAAACGAATTATACCTCTTGGGCCTTTAATATTCGTATTGCTAATGCGATCGGCAATGGTGCCTTCTTTTTGAGTGAGTGCGTTTGCAATAACTAATCCGTTTTCATATCCCATTAGGGCAAAAAAGTCAGGTGTTTTTTGGTAATTTTTTAGTTGTTTTTCCACAAATACTTTATTCGCATCATTATCTAACTCTGGAAACCAGGAGGAAACGAGCTTAATGTTTGATGCAATATGCGGGTATTCAGTAGCGGTTTCTGTTAAAAAAGAAAAGGGCAAACAATACATTGGTTTATCCATAACAGAGGGTTGTTCGCTCAAATAACTTGCATGTTCCTGTGCAAAAACACCATTGTGAAAACCTACAATTACATCTGGATTGCAACTTTCAAACGTTTCACGCATAATGGTGCTTTCATTCTCTCTGGGGTGTAATGGGGTAATGTAGTGTCCTGCAAATGCCGTGTTTTCGGTTTCATGAATGGCTTCTTCTAATGCAGAAATAAACCCATAGCCCGCCTCATAATAACATGTTGATGTTGCAATGTCCAATGGCTTTTTGTTTGCTAAGTGATGCACCAATGATTTTAATGATTGGCGCAGTTCAAGCGAATTTTTAAATACGCCTTTCGGTAAATCTACCGAAGCGTTTGAACCTAAGTCTGAAGCGAGTAGTACCTCATTATTATTGGACACAAAGTTAGCCAATTCAGAAAATTGATTATGTCCTACAATTCCGGTAGTGAGGGTAACATTTTCTTGATAGGAAAGTTTTTGAAAAGCATTAATTTGTTGTTTCGGGTCTTCTCCAAGTCCAATGCTTTCAACACAATAATCTACTTCTAAATCTGCCAACGCCAACCGCAAACCATTTATAAACGATTTACCGATTAACGGATGTGCATTTGATTGTGGTATTAAAACTCCTATTTTTTCTTTCATATCATTTAAACTGAAAAAGAGGAGGCAACAATTACCTCCCCTATTTTTTGGTTTATTCAATTTTAGCTACGAGACGGAAAAATTCCAAACTCTGCAATACACACATTAATTCCTAAAAACGGGTTACGTGATTGTAGCGGAATGTTTCCACCACTAGCAGATGTTGTTCCAGAAATTGTAACACCGGCAAGTCTGTCTGCGTTTGTTGGCTCTTCTCTATAAATATCTGGCATTCCTGTACCACCTGTACCTAATCCGTTTGCGCCATTGTCTGTAGAAGAGGCAACCTCTTCATTACTTGTTGTGTGGACAACTACGTTTGCTACTCCGTTAATTAGCGAGTGAGAGTGCGAAGGCATGTTAGCTTGCGTAACGTAAAGCTGTTCTGTTCCGCCTCGTTCTCCCCATGTAATGGTAGAAAGTCCGGGGCCATGCCCAATGTGTACTATACTTCTTCCACGTAAATCTGGCAATCCAAACGTAGTTCTTCCGTCACCACCAAATGTTGTTCCTAGTAATGAAAATAAAGCACTGTTTGAAGAGATGGCGATTAATTGCCCATCACATTTTGCCCACCCACGTGGTGCAAAGTTAAATCCGAAAGGTTGAATTTGACCAATAAAAGGATCCATAGTTGTTTTGTTTTTTTAGTTAATAAAAGTTAGAGAACCCGAATATAGTGTATATTTCTGATGCAAAAAAAGTGCTAACTTACTGGATAGCATGATTTAACCGTTAAATAACGTAGAATTAAAAAAGCTGAAATAGGTAAAAATACGTATGCCGAAAAATCGCAAAGGGTTGATATTTAGCGATTTTTTTAACCGCGCAATTGAGCGCTTTTTTTTATAAAAAAATAAATACCTGTTTTTATATTTTATAACTGTTCGACCTAGATTTTGGGTTAATTGTCATGTTGGAATATGTTGTGCTCATTTTTTTTAATTGTATTGGCACGTTCTGTTTTGTCGGTTTTGGATGTGCTACCTGTTCGTTTGGTGTTCAAAGAAGGAAAAAATATCCAACAAACCGCAATGGCCGCTAAAGCCACTACTAAAATACGTGGTTTCTTTTTCATGCGATAAAGCTATTTTTGTACAACTGATTTGTACCCTGCATCTTCAAGTTAAGAATTTTGGGCTTTCGTTCATAATTTTTTTGGTAAAAGTTTTAAAAACTACATCTTGAATAATAACGAGTCAGTCCAAAAAGTTGGGGAGGAGTGTGAACACTTTACCAATGGATTCTAAAGCCGCAAGTCATGTAATCAGCCCCATTAAATGGCTCAATGTAAAAAGTTGTGGGTACAAGATTGAAAAACTATTTTTGTGATCACTATGAGTTCAGAAATGTAAGCATAAAAAAAGGAGCTATTATAACAATAACTCCTTTCACTAATACAAAGACTTAACCTTTGTTACTTTTTACAAACCGACACCCTAATGCTTTACGCGATTGGGTGTCCCCCAAACTTAACTGACAATAAGGTAGTGAATTGGTTTATTTTAATTTGCTTTTTTTCAGCAACTGCCTATTTTTTTTCAGTAACGACATTTTTTGGGTTAAAAAACAACACGGCTTGAGTTTTTATCGTTCGATCAAATGCACAAAATTTTGTATTTTAACAGCACTCAATTAAATCAGCTATGTTTCCACAGGAGTTAGAAGAAGAAGCCATTCACATATTGCGTGAAGTGGCGGGGCAATTTAAACGTCCGGTTCTTCTTTTTTCGGGTGGTAAAGATTCGTTGACACTAATAAAACTAGCGCAGAAAGCTTTTTGGCCTTTACCGATTCCTTTTAAGGTTTTACACATTGACACCGGACACAATTTCAATGAAACGATTGAGTTTAGAGACAACGTGGTAAAAGACTATCAGCTTGATTTAACGATTGGCTATGTTCAAAAAAGCATTGACGACGGCCGCGTAGAAGAAGAAAAAGGAAGGGATGCGAGCCGCAACCAATTGCAGACCGCTACCCTTTTAGACCAAATTCGATTATTACGTGCTGATGCGTGTATAGGCGGTGCGCGAAGAGACGAAGAGAAAGCGCGTGCAAAAGAACGCATTTTCTCTGTACGTAGCACACGTGGCGGCTGGGAAGTGAAAAAACAACGACCCGAATTATGGAACATTTATAACGGAAGAATTGACGCGGGTGAAAATGTACGCATATTCCCATTAAGCAATTGGACAGAACTAGATGTTTGGCATTATATCGACCGAGAAAAAATGACCGTTCCTTCAACCTATTTTGCCC
Organism: Crocinitomicaceae bacterium; assembly: GCA_963736585.1. Taxonomy (GTDB): domain Bacteria; phylum Bacteroidota; class Bacteroidia; order Flavobacteriales_D; family Crocinitomicaceae; genus Crocinitomix. The sequence continues at coordinate 240,558 of CAVTPI010000005.1, read as the reverse complement.
ATAAACGGAAAGTTTTTTGGCGAGATGGAGCATTAATGCCCTACTCAGAGTACATTCAGATGGATGGTGAAACCGTTTTTGAAGAAGAAGTACGGTTCAGAACAGTGGGCGATATGACTTGTACGGCAGCTGTAGTTTCTAGCGCATCAACCATAAAGCAAGTTATTCAAGAAATAACAGAAGCGGAAGTATCGGAAAGAGGGGCGCGTATGGATGATAAACGATCAAAATCAGCCATGGAAGACCGAAAAAAGAACGGTTATTTTTACCATTATGGAAATTGTACGCTTTTTAACCGCCGGCAGTGTTGATGATGGCAAAAGTACGCTTATTGGCAGACTGCTTTTTGAAACCAATTCGTTGAAAAAAGATCAACTTGAAGCGGTTAGCTTAACTGCAACTACGGATGAAACGCACATAAATTTTGCCCAAATTACGGACGGTTTACGCGAAGAAAGGGAGCAAGGCATTACCATTGACGTTAGTTACAAGTATTTTACCACGATAAACAGGCGCTTTATTATTGCGGATTGCCCCGGCCATGCTGAATATACACGCAATATGTTTACCGGAGCATCTAACGCGGACTTTTTGGTGTTGCTGATTAATGCTAAAAATGGAGTAACATCACAAACCGAACTGCATTTAAAAATAGCAAACCTGCTTCAAATTAAACAGTTGATCGTCTGCATAAATAAAATGGACTTGGTTCAGTTTGATGAGGCAATTTTTGGGCAGATTAAAGAAAAAATTTTGGCGCATTTACCTGCTTTTGTAAAAACACCTTATTTTATTCCTACGTGCGCCACAACTGGCGAAAATATAACCGTACATTCAAAAAAAATAGAGTGGTATAATGACCATTCGTTGCTGGAATTATTGACCTCTATTCCGAAAGAACTAGAGGTAGAAAGTCCGTTTTGCTTTCCGGTTCAGCTACTGTCTAAAAAGGATGAGATTCACTATTACATGGGTACGGCAATAGCCGGAGCAATTGAAATTGGAGATACCGTTCGGTTATTGCCCAGTAATAATGTGACTAAAGTCAAGCAGATTATTCAATTCGAAAAATCATTACCACGGCTTAAAAAAGGCCAACATGCTGCAATTCAGCTCGAAGATAATTTGGCTGTTTCGCGTGGAGAATTAATTGTGGCTGAGCACGAGGAGAAACCTCATATATCACGCTCAGTACAAGCTAAATTATGCTGGATGGATGAAAATGCATTAGATACTTCGCTTTCCTATTTAATTCGTATTGGAACACAAGAAACGCAATGTAAACTGCGCAAAATAAGAACAGAAACTAAAACTGAAGGTGTTCAACTTAACACACTTTTTGAAGCAACGATTAAAACAAATCAACCCATAATTACAGCGCAATATAGTACCCTAAAACCATTGGGATGTTTCATTCTAATTGATCTGATGACTCACGCGACAATTGCCGGAGGTGTCATACTGTAATACCCTCAACATAACCCTTTTTTGGTTACTTTACTTCTTAATGATTCGCTTTATTTGCTTTGAACCATCAAAATTTAACTCGAGTAGGTATGATCCATCTTCAAAATTTGATAAATCAATAGAATACATGGACTGTTGGCTAATTTGCGTGTGACTGATAATGATTCTACCTGTCATGTCCATAACATTAAGGCTGGTTAGCTCGTTTCCGTTATATTCAATAGTTATAAGACCAGTAGAAGGATTTGGATAAACATTGAAAACGGGATTTTCTTGATTAATGGAGGCTGTAGATTCTACAACCACTGTTGTTACAAACGTACAACCGTTATCATCTGTAATTGTAAGTGTGTAAGTACCGCCGACAAGCCCTGTCAGGTCTTCATCTGCAGAAGTAAAGCCACCCGGGCCGCTCCACGCATAAGTGTAGTCACCTGTTCCGCCTGTTGTCGTAATGGCTATTTCACCATCACCGCCAGTGGCTTCGGGTACAATTGTACTCACAACCTCAATTTCATCTGGACTTTCTACTGTCACATCTTCTTCAAATTCACAACCGGTGTCGTCTGTAACAATAACTGTGTAGTCTCCAGCGTCCAGGTCTGTAAACAAACCGCTGTCTACCGCTCCGTCGCCAATATCATAAGTAAACGGTGCGGCACCGCCTGTTACTGAAATATTAATACTGCCGTCTTCGTCATCCGGACAAGTAACGCCCGAAGTTTCAATTGTTAATTCCCCTTCACAATCCGGGCCACCTGGGGTTAAGTTTTCAAAGAAAAATGTTTCGCCGTAATAACCCGTCACAAATAAATCTGAATCACCATCATCATCTATATCGGCAAAGGTGGGGTGAATAAAATAAGAATCAACATCTAAGACTCCAATCCCAAAAGGGTTAATAACACCATCACCCGCAGCAAAAGCAGGAGCAGTTGCCGTTCCTATATTTTCATGATAATATAAAGAAGAGCTGTAAATGGTTGTTCTTATCATGTCTAAATCACCATCATCATCCAAATCTGCAAAGTCTACAAAACTTACATATTCTCCCGTAACTGGTGTTAATTCGATACCGAACGGGCTAAATTCCGGAACTCCAAACGCAGCATCTTCTGCTGTTCCTGTATTTTCAGCATAACCGATTGACCAAATCCCTTCATCTTCATCATACGCCGTAAACACAAAGTCAACATCACCGTCATCATCCAAATCTGCAGTAGAAATCAAAAAGTTATAATCTAATGGTGAAAGGCCAAATGGATTTTCTGTTGGGGCGGCAAAAGCAGGAGCTTCTGGTGTTCCCGTATTTTCAAAAAAGCTAACAATTCCGTAATATCCCGAAGTGAAAAGGTCTAAATCGCCATCATCATCAATGTCTACCAGGCTAGGGAAAAATGTATATTCAGCTACCGGAGCAATGCCGAATGGATTTTCTACAGACCCGCTATAAACCGGTGCTTCGGCTGTTCCAGTATTTTCTTGATAGATTAAACCACCTTCGTAACCATACTCATTGGTGATTAAGTCTAAATCTCCATCATTGTCTAAATCTCCAAAGGCTACTCGTCTAATGTAAGCATCTTCTATAACTTCAGTGCCAAATGGATTTTCTTGTCGTGGACCAAAGGCCGTTTGCGCAGTTGCCGAAACTGAAAAAAGAATACATGCTGCACCCAAAATTCGCGCTAATTTTCTTTTGCCCAAAAACGCCTTTACTTTTTGAAAGTAGTAGGCTAACGAAAGTGTTAATGTCTTTTGCTTATCTTTTCCTAAGGTTGACCATTGGCCAGACGTAATTAACTCATTGATTTTTCGAGCAAGCCGCTTGAAATTCAATACGCTGTGTTGTCTAGAATTTTTTTTCATCAGTTTTGGTTGGTTGTGCCCAGTAGGTGTGTTCAGGAATGCTAATTCCCAAGCTGCCCTCTGGCATATTAGTACTCAAAATATTTGGTCTTGTTTTATGCGGTATTACTTCAATATCGTAAATTTCGTCGACAGATGCGTGGTATTTAATTTGTCCACAATAACTGCCTGTAGGTAAATGTACGATTGCAACACCCGAATGGTTGGCTTTATCGGCTATTTTTAATTGGGCAAAAGTGCTTGAGTTTTTCCGTAGTTTGGATAAACCTATGAATGCGTATTCATTTATATGCCCAAATCCTCTCACAAATCCGTTTAAATTAATCACCTCTTCTGCTTTGCCCTTGCTTGCATCTATTTGCATTAATTGACCCGTGGCAGAAAGTAGTACGTATATTTTATCGCCTATCATCACCGGAGAATGTGGCATTCCCAAATTATCTAACAGTATTTCATTGGACGCTACATCTATAAACGTTCCTGTTGTTGTTATATTTTTACGCCAACTTTGTAAATGATCGCCTTGATTAAATGATGTGGCGTATTTTGGCACTCCATTTTTTAAAATCATCCCATTTAAATGACACCGGTCTTCACCTGTTAATTTGGAAATAAATGAAGGTTGCCAATAGGGTTTAAAGCTATAATCTTCTGTAATTTCAACAATACATGAAAAGCGGGTGTTCACTCCAAAAATACGGTCATCTACTCCAAAACTTAAGTCATGTAAATCTGTATTGCCCGTGTAATAAGACATGCGCGGCATAAACAATGCATCATATTTATTTTTTGCCCTTGGATAATGCGTTGCCAATTCATCTACATTCCGAAAAATTTCGACACTGGATCGGCAAGCCAAGCCTAGTTTTTCTTTTTCTGCGTCATAAGCAATTCCCATTGGTTTATCGAACGTTCGGGGTAATTGAACTAAGTGCTCTTCATCTTTCGGAGAAATAAAAACGAGTTTTCCGGCTTGATAAGTTGAAATAGCCAAAGAGCAACCGAGTTTACTCAATAATTCGGGCACATTTGGGCTGTACGAACACGAAAAAGGTTGGATGGCTTTTGCCTGTGTCATAAGTTATAATGAATTTTCTAAGGTAATGAAATCCAGCACTTGCTGCACATTTTTTAACAAATTATTTTCGGCGCAATTTAAAATTAAATCGGGGTGATTTGGCACTTCGTATACAGAATCTATACCGGTGAAGTTTTTTATCTCTCCGCGTCTTACAGCTTTATAAAGCCCTTTAGGGTCTCTTTTTTCGCACACCTCTAATGGTGTATTTATGTATATTTCATGAAACGCATCTGCACCAATAATCTGTTGAGCCATTTTACGAATTTCATGCGTAGGACTAATGAATGTGCACAAACATGAAACATTTGCCTTCAAAAAAAGCTTGCTGACTTCTGCCACGCGGCGAATGTTTTCTTTTCGATCTGCAAGTGTAAACGATAAATTATTGCACAGTCCTTGTCTTAAAACGTCCCCGTCAAGCAACATAAAAGCTTTGTTTTTTTTCTTTAGCTCTTCTAAAACCGCCGTAGCTACGGTTGTTTTGCCCGCACCCGATAAGCCTGTAAACCAAAATACCTTACTTTGCTCCATGCTGACCTAAACTAACGGAATATTCATTTTGATTCAAGTTCACTTTGCCTGATTTAATGCCTTTTTTTACGTGGTTGATGTCTTTTTCCGCCCTTCGTCTTTTTTTGATTTGCGCGCTTTTCTTCCAACCACTTTGGTAGTTTTCGTCCATCAGCTTGTTTAGGGTTGCCTACTAATTTTTCGAGCAGTTCTGGTTTGCCAGCATTTAGCAATTTGTCTTTTACCCATTGTTTGTTTTCTGGTTTATACCAAAAGAAAAAACGGTGTTGGTCTTTTTTTTCTTGTTTGGATTTTGGAACAAATGTGGGCTTTAATGTATATGGATGGACACCTGCATAATAAATAACGGTGGCCACTGTCATTGGCGTAGGTGTAAAATCTTGCACTTGTTCTAACTGAAAGCCCATGTCTTTAGTTTCGGCAGCAAGGTTTGCCATGTCCTCTTCTTTACAACCGGGGTGCGAGGAGATAAAATAAGGAATAAGCGGTTGTTTTAGGCCATTTTTGGCTTGAATACGGTCGTAACTTTCTTTAAATTTATGGAAATGACGAAACGAGGGTTTCCGCATAACACGCAGTGTATCATCTGCCGTGTGTTCGGGTGCAACTTTTAAACGGCCAGAAATATGGCGTGTTACCACCTGTTCTAAATACTCGTCTGCCTCTGCCTCATTTAAGTTTTTGTTGTAATCTTTCACTAATAAATCATACCGAATACCAGAGCCTACAAATGCCTTTTTTACTTTCGGATGATTGTCTACCTTTTTATATAAGTTGGTTAATGGTTTATGGCTTGTATCTAAATTTGAACAAACTACCGGGTGAATGCAAGAAGGGCTTACACATTTTTCGCAAATGCTTTCAACGATTCCTTTCATCCGATACATATTTGCGGACGGGCCACCCAAGTCAGAAATGTACCCTTTAAAATCCGGATCTTCCACAACTTGTTCTACCTCTTTCATAATCGATTCTTCACTACGTGAGGCGATAAATTTTCCCTGATGGGCTGAAATGGTACAAAAACTACACCCCCCAAAACAACCGCGGTGCATGTTAATTGAAAATTTAATCATTTCATACGCCGGAATCGGTCCCCGCTTATGGTATTTTGGGTGTGGTAAGCGAGTATACGGCAAATCAAATGATTTATCGATTTCTTCCTCCGTCATGGTTTTGTACGGCGGGTTAATTACAAGCTGATAATCGCCACTTTGTTGCACAATTCGTCGTGCAATTAGTTTGTTTGATTCTACCTCAACAACTTTAAAATTGCTGGCATAAGCGATCTTATCTTTTAAACAGGTTTCGTGCGAGCTTAGTTCTACATCTTCCCAATTTTTATTTTTGGGTAACGGTTCTTCTTTCGGAATTAAAACTGCGGTTTGTGGTATGGTTTTAATGGATGCTAACGGTACACCTCTTTTCACCAATCGCAATAATTCGCGCAGTGGTTTTTCACCCATTCCATACACCAATAAATCTGCCCCGCTTAGCTCTAAAATATTTGGAAAAAGGGTGTCTTTCCAATAATCATAATGGGTAACCCGGCGTAATGATGCTTCAATCCCGCCAATTACAACGGGTACATCTGGATATATACTTTTTAATATTTTGGTGTATTCAATGGTTGCATAATCTGGCCTAAAACCAGCCTCACCACCAGGGGTGTATGAGTCTGATGAACGTTTACGTTTGCCGGCGGTGTAATGGTTCACCATAGAATCCATACAGCCAGAGGTGACTCCAAAAAAATACTTTGGTTTTCCGAATTTTTTAAAATCCCGTAAATCATCTTGCCAATTCGGCTGCGGAATTATACCTATACGAAAGCCTTCGCTTTCAATAATACGACCAATTACCGCCGGACCAAAAGAAGGATGGTCAACATACGCATCCCCAGAAACCAATACAATATCCAGCTCCTCCCATCCGTGTGCCTCCAGTTCTTTTTTTGTAATTGGTAACCAATCTGATACAGGTCTTCTTCTTCTTTCTTCCATCTGTACAAAGATACAAAGTATTGATGAAGGTTTTTAATTTATTTGAATAATAGAAATTTGACCTTTTCGTCCGTTATAACCATCTAAGCCAGAAACTCCTGTATTTCCGCGTAAACCCCTGGTACCTGCAGAGGCAGCTCCATTGCCTGTGTCTCCGCCTAGTCCACCTCTGCCTCCACGTCCTCCACGTCCTCCGTATCCTCCTTCTGTTTTATAAATCAGCCGGTTCAAGTAAGGCGCTGCACTTTTAGTGTGGTAAACAATAATATTGCCTCCATCTCCACCGTCGCCACCACTGCCCCCGTTGCCGCCATCTCCGCCATTGCCTCCGTCATGCATTTCTGAACTTTTTCTGTTTTCTTCGAACAAATAGCTGCTTCCATCACTCCCATTTCCTCCATAACCGCCGTCGCCCCCGAAACCACCATTACCTCCGTTTGCTTCTATTAATACAAGGGTTGTTTGCTCTGTTATATAAACCGTCTCCACTTCATTTGTTTTAATTTGTTTAATGCGCACTTCAAGTACGCTATCGGTATAGCACGGCATTTTTTTTACCGTTAAAAATACTTCTATATCTGCTCCATTTTTACCAGATTTTCCGGCGTATCCGTCTTGTCCACTTCTTCCTATCCGTCCGTCACCGGCTTGAAAAATACCATTTGTTTCACCAAAAGAACCCACCGCACCGGTTGCTCCATTACTGCCCTTTTTTCCATTAAAATTCACTGTTTTTTTTGTTGGCGGAATGATGGGTACCTTTAGTTCCGTCTGAATTTGCGGATTAGCTTTTAGCGATATTATAAGGTGTAAGTTGGCATTACATAAGCTTGTAGCCTTTACGCGAACAAATTGTTCATTCCAATTCATTGTTCCCCCGTCTATTATTTCAGCATTAAACAAGGTGTATTTTAATTTTCCATTAAGCGTTACGGGTATTTTTTTTTCATTTGCTAAGTTTGCCGTCAAGGTAAACGGCAAATCTGTTTTATTAATGGGCTGTGCGTTAATGGAAACATCAATTGTTTTAATTTCATCCGCATAATTAATTATGGGAATGGTAAAGTTGTACTCCTTCCCGCTTCCATAATTTGTCTTTAATTTTATTTTGATTTCATTCGCTGTACTTTCTTTAATCAGCAGGTTTAGCTTTTCATTGTTTTTTATATGTGTTCTTATGTTTAGTGAAGAGGTTACTCTAAATTCATCAAAACCGTACCTTTTTTTTGTACTGTTAGAATAATATACACGGTCTTTATGGTCTACCACTTTTAAAGTGAAATCGACGTAATTGCCAACATAAATTTCATGTTTATCATAAATCAACTCAATTGATTTTATGCGTGCCTGTAATAAAAAGCTGTTTAGGAGTATAGATACGAATGCTATTCCCCGAAAGGCTACTATTTTTTTTGCGATCATACGTTTTAAGTTTTGCGTATGAAGCACAAATAATATGCCATTAAGATTTATTGAAAATACGGGGCAATTTCTTTTAACTCCTTTTTATCCAGCGTAGAATAGTCTTCTCTGATGTGTTTTGAGTATAACATTTCTCCGTTAGCTATTTTAACGAGCGCTATTTCTGTAAATTTATTCTCTGCAAAGTACAGTATAACGTGATCGGATTCTTTTTTAGCCAAGGTTTCATAATACTCTTCTTTGCCTAAAAGCCGGTGTTTTATATCATATTTTTCAAGTAGTTCTACAACAACAGCATGCCGTGTTTGCTCTCTGTTTAAAATTAGGGTGTTTCCTACAAGTGGCGCATCTGTGCCTGTTACTGCTGCGGCAACTTTTGTGTTTAATTCTTCCGGCTCGCCCATTAGGCGTTTATTTTTAATTATAGAAATGCCTTGGTTTAATGCTTTCACCAATATATATGCAAACCGGTATTCATCTGTCTCATCCACCAAATCATAAAATCCATTTAGGTACATATAGCCTAATGTTTCTTCCATATTTACGGTTTTGCGCGGTACATAAATTTCGGCTGGTTGTAATACTAAAACGTGCTGATTTTTGCGGTCTTGCATGTGCTTTTTAGTACGTTCTTTAGTGGTAATAAAAAAAGCTGTTGATGTTTTTTCGGGTCGTTTGTATTGTTCTACTATGGTAAAGTCTGTAACTGTCCAATGCGCGTCCATACAGGCAATAAAAATACTATCAAAATAATTGTCTCCTGTTTTTACATAGGTTACACCATTATCTATTAGATTTTTAAACGTAACCTCTGTTGCTCCAAAATTATAAACTTGCGAAAAGCCCCAGTTCAGTTGAAAAACAAGAAGAATAAGAAGTGTATTTTTCATGGTAACATTTACTTTTTGTTGTTAACGTTCAGAATAAGCAAATATAATACCTCAAATTTTTAAACGGGGTGGAAAATGTCGTTTTAATTCGTGCTGATATACGTCATCACAGGGCGAAAACCTATGTAAGGTGATAGCTTATTAGCGGTTATACGGTTATTTCATTTTTTTTATAAAAACAATAGTTTGGCGTTGTCTGCAAACAGTTTAACTGCAATTGCTAATAAAATAATTCCAAATATTTTTTGCAAAATAGCAATCCCGCCTTTGCCCAATAAGCGTTCAATTCTTTTGGTTAGTTTAAGCACTACGTATACCACAATAATGTTTAAAAAAATAGCAACACCAATGTTTGCTAGCTGATACTCTGCCTGTAAGGATACAATTGTAGTCATTGTTCCGGCACCGGCAACTAAGGGGAAAGCAATGGGTACGATAGAAACTATTTTAGGTGACCCGTGGTTTTCATCTTTAAACAAGTTTACGCCAAAAATCATTTCTGCTCCTAAAGCAAAAATAATAAGCGACCCCGCCACGGCAAAAGCTTTCGTATCTACACCTAAAAAACCAAGTATTCCTTCACCCACAAATAAAAACGCAAGCATAATACCAAGCGATACTAAAGACGCTTTGAGCGCTTGCAACTCTCCTGCTTTTTGTTTTACTTTTATGATAACCGGAATGGACCCCACAATGTCAATTACGGCGAATAAAATCATAAATGCTTTTCCTATTTCCAATAAATCAAATTCCATATCTACTTTGTAATTCCATTACTTTAAAAACGGGCGCAAAGATAGTTATTTCTTTTGGTGTAAGTCAACAATTAATTCATTTATTGTTGGGGCAAAATAGGCATGTTCTAGTTTTAATACTTTTTGTTGGACGTCTTGCGGGCTATCATCTAAATTTAGGCGGCATTTGTACTGTGTTATGATATTGCCCTCATCATAATTTTCATTCACGTAATGGATGGTAATGCCAGAAAATTCCTCTTGCGCTTCAACAACTGCTTTATGTACATTCATCCCGTACATTCCTTTACCACCAAATTTAGGCAACAATGCGGGGTGTATGTTTATAATTTTAGTAGGAAAAGCATTAATTAAAGACGCCTCTATTTTTTGAAGATAGCCTGCCAATACAATAAAGTTTATTGCGTATTCATTTAGTACTTTTTCTAACGTACCATCTGTTTTGTCTGCCTTAGTGTGTACAATGCTCGGAATGTTATGCTTTTTAGCACGCGTTAGCACATAAGCGTCTGGCTTATTGGAAACAATTAATGCAATTTCTGCTATGGTAGAATGAGCAAAAAAAGTGATTAGGGCTTCGGCGTTGCTTCCGCCACCGGAGGCGAAAATGGCAATTTTTGTTTTCATTGGAATGCAATTCTATGGCCACAAAGGTAGAATGATTGAAGAAGAATGGCGGCATTTTTTCATTACATTTATCCAAAAATGCAATAAATGTCAAGCAAAGAAGCAGAATTTATACCTTATAAACCGCAGAGTTATGAAACGGACGAAATGATTCAACGCGCGTTGGATTATTATCACTACATGAACAAGCGCCGTTCGGTTCGTGAATTTTCAGACGAAGATGTACCCGAAGAAGTAATTAACCTTATTCTTAAAACAGCATCTACGGCACCATCCGGAGCACATAAACAACCCTGGACATTTTGCGTGGTACGGAATTCAGACTTGAAACATACCTTGCGTAACTTGGCAGAGGAAGAGGAGCGCAAAAATTACAATGGCCGCATGAGCGACCGTTGGTTAAAAGATTTGGAGCCTTTTGGTACAGATGACGTAAAACCTTTTATTGATATTGCACCTTGGATTATTGTGGTTATGAAAAAATCGTACGATTTTGACGAAAGCGGAAATAAGGTAAATAATTACTATGTAAATGAATCTGTAGGAATAGCGAGCGGCTTATTAATTTCTGCCATTCATAATGCCGGTTTAGTAACTTTAACACACACTCCAAGTCCCATGAATTTCATTGCAAAGGCCTTAAATCGTCCCGAAAATGAAAAACCTTACCTTCTTTTGCCAGTTGGTTTTCCGCACGAAAGCTGCACTGTGCCTAAGCTAGAGCGTAAGCCGTTAGAAGAAATAGCAATTTATTATAGGTAAATTTTGATTTTCTGCCTTTTTAGTATTTTCTTTGCAACTTGAATAAACCATTAAAACAGATAATATGTCTGATGTAAAATCAAAAGTAATGTCTATTATCGTAGACAAATTAGGAGTAGCAGAAGATGAAGTAACCACAGAGGCAAACTTCACGAACGATCTAGGAGCAGATTCACTAGACACTGTTGAGTTGATCATGGAATTTGAAAAGGAATTTAACATTGCAATTCCTGATGATCAAGCGGAAAAAATTCAAACTGTAGGAGACGCGATTTCTTATATTGAAGGAAACGCAAAATAATTTCAAAATAATTGAATTGAGTCTTAACTTATAAGCCTTAACAAATGGAGTTAAAAAGAGTAGTTGTTACCGGACTGGGTGCTTTAACACCAATAGGAAATACTATTGATGAATATTGGGCTGCACTAAAATCAGGCGTAAGCGGTGCTGCAAAAATAACTCGATTTGATGCTGAAAAATTTAAGACACAATTTGCCTGCGAGGTAAAAAACTTCAATGTTGACGATTTTATCGACCGCAGAGAGGCAAGACGATTAGACCCATTTTCTCAGTACGCCATGGTTTCAGCTAGTGAAGCCATGGCGGACTCTGGGTTGGATTTGGAGAAGATCAACTTAGACCGTGCAGGTGTTATTTGGGGTTCTGGAATTGGTGGTTTAACCACTTTTCAAGAAGAGGCAAATGGTTTTGCGCTAGGTGATGGCACCCCGCGTTTTAATCCGTTTTTTATCCCAAAAATGATTGTGGATATTGCGGCCGGACATATTTCTATGAAGTACAACTTCCGCGGGCCCAATTTTGTTACCGTTTCTGCGTGTGCATCTTCTAATAATGCCATGATTGATTCTTTTAACCTTATTCGGTTAGGTAAGGCAGATATTTTTATTACCGGAGGTTCTGAAGCTTGTGTAAATGAGCCTGGAATTGGTGGTTTTAATGCGTTGAAAGCATTGTCTACCCGAAATGATGATCCAAAAACGGCATCTCGTCCATTTGACTTGGATAGAGAAGGTTTTGTTTTAGGAGAAGGATCCGGGGCACTTATTTTAGAAGAACTTGAGCACGCAAAAGCACGCGGAGCAAAAATTTACGCAGAAATCGTAGGTAGCGGTTTATCTGCAGATGCGCACCACATTACAGCGCCGCACCCAGAGGGGTTAGGAGCAATTAGCGTAATGAAACAAGCATTAGAGGAGGCAAATATCAAGCCTCAAGATGTGGATTATATTAATGTACACGGTACGTCTACTCCACTTGGAGACATTGCTGAAACAAAAGCAATAAAACACGTATTTGGTGAACACGCTTATGATCTTAACATCTCGTCTACCAAATCAATGACAGGCCACCTTTTGGGTGCTGCCGGCGCGATAGAGGCCATTGCTTGTATTAAGGCAATTGAGCACAATATCGTCCCTCCAACGATTAACCATTTCACAGACGATCCACAAATTGATAACAAACTGAATTTTACGTTTAACAAAGCCCAAGAACGTAAAGTAAGATACGCGTTGAGCAATACATTTGGCTTTGGAGGTCACAACACATCTGTGATTTTCAAATCCTATGAAGGTTAATCTGCCTAAAATACGTCATCTTCTTTCCAAGAAAAAGAATCCGGCATACGCCGCGTTGGAAACATTTCTCATAAAAAAACTAAAGTATTACCCTAAAAATAGTGCGCTTTTTTTAGATGCTTTCACCCATAAATCATACAGCAATACCCGTGAAAACGTGGCGAGCAACGAGCGACTAGAGTACTTAGGCGATACGGTAATTGATTTAATTGTAGCGGAGTATTTATACGACCGTTTTCCAACTAAAGATGAAGGTTACCTCACCAAGGTGAAAGCAAAAATTGTTAACCGAAAAATGCTTTCTTACATTGCAGGCGAACTGCAGTTAGAGGAATTAATCCGCTACCGGAAGGGACGGTCCGATACGTATACAAACAATTGAAGGAAACGCGCTTGAAGCACTTATTGGCGCCATTTATTTAGACTCTAATTTTGAAACGGCTAAAAAAACGTTTTCAGAAAGCATTATTAAACGCTACATTAACTTTAAAGAGGTGCTTTCGCAAGAAATGGACTTTAAAAGTTTGCTGCTGATTTGGGGTCAAAAAAATAAACTCAGCATTGCCTTTGAAATTAAAGATGAAGCGACAAAAGAAAATGACTTTGTTTACACTGCTGTTGCCATTATAAAAGACAAAGAATGGGGCATGGGTAAAGGCACTTCTAAAAAAGAGGCAGAGCAAAATGCATCCAACCAAACCATGACGTTGCTGGGATTGCATTAATTACCTTCGTTATTGTTTTAAATTTCCACAGAAGTATTGAAAATAGTGAGATTTTGATAGAAAAATGTGCCACATTGAGCGCAGTCGAAATGTAGTACTAACTGGTTAATTCAAGGCTTTTTCCGTTGAAAGATTGCTGTTTTCAAGTCTTGCCTAAAAAAACTGAAATCAACTGTGAGCGTTTGGAAGAATCAATACTTGAGGTTTATACTTTTTCTGTATACTATTTTTAAAGTCAAGTATTTATACGGTTGATTGTTGATAAGTAGGGAGTTACTTTTACCAAATAGGTAACTGTTGCCATATATTTTCAATTACAACCAAAAATAAATCTTATGAAAAACAAAATCTTATCAGTAATCGCAGTGTTTTTTGCGTTGAGTAGTTACGCTCAACCCGATAGTGTATATTATTTTCTAAATGGTATACCAAATTATGTTACCCAACAACCGGATGTTTGCTCCTTTAGGTTGAATGATAGAAGTGAGTTCACAGGAACGTTAGACTCCACAGTAGTAGACCATGTTCGCTATTTTGGCAGTGGTGATGGTATTCACAATGTATACTTTTCGGCAACAGCTACTGAAGCTGAAAAAGAGAGTATATTATTAACGTTACAAAGCTCTCCAAGTTTTGAAAAATTCTTTGCAGTTGCTACTAAAACGTCCAATTACAATGAACCATACAGTGAAAGAAAATACATGGGAACAGACATGTTCATCAATATAATGTTTAATGACCCTCAAATGTCATTAACAGATGTTGACAGTTTTGCTGCGAGTTACGAAATGAATGTAATATTTGCTCCTGCCCCTTCACTCTCTACTAAAGTTTACATTTTAGAAGTAAAGCGAAACCACCAATTATTCGACTATTATAGCCCCTATTTAACCATTGAAATTGCACGAGATATGTGGATAAATCACGAGTCTATAATTGACAAGGTAGCCCCTAGTATTGGTATTGCTATGCCGCATGACCCGAGTGATGAGCTGTATAGCAGTCAGTGGTGGGCAGAAGATGGAGCGCCAACAGCTTGCAACGGTGTAAGCGGGTCCACAGATGCAAGTATAGACCTTGATTGTGCCTGGAACTATGAATATGAATTTTCTGATGGCCCGTCTTACAGTGGAGATGGTGTAGTTGTAGGCGTAATTGATTTTCATGGAATTGAATATACGCACCCCGACTGTGAAAACCTTTTTACCAAAGGCTATTATGCCTTTGATGATGACGGCGGTGGTGCAAGTGTAGGCGAATTTGATTTTGACCTGTACCTGGCGGCATGGGACGAAGCTCATTTTCAAAATGTAAGTGGTGTTATAGGGGCAAATATTGACAATGAAATCGGTTCTGCCGGCGTAGCCTATGGCAGCAAAATTACACCGGCTTTAATGCTAAGGGGTTCCACAGCTGAACTAAATGCGTTGCTCATGAGGTTGCTAGAGCTCCCTACAGAAGAGCAGATTGATATTATCAATATGAGTTTTGGGTTTAGTGGTATGGATGTTCCCGAAGCAATGGGGTTTCCTTTCTATGATGTAATGGAAGCATGCGCTGATCATGGAAGAGGTGGAAAAGGGATTGTACTAATCGCGTCTGCAGGGAATGATGATGCGTATAGGGAACAGATTCCAGCCGTTTTGCCTTTTGTGCTTAGTGTTGCAGCCACTAACCCTTTCGATCAACTTAAAGAGTCAGGAGATGGGTATGACCCATTGGAGTATACATGGGGAAGTACCTACTTTGATTATTTAGATGTAGCTGCACCG
Source organism: Crocinitomicaceae bacterium (assembly GCA_963736585.1). GTDB lineage: Bacteria > Bacteroidota > Bacteroidia > Flavobacteriales_D > Crocinitomicaceae > Crocinitomix. Next base: position 225,055 of record CAVTPI010000005.1, on the reverse strand, counting down.
GGCATTTGCATTAGTAGTACAGATTTTACAGACGATAACCCGGCTTTTCCAGATTATGATGGCAACGGTTATGCCACAGGAAACTATTTTTCGTTTAGCGGTACTTCAGCAGCAGCACCAATCGTATCTGGAATAGCTGCCTTAGTGTTAGAAAAGGCTCCCGGTTTAACGCGTGAGGAAGTATATGATGTGATTCGATTGAGTTGTGATAAAGTAGGTGGCTACGCATACAGCAACCCCGGGGCATCCGGCAGGACGTTAAAGCTTGGTTATGGAAGGGTAAATGCGTGTAAAGCATTGGACGTAATAGATGAACTAGGGTTGGAAGAAAGCGAACGTAGTTTTTCATTCATCACCGCTAACCCTGTTGTCAATGATGTGCAAGTATGGACGGAAAACATAAGTAATTACGACGTTCAGTTAATTTCATTAACCGGACAAATCATTTTTGAAGGCTCATTCCAACAGACAAATTCATTTATTATTGATATGGAAAACTTATCTAAAGGGTTTTATTATCTCACGATTGTAGATACAAAAACCGAATTATCTTCTTCCGTAAAACTCATCAAACAGTAACAACTAAAAAAATCGCGCACTGTGCAACACATAGTGCGCGATTATCGTTTATCTTTAAGTATGAGATGTGTATCTTTTATAGTATTATTGATAATGTCAGTTTTGACTTACAGTCAAGAATCCTTTCAACTTACATTTGACAAACCCGTTGATTATATTAGTCAAGGGAGATCTGACGTAGTAGAAACTGATGATGGGTCTATCTACATTTCTAGTAGTATGGGAGGATCCGGTAGTCAAAAGATTCGTCTCATTAAAATTAACAGGATTGGAATAACAGAGTTCGACACCATTTACGCGTTTACACCGAGTTATGAATTTAGTCCTAAGATGATTCCCGCTGTTGGTGGTGGGGTTGTAATAGGTTGCACGAGTTTTTCTTATCCTATTGCGGATCAAGATGGTGTGCAAGATATTTTAGTTTGGAAAATAGATGGCAAAGGTACAATTGAATGGCAGCAAGTGTTGGCAGCACGTAAATTTTATGATATAACGGCGACAAAAGATCAAAATTATCTCATTACAGGAACGGTCTATCAAGAGTCAATGGATATTTTAGCCTGTAAAATAGACCCAAATGGAAACGTTATATGGAAAAAAATTCTAGGTGTTGATTCTGAAGATGGACAAACGTCATGGGAAATTCCAACTGACCTGCTTGAAAATGATGGGAATATTTATATCGCGGGGAGAAAGGGCCCCCCTACAGGTAGCGGATATGATGGAATACTTATGAAGCTAAAAAATGACGGTACGTTGGTCTGGGAATCACGTATTCATGCCGAAGGAGTTGAGAGTATGAGACCTTACAAACTTTTTCGATTTCAAAATGACTTCTACTTTAAAATTATAATTAGAGATGATTTTTACCGATTTTCTGACGAAACGGGTGAATTAACCCAATTAACAGATTCATTACAATTTGATGTATTAGGTGTTGTAAACGAATCATGCGGAATTTATGATGAGGTAGTCGCAATAGCAGAAATAGATAGTCAAAAGATCTTTAGGAAATACAATGACCTATCGAGCCCCTATTATGAAAAAACACTGCCAGAATTTAAGGGTACGTTTCTTAAAATCATAGAAAGCAAAGATGGAGGTTATATTATTTTATCATCACTAAGTCATGCCGTAGTATTAACTAAAACTGATTGTATGGGAAATTTAGGTTCTTGGTCGGATGCCTGCAATTCAATTATACCGGATAATAACACTGTTCTCATCTATCCAAATCCCACTCAAAATGAAGCTTTTATTGAGTCCACATTTGAGTTCGACGAAATAACCATTTATGCTGCTAATGGAGCAGTAACAAAACAATATAATCCCTGTAACTGTAAAACCGGAAAAGTAAATTTGAAAGATTTAGCTTCTGGTTTATACGTAATTCAACTATCGGGTGAGGAAAATGAAAGCTGGTCTAAGCTTGTCCGGCTGTAAATAAGCGCTGCAGTTGAAAGAAACCCAGAATCAACTTAGTTTGAATTGGGTGAATATAAATTGTTTACTAAATCGCGCACTGTGCAACACATAGTGCGAAAGCTGAAAGCCTCAGTTAGAAAACCCCATATAAAAGCATTAGGCAACCTTTAGCTCATAACTTCGTATTAGACTTATACATACAGATTTTACCCTCCCCTACTAATTCATCAAATACTATGAAGTATTCTTTTATTACTCTTTTTTTACTCCTTTTTAATTCTGTCGGTTTTACGCAGTTTGGTACTGCAGATACAACGAATGAAATGTCTGGTCATGTTCAAAGCCACGATATGGTTGACCTTGATAATGATGGTGACCTTGACCTACTGGAGGTCGGCTATGAAGGTATTTACTGGTATGAAAATGAAGGAGAAGAATCATTTGGTGCGCCTACCACAATTTTAACAGCTATAGAAGGGCGAGACGGACTTTTTACAGAAGATATTGATGCAGATGGCTGGGAAGATTTTACCGCTCACTATAAAAACGGTGCTGACGATATTATTATCAGCTGGTTTAAAAATAATGGGGACGGTACATTTTCTGAAACAGTAATAACAACACTGCCCCCGGGAGCTAATTATGGCTCCTATGTGTTTTTTGACGATAATGCAGATGGTTATTTTGATTTGTACCATACCTTGCCGGGAGACGGAGTTTTTAAGCATGTTGGCTCAGCGGGAGGCGTTTTTGGCGCCGAAGTTATTGTGGATGATGCTGTCTATAATTACCACAATATTTTTTATACTGATTTTGATGCAGATGGAGATGAGGACCTTATTTACTGTACGCAAGACCCTATTACCAAAATGCGTTTTTCAGAAAATTTAGGAGACGGTACCTACGCGGCTTCAGTGATTGCGGTAACTGACTTGGGAGATCGTACAGAAATAGCTGCTTTTGCTGATATGGATTTGGATGGCGATATGGATTGGGTATTGGGTTACGGATGGGAGTACCATCAGCTTGAATATTTTGAAAATTTAGGCGGTACCCTTGCAGATGGGCATAGCCTTTTAGAAACAAGCTCGTGCGAAGTGGCAATTGGAGACATGGATTTGGACGGGTACCCGGATATTGTAGCGGGTGCTGGAAAATACCGCCACAAATGGTTAAAAAATAATGCGGACGGCACGTTTGAAGAAGGTGTGCTTTTTCCAATTGACATTTATGAAGGCACCGGGTGGTTAGAAGAATTAGCGCAAATACATTTATATGACCTAGATGAGGACGGCGACCTTGATGTGTATACCGAAATTGTTTTTGGCACCTTTTATTTTGTAGAATATGAAAACTATTTTATTAGCACATCATACCAGGCTTCCGGAACTATTTTTGCCGATTTAAATGAAAATGGAGTGAAAGACATGGGTGAAATTGGTGTCGATTTTCCAACTGTAACAAGTGACCCAGCACCAGAGACGAGTTATATAAATGCCGACGGGGAGTACTTTGTTGCTTTTGAGTATGGCGTTGTTGAAACTTATTCAATTTCGGCAGACCTGCCCGAAAATTGGGCGTTTTCAACCGTAACGGCTTACGACACTTTGGTAGATGGACTAGACATTTTGGATAGCCTTGATTTTGGAATTTATCCTACTGTTTTAACTGATTCTATCTCAACATTTTTAAACGGTGCATGGCCACGGTGTAATGACACCATTAATTATTGGATAAAAACCTATAACAAAGGAACCACTCGCCCATCTGGTTTAATTGATTTGGAATTGGACGATAGCCTGACTTTTATAAGCGCAAACGTAATGCCGGATTCTATTGTAGAACAGCACGTTTATTGGCATTATGATAGCATAATGTGGTATGACGATTTTTTGTTAATTGCCCAGGTTCAAACGCCTGACTTTTTAAGTGAGGGCGATACTGTATTTAGCAATGTAAGTACAACAGTTGAAGAAGACGGCGCAACGCTATTCACCGCAACAAATGAGTTGGAGCAAATTATAACATGTGCGTATGATCCCAATGATAAAATTGGATTTCCTTTTGGAGTAGATGAACCAGGATATATTTCTGATGAGGTTGAACGGATAGAGTATACGGTTCGTTTTCAAAATACGGGATCAGATACTGCGTTTACTGTGGTAATTGAAGATACGCTAGATATGAATCTGAATTGGGAAACTTTTACACCACTTTCCAGCAGTCATGATATGGCAATTGAGATTGGTGATGACGGGCTTGTTTCGTTTATATTTGAAAACATTATGTTACCCGACAGTACTACCAACGGCCCTTTAAGCCAAGGTTTTGTGAGCTACACAGTTGATTTGGAAACGGCATTACCGCTGGGAACAACGTTAGAAAATACAGCATACATTTATTTTGACTTAAACCCTGCCGTAGTTACGAATACAACCAAGCATACGCCGATTAATTGCGAAAACATACTCTCTAAAGCTAGTTTGAATGATTCTATTTGCCCAGACGGAACCTTTACCGGAGCTGTTGACCGCGAACTGATTCCTTCTTCAGCCGAATTTCAATGGACAGTTGATGGAGAAGTGTACACGGGAGATGATTTTATCTTTTCGCCAGATGAAGCGGGTGAATATACAGTGGACGTAATGGCATCTACCGCATTTTGCGAATTAGCCACAAGTTTTACGGTAACGGCTTTGGAAGAAATTCCAGTGTCAGTTTTACCGCTTGTTTCGGTTTGCGACAATGACAGTGTTTTAGTTTTTGGTACCTATCGCACAACTTCTGGACTTTATGCTGATACCCTAAGTTCTGCTTACGGATGTGATTCTATCATTAACCAAACGGTTGAAATATTAGATACTTACAGTGCTGAATTGCCGGCTGTTTCAGTTTGTGCAGGTGATAGCGTTTTAGTGTTTGGTAACTACCAAACTTCTGCTGCTATTTACACCAACACATTAACAGCAACTACAGGGTGCGATTCTGTAATTTATCAATCGTTAGAAGTATTAGCTGCACCAGTGGTAGCATTTGACCCACTAGGAACCACGTTATGCGAAAACGCAGGTTTAGTAAACTTAACCGGTAGCCCTGTTGGTGGCTTATTTAGCGGATTAGGGGTTGAAGATGATAACTTTAACCCGGTTTTAGCAGGTGAGGGTGAATACACCATTTATTATACCTACGAAAATGCTGAAGGGTGTAGCGGAACAGATTCTGTTTCATTTGAGGTTGTGGATTGTTTATCGCTTACAGCTTCTGATTTGGAACGGGTTATAATTTACCCGAACCCTTTTAGCAATTTTACACAAATAGATTTTGGTAAGCCGCTAGAGGGCAACCATACCTTATTTGTTTATGATGAAAGTGGTAAAATAGTGTTGCAGTTCAACCAAATTTCAACGCAAATCATCACCATTTCAAAAGGCGAATTGAGTAATGGCCTCTACCTTGTTTCGCTAGTAGAAACAACAAAAGGTGTAGAGGTTATGAATACCAAACTAGTGGTGGAGTAAACGGCCTTTAAGTTCAAGATAAAGAAGAAGTAGGGCTAGCAAAATTTTGTTAGCCCTATTTTAAATTGGAAACCTCATCAATATCAAGAATCCTAGAACTACATTGACCGAATATTATGTCTAAAGCAAAATCATTTTTTACTTTTATAATTTCTTCAACTGTAGCAGAGCATAGTTCTTTTTCTAATTTTTTTTCGCAAGTTAAGGCGTAAGCTGTTACAATTTTTAACATTACTCTATCCAATATTTCTCTGGATGTTCCTTGCTGCCATTTGATATAAAACAGTTTTTTCATGTATTTATCGTCAACTAAATAATTATTTATAAGTGTGTCCAATTGGTTTTCTTCTATGCGTCTACCTTTAACTAATAATAGGTCTTTATTATTAATAATAATATCACAAAAGCTCTTTTTTAACATTGGAATCGGACATCCTTCGCAACATTCAAAGTCAAATGGTTTTACCATTTTGACAGGAACTACTTTGCCGTAAATTGGGAAATTTACATTTACCAGAGCATCTGTGCATTGGGAACAAAGGTCATAAGCATAAAGGTTTTGAATTAAATCTCCAAGGGTGTCTGGTGGCCAATCCATTTCAAACTCTAATATCGGATGGGCCTGTTCTGATCTAATTAATTTAAAAAAGTTTGGGCAGTCACTCCACTCTTTGTACGATTCATTTGGCTGATTTTTGCAAGACAACAGCAGCGTAAATAAACCAATTACTAAAAAACTACTTCGAATCATTTATAGAAATTTACTCAATTACAAGATTATACGGTTTTTTTAACCCTCCCACCTTACTTTTATCAAATAAGGCCTTAATTTCATTTACATTATTTGCAGAAACTGTATCCCCTGCGCGCACAATTTTTATTGATGTAAACGGAAGATCGTCGTCTATTTCTGCTATTGCAATGCCCACTTGCATGTATTCGTTGGGTGTTAGTTCATAAATATCAAATCCGTCAGTTGTGGTTTCCACTTTTTGCTTTTCTGTTTGAAAATTTGAAGTTGTTTTTACTAAAACACGGACTTTTTCTGCTGTTTTGTTCGATATCGCTATCGCAGTGTAACGATCACACCCCGCACCAACGACTGTTAAAAAAATCAGTATTAATAGTCTTGCCTTTGCATTTATCATCAGTTGTCTAACCACTCCTGTTTTAATATTGAATTTTGATTACTTTATTCTGTTTATCCAATACAATCATATCTTCCGGAATTTCTCCGGATATTTTTTGATTGGGATATAGGTGATATAGCACCCTCCTTTTAGCATCTATTTTAATGTCATTTTCTGCGGCATCCGCCAAAATCCAATAAGGTATAAATGCCCAATCTATTCCTTTTACATTGCCGATTGTTGCTGCACTTTCTGTATCTCCCGAAAGAAAAATTTTTTTACCATGCCAGGTAATTAGGTAAGAATAATGGCTAAAAGAAAAGCGGTGTTTTGTTTTAAATACCTGGATGTCAAAATCGGGTATGGTTTCTTTCAGTTTTTCTAGTTTTGAAATGTTCCATTTTCCATACTTTTTACCATTTTTTGTTTTTAGTGCTTTTCGCACTTCTTTTCCCGAATAATGATCGGCATGTTTGTGCGTAAAAATAAAGGTTGAATTTTCTTGAATATTATCTAGTTCCACTGCATCATATTCCATGTAATTATAAGCTCCGGATTTATAAGGGAAATCGGTATAGATATTCGTTGTGCCATCTGTAAAGTGTAATCCGCAATTACCGATAAACTTTACAGTAATTTCATTTGAAAATGCAGAGTTTCCACTAAAAATTAATACGAACGATAGCAGAGAAATTGGGCTAATAAAATAGCGTTTCATAGGTTTTTTGGTTATTGGTTTTTAACTGATCGGGGATGTTTTATGCCCGTAATGTACAAAACACTTATGAATTTTCAGTTGTATGCCTGTTAGTTGCATGGTTATACAGTGATTAAGTGTTGAGACGTTGTGTAACTCAAAAACAGCATTTGCTCAATTCTTTATTTAGTGTGGAACTGAAAATGAAATGTTTCCAATCGACTTGCCCGACCCTATAGAAGCAATTAAATTCCGAATGGAGCAGATGGGTATAAAACAAAAGGATCTTATTGCTTTAATTGGGTTTAAAGGTCGTGTAAGTGAGATACTAAACAAAAAAAGAAAGCTAACCCTTGATATGATTAGAAAGCTGAGTAAGGCACTTGACATACCTACTGAAGTGCTTGTGCAAGAATACTAACCTTAACGTTGCAAAAAAATCGGTACCCCCTTTTTTAGTATAGCACGATTCAGCTACGCTATCACATGATCTTTTAATCCCTCAACGAACGAAATAAACGTATCAAGGTCTTTTTTATTTGTAGCCAAACCAACAGAAACACGGGTGGCGCCTCTCATTTTTTGTAAAAAATCAATCATGTCGGCATAGTTTCCCTTTTCTCGACTGGTGAAGTATTTTGTAATTTCTTCTGTAGATAAGCAGTTGTTGGTTTCATCCAGCCCGGGGTTGCAAAAACAGCCCGAGCGAATAGAAATTCCCTTTACGTTGGCACGCTCTTCTATTGTTTCAAAATTAATTTTAGTCCCATCCGGATTAAAAAAACACATAATCATAGTTCCCCCGGTATTTTTTCTGCCTGGGTCACCAAAAATAATCAACTGATTTTTGCCATTGCTGTGCGTTAAATCTTTAACCCCCGTGTGCAAGTAATCCATTAATGACGCAACCCGTTCATTAATTTTTTGCATGCCAATACTTTCAATATAATCTAACCCTATTTTTAAAGCAGGAATATCCAAGTAATTGATTGTACCATTTTCAAAACGTTCATGGTTATCAATTAAAAAATGGTACGGCGTTGTGGCAGAAGCTAAGCTAACTGTACCGCCTGCAAACCATTTTTTCTGCAGTTTTGGAAATGCTGATTTTTTTACCAGCAAACACCCCATGCCTGTGGGGTAACCAAAAATTTTATAAAATGAAACCGAAACGAAATCTGGTTTATGTATGCTCAAATCTAATGCTGATGTAGGAACAAACGCTGCGGCATCCAGCAATACGTCCCATCCGTTGCTTTTTGCCTCGTTAATCCAATTTAAATCATGTTTAATGCCTGATACGTTCGACTGTGCAGGAAATGCGAATAGTTTATGTTCAGCGGTTGAGTTATTTAACTTTTCGGTTAGTTTTTCTGCCGAAATACTTAAATCCGTATAATTCATTGGAATGCATTCATGCGTCCCACCTGCATTAACACAATACTCTCTTATTCCGTTAACGGAGTTGTGATTATCTGAAAGCAATAAAAAGTGGCCATTATGATTAAACGGATAGCATTCGCCCACAATTTTTAGCGCGCCGGAAGCATTGGGTGTAAAAACACAGTAGTAATCTGTAGCGTTGAAGAAATCAATTACTTTTTGCCGTGCGTCTTCCACTAATTTAGTGGCTGATTTTGACGTAGGGTTTGTAGAATGTGGATTCCCGAACGTGTTTTCACGCAACATTTTAAAATGCTCGTCTAATTGCGACTCTGCGTATAAATTCCCTCCTGTATAATCTAAATAAATATGCTTTTGCTTATCGAGTCTTTCATAATTTTTCTTCCTTAATGCATTAAAAAATGCATCATGCTTCAATTCGCTTGTATAAACTTGATTTTTTTTAGATTTGAACAACGTTTTTATCATAGGGGAAAATAATTGCTAACTTTTTATGCTTCGGCTATTTAGGTCGCTAAAATAACAAATATAACGGGAAGTTAAAGAAGCGCGTTCAGCTATTGTTCTAAGTATTGTTGAAGCCCTATTTCTTACAAAGTGGCTAAAGGGGTTACCATTTTTTGTTCTATGCTTGCCTTTTTATTTATGAGGAAGTGGGTAGAAAAGAGTTATGAAATACACCAGTAATTGCACTTAGTGTACCATGGCAGAAACTTTATAGGTACTTTGGATGTTATACTTCCGAGACTAACTCTCGTTAACATCATGCTAAGCTACTCCGTTTATCAAAATGCAACTACCACAAAGTGGGTAACGTTTATTCACGGGGCGGGCGGTAGCAGTTCCATTTGGTTTCGTCAGCTTAGGGCCTTTAAAAATGAATTTAACATTTTATTAATTGATTTACGTGGGCATGGCAACAGTAAAAATGCCACAAAACAAAACAGCAAGCAGAATTATACTTTTAATGTAATTACAAATGATATTATTGAGGTGCTAGCGCATCTTAACATAAAAAAATCGCATTTTATTGGCATTTCGCTTGGCACCATTTTAATTAGAGATTTGGCTGAACGCAACCCGGAACTGGTAGAAAGCATGGTTATGGGGGGCGCTATTTTAAAGCTAAATGTTCGGTCTAAGCTTTTGATGGGATTTGGTAATGTTTTTAAGTCTGTTGTTCCGTATATTTTTTTGTACAAGCTATTTGCTTTTATTATTATGCCTAAACGAAACCATAAAGAATCGCGGTTGTTGTTTGTACGAGAGGCTAAAAAACTTTACCAAAAAGAATTTATACGGTGGTATAAACTTACCGCAGAAATTAATCCGCTATTGCGCTTTTTTCGGTTGAATGATGTGAACATTCCAACGCTTTATATTATGGGAGAACAAGACCATTTGTTTTTACCATCTATTAAAAAAATTACGGTAAACCATTTGAGCGCAAGGTTGCACGTTATTAAAAATTGTGGACACGTTGTAAATGTTGAACAGCCAGATGAATTTAACACAGAGGTAATTTCTTTTTTAAAGGCGCAGAGAACGTGATTTTGTATTAAAAAAATCCCCAATAGACCCACAGCAAAAACATGTAACGCCCCAACTTTCCGACTAACATAAAAATAACCAACGGCCAAAATTTTACCTTGAAAAAGCCAAGCACCGCTACCATAGGGTCGCCAATTATAGGAACCCACGATAATAAACCCAGCCAAACGCCCCATTTGTCAAGCCGTTTCTCCCACAAATTAATTTTTGCATCCGTTAAATTAAACCGTTTTTTTAACCGTGCCGAACCTTGCGCCGCCTGTGCGCTTTTATAGCCTATCCAGTAATTGGTCAGCCCTCCAAGCCAATTTCCTAGCGTGGCTATCGTCAAAACAGCAGCAATGGTATAATCTAACTCGTAGAAACCAACCACCAATGCCTCTGAAGGAAATGGAATAAGCGTTGCCGATAAAAAAGTACCCGCAAAAAGACCGAGTAACCCTAAATTAAACAGGTTCATAAATTAAAGCTAAAGATAGCAATACTACTCGTCTGTTTTAAAAGTTAGCTATTCTACTATAAACTTAATTACCTCTTCTTGCGTAGTGCTTCGTTTTAGTTTTAAAAAGTAAATTCCAGGAGAAACATTTAATTCAAAATTGACTAAGGCTTTATTTTTTTCTGTTTGTGCAATAATGGTTTGACCAAGGCTGTTTTGAATGCTAATTTGAACCTCTTCTTCTACAGTTTCAAATGCGATAAATAAGCTACCGTTAGTAGGGTTTGGATAAAGCTTTGCTTGATTTTTTAGGGCTACCTCTGTTACACCAGCTGTAGAAACAACTTCAGCTAAAAAAGGTCTGTTTTCTTGTAAAACGGCTCTCATCACGTCCACTTGACCAATTGTGAAAGAATTTTGGCAATCATTATTTGAGTAATCCATGTAATTTTCCACCATGTTGGACAAATCCTCTCCGCCAATGTCATCTGTGCAGGTATTGGCTGCAAAACTACAACCCCACGTGCTTGAATTATTGCTGTTAGGCGTATCGGCTATAAAATCATCTGCCGTACAATCACCGTCTCCCCAAATGTGTCTTAACCCTAAATAATGACCTACTTCATGCACTAAAATTTTTCCTCCCGTCGTCAAGCCATTGTACGCCGCATAAGGAAAAGGTAATGTGTTGGGGTTATTACTGCCCACGTTCACGTAATGCATTAAAACACCTTGATTGTATTCACTTATCAATTCTATCGTTTCGTCTGGCCAGTTTACATGGTCTAACGGCGGTGTAGCCAAAGCAAAAAACACAAGTTCTTCTATATCATCAAATTCTGGTTCATATATTCTCAAATCTCCAATCCAAACGTTTAAATAAAGGTCAGTATCCCAGGCATCTTCACCACCCAAACTGCTGTCTGTTAATCTAAAAAAATTGTAGTAAAGGCTATCTTCTATCCATTCACTTATGGCTGCTCCTTCGCCAGGACCGTAAGGTAATATTCCGCCAAAATCTTCTATCCCGGTGTAGGTTCTGGTTATGCCTATTGTTGGTTCTCCCGCAGGGTCATACTCCGCTAATTTAAATTCTATTTTAGAGTCGCCCACAAGGTCATGAAACTCGGCGCGCGTTTCAGTTGTATCTGCATTTTTTCGTCTAAATGATTCATTTAAAATTTGAAGCTGATTAAAAATAACGGAATCGGGAATATTTTCTTCGTCCACATTATAAACAACATGAAAAACAACTGGAATTACGTAAAGGTCTTCATAGTCTCTCTCATTTTGCTGGTTCGCAATTACGCGTTGAATCCGCTCCATAAAATCATCAGAAAGCTCCATAAAGTTGGTTGCTTCATGGTTGATGTTTTTAACTAACTCATGACTTCCGCAGCTTGGGTATTCAGTTGAAGGTTCTCCGGTAAGGGATGTAATTGCGCCTTGTGCAGTTACGTTTAGCGCGCAAAAAAAGCCCCAGCACGCACACCAAAATTTTAGTCTATTTTTCATTGTTGTTGTGTTTCAGAATAAGTTATAGAGCAAAATTAACCACAAATTATGCTCAAAAATTGGAAATTTGAGACACCTGCTAAAAAAGTTAGTCAAATGTCCAATACGTTCCCTGATTGCCAACGTCTGAAAGGTCTCTAAAAAAAGAAGAGGGGTTAAAACCAGTTAACTTTTTAAAGTGTCGAATAAAATCGGACTGATCGTAATATTGGGTATCATGCGCTAGTTTGGTTAATGTTGATTTGTCTGCCGCGCTTTTAAAATTTTCGATTGATCTTCTGAATTGAATCAGTTTAATGTAATCAATTGCCGAGCAGTTTTGATGTTTTCTGAACAATCGGTGTACTGTTTTTCTGCTTACGCCTAATTTTTGGGCTAATTCCTCCACCGTTAACTTTGCATCATGCGCTAGTAACAACTGCATAGCTTCTTGCATTTTTGGACTATTAAAACCGGTGTAAACAGCTAAAAAGTAATCATCTAGCAGTTTTACTTTTTGCTCAACATCATTTGTTTTATATACTTTATCTAAAACGGGCGCCATGGTAGGTTTAAAATAGTCAAACCCTAACTTTATAGGGCCGTCTAAATAATTGCACAAATCATCTGCTAAAAAATGATTCAAGCCCAACGGCTGAAATACAATACCTATTTTATTGAAAGGTGCATAAATGGTTGCCTTTGCGGCGCGTGATGTTAATTTGGCAAAACCAAATGAGTAACCGCACTTTTTTGGCTTGGTAACAGTGGCGTATTCATTTTCAAAAATTAAGCTGGAGTCCTTATAAATTGTAATTGCATTTTTGTAATGCGGGTAATAAACGAAAGATCGCGGAGAGTGGTCATCCCCCATTTGATGAAAGTAATAATAGGCAATATGACTTTTTAAAAGTTCGGCCTTTGGTTGCTCAGAATGGAATAAATCAGTCATTTCTACCACAATAACGCGTTTAATTTAAGAATAGTATTAAAATTTGTGGTTGGGGCTTAGCAAAAAATTTGACTTAATAGTTTTACTCAACGTTTATCATTCCATAACTCTTGCTTAATTCATTGATTTCAACTAACCCCGCGGGGACGACATTTGATGTAGCTCTTTTAAACCTGAGTTGTCAGAAACAGTAACAACAGATAGTTCTGTAATGGATACGGGTGATGTTAATGTAGCCGTTTATCCTTCGTATTCAACAAATGGCCCGGAAACAGTACAGTTTCACAATAAAAAACTCACAATTCTTTATCGGTTTGAGGAGTAGGGTAATGATCTGATAATTAAAAAACCACTGCACTTTTAACAAGTGAACAGTGGTTTTTTTATGCTTTGATAAGATTAAAGTAAGCAACTAAAGCTTAAAGGCAGTTTTTACTTTGTCTACAAAATCTAATTTCTCCCAGGTAAACGTTTCCACCTCAACAGTAGCTTCGTTTCCGGCATTTTTAAATGTAATGGTTTTAACCTCTGGCGTACGACCCATGTGTCCGTAAGCTGCCGTATCTGAATATATAGGCGCTCTTAGCTTTAATCGTTTTTCAATGGCCGCAGGGCGCATGTCAAATACTTCTGTTACAATTTTAGCAATTTCGCCATCCGTCATATCTATGTTAGCCGTGCCATACGTATCTACAAAAATACCCATGGGTTCCACTACTCCAATCGCGTACGAAACTTGTACTAAAATTTCATTTGCTACACCTGCTGCTACCAGGTTTTTGGCAATGTGCCGTGTGGCGTAAGCTCCAGATCGGTCAACCTTTGAAGGATCTTTACCTGAAAATGCACCACCACCATGTGCGCCTTTTCCGCCATACGTGTCAACGATAATTTTACGCCCTGTTAAGCCTGTGTCGCCATGCGGACCGCCGATTACAAACTTTCCGGTAGGGTTAATGTGATACTTAATATCAGACGTAAACAACGCTTGCAGCTTTGCCGGTAATTGTGCTTTTACACGCGGAATCAAAATTTCAATAATGTCTTTTTTGATTTTTGCCAACATTTCTTCGTCATTCTCTGAAAAGTCGTCATGCTGTGTAGAAACAACAATGGCATCAATGCGTTGTGGCACATTGTCGTCAGAATATTCAATCGTTACCTGTGCTTTAGCATCTGGACGCAGGTACGTAATTTCTTTATTTTCTCTTCTTAAAACAGAAAGTGTTTGCAACATGCGGTGCGATAAATCTAACGCCAATGGCATAAAATTTTCTGTTTCTGTTGTGGCATAGCCAAACATCATTCCCTGGTCACCTGCTCCTTGCTCCATTGGGTCTGCTCTATCAACCCCGCGGTTTATGTCATCAGACTGTTCGTGAATTGCAGAAATTACAGCACATGACTTAGCGTCAAACTGATATTCTGATTTTGTGTACCCAATTTTTTCAATGGTATCTCTTGCAATCTGTTGAACATCCAAATAAGCATTTGATTTTACCTCACCGGCTAATGTCACCAAGCCAGTTGTTACAAGCGTTTCGCAAGCAACTTTTGATTGAGGGTCAAATGCCATAAAATGATCGATTAGTGCATCTGAAATTTGGTCTGCTACCTTATCAGGATGTCCTTCTGAAACAGATTCAGATGTAAATAAATATGACATAATGTTAAAATTTCGTGTTTTAAATAGATGGCAAAAGTAGTTAAAATGACTTAAAAAAAGGTGTGAAACACAAATTATTGTCTTAAGCTAACGCCAACCGTAAATGATTGCGTTTTATACTTCTGCAAAGTCTGCAAATGGCATGTTATCAATCAAGCGAACGTTTCCACAATAAACAGCTACACAAACGGTGCAGTTTTCATTTACTACTTCTACCGGCTGCAAGGTTTCGTTATTTACAATGGCAATATATTCAGGCTTTAACTTACTTTCTTCAAAAAAGGAGGCAATGGTTAATGCAATGACGTCTGCCTTATTTGTTTGCTCATAACGCACCAGCCCTCCCAACAGCGCACGGTAAATTAGGCTTGCCTCTTCTCGCTCTTGCTTTGAAAGCAGCATATTGCGTGAGCTTAAGGCCAAACCGCGCTCATTTCGTCGAATAGGAGCCCCAATTACATTCACGGGTAGCTTTCGTATCTTCACCATACGGCGTAAAATGCTCAATTGCTGAAAATCTTTTTGTCCAAAAAAAGCCATGTCAGGCTTTACCATTTCAAAAAAACGCTCCACCACCATGCATACACCATTAAAATGCCCCGGTCTAAACTCGCCTTCCATCACTTCATCCAACCCCCCTAAATCAATCGTATATTCTGCCACACCTTTTGGGTAAACATCATCCACATTTGGCAGTAATAAAATATCGCATTTATTGTCGGCTAGTAATTTGGCGTCCGCTTCTTCTGTTCGTGGATACGTTGCCAAGTCGGCAGCATTGTTAAACTGTGTGGGGTTTACAAAAATACTACACACCACAATATCCGCCTTTTTCCGCGCTAGTTCTATCAGACTAACATGCCCCTCATGCAAGGCACCCATGGTAGGAACAAAACCAACCGTTGCGTTAGTATTAGTAGATTTTAATTGGTGAATTGCGGTTTGAATTTCGTGTTGGTTCTGTACAATTATCATGCGGAATATCTTGGAGAAGCCTACAAATCTATGTTTTACAATTGAATTTATGCTATTTTTTTTGTACTTTTGTAGACTAATAACAGCTATCATAAGATATGGAGAAGAAAAGAGTACTTTACATCTCTCAAGAAATTTCACCTTTTTTACCACAATCAGACATTGCATCAGCAGCGAGGAAATTGCCTCAAGGCATACAAGAGGGAGGAAAAGAGATTCGGGCATTTATGCCGCGTTACGGATGTATTAACGAAAGAAGGCATCAACTGCACGAAGTAATTCGTCTGTCAGGAATGAACCTCATTATTAATGATGTGGATCATCCACTTATTATTAAGGTGGCGTCTGTACCGCAGGCTAAAATTCAAGTTTATTTTATTGATAACGAAGACTTTTTTACACGAAAAGCCACTGTTACAGATGAAAACGGTGAATATTTTGATGACAACGACGAACGCGCTATGTTTTTTGGACGTGGTGTATTGGAAACTGTTAAAAAATTAGGCTGGAAACCAGACATTATTCATTGTCACGGATGGATGACGGCTTTAACTCCGCTTTACATCAAAAAATTATATAAAGATGATCCGCATTTTGCAGACGCAAAGGTGGTTTATTCTGTTTATGACAATTCTTTTAACAAAAATTGGGACAGCAAGTTTCATGAAAAACTTAAATTTGACGGGTTTGATGAAGCGGATATTGCCAATTTAAAAGATGTTGACTTTTTAACATTAAACAAGAAGGCAATTGAGGTTTCGGACGGAGTAATCCAGGGAAGCGAAGCAATTGACAGTGAACTTTCAAAAGCGATCGAAGATTCGGGCGTTTCGTTCCTTGAATACTATTCTGAAGAAACGTGCGTTAAACCAGTAAATGAATTTTACGACCATATTTTTGAAGAAGTAGCAGTTTAGAAAGAATGAACAACAAACAACAAATAATTATACGGCGGAAAGTTCTTCAACTTTCCGCCACTTTTTTTGCATTGACATTGATTGTTAGTGCTTGTAAAAAAAAGGAGACGGATATTGGAGATGGGCTGAATGAAAATGGCTTAAATGTTATTACATCTGATACATTCAGTATTTTAACATACTCAGAAGAGTTTGAAGATTTGGAAAGTGACGAAACGAGCATTAATATGCTTGGTGCCTACAACGATCCTGTTTTTGGTGGGGTTGAATGCGGCTTTGTTACCCAATTTATACCCGAAGCATTAACACAGGATTTTCCGGATTTAGCGGATTTAACAGTGGATTCGGTTGTGCTTTCCTGCGTATATTCATCCATTAATTATTATGCTAATTTAGATGAGGTTACCGTAGAGGTATTTGAAATAAATGATGCTTTACAACGCGACGACGAAGATTATTTTACAACTACAGAGCCTACGCTAATTGGTTCAAACCTTGTGTTGGCGGGTAGCGAAACAATTAGGCCTGATGTGATTAAAACTGTTGTTGTTGGAGAAGATACACTTGCGCCTCAGTTCCGCATTCGGTTAGACCCTTCTGTGGGGGTGGATTTGGTAACTGATTCAAAAAACGGTTTGATGGGTGAAAACTTTCAGACAGAAACGTTTAAAGGATTGTACGTAAAAGCCAATATGCCAGGTTTACTAGAGGGGCAAGGCACGGTATTGTACTTTGCGCTTGAAAATCCGCTTTCAAAAATGACACTTTATTACAAAAATGCAACTGGAGAACAAGGCAATTTTGATTTTAACATTAACAGCCGCGCGGCGCGTTACAATAAAGTGAGTTTTGACCGTGAGGGCACTGACGTAATGGAAGTATTGAATGACCAATCTAAAGGAGAGGAAGCATTTTATTTACAGGGAAGCGCTGTACGGGCTGTAATTGAGTTTCCATACATTAAAGACTTTTATACTAATGCAGACGGAGTTTACCAACCAAAGGTAATTAACCGGGCAACACTTTATTTGCCGATTCAAGATTTTCAAGGGGATCCATTTAATCCATCTTCCCGATTATTTATGGCACGTGAGGTGGATGAAAAAATATCTACTTTTACAGCAGATTATGGTGGAACTTCTGTAAGCGGAAGCACAGTTGTCTATGATATAGAGGATCGCGAATTTCAGTTTGAAGTAACACGCGAAATTCAAGCCATTTTAAACGGAGAGGTTGTGGATAAATCATACCGCGTTTATTCCCCTTCGTTTTTTGCATCTACAATTGAGCGCGTTATTTTTAATGGCTCAAAAACAGAGTTGAAAGATAAACCACGATTAGAAATTACTTACACCGAATATTAATACACTATGTGCGGAATAGTTGGATACATTGGAAGCAAAAAAGCTTATCCAATTCTTATAAAAGGGCTTAGCCGTTTGGAATATAGAGGTTATGACAGTGCCGGTGTTGCATTGTTAGATCAAGCCAGTCATTTACATGTATACAAACGCCAGGGTAAGGTAATTGACCTTACTACTTTTATCGGCGATAATGATACCACAGGCACTGTTGGTATTGGGCACACGCGGTGGGCAACGCATGGTTTACCAAATGACATTAATGCACACCCGCACAGTTCGGGAGATGGCTCCATTACATTGGTACACAATGGTATTATAGAAAATTACGACATCTTAAAAAAAGAGTTGATAAAGCGTGGGCACGTGTTTAAAAGTGAAACAGATACGGAGGTATTGGTACACTTAATTGAAGACATTAAAGAAAAAAGTGGTGTTTCTTTAGAAGAAGCCGTGCGAATTGCACTGAATGAGGTACACGGCGCCTATGCCATTGTTGTTATTTCGCCAGAAGAACCCAATAAAATTATTGCTGCTAAAAAAAGTAGCCCGTTAGTGATTGGTTTAGGTGAGGATGAATATTATTTAGCCTCTGATGCTACACCAATTGTAGAGTACACCAAAAACGTGGTTTATTTAGAAGATGAGCAAATTGCCATTATCGACCGCAATAACGGACTGCGCATTATTAGTATTGGAAATAAAGAAGTTTCGCCTTATGTGCAGGAGCTTGAAATGCAGTTAGAAGAGCTTGAAAAAGGAGGCTACGAGCATTTTATGCTAAAAGAAATTTATGAGCAGCCACGCGCTATTCACGATAGTTTCAGAGGACGGCTTAATGCGAAGGAGGGTTGGATTTCATTGGGTGGAATTAAAGCCTACGAAGAGCAAATTGCAAAGGCAAATCGCATTATTATTATTGCGTGCGGTACTTCATGGCATGCGGGGTTGGTTGCAGAGTATTATTTTGAAGATTTAGCTCGTATTCCGGTGGAAGTGGAATACGCCAGCGAGTTTAGATACAGAAACCCAATTATTCGCAAAGATGATGTGGTGATTGCTATTTCGCAATCTGGTGAAACGGCAGATACATTGGCGGCTTTAAAAATGGCCAAAGAGCAGGGCGCAACTTTGTTGGGTATTGTTAATGTTGTTGGCTCTACTATTTCACGTGTAACAGATGCAGGGTCGTACACCCACGCGGGGCCAGAAATTGGAGTAGCTTCGACCAAAGCATTTACAACACAATTGGTTTTACTCGGTATGATGGCTATAGCCATTGGAAAACGCCGCGGAACCATTACCAATGAAAAGTTCCGCACGTTGCTAGACGAAATGGAATCGTTGCCAGCTAAGGTTGAAAAACTGCTGCAAAGTGATGATTATATTCGCGGCATTGCAGAGAAATATAAAGATGCACAAAACGCGTTGTATTTAGGTCGTGGAAGTTCATTCCCAATTGCTTTAGAAGGTGCTTTAAAACTAAAAGAAATTAGCTACATTCATGCAGAGGGTTATCCCGCAGCAGAAATGAAACACGGCCCTATTGCATTGATAGATGAAAATATGCCTGTTTTTGTAATTGCCACACAAGGCGAAAATTACGAGAAGGTCGTGAGCAACATTCAAGAAGTGAAAGCCCGCAAAGGTATACTCATTGCAATTGTTTCGAAGGGTGATACGGCTGTTCGCGAAATTGCCGATCACGTCATTGAAATTCCACTTTCTGACGAGTTCATTGTGCCAATTTTGGCAACTATTCCGTTTCAGTTATTGTCTTACCACATTGCCGTAATGCGTAATTGTAATGTTGACCAGCCACGGAATTTGGCAAAATCTGTTACGGTGGAGTAAAACCAGTTGGTTAATTTATAATCGCATGACACCCCTTATTCAGCTTGGCAAAAAGCGCACAATTTTAATTTCCATAAGTATTTTGCTTGTGTCCATTCATTCCATTTACTTTTATCATTCGGTTCTTCCAGAATCGGAAACAAAAAAACTAATCCAACAATTCGTGCGTTTGGGCCTAACAATACTGTTGTTAGTGGCTATTTATAAAACGTGAATTCGGGATAAGCACATTTGATCAGTTGTAATGAAAAAGTTAAGATACAAGGCAAATTATAGCAGGACTAGCACCGCTAATTCAATTAAAATTTAACGCAGGAGATTGACTTTTTCATCACAATTCTACGAAAACCCACCTAATTGCAATCTTTTTCATAAAAATAATTCGAATTAGCGTTGCTAGTCCTTCGTTATTTTTATTTCAAATCTAAACAATTATGAGGGTTCTGAACCAATGTGCTTATCCCGAATTCACGTTATAAAGGTAAAAACTGGGCAAGAATTAGCGCACTTGTTTTGTTTGGGTTGGCAATTGTTATGGCGCTAGTTGCTCTTGTAACGGTTAATACACCTACAGCCATTAAAACGCCGCTATTTGTATTGATTTTTATTTACAGTATGGCTATTTTTCACTTTGGCTTTTCTAAAAGTTTCAAGGCTTTTTTTGCACATCAACAGTACTAAAGTACTTTGAAACCGCGTTTCGATTATTCCATTACGTTCAATTCTTACCACTTTTGGCGGTTAAAAACCGCTTTTACCGCCGTTTTGTCGCATTTTTAGTTCGGGCAACGTTTTTGATTCCATAAAAACATGCTTACCAGAAAGGTCACACGAATTTCATTTTTTATTGCTTTTGCAATTGTTACTCTCATGTGGCTTGTTTTTCTGTTGGATTATTTGTTGGAACTGGACTTGTATCGCTTTGGTGTGCGGCCGGGAGAAACAAATGGTTTAACTGGTATCTTATTTTCTCCTTTTTTACACAGCACCAGAGATTTTGGGCATATTCTGAATAACAGCTTGCCCACATTTGTTTTAACATGGTTATTGTTTTACCATTACCGTAAAATTGCTACAAAATCGTTTATTGCAATTTATGTACTAGCTGGGCTGGGCACTTGGTTTTTAGGGCGAGAAAGTTACCACATTGGCATGAGTGCAGTTATTTACGGATTAACGTCTTTTTTAATCTTTAGTGGATTTTTCAGAAAAAATATGCGGGTAGCGGGTATATCGCTCTTTGTAATTTTTATTTATGGCAGCATGGTTTGGGGTATTTTTCCAATTAAAACAGGGGTTTCTTGGGAGGGACATTTGGCCGGCCTGTTTGCTGGAATTATTGTAGCGGTTATTTTTAAACAAAAGGGGCCTCAACCTGCTAAAATGCGTTATGAAATTGAAGAGGAAATGGGCATTGAACCTGAGCTTGAATATTGGCGGGAAGATTTTGTACCGCCTAATTTAACCCATTCACAACAACCAACAACAGGAGAGAATTCAGCAAAAAATACACCCAACCAACCAAAAATTTTTATCAAATACAATTACGTGCCGCGCGGCGAGATTATTCCAACGTCTCCTTACCCTTTTGACGCAAGTGAAGAAGAATAATCAGAATTGATTAAAATCTTGCTTTTCTATGTTCTCATCCACCATTTCTTCATGGTCATCTTTTCCGTCATTATCTTTATCTACCTTTAATTTTGGGAGCTGACCCAACAGTACTTCACGCACATTGTCTCCGCGGTAAGTAATTAACGCCACGGTCATAATAATACTAGAAATTAAGATCACAAATAATAACACGCCTGCATCAAATCCGGAAATAGAAAATTCGTTATGGCTTTGGATTACAAAAAACAATAAAATAGTAATTAACCCCCTGGGTGCTATGTACAATTGTGGTTTTATATCGTGCCGAACAATGGCTTTTAAAACAATGTATCGAATTAAATAAAGCGACGCAATAACCCCCAAACTTACAATTGCTACGTTGGGGTCAAGAATTGAATTTACGGTAATGAACATTCCAAAAATCACAAAAAAGAATGTGCGAATAACAAAAGCAGACTCTAATGTCAAGGTATGAAAATCATGCATTATGGGTTTTACTTTTTCCTCGTTCACCCATTTGGTCATTTTTTTTCCTCTAAAAAATATGCGTGTGTTGTTGAGCACTAAACCAAAGGCCAAAATAATAAGGAGGGATGACAAATGGAATTTTTTACCCATGGCATACATCAACATAAGCACAGAAATTACCAAAAACAGCTTAACTTGAGAGGTAAGCCGCTGGAAAATGAACACCATAATATAAGCAAGCACAATGGAAACAACTATGGTAATTCCAATATTTATCCCAATGTTCATGGCTACTTCTTTAAAACTATTGGACTCGTCCGCGCCAATTAAAAAGTAAAAAAACATAATACCCAAAATGTCTGAAAAGGTGCTTTCGTACACCATAAACTCTTTTTTTAGCCCTTTTAAACCGCCCACACTGGGGATGATAATGGCAGAACTCATAATGGAAAGTGGCACAGCGTACACCATACAGTTGTAAAACTTATCCGCACCGGGTACCACAAAATGAATGAGCGTAGCAATTAGTAAAGATGAAGCCACCAGTGCAATAAAAGCCACTAAAAATGAATTAATAATGAGTCCTTTTTTATCCCGCGATAATTTTAGGTCTAACGCAGCTTCTAAAACAATCATTACAAGGCCTACGTTACCTATAATTTCTAAATTACTCAAATTAGCATATACCTCTGTATTGTATTTTTCTGGAAGAAACTCTTTAATCAAAATTCCTAACGCAATGAGCATCAAAACGCTGGGGATGTTTGTTTTCTTCGCAAAAATGTTGAAGAAGAACGAGATTATAATAATAAGTGAAACTCCAATTATGAGGGTATATGTATCCATTTACTGTTATTGCTTTAATTTTGGAAAGGTAACGAAAAAAGTAGTTCCGTGGTTCGGTTCTGAAGTAAACCAAATTTCTCCCTTCATGCTTTCAATGATTTGTTTGGACATGGCTAAGCCTAATCCTGTACCGGTGGATTTTGTGGTGAAGTAAGGTACAAAAATTTTATCGCGTTCGGTTTGTTTTATGCCGATACCATTATCTTGAACAATAACCGAATACCGATCACTGTCGGCGGTTATTTTAATGTTTATCTGGCCCTTTTCACCCACCGGAATGGCTTGTATTGCATTTTTAATAAGGTTATTAAACACACGCAAAAGCAGGTTTTTATCTGCCCATATCATGGCGGTTTGCGGGTTTAGTTCAAGTGTGATTTTATGCTGGTCATACTCGCCAAAAACAGCCACTGCATTGCGCAGCACTTCTGCCAGGTCAAGCTCCGCCTCGTTGGCTTTTGGCATTTTGGCAAAGTTCGAAAATTCATTGGCGATTTTAGTTAAGGCATCTATTTGTTCTATTAATGATTTTGAAACACGGTCCAGCTTTTCGCGCGATTCATCATCTGCCAAATTAATGGAGCGGGTAAGGTGCTGTATGGACAGCTTCATAGGTGTAAGCGGGTTTTTAATTTCATGTGCCACTTGTTTCGCCATTTCACGCCACGCGCTTTCACGCTCGCTTTTTGCCAGGGCTTCTGCATTTTTTTGCAGTTCTTCTACCTTTTTATTGTATTCTTTTACCAAGTCGCCAATTTCATCATTTCGGTGGTAGGCTATTGGTTGGGAGGCAGACCCAATTTGAACATTTTTTAAACTTTCTTGAATGTAACGCAACGGGCGTATAAGCCGATTAGAAACGGTGATGGAAAGAATGGTAGAAAACGCTAACATGAAAACCATAATGTTTATAATGGCCAATAAAAAACCAGAAATTTGATTTTCCATGTCGTGCTGTCGCGATATGTATTGCACATTAACATACGCTAAAAACTGCTCTTTTTCATTAAAAAATGCTTTGTAGGCCGAAAGGTAGTCTAACTTTCCTATACTTTCTTCGTGAATGAATTCGCTTTTATTATTCAACCGAATGGCACGGTATGCATTGGTGTTCATTTTTTTAGAAAGCAGCCCCTGCGAGTAAATTTTAGGTTGAGACGAAGCCAATAAATTACCTTGTTTGTTGTAAATGTTAATGTCTGTTACAAATACGTTAGAAAACTTCTTGAGCAAGAACTCAAGGTAGTCTGAGTCGGTTTGGGTTTGTTCTGTTTTATCTTTCAGTTTATTCTCTAACTCGGTTTTAACCGAACCTATTTTTTCTTTAATAAAATCTTTATTGGTTTGTAAGTTTTGCTGGGCTACGTACGTGCCAGCCCCTATGGCAAAAGTGATGAGTGTGATGAGTATTAGCCCGATAAGCACAACTTGAATTTTTACATTTAGCTTAATATTGTTGAATGAAATGCCGCGCTGAATTTGATTATAACCAAGCGGAATAAGCAACAACACTCCGTAAATAATTAAAAGGTAAGAGAAGGAAGTAAACAGCCCAAGTCCATTAGAAATTTCGCGCGATACAATGGTGTAATTATCGTCTTTACCTTGATAAATGTAATGGCTAAACCCCCCTTTTTTAACAAAACGGTTTGCGCCTTTAATCCAGTTAGATACAATTGTGGGATAATTGTAATTGCCTTTGCTTGTTACCAATTGGTTAGCCACGTATTTGGCAATGGAGTAGTTTTTAAATTGATTAGCGGTGGGTGTTCTTTCATCCAATAAAAGAGAGGGTAAACCAATATCCTCTGGAAACTTTTTTGACCGAAATTCTGTTACCAAATAACCGTACAATGAATCATTTTCAACAATGGGTAACCGAGACAAGTAGCTGAGTTTATCGGTGTAGTCAATTACAAAAAACATGTTTTCAGCCTCTTGCGACACTATTGCCGATTGTTCTATAATCTCGTTAAACCGATCAAACTGTTTCAACTCATAATTTCGCGGATCGTAACGCAAATCACCTTCGCTATCATACAAGAAAAATTTAAACTCGTATTTATCCGTCAGTCGGTCAAAGTATGTTTTTTCAATTAAATCACTAAAATATGACTGATGATAATCATCATAAAAAAACGGTAGCACAAAATTGTCCTGCACTATGCGTTGCTCCAAACCGGCGTAATCAATTTCAGTTAAATAGTCTTTATCCTGCGCTATTTTCTCTGCCTGGATTTGACGAATCTCCCGTTCTTTTTCGGAACTATACCCCTGTAAAATGTAAGAAGCATAAAAGGCAATAAATGCTAAAATACTAATGACGTGCGCAAACTTGTAGTCCTTCTCTTTATACTGAAACCACAGTAACGACCCGCTCAGAAATATTGGCCAAAGTGAAGTTAACAGGGTTTGCCCAAAGTACACCTGGTCTACAATGCAATAAACGGCAGAGGTTATCACCCATAAAAAGGCCAGTCTGTTCCACTCAAAATTGCTTTTTTTAAGCTGGATAATAATGTATTGCACTAATTTAAAATACACGTAAAAGCTAGCACCAATTAAGCCAATGCTAATAAAGCTGTACATGTTTAAATCAAAAAGGCGCTGTAAGTCAAATGAAATTTTGGAGTTGTACACCAATGAGTAAATAATTTCATTGATTTGAAAAGCGATATAAAAACTTGTTAAAAATAGCGGAACCACAAAAACCACTAGTTTTAGCTTCAAATTGCCTTTTTCGAACCAGTTTCGTGTTCTTTTTAGCAAAAAATGCACTAAAAAATAAAAAATGGCAATGTTTATAATTAAGTCTCCAAGTGAAGGTGCCATTTCTGACGACGCGAAAAGCTCTGGGTTAAACAACTCAAACTTTGAGAAAAAGCTGAGCCAATTTGATTTTAACCACACATAACGGAGCAATACAACGCCCAACGGAAAAGCAATGAGCAATACCGGTTTAGCAATTAACAAACGCTGAAAAGCATTAATAAAAAGCTGTAATAAAATAATGAATCCAATAAGGTATAACCCAAAAATTATGGCCTCTAGCGTTTGGTTTTTTTCAACCTCAGCTAACGGAACAATAGAAAAAAGTTGCTGTCCATTTGCATTGTGTACCGGAAAACCTTGGTCGTCAAATGTAATTTCGCCTCTTAAATTAGGTGCTAAATCAGCTGAAAAATCGTTAACTAAATCCTCATTTTCATACTTAAATTGGTTTTTAATTAAAAATGCACCTACAAAAAGTTGATTGCCACTTTGAATGGCCGCCATTTTATACCACCCATTTTTTAGCAATGCAATGGTGCTTCCGCGCCAGGCATCATCTGTCAACCCGGGTGGAACAACTTTATTGTTGGTCCATAAATCGAGCGTGTCATTTACGAAAACGTAATAGTTAAAACCCGTTTCATTCATTCGGTTTACCGCATATCCAAACCGGTTGTCCAAGGGTTTTGTTTCGGGGTAATCATCTACAAATAACAATAAGGCTTCGTAAAGGTCGTTTGATTTTTCTTGAAATGCTGTTTCAAAATCAGAGATAGCATCTTGCCGCAAACTAGCGTGCAGTTGAAAATGATAAAGGTACGAACCCAACATCCAACAGAAAAACCCAATGAGGGCTGTCCAAAAAAATCTCCGTTTTGTTTTAATTCGCATAGTGAGTTTTGGCTAATGGTTAGCGCTTTATTGTGTCTAACCTGGCATGTATTGTATCCATTAAAACATCAATATTATCATCAAATTGCTGGTTATTGGTAATAATTAAATCAGCCTGGTTTTTATACGGCTTTACAAATTTGTCATAACACGGTATCACGTGGTTATTCCATTGGTATAAAACAGCCTCTTTTGTATAATTTCGCTCGGTCATGTCTCGCTTTAAGCGTCTTTCTAATTGTAAGGTTTTATCTACCGTAAGGTAAACCGAATAATCGAGCAGTTCATTCAAAAACGGATAATGCATCACAAAAAGTCCTTCTACAATTAGCAGTTCTTTAGGTTCTATGAGCTGTGTGGCTTTTCCTTTTTTAGGATTGTTAAATCCGTAAATCGGTTGTTCTATCGCCTCTCCCTGTGTAAGTTTATGGATGTCTCGTTTTAAATTTTTTATGTTTAACGAGGTGGGTAAGTCAAAATTAACTTCACCATTTTCGTCTTTTTGCTGTTCTTCTATGGGTAGGTAATAATTATCTAATGAAAAGGTGGACACTTTATTTTCAAACGCCGCGTAAAGTAAATTAATTAGTGTCGTTTTTCCAACACCACTCCCTCCTGTTATACCTACAATGAAACGTATCATTCTTCTGCTGACAAATTTTCTCGAAAATACAAAAAAACACTGCCATTTTTAGCTGATTTTTTAATATTATTCTGCCCTAAGGCGTCTAAAATGCCTATTTATTGGGTAGCTTGGTTATTTTTGCCGCGAATGATTGGTGCAGCAATCAAATAATTTAAGTTAACTTGCATTTTTCCAAAAAAAACGACAATTACAAACACGGCTGAAATAGCACTAATTTTACCTTGTTACAACCCCCCTTTAAATTGGGAACAAGTGGTTGTAGATGCTGTACGATCAATCGAAAAAAATGGTGGACTAACTGTTCATTTAACCCTGGTTAATGATGGTTCTACCAAGAACGTAACGGAAGAAGGTCTGCTTTTTTTGCGTACCCAAATTCCGACGATTCAGCTGATTCAATACGCCCAAAATAGGGGAAAAGGTTATGCCTTGCGCCAAGGGGTAAAAGCTGTTTCTGCTGATTTGATGATTTATACAGATATTGATTTTCCGTACACGGAGGCTAGTTTTATGGCCATTTATCAAGGGTTGGTTGCGGGGAATGAGGTTGTGCCGGGACACCGCGGTGATGCTTACTATTTAAACACGCCTTTTTTTAGAAAATTAATCTCTAAATTTTTACGGTGGACGCTTAAAACCTTTTTACGCTTACCTACGGATGATTCACAATGTGGTATTAAGGGTTTTAATAAAAAAGGTGCCGAGGTATTTCTCGCCACTAAGATTGATCGTTTTTTGTTTGATTTGGAGTTTATAAAACTCGCTAGCCGCAGAAAATTAGCAATTCAAAAAGCGGAAGTTACCTTAAAGCCGGATGTTGTTTTTAGTAAAGTAAGTTTGAAAATTTTAGCCCGAGAGGCGGTTAACTTTTTTAAGGTGGTTTTTAGCAGAAAATAATCAGCTTCGTGCGTTGAAAAATGGCTTCTGCCACGCTCAGTTTCATTCTTTTTGAATCATTTGCCCGTATAAAACAGCCAACCGTTATTTCAAACCATTAAAAGAGTTCTCGTTGATCCAATAGTTATTATAAATAATGTACGGCTCTCCGTTAAGTTCGTCCTTTCTAAAAAGTGCGGGATCACCTACTTTTTGAATCAGTAATTCATCAATTACAAAAGGTTCTTGAGAATCGCGCCCGGTTAGTAGTAATTTAATGCTAGAAAAATCGGGGTGCACCTCAAACTCCATTTCAACAAGCGCCCAACGATCAACTATTAAAGTGGGCTGTTTGACATCAAATGATGCAATCCATTCGGCCTGCTTAGTACTGTCTTGATAAGCTTCTTCCACAACGGCTAGTACATCCGGTCTACCGGTTTTAATATCATGCCAAAAGCGCACTACGTAATTATCGGGCTTAAGCTCTGTGGTATCCAATTTCAGAATATTATTCCACCCTGTTTTTTTTTCGGCAAATGCACCCGAACCACCCATTATTTGGGTTGGAGCTAATTCATCAGAAGCGTCATAACTTAAGTAATAGTGCCATACGCCCGTTGTATCGCTTCGCCATTTGTCGCCTACCTTGTATGTTGCTTCTTTATTTTGCTTTACTATTTTATTAAAATAGTTGGGGCTATTCCATTCATCTTGGTCAAAATCAAATACAGCAAAAGCATCATTGGTAAAAATCTGGTCTGATTCCCAAATCATTTTTAATTCATGCACCTCTAATAAATCACGGTTTTTTACCAGTAAAATTTTATCGTCCGCGGCAAGGTCATACGTAAACTTTTTCTCTATAAACCCTGGCGAAAAGTAATTGTTAACCTTAATGGCCTCATCTAACGACATGCGAGACGAAATGGAATTTATAAGCGGTAAGTTGGTGTGATAACTAAGCATAAATGCGTCAAAATTTGCTTGTTCAGCTCCTAGTAGCATAATGTTTTCGCTAGACATGTGCTGCATGGGTAAAAATAGTATTGCGGTATAATCATTCCCATTGGCGTAATCAATTACTTCTTTCAGGTCATCATCAACATGTTGTAGCTTAAAGGGGTTTTTATCTTCAGAAATAGCCACCGCCATTTTAGCATGCACGGGATAAAACTCTAAAACATAAAATGCCATTCCACAAAAAAACAAAACAGGAATTACAATTTGCCTGCGGTTTAAATAAATGCGGTACATCCCAATTGTGGCGGTAACGGTAAATACGTAAAAGAATACCCATGTAAACCGGCCCAATACTCTGAACTGTTTTAACGGGCCAATAAGTCTACTATCCACCTTAACCACTCATATTTAAACGGAAAACAAAAGGCAAAAAGCAGCACTAAATGCGCGCTAATGTAAAACATTGAAAGTTCTTGCTGCCACAGTTTTTTGAGTGAAACGGTTTTGCGGTTTACAATGTAATGCCCCAAAATAATCGCGACGAATACAAGGGTAGGAAAACCGACATACGCCCAGGATTCCCAATTGCCAATGTTTACTCCAAAACGACTATATATTCCGCTTAACGGGCCGTCATGCGCAACAAAAAGAGATTTCCAACTGGCGTATAAATCAAAGAAGCCAGCAGGGTTTCCTAATCGGTTAGTATGCGTGTCTGTTAAGTAAATAAACCCTCTGAACAGAATAAATGGCGCAGCTAATTGAACTAAAATATTAGTTGTAAATATTCGCCATGTAATTTTTTTTGCAATGGCGGACAGTAACCAAAATAAAACAGCAAAAAATCCCAGAATTATACCCGTATAGGGATGTGTAAGAAAAAAGAAAAGTAAATACACACCAACGATAATCGACCAAAGTAGCCTATTCCGCTTATTGTTGCACTGAATTAACAACCACCACATCAGCGGTACTGCAAATACATAGGCCATGGATAAATGCCCACCCATGCGGTAAACTTGAGGAGATAAAAAAGCGATAACAATAGCCGCCGAAATAGCCCACCACTGATGCACCCCATAATGGCGGAAAATTAAGAACAGTACCAATGCAGCAAACGGGTATGAAAGCAGCATCATTAGGTTTAAAATACCAATGCCGTAAACACTTAAACCCAAACTACCTACCAACCATGAAAAAAATGGCTGCGCATCTGTATACACTATATGCTCTTGATACGGGTAATTCATCCCCGAAAATGTACTGAACGATTCGTCGTAACGGGCGTGATACAGATACGTGTAGTAGTTTTTTATACCATCTCCGTCCCCTGCAAAAACATAATCATTTGGAGCAAGCAGCACCTCCGCGTAAAAAATAAACAACACGGCCACAGCTATGCCAAAAGTAAGCAAGGCTAATAATCTATTTTTTTTCTTCGCAGTCATTTTTTTGCTCGTACTAAAGTACAATAATCATTGGCATCTGCATAAAGGGGTTTTTGATTTTCTGGAATTATACACGAACGGAACGTTCTAATGTTTGAATTGTTTGCGCATCTGCATCTATTTGAGCATACGTACCAATAGGAATGGTAAATTTTGGCGCAATGTGCCCAATTGCAGCACCTTGGTACACTGGTATTTTAAGTTTGGCGAAGTGCTGCTCAAAAACGGCATCTAAACTAAACGATTTTTGTGGTTCTTCGGGCTGGCAATTTTTAAACGAACCTATTACCAGGCCATTAATTTTGTTAAAAACATCAGCCTGTTTTAGTTGCCATAACATACGGTCTACACGGTAGGGCTCCTCTCCTATTTCCTCTAAAAATAAAATTTTTCCTTGCCAATTTGGGGCATAACGCGTGCCCACCAAAGCAGCTAGTACTGTTAAGTTACCGCCCAACAAATCGCCGGTGGCTTTGCCGCTTACCCATGTTTTTAAATCATCTTTAAAATTACCCGGATTTTTCATACTAAATGGCTGCCCGTAAACCACTGCTTTTTTAACACAGTTTACCGTAAAATCTCCCCAAGATGAATAACCGCACGGACCGTGGTAAGCGATTAGGCCGGTTTTATCGTAAATTACATTTACTAAAGATGTAATGTCACTAAACCCCATAATAACTTTTGGGTTGTTTTTTATGGCATCAAAATCCAATAAATCCAGCATTCGTTGGCAACCCCAGCCACCGCGCATGGTTAAAATTGCTTTTACGGATGAATCGTTAAAAAAAGCCATCAATTCGGCGGCGCGTTCAGCATCTGTACCTGCCAAATAACCTTCTTGCCCGTAAACCGTTTCTCCAAATTGGACGCGAAACCCCAAATCTATAAGTGTTTTTTCTATTTTATCAAGGTGTGCTTTGTTCCAAATAGCACCAGCAGGTGCAGTTATGCCAATCAAATCTCCTTTTACCAATGCTTTGGGCACAATTTTAGGTTTTGATGATGTTTCGCCGGACTGAAAACCCGTTAATGCCGCACCCCCAGCCAATAAAGCCGTACTTGTTCTAAGAAATTTTTTTCGATCCATTTTTTGTGTTGAAAACCATTAATTGCCATTTAAAGATAAAGAAATACTGCCGTTTGGGCTGGAATAAAGTCGATTTTGTAGATTCTGTTTATTATTTGTTTTTAATCAATCTAAATAAGCCGTAAATTTGTACTTCAATACTTGAGATGATGGAAGAAAAAAGAGTACCAATTACGCTTTACGCAGAAATGACACCGAACCCGCACACTATGAAGTTCGTGGCCAATAAATATTTATTAATAAACGACCAAACTGTACAGTTTGACAGTGGTGCAGAAGCAAAAGGTTTTTCGCCCTTGGCTGAGGCTTTGTTTAGCTTTCCGTTTGTAGATGCTGTGTTTATTTCTGGAAACTTTGTGACCATTACGAAGACAGACAATGTTGATTGGGATTTTATCGTAATGGAAGTACGTGATTTTATTCGTGAGTGGTTGTCAGAAGGGAAAGAAGTATTGGTGATGATGCCGAACCCCGCTTTGCAAAAAACAGCAGAAGGAGAAACACCTAAAGCACCCCGCAAAACATTTGCAGCATCAGAATATGATGAAGTAATTATGGGTTTACTAAATGAGTATGTACGACCAGCTGTAGAAAATGACGGTGGTGCGATTGATTACGTAGGGTATGAAGAAGGTGTTGTGACTGTTGAACTAAAAGGCTCATGCGCCGGATGCCCCTCATCTACCGCTACGCTTAAAGGTGGGATAGAATCATTACTAAAAGCGAATTTAGAAACCGTAACAGAAGTTGTGGCGCTAAGCGAGTAATCAGTTTTTATTCAATTATTACATGCGGAACGTTTGCCAGATCCCAATTGATTACCATTCCGGCGGCAATTTCATCTGCATTTTGCTTACCGTAAAGTAATTCACATAAATAGAGCGCAGCTTCAAAGCTTTTTGCGCCTCCGGCGGATGTAATGTACTTTCCGTCATGTACAAAAAGTGTACTGTCTCTGACATCTAACGACGGGTATCTTTTTCTCATTTCTGCTATATCAGCAGGAAATGTGGTTGAAACAACGCCATTTAACACACCCGCTTCTGCCAATACAAATGCACCGTCGCAATGTGAGGTGACGTAATGCGCATTTTTTGCCGTTTGCTGAACAAAATTCAACATTTTTTTATCTTCCAAATCTTTATCTAAATGGCCTTCTGCACTTGGAATAACCAGAATATCTATTTGCCGTAATGTATCTGTCAAATAATTATAATCTGGAATAATTTTTAACCCCTCAAAGCTTTTAATGGGTTGATGCGTGTTAGCAACTGTAAAAACATTCATTGCTTTTATACTGTGGCGAAAAATGGTGTGATGAAACACATCATAAGGGGCGGTAAGTTCTGTATTATAAACGCCGTCCATTATTAACCTGAGTTCGGTTATTCCAAATTTCCACAGAAGGCTTGAAAATAGTGAGGTTTTGACAGAAAAAACGTGCCACATTGAGCGCAGTCGAAATGAAGTACTAACGGGTTAATTCAAGGCTTTTTTTGTTAAAAAATTGCTGTTTTCATGACTTTCTGAAGGATTGATTTCAATTACCTTATGCGGCGTTATGAATTTTCGAAGTATAAATACTCCTTCAAACTCATGCCTTGCCTAAGAAAATTGAAATCAACTGTGAGCGTTTGGAATAACCGAACTCAGGTTATTAAAAATGCTACATTATAATTTGTGGAATCTAGTGTAGGATATTGGTGCGTTTGTACAGTGTTTTGTTTGTTTGCTTCACCGGATAAATCCTGCCCGCAACTCATCATCATCCAACCAAAAAACAATAGACCAGTATATTTCATGTTACTAAATTTCAACATCAAGCACACCTGAACCCACTAAAAAAGCAATGGTAATTTGCACACCGTTAATTAAAAAATGCAGCAACATGGAATATTTAATGTTTTTAAATTTTAAATAAACAAACCCTAAGGCAAGCCCTAAAACAAACATGGACAATACCTTTAAAGGTTGAAAATGTGAAATGGCAAAAATAGCGGCACTCATTACTATTGCACCATTTTCTGAACCGCCGGACTCCACTATTTTACCAATTAAAAAACCTCTAAATACCAATTCTTCGCAAATGGCGGGAAGCACAGCAATAACAATAAGTGAAAACACAAATTGTAAGCCATTGGGCTGAATTAATAACGTATTACTTAGTTCATCTGCGGCAAGCTCTGCCTGAACCATATCTGCCGGTAAAATAGTACGGAGTGGTGCGCTAATTAATTCTAACAACGGCAAAGAAAAAATAGCCGCCACTAAAATTAAAAGTGTAAAGCCAACATGGCGCGCTTTAACAGGGCCTATATGCACCAGATTATGAAATCGTTGACCGGTGAGCCATAGCATAATAATAAATGCCATCAAAAATGCATTAATTTGAAAAAATAAGGCATGAGACAATATTATTCGTGGATCGTTTAAATCTAAATCGTTTATGGCTTCTTGAGAAACACTGGTTGACAATGCGCTAACATAAATGAGTTCGCCCAAAATAGCCATTAAAAAAATTAGAAGAATAAAAATGAGCACCTGGGCTCCGCTTGACAGTGATTTAAGCATAACTATTGCAGTACGATTTTGCGTTCAGAATCTAATTTAAGCAAAATAAACAGCAGTACAGAAAATGACATCATAGAAGATCCTCCATAACTGAAAAATGGGAGTGGAATGCCAATAACAGGAGCCAGGCCAATTGCCATACCTACATTAATTATAAAGTGATAAAAGAAGATGCCCCCTACACCGTAGGCATAAACCCGCGTAAAGACAGATCGTTGTCGCTCTGCAATTACCACAATTTTTAGCAGTAAAAAAGTATAGAGCACCACTAGCCCTAATGAACCAACAAAGCCCCGCTCTTCTGACCATGTACAAAAAATAAAGTCTGTACTTTGCATGGGTACGTGTTTTTGACTGGCATTTGCCAAGGTGGCAGATCGGTATCCTTTCCCCATAAAACCACCCGAACCAATGGCTGCTTTTGCCCGGTTAATGTTGTACCCCTCACCATCCGGATCGTCTATTTTACCTAGCAGTAAGTCAATTCTGGTTTTTTGATGCGATTGTAACACACTTGAATATGCAATCTCTACAAAATTAACAAACAGCACGGCCACAATTAAACTACCAAATAACGACCGGTAAAGCCCTTTGCGGTTGCGCTTTAGAATAAATGATTTAATGGCAAAAGCAAAAATGCCTGTAAGCACCACCAGGGTTATAACAATACCCGTTTTACCCGAAAGTTTCATTTTAGAAAACGGAAAAAAGAAGCTGGAATCTGCCACGAGTAATGTAATAATGGCAATAATTACCCCTATGACCAAAAACAGCAGAATATTACCTGCGTATCCCTCACGGTAAAGCACCAATAAAAATGAGGTGAATACAATGAAGGTACCTGCATCTGGCTGTAATAACACCAAAATACAGGGTATTCCTAAAATAAGTACGGTTTCTTTATTTTTGGTGATGAATGGAATAGCCCCCCATAGGGTTGAAAGTCCATTTTTACGAGATGAACGAGAACGTTCTGAAGTGCTGCTGCTTTGGTCTATAAACCTGGCGAGTGCCAATGCAACACCCACTTTTGCAAATTCTGAGGGTTGTATCCCCACACTACCAAAACCAAACCATGAACGTGCTCCGTTTATGGGTTCGGTTAATAAAACCGCACCTAGCAACAACATGGTAAAGGCATAAAACCAATAGGCATATTTTCGGATGAAGTTCGATTCTAAAAATAAAATAATAAGCCCTAAAAAAAGCGAAATGCCAAACCACATAATTTGTTTGCCATGCTCTGTACTTAAATCAAACAAACCGCTGTGTTGCGGGTCGTAAACGGATGAATAAATATTGCTAACGCCTAAAATTACTAAGGCAAAATAGGCTACAATTAGCCCCCAATCTATATTTGCAAAAAGCTTATTCTCCTGTCCCCTCATTTGCGTATAATATCGTCTTCATCTGGAATTAATACGGTATTTAAAATGCGGTTTTCTTTTACCGTATCTTTTACCGTTCCGGTAATGTATTTTTCAATCATTAGGCTTGCTAATGGCGCAGACCATGTACCCCCAAAGCCAGAGTTTTCAATAAACACAGAGATCGCGATTTTTGGGTTTTGCATAGGTGCAAACGCCATAAAGTTAGAATGGTCTGTTAGCTGATAGACCTTACCGTTGATGTTTTTAAAATTTTCTACCGTTCCGGTTTTACCACAAACGGCAATACTGTCTATACGTGCGCGCCGTGCCGTGCCGCCAGACTCATGTACAACCCGCCACATGCCGTCAATAACAGGTTCAAAATAAGGTGCGTCAACCAGTGTTCTGTTTTTTTTGCGGTAAACTTCTGGAATTTCTCCTCCGTCGATAGACTTTATGAAATGGGGATAATAATAATAGCCGCGGTTTGCTAATATGGCGGCTAAGTTTGCCATTTCCATAGGTGTTACCAATACCTCACCTTGCCCAATTGCAATGGACTGTATAGTGCTAAATGCCCAACGGTATTTACCATAAGGTCGTTTTTTACTTGGAAATTCATTGTCGTAATAGTTCGTATTTGGTACGTTTCCTTTAACATCCGTTGGAAAATCAATCTGCAAATTTGTGCCAATGCCAAAACTGCGCACATATTTTGCCCAAATGTCTAACCCAATGGCGGCATCTCTAAAAACACTAGGGTCTTTACCTTGCTGAATAATGCGGCGGGTAAGCTGAATAAAATACGGGTTGCACGACATTTTTACGCCGTCAGAAATGTTTTGTGCCGTTGGGTGATTATGGCACCCTGCCAGGCTTTTATTACAGGCAAAAGATGCGTTTTGCGTAATTACACCCTCTTGCATACCAATAAGCCCCATAATGGTTTTAAAAATAGACCCCGGCGGGTAAGCAGAGTTCATAGGTCGATTTTGCAAAGGCAGTAAGGTGTCAGATTTTAAAACGCCGTAGTTTTTTCCTAAATAACGTCCCACAAGCATATTGGGGTCGTAGGTTGGAGCAGAAACAAGTGCTAAAATTTCTCCTGTGGCGGGCTCAATGGCAACAATACTACCAAGTTTGTTTTGCATTAAGCGTTCGCCGTAGGCTTGCAAATCTGCATCAATGGAAAGGGTAATGTTTTTACCCTGCACGGCTAAGGTATCGTATTTTCCGTCTTCATATTTTCCGGTGGAGATGCCAATGGCATCTTGCAAATAATACTTGACGCCGCGTTGTCCACGCAATTGCTTTTCGTACGTTTTTTCAATTCCGCTGCGGCCTATATAATCACCCGATTTGTAGTACTTGTCTTTTTCTATGTCACCGTCATTTACCTCATTCATATACCCCAGCAGGTGCGCTGCAGAATGTTTAGGATAGATACGCAATGTGCGCGCTACCTCAAAAAATCCGGGAAATTTATACAGTTGAGGGGCAATTAAGGCAAACTCGTCGGGTGGAATTTGGCGCACAATTTCTGACGGTTTACGGGATGAATAGCTGCGCGCTTTATTCATTTTTTTGGTGTATGCTTCCATAGAAATTCCAAGCAACTGCACCAATGCTACACTATCGGTATTTTTGGCTTGCCGTGGCACCACCTGTATGTCATAATACACCTCGTTCGAAATGATTTTTACCCCATTTCTGTCATACACAATGCCCCTTGCGGGGTACGTCAAAATTTTATTTTCTGAAATTTGTGCCGCGCGGTCTTTCCATTTATCGTCTACCACCTGCATGTAAAACAGGCGTACAATAAATGTAACCGGTATCAGCACAAAAATTAGCGCAATAACGTATTTTCGGTTGTCAATATTTCTCATTTTTTAGACGGCTTGTAAAAAATGTACTGAAATAAGATAATCAGAAAAATTGAGAACACCACGCTTGCTATAGTTTTTAACAGCAAATGGAAAAGTTGGTCAAACCGCAGCATTTCTATTGTAAAAAACCACAAGTGATGAATAAAAATAAGCACAGAGGCGTATGATAAAAACCATAATTTACCCATGTCGTGTATAGAGGGTAAAAGCGTTAAGTCATACCCGTCTCTGGGTTGTATTAATTTTAAAATTGACGGACGCAAATATGCAATAACCAATGCTGCAGAGGCGTGTAAACCAAATGTATTGCTAAATGCATCTACCGAAATGCCCAATGCAAAAGCAATAAGCATTGACACTAAAATATTAAGCTCAAACGGTAGCATTAAAATCATTACCGGATACACCATTGGGTTTAGGTACTCGTTAATTTCTATATTATTAACCGCAATGCCTTGTATTAAAACAACAAGCAAAAAGTAGGAGCCATATTTTATCCATGTATTATTCATCTCCAAAAATGCGTTGTTGCAGTTCCATTTGTTGGTTTTTCATTAAATTTTCAATCACATAAACATGGTAAACAGCATTGTAATTTACCGCCAAGTCTACATTAATAGAAATGGTTTGTTCACCATCTTCTGAAATAATTTCGGCAATTTTACCTACGGGAATACCCTCTGGAAACTGGAGCGCCCCTCTGGTTACTACCTCATCTCCCTGGTTTAAAGTAATGTCTCGTTTTACATCTTTTACCTGTGCAATCTCCCTGTTTTTTCCGTCCCAGCTTAGCACCCAATATTCGTTATTGCGCCTTAGTTTTGTGTTTACTTTAATGTCTTGTGAAAGAATTGTCATTACTATTGCAAAGTCATCAGAAACATCTGTTACTACTCCTATTGCGCCTTCCGTTGCAATTACGCCCATGCCTATTTCAATGCCTTGTGCGTTCCCCTGGTTTAAGGTAAAGTAGTTGTTTACTTTGTTTGTAGATGAGTGAATGACCGTTGCCGGAATGTAACGGTAACGTTGTTTTTTTAATTTTCCGTCAACGTAAAAAATATCGCCTTGTAAGGGGTGGAAACTTTGCGGAAGTTGCGCGCGCAGTGCGGCATTTTCTCTCATTAAAATTTCATTGGCCTCTGATAACCCGAAGTGTTTGGTGATGTTGTGCTTTTTTTCAATAAACCACCCTATTACACCTGATGATGTGTTCGCCATGCGCGAACCGTGATAATTTTTACTGTTAAAAAACAAACTTAATACGAAAACCTGCAGCACAAAAAAGATTAAAAAATCTCTAAATTTCTTTAAGAACTGTACTAGCTTTTGCATTGGTTTTAATCATTCGGAATTTTGTTACTACAACGTTGGCTTATCGCATTAAGAATTGGAAACGTCCAATATTTTTTAGTGCAATACTTGTGCCTCTTGCCACCGCTCTCAGCGGATCTTCTGCAATGTGTATCGGCAATTTTGTTTTTTCAGAAATTCGACTATCCAATCCGCGTAGCATTGAACCACCGCCGGCTAAATAAATTCCTGTTTTATAAATATCCGCAGAAAGTTCGGGCGGCGTCATCTCTAATGCCGTTAAAATAGCTTCTTCAATTTTTGAAATACTCTTATCTAACGCATGCGCTACTTCAGAATAAGTGATGGAAATTTCTTTTGGAATACCCGTCATCAAATCTCGTCCGCGAACAGCAAACGGAGGTGGCGCTTTGTCACCCAAGTCTGTTAATGCGGAGCCTACTTCTATTTTAATTTGTTCTGCTGTGCGTTCTCCCACCAAAATATTGTGCTGGCGGCGCATATATTCTTCAATATCCGTTGTAAAATCATCTCCCGCCACACGAATGGACTTGTCACACACAATTCCGCCTAACGCAATTACAGCAATTTCAGATGTTCCTCCTCCTATGTCAATAATCATGTTACCCATAGGTTCTTCCACGTCAATACCAATACCAATGGCTGCTGCCATAGGCTCGTGTATTAAAAACACCTCTTTTGCACCAGCGTGTTCGGCGCTATCGCGTACCGCTCTTTTTTCTACCTCTGTAATTCCAGAAGGGATACAAATAACCATTCGCAATGATGGGCTAATTAAGCGATTGCCTGTATGAATCATTTTAATCATACCACGAATCATCTGCTCGGCAGATTCAAAGTCGGCAATTACACCGTCTTTTAAGGGGCGTATTGTCTCTATTAATTTATGGGTTTTACCGTGCATTTGCTGCGCCGTTTTTCCAATGGCTACAATTGCGCCGGTTTGTATGTCTTTTGCAACAATCGAAGGTTCATCCACCACTACTTTATCATTCATAATGATAAGTGTATTGGCTGTTCCTAAGTCAATCGCAATTTCGCGGGTTAAAAAATCAAAAAGTCCCATTTGACAAGTATTAATTCAGTTATTCGTGGTTATATCATGTAGTTTACTACTTTTTCGGAAAATAGTTACCGTGGCACATTTTCTGTAAGGGAGGTTTGTGTAACCCTTAATGCTTAAAGTGCCTATTTCCAGTAAACACCATGCTCATTTTTGCTTGGTTGCAATAATCAATCGAAAGTTGGTCTTTAATTGATCCACCGGGTTGAATAACCGCTTTAATTCCAACATTGCCCGCAATTTCCACACAATCTGGAAAAGGGAAAAAAGCATCAGAGGCCATTACGGCTCCATCTAAATCAAAATTAAACGTTTGTGCTTTGTGAATGGCTTGAAGTAATGCATCTACACGTGATGTTTGGCCTGTACCACTCGCTAATAGCTGTCCATTTTTTGCTAGTACAATGGTGTTTGACTTGGTGTGTTTTACCAATTTATTTGCAAATTCTAAATCTGTTAACTCTGCCGCAGATGGTGCAACGTCTGTCTTGGTTTCAAAATTTTCTTTTTTATCTGTAATTACGTCTTTATCTTGCTCTAACACCCCATTTAAAATGGTTCTGAATTGTTTTTTCGGCATTTCTACCGGTTTTTGAACAAGTAATACACGGTTTTTCTTTGACTTTAATAAATCCAACGCTTCTGCGCTATAAGCCGGAGCAATAACAACTTCGCAAAACAACTCGTTAATTTGGTTTGCGGTGTCAAGGTCTATTGGTTTATTTGCAATTAAAATACCTCCAAATGCCGAAACGGGGTCACCTGCTAAAGCGGCTGCATACGCTTCTGAAAGGGTTTTACGCGTTGCTAATCCGCAGGCGTTATTGTGTTTTAAAATGGCAAACGTAGGTTCTTCTTGCTGAAAATCTGCCATTAATTGCACGGCTGCATCTACATCTAACAAGTTATTGTACGAAAGTTCTTTACCATGTAGTTTGTCAAACATGGCATCCAAATCACCATAAAAAACACCTTTTTGGTGTGGATTTTCGCCATAGCGCAACACTTTAGCTTCTGAAATGCTTGCTTTAAACACGTCTTTTTCATTCTGATTAAAATAATTAAAGATGTGCGTGTCGTAATGCGACGATACTTCGAACGCAGCAGCAGCAAATGCTTTTCTGTCTTCTAAGGTCGTTCCTTCGGCCGTGTCAGCAATTAAATCAAAAAATGGTGCATATTGCTTTTTGGATGGAATAATAACTACATCCTTATAATTTTTAGCCGCTGCACGAATTAATGAAATGCCGCCAATGTCTATTTTTTCAATAATGGCTTGGCGTTCTGCACCAGATGCCACAGTTTCTTCAAACGGATATAAATCTACAATTACCAAGTCCAGCTCTGGAATTTCATATTCTGCCATTTGTGCCTGGTCTTGCTCATGGTCTCTTCTGGCTAAAATACCGCCAAATACTTTTGGGTGCAAGGTTTTTACTCGTCCCCCTAAAATTGATGGGTAGGATGTAAGGTCTTCTACACGTTTGACAGAAATACCTAAATCTTCAATAAATTTTTGTGTTCCTCCGGTGGAGTAAATTGTAACATCTTGTGCGTCCAATTTTTTTACAATTGCATCTAACCCATCTTTGTCAAAAACAGAAATGAGGGCGTTTTTAATCCTTTTTTTGTTGGCCATTTTTTGTTTAAAATCGATTCTTTTCCTAGAAGGTGCAAAGGTATTATTTTACGAGGGATTAAATGGGCTTTTTTTCATAAAAAGCGGCTGTTTTTTGATAACTGCTACGTTTTGTTGATTATTTGTGCCTAAACATGTTAAAGAGAAGGCTAATGATTTGTTTTTTTACCCAAAAAACGTAGTTTCGTATCCTAACTTTTAAATTTAATAAAATGAAACTTATTCGAACTACAGCTGTAATGGTTGTTGCGTTGTTAGCCTTGGGCTTTACAAACACCACTGTTGCGCAGGTTTGTTTAACTAATTGGGAGACTAAAGTTCCGGTTAGTGTTACAAATTCTGGAGCGTCTGAACTTACAGACTATGAAATGAAATTAACGATAGATACGTCAACACCCATTGCCGCAGGGTTAATGGAGTCTGATGGACGTGACATTCGTTTTACCGCAGAAGGTTGTTGCGACCAATTGTGTTATTATATTGAAAGTGGTATAAACACCACATCAACCGTTATTTGGGTAAATGTACCTGCTTTACCGGCGGGTGAAAGTACAACCATTTATCTTTTTTATGGGAATGATGAAGCGTTGGCAGCATCAAATGGTGACTGTACGTTTGCCATTTGGGATCATTTTGATGATGGTATATCTGATTTTGAATATTTATGCGGCGGATTTTCAGATTCAACAACAACGGATAGTGACTTAAACTTGTCATGGCCAAGTAATGGCCTTTTTGGATCGTTAGATGCGTTGCCATTTGATGAAGTTTACACGGCAGAGGCTATGGTGAACGACGCGACTGGAAACTGGCCTGGTATTTATTGGGCAAAAGAAACAAGCCAAAAATCTTATGGGATGTTGGCGAGCGGATCAGATGCGCGTATTTCTGTAACAGGTGGTGGAACGGAATGGTGCGCTGGACACAACTGGGCAAGCCCTGTTATTGGATACACTGATAATTCAGGTTTATGGACTCTAACATGGCGTGCAACGGGTGATCTTTTTGGTGATTTTCCTTCGATTGGTGAAATAACTTCAACAGACGGATTGTATGCGAAAGATGAAAATTTGAGATTAATGATGGGCAGTATCTCATCTGGTTTAGGTACTATGAATATTGATTGGATTCGCGCACGAAAGTATGCAGCGGTTGAACCAACGTTTGTAGTTGAAGCGCCGGTAGCTTTTTCTCCAGCACCAGCGGTTGATTTAGTTGCTACTGCCAGTGACTGCGAAGAAGTAACGTTAGATGCGGGTAGCGACTATTTACTTTACCTATGGAGCACGGGAGGAATTGACCAAACAGAAAG
Organism: Crocinitomicaceae bacterium; assembly: GCA_963736585.1. Lineage (GTDB taxonomy): Bacteria > Bacteroidota > Bacteroidia > Flavobacteriales_D > Crocinitomicaceae > Crocinitomix. The sequence continues at coordinate 182,300 of CAVTPI010000005.1, read as the reverse complement.
TGTAACTGAAACGGGTACTTACTATGTAAGTGTGTTGGTTGCAGATGATGAAGAATGTATTTCTACTGACTCCACCGAAGTAACAATTGCCCCAAGTTATGCCCTGGCTGAAACAGTAACCATTTGTCCGGGATCGTCTTACACTTATCCTGATGGTACAGTGGCTACAGACATTGTTGAAACCGAATCGCACATTAGTGAACTTACAACTGCTACATTTGGTTGTGATAGTGTTATTACCACTACAATTGAACTTTATGAAATTAGCCTTGAGCTTGATTTAGGAGCGGATATTACAAGCTGTGATGAATCAACTACGCTAGATGCAGGAGACGGGTTTGATAGCTATATGTGGAGCACCGGGTCAGACGAACAAACGATTTTGGTATCAGACGGGGGAATTTATTCTGTTTCTGTAATTGATGATAACGGATGTGAGCAAACAGAAGAAGTTGCGGTTTCTTTTGTGGCCATTGACCTTACAGTTACTGAATTAGACATTATTACAATTCAGTCTAATCAAGATGGTGCTACTTACCAATGGTTAGATTGCGCCGACGATTTTGCAGCAATTGACGGTGCAACTGAACAAATTTACACAGCAATTACAGATGGCAATTATGCCGTGCAAATTACATTGGATGGCTGTGTTGATACTACGGAATGTTTTAACATTATCGGTGGCTCTATCGCTGAAAATGAAACAACCTTTTTTGATGTTTACCCAAATCCGACAACGGGTCAGGTTACATTAACTTCTGAGGGTGTAAGTGGTGAATTAATCATAACGGTTACAACAGTTGACGGTAAAGTATTAACCCGAATTAGACAGCAAGGCGGGCAATCAATTCCGCTTGAACTAGACGGTACGGCTGGTGTTTATTTTATTGAAGTATCCTCTGAGAAAGGAAATGAAACACTGCGCGTAGTTAAAGAATAAGCCTTAAGGGTAAAAATATACGAAAAACGCACCACGGGCTTTGTGGTGCGTTTTTTTATGCCTTAATTTCAAAACCAATCACGCAAATATCATCTATTTGCTCATAATTACCCTGCCAGCTTATTAAGCTATTTTCAATTACCTGCCCCTGCTCTTCAATTGAATGTTCCCAAATGGATTCAAGTAATTTTTTAAATCTGCCGTACATGTATTTTTTTCCTTTTGGTCCTCCAAATTGATCGGGTAACCCATCAGAAAAAAGGTAAAATTTATCTCCGGGTGTTATTAAATGTTCCTGGTTACCAAATGGCTTTATTTTATGATACTTGGCCACGGGTTGTTTGTCTCCTTTTAGCTCTTTCAGTTTTCCGTTATTTACAACGTAAAGCGGATTGTTTGCCCCGGCAAACTGTACGCGCCCCACTTTTTTGTCAATGCGGCAAAGGGCAATATCCATTCCGTCATACACCTCAAAGTTGTCTTGCTCAAATGCTTCTATCACAAGTTCACGGGCTTTATCTAAAATACGGGCGGGTTTGCGCAAACCAAATTCTTTAATGCTACGGTTTAGCGCTGCCGAACAGGTAATGCTTACCATGGCGCCTGGCACACCATGCCCAGTACAGTCTGCAACGGCTATAAACGTGTAGCCGTCAACTTCCATAATCCAGTAAAAGTCACCGGCAACAATGTCTTTTGGTTTATAAATAACAAAGCGTTGCTTTAGGTACTCATCAAGCTTTTTTTGCTGCGGTAAAATGGTTGTTTGTATTCGTTTAGCATAGTTTATGCTGTCTAAAATATCTTTGTTTTTACTTTCCATTTGGCGATTCGCCATTTTTAAAGCCGCTTTATGCCGTTCGTTTTTGGTGTAGTAATTATAAATTGTATAGCCGGCAATTGCTAATAAAACGCATGACAGTATGCAAAACAGTGCAATGAGTGCCCCGGTTATTTTTCCGTTTTGTTCTGCATTGTTCACTTGTCGTACCATTGCTGCCTGCTCTTCCACCTCCAGTTCATCAAAAATGGCCGCTAGCTCGCGCATAATGGCTTTATCTTGCTGAATTAGCGAAAGTTCTTGATTTCTTAACCGTTGTGCATTTGCATTTTCTTTTTGCTGTAGTTCGGTTAATTCTTGCTCAACACTTTTATACTTTTCTGCATAATCCTCCCATTGCTTTTGCTGTTCTTTATTGCTTAATTCACTCGTACTTTTATCCTCTTTCTTATCTTTTCTATTGCCAAACAACCGCTTAAAAAAACCACGCTTTTCCGCTTCATTTGTTTCAATTTGTCGCAACACGGGCTCCGTTTCTAATTCATCTACAGTTTGCTGCATTTTTTCAATCACCTCTTCTACGGTCTGCTCATTTTCTACAACCAATAGTTCGTCCAACACGTTGAACTTGCGATTAATCAACCGGTCTACCTGTTTTATGCGTACTGTATAAGCATTGTCCTCTAAGGCACTGGCATAAAGTAACCTTAAACTATTGTGCACCGCATCAATTGAGGCATTGTAATCATCTAAATAAAAAACTTCTTTTGTTAAACCGTAAGATTTTACGTTGCGCTCTGCTTCGGACAAATCTGCAATTAACCCTTTTAAATAAAGCATGCGTTGATCTGGCTTTGCTGCGTCTGTTAAATTACCAACGATTGATTGCAGGGTAAAGTTGACATAAACTGCACCCACAACAACCAATACGAGCACTGTGGTAAGCGCCACCCCTATTTTTGATTGAAAAACCTTCTTTTTCATTTCACCTTTATTTCAACTAGGCTCCTGTTTTTTACCCTAAAAATCGTGTTTATGCAATGCAAATTTGTAAACTGAAGCAATCATCCTCACACATGGGCAAAGCTAATCAATTTCACTTAAGTGCTTGTCTTTTTTAATTAGCTAATGGTGAGCTAATTAACTTGTTTTGAATAAAAAATGAGTACTTTTTCAAAGATTTAAACTACAGCTAATGCAATATTGCTGTGGCTGAATCGTCGTAGAATATGTAAGCGGAAAAAATGAGCCCTTCAAATGAAATTGTCATATCAAAAACTGTAAAAAAGGAACGGGCCGGCTGTTTAATTTTATACGAAAACGCGTTGGTTCTACCAGAGATGCGGAAGATATTTTGCAAGATGTATTTTACCAATTGGTGCGGGTTTCTGATGATGTTGATACGATTGAAAAAATGAGTGCCTGGCTTTTTAAAGTAGCACGCAACCGCATTACGGATTTGTATCGTAAAAAAAAGAGTTTTAATTTTTCTGATATGGAACAACCCGCATTGGGTGATGAGGAAGGTTCACTCGCGTTTGAAGATTACATACCGGACTTAAATGATTTGCCGGACGCATTATTAACCAGAGAAATGGTTTGGGAGGTGCTGGAAGAAGGCTTAAGTGAATTACCGGAAGCGCAACAGCTGGTTTTTACATTACACGAGTTTGAAAATTTATCGTTTAAAGAAATTGCGCTACAAACCGGAGACAGTGTAAACACACTTATTTCACGAAAACGTTATGCCATTTTGCACTTGCGCCAAAAATTAAATGAATTGTACACAGAAATAATAGAAAAATGAAAAAGAAGTTTGTACTTATTCCAATCTTTTTTATTGGAATGGCGGCATTAATTACATGGGTATTGATGCTGTTATGGAATTGGCTGATGCCCGAAATTTTTAATTTGACAACAATTACCTTTTGGCAGGCACTTGGTTTGCTGGCTATTTCAAAGTTACTTTTCGGCGGTTTTTCGGGTAACAAACGGTGTAATTGTGGTAAACAGGGCAAACGTGCGCATTGGAAAGAAAAGTTTAAACAAAAATGGGAAAATATGTCAGATGATGACAAGGCAAAGTGGGAACATAAATTTGGTGGAAGCAAGTGGAGCAAAACAGCTATGCAGCAGTCCTTCTGTGATTCTAAATTAAACTCAACAACTAGTGAACAGGAGTAACGCTTAGCCACTTTAGTTTACAGCTAACCGAAATGTTGAAAGGCATTTCGGTTTTTTTATGCTCAAAAAACGGTTTTACAGTGTTTAAAAATAAACCACTTTCTGCTTAATCTCTCTCCCGGTTTCATCTGTAATCATCACAAAATATAACCCTTTGGCGTAATCGCGCAATGGTACAGATGCAATACCATCTACTGCACCATTGTAAACCGCATTTCCATGAATATTAAATACGTAAAGCATTACGTTATTACCCGGGTTTTGCAGCAGTACATTTAACACACCATTTGCCACGTTAATTTTTGCCCAGGGGCCGGCTTGTACTGTTCCATCTTCATTTACGGTGTAACGAAAGGTAACCGTATCGCTTAAACTACTTTGTTGCTTACTGGTTATTAAAAACCGTACCTGCCCCTCTCCCAATGTTTCATTTGCCGAAACACTAACTGAAATAAATGCCTCGGCAGTGGGGCTTAGTGTACCCAAACTACCTGATTTTGGTATGTTATTAGAGCATTTGGTGTTGGTGCAAAGTGCTGCACTCCACCCGGCATCTAACGTGTTTTCTATCACCGTGTACTCAACATCAAACGATTTGTTACTGAGGTTGGTTAAATAAATAAACTCGGTATTATAATATGTTTTGGCAACGGTTTTATCTAGCTTTCGGTTAGGGGTATAATTAATTAATTGCGCACTAAGCACAGATGGTATAAAAAACAAAAAAGTAAAAATACGCTTCATGGTAAAATAACGTTTGATTGATTAAAATCGTATATACAGCAGTTTGTTTTATAAAGATGATGATTTAACCCAAAACCGCAACAACGTTTGGCCGATTCTTTAGTATATCCTTACTGCTTTTCATAGTTACTGCTTCTTATGCGTATTTTGAAGAATAGACTAGATTAATACGGGGCAATGTAATAATCGACTAACTTTTGTTTACTTGTGTCTCCCCAAATATTGACGTGTATTTGCTCAATTAAGCCAATGTTTTTTGCATAAAAAGCAACACTAGAATAATGTGGTCCCTTTCCTAATGATGAATAGTAAATAACAGTATATCTATCAACCCTAACAACATCATAATAAGTTATGCCGTTTACTACTTTTGAACCTAAGATAGAATCACAGGTAATGGTGGTAGTCTTATTTCCTGCATATTCACCCGACCAACTACTTTTCTCTATTTTTTCTCCGATAATTGGATTCAACAGCAAAAGATATGATTCACCAGCATATTGTGTTTTAGTTGTATCACCGTTATAACGTTTATCATAAGCAATAATACCTTCGCTGGTTTGGGGCATATAATGCTCATCATACGTATAAGTCCAACAGCCGTTAGCATTTTCAGTTTTAGTATATAGTTTTTTAGGGTACCAATAATACGATTCTGTCATGTGTCCGTCATCATACAGCCACCACGAACCGGGATATGCTGCCAAATATGGAGATGGGTAAATGGTGTCTAACGTTTGTAATTTAATAAATGTCGTATCACACATTTTAGGAGGAACAACAATGCTCGGTGGCTCTTTTTTACATGCGCTTGTTATAGCAACCATAAAAAAGACGATAATAGCATTAGTAATCTTCATACTTTAGTCAAACGAAAAAAATCATTCATCCGTTGGTTGCCACGGTTTCTGCACTTTTGCTAATTTTAGGCAAACAAAAGTAAAAGCGGATGGAATTATCAGAGGATACAATCAAAAAAATCAAAACGTTAAAAGAAAAATATGCTTCTATTGGGCAAGATTTAGATTCGTATTTAGATGGTTTGATTTATGCCAATCCGCTTACGTATTGGGATTATATTGAAGTGGATGCTTTATTGAGCCTTCAAAAACCGAAAACTGATTTTCCGGATGAGAAAATTTTTATTGTTTATCATCAAATTACGGAGCTTTACTTTTCGTTAATCTCGCATGAAATTGAACAAGTATGTAAAAACGGCAAAAATATTTCGCCCATAGGAGAAGATTTGGGTTGGAATGAGACGCTTTCTCCAGCATTTTTTCACGACCGTTTGATACGAATAAATAAATATTTTGAAGCGCTTACCCATTCATTTGACATTATGCGTTTTGGAATGGAAAAAGAGCAGTTTACAAAATTTAGGATGTCCTTACTTTCTGCAAGTGGTTTTCAAACCGCGAGTTACCGTTATATAGAAATTGCTTCTACCGATTTAAAATACCTGGTGCATGAAGCAAAGCGTGATGAACTTTTTGATGCGGACATACATACTCAATTAGATAATATTTATTGGCGCAGAGGTGCAGTAGTTGAAGAAACGGGTGAAAAAACGCTGACATTACGCGATTTTGAAGCAAAATATTTAGCCGATTTTCATGAGTTTGCTGAAAAGTACCAACCCATGAATTTGTGGAAAAAATACCAGGCACTTTCAGCAGAGGACAGGAACAACCCCAAATTAATTAAAGAATTACGCGAGCTTGACGTAAATGTAAACATTAACTGGCCGCTTATTCATTTCAGAACTGCGGCTCGCTACTTAGCACGTGGCAAAGGAGAATCCAAAGGTACGGGCGGTACGAATTGGCAAAAATACTTACCTCCCAAATTTCAACGGCGTATTTTTTACCCGGAGTTATGGTCACAACAAGAACGTGACGAATGGGGTAAACTATGGGTAGAGGAAGTGTTTGCAACTGAGCTAAAAACAGAGCATAAATTACCGGGTTAAGTGGCAACTAAAATGGACACAAGCATCCGCCCCGCTACCGTAGACGATTTAAACGGTATTCTATTGATCTACAATCATTCTATTGTAAACACCACTGCAGTTTACCATTATGATCCGTTTGATTTTAAGCAGATGGAACAATGGTTTGCCGCAAAAAAATTACATGATTTTCCGGTTTTTGTGGCGGAAATAGATCGTGAAATTGCAGGCTTTGTAACATACGGTGGTTTTAGACCGTGGCCAGCTAATAAGTATACGGTGGAGCATTCCATACACATTCACCCTAACCACCAGGGCAAGGGTGTGGCGAATGCACTAATGCCGGTTATGATAAGTGCGGCAATCCAACAACAGTTTCACACCATTATTGCCGGTATTGACGCAACGAATACAGCAAGCATTGAACTGCACAAAAAATTTGGATTTCAACCTGCCGGAGTACTAAAAAAAGTGGGGTATAAGTTTGATAAATGGCTTGATTTAAGCTTTATGCAACTCATATTACCGCAACCTAATCACCCCAATGAAAAATTACCTTAGTAAATGAGTTGTTTTTGAAGATTAGCGGTACTCTGGGTTTTCAAAAGCCCAGCGTTTGCCGTTGTCCCAATCTCCGCGTGAATTTCCAAATGCCGGATACCCTCCATTTGCCTTTAAAATATGCGCTAAATGCATTAAGTTATATGTCATAAACGTAGTATTGCGGTTGGTAAAGTCGTTGTTTTTAGCGTCTGCCTCTTCATCCAAATAACTGGGCGCTCCACTTCTCCAATCCAACCCGCATCTGCCTGCGGAGGAACAGAATAGCCAACATGTTGTAAAGCATACAATATACCCATGGCGCAGTGTTTTACACCATCCTCATTTCCAGTTACTATACAACCCCCTACTTTATCGTAAAATTTATATTGCCCTTTATCATTTTGTTTACCACTCATGCTGTATAATCGCTCAATGAGTTTTTGCGCTACAGATGATTTTTCACCCAGCCAAATGGGTGTGCCTACTACTATAATATCAGCAGCAAATATCCGTTCAAAAAGTGTTGGCCATTCATCCGTATCATAGCCGTGCTTTGTCATGTCTGGTTGAACACCAAACGCTACATTATGGTCTACAAATCGAATTTCGTCTACCTCAACACCCTCTTTTTTCATAATGTCAATTGAAACATCCATTAATCCTTTTGTGTGGCTTTGCCTAGGTGACTTTTTTAGCGTACAGTTAACGTATACAGCTTTAAGTTTTGAAAAATCTACTTTTTGTGTCATAATTAGGTGATGTGGTTTACTTCGCTTTCAAGCTTTAAAACGTGCTTGTCGTCGTCTGTTTTTATGTACAACGCTTTGTTGCCTTTTTCTCCATTGCGGGTTACGGTATTTCCTTCAATGGTTTTTTCAATTGTTTTGGTGTAGGTTTCTATTACTTTCCCCTGGGCAGTACCATTTCCCCACTTCCATTTTACAGTTGAACCTTCTCGTATCATCTTATTTTTATTTACTAAAACAGAAAGCAACCAACGTACCTAAAATTTATTTTACTGTTTATCAGTGTTTTAAGTTTTTCAGTTTGTATTCGCAGGTGTTTTCTTTGGTGGTTGGGGCTGTTTTTGTTGAATCATTACTCAAATAGTGTGTAAATATTCTACTTTTTTTGATTTACTTATTTTTATTCCGCTTGACTTACAGTATTTTAACTATCGGAACAATCTTTTCTATCGTTGAATCACACACTTTAATCTTAATTATAATATATGAATTTTATTGAACCATTGTATGAAAAGTTAGAAACATGGGCAATTAGCATAGTTAAAATGATACCAAACCTAGGGTTGGCTTTATTGGTGCTTATTGGATTTATTGTAGGAGCAAAATTAATTCGCAAAGGATTTGTTAAACTACTCGGTAAGACGTACGAGAATACGGAGATGACCAAAATTTTAAGCCGTATACTTTACATTGCTATTATTGCTGCCGGCGCAATGACTGCGCTTTCCATTTTACATTTGGATAAAACAGTAACATCTGTGTTAGCCGGTGTTGGTATTGTTGGTTTGGCGCTTGGTTTTGCTTTTCAAGATATGGCGGCCAACTTTGTATCTGGTTTTATGATGGCTGCGAAAAAGCCGTTTGAAATTGGAGACGTTATTGAAATTGAAGGATTTAAAGGTACCGTTATTAACATTGCGTTAAGAAGTACGGAGTTAATGACCTTAGAAGGAAATGAAGTGGTTATACCGAACCGATTGTTATATGAAAACCCGCTAATAAATTATTACCGAACGAAAGAGCGCCGCATACAACTTGGCGTAGGTGTTTCTTATGGAGATGATTTGGAATTGGTGCAACGCATAACGGAAGAAGCCATTGAAAAAGTGCCTAACTACATAAAAGAAAAAGACATTCAAGTAATTTTTACAGAATTTGGTGACAGTTCAATTAATTTGGAAGTGCGCTACTGGGTGCCGTATGAAACTTATTACGAATACTTACAAGGTTTAAGCAATGGAATTATGGAAATTAAAAAGGCGTATGATGCGAATGACATTATGATTCCTTTCCCAATTAGAACGCTGGACTTTGGAATTAAAGGAGGAGAAAAACTATCAGAGGTAATGCCGGATTCATCTGCCAGCAAAGGGGATTATGAATCAGAAGCAGCCGAATAAATTATAAACTACTAAACGCGCTAAAGTGTGCATAAATGGAGCGGTCGTACGTTTCGCTAACCGCAAAACTTCGGCCGCTTTTTTAGCCAAACACACTCCTATTTAATACATAAATAATGACAGCTGAATTTGATCCGACGAATAATCAAACCACTTCAAACGGTGTGGAGCTTCCTGATTATTTACACTACGTTTCGGACGATTATCCGGGATTTAGCCGAAAAAAACACGGGCGTGGTTTTATTTATTTTGATGAATTTCATGAAAAATTAAAAAACGAAGCGGAACTTAAACGCATTAAAGCGTTAGTCATTCCCCCTTTTTGGAAAAACGTTTGGATTTGCCCTTCTCCTAATGGGTATTTACAAGTAACTGGTAAAGATGCGCGGAATAGAAAGCAGTACCTTTATCACATTGATTGGACCAATTACCGACAAGCGGTAAAATTCAGAAAAATTGTGGAATTTGGTAAAAAATTACCGCAAATACGCCAACAGTATCAAAAAGATTTAAAACAAAATAGCTGGACTAAAACAAAAGTAACGGCACTTACCCTTTACTTGTTAGACAATTACTATTTCAGAATTGGGAACCAGTATTACGCTAATCAAAATGAAACTTATGGCCTTACAACATTACGCCGAAAACACCTCCATGCCGATACGGACGGATTATCGTTAGAATACAAAGCCAAAAGTGGAAAAATACGAAAGGTAAAAATTGATAATTCTAAAATTGCCAAGCTCGTTCGAGAAACGTCGGCTTTACCGGGATATGAGATTTTTAGGTATAAGAATGATGTTGGTGGCTATGCTGCAATAGAATCTAAAGATGTAAATGATTATTTACACAAGCATAGTAGTGAAAAATTTAGCGCGAAAGATTTTAGAACCTGGGGCGCCACTAAAACCGCCATTGAGTGTTACCAACGGGCCGTTGAAAAAATTAGTGAAAATACACGCTTAAAATTTGAGCCCACGCTTATTAAATTAGTGGCAAAAGTAATGGGTAATACGCCTACAGTTTGTAAAAAATACTACATACACCCTACTGTATTAGAAACATTGGCTAAGCATTATCCTAAACCTGTGGAGTTGTTACCCGCGTGCAACACTAATTTGAGGTATGACGAATATGAAAGCATTGTTTGCGGAATACTTTGCCTAGATGATAAAAGCCGCGCTGTTAGTGCTTAGCATTTTTTTGAAAAAAGCTAAGTCCTTTACGCTATTCGAAATTCTGGTTAGAATCTCTTTTATTTTTTACGCCCGTTTGGGGTTTTTATTTACACCAATTTTTGCCACAATAGCGGGTACTATTTTTTCGTACATTCTAGCAACGCTTGCTGTGCCGGAGCTTCCTCTTGTTATTGCAAAACCCCGTTTTTTATAAACGCTGGTAATGCGTGCGTTTGTTTTTTTCATTTTGATTTGTTTTTAAATTAGCAATAGCAATTTTCGAGCCGCATTTGCTTTTTTTGTTTTTACACCTAAAATTGCGCCTTAAAAATGTTTGTTTGGTATATACGCCATTTATTAGCGTGTGGATTTTTACCCTTGTTGCGGCTATTTTCAGCATTGTTGGCAAAGGTGTTGATGTTATTAACCTGAGCTCGATTATTCCAAATTTCCACAGAAGTCTTGAAAACAGTGAGGTTTTGACAAGAAAAATGTGCCATATTGAGCGCAGTCGAAATGAAGTACTAACGGGTTAATTCAAGGCTTTTTTTGTTAAAAAATTGCTGTTTTCAAGACTTTCTGAATGATTGATTTCAATTACCTTATGCGACGTTATGAATTTTCGAAGTATAAATACTCCTTCAAACTCATGCCTTGCCTAAGAAAAATGAAATCAACTGTGAGCGTTTGGAATAACCGAACTCAGGTTATTAACCTGAGCTCGATTGGATTGTACTAAACACAACTATGGAAACACTTGGCAGATGGACAAAAAACAATACTGAATTGAAAAACTGGCTTTTGCCAGAAGTTCAAAAACTCACCGCAGATAATCGCACGGTTGTTCATACAAAAGCCACTAAAATATTGGCCTTGTTAGTTAAATAACCGCTGGTATTTGCTACCGTAAAATATTCTCTTCTCTGCCGAATTGACGAAATGAGATGAACACCGCTATGCCTGAAAGTAAAATAAGCGAAGCAAATGTTATAATTAACGGAAGTGTTTCTGCCGTGCCGGCTATTACGGCTTTTGTAGCCATTACCACGTTAACAATTGGAATAAAAGCCGTTGTCATATTTAATTCTAAACCTGGCAGAAAACCAACCATTGCCGGTATAATTACAGCAATGTTTAATGGCGTTAAAATACTTTGCGCTTCTTTAAACGATCGGGAATAAACCGAAATTGGCGTCATAATACCCGCAAAGAAAATGGCTACCGGAATTAGCAATGAATAAAGCATAATAACTAGCTGTGGGGTAACAATATTACTGATAACGGTCGTTAGCTCTCCGCCTTCGTCTCCCATTAAATATAAACTACCAATTAAACCGACAAGTGCTACTGTTGCGCTTAACAAGCCAAAGGCTGTAACAACAATCATTTTTCCTATCAACACACGCATGCGGTTTACAGGGGTTACTAATAAGGTTTCTATCGTTCCACGTTCTTTTTCTCCGGCAAATAAATCTATGGCAGGTAACATGCAGCCCATAAAACAAAAGGCCATAAAAATATAGGGTAGAATTCCACCCGCGTACTTTCCAATAATTTCTTTCAGCTCACTTTGGTCGTTTAGTGTCCGTTTAACCGGAGTTACATAATCGGCCGGTAAGTCATTTTTCGCCAATCGTTGTTGCACTAATCGCTCTTCTTGCCGGTTCAGTAATTTTTTAAGTCGGTCATATTCTTCATTATCTGCACCCCTATAAAAAACGCCATATTCTGCCTGCTCTCCGTCTGCATAGGTCGCATCAAAATTACTGGCAAACCACAACCCTAAGTTTATTTTTGATGCTTTTACATCATTTCGTAGGGTGATGGTGTCGGTGTATGCCACAAAAGTAAAATGGGCTGTTGTATCCATTGTTTCAATCATTTCTGCTGATTGATTATTAAGCACGTACCCTATTTCTAGTTGTTGCGTTGCCACTTTTTCGTCTTGCGCTTTCTGTACTTTGGTTATCAGAAAAATAATAAGCGGAAACGCCAACAACGGAATTAAAATCATACGTTGAAGCGTCCGTTTGTCGCGGAACATGTCCAAAAATTCTTTTTTTGCAATGATGATTATCTTTTTCATAACTAGGCAGTAATGGGGTTGTTCTCGTTTACAATTCTGATAAATTCTTCGGTCAATGTGCGGGTTTGCATGTTTGTTCTAAAATGATCCATTGAATCTTTATACAACAATTTTCCTTTGTTAATAATCGCCAAATCATCACATAATAAATCAACTTCAGACATAATGTGCGAAGAAAAAATTACCGTTTTACCCTCTGTTTTGCAATCGCGAATAAGTTTGATGATGTTTTCTGCCGTAATTACATCTAAACCAGAGGTAGGCTCATCAAAAACTACCACTTCAGGGTTATGAATCATGGTGCGGGTAATGGAAACTTTTTGTTTCATCCCCGTGGAAAGCTGACCTATGCGTTTTTTACTAAAATCATGCATGTCCAACAAATCGTAATAATGGTTTTTTCTGCTTTCAAAGTCGGCGGCTGATACGTCATTCAAATCTGCATAATATTTTAATACTTCGTCTGCCGTTAGGCGTTCGTACAAACCGGTTGACCCTGTTAAAAATCCAATTTTTTTGCGCACATCATTGGGTTGCTCCATTACATTTAACCCACAAACTGCTACTTTGCCGCTTGAAGGTTTTATAATCGTAGAAATCATGCGTAAGGTGGTAGTTTTACCCGCGCCATTCGGTCCCAATAATGAAAAAATACGCCCAGGTTGGCAAGTAAATGAGACATTGTCTACCGGTGTGGCGGTTGTTTCCGTCGTGTTAAACTCTTTTTGCTGCTTTTTCGATAGTTTGAAAGATTTATGCAGGTTTTGGACTTCTATCATACTTGGTTTTTTTAACGAATATACTTTTTATTTTGGTTTTTTGCTAAAATTATTAGTTTTTAATTGGGCTTTACTTGCATAACTAACATTCGTTTATTAACAAACGTTAGCAAACGAGCGTGCAATTTTAGCAGATTAGTCCTAGTTTTGCTAAAACGTTACAGCTTTTCTCAAAAAAATTCAACCAACATGCTTTTTCGGATTATATGCCTGCTCTTTTGTACATCTTTTCTTATGGTTTCTTGCAACAACGAAACAAAGAAAGTTGATGAAAAACAAGAGAAAGATTCTGTTATTGTACCGCCACCGGTAATTGAATATGGTTTTGTATTAGATTCTTTCCAGGTGGTGCGCGATACGGTACAAGATAATTGGACCATGAGCCACATGTTTGCCCCTTACGGTGTGTCGCAATGGGAGATTAACCAAGCAGCTGAATTTGCTGCAGACTCAACGATTGGGTTGCGCTATGTTAAAGAAGGTACTCCTTTTATGGTTTTAGCTGCCCATGGCGACACGGCTAAAAAAGCACTTTACTGTATATATCCTAAAAACGTAGTTGATTACGTAGTGTTTGACTTTACAAGCTCAGTAGCTGTAGAAAAGCGATCAAAACCAAATGAGGTTGCTGAAAAAATACTGTCAGGTGAAATTGTAAAAAACTCTAATTTAACTTTTGCCCTAGACCAACAGTTAAGAGATATTAATATGACGGGAGAAATGGCAGAGTACATTGCGGGCGTATTTGCCTGGACAATTGACTTTTTTCGCCTCCACCCCGGAGACGAGTTTAAGGTGGTTTACGAAGAAAAATCGGTAGAGGGCGAGCCCTACGCGGTGGGTGGCATAACATCTGCCTGGTTTAAGCATCAAGGACATGAATTTTATGCTTTTGAATACGCACTTGATTCTGCGGGCACACAAGTTGGGTTTTTTAATGAAGAAGGAAAAGAAATGCGCCGGCCTTTTTTAATGGCTCCGGTAAAATATTCCAGAATTAGCTCAGGTTATAGCGGGCGTCGTTTTCATCCGGTACAAAAAAGGTGGAAAGCCCATTTAGGAACAGATTATGCTGCACCACGTGGAACACCAATTATGGCTACTGCCAATGGCACTGTAATAGCGGCCTCACGAACAGGAGGAAATGGAAATTATGTGAAAATTCAACACGACAATACCTACACTACCCAATATTTACACATGACAGGGTTTGCCGCTGGTATTCGCAAAGGGGTGTATGTAGAGCAAGGGCAAACAATTGGTTTTGTTGGTAGCACCGGCTTGGCAACAGGGCCGCATGTATGCTACCGCTTTTGGAAAAACGGCAAACAAATTGATCACCGGGCAGAAAAATTTCCTTCTTCTATCCCAATGGTGGATTCGTTATTGCCAGATTACATGGAGTACATTGCACCCATTAAAGCCCGTATAGATTCTATGCCCGTTACGCCTTATAAAAACCACGATACTGTTGAACTATAGCTAACAGTAACGATAAGAACATCTGCTTTTAATTCTGCCCTATGGGTGTCAGCTCGGCTTTAATGCCTAATTCGGTTAACTTTTGGCGAATAGTGGTTAGTGGAATATTAAGCACTTTATTTTGCGAAATTACATCATACCCCGCCGGAGTAAATAGCGTTTTTTCAAAATAAATAATTGCCCACTGCTCTTGCGGATTAAAATAAAGCACCTCCCACTTGCTTTTTAAAAGTCCCATTAATCCTTTGCCCCGCCAAACAAATTTTGTGTTGTGGGCGTTTAACGGTTTGTCAAACCCAACAATGCGTTTTGCTTTGCCATTTTTTTGATAGATCACCTCATCTAACAACCCTTTTTTACCGTTTTTTTCATCCACCGTGTAATTGAATGTTGGGCGTGTTTTATCGCCCTTTAACCACATTGGAAAATTTGTTAAATGAATATACCACTTGCCCGATAAATCGTTCAATTCCAGCTCAGTATTTTGCCTGGTCTGTGCAACACTAATTGCTGAATTGAATACAATAAATGTAAATAGAGTTCCTATTTTTATCACTTTTGGTTGGTTTACACGTTATCTTCTAATTGCGCACCGGACCAACACCAAAGCTGCCCCAACTTGGAAAAAAAACATAGGAAATTTTTGCTGTTAAAAGCTGCGGCTGAATGGCAGCATTATAACCTATTCCTGTTGTACTATTCTCAATAACCATAGACGATTGGACAGGCCCCAACGATTGAATACCTATTTCTGCAGAAAGTTTTAATTGATGTTTCCGCGTGCCTTCATTATCTAAAAAAGAATACGTATAGCCCAAATAGAAATTTGGTAAAAACACTGTTTCAAAGTTTTCTGCATTCGCCTCAAATTTATATATAAGCGTATCTGTTCCGTTATAGGTTGGTGTCCAATTTGCAGTGGTTTGATAAAACGTAGGTTGGCTTACAGACCATAATACACCCAAACTATAAGCGTGCCGTGCACTTTGATTAATCATTAAAACAAGCGGAATTTGAAACGTATTGTACGCTACATCTACCTGAAAGTAACCGTTGCTAACCAGTTGCGGAAATTCAAAATTTTGTGCTCTGAATGAAACTTTTTTTCGCTGAAAGTTAAACCCACTTTCTACCGATAGTAATGAGTTTAAATGCACCATTACCGGTAAACCAATTCCAAAACTTGGTGTAATACGCGGAACGTAAATGTTTTCATCAAATTTAGAATCGCCGTTTTTAATGAATGAGTTTATGCCAATGCTGGTAGAAAAACCAATTTGGGCACGTTGTGCGTTTGCCTTGCTTTGCAGCAATATCAATGCTAAAAATAATAGGCTGTATTTCATAAATTAGTTGTTTTGTTTAGTTAGGCGTCATGGATGTCATCTGTGGCGACTAAAGGCTCATTTCTAAAACGTAAAAATAGCTGAATAAGTGCCACCACATCTTTTTGGCAATACGCTACAATACGATCTAAATTATTTTCCTCATAATAAACGCGTGCTACATCTGCTCCCGAAATATCATCTTTTGGTGTAGGTACATTAAATATATGACACAATAAACTCATGGATGTGTAATGTTTATAATCTCCGAATTTCCAAAGCTCCATGGTGTCTAAATGGTTAATTTCCCACGGTTTTTTCCCGGCAATATCTAATACTGACGGTAAGTCTATCCCATTAATAAGCATTCTACGGCCTAAAAACGGAAAATCAAACTCTTTCGCATTGTGCCCACATAAAATATGGTAAGGGGTATTGTAATGCTGGTTCAGCAGTTTTACAAAGTCTAATAGTAGTTCTTTTTCGTCATCTCCAGAAAATGATTTCATTCGGATGGTTTTGCCTTGTGGTTTGTCTTGTACAATTCCACATGAGATGCATACTATTTTACCAAATTCAGCGTAAACTCCAGCGCGGTCATATACATCCTCTGCTGTTAAGCCATCTTTTTGAAAAAATTTGGTTTTACTTGCATACAAGTCTGCTGTTTTTTCGTCTAAATCTGAAAAATTATAAACAGCCGGAACGGTCTCAATATCTAGAAACAATACCTTTTCAATGTTGATTTTTTTTAATTGCATCTTTCCTTTTTTTGGGTTACACAAAATAATAATTTACTGCAAATGACAAACGGATGCTGTTGCTTTCATTGTATTTTTTTATATCTTTCTGAAAAACAAGACTATGAAAAAGTTAAAAAAATTAAATACGTTAACGCCACGCCAACTTTCTAAACTAAAGGGTGGTGAAGGAAAAACTGAAGCACAACGTCACCAAATTAAGATGGAAACGCAAAATAAGTAAGCACTACACCCGCACGCCTATAACGCAAACATCATCAATTTGCTCCAGGCTTCCTTTCCAAACATTAAATGCTTCATGTAACAACTGTTTTTGATGTTGCATGGGCTGTGCTGTAATGTGCAGCAGTAATTCTTTAAATGGTTTTTTCTTAAACTTTTTACCGGTTGTTTCCCCAAATTGGTCGGCAAACCCATCTGAAAACATATACAATGCGTCTCCAGGCTGCACATGTATGGTAATTTGTTTAAAATCAATGCCGTGTTCTGTTGCTCCTATCGGTTGCCGATTGGCTGCAATTTCTATTAATGCATGGGTATTGTTGGTAACAGTGCCGCGTTTATTTAATTCGGCTTCTGAAAATTTTTCTTTTTTACGCACCAGCCATAATGGGTTGTTGGCTCCAGAAAACACCACTTGATTTGGTTGTATGGCGCATAGGGCAATGTCCATCCCGTCTCGCACGCCTGTTCCGCTTTTGGCAAATGTTTCTATTACCAATTCACGTGTTTTATTTAAAATAGCTGCGGGTTCGGTTAATCCAAATTCATTTACTGAACGGTTTAACGCGCCAGAACAAACCACACTTACCATAGACCCTGGTACGCCATGTCCGGTACAATCTGCGGCAGCAATTAAGGCATGGTTTTCAGCTATTTTTTCAAACCAATAAAAATCACCACTTACTACATCTTTCGGGTTAAATAATACAAATGTTTCTTTAAAATGGTTTCGCACGTCATCTAGCGGTGGCAAAATGGCGTCTTGCAAGTGTTTGGCATAATTAATACTGTCTCTAATTTCTTTGTGTACTTCTATTAATTGCTCGTGCTGGTGGTCAATTTCTAAACGCTGTTTTTCTGCAATGTCGCGTTGCTGCTTCCACTTCTGTTTTTTGGGCGTTAATAATGGCATTATCACGCTTTTTTCGCTGGTTGCTTCGTATAAAAAGTCCTGCAATAATTACAAGTAACCCAATGCCTCCCCATAATGCATACCGCTGAGTTTTTTCTTTTGCCAATTGCGCGGTTTGTGCTTTTAGCTGTTCATTTTTAAAACGTGTTTTATTTTCGTATGCTACGCTGTCCACTAAGGCCTGCTTTTCATATTCATGCTGAAAATTTTGCTGCAATATGGCGCTTTGCACCGTCATGTTTTGAAGCGTATCTTTCATGTCTTCTGTCCATATAAGCATGTCCAGCGCTTTTTTATATTCACCACTTTCATTGTAAATAAAGAATAGCTCTTCTGATGTAAAACGCATAAACTCTAAGTCATCTTCTTCAACAGCAAATGCCAGCGCTTGCAAACCATAGCTCTCTGCAGCCGTATAATCTTTACGGGTGCGATAAATGCCTGCAATTTCCAGCTTTTGGCGCATTGCATCTCCCATTGCACCTAGTTTTTCAAAATAAGCCAGAGCAGACAAATGGTAGTTTAAGGCCCTGGTGTAAAGCCCTTTACCAGCATAATATTGACCAAGGTTAGACTCTACCTGTGCTATTTTTATTGGGTCATTTAGCTTTTTAGCAATTGTATAAGCTTCTTCATAATAATCCAAGCTTTTTTTGGGTTGGTCTAACGCAGCGTAAGTTGCCCCCAAATTAATGTAGGTGGCTACCATTTCTGTTTCAAAACCCATTTTTTGTTGAATTTTCAAACTTTTTTCATAGTATTCAATTGCTAAATCATGCCTTCCTAAGTCCGCATAAATAATTCCTATGTTACTTAGTATTTGTGTTTTGCCTTTTTCATTGTCTGTTTGTTCAATGTGGGTGAGGCTTTTTAAATAATAACTATTGGCCTCTTTATATAACCCCATCTCTTTCAATACATTTCCTATATTGTTTTGGGCAGATGCTATGCCTTGATTGTTGCCTATTTTTTCATTAACAGTAAGCGATTTTGAATAGTAATGATAAGCCGAATCCAACGTGCCAATTAAATAATGTAAAGCCCCTTTGGTATTATAAGCACTGGCTATATAAGCATCTGCATTTACGGTTGTAGCATACTCCAATTGTTGATCGGCTAAATTAAAGGCACTATCAATATCCACCATCATTACATTGTTCCAAATGTGATGTTTTAATGCTTCTAATCGAGTGGAATCAGCTGCTGATTCATCCTCCCAAATTGCAAACTCCGCACTCGTTTCTTGAGATTTGCATAAAAATGAAATGCTTACAACCAAAAAAGTCATTAAAGCTCTGTTAACTAGTAAATTTCGGTTTTTAAAATAGTTTATTTGCATGATTAATTCAAAAATGCACATTTTTAATCAAAAAAAATTCAATGCAAAGAATTTTCATGCCAGTAATTTCATTTTCTGATGTTTAAACACGCACAAGCTGATAATTGTTGACCTAATTTTCTTGACCCCCGAAATTTGTGTATATTAATAAAAACTTAAATTATGAAAACGTTAAAAAAATTTAGAAGCCACACTGTAAGTGCCCGAAAGTTAAACAAATTAAAAGGCGGAGAAGATGAGAAAAAAACAAAGTCTACCGGCAAAATCCATGAAAAGATGGTGCAAATTATTATGGCTTAACCATTATTAAAGACCTGAGTTCGATTCTTCCAAATTTCCACAGAAGTATTGAAAATAGTGAGATTTTGACAGAAAAAATGTGCCACATTGAGCGCAGTCGAAATGAAGTACTAACTGGTTAATTCAAGGCTTTTTCCGTTGAAAGATTGCTGTTTTCCATACTTTTCGAAGAATTGATTTCATATTTCCTTATACTTCGTTATGGTTTTTCGAAGTGAATACTCCTTCAAAACCATGCCTTGCCTAAAAAAACTGAAATCAACTGTGAGCGTTTGGAAGAATCGAACTCAGGTTAAAAGAAAGTTTTATGTTTTTTTAGCAAGCTAATGTAAAACACTATTTAATTAAATAACCACCCCTTTTTGATTGATAATGGGAATGGTTTTCATGTTACCGTCGATAATTGTTTCAGGCAAAAAAATGTACTTTTTGTCATACATCTTGTTTCCTAATGAAAAACTGACCCAATACTCGTTATTTAAACCAAAAACCTCTTCGACAATTGGTTCTATTTTAGCATAGCTTTCTGCTTCAACATCTCCGATAAAATGGCGCAGTACAGATGTTTGAACGTTAACACCAGTCGTTTTGTTTTCACCGTATCCTTTAGATGATACTAACACGTTTTTAAGGGTGCTGTTTTTTAGATTAATGAGATAAACGTTATAAATTTCAGCTGTTTTCTCATCATTCCACTCTTTCACCACAGCTACAGAAACGTCTTCAACCAACGGTATGTCAATGTCTTTTTTCATAAAAAATATGCTCAAAAATAGTGATTGATTCCTAGAATCAGTACCTTAAAATTCTTTTTTATTGCGATAATAAAGGAAGCCTCAAAGTGTAGAATAATTTTCAAATTGAACTTAATATCCCCAATTTGAAATAGTCAATACTGGTAACGTTTTGATTTACAGTTAGTTATTTTTTGGCACATACATTGCCACGACCACATTAAATTAAATCGGACAATTATGAAACGTACAAAAAATTACTTACTCTCTTTTTTATCAGTTACGCTAATGCTATTTGCCGTTAGTTGTAATAAAAATAAAGGATCTGGAAAAATGACAGTTAAAATGACAGATCAGCCAGGCGATTATGATTCTGTGATTGTAGAAGTATTAGAAATAGAAATGCATTATACAGATGAAGACGGAGAAGGTGATTGGGTAACGCTAGACACTGAAGCCGGATTGTATGATTTATTGTTATTACAAGACGGGGTTACCGTAATATTGTCAGACGACGAGGAAATTCCGGTTGGAGAATTGGGCCAAATGCGCTTAATTCTCGGATCGACCAACTATGTTGTAATTGATTCCACTTCTTACCCTCTTGAACTATCCAGCCAAGACAAAACGGGCTTGAAGTTTAATTTAAACGCTGAGGTTGCAGATGGAGATGAAATTGAGGTTATATTTGATTTTGATGCTGATAAATCAATTGTAGTAACTGGTTCAGGTAAATATAAGTTGAAGCCAGTATTGAAAGTAGAAGATATTCTCTACTTATAAAACAACAAAATACAGATAAAAAAAGCCATAAGTAATTGTGGCTTTTTTTTTAATTGTGTTCTGCAACTTCAAGCAACCTTAGTCCAATATTGATATAATCTGGTAGTTCAGTATAATGCCCAACTAAATCGTCATTTTTATCTTTTTCGGTGTTTTTCCAGTTTGGTTTAGTTCCGCTTCCTGTGCGCACGATTACTAAATCTTTTGAGGGAATAGAAATAATGTATTGCCCGGACATTCCTCTAAAATAACTGACTTCAAACGGCATGCCGGTGTACACCCAATATTGAAAACCATATAAATTATTAGGTTCGCCAGATGCTTTTATAAGTGGGGCGGGGCTTGCAAATTCATTTACGTAAGCGCTACTTATTAATTGGGTGCCATTCCAATTACCACGTTGGTTAACTAATTTACCAAGTCGTAAAAAATCACGCGAGGTAGAATAAAAACAACAGAAGGCTTTCTCTGAGCTTTCATTGTCTCCTGCTAAACTCCAAAGCGCCTCACTTTCTGCACCCATAGGTTTCCATAATTTTTCTGATGCATAATCGGATACGTTTTGGCCTGTGGCTGCGGCTAAGATATACATAAGCACCTGAGTGTCTCCACTTTTGTATTTAAATACGTTGCCAGGCTCTTCTTCTATCGTTCTGCGGTTTAGTGCCAAATCACGATCATCTGTATCATAATAAAGCTCTGCCACGTCACAAAATGGGCTCACATAACTCTCGCTCCACGATAATCCGGAACTCATAGTTAAAATATGCCGAATGGTAATGTTTTTCTTTTCGTCATCAAACTCGGGTAAGTAATTCGCAACCGGCTCATCTAATGATTTTATTTTGCCTTCATCTAACGCCACACCAATTAGTAATGAAACGATAGATTTTGCCATTGAAAATGAATTGCTAAGCCGCTCAGCGTTGTGCTCATTCCAATACTCTTCATAAATAATAGTGTCGCCCCAGGCCACTAAAAACGCCGCGGGGTTTAATGATTCAATTAATGCGCGCTCATCTGCTTTCAGCTGATGAGCTGCTATGTTTGGATGATTGTTCCATGTTTGGGGATCACCTGTTTCAACCGTGCGGTTATTAAACACATCTTCATCATAAATTGTTGGGCGAATGTGCCCCCTAAAATAGGTGTTTGCAATGCCTTTATAAATGTAATACCTACCCGTAAAAATAATGGAAAGGTTGGCTGCTACAATTAAAATAAGAAGTAAAATTCCGACCCACTTTAAGGTTTTTTTAATGTATTTCATATTGTTTATTGAACGTAATCAAAGTCAAAAATATTTGCCATGTTTTCTTTAAGCGCAGTTTCCACAGCAGTTATGTCAATCGTTGCCCCTAATTCTTTGTTCATGGAAGTTACGGCTTTATCTACAATTCCGCAAGGAACAATATGGTTGAAATAAGAAAGGTCTGTGTTTACGTTTAACGCAATGCCGTGCATGGTTACCCATCTTGAACTTTTAACCCCCATTGCACAAATTTTACGCTCGGCGGGGGTGCCCCCATCTATCCAAACTCCTGTTAAGCCATCTACCCTGCCACTTTTTATCCCAAACTCAGCTAATGTAAGAATTACCGCCTCTTCTAAAAAGCGCATATATTTATGAATGTCCGTAAAAAACTGATCTAAATCAAAAATTGGATACATTACCAATTGACCCGGCCCGTGATAAGTAATATCACCACCGCGGTTAATTTTATAAAAAGCGGCATTTTTTGCCTTAAGCGTTTCTTCATTAATTAATAAATTACCGGCAGCTCCGCTTTTGCCCAATGTATACACATGTGGGTGCTGGCAAAATATTAAATGATGTTGCGGCAAATTGGTTGTTTTACCGTCGCGGCGGGCTATTTTTAAGTCAATGGATTGTTTGAACAAAACCTCTTGAAAATCCCATCCTTCTTTATAATCAATTAACCCTTTTTGTATGTAATTTACTGCTCTCATAATTTTTATACATAATGCAAATTTAAGGTGAATATTGCTGGCATCCTAACTTCCAATTTTGGGGTATTTAATAAATTTTTGTAAAAGTATTTTGTAAACCAAGACAAATGTCGTACATTTATAGACAAATGTCGTTAATATGATACCGCAAACTACAAATCAATATAAAGATGTGAACCAGGCTATTCGCGTTTACGCCAAAAAAATAGAAAAATCAAGCCAACTAAAAGTCGCACAAGCCGATTTAACGTACGCCTCTTTTTTTGAAAATAAAATGCTTATTATCCATGCCATTCGGCAAGGTTTTCCTTACAAACTGTTTAATTTTATAAAAAAATTAACCCCCTTTACAGAAGAAGATTGGGCATCTTACCTTAACCTTTCTGTAAAGTCGTTACAGCGCTATAAAAAAGAAGAAGAATATTTGTTTAAGCCCATCCATACCGAAAAAATAATTGAACTTGCAGAGGTAACTAATTTTGGTAACCAGGTGTTTGATTCAAACGACCAGTTTTATGAATGGCTTAACACCCCTTCTTTTGCACTTGGCAACTTAAAGCCCGCCGAGCTGCTTAACGATTCATACGGAAAAGAACTTGTAATGGCAGAGCTAAACAGAATTGAACAAGGAATTTTTATTTGATGTTTGTTTTTAGATTGTCTCGAAAAGCGTATGCAAATGAGCTTAGTGGTATAGGTGCAGCAAAGTTTGGCAACCGTTGGAACTCCAAAGGCACAGAAATAATTTATACGGCCGAAAGCCGTGCGTTGGCTATGGCAGAAGTAGCTGTGCACCTTACCCTGTCTGCCTTGCCGAAAGATTATATGATGATTGAAGTGGAAATTCCAAAAACCATCAAAATAGAGGTGTTGGACGCTAGTTTATTGAAAGATACCTGGAATGATTTTCCGCACACGACAGAAACACAGTATTTGGGAGATGATTTTATACAACGCAATACACATTGTGTTTTAAAGGTACCCTCTGCAGTAGTGAAGGGTGATTTTAATTACATTATTAACCCGCACCATGTGCATTTCAAAAAAATAAGCATTGTTTCTGCAGTGGCTTTTCCGTTTGATAAACGTATTTTCCATTAACTGCACTATTCAATAAGTATAGCAACGAGCTGATCTGTTTATTGAACGGTAGTTTTGATTGGTTGAAATTTTTTGAACGCAAAGCGATTATCCGTATCTTTGTACAGCAATG
The DNA here is from genome assembly GCA_963736585.1 of Crocinitomicaceae bacterium. Taxonomy (GTDB): domain Bacteria; phylum Bacteroidota; class Bacteroidia; order Flavobacteriales_D; family Crocinitomicaceae; genus Crocinitomix. The sequence continues at coordinate 157,925 of CAVTPI010000005.1, read as the reverse complement.
ATTATTAGGAGATCGCTTTTATTGTTTTTTGTAACCGGCTTGTTATTTACAAGTTGCCGAAAAGATCCGTCTATTAATTTAGGTGGAGACACGACTCCTTACGAGTTTGATTATCCGGAACGTTTAATAAAATATTTGCCTCCGGTTAAGGCACCCGCAGATAATCCTACGACGGTTGAAGGTGTTGACCTTGGCCGTAAACTGTTTTATGATACGCGCTTGTCTGCAGATAACTCTATTTCATGCGCAAGCTGTCATGATCCCTCCATTGCTTTTTCTGACACCGGTGCCGTAAGCGTTGGTATTAATGGTTTGTCTGGTAATCGGAATGCTATGCCATTGTTTAATTTAGCCTGGACAAATCGCCTTTTTTGGGACGGTAGACGCACAAGTTTAGAGGCACAGGCATTTGACCCTGTAAACGACCCAGTAGAGATGCACCATACGTGGCCGGGTGTAATAAACAAATTACAGGCAGATGGGCAATACCCCCTACTTTTTGAAAAAGCTTTTGGCACAACCGAAATTGACTCCAATCTTGTTGTAAAAGCAATTGCCCAATTTGAGCGTACATTAATTAGCGGTAATTCACCAATGGACAGGTACATGAATGCTGATTTTGCCATTGGCAGCAGTGGGCTAAGCGCAGAGGATGAATTTGCAGCCTACCAAGGTTTTGCTATTTTTATTAATGAGGATAAAGGCGATTGTTTCCATTGCCATGGTGATTCGTTTAATCCGCTTTGGACAGATAATGAGTTTCACAACAATGGGTTAGATGCTGTTTTTGCAGATAACGGATTGGGCAAGCGTACCGGCAACCCGAGTGATAATGGTAAATTTAGAACACCGTCATTACGTAATTTAGCATTTAGCGCACCGTATATGCATGACGGCCGTTTTAAAACGTTGGATGAGGTAATTGACCATTACAGTGAAGGCCTGGTTGATTCGCCAACTATTGATCCACTTATGAAAGCAGTAGATGTGGGTGGCGTTATGCTTACTTCAGAAGAAAAGTATTTTTTAAAGGTTTTTCTATTATCGTTATCAGACACTAGCTTCGTAAACAACCTAAAGTTTCAAGATCCAAATTAAAAAAAGGGTTGAATTATTTCAATTTTGCCATTTCGCTTTTTAAATGGCTAATTACATGCACCTCATCTGGGTCTATGTTTTTTATTTCAGAAATTAAGTACGATACCCAATCTCCAAGGTGGATTAAGTAAAAGTTTTGCGCAATTTTTGTAGCGCCTTTGGCTTGCGTTTCTAAAATAGTGTTGGTGTACTTTCCTATTATTTCCTGGCTAATCTCCCAGCGCTTTTTTGTGCGCGGATGGTCAAAGTCTGTCATTAAAAATAGGGGTGTTAATTGTTGCGTTCCGCCTGCCCAGCCTACAAGTTCATTGTGTGTCATTTCTGGAAAAACATGGTGCCAGCACAGCTCTTTTGCATTTTCATTTATTTGTTGGCGCCAGCGTACCGCTATCCCTTCAAAATCATTTCCGGCATAAATAATTGGTCGTTTTTTGATGAACGCTTTTGCCAAACGCATTGCTTCTTCCCGCACTGTATGTTCCGTCTCATCTATCAATGTTGGAACTTCGGACAGCTGATCTAAAATAGTATTGCTTACCAACTCATATCGGTTTAAGATATACAGCTGCTGTACTAGTGAGTAAGCCAACATAGCCCTTGGTTGCTCACCACCTGGTACTACAAAGTGGTTCCACCCTCTTTTTTTAGCATTTTCAAGCAATGTTCCGCCAGATGTAATTACAGCAACTTCTGCCCCTCTTTTTGTACAAGCCTCTATTGCGCTAAGGGTTTCCTCTGTATTTCCAGAGTAAGATGATGCGATAACCAATGTGTTTTCATTTACCCATGCAGGTATGTTATAATCATTAACCGATAAAAAAGGAATTTTTAATTCATCTTTTACTAATTGGCTAACAATTTTACCACCAATTCCAGATCCGCCCAAACCACAAACTAAAACAGATGTGAACGATTTGTCCACTGCTTTAAACTCGGTGCTCTCTCCTATTTTAATCGCTTCGCGAATTTGGGTAGATAAATTGGCAATTAAATCTTTCATACTGTTGGTCATTTATTGTTGATGCGGCTTATGCGGTATAAAATTATGCGTTAATTAGCGCTAAATCGTATAAAACAAGCATCAAACTTACTGCTTTTGAACGTGATTATTACTGAAAAGTTTTAGTTATTTGGTAAAATTTGAGTTAAATCTGTGATTTTGGAACAATCTGTATCATTTTTTTCAAAAAACCATGTTTTTGTTTAACAAATACTGCTTGCGGTTTTCTTTGGTGAAAAATGAAACGAAAATGCCGATAAAAATTATCTTTGTCATCTTACAAAAGCACTAAGTTATGAGCACTACAGATTTGTCATCTCAAGAAATACAACGCCGCGAGTCGTTACAAAAATTACGCGATTTGGGTATTGATCCTTTTCCGGCTGCCCTTTATCCGGTAGATCATTTGGCAACCGCCATTAAAGCTAATTTTGAGGAAGGTAAAAAGGTGATAATTGCTGGTCGTTTAATGGCACGTCGTATTCAGGGAAAAGCTTCTTTTGGTGAGCTACAAGATAGTTCGGGGCGTATTCAAGTTTATTTTAATCGTGATGTAATTTGCGAGGGAGAAGACAAAACAATGTACAATGAGGTGTACAAAAAATTGCTCAACTTAGGTGATTTTATTGGTATTGAGGGTAAGTTATTTACCACACAGGTTGGTGAAAAATCTGTAAGTGTTGAAAAATTTACGGTGCTAAGTAAGTCATTGCGTCCACTACCATTGCCTAAAACAGATGAGGATGGTAATGTACATGATGCATTTAAAGATCCTGAGTTGCGTTACCGCAGAAGATATGTAGATTTGGTGGTGAACCCGCATGTTAAAGAGGTTTTTATAAAGCGTACTAAATTAATGAACGCCATGCGGCAGTTTTTTAACGATCGCGACTATTTTGAAGTTGAAACACCCGTTTTACAGCCTATTCCAGGAGGTGCAGCTGCGCGGCCGTTTGTTACTCACCATAACGCATTGGACATTCCTTTATATTTAAGAATTGCAAACGAACTGTATTTAAAGCGCCTTATTGTTGGTGGTTTTGAAGGGGTTTACGAGTTTTCTAAGAATTTTAGAAATGAAGGGATGGACCGCACGCATAACCCCGAGTTTACGGCTATGGAAATTTATGTGGCGTACAAGGATTATAACTGGATGATGGACTTTACTGAACAGTTATTGGAGCATTGTGCTATTGCCGTAAATGGCACGCCAGAAGCTACTTTTGGCGAACATAAGGTAAGTTTTAAAGCTCCTTACAAGCGTGTAACTATGCGTCAATCTATTATTGATTTTACGGGATTTGATATCAAAGGAAAATCAGAAGATGAACTAAGAACGTGGTGCAAGGCAAACGGTATTGACGCTGACGAAACCATGGGGCGTGGAAAATTAATTGATGAAATTTTTGGTGAAAAATGTGAAGGCAATTATATCCAACCAACGTTTATTACGGATTATCCAAAAGAAATGTCTCCGCTTTGTAAAGAGCACCGGGATGACCCTACTTTAACCGAACGTTTTGAATTAATGGTATGCGGTAAAGAAATTGCCAATGCCTATTCAGAATTAAACGACCCTATTGACCAACGTGAACGTTTTGAAGAACAATTAAAACTAGCCGCTAAAGGTGATGATGAAGCAGGTGAATTTATTGACCAGGATTTTTTACGCGCGTTAGAATATGGCATGCCGCCAACATCTGGCTTAGGTATCGGTATTGACCGTTTGGTAATGTATTTAACCAATAACCAATCCATTCAAGAGGTGCTTTTCTTTCCGCAGATGCGCCCAGAGAAAAAAGCAACCGTTTCTGTTGAATTAAATGATGATGAGAAAATGGTATTGGAACTGCTTCAAAAGCAGTCTCCCGTAGAATTGAACGAACTAAAATCCGCCACAGGATTAAGCAATAAAAAGTGGGATAAAAGCATTAAAGGGTTAACCAAGCATAAGCTAGCTAAAGTTAGTAAAGATGGTGAAACGTTGACGGTTTCGTTGGTGTAAGTAAATCAACATACATTCTAAAAAGATTTATAAAAACGGTGTCTCCTAAATTGGTGCACTGTTTTTTTTATCCAAAAAGCAAACGATTATTCTTTTCGTTACACCTCTAAGTTTCAAACTTGGTCAACTCGCGTTTTTTACTTTTTTTAACACTTCACTGCGAACCTATTTTTACATCTTGTGTAATACGGAAAATCAATACGAACAATTATGAAATTTATCGCATTAACACTTTTGCTAACCGTTGGGTTGGTTATAAACACGACACAGGCACAAGAAAAACCGGTCACTGTACATTCTATCGTTAAAGTTTACAAAACGCATGATTGGTATGCAGCACAATACCAGCTTTGGAAAAAAGAGGTTGATAAAGACAAAAAAAACACGGAAGCATGGCTTAATTATTATGCCGCAGCACGGATGGCTAAAATAACAGCTCCTGAAGGTGAAATAGAAACATGGTATGAGCGAATGACAACGATCATAACCGCTATAGAAACTGAAATTCCAAACACGTATGCCTATTATCGCTTAAAAGCCTGGGACACTTCTATTTGGAATGCAACTACCAAAGCAGAACAGGAGGTGGCTTTTGGATATGCAGAAAAAGCGTATAAATTAAACCCAGAAAGCGCAGCTGTTTTTCCGGATTTGATGAATTATTACATGCTAAAATCAAACCAACCAAAGCTTGCAGAAATTTCAAAAAAGTGGTTTGAATCTGGTGACATTTCACCTACCACGCTTGCGGTGAATTATAACATGCTTATGAGTACTAAAAAAAATGCTATTCTCTTTACCGCTGGTGATAACGATACATACCCTGCAATTGTTCTGCAACAAGCAAAAAATGTACGCCCAGACGTAAGTGTAATTAATGTTTTTATTGCCGCACAAACAGCAGAATACCGTAATAACATGTTTCAACAGCTTGCTATTCCTACCACGTCAAATGATGAAATGACGCAACAACAATTAATTGACCATATTATAAAACATAAAAAAGACACCCCCCTCTATTTTGCTTTTGGCGGTTATTTTAGCGAAAACGAAGCCATAAAAGACAACCTTTATAATGTGGGAATGGCTTTGCTTTATTCAGAAGAACCGATTAATAATACTTCACTATTGGTTAAAAATTTTGAACAGCTTTTTTTGTTAGATCAACTTACCTTAAATTTTCATCAAGAAATGTTTCCAGAACAAGTAAAACGCCACAACCTCAGCTATATTCCGGGTTTAATGTTGCTCCACAAACATTATACGCTAATGGAAAATGAATCGAAAAAAAATAAAACAGAAGTCATTATTATGCAAATTGTCGCCAATACGGCTTATGAGGATCAAGTAAAAAAAGCGCTGGTACATTAAACGTAAGTATACACCAGCAAAAATGGAAAAACGGTGGTTCAGTTTACCGTTTTTCCAACTTTTACCAATATGAGTTATAAAAAACAAACAGATGAAGCCTTGATGAGGCGCGTGTGCAAAGGTGACGAAAAAGCGTTCAACGAAATTTATGCGCGATACAGTCAGCGCATTTTGTTGTTTTTGTACAAAATGCTTTCTCAAGACGAAGCCAAGGCGCAGGATTTTTTACAGGATGTTTTTGTTAAAATAGCGAGCGATCCGCAAAAGTTTGACCCGTCAAAGAATTTTAAAACGTGGGTGTTTACGGTTGCTGCAAATCTCTGCAAAAATTATTTCAGATCAAACAGCCGTAAATTTATTGAGCTAAGCGAAAACCAACTGATTTCTCAAACCGAGTACGTAGATGCCATTGACCGTAATTTATTTACCGAACAACTGAACGAAGCTTTAAACGAATTAAATGCCAATTATAAAGAGGTTTTTGTTTTACGGTATTTTGAAGGGCTCAGCATGGCCGAAATTGCCCAAGTAGCCAACTGCCCGGTTGGCACAGTAAAGTCTCGGCTGCATAGCGCAACACGCAACCTAGCCCAAAAATTAACACATTACCAACCACATTGATTATGAAAACAACATTAATTGATCTAATTGAAAAAAAACCATTCGATACGTTGACGGAGGAAGAAAAACTGTTCGTTCTTTCACAGTGTAGCGAAGCAGATTATCGTTTTCAGCACGATTTGGTTAAGGCTGCACAATCATCAGAAAAACCAGAAATTAAACCCGCACCATTTATTTTACCAAATGCAGTTGCTGCTTTACCTCCAAAAAGAAAAACGCTATTGGTGATGATTACGTCTTACAAGGTTCCGGCTTGGGTAGCTGTGGCCGCTTGTTTTTTATTGTTTATGGTCATGCGCATTTCTTTTTTTGCACCCACAAAGCCAGAAACAACTAGTCCGCTAGTCTCACAAAAAACGAATCAAGATACAGTAATTGTAGAAAAACGAATTGTACAAACAGAAATTGTACACGACACCATTGTTGAGTTTATTTACCGCGACAACCAACCAATTGTCAAAAAAATGGCACCCAAACCTGCGCAAGACGATAACTACTTTTCAACACAGGTTTTAACCGCAAACGGTATGGATTATGGCTCGTTTATAGCGGAAGAAAATCAAGGATATAGTGTTTCACTTACCAATGATACCATGGCGCAACTCATCAATAGAATTATTTATTAATCTGAGTTCGACGAAAGTGGTTGAAAAATCCTTTTTCATTTACGCAAAATTTTATTTATCTTTCATAAAAAACTACAAAACTATGAAAGCGCACTATTTTATTCTTGGAGCAACAGCACTGTCGTTAAGTATTATCGGCTTGTCCAGTTTTAACACCTCATCTGATGATGGCAAATCTACAGGAAACACCGCCTGCGAAGTGTATGGAGAAATCAAAATAGTGGATTATGGAGAGGATTATAAAGTAAAGGTAGTAGAATATGGTGAAGATGTGAAAGTGAAGTGGGTAGACTATGGTGCGGATTCAAAAGGTGAATGGAAAGAGGTAGATTATAGTGAAGACCATAAAATAAAATGGGTAGATTACGGTGAAGATTTTACCATAAAATTTGTAGAATACGGCGAAGGCTGTTAAAATAGTTAAACCCTACTTTTTTTCTTCTCAAAACGGTTTATCGGAAACCCCAAATAAGTTTGCTGCCAAAATCAACACTGGTGAGAAAAGAAACCCAATAGAAGTTTTTCTTCAAGATATTGAACCCTAATCAGCCATTGGTTGTTCATCTATTATGATTGGAAGAGTTATTCTTTTTTTAGTGATAAACTTTGCCGGGATAGGCTTAGGTGCTTCTTTTATGGGAAATGGTGCAAAATCCAATTGGTATGAAAGTTTAAACAAAGCCCCCTGGACACCCCCTGGCTGGGTTTTTGGTGCGGTGTGGACGTTAGTTATGGTTTGCTTTGCTGTTTATATGGCGTATCGTTATGCCGATAGTTCAACTAAAGCCTTATTAATCTCACTCTTTACTGTACAATGGTTGCTTAATTTTGCTTGGAACCCAATTTTTTTCAAATTTCACGCAGTTGTGTTTGGGTTAATTGTAATTAGCGCGCTCACCATTTTAGTTGGTTACTTGCTTTTTAGCGGATTTCAGCAGCTAAAGTTAAAATCATTGTTGATTTTACCGTATTTTGCATGGTTATTGATTGCTACTTCATTAAATGCATACATTCTTATTAAAAATTAAGCCCTTTTTACTGTCAAGCGCAATTGTTTTAGCCGTTGGGCTAATCGTCGCGTCTTTTTCTCCGGCTAACGCCTTAACACCTTATCAAGACACCACAAAAAAACAAATTAAAGACAGCGCTTTGGTTGTACTTAAAAACAAGTGCAACGAATGCCATCTGAAAAAGAAGCCCACGTATGTTTTTACGTCAGATAATATGAACTTGTTTGTTTATGACATTAAAAAACAAGTGTTTGTTAAAGAAAAAATGCCCAAGGGTCGCGGCAATGAATTAACCGATAAAGAAAAAGCAACACTTAAAAAGTGGGTCACCTTAATGATCGAAAATTAATTCTTCCGCAGCATTAAAGTTGTCATGGAGCGCAACTCTTCTACCAAGGTAGATTTTACAGGTTCTATCTGCTCAAAACCTATTTCTTTTAGGGCTAACAGTCCTTTTTTAGTTAACAAAAATCGCTCACTGCCGTCTGCAAGCAAATAGCGACCCTCTGCTAAGTGCTGATAATTTTTTGGTAAACCAAAAAGGCTCGTCATTCGAATAAACAGTGTTCCTTTAGGTTTTAAAACATGGTGCATAGCGTTTAGCATTTGTACAAAATGAGTTTCGTTTTTAGCAAAATGCAATACTGCTGAGCAAATAATATGATCAAAGGTTTCACGCCTATAGTTCATTTTCTCAATAGTTGTTTGGCTAAAAAACCCGTTACGCAACCCCGTTTGTTCTTTAGCAATTGCCAACCGCTCTTCGTCCGGGTCGCACCCCATTATTGCTATTTTATTTGCAACAAACCAACCCATATTGCGCCCACTTCCGCACCCCGCATCTAATGCAAGGTCTCCCTGTTTATAAGTGCCTTTCAAAAGCTGATCGATCAAATAAATATCATGCCCCTGGATGGTTTCAAGTCCGTTCATTTCAGTTTTTTTGCTTTTTCCCCAAAAACCCATGTTAATTTAACCTTCTTTTTTGTACAAAAAAATCCCGCATCAATTGCCCCGCCTCTTCTTGCATTAACCCTTTTTCTACAATTGTTTTAGGATGATAGATATTGGCATCTTCATATTTTTTATTGGGGTCAAAAGCGCCAAATACAATTTTATCCACTTGCGCCCAGGCTAAAGCGCCCGCGCACATAGCACAAGGTTCTAACGTTACATAAAGCGTGCATTTTTTTAAATATTTAGCACCTATGTATCCACTCGCTGCGGTAATGGCCTGCATCTCGGCATGTGCCGTAACATCCGTAAGCTGCTCTGTTAAATTATGTGCACGTGCAATAATCGTTTTATTTAACACAATAACCGCCCCAACAGGTATTTCATTTTTATCAAATGCAAGTTGGGCCTCCTTTAGCGCTTCTTTCATAAAATAAGCATCTGTATACACTTCTATCATATTTACAAAAGTATGGTTTCTATATTTATTTTATATTTATCGCCTTAGCTAAGTTTTAAGATGAAGCAGTGCCTTGCTCTTTTTATGTGTATTTCGTGTTTGGTCTGTGCAGCACAAACAGATTCGTTGAAAACATTTACCATTTCAGGCGAGTTTAGGCCACGGTTAGAATACCGAGATGGTTTTAGAACGCTTCCTAAAACAAGTGATGCTGCTACGGCATTTGTGCTTTCGCGCTTGCGCCTAAATTTTGATTTTCAGCAAAAAAGCAAACGGTTTTACTTTTCTGTGCAAGATGTGCGTCTTTGGGGTGGTTCAGGTAATAATGCGGCTACGGGTACATTAAGTATTTACGAGGGGTATATTGAATTGGCTGTTTTTAACAAGTTTAAACTAAAGGTGGGTCGCCAAGCCATTGAGCTGGATAACGGTCGCCTTTTTTCTAAGGCTAACTGGGCGCAAGCTGGACGCGTTCATGACGGGGCTAACCTCACCTATACATCTTCGCGTTTTTCAAACACGCTTTTTATGGCGTATAATCAAAGCTCCATTACAAATTTTGGAACCAATTATTTTTTTGCCGGAAATTATTATACGTATTTAGCCTTGCAATATGCCGAATTCTCTATCACTAAAAATTTAGAGGTGCATATTTTAAATTCAGTTGAAGGGCTGGAACAATCAATTAACCCAAGTATTGTTTATGCAAGGGCTACCTCTGGTGGGCGAATTACTTATGCAAAAAACCACTTAAAGTTTACTACCGCAGGTTATTTTCAATACGGACAAGCACAAAATGGGCAATTCATCAATGCGTATTATTTACAACCAGAGGTTTCTGTTAAAAACAAAAAACAAACGTTTAAAACACGGCTGGGGGTGGAATACCTAAGCGGTGGTGGTGCATTCAATACAAGTGGCAAGCTTCTTACATTTAATCCACTGTATGGTGCAGCCTTTAAGTTTTTAGGTCATTTAAATTATTTTACCCGATTTCCGGTTGATGTAAATAGCGCTGGCTTAGCAAACCCCTATTTGTTTTTTGAGTGGCAGTTATCAGAAAAGTTTAAGCTAAAGTCTGAATCCCATTTGTTTTATACAGCTAACCAAATTGCTAACAACAACGGCGATTTAGTTAATTCTTTTTTAGGCTATGAACATGATTTGAAACTGAAATATAACTTCAACGCCGATTTAACGGTAGATTTTGGTTTTTCATTTATGGTAGCTTCAGAAACTATGGAGGTTTTGAAAGGCGGCAACAACACATATACGCCGGTTTTTTCTTTTTTAATGTTATCATGGAAGCCTACTTTTTTCGGATCACCCAACCGGTTTAAAAAAGTGGTTTTTTTTCAGAAGATACCATGAAGGAAAAAAGAAATTTCTGACGGATAGAAAAAACTCCAAATTAATCCTGTAATTTGCAGCGCATCTAATAAAAAATAAAATTTACCGTTGAGCAACACCTTAAAAATAGCCTACATTTTACTCGCTGGTATTGGCGTTTTTTTTGTCAATAACCTTTGGGTTTTAATGGGAGTGTTTGCCTTTCATTTTTTACTCTACTTTACGGTTAAAAACCCACAAAAAAGCCTGCGCTTTTTATGGAAAATTAAGTGGTTCGTCCTCATCATTTTTATTTTTCATGCACTTTCTGGAGCAAATGATATTGAATTGCTTCGCATTAAAAAGTGGGTGCTGGCTTTAAGTTTTGATGGATGTTTAGAAGGTGGCATTGCTGCTTTTAAACTGCTCTCTATGTTAATGATAACCCAAGTGGTACGTTTTTCCATGTCTAAGCATAATTTTATAAAAGGAATGAATGGTTTGGGTTTAAGCCAATCCACCGCGCAAATTATTGATGACATTATTGAAATTGTACATGCAGATAAACCCAAAAATAAAGGGGGCGGAAATGGACGCGGTGGTGGAAATGGAAAAGGTGGAAACGGAGGCAAAGAAAAAAACAGTACCCGTTCTATTGATGTTTTACTAAAAGGGAAGGTAGGTAATTTGCCAAAAAAATTAATAGAGCGGTTAAACTTTGCGTCAGATAAATTCAAGCACAACTCCAATGCAAACATTGCTTCTGCAGCATTGGCAATTACATTAATACGCATGGTAAAAATTGCTCCGGGCTTGCCGCTTGCTCCCGGGCATAAAAATGTTTTGATGATTCCCGTTTTTATTCATGGAATTTTAAAAACCAAAAAACCATTTGCAGGCGCCCAAATTGGGTCAATTTCTGGAATTTTACACTTTTCAATGGGTTTTGGTAAGTACGGCCCTTTGGGGATACTTGAATTTACCTTGCTTGGCGGTGTAATTGATTTGATGTTGCGCTTACCCTTTAAAAAGAACAACCTCTTTTTTTTAATGCTTGTTGGTGGTGCTGGCGGAGCCACCCGTATTGCAACAGAACTTTCACTCGCTTATATTTTAGGCATGCCGCGTGAATTTTTCCTTTTATATTTGCCATACATCATTTTACAAATCGCTTTCGGTGTAGGCTTCTGGTTTCCTTTCCAAAGCATTATTAACAACAAAAGAAAATGAGTCAATTCATCCACGACGAAAATGAAAAAGGGAGAACCCATTTGGATTCTCGTTTTATGCGCGAGTCTCTTGTAGACCGCAATGTATTATCAGCATCAGAAGTAATTGATGAAATTGCAATCCTTCCTTATTTAGACATTATAAGTGTTGGCGGCAAAAGTATTATAGACCGCGGAAAATCTGCAGTGTTTCCATTAATTGAAGAGTTGTTAACCCTAAAGGGCAAGTTTAAATTTGCAGTAGGCGTTACAGGCGGTGTGCGGGTAAAACACGCCATGGCCATTGGGTTAGATTTTGGACTACCCGTTGGTGGGCTCGCCATGATTGTAGGTGCCAATGAAGAGCAAAATGCAAACATGCTGTATTCTTTAATGGCAAAGCATGGCGCAGTGCGTGTCCCTAAAGATGATTATGCTGATTTACCACATTATCTGGTAGATGAAATGATTCCAATTTTAACGTTAAACCCGCCGCATCATTATTGGGAAAAACCACCAAAAAAAGGCGTGCTTCCAGAAAGTGGTGCAGATTTTGGCGCATATATGACAGCAGAGGGTATGGGTTCACGCTCAATGATTTTTGTAAAAGATCAAGATGGCCTTTTTGATAAAGATCCCGAAAAACATAAAGATGCAAAGTTAATTGAGCGCATTTCTGCCCAAGAAATTTTAGCCGGCGATTTTCCCGATTTAATTATCGATCGATTAGTAATTGAAATGTTAGCAAAGGCACGCCACTTAAAAGAAATTCATATTGTAAACGGGTTAAAGCGTGGTAATATTGTAAAAGCCATTAATGGCCAAAATGGGGGTACAATCATTTATAAAGACGAGCAAAAATGAGCAAAATAGAAGATTTAGGAAACCTTATGCAAGGCACGTTAGATGTGGCGCAGCAAAATTATAAGAGTGATTTGCAAATTTTGCCAGACGTTAAAGTAATGAAGCTGGGTGGGCAAAGCATTACCGACCGTGGCAGAAAAGCTGTTTTTCCGGTGCTGGATGAAATTGTAGCCAATAAAGCAAAGCACGATATTATTATTACCACTGGCGGTGGCACCCGCGCGCGTCACAGTTATCAAGTGGGGATAGATTTAAATATGCCCGTTGGTGTTTTGGCAGAAATGGGAGGTGCAATTACGGTTCAGAATGCACGAATGATTCAAATGGTATTGGCAAAACACGGAGGCATTTTTTTAGATCATTTAGAGTTTGAAAAACTACCCTTATTTTTACGCTTAGGGTGTATTCCGGTTATGCCGGGCATGCCACCCTACAGTTTTTGGGAAGATATTCCAGATTTTGGATCAATTCCAATGCACCGGACAGATTGTGGCGCCTTTTTTACGGCAGAGGCACTTGGTGCCGATACGGTTTATTTCATAAAAGATGAAAAAGGATTGTATACAGATGATCCGAAGAAAAACCCAAAAGCCGAATTTATCCCTAAAATACATGTGGATGAATTGATAGAAATGAACTTAGGTGATTTAATTGTTGAACGTGTTATATTAGACTATATGAAGCGTTCGCGTTTTGTTAAAAAACTAGTTATAGTAGACGGCATGACACCCGGAGAGTTAACCAAAGCATTAAATGGTGAGCCGACAGGAACTGAAATTTATTGTTAGTCAATGTATTAAGTATATTTTTTGTATTTTTAAATGAACTTATTTTAATTTTTTATGAAAAATACTTACTTTTTTATCTTATCACTGGTGATGACGTTACTTTCAAACGTTGTCTTTTCACAAGATCCGACGATTCTTTATGCGGCCGAAATCTATGGTGATGGTTTTTATGAAATTGACACCGCTGATGGTACATACGCTATAATTACAACATCTACCATAACTTCAGATTTTGGTGATGTTAGCGGTACTTATGGCCTTGCATTGAACCCCATTACGGAAGAAATGTTCGCACTTTACCAATCGGATGATGGAGCGTGTGATCGTCGTCTAGGAACAATTGATTTAGAAACAGCAATTATTACAGATATTGCAAATGCTGGTAACCTCACTGATATTGAGTTTGGTGTTGATGGTACGCTATATGGAACTACAGGAACTTCTTGTTCAGATGATTATTCGTTGGTAAGCATTAATACTGTAACGGGTGCAACTACGCCTTTATTAAGTTATGCAATTCAAGGCAATGGCGGTTCAATCGGCTATAACCCTTTTACTGATGAGATGTTCTACATGAATTCATCTAGCGTTTCTACCATTGACCTTGATGCAACGTTAGAAACGACATTTCCTGCAGATGAGCCTACGGTTGAAATCCATGGTATTTGTTTTTTAGAAGAAGACCTTGCGTGGGTAGTAAACTATACAGATCTGTATAGTTTTCAACCTTCTACCGGTACCTTCACTTATCTTGAGAGCGTAGGCGTGGAACACCATTCAATCGCTTTTGGGCCACCTGAATGCCTTCCTATCGAAGCTACTGCAACTGCAACTACAATCTGTGAAGGAGATGAGGTAACATTAACCACAGAAGCAGTAGGAACTGTAACTTGGGATATGGGTATTGAAGATGGAGTTGCATTTGTTCCGGGGGTTCCTGGTACATATACGTATACAGCGACTAGCGATAATGCAGACGAATGTCCAGAATCAGTGACAATAGAAGTACTTGGACCACCAACTGTTATTCCCGGTGCAGGAGACTTAAATTTTTGTGTGGATGAAACCATTACCCTTTCTGCCGGTGGAGATGCCGATACGTATGTTTGGAATGACGGCGAACCTTTGGAGCTAAACCCTCCGGCTGGAACGTATACATTTACGCTAACCGGATCTTATGATGCCGGATGTTTAACCGCTGTTAGTGAGTCTATTGTAGTTACAGTGCATGACTTACCAATAATTACAGCTACAGCTTCTGCCAATCCGGTTTGTTTCGGTAATGAGGTGACGCTAAGCGGCAGTGGTGCTTTAACTTACGAGTGGGATGCGCCGAGTGTGGAAGACGGTATTGCTTTTGAAACAGAAACTGTTGGTACAACGACATATACCGTTACAGGTACAGATGATAACGAGTGTTCAGCCACAGCAACATTAGATTTAGAAGTTGTGGAAGAAATAAGCATTGCTTCATTTATAGTTGAGCCCGAATTGTTGGGGGCAGATGGTAGTATTAACATCACCATTGCAGGTGGCGCACCAACCTATACTTTTGATTGGGATAATGACGGAACAGGAGATTTTGATGATGATGAAGATTTAACGGGGATTACGGGTGGCACATATACTGTTGTAATACAAGGCGGAGCAGGCTGTTCATCTACAGCAACATACACGGTTGATAGCCAACTATCTGTTAAGGCGTTAAACAACACGTCTATTTCGCTTTATCCGAACCCAACTACGCAAGACGTAACGATTGAAGCTGAAGGAGCATTCAATTATCAACTATTAACAGTAAATGGTGCCGTTTTAGTTAATGGTACTGCAACAGACAAAGCGCTCGTATCACTTGAAGGTTTAGCTGCAGGAACCTACATTATAAACCTTACGGTTGGTGAAAACACCACAACTGTAAAGGTGGTAAAAGAATAAACGCTGATTAAAAATGTAAAAAAGGGAAGGTGTAATGCTTTCCCTTTTTTTGTACTTTTATGTTTGTTATGAAAAAAATATTTTGTTTAGTTTTCTTTTTCCTTTTGATAGGAGTTAACGGGTTTTCTCAATCCAAAAAAATTAAACTGAAAAAACAGGGCATAACCTTTATTTATCAAAAGGACAGCTCGGTTTACACCCACAAAGAAAATAAGCGCATTGCTAAGGCGTTTGTTGATTTTTACCAGTATGTTAAAGCGAATGATTACAAAGGTTACCTCAGCATGTTAAGCCCTGCTACCCTTAAAGAAATTAGAGAAGATAAGTTAAAGCGCAAGTTCGAAAAGTTTAAAAGCTATGCCGTTAATTTTTCTGGCAATACATCTATTCGTTCAATACAGCTTTACGCATCTGAAACATTTGAACCTAATGCTGTTTTTATAGTTGTTGCCAAACTGCCAGAAGGACAAACAGCAACAAAACGTATTGGTTTTGACCCGCTTAAAAAAGCTACGTTTAACGGTGTTGAAAATTATGTTGGTATCCACATGACGTTGACAGATGACGGATACAAGGTGGTAATTCCATGGTAATAACCGTCCGTTCTTTTAATTTTTAAAAACTTTTTTTCAATAAATCTTTTGGCGCACCTTGAACGGGTGGTTGTCCATTTTCCATTTTCACAACCAAATCTGCCATTTCTATCACAACATCTTTACGGTGGCTTACCACAATTACAGTTATGCCTGTTGTTTGCTGAATAACTTTAATCTCTTTAATTATTTCACCTATGGCCTCATCATCCAACGCAGAAAAAGGCTCATCTAACACCAATAATTTGGGGTTTTGACAAAACGCCCTTACAATTGCTACGCGTTGCTTTTCTCCACCCGATAAATCCGACGGATAACTTTTTAATAAGTGCGTTAACCCCGTTACTTCTAATAATTTAAAAACAGTTGAGGGTATCTCTTTTTCTGAGGCATATTGCAGGTTACGTTCCACCGTCATGGTGGGGAAAAGGTTATAATCTTGAAAAACAAACCCTATTTTACGATCGCGAATGGGCGCGTATATTTTTTTTTCACTGTCAAACCAAGTGTTATCGTTAAACTTAATAAAACCAGTGTCGGCATTTTCTAAGCCTGCAATTATGCGCAAAACAGATGATTTACCCACACCAGATTTACCATAAATTGCGGCGGTAATGCCTACGGGAATTTCTGCCACGCAGTGCACCTGCGTTTTTCGTTGGCGCGAAACAAAGGTTTTATGTAAATTAAACTTAAGCAACGCGCGACCGGGAATTACGGGTGAAAATATTTAAGCATACAATTAAAACAAAGCTCACCAATAATAAAATAAGGGCATAAATATGCACAGATTCATAATTCATAGCATTCATTTGGTCGTAAATAGCAACGGATGCAACATTCGTTTCTTTCATTTTTCCACCAATCATCAGCACCAAGCCAAACTCGCCAATTGTATGCGCAAAGGTTAGTAATACACCATTTAAAATACCCTTTTTGATGTACGGAATAAACACATACCATAGAGCGTTAATCCGTGATTTATTTAACAAATAAGTTGACTCTATTAAATTTTTTGGAATACTCCTAAAGCCGTTCATAATTGGTGTTAACATAAATGGTGTACAAAAAATAAGCGAGCCCAACAAAATTCCCTCAAAAGAAAAAGCCAATGAAATGCCAAAATACTCATAAATAAAAGCGCCTACAGAACTGGCCGGCCTAAATAAATTAAAAAGTAAAAACCCAATACTGTTGGTGGTAAAATGATGGGTAACATCATTAAACTCTCTAAAAAAACCCGTCCTTTCCATTTTGAAAACGCCAAAAAGTACGCCACCGGAAGCCCTATTACTAACAAAATTAATGTTGTGAAACAAGCTAGTTTAAATGTTATGTAAAACGGTGTATAATCCATTAGTTGGTTAAATATCCAAAGTAGTTAAGCACTGCTTTGCACGTGGGTGATTCAGTTAAAAATGTAACAAACTTTTTGCTTGCGTCAGCATTTGTGTTTTTACCGTGTTCTAATAAAATTATGCCTTGTTGGATGGGTGTAAACAATTGCTGGTCAACCTCAAAATAATTAAAAGCTAACTCATTTTTTACTTTAAATGAATAGCTGGTAAACGCAGCATCTACGGCTCCGGTAGTAATGTATTGGTTCACTTGTCCAATGCTTTCTCCAACGACCCATTTATCATTCAATTGCTGAAAATATCCTTGGGTTTTTAAAAATTCTTGTGCCGCCATTCCATAGGGTGCCGTTTCTACCTCTGCTAAACCAATGCGCTGCACTTCGTCACTCATTAATACTTCGTTTATAGAGCCAAACGCCTTTGTTTTATTTACAACCAATACAAGCCGCCCTTTTGCATATACTTGTGGTGCGTCGCCATTTTGCTTTTCATAAATGGCTTGTGGATAATCCATATTGGCTGAAACAAAAATATCGTATGGCGCTTTGTTATCAATTTGAGCCGTAAGCATACCGGAAGAGCCCGAAGTAATATCGCATTGAATACCATACTTTTGCGTAAAAATCACTGCAATGGAATCCATAGCGTATTGCATATTGGCCGCACACGCAATTTTGAGCGGTTGCGCTGTTTTTGCTCCTTCAGAACTTCCACCGCATGCTGCCAAAACAAGCACTAAAATTAATGCAATTAGTTGTTTCATTTAAACGTTAGGTTTAAGAGGTTAAAAATAGCAAAATTCTATTTGTTACACGGTTTTATTGCTAAAACCAACAGCTTGTACGCTATTTTCAGATGCATTAAAAAAATGCCTTTTAAGTAGGACGAATTAATTATCTTTACGCACTTAAAATTAACACTTTCATGTACAGAACGCATACTTGTGGCGAACTACGCGCCGAACATATAGGAACCACTGTTACCGTTGCCGGATGGGCGCAAACCATTCGCGACAAAGGCACAATTATTTGGATTGATTTACGCGATCGTTATGGTATAACGCAAATTGTAGGCGAAAAAGGTGTGGTTTCGGACGAAGTTATAGCGCAAATAAGAGAGGTAGGGCGCGAATTTGTTGTTCAAGTAACAGGAAAAGTAATTGAAAGACACAGCAAAAATCCGGAAATGAAAACCGGAGATATTGAAATAAATACGGAAGAAATTGTAGTGCTAAATGCTGCGAAAACTCCTCCGTTCACAATAGAAGATGAGACAGATGGTGGTGAAGAGCTGCGGATGAAATACCGTTATTTGGATTTGCGCAGAAACCCTGTACAAGCTAAGTTGAAATTGCGGCATAAGGTTTCATTAGAAACCCGAAAATATTTAGATTCGGTTGATTTTATGGAGGTAGAAACGCCTTATTTAATTAAATCTACCCCAGAAGGTGCGCGTGATTTTGTTGTGCCGAGCCGCATGAATCCGGGTCAGTTTTATGCCTTGCCTCAATCACCACAAACGTTTAAGCAATTGCTAATGGTTTCGGGGTATGATCGCTACTACCAAATTGTAAAGTGTTTTAGAGATGAGGATTTGCGTGCTGATCGTCAACCCGAGTTTACACAAATTGACTGCGAAATGGCTTTTGTGGAACAAGAGGATGTATTAAATACGTTTGAAGGTTTAGTAAAACACTTATTCAAAACCTGTCGAAACCATACATTTGAGGGTGATTTTCCAAGAATGACGTATGCTGAAGCCATGGAGAAATATGGGTCGGACAAACCAGACATTCGTTTTGGTATGGAGTTCGTTAACCTTAATGCGGTTGCACAAAATAAAGGTTTTGGGGTGTTTGACAGTGCCGAGTTAGTTGTAGGAATTAATGCAAAAGGTGCTGCGCATTACAGCCGAAAACAGTTAGATGCTTTGGTAAATTGGGTAAAGCGTCCGCAAATTGGTGCAAAAGGGTTAATTTATTGCAAGTGTAATGAGGATGGTTCGTACAAATCGTCTGTAGATAAGTTTTTTGACCAAGAAGCATTGGCTCAATGGGCAAAAGCATGTGCAGCTGAGCCTGGTGATTTATTGCTCGTACTTTCGGGCGACACAGACACCGTTCGATCACAAATGAATGAGTTACGTTTGCATGTTGGAACAGAACTTGGTTTGCGCGACCCGAATGTTTTTGCACCGCTGTGGGTACTTGACTTTCCGTTATTGGAATGGGATGAGGACACCAAACGCTATCACGCCATGCACCACCCGTTTACCTCTCCTAAAAAAGAAGATTTACATTTAATTGATACCGAACCAGGTAAAGTACGTGCAAACGCTTACGATTTAGCCATGAATGGTGTTGAACTGGGCGGCGGATCTATTCGAATTCACGATAAAAAACTACAGGCGCGTATGTTTGAACTGCTTGGTTTTTCTGACGAGGAAGCAAAAGCGCAATTTGGCTTTTTAATGAATGCTTTTGAGTTTGGAGCCCCTCCACATGGTGGGCTCGCCTTTGGTTTCGACCGATTAGTGGCAACAATGGGTGGTTCTGATTCTATTCGCGATTATATTGCTTTTCCAAAAAACAATAGCGGCCGTGATGTTATGATAGACTCCCCTGCTCCACTTGGTAATGAGCAGTATGAGGAGTTATATTTGAAGAGTACGGCTGAGGATAAAGACCCAAATGCGTAATTATTTAAAACTATTAGTTCTCTTTCTAAATTAGGAAAATCCACTAAAATGTTAGATATTTAACTATAAAATATCGCGTAAATGGCAACAGTGGATAAAATAAGAAATGGTCTAATTGATAAGCTCCTTACAATTAATAATAAGGATTTTTTAGAAGCACTTGATAAACTCATTTCATCAAGCATAAATAGTTCAAAAACTGTTAAGTTAACAGCCGATCAAAAAAAACTTCTGGAAATGAGCGATCGTGATGTACAAGAGGGTCAATTGATTTCGCAAGAAGCAATGAATAAACGAAACCTTAGGTGGCTCAACGAGTTATAGTATGGACTAAAACGGCTGATATTCAGTTTGCTGGTGTTTTAGAGTATTGGACAAAACGAAATAATTCTAACACCTACGCAAAAAAGCTCGTTGCTTTAGTAACTGAAAGAACCAAACAAATTGCTGAAAACCCAAAAATTTACAAATTAGCCGATTATGAGGGTGTTAGAACTGCGGCAATGGGCAATTTTAGTATTTATTATAAAACAACTTCTGAACAAATAATAATATTCGCTTTTTGGGATAATCGGCAAGATCATAAAAAACTGTTAGCCACTTTAAGAAATACCGGTAGTGTAAAAAATAATTGAGGTGTTTTTTTATTTATCATATACCCCCATTCATTGAAAGCTTTTCATTTCTTGCCAGCTTTGTGCTAAATTTGTACCATGAAAGCACGCATTTTTATTTTTGTATTTATTGTATTAACTGGTATGTTAATTGCCGGTATTATTAATTATACAAATTATGCTGAGGTTGATTCTGACGACCCAACGGAGGAATTAAGCGCCTACAACCGTAATAAAAATAATCGGTTAAAAATTTACAGCCCTTTTGACATTAACCCGGTGTTGGTGGATAGCGCTTTGCAAAATCAACGAACAGATCATGCAATAGCTGATTTTTCATTTAAAAACCAATTGGGTGATACCATTTCACGTGCTGATACAAAGGATAAAATTACGGTTGTTGATTTCTTTTTTACCACGTGCGGGGGCATTTGTCCTAAAATGACAATGCAGCTACAGCGGGTACACCGCGAATTTTTGGATGATCCTCATTTTGTTATTTTAAGCCATACGGTTAACCCAAAAAAAGATTCTGTTTCGGTTATGTTTGATTATGCTGAACGATTTGAGGTTAATCACGCCAAATGGTGGTTTCTAACGGGCTCAAAAAAAGAATTGTACACTATGGCTAGGAAGTCTTATTTAATTGTTCCAGACAAGGCTGACCCTAATTTTGACCATGGTGAAGAGTCTGACTTTATACATACCGAAAATTTTGCGTTGGTAGATCCAGATGGACGTATTCGCGGAATGTATGACGGCACCAATGGTTCTGAAGTTTCAGAACTAATGCGAGATGTATACGATTTAAAGAAAGAGTACGGATTTGATGATTAAATCAAATTCAGTTTTTCGATTAAATTTTCTTTGAATGACCCTCCAATTGGTACAATTTTTTTGTCTTTTTCTAAATGAAGGTTCGGATATTCGATAGAGGCAATTTTATCAATTCGCACAATAAATGAGCGGTGTACACGAATAAAATGTTCGCTTGATATTTTATTGACAATATCTTTCATGGTTGAATGGATAGTGTAACGCGTGTCAAACGTATTAATCACAACGTAGTCCTTCAACGCTTCTACAAAGTAAATATCCTCTGTTTTTATTTTTACCAAACGGCTTTTTGATTTAACAAAAATAAAGTCCTTTGAATCTTTATTTTCAATCAACGAATAAAACAAGTCGCGCTCTTTCAGCACTTCTTTTTCTTTGGAATACTTGTACAACGCCATTTCGATAGAGGTGTGCAAATCTACCTCTTTAAATGGTTTTATGATATAGCCATAAGGTTCTGTAATTTTAGCTTTTGCCAATGTTGCTTCATCTGCATAGGCTGTAAGGTAAATTACCGGTATGTTTAGCTCTGCTTTTACACGTTCTGCTGTTTCAATTCCGTTAATATCCCCCTTTAACATAATATCCATTAAAATTATGTCCGGCAATTCAGATGCTGCCAATTCAAAAGCACGCTCACCTGTAGATGCAGCTCCCACCACATTGTAGCCTAATTTTTTAAGGCTGTGTTGAATGTCTTTTGATACAATACTTTCGTCTTCTACAACGAGTACATTTGTCTTGGCCATAACGATCTAAATCTCTTGCTTTTCAAATATAATTAAATATTTTGTACCATTCTCGGTTTTCATAATTAGTTCTCCATCTATTTGATCGACTAATGTTTCAACTAAGCCCAATCCTAATGAGTCACTATCTTCTATTTTGAAGCCTTCTGGCAGTCCTGCCCCAAAATCTTCTACCTGAATGTGCACTTTACCCAAGGTTTCTTTTATTAAAATAAAAATTTCTCCACCTTCGCCTTCCGGATACGCATATTTTAATGAGTTAGAAACCAATTCGTTTAAAATTAAGCCGCATGGAATGGCTTGATCCAGCACTAACTGCACTTCTTGCACCTCTAACCTAAGCTGTGTTTTACCGGAAAATAGTTGATAAGAATGCACCAGGTTTTGCACTAAATTAGTAATGTATCCTTTAAAATTGATGGATGAAAAATCTTTGGTTTGGTACAAGCTTTCGTGGATGTATGACATGGAACGAATCCTGTTTTGGCTTTCGTTAATTATTTCCAATGTTTTTTCATCCTCTACGTAAGATGACTGTAAATTTAAAATACTACTTATCACCTGCAAATTGTTTTTAACCCGGTGATGCACCTCTTTTAACAAAATTTCTTTTTCCCGAACAGATTCAATTAAGCGCGCCTCAAACTCTACTTTATCTGTAACATCACGGGCAATTACCACCACCTCTTGCGAGTTTATGCGAGAATAGCGGTTTTCATAAAACATTTTTTTGTCCGTTTTTCCAATAATAAATGGTATCGTAAAGTTTTGGGTATGAATTTCTCCCGTTTTTAATGCTTTTTGGATGTTAATTAAAAATGACCGTCCAATCTGTTTGTTTTTAAATATTTGGCTTACATGTTGCCCAAACAAGTCGGTGGTATACGCAAATTCTTTGAATAGTTTTGTCCCTTCGTCATTAAATTTAAAACCGGTAAAAAACCCTTGTTTGTTTACTTTAAAAAGCATATCCGGAATGGCAGAAACTGTGGCCCGGTTACTCGCCTCACTATCCAATACTTTGCGTTCGTTCTCTACTTTTTCGGTAATGTTGTGCGCCACAAATGCAATTTCCTTTATGTCCTGACCCTCCACCCGCACAGGGCTTATGAATGATTCTATCCAAATTTCACCGTCATTAGTAGGGAAATGGCTAATAATTTCTACAGATTCGCCCCGCAGTGCCAGCTTGAACTTTTTAATCAGCTTGCCATAAGCCAGTTCTTCAATTGGAAACGTATTTAAAAAGTCATCCCCAATAACAGGGTCAACACCTAAATGCTCTTTCATCATCTTTTTAAAGCTCGAGTTAAAAGATGAGATGTTTAAATCACGGTCTATTGTTAAAATAAATAGGTTACTTGAACTTTCAAATAAAGCATTTAGTTTAGATGTTTGTTCTCTTAAATCTTCCTGCGTTTCGCGGTGTCTCCTTACCTCTTCAAATAATTTTTTATTGGTTTCCTCGGCAATTTCTGCCCGCATTTTTTGTGCGTTGTATTCGTTTTGCAACGTAATGTCTATAAGCATTACCAGCACTGAGCTTTTGCCTTTGTAAATAATGTTAACCAGGTTAATGGTGTAACGGTTTTCGTTTTTGCCTTTACCTAATTTTATTTCTGTGTAAGAACTGGTATTATCATTCGCTTCGCTTACCATTTCTGTAAGCATATAGCGGTGTTTACGTGGAAAAACTTTAAACAGTTCTGTCTCTTTATTGTTTAAGCGTTGATTGAAAAGCTTTTCGCCATGAGAGTTTTTATACACCAACTTTTCGTCGGTAAATATTAAAATTGCCGCAGGCGAGTTTTCTACAATGTTTTTGAAGCTTTCCACTGCCGTAATGTCGTCCAACTCATCCAACTTGGCATCTGTAATTTTTTTTATAACAATGTGCACATAAGCATCTTTCGTAAAAGCGTATCGCACAAAAAATACTTCTGCATTAAACTCATTACCAGCCAGTGATTTAAAACGGCATGTTTCAGTAAACTGCTCATTTTCTTTCAACGCAAAAATTTGACGACTAACGTTTTCAAACTTGCTTTTATTTACAAATAAATCCGTTAGGGTTTCAAATGAAAAATCTTGATTTGACAAACCAAATAACTTTTCTGCCAGTGGATTAAACGCCTCTACAACCAGTTTATCATCAACACGCAATAACAAAGACGGATCGCTGTATATCCCTAATAACGACTGACTGTTTAAAGCCGTAGGTGTGTTTTTTCGTTGCGTTGAAGCCATTTATCTAATCTTCTTCCAGCTCGGGTTCGTAAACCCGAAAACCGTCTATTCGGTGAATTTTTCCTCTTTTGTACTCAATTACTTGTATTTCATTGCCATATTGGTCGTATGCCCGCCATTTTCCATCTTTTTCGCCTCCTAAATATTTACCGGTAAGTCTCGGTAAACCATTTTGATGGTAATAAACGTGTTTTCCCTTTGCCTCGCCCTCACTGTAAACACCAGTAAATGCTAATTTGCCGTTTAAGTAATAATAATTCCACGTGCCATCCTCCATACCTAAGGTGTAGCGCCCTACTTCTTTATGGTCACCAACATGGTAAAACCAATCTCCTTCACGCAATCCGTTATAATAGTCACCCTTGGTTAACTCATTTCCAAGTGAATCATATTCATAAACCGTGCCCTCTAACTCTTGTTTACGATTGTAATATTCTTTTCGGCGTATCGCACCATTTTGGTAATACCATACCCAATCGCCTCTTAATTCATTATCTTTATAAGTGCCTTGTTGCTCTTTTTTACCATTGGCATAATAATACACCCATTTGCCTTGTTTTTGCCCATTTTCATAAGCGCCTTTGGCTTTTTCTTTACCATTTTTATAATAATACGTCCAATCACCTTGATAAATTTCCGTCTGCTAAAATTAACCCCTCGGCAATCATGGTGTCTTGCTCATAAATGTACCCATTAATAATGTTTCCTTCACGGTCATACTCTCTAAAGATTCCTGTTTTTTTTCCGTTGTTGTCTCCTCCTGCTAGTCGCACCTTACCATCCGCATAGTATTCTTTATACAACTTAATCATTACAATGTCTTCTCCAAAGTAAGCCACCGTATCGCCCTTCATGCGTTGCATATCTATCAAACGTCCTTTTTTGTCAAACGTCTTTGTTAAGCCATTTTTTTCGCCGTTCTTATAGGCTGTTTCACTTTTTAAATCACCATTTGGGTAAAAGTCGCGCCAAACGCCTGTTTTTTCACCATCATCATTCAAACGGTTGTATTCGGTGCGGTCTTTCAAATAACCATTGTCGTAAATCTCTTCAGTAATCACCGCTCCATTTTTGTCATATTCTACAAGTAAACCTTCTTCTTTTCCGTCTACCACTGTTACGCGTTTTTTTATCTCTCCAGATGAATAATAGCTTAACTCCTCGCCCTGCGCGACATCATTAACGTAAAAAATTTCTTTAACTACGTTTCCAGTAGTATCAAAAAACACCGCGCAACCATTTTTTTTATCCGCTGCATATTCAAATCGTTTCGCCCTGCGCCCCTCAGTGTCAAAAAATACCCAGCTGCTGTCCGAAAGTCCGTTTGTTTTTTTTCCGACAGATTTTAGCGTACCATCCAAGTAATAGCTTTTCCAAATGCCATGCGGTACATTATTTTTAAAATCGCCTTCACTGGCTACACGTCCATTTTCATAATAAAAAACGTTATACCCGTTTGGATTAATTTCTTGCCCAAAAGCAACAAAATTTATCAAACAAAAAAACAATAGCCCTATACTAATACTACTATTATAAATCTTTTTAAAGAAGAATATATTATTATTATTAGGGCTGTTCATTTGTTGGTAAGTCAGTTCTTTTTTTTAGGATTTCTAAAATACGTGTTTTTTTTAATAAATTACTAACAGCTTTAAACATAATTAACGCTTTAAAATCAATGATTAATGCTGTTTATTAACATTGTTTGATTTTGATAGTGTGTTAACAACTAATTCTTTTTTAGGTGTTCATTTCTGTCAATAAATCAATATTAAATAATGATAAGTTAACGCCGTTATATCAAAATTTCGTATAGCTGAAATAATAACTAGACTTTCCTAATAAAGTTTTCAGTTTTAATGCATGGTTTATAAGCACCTTATTAACAAGGATACACACATTATTGTTTAAAACGTGTATAGGTTCAAAACCGTTGGCAGCAAAGCTTGCGGATTTTTAGAATAAAAGATGTTAATAATTATAAACACCCTTTTTTTTAGGTTTAGAAATAAACCAATAGCTTTGAATCATACAAAAAAAGTAAAATTATGGTATTACCTATCGGATGCGATCATGCAGGATTTGAATTAAAAGAAAAAGTAGTAAAACACTTAGAAAAAAAAGGGCATGAACTAAAAGATTACGGCACGTACAGCGAAGAAAGTGTGGATTATCCGGATTTTGGGCACAAAGTGGCTACACATATTGAGGAAAATGGTGGTTTGGGTATTGTAATTTGCGGAAGTGGTAATGGCATTAACATGACAGTGAATAAACACCAGGGTGCGCGTTCTGCCTTATGTTGGACTGCTGAAATTGCAGCACTAGCGCGGCAGCATAATAATGCAAATGTTATTGCTATACCTGCACGATTTTTAAGCGAGCAACTAGCATTAGAAATGATAGATACTTTTTTAGGTACTGAATTTGAAGGGGGCAGACACGAACGCCGGGTAAATAAAATAAAGTGTTAAACTTCAGTTACTAGCATTTTAATTAGCGAATCTGTTTCGGTAACAAACCGTGTATAGTAAACACCTGTTCCGGGACCATTAAACCCTGTATGGATTCGTCTAATTTCTCCTTTACGGTCAATAAAAATAAGGGTTGGAAAAGACATTACATGATTTAGCATTGGAAATAAATCCGCAGCAGCAGTTTTGGAAGCTTTTCCACCAATTAAAAACGTAAAGTCAAGCCCAAGATTTTCTTTATAAGCTTTTACTTTTTTTATTTGATCCAATTCATTTTCGGGCATTTCAAATGTAACAGTTAGTATTTCAAGGTCATTTCCATACTTCTCTTTCTGCGTTTTTAGGTAATTGCTTTCATCTAAACAATTAGGGCACCACGTACCCATAATTTGAATAAGGGTTACTTTATTTTTAAGATTAGCATTCGGGTAACGATACGGTTGTTGATTAAGATCATTCAATTCAAAAGCGATAGGTTCATTACTAACTAGGTAAGTTAACGAATCGGGGTTAGTTAGTTCAAAATAAGTATTGCGTACGGCATACCAGTTGGATTGATAATGTGTTCCGGATAAAAATGTACCCCAAAGAGTATCGTTCACTAGCTTAGACTTGAATAAAAAAGCATGTGATCCGTCAAATGTAGAAAGCAGTAAACTGTCAGAAGATACGACACCATCCAAATAACGATAATCGCCCGTTTCAGTTAAAAAAGTGCCTTTCACTAAGTGTTCGGATTCGTTGGTTTTTGCTTCAAAAATACCCAATGCTTTTTCGGGTGTTTTGTCATAATCAAATGTTACCTCCCACCTTCCAAATACATCAATGTCTGATGGGTTAATTGGAAACCGATTGGTAACCGTGGTTGACCCTACAAAAGGTATCGCATAATCATTCCCTTTTGCATAATTGTACCAGGCTCCTTCTACATGTTTTGAATTAATCACCCGGACTTTTATTTCTGAATCGAATGCTTTAAATCGTATAAAAACAGAGTCTTTTTTACAGGTCAGCTCGCTAAGCGCTATTTTCTCATCTGCATTAAGTACATAAACCTGTTTACCCTCTACAGCAAATGTGACAGGTAATCTATTAGAGTCGTCTATTAAAAACTGTGCTTGCCAAATGGTGCTTGCCGGTGTACTTTTTGCATTAGCATAAACAGTGAAAAAGAGCAAAAAGAGAAATAGAATTTTTTTCATTAAAAAGTAAGCGTTAAACCAATTTCATCTATCATTGCAGAAAAAGGTACGCCAATATACGGAAATTATAAATTTATTTTAGCGTGATGCAACTTTTAAATCGCATACAAAGTCTAATTAACGGAAAGCGGATTTATGACGGAAGAACAGTTAGTTAAAGAGTGTATTTCCGGAAATGCGACCGCCCACAAAAAGTTCTATGACTTATTTGCAAAAAAAATGATGGGGGTATGCCTTCGCTATTGCAGCAATTATGAAGAGGCACAAGATGTGCTTCAAGATGGGTTTATAAAGGTGTTTAGTAAACTACCAAAATTCGTCAATAAAGGCTCTTTAGAAGGATGGGTGCGCAGAATTATGGTAAACACAGCGTTAGATCAATACCGTAAGAATAAAAAATTTCAAAAAGATATTGAACTTGAGGCGGTTGATTTTAAATTGGAGAAAAATGAATATATCGTTGAGTCAATCAGCGCAGAGTACCTTTTAAATATTATTCAAACAATTCCAGAAGGATACAGAATGGTGTTTAACCTTTTTGCAATTGAGGGGTATTCGCATAAGGAAATTGCAGATATGCTTGGAGTAACTGAAAGTACATCAAAGTCACAGTACTCGCGAGCAAAAAAAATGTTGAGAAAACTAGTAGTAGAAAATAATATTGTAGAAGAAGGTGAAAGATAAGTTGAAAATAGAAGAGCTTTTTAAAGAAAAGTTCAGCAGTTTCGAAGGGAATGTTCCGCCAGATGCATGGGCAAATATTCAACAAGGAATGGGTGCAGGTGGCGCTACAGGAGCTACCGCAGGCATGAGCGCTGCATTAAAAGGTGTTATTGTTGCTGCAGGTGTGGCAGTAGTTGCTGTAACCAGTGTTTACATTGCAACGAATACTACTGCAGATGAAAAAACAATAGCACCGCAAGAAAAGGTAGTTACAGCACCTGTTGAAACTACAATTAATGAGGCTGCACAAGCAGATGAATTGATTTATGTATTGGATGAAAATGATCCGGTAATTGAAGAAAACAGAACTGAAATAGAGCGGGATATTCAAGAAAATAACCCAACGGCTGAAAACTCGATAGATCATACGCAAAACGCAACACCACAAAATAATAGCGTAAATACATCAAATGGCAACGGCGGAATGGATAATGAACCAAAAGGCAATGGCACACATACGGCAGTTGCAGGTAATGATGATCCGAATAAGCCAACGGTTGAAAACAATGAATCACCGGTAAATAATGCGGATGCTGATAAATCGACTAACACTGCAGATGCAACCGATAACACCACCACTAATGATGAAGATCAATTGAGCCAAACGGTTAAACAACCAGATGGACAATTAACATTTACCTCAGAAGATGAGTTTGCACCAAAGACATTTAATTTTTCGGCAAACTCAAAAAATGCAACAACCGTACGGTGGGATTTTGGAAATGGTGAGTTTGCAATAGGCGAAAAAGCAACTGTTACTTATGCAAAACCCGGAAAATATACCGTTAAAATGGCTGTTTTTGGAGAGACAGATGTGTATGAAGAACAAACCGTAATTGTAGTTAAAAGCAAATCCAGAATTGAAGAGGTACCAAATGTTATTACGCCTAATGGGGATGGAATTAACGATCAGTTCAGCATAGAATCGTATGAGCTAGAGACGTTTTACATTATTATTCAAAATGAACGTGGACATAAGTTATTTGAATCAAGCAAGGCAGATTTTACATGGAACGGAACAGACTTAGGCGGCAATAAATTAGACGTTGGCAGATATACGTATGTAATAATAGCTACCGGAACAGACGGTAGCGAACATAAATTATCCGGACAACTTTATATCAGACTGTAACTAAAAAAATCGAATACCAAAAATTAAAAGGCAGCCAAAGTAAGGCTGTCTTTTTTCGTTTATCACGGCAAATTTCTTGAAAAACACTGCGAACAATAGAAACAAAAGAACGTTTCGAGTCGTATTTATGTTGAATCCTTATTTTTAACTTAGCTTTATCAAAAAGATACGCGCTGAAACAGGTACTATTCATATCGTTTTTAATTATTACAACACTACGTCTGTTTGGGCAAGACAGCTTGGCCGTTCGGTTTAACCCCACCGGAGGAAAATTTGATGCGCCGCAAAGAATAACGCTAACAGCACCAGCCGGTGGTACAATTTATTATACATTGGATGGATCTACCCCAAATTCAAGTGCCAGCCGTTATAACGATCCAATAAATGTGGATAAAGTAGCCGTCATTCGGGCAGTTACTTATGTTGATGGGCGATCGACCGGAACTGTTACGCAGTCTTACTTTTGTGATCGATCTTATGATCTGCCAATCGTATCTATTGCTACAAACCCAGCAAATTTGTGGGATTATAGCACAGGAATTTACGTGAAAGGGTGCTGTGCAGACACAATTGAACCTTATATGGGTGCTAATTTTTGGAGAGATTGGGAAAAATGGGCAAATATTGAAATGTACGAAACAAATGGCGATTTATGCTTTAATCAACAAGCGGGTATTAGTTTATTTGGCGGATTTAGCCGTATGTTGCCCCAAAAATCATTGGCGGTAATTGCCCGTAGTAAGTATGGGAATAACCGCTTTGAGTATCCTATTTTTCCAGAGCGAGACCTGAATGAATATAAGTCTTTCATTATCCGAAACTCCGGTGGTGATTTCAGAAGAACCCATTTGCGAGATGCATTTATGACACAATTAGCGGCGCCAACAGGCATTGCTATTCAAGCATATCGTCCGGCAGTGGTGTTTTTAAATGGAGAGTATTGGGGCATTCAAAATTTACGTGAAAAAATTAACGAGCATTACTTAGAAGCAAACTTTGATGTGGATAAGGATAATGTAGACATTTTACGTCATAACGGAGTGGCACGGCACGGCACATCAAAAAATTATAAAAAACTGCTGTATTATTTACGCTCGCATGACTTATCAAAAGATGAGGTAGTGGATGAACTGCGGACCTTTATGGATGTAGATGATTTTATCCGGTATAACATTGCCGAAACATATTCTGATAACAGAGATGCTGGAGGTAACATTCGTTATTGGCGCGAGCGAAATGATTCGGCAAAGTGGCGTTGGGTGTTTTATGATTTAGATTTGGGCTTAGGAAACAATGATTATGACGGATATAAACGCAATACGCTTAAAAAATTTACGTCAGCCAATGGAGAGGCATGGCCCGACCCTGCATGGTCTACCTTTATTATACGCAGCCTACTAAAAAATAAAAAGCTAGAGGTACAATACATCAACACATTTGCAGATCATTTAAACACTGTTTACGAACCAAAAAGGGCAGAGAAATTGTGGGAAGAAATGCAAGCTGCAGTACAAAATGAAATGAAATACCATGTTGATAAGTGGTCTACATCAATAGAAAATTGGGAGTTTCATTTAGACGTTGTGCGCGAGTTCATAAAAGAGCGCCCTGCTTATTTGCGGCAATTTATTGTAGAAAAGTTTGAGCTAGCAGGGACATTAAAGGTAACTGTTGTTGTGCCAGATAAAAAAGTGGCTACAGTAACTTACAACTCACTAGGTTTAAAGGGTGATTTTGAAGGCATATATTTTCAAAATGTACCCGTTACCATTACCGTTTCACCAACGCATGATTATATATTTAAAGGGTGGAAAAACAGACCAGATACCACCCGTACATTACAAGTAAGTGGCACGACAGACTTTACGTTAGAACCAATACTTGAGCCAAAACCAAGAAGCGTGCATAGTGATTCAATCATTTTTAATGAGCTTTGCATGTTTCAAATAGATAAAGACACGACAGAAGACTGGTTTGAGCTTTATAACCGCTCAAAACAACAAATAGATGTTAGTCATTGGGTGTTTACAAAGTCTACCATTGATGAAGGATTCGTTTTTCCGGCAAATGCTACCATAGCACCGGGTGGTTATTTGGTTGTAGTGCGTAATAAAGCGAGTTATGGCACCAACTATAGTTTAGACACAGTTGCTGTTATTGGTAACCTAAACTTTGGGTTAGCAAAAGAAAAAGAAGCCATTAAACTATACGATAACAAGGGGTTAATTGTAGACTCTCTCAGGTATAAAAATAAAGAAGAGATGCTGGACACAGCCTTTACATTAAGCTTGGTTCATCCCGATTCGGCAAGGCACATTAAAAAAAATTGGGTGAAAGAACCACCAACACCTGGTGGTAAAAGTAGGGCTTACAAAAAATACTTGAACGACGAAGCCGATAAAGCCCGTTGGACAAAAATTTACTACATAGGTGGTGGAAGCTTTTTTTTTATCTTGGCAAGTGGGTTGTTATTACGCCTATATTTTAAACGCCGAAAAAAAAGCGGGCTAAACAAAACGAATAGCCCGCATCACCGGCTTTTAACCAGCTTAATTTTTTTTTGAAACAAATTAAAAGTCAACAACAGTAATAATACCCGTTCCGCCTGGTGCGCAATCATCCCATTTTATATTAACCGTTGGAAAACCACCAGCGCATCCCATATTTGGTCCGGCAAAAAAGCTTGGCACGCCTACAGAGCATGTACTAACGCAGTTTTGCGGCGTACCTACAGAAACGGAAAAACTTGGCGTACACAAGGGTGAGGGTGCAATTTCAGCAAACACATATTCCTCTCCGCCCGGTGCAGTAATAATTAAAGACGAATAAGGAGGAACGATATAAACTTGGTTTCCAGTTGAAGCACATGCACCAGTTGTATAGACCATCATGTTAAACTCAATGTTCATTGAACTGCGGTTATTTAAGGTAATTTGGTTTTGTGCCGATAAAGAAAAACAGGTTAAAAAGGCAAATAGTGTAATAAAAAATGATTTCATAAGTGATAAGTTTTAGTTGATTAATAAGAGGAAGGTACAAAATTTAAGTACGCATGTCAAGTCAACGATATTGATTATCAAAGCATTAATTTGTTAACGATACGAATTAAGCTGATTGTGCCCCTTTTTTAACCAACCGATCAACGGCAGCAATTGCCCAATCGCTTATGCGCGCCTCAAAGCATTCTAAAATAGCATCTACACCAATTACACTTCCTTTGGCCAAACGTCCCAAAATGCACAATGGTATTGGTGGCGTGTTTCCGTTTAACAATACACGTCCATCTTTTTGGGTGTGTATCCCCATTTCATCATGTACCGGCTCAACTAGCTGGTTAGTGCGTAAATTTTTAATAATGGGCGAGTCTACCTCCTCTAGTTTAGCGCTATCTAAAATTCCATTAATCATGGTGGTTGCAGTAATAGGTGTATTGTTTTGATTGAACTGCCAGCCTTCATCCGTTAGCTCAATTTTAGGATCATTTACAAAATCTAAATTAATAAGGTTTGCTTTTATGAGTGCCAAAACCTGTTGCATACTTTCAACAGGAGGAACCATACGAAAAGCGTTTAACGCGTTCATCTAAGTCAATCACTTTTTTAACCACGTTCTTATTCACACCAGGGTGAGAGAAACAATTGTATAATTTGGGTTGAAGATGCCGCCATACCTGCCCGATACAATAATCCAATGAAATGGGACCATCTCCCACAGCCATTTCAATGTACGCCTCAATACTTTTACATGGCTCCGTTTGTGCAGCATGAATTAAACTGTGGTTTGTTGTTTCATCTTTTATCCAACCATTTGCTGCAACATAAACAGAACTTACCTCATTTTTTTGCAAATTGTACTGCTTTTTTGAGGGTAAACAAGCATAAATTTCAGCCGAAAAACGAGCCATTATTGCTATAAAGTCGTCAATATTATCTGAAGCAGTTGCAAAACGTGTTAGTTGCTCTTCAAAACGTGTAAACTGCTCTTCAGAAGGTGTAAAATTGGAATCTATAGCGGCATTTAATGGTTTAGGAACTAACGGGTAACCGTCTAAAGAAAAAGGTATAATCTGTTTGGGAGTATGCTCACTAGCCATAAAATCACAGGCAAATGTTCGCTTATTAATTGTTTTAAAAACAGCTCCCCGTTCTGAGGTTAAAGCCCGGGCTAAATCAACCATGGTTAATCCAAAACCCCGTATGCCCACTACTGTCTCTTTCGTTATACTGTCAGCTGTAATTATGGGTAAAATAGGGTAAGGGTTTTCGTAAAGCGTAACATGCTTTTTTGGCGTAGCGTATTTTTTCCATTTTTCTAGTTGTTCCGAAAGCTGCGTGGGCTGATGACCTATCGTCAAGAGTACTTCATTGGCCAAATAGTTGTTTTGAGCATCATCAGTTAAGGTAAACTCATGGTTACTCCAGTCAACCTGTTCTATTTTTTTGCAAATAAGTTGCGCAATGCCATTTTTAATTAGTGGTTCAATGATAGATGTATAACGTGCAAATAAATAGGCGCCCATCTTGCTTCTTTCTGAATATTCATCCGGTAGGTTAACTGCGCGGTTTTTAATATCATACGGCAACCAGTCTGTAAAACTTGGAAAAGTAGCAATTGTGGCTATTTTTAAATCTATAGCTGGTCTACTCGGCATATTTAACAACGCTCTGTCACTTATATTTGTCCAATTACATTGAGGTTGGTCAATATCCCAAACATGTCCTGCCCCTGGATATTTATGTGTTTCAAAAAGAAGAATTTTTAAATCAATCGTTCCTTTTTGTTCTGCTAAATACAAGCAAAATTGTTCCAATGCGGACAAACCTCTGGGGCCAACTCCTATTATGGCTAATACTGACATGGTGCGCTCAACTTTTTAATTAAAATAGATGTTTTAGGCCTGTTAAGTTGCGATTTATTAATTGTGTTGAAAAGGAACTACTTAGGCTACTCAACCTTTTCTTACAAGTTGTTTGTTAATCAATTCACGATAGCGTAAACAACATAAAAATGTGCATTTAAAAACCTTTTTAAGTCAACACCACTGAATAACGTTAAAAATAAGTGATTAAATCATAAAAAACCCCCAACTAACAAGTGTCAACTGGGGGTTTTAGAGGTCCCGAGCGGATTCGAACCGCTGTAGGTGGTTTTGCAGACCACAGCCTAGCCGCTCGGCCACAGGACCATTTTTTAATGGAAAGCAAAGATAAAAATAAAATCTAAACGAGAATCTTTCTCAGATAAAAGATTTAACCTTCAATTATAATTGCCACTTCTTTTACCGTGCCTTGAATAGGTGGGTTTAGTTTACGCACTTTCACTCTGGCCGATATTAAGGTAGGAAACTCCGCCTTAAAACGTTTCAAAATACGATTACCTACATGTTCTATCAGTTTAGATCGAACAGCCATTTCTGCCACAACAATGTCTCTTACCTGCACATAATCAATGGTATCAACCAATTCATCCGTCTCGGCAGATCTCATAAAATTAGTCATCAGCGTTACATCTACAATGTACTTACCACCCAAAACAGATTCTTCATTCATACAGCCGTGATAACCGTAAAACTCAATTCCTGTTACTTCAATCGTATTTTTCATTCCGCTTTTTCTTTTAAGGCATTAACATGTGCAACACCATCCTCCATGCGTTTTATTACAACATCTTTACCTAATGTTGCACAAATTTCAAACATAGACTGGCCCATGCCTTTTCCTGTAACTAATAGACGAAAACCTGGTCCAACCTTACCAAATCCATATTCTTTCTTCTCTAAATAGGCAGAAAAAACAGCTTCTATATTGGCAGTAGTAAACGTTTCAACACCGTTTAGCTCAGCTATAAGCTCTTGCATAATTTGCGGTGTGTCGTCCTTCCATTTTTTACGAATCGTTTTATCATCATATTCTGTAACCGGTTGGAAAAAATAATCACCATCATTTGCAATGTCTTGAATAAACGTTGCGCGTTCTTTCATCAATTCACACACCTTGGCAACATAACTTGTTTCGGTAGAAATTGCATCTTTCGGTAGCAATGGTTTTACTAATTCTGCCAACTCCTCGTTAGATCGGGCACGTAAATATTGTTGATTAAACCACTTTGTTTTATCAAAAGAAAAGCGCGCTCCAGATTTAGCTACACGGTCTAGCGAAAATGCTTCTACCAACTCATCTAACGTAAATAGTTCTTTATTATCTCCTGGGTTCCACCCTAAAAAAGCCAGCATGTTTATAAAACCATCAGCAAAATAACCTTCTTCGCGGTAGCCGTTGTAAGTTTCGCCATCTGCCGTTAACCATTCGATTGGGAAAACAGGAAAGCCGTACTTATCACCGTCACGCTTACTTAGCTTTCCTTTACCATCTGGTCGTAAAATTAAGGGTAGGTGTGCAAATTTAGGGCGCTCCCACCCAAAAGAGTCATACAACAATACGTGGAGTGGGGCAGAAGGTAACCACTCCTCACCGCGTATAACATGCGTTATTTCCATCAAGCGGTCATCCACAATGTTAGCAAGGTGGTAAGTTGGCACCCCGGTTTCTTTAAACAAAACCTTATCATCTAAATTATTGGTGTTAACACTTACCCATCCGCGAATTTCATCATGAAATTTCACATCCGTATTTCGGGGCATTTTCATGCGTATGGTGTAAGGGTCACCATTGGCTAAGCGTTTATCTACTTCTTCTTTAGAAAGTGATAATGAGTTTTTCATGGTAGACCGTGTTACCGCATTGTATTGCCAGTTCGGCAATCCCATTTCTTTCGCTTGGTCACGCATCCGTGTTAAATCTTCAGACGTATCAAAAGCAAGGTAAGCATGGCCACTTTCTAACAATTGGTCAGCATACGGGCGGTAAATGTGTTTACGTTCAGATTGTATGTATGGCCCTTTATCTCCGCCATACCCCATTCCCTCGGTTGGTTCAATTCCGCACCATTTTAACGAATCTACAATATACTGCTGTGCGCCGGGCACAAAGCGTTTTTCGTCTGTATCTTCAATACGTAAAAGAAAATCGCCACCGTGTTTTTTAGCAAACAAATAGTTATATAGGGCTGTTCGTACACCACCCATGTGTAATGGTCCTGTGGGGCTAGGTGCAAACCGAACGCGTACTTTTTCTGACATAATTATAATTATTTAACGCCGCAAAGATACATTTTTTGAGATGAAATACGTTGTATACTTGTGGATTGTATTTGGTTACGTAAGAATAAGCGAACGCTAACGGGTACCGAACTATTTTGCATGATTATTGTACATGAACAGGGAAAAGCGTAACTTAGACAGTAAGTTGAGGTTGGATATTAAAAAGAAAGACATTGAATAAATTTCAAATTGTTATAAAGCAAATAGAACTTTTCATAAAAAAGTACTATAAAAATCAAATGATAAAAGGAGGAATACTGTTTTTAGTATTACTTATTTTGAGCTATTTGGTAATTTCCGGGCTAGAGTTCGTGGGGCGTTTTGGCTCTATGACACGGCTTACATTATTAATTGCATTTATCGGTATAAACTCGGTTTTACTGGTACGGTTTCTAATCATTCCGTTGTTAAAATTGAATAAGTTAGGAAAACACCTGAGCCTCATGGAAGCGTCAGACATGATTGGAAAAATTTTTCCGGATGTAGGAGATAAACTAAAGAACACGTTGCAGCTCAATGATGATAAAGGAGCGCAGCAAGTAAATTTAGAGTTGGTAAATGCAAGTATAGAACAACGGTCGGCTAAATTATCAGCCGTACCATTTTCAACAGCGATAGATTTAAAAGACAATAAGCGGTATTTAAAGTTTTTGCTACCTGTGTTATTGTTATTTATTACAATTGCGTTAGTTAGCCCTAATTGGTTTTTGGACGGTACTGAACGTGTAATGAATTTTGGAACAGAATATGTCGAGCCCGCTCCGTTTGATTTTGTGCTGACGAGTCCCACTGAAGCGGTGCAGGGAGAAACGTATAAACTAAGTGTAAAGCTAGAAGGTGATGAAATTCCAGATGAGGTAAGGATATACACCAACAAAGGCAATTATAATTTAGAACAAACATCAAAAGTTACGTTTGAGCATGAATTTGCAAACTTAAATGAAGCCCTTTCTTTTTACTGTGTGGCCAATGATTTTCAGTCAGAGCAGTTTGCTATTAAAATGCTGAAAAAGCCGATTATTGATGAACTAAGTATGGAGGTTATTTATCCGAAACATACGGGAAAACCGACAGAAAAAGTGGAGAATACGGGAGACTTGAACGTACCTGAAGGGTCAACCATCAAATGGAAAATTGGCGCAACTAATTTGCAAGAATTAGAGGTAAGTTTTGCAGACACTATTTTTAATTTAAACAGTTCATTGTCAAAAAGCTATGGATTTAAGAAACAGTTTTTTAAGTCAGAAGAATATGTGTTAATGCTAAGTTCTGAAGATGTGAAACGAGCAGATTCGGTTGTTTATGCAATAGGCGTAATTAAAGATGAATATCCAACAATAACTGTAAAAGAAGAAGTGGATTCAACAAACACAATGCGGCGCTTTGTAGAAGGTAGAATAGGAGATGACTATGGCTTTAGAAGCGTTTATGCAAAAGTGCGCGTTAGTGGAAAAGACACATCCTATCAAGAGACGTATCCGATAAAAATAAGAAGCAATGTACAAAACCAATTGTTCTCTTATGTGATAGATGTAAGCCAATTCAAACTAAAGCCGGGTGATAAATTAGAATATAGTTTCACGGTTACGGATAATGACGAGTTGAATGGCTACAAGTCCACATCTTCATCCAAACGGTTTTTTAACGTGCCAGAGCTTGATGAGTTAGAAAATGAATTGGGTGAAAAGGATGAGAAGATGAAAGACGATATGGATCAGGCGGCAAAAGAAGCAAAAGAGTTGCGTGAGAAAGTAAAAGAGGTAAAGAGCGATATTGTCAATAAACCAAACCTAGATTGGAAAGATAAACAACAGCTTCAGAACTTAATGGAAATGCAAAAATCACTTGAAAAAAAGATTGAAAACCTGCAGAAAGACTTTAAAGAAAAAGCGAAAGAAAAAGAAAACTTTTTAGAAAATTCGGAAGAATTGAAAGAAAAGCAAAAGCAGTTAGAAAAGCTGATGGAGGATTTGATGGATGACGAACTAAGGGAACTGTTTGAGGAACTGGAGAAGTTAATGGAAGAAATGAATAAGAATGATTTGGTGGAGAATTTAGAGGAAATGGATCAGAATACGGAGGACATGGAGGAGGAACTTGACCGAACCTTGGAGCTGTTCAAAAATATGGAACTGGATCAAAAACTGGAGAATTTAGAAGAGCAGTTGCGTGAGTTGGCAAAGGAGCAAGAAGAGTTAAAAGAACAAAGTGAAAACAATGAATTGTCAGAAGAGGAAGTTGCAAAAGAGCAGGAGGAGCTGAATAAAAAGTTTGATGAAATTCAAAAAGACATAGAAGAAGTAAAAGAAAAAAATGAGAATTTAGAAAAACCGCGCGACTTAGATTTCGACAAAGAGCAAGAAGAACAGATTGACCAGGAGATGGAAAATGCGAAAGAAAAAATGCAAGATGGCAAACAAAAGCAGGGGGAAAAAAGCCAGGGTCAAGCAAGTGACATGATGAAGCAAATGGCAGATGATGTGGCAGCAATGAAATCGGCTGCTGGGCAACAACAACAAAAAGAAGACATGGACGCCTTACGTTTTTTGTTAGAAAACCTTGTGGCACTTTCTTATCAGCAAGAGGAGTTGATGGGAGACTACAGCGAGACAAATACAAATGACCCTTATTACTTACAACTGAACAGACAGCAATTAGAAATCAGTAAATCCACTGAAATTGTCAACGATTCGCTTGTTGCATTAAGTAAACGAGTAATGGAACTGTCTGGATTTATAACGGGAGAATTAAATGATTTAAGTTATAATATGAATAAATCATTAGAATATTCAGAAGAGCGGAAAACATCACGTTTGATGCAACACCAGCAATATTCTATGACAAGCTATAATGAATTAGCATTGATGTTGTCAGAGGTGTTAGATCAAATGCAAAATCAAATGAAGAACCAACAACCAGGTAATGGTTCTTGTGACAATCCCGGCGGTACAGGAAAAGGTAAATCGGGTAAACCAATGTCAATGGAGCAAATGAAACAAGCATTGGCAGATCAAATTTCAAAAATGAAGGGTGGTAAAAAACCCGGTGGACAAGAAGGTAAAGGTGAGCAAGGTGAAGGCGGAGAGCTTCCTGGAGGAACAAAAGGCATTCCAAAGTTATCATCTAAAGAAATGGCGAAAATGGCAGCAGAGCAAGGTCGTTTGCGTGAAGGGTTAAAGCAGCTAAAAGAGGAATTGAATAAAGACGGAAGTGGATCTGGAAATGGGCTTAATAAGTTGATAGAAGACTTGGATCAGTTGCAGAACGACTTGGTAAATGGAAATGTTGGTGGAGATTATTTGAAGCGACAAGAAGATATTTACACCCGATTGTTGGAAAGTGAAAAAGCCATGAGAGAGCGTGGGTTTAGTGAGGAGAGAGAAGCCAAAGAAGGAAAAAATGAAGAGGATGGTAACCTTAAAGAATTTACAGAGTATACTAAGAAAAAGGACGCAGAAGTAGAGTTTTTACGCTCGCTTCCGGTAGGCCTGCAAGTATATTATAAAAACTTGGTAAACGAGTATTTTAATTCTGTAAATAATTAAGAATGCGGAGTATTGAAATTACGTCAGATTTGAAGCATATAACAGAGGTGGAGCAATTAATCGACAAGGTGTGCGAAGAGTATGATTTGAATGAAGACAATTATGGTAATATTTTAATTGCCGTAACAGAAGCAGTGAATAATGCCATTGTACACGGTAACAATAATGACCCTCATAAAAAGGTGTCTGTTGTGGTTGATAAGCTAGAGGAAGGCGTAATTTTTAGTGTAGTAGATGAAGGCAAAGGGTTTGATTTTGAAAATTTACCCGATCCAACGGCTCCGGAGAATATTGAAAAAGCAAATGGACGCGGTATATTCTTAATGAAGAATTTGGCAGATGAAGTAGCGTTTGATTTGAACGGGTCAAAAGTAAACATTACCTTTGCAGCAGAGAATGGATGATCGTATTTTATATAACTTTGAAGATGTAAAAATTCCGGACTTTAATCCGGAATTTTTTGGTTTATGGATAAATGGTGTTGCAAAGAGGCACGATAAAGAAATAAAAGAATTGTCTTATATTTTTTGTTCAGATGACTATTTGCTAAGGGTCAATAAGGAGTATTTAAACCATGACGACTACACCGATATAATTACCTTTAATTATAACGAAGAAAGTAGTTTATCTGGAGATTTATTTATAAGCTATGAAAGAGTTGTTGATAATGCAAGAGATGCGAATGTGAGTATCTTTGATGAATTATGCCGGGTTATGATACATGGCGTGCTTCATCTAATTGGGTTTAATGATAAGTCAGATGCTGAGCAAACGGAGATGACTAAAAAAGAGAATGAGTGTTTAGAGTTTAGGAATTGTTTCACGTGAAACATTGCTAAATTGTTTCACGTGAAACAATAAGTATATGCTATCAAGTTATGATATAATAGTAGTGGGCGGCGGACATGCAGGATGCGAAGCTGCGTACGGTGCTGCAAAAATGGGGTCTAGCGTGTTGCTGGTTACCATGAACTTGGCGACAATTGCCCAAATGTCCTGCAACCCTGCAATGGGCGG
Source organism: Crocinitomicaceae bacterium (assembly GCA_963736585.1). Taxonomy (GTDB): domain Bacteria; phylum Bacteroidota; class Bacteroidia; order Flavobacteriales_D; family Crocinitomicaceae; genus Crocinitomix. The sequence continues at coordinate 116,309 of CAVTPI010000005.1, read as the reverse complement.
TGTGGCAAAAGGTCAAATTGTGCGCGAAATTGATGCCCTAGGCGGCGGTTCGGGTATGATAAGTGATCGTTCTGCTATTCAGTTTAAAATGTTGAACCTTTCAAAAGGACCAGCTATGTGGTCGCCACGTACACAAAACGACCGGATGCGCTTTGCAGAAGAATGGCGTTTGCTGTTAGAACGAACAGAAAATGTTCACTTTTGGCAAGACATGGTCAACGGATTAATTGTAGAAGATGGAGTGCTAAAAGGAGTGACCACAGCCATGGGTCAAAAGATTTATTCTAAATCGGTGGTGCTAACCAACGGTACATTTTTGAATGGGTTAATTCATTTAGGAGAGAAAAACTTTAAAGGAGGCCGCTCTGGCGAAAGTGCAAGTTATGGCATAACAGAGCAGCTCGTAGAGCTTGGTTTTGAATCTGGGCGAATGAAAACAGGAACCCCTCCACGTGTTGATGGTCGATCGTTAGACTATACAAAAATGGAAGAACAACCCGGAGATGAAATGCCCTCTAAGTTTTCTTATTCTGGAAAAACTGAGAAATTGACCAAACAACGAAGCTGTTACATTACCTACACCAATCCCGAAACGCATGAAATATTAAAGTCGGGGTTTGACCGTAGTCCTATGTTTAATGGTGCAATAAAAAGTGTTGGTCCACGCTATTGTCCATCAATAGAAGATAAAATTAATCGTTTTGCTGAGCGTGATCGTCACCAAATTTTTGTTGAGCCAGAAGGGTGGAACACTGTAGAAATTTATGTGAATGGGTTTAGTACTTCATTACCCGAAGAGGTGCAATTGGCAGCTTTAAAAACCATTCCCGGATTCGCAGACGTTAAAATGTTTAGACCTGGTTATGCAATCGAATATGATTATTTTCCACCAACCCAATTAAAGCACACCTTAGAAACAAAATTAGTAGACAACTTGTATTTTGCGGGACAAATTAACGGAACAACCGGATACGAAGAGGCCGCTTCACAAGGGTTAATGGCAGGCATAAATGCACACAATAAATTAACCAATAAAGGCGAATTTATACTCGGGCGCGCAGACGCTTATATTGGCGTGTTGATTGATGACTTAATTACGAAAGGAACGAAAGAGCCTTATCGTATGTTTACATCACGCGCAGAGTTCAGAATTTTGTTGCGACAAGATAATGCTGATTTACGCTTAACGGAGATTGGCCATAAAATAGGGTTGGCGGATGACGAACAGTTGAGATTGGTGCAGGATAAAATTGAAAAAACAAATGCGATAAAGGCAGTGCTGGAAAATGCGAGCGTAACACCTGAAGAAATGAATACGTATTTGGCATCTATCAACTCCGCCGCAATTAAGCAAAAAGTAAAAGCAAATGCAATTTTGCTGAGGCCGCACACAAGTTTGAGCGAACTGCGCAAGCGGTCGTCTTTTTTAGATACGAAACTTGCAGAAATTTGTAATGAGGATGACGAAGCATTAATGCAGGCAGAAGTGCAAATTAAATACGCTGGCTATATTTCACGTGAACAAGATATGGCCAATAAAATGGATCGACTAGAAGATGTTAAAATTCCACCAACAACAGATTTTTCATTATTGTCATCACTTTCGGCAGAGGCGGTAGAGAAACTGAGTAAAATTAAACCTGTTACCATTGGGCAGGCAAGCCGTATAAGCGGGGTGTCACCTTCTGATGTTTCTATACTTTTAGTTTATTTAGGACGATAATATGAAAACGCTTATCAACAGAGACGTTTGCCCCATTTGCCAAAGAGGCGCGTTTACACCGTTTTTAAATGCGGTCGATTATACAGTGTCAAAATCAACTTTTTCTATTGTAAAGTGCGATAATTGTGATTTCCATTTTACGAATCCCATTCCGGTAATAGATGAAATAGGGGAGTATTATAAGTCTGAATCGTACGTTTCACACTCATCAACAAATAAGGGGTTAATTAATAAATTATACCAGACAGTTCGTAAACGCACGTTAAAGAAAAAAGTAAAATTAGTTCAACAGGTTGCGAAAGGAAATCAGTTGTTGGATATTGGCGCAGGAACAGGTCATTTTATTGATGCCTGCCAGCAAGCCGGTTTGCAACCATTGGGGTTAGAGCCGGATGAAGACGCGCGTAATTTTGCTACAACTAATTTTGATGTGGCAATCGAACCGATTGAAGAACTGTATCAATTAGCAGAAAAGTCAAAAGATGTAATTACCATGTGGCACGTGTTGGAACATGTTTACAATTTACGAGAAGACATTGCGCAAATAGAAAGAGTCTTAAAAGATGACGGAACATTAATTGTGGCTGTACCGAATCGAAATTCGTATGACGCAAAAAAATACAAGGAGTTTTGGGCGGCGTATGATCTACCAATTCATCTGTATCATTTTACACCAAACGATATTCGAAGATTATTTGATCAGTTTCAAATGGAAGTGAAAGAAGTGTTACCTATGAAATATGATTCATTTTACGTTTCTATGTTAAGTGAGAAGTATAAGGGCGGAAATTTGCCAAACGCATTTTTGACTGGTTTAAGGTCAAACATCAAAGCAGACGGTGAATCATACTCTTCTCAAATCTATATTTTACAGAAAAAAGCTCGTTAGAAGCATTTTAAGCGTATTTTTTTAATTAAACATCAAAAGGGTAGGGCCTTTTAGAGATCGTGCGATACGCGCGACGTTGATGTTAAGGGTATACCTAAGTTAATTCACTGTAAATCAATAAGATATATTTTTTTGTGGTTTTTTGGGTGGATAATGTAAATTACTGAAGGTGGTATCGTGTAGAGTACAAAAAAATATTTGGCATTAGTGGGTTAAGATTTTGACAAAATTTGTCAAATTATTCTTGACAGAAAATGTCAAATTTATTATTTCCTTATTTACGAATGATTGTCAACTGTAAAGGAGAAATCGAAAAGAGGTTAACAAGAAAAGAAGAAATAGAACAATGCATTGTAGAAAAACCGGTTAATTCTTCTTCTCGCGGTTTTTCCATTTTTCATATAAAATATCCCAATGGATTCGGGCAGATAGCCCAAAATAGTAACCGTCAAATAATGTTTTAGCATCAGTACCTTTTTGCAATACAGACCGATAGCCCAATGCTATTTTTGGACCAAACCATTCCAGCAGATAATATTGAAACTGTACTCCTGTTGCAAGTGCAGAGAAAGGTTCACGCAAAATCTCTATGCGGTTTTCACCCATAGTATTCTGCCCAAATCCGCGAATTTGGCCAAATTTAAAATAAAGTGGAATGCTGAAAGCAAACCTTTTAGTACGTATTAGCGTACGTTCATAGTAAAGCGCTCCGTAAGATCCGCGGTAGCTTACGCCAAACTGATCTGTATCTTCTGGATGAAACAATTCAAAACTAGGCATAAACGTACTGCCTGCTCCTAATAAAAAATACCCAACATTAAACACTTGAATACCTTTGTGCTCAACCCCTATTCTTACGCCAAATGTACCAACCGGCCAGGTAGAAAATAAAGCGCGCTTCGTGTCTAACATAAACATGGGCCGCCATTTTTGCTGTCCGTGATATTGCGGAAAAAACACGCGGGGTGGTACACTATCCTTTTGCTGTTCAAATGTTAATACGGTAGTAAAATTAAGTGGTAAAGCGGTTGTTTTTGCATAACCAGGGGTTAGCACAGCCGTAAATGACACAGCAAAAGCAAGATATAAGAAAAGTGTTTTCACAGTGCAAAGCTAAAGAAAAGCGGCTTGATAATAAAATTTAAAATTTTTATATGGGATTATGGCCCGTTAATTTGCCATAAACTGAATGGTAATACTGCAAATTATTTTTCTTCAAAACCTATATTAAAGTCCGGTTCTAGTAAGAGTTTTCCTGTTTTTTTATCTGCATTTTCGCCTAAAAAGAAACCTTTAATTCGTGTGGTTTTGCCCTTATCAATTAAATCAATTGTTTGTTTTTCTGTTAATTTTTTGCCCATCATTACAAAAGGCACCACAAAATCGCAGCCATTTTTGTGGTTAGCGCATCCATAGGCAGACTTTCCTTTTATAATTGAGCCATCATTACATTTAGGACAAACTAAGTCAGATATCGCTTTATTAGCAGCTTTAGGCTTTTTTTTCTTTGCCTTCTTCTCAGTATGCAGTGCAATCACCTTATCTTCTGCAAACATCACCTCATTGGTAAGCCCCACCACCATTTCTACCAATTCTTTGCGAAACTGTCCTACATCATATTCTCCATTTTCTATTAACCGTAATTTATGTTCCCACTGCCCGGTTAATTCTGCAGACTTTAATAAATCAGACTGAATAATGTCAATCAACCCAACGCCGGTTACCGTAGCGTGAATGTTTTTGCGCTTTTTTTCAATGTATTTACGCCGAAATAGCGTTTCAATAATATTTGCCCGGGTAGACGGCCAGCCGATTCCATTTTCTTTCATGGCTTCGCGTAGCTCTTCATCATCTACATTTTTACCCGCAGATTCCATGGCGCGAAGCAACGTTGCTTCAGTAAAATATTTTGGCGGACGCGTTTCTTTCGCTTGTATTTCGGGAACATGGCGCCTTTTTCACCTTCCTCAAACGTAGGCATCAAATTTTCCTCTTTATCGGCATTTTTAGCTTTGCTTTCTTTCTTTTCATTGGCAAAAACAGTACGCCAACCAGGTGTTATAATTTGTTTTCCCGTAGCCTTAAACTCCACTTTATCTACCTTACCCAGCACAGTGGTGTTAGAAACAGTACAGTCCGGGTAAAAAGCAGCAATAAAACGTTTTGCAATGGTTGCATAAATTTTTTGTTCATCTGGGGAAATGCCAGAAGGCGGTATACCCGTTGGAATAATGGCGTGGTGGTCTGTTACTTTATTATCGTTAAATACTTTTTTTGACTTTCGGATAGGTTCTTGCAATAACGGTTCAGTTAATTTAGAATAAAAGGTTAATCCGCTTAAAATTTTAGGCACTTTAGGGTATATATCTTCTGATAAAAAAGTGGTATCAACCCGCGGATAGGTTACATATTTTTTTTCGTATAAATTTTGTACCAACTTAAGCGTATTATCGGCAGAAAAACCAAACTTATTATTGGCTTCTACTTGGATAGACGTTAAATCAAATAAACGCGGAGGCGACTCTTTCCCTTCTTTTTGCTCATAACTGTTAATGACAAAGTCCTTATTTGAGACGTATTCAATCGCTTTGTCTGCTTTTTCTTTGGTTTTTAACTTTCCTAATGTTGCAGAAAATAATACTTCTCTATACGTTGTTTTTAGTTCCCAATATTTTTCAGATTTAAAATTCTCAATGGTTTGTTGCCGTTCCACAATCATGGCCAGCGTGGGCGTTTGCACACGTCCAATAGAAAGTACTTGTTTATTTTGTCCGTATTTTAAGGTATATAAACGCGTAGCATTCATGCCCAATAGCCAATCACCAATTGCACGGGAGCTACCTGCGGCGTAAAGGTTTAAAAAATCGTTGCCATCTTTTAATTTTTCAAACCCCTCTTTTATCGCCTCTTCTGTTAAAGATGAAATCCATAGGCGTTTGATGGGTTTATCGTTTTTGGCTTTGAGCAATACCCATTGCTGAATCAATTCTCCCTCTTGCCCGGCATCACCACAGTTTATTACTTCATCACAGCGTTGTACAAGACTTTCAATTACTCTAAACTGTTTTTGCGCACCAGAATCTTCCATTAGTTTAATGCTGAACTTGGAAGGAATCATGGGTAGTGTAGCTAAATTCCACCATTTCCACATGCCGGTGTAATCATGCGGCTCTTTAAGGGTGCACAAATGCCCAAACGTCCAAGAAACCCAATAGCCGTTGCCTTCAAAGTAGCCATTCTTTTTCTGGTTGGCTCCCAAAATAGCGGCAATTTCACGTGCTACACTCGGTTTCTCAGCAATGCAAAGCTTCATTGTTAAATAGGCAAAAAATTAAGGTTTGGTATAATGGTAAACGTCAAACGGATACTTGTTTTTTTCATCTGTATCGTGGTGCATAATTTGTGTTTTATGCCAGGCTGATTCATCAAAATCTGGAAAGTATGTGTCCCCATCAAATGATTCATCAATGAATGTAATGAAAAGTTCATCCAATAAATTATTGTCCAGACAGTATTTGTAAATTTGCCCACCGCCAATAATAAAAAGGTGTTTTTCTTCGCCTTCTTCAGCTTGTTTTTTATAATGTGCAATGGCATCTTCAATCCCATGAAAAACAACACAGTCCGGATGCGAAAAACTTTTATTTCGCGTAACAACTACATTAATGCGGTTACTTAGCGGGCGGTATTTTTCAGGTATAGAGTCCCAGTTTTTTCGGCCCATTAATACAATATGCCCCTTAGTAGTTTGCATAAAAAAACGCATATCAGCTGGCAAATGCCATGCTAAATCATTGTCTTTTCCAATCACATCATTTTTTCCTTTAGCAACAATTAATTTTACTTTCATGGCAATGGTTATACAGATACTGCTCCTTTAATGTGCGGGTGATAGGTGTAGTTTACAAGTTCAAAATCATCAAACGTAAAATCAAAAATAGACTTAACGTTGGGGTTAATTTTCATGGTAGGTAATGGCTTCGGATCACGCGTAAGCTGCAGTTCCACTTGTTCAAAATGGTTATTGTAAATATGCACGTCACCAAACGTATGAATAAATTCACCCGGTTTTAAGCCACATACCTGTGCCATCATCATGGTAAAAAGTGCGTAAGAGGCAATATTAAATGGTACGCCTAAAAAAACATCTGCACTGCGCTGGTACAATTGGCAAGACAGTTTGCCGTCGGCTACATAAAACTGAAAAAATGCATGGCATGGGGGCAAAGCAGCTTTGCCGTTGGCTACATTTTGTTCAAACGATACACTGGTGTCTGGCATTACACTAGGGTTCCATGCAGAAACCATCATTCTGCGGCTATTCGGGTTGTTTTTAATCTGGTCAATAACGCCTTTTAACTGGTCAATATCTTCATTGTTCCAATTGCGCCATTGGGCACCGTAAACAGGGCCTAAATCACCATTTTCATTTGCCCATGCATCCCAAATTTTTACGCCATTTTCATTTAAATAATCAATATTCGTATCGCCATTAATAAACCATAGCAATTCATGGATGATGGATTTTAAATGGAGCTTTTTTGTGGTTACCATAGGAAAACCATCTGCCAAATCAAACCGCATTTGGTAGCCAAATAAACTTTTAGTACCCGTTCCGGTTCGGTCTCCTTTTTGAACACCGTTTTCTTTAATGTCGCGTAATAAATTCAAGTATTGTTGCATAACAAAAAATTGAGGCTTAAAGGTACAGCTTTTGAACGGCGAAACCCCCACCATTCGTCAGTAAAAATTGCACAAACCGTCGAATTTTATTAACAATAGTTGTGGATCATTTGAGTGTCAGTTATATTCGTTGTTCTAGTCGTTTGGTTGTGCTGTTTGGCACGCTGTTGGTAACAATAAATCAGATTTATGAAACTTTCGCTTGCTGCTTTTTTAATGTTATTTTCCTTTTTTGGCTTTTCACAAGAGTTGCCAAAAGCATGTTTTGGTAAATATGGCGGCGAAATGCCGTCGTATACCATACTTTATGAGGGTAGCGGATTAACAATTGCCAAACACGACGTGTACATTGAAATTACAGAAAACGAAATTTTTTATACCGGAGGTGACTTGGCATTGAATGGGGCATATACCTTTTTTAAGCAAAGCAAAAACGAATATGTGATTAAAGCAGCGCTTTCCAACGGCAAGTCATTAAAGTATGAAATCAGCTTAATGTGGAATAAAAAGAAAGAAACGTTAGTTTTAATGCCTAAAAATGGGCAGGCAGAAGCTGTTTTAGAGCGTTTAGACGATTAACCTAATCCTTATACTCATTTCGTGCGTAGCGCTCTTCTATTTCGCGCAAGTGCTTCTCTTTTTTTGCTTGGCGTAACTGAATGGCAGATTTGGTAAAATAGGTGTGCTGGTTTAAAAATTTAATTTGAATTTCATCCCACATACGGTCACTGTTTAGTTTGTTGTGCTCGCGCAATTCTCGTCGTAAATAATCAGCAATAACGTGGAAGTCATCTCGGCCTAAATAGTCCAAATCGGCATCACACATAATTTGCTCTAAATGTGTTTTAGGGCTTTGCGGTATTTCGGTAGATTTTATTAATCCGTCAATAATGTCTAGCTGTTTGGTTGTGTAACCATATTTTGGTAAAACCTCACGCGCCATACGTATGCCTATTTCTTCATTCTTATCATACCGCTCCACAAAACCGGCATCATGATAGGTAGCTGCAGATTTTAGTAAAAAAAGATCTTCATCCGTAATGCCCTCCATAATGGCTAGTCTTTCTACAGCCTGCGTTACATCAATGGTGTGGTTAATGCTATGGTAAAGTAATTTTGGAGATAGTTCGTCTTCTAAAATTTTCATGATATGGCGCTCCGCTTTCATGTAATTTATAGAGCTGTATAAATGTAAGTCTACAATTTTCCAAAAGTTGGCATTGGGGTGCTTACCTTCTCCTTTTTCGGACAATTCGGGCTTTATACCTTTTACATAGTACATGTCTAGCATCCCCTTATGCTTGGTTTGGATTTTACCCCGGTAAACACATTCAAAATAAGGTGCAATAAACTCATACGTATTACCCGAAACATTCACCGTTCCGGGCTGCCCGTGCATTTCCATTCGTTGGGCCTGGTTTACGGTAGACCCCCAAATGTCGTAAGCAAAACGTTTTAATCCAATCACACCTGCAATCACTTCTCCGGTGTTAATGCCAATTCTGATTTTCCAGGATTTTTCTCCGCGTTTTTCAGCCTCTTCAGAGAAATGGTGCATAAAATCTTTAATTTCAAGCGCAGCAAGCGTTACCTCAATAGCATTGCTTTTATTCCGAATAGGCACACCGCCGGCGCACATGTAAGAGTCACCAATGGTTTTAATTTTCTCTAAATCATATTTTTCTATAATTTCATCAAAAGAAGAAAAATAATCATCCAGTTGCTGCACCAACTCTTGCGGTTTCATGTCCTCCGCAATTTTTGAGAAGCCAACAAAGTCTGTAAACAAAACAGATACGTTTTTGTAATAACGCGCTTTGGAGCGCCCTTTATTTTTAAGTTCCTCTGCCGTGCCAACCGGTAAAATGTTCAATAAAAGCTGCTCTACTTTTTCCTTTTCTTTTTCTAACAGCTCTTTCTGATGCTCAATTTTGGCTTTTTGAATTTCTACCTTTTGTTTTTGATCTTGAATTTTTTTACTCTGTTCGGTTACCTGCCGGGTACGCTTTACAACCTCAATTTCCAGGCGAACCTTTTGTCTTCTTATTTTATCTACCCTACGGCGGTAAAACACTAAACCAAAAACAATTAAAATAATGGCAATTAAAATTCTGAACCACCACGTTAACCAAAAAGGGGGTGTAATTGTAATGTGTATGGTTGCTGGTTTTTGAGACCAAATACCGTCTGCGCTTTGGGCAAAAAGTTTGAAGGTGTATTCCCCGTGCGAAATATTCATATAATTCACCGTGTGTTCATTTCCGGTAAATGTATATTCAGATTCGTGCCCCTCTAGGCGGTATTTAAAACTATTGCGTTGCGGGTTAGAGTAATTGGTGGCGGTAAATTCAAAAGAAAGATCATTTTGGTTGTACTCTAACTGCAAGTGTTGGTCTTTGTAAATGTTTTCTGCCAAAACTTGTTTATTTCGGTTGCCTTTGGTAGAAAGTGTTACAACTGTAATAACAGCTTCTGGCGCGTTGGGGTTAATGGTAATGGCCTTGGGGTCAAAAATATTGTAACCGTTTATACCACCAAAATACAGCAGCCCGTCTGACGATTTTAAATAGGCATTCATATTAAATTCATTACTCTGCAGGCCGTCGCGCACGCTGTAGTTCATGAACTTTTCTGTAGATGGATTAAATTTCGAGATACCCTTATTGGTACTTATCCAAAGGTTGTTTTCTTCATCTTCTAACAAACCGTAAACCACGTTGTTAGAAAGCCCTTGCTGCTCGGTGTAGTTTTGTGTCTTACGTGTAATTAGGTTTAGCTTTTTAACACCCTCACCATAAGTACCTAACCACATATAGTCGGGCTCGGTTTGCAGCAGGCAGGTAATGTGTCCGTTTGATTCGTCGTGGTTTTCTATATTACAATATTCAAAATCAAAATTATTACGGTCGTTTTGATGCACAGCATATAAACCTTTGTTACTGGTTACCACCCATGTTTGCCCTTGCAAATCTGTATAAACAATTTTTACAGAGCCTTCGCCTAAGCCCTCACCGCTTTCATAAAAATTGAATGATTTATCTGTTTTATCAATTAAGGATAATCCCTCGCGAGAACCAATCCATAACCGGTTACTGTCTGCCTCTGTAATGGCGTAAACACGGGTGTCGCGTTGCACATCTTCTGGTACAAACTCCACTTGCTCAAATGAATAATTGTAGTTGTCTAAATCATAAATGGTGAGTAAAAACAAGCCGTCATCAAAGCCCAACCAAATTTTTTCATCATTCTGCACGTAAATACTCAACAAAAAATGGTTGCTGTTAATATCGCGTAAAATATGGTGGAAATACTGGTGTTCAGAGTCGTAAATGGTTAAATCCTTTTTTGTACCAATATAGGTGTTGCCACTTTCATCTTCTGCAAATGAAAAAACGCTGTAATCAATCAAGCCTTTTTCTGGATTATCGTTTAATGATATGGTAGTAAAACCTTGTTTGTACTTGTCAAAACGCGAAATCCCCTTTTCCGTTCCTATCCAAAAAATACCGTTGTTATCTTCAAAAATGGCGGTAATATTGTCATTGGCAATGGATGAATTATCGTAAGGGTTTTTTTTGTATTGAGAAACCATCTCACCATTTTCTGTTTGTTGTACTAAAAATAATCCGGTGTTTTGCGTACCTACCCATATATTATCTTCGTCCTCTACATACACGCAGTTAATGTTTCCGTAGCGCATGTCAGGATATTCGGTTACCACCTGAAGCCTTTTTTCACTGTCTATTGAAAACAACCCCTTTTCTGTACAAACCATTAGCGGAAAGCCAGGTTTTTGGTAAAATGCGTTTACTTTTGACACCGTGAATATAGAGTTGTAATCAATGTTTAAAAACTTTACATAAGGATATTCAGAATAATAGGTTTGTCCCGTTTCTGTGCCTACCCACAATACGCCTTCTTCATCAATAAAAATGCTGGACATGCGCGTATTACCTAAAACAGAGGTGATTGACTCTGTTTTTTTTGATTTAAGGTCAATTTTATTGATGCCATTTTTTTCGGTTAACGCCCACAAATTGCCTTCCGGGTCAAACGATAAATCGTTGAAAATATACCCTTGTAAATCTGAAAAAGTTGTACGATTTATGCGCTGAATATCATACGTTTTTGGGTTCATTTTACCTATCCCACGATTCGTGCCAAACCATAGGTTGTCAAAATCATCTAGCGTTAAAAAATGGATGTAGTTATTGGGAATTGAGTTTGGATTATCTGGCTGGTTTTTGAATATTTTAAAGCCGTAACCGTCATAACGGTTAATACCATCTTGGGTAGAAATCCAAATGAAACCAAGTTCATCTTGCACAATGCCGGTAACAAAACTTTGGGATAAACCATCTTCTAACGAATAGGTAGAAAACTGGATGGTTTTTTGTTGCCCAAGTGAAGCCACACTGAAAATAAGGAGCAATATGGCTAAGGCTTTTTTAAGCATGTCTGGCTTTAAATTCTAACACCAATCACAAGAATGTCGTCTACTTGCTCAAATGAGCCTTGCCATTCATTCATGGTTTGCTTTAGGTATAGGTTTTGCTTTTCCATTGGCTCTAAATGCACTGCTAGTAAGTGCTCTCTAAAGCGGTTGTAAAGGAATTTTTTTCCACGGTCACCTCCAAATTGGTCGGCATAGCCGTCGCTGAAGAGGTAAATCATGTCATTTTTTTCTAACTGTATTGTTTTTTGACTATAAGACCGTGCTCCAGGTTCGAAAGATCCAATTGCAAATTTGTCGGGCTTTATAATAATAAATTCTCCGTCGCGAATAAGGTAAAGTGGGTTATTAGCACCAGCATAAGTTAACTCCATTTTGTCGTAATCAATGGTGCAAAGTGCTAAGTCCATCCCGTCACGAATTTGACTTTCTTCACGTGTTTTATTCAGTGAGTCAGAAACGTATTTATTTAAATTATCTAAAATATGTGCGGGTTCAAAAATCTTATTCTCTCTGATGGTTGTGTTTAAGCCGTTGGCACCTACCAAACTCATAAATGCACCGGGTACACCATGCCCTGTACAATCTACAGCGGCAAAAAAGTTTTTTCCTTCAAACTGTTCAAACCAATAAAAATCACCAGAAACAATATCTTTAGGCTTATACAACACAAAGGACGAAGGACAAATGGATTTAACAACCTCTACTGGGGGCAAAATAGAGTTTTGTAAACGCTTAGCATAGCGAATACTTGCAGTAACGGCTTTGTACAGGTCTTCTAGCTTTAAACGTTGGCGCTCGTTTTCATCCCGTTGTAGGGTAACCTCTTGCGTACGTTCTTCCACTTTTTGTTCCAAAATACGCTCTGTTTCCGCTAATTCGTCACGCATTTTTAGTAACGCTTGCCCCAATACATCTTCATCACTTAACGGTTCGTAAGGCGAGTTAAAATTACTGCGTCCCACTTGCTCTGCAAAGTGTGTTGTTTTTTTCAAACCATCTACTAAACCAACCACTGCTGCAGACATATCACCCACCTCGTCATTACCAATTGCAATTTGCCGTTTTGGAAAAATACCTTTACTCAATGAAAGTAAAACTTCACGTAAGTTGTTTACAGGCTTTACAATGCGGTTGGTCGTAAACATGGCAATAATTATGGCAAAAATAATGAGCCCTGCACCTAAAAACCAATAAAAACGTAAGGATTGGAAATTGCCACGCGCTTCTTCAGATGATTTTTGCACGAATTCTAAGGCATTATCTTCTTTTGTATCTAAACTTATTTCTAACAGACCCAGCGATTTTTTGAGGTCGTTAAAATGCTCAGCTGCTGATCCGTTTTGGTCGATTAAAAAACTAGCTTTAAATGATTTTATGGGGTCATCATAGCTGCTGATATCCGGCAAAAAATTCATCAGTTCTTGGTAGTCATTAAAAAGCAACGTTTTCTTTTCTTTTATGCCCTTAAGCAGCTTTAAATCTTCTTCATCTTTCCATTGTTTGGAAAGTTCATTTACCTGCTCCAGTTTTTTTGGCGCCTCCTGGTTGATTATTTTTTTAAAACGCATTTTAAAATCAACATCATTTCGGCTTTGGTCCACCAGCCACTGTTTTGCTAGTTGCTGCGTTTCACCAATAAGGGTTTTTAATGATGCAACGTATTGCTTGGATGGTGTAAGAACCTGAATAAGCTCTTTGGAGGTTTTATCATTTTCTTTAAACGTCTGAATACCGTTGTCAACGGCTAAAAAAGTTGCACCAAAAACCACAATAATCAAAAGAATAAGCAAACCAAAGCCCGCCCCAATCTTTTTTCCTATTGTAAACTTGAAACTCATGGTTTTGATGTGGTTTTTAGTTTATCGCTGTGCTTTATCCAGTAAATCCCGGTAATAATCACGTTTAGTATCGTCTTTCAGCGTCATTGAATAAATGCGCACTAATTCGCGCAGTACTTCTGTGTCTTTAGGGTTTTTACGGTGTTTATCTTCCAAGGCATCAATGTTCATTTTATCCACCTTTGTTTGATACTTTACGTATAAATCATTTTTATGAAGCCCGTAATAGCAACTCATTAATGCAATGAGCAGTTTTTTGTCCAATGGTTTTATTTTTTCTGCCCTTTTTAAATAAGGAATTGCATTCAAAAATGACTCTTTTGATTTTTGTTGGTTAATCACAATATCGTCAATCGTCATAAACGGGTCTGCTTTGGTAATGTAGTCAGCACCTTGGTTGTAATACAACAGCCCAATGTTTAGGTTTGCCTGAAAGTTTAAGCTGTCTATTTCAATCACATTGATGCACTTTTCAATTGATTTTGCCCGCATGGCGCTTTTTTGATCTTCTGCTACAATAGAAACCTTATCCAGGTAAGCTGCGCCCAACGCATTATAATAACTAATATCACTCTGCGAAAAATCAAAGTTAGGGTCAAGCAACATTCTGTATTTTTTCTTATATGTTAAGTAAGAATCTTCTGACTTTTGCAAGTTTTGATCTTCTTGTAAATACTCCACGGCATCATTATAATAACGCACAAGGGTGTTTTTAAGGTATTCATCAATCTGGCTTTGGTACACACCAATTGTGTCAATTGCTTTAGCTTGCACAAAAGATTCGATTGCTATTTCACGGTAATATAATGGGTTATAGCCTTCAATGCTGCGGTAAATAATACCTCTAAGCTGCCATGTTTGCGAATCAAACCGTTCGGTAGTTTGCACAGCAGAATCAATTAACACCATAGCACCTTTCATGTCTTTGGCTTTGAATGACTCAAAAGCCTCACCCGTAAGAGATTGGCTAAGGCCCATGCTGACTAAGCAATACCGTCAAAACAAATAATATGTAACTTATACGTATTTTCATTCTACAACTTTGGCTGCTAAACTTGATAATTTTTGTGCAATCTTTAAATCGTGCTTTTCAGCATTTCTTATATTAATTTCGTATTTCTGCGTTTCTCCTTCAACTATGAAATTCACAATGGCACCTTTTCCTAAGCTACCGGGTTTTTCCGTTACAACCAATGTGCTTTTTGATGATAATGTGCCGGATAAATCTTCTATATATCGGCTATATTCTTCCGAAATATATAAAATATGTACGTTTTCGATATCCGCTTTGCGTCTAAATTTTTGAACGACAATTTCTTGACTTCCGATTGATTTTCCAGAATATTTAGCAAAAAGCTCATCATACACTGAGCTAGACTCTGAGTACACGCCAATCTTAAACTCACCCGAGCGCATATTTTTTGGCCATTCCACCAAAGTGGCAAATGTGTAAATATAAAGTGCCTTCACAACAGAGCGAGTATCTTGCATTTGATACTGCCGCTTGACCGTGCTGGTAAGCATTAAAGCTACCGCAAAACTCAAAAATATGTAGGCAAATTTTTTCAAAAAAAGGTTTAAATCTATCCGTGTTTTACCAAAAGCGTGCCAACTCTCATTCGCCTGTCTCTGCCTTCGTGTTTTGCATGTTCTCTAAATCACGATCAAAAAGGTAAAGTCCACCCTTATCATCTCCAATCATGCTTAACTTATCTAAAATTGTACGTGCCAATGCTTCCTCTTCTAATTGCTCAGCTACATACCATTGCATAAAATTATGCGTAGAGTAGTCT
This sequence comes from Crocinitomicaceae bacterium, assembly GCA_963736585.1. GTDB lineage: Bacteria > Bacteroidota > Bacteroidia > Flavobacteriales_D > Crocinitomicaceae > Crocinitomix. The sequence goes on along the minus strand of CAVTPI010000005.1, from coordinate 100,927 downwards.
TTTTCTTCTAAACAAGTAAACACCACTTCATGTATCATGCTGGTTACTTTCATTTCATGCTCAAGCAACATGCTAAAAATTTCTTTTAATGACTCAAACTCTTTTTTAGGCACGTCCACTGCTGGTATCTCGGCCTGTCCTCCGCGTTCATTTAAAAAACGTACAAGTTTTAACATGTGCTGGCGCTCTTCTTCTGAATGGGCGTACAAGAACTGTGCTGTACCGTTAATACCGTTTACATCTGCCCATGATGCCATGGCAAGGTAAAGGTGAGAAGAGGTAGCCTCTGCCTTAATTTGTTTATTCAGAATGGCTTCTATTCGTTTATTCATTTTATACTTTAAGTGGTTGTAATCAATCCAAAGCGTTAAAAATAAACGAAAAAATAGAAACAAAGGGGCTTTAGACCTAAAAAATGCATAAATTTATTCTCAATTATTCAAGCTTAATACGCAACAAACAAATGAGCAAAAAGCAGAAGCTTAACAAAAAACTTCGGCACGACATTGAACAAATCTTTTTAGATAGCCCTAAGTCCGTATTTAATTACAAACAAATTTCAGGTTTACTTGAAATTTCAGATAAAGCATTGCGAAAGCTTGTGTTTGAAATTTTAACGGACTTGGTGGATGCTGGCGTAATAAAAGAAACCGCACGCGGAAAGTTCAGAAGTGTGGCAAAACAAAAATTAATTGAAGGGGTAGTGGATGCTGCTCGACGTGGAATAGCTTACGTAATTACACCAGATTTTGAAGATGATATTTTTATTTCTGCCGGTAATAGAGGGCAGTCTATGCATGGGGACAAAGTGCGCGTAGCACTGATAAAAGGAGGCAGAAACCGTAAAAAAATGGAGGGTCGGATTGTTGAAGTGCTGGACAGAGATAAGCGCCGCATTGTAGGCAATTTAGAAGTACATAAAAAACACGCCTTTTTGGTGCCAGATGACACTAAGATGGAAGATGATATTTACATTCCAATTTCTAAATTAAAAGGTGGAAAAACAGGCGAGAAAGCTATAGCCCGCATTACAGATTGGCCCAAAATGCAAAAAGTCCGTTTGGTGAAATCACCGAAGTGCTGGGTGCTGCAGAATCAAACGACGTGCAAATGAAATCTATTTTAGCGGCATACAATATTGCCATTTCATTTCCGCCAGAGGTAGAAGAAGAGGCCAACAGTATTCCAGTGGAGTTGGATAAAAAAGAAATGCAAACGCGCCGCGATTTTAGAGAAATTTTAACCTTTACAATTGACCCTGTTGATGCAAAAGATTTTGATGATGCCATATCCGTAGAGGAACTGGATAACGGAAACATTAGCGTTGGTGTGCACATTGCAGATGTAGCGCATTATGTGCAGCCCGGCAGTGAATTAGATAAAGAAGCAATGGAAAGGGGAAACTCTGTTTACTTAGTAGACCGCGTTATTCCTATGTTACCCGAACACCTTTCAAACGGCGTGTGCTCATTGCGTCCAAATGAAGAAAAATTTACATTTTCAGCGGTTTTTGAATTAACGCCAGCGGGTGAAAAAGTAAACGAGTGGTTTGGCAAAACTGTAATTTGTTCTCACCGTCGTTTTACGTATGAGGAAGCCCAAACAGTAATTGAAACCGGAAAAGGAGACCATGCAAAAGAAATTTTGATGGTGGATAAAATTGCAAAACAGCTAAGAAAAGACCGTCTGGAGCAGGGTGGGTTAGAAATTATGAGCTCAGAAGTTGGGTTTGAGTTAGATGATGACGGAAAACCAATTGCGGTTTACAAAAAAATAGCTAAAGATTCCAATAAGTTGGTGGAGGAGTTTATGCTACTGGCCAACCGCAGTGTAGGGCGTTTTGTGGGAGACACAAAGCGAAAAACGCACATACCACTTATTTATAGAATACACGATAAGCCCGATTTAGAAAAAGTAGAGCAGTTTCGCATTTTTGTTTCAAAGTTTGGTAAAAAATTCACATTTAAAAACGATCAGGAAATAGCAAAAAAAATGAATAAGCTATTTGCTGAGATGAAAGACGACGGAAATTTTAATATGATTCAGCAAATGGCCATCAAATCCATGTCAAAAGCTGTTTACGATACAGAGAACATTGGACACTATGGTTTAGGCTTTACGTATTACGCCCATTTTACATCACCCATTCGGCGTTATGCAGATTTAATGGTGCACCGCATTTTATTTGAGACGTTAAGCAATAAGCAAAAAAAGCATTCAAAATTAAACGAAATTGCAGAACACATTTCAGTAACTGAACGCCGTGCCACAGAGGCTGAGCGGGCATCTAAAAAATTCTTCCAGGCGCAATATTTAGAGGATAAAATTGGAGAAAAGTACAAGGGGTTTGTCACCGGTATAACGGACTGGGGCATCTATGTAGAGATGTACGAGAATTTTTGCGAAGGTATGGTTTCGCTCAAATCTATAGAGGGAGACCGCTTTTATTTTGATGAAGATAAATACGCTATTGTTGGGCAAAAAACAGGCGAAAGTTACACCGTAGGAGATAACGTTGAGGTAATTTTAACACGCGTTAGTTTGGTTAAAAAGCAAATAGACTTAGAATTAGTGAATTAATTCTTCTTCTTCTTCTTTTTCTTGTTGATGATTCTAGATTTGAAGCTGTAATTGTATTGTACCATGTAAATGTGTGATACCTCGGGAATCAAATCTTGCTCACATTCGTAGATGTATTTAAACGAAATTTCTTGTCGGTTGGGGAGGTCAATTTCAAACCCACCCCCTACACGATAGGCAGATAAACGCCCGGCTAATGCTGAACCGTCAATAGCTTGAAAAAGTTCATAATAGATGCGCGGTTCAAACCGTTTCAACACATCATTTTTATAGCGCAAATCAAGCTTTAACCTAAATTGCTGCGCTTGGTTGGGGTAAATAGTAGTATTTGTAGCGCTTAACCGATCAAAATTAAGCTGCAATCGCCCACGTGACTTTAATTCAAAACCGGTTTTCCCAAACTCCAATTCATGTTCAAGGTTAAAACAAAAACGATTATCATTTTCAAAATGGGTGTCTCTGTTTTCGCGTGAAAAACGATAACTGAAACCCGCGGTGAATTTTTTGGGTAAATTAAAATCTACCGAAAGCTCGTTATAATATGTATTTAATGAAGAAAAGTTTTTGTTGAAACGGGTTTGTGTTTCGTACTTCAGTTCTATTTTTTTTGTCAAGTCAGCTTTTAGTCCTAAACCAGTCCATAAAATCGCATCTCGCGTCTGCGCAAAACCCGTTCCCAACCCTAAGGAAAAAAGAATAAATAGTAAGCCGCGCATTAATCAATAATGATTAAGTCCTCAACTTCAACCGCTTGTTTTCCGGTTGAAATTTCAACCGTTTTTTGAATAGCCTCAACGCCACCTGCGCAACCGTCACATTTTGAATAAGCAAAAACAGTGTAAGTACCGGGCGTTAAATAATCAAACCGATAGCTGCCGTCCAGGCTTGTAGCAAAATCATTATCATAGGTTTGGTCTTCGTCTCCATAAATAACGTAAACATCCACATCCGGCGCGTAATATTGCTCCACGGTGTCACCCGTTCCGTTCAAATCTACCACATATACTTTACCAGAAATTGTGGAGGTGCCACCCTCACCAGAAGTTTTATTGCACGCTGCAAAGGCAAATACAGCGATAAGTGTGGCCAATAGAATAGATATTTTCATTTGTTTTAGTTTAGCAAGCGCGATAAATTTATAAAATAATTAACAATTTAGTTACATTAGACCTAATTGCGCGCATTAAGTTTAATCAGAACGAAACGTTTTTTTAAAAAGGTAACGCAAGACATACCATTTTTGATACATTTAACGTGCAGTTTATTTTTTTAGTGTGGATGATAATGGAAGAAAATAGAGATGAGAACCAAATAAATTTGCAGCAGTTTAAGCGCTACAATAGGCGTTTTCCGTGGTCGCTTATTGTTCGTATAATTGTGGCACTTATTACAATTGGGTTGATTGTTTATTTAGCAACTATTATTCAGGAAAAACAAGAAAAAACGGCCCCTTCATTTGAAATTGAGATAGAACAATAAAGTTAATAACCTGAGTTCGGTTATTCCAAACGCTCACAGTTGATTTCAGTTTTCTTAGGCAAGGCATTAGTTTGAAGGAGTATTTATACTTCGAAAATTCATAACGCCGCATAAGGTAATTGAAATCAACCCTTACGACAAGCTCAGGGCGGCGCCTTCGGAAAGTCGTGAAAACAGCAATTTTTTAACAAAAAAAGCCTTGAATTAACCCGTTAGTACTTCATTTCGACTGCGCTCAATGTGGCCCATTTTTTCTGTCAAAACCTCACTATTTTCAAGCCTTCTGTGGAAATTTGGAATAGTCGAACTCAGGTTAATACTGCACTTGTAGGGTAGACTGGCGGTTTTCTGCCTCACCATTTGCATTGGTAACTTCTAAAAGCACAAAATAAGTACCCGCACTTGCTTTTATGCCCGCGTGTGTAAATCCATCCCACGTACCGTTTAAACCAAAATAGCGGTAAATAGGCTCGCCATAACGATTAAAAATAGTGCACGTAAGGCTTTCAAAACCACCGTCCGTACGGATAATAAAAACATCATTAATACCGTCACCGTTTGGGGTAAAAATAGTAGGGATTGTAATACCATCTTGAGCAAAGGAATTGGCACTTGCAAGCAAGAGTAGGAATGATATAATTGCGCATTTCATCATAATGGGGAGTTTAAAGATAAACAAAAAGAAAATTGAATTCCATCATTCAGTGGTTTTTTTTAATTCAAGCCCTTTATTTTCACCTTTTTCAGTTGCCGGAACACCTTCTTCCATCCACAACGGAATAGCTGTGCCTAGCAAATAATAATCAAAAAATTGGCGCATCCTACGGCTCAAATCGCGCCGGTTTGCTGTTCGCATTAAATTGTGTTCATCTTCATTATAATTAAGTAACCAAACGGGCTGGTTCAGCCTGCGCAATCCCATATATAGTTCAATACCTTGGTACCACGGTACAGAGCCGTCACCATCATTGTGCATAATTAGCAAAGGGGTGCTTACATTGGGTAAACCAAAAATAGGTGAATTCTCTATGTACAATTCTGGTTTTTCCCATATTGTATAGCCAATTCGGCTTTGCCCACGTTCATATTGGAACATACGGCTTAAGCCAGAGTTCCACCGTATACCACCGTAAGCAGAAAACATATTGCTAACTGGTGCGCCAGCCATTGCCGCCCTGTACTTTTTTGTCATGGTAATAAGCTGTGCCGTTTGGTAACCACCCCAACTTTGGCCTTGCAAACCTAGCCTGTTGGTGTCAATCCAATTGTACTTATCGGTTAAATAATCTGTACCACTTACAATACAATCATAAGCAGACCGGGCAGGATAACCCGCTTCATAACGGATGTCCGGAATAAAAATAATGTATCCATTGCTGGCATATTCGGTGGGGTAAATAATAGATGCTGTAGGGCGCGGGGCATAATAAGTATGAATATTTTCTGTATAGGTTTCGTAAAAATAAACTATCATGGGGTAGGATGCTGTAGAATCAAAATCTTCAGGCTTGTATAAAAGCCCGCGCAACGGAATGCCTTCAAAACTGTTCCACTCCACCATTTCCACAGTTCCCCAATTGTAATCTGCCTGCTGCGGGTTAACGTCGGTTAGTTTTTTTGGTGATTCAAATAAAAGGTTGCTCGCCTCTAAATCTGGATAGGTTGTGAAATTAGATCTCCGGAATAGAATACGTTCTGAATCTTCTGCTTTGTCAATGAAAATAAAACGGTGTGGCGATTCAATAACTTTATCCAACTTGTAGGAGTTTCCAACGGATGAAATGTGATAATAACGTTCGTTTTTTGTCAGTGAGTCTACACCGTGTACCAATGCATTTTCAATTGTAAAATAAAGGCTGTCATAATCAAACCGTTGTAAGCGCAGGGTTGTAGATGTTGCCGTACCTTTATTGTTGGTAAGTGTTTTGTTTTTAGAAGCATCTTGCGGGCACAGCCAAATATCATTTGTGGAATACACTACGTAATATTCTTTTTCGTCAATTATTGTCCATCCGGTAGTGCCTTCTGAATTGGTAATAATTGGGTAACCATTGGCGTCAGCGCTAAATAAATCATGGATATTCTCTGTTAAATTCACTTCTTCCCCTCCGCTCATTTTTTTACTAAACCAGGCAGAGTCTATTCCAGAATACCAAACAAAATAATCACCACTTGGCGCTAAAGAAGTGCGATAGGCTTGTCCGGTTTTAATTAATTCGTGTTTTCCGGTTTCTAAGTTAGTATAGTACACATCTCGTTTCCAGGGGTAATCCCATGTCATGGATTTTTGATATGGAGTGGCATTATAACTTAGGGCAAAATTAGCATTGCCGTGGTTCATTGTTCGTGTAGCTGTAATTGTGTCATTTTCCAGCTGAACAAACGCTTCATTATCAGTAAAATAAACAGCTTTGTAGGTTTGGTTTTTATCGCTGCGGCGCTCGCTTAATTGCTGCGGCTGAATGCGTAAATCTTCTCCTCCCCAAATGTCTACCTTTGCTTTTTCACTGTCTAGCAAGGTGTCTTCTTCCGCTTGTTTAACAATGGCTGCTGTGCCAACATATAGCTTTGTACCGTCCCAGGAAAATGAGGGCGTCTCATTTGCAGAAATAGTGTAGCCATTCGGCATACCAACCGTGGTTGAGTCAATAATTAGACGTGCCGCTGAATTGCCTATTTTCCAATAATAAAGGGCATAATTTTTTGCTTTATTTGTATCTGTTGAACTTAAAAAAGAAAGCTGCTCCCCGTTGGTATCAAACGTTAGTTTTTCTGTAGCTAATTGGTTGTCCAAAATAACTTTATCACTAGTTGCCGTTAAATCCACTAAATGAACAGAAAGTGTATCTGCTTCTCCCTTTAAGCTGTGCGTGTAAGTAAGTGCATGTGTTTTGTCAGACAGTTTATAATCTGTTACACCATGAAATTTATGGGTTAGACCCGTCTCAGTGTTTAGTGCGTAAAGGGTAGTGCCGCTTGTTGGTTTGTTTTCGCAAACCGCGTTCTTTTTTTTAAATAAGCGACATTTCCTTTTAGGCTCCGGGCAAGGTTCGCGCTCATCTTCTTCCGATAAAAAAGCAATCCACGGTGTTTCTTTCTTTAACTGATACGATTTAATGTGCGGGTAAATACGCGTTGAATCTCCCGTTGTCCAATAAATGGCTAATGTATCTTTCGGAAACTTGTCCTTTTTAACCTTGTCTAGCTTTAATTGCCGAATGGTATCTTCTTGTGGAACAATATGAAACACAACCGCAGTACCGCTTGATGTGATAGATGCATTTTTGCCACGCTGAATTGTTTTTTTATTTCCAGAATACGGCTGGTGGATAATCAAATTTCCGTCTCCGTCGTAAGGGCTTACTTCGTAAATAACCAACTCACCATTTTTTGATTGTTGTATACTACCTATGTTGTTCCAATCATCATAAACAGTATAATCAATGGGCTTTTTATCTTGGCAATAAAGCGTATGTGTAGCGAGTAAAAAAAGGAGAGCGGTGAAAATTTTCATGGTTCAGGATATAATCAATGAGGTTGCGCACTTATTTGGGCGGAGGGCTACCACCACCTGCTATTTTAAAATCAATTTTATAATAAAACACAGGTAAAAACCCAAGCTGAAAGCGTGTGGCTGTTAATGAAGGTGAGTTTGGTGTATACGTTAACCCAAGAATGTTTGGCGTGTTGAGTAAGTTCACCAAATCAAGCCCAAATTCGTGCGTTGTTTTTTTTGCGTTAAAGGTGTAGTTTACTTTCGTATCTAATCTGAAATAATCAATAAATTGTTTTTCATTGTACCCTTCATCTAAAAATATAATTTCTTTTAATGAATCGGTTAGTGCTTTATTTACATTGCCAAAACGTTTTCCACCCGCGTAAGTAATTTTTAAACCAAGTGCTAAGGTGTGTTTATTGGTTGTTCCTAATTTAAATTCTTTGCCCACTAATCCATTTAAAATATAGTTTCCGTTAAAATCTGTATTGCGTTTTACCCCGTCACTCCCTACGTATTTAGAGTCGTAAAGGCTAATGGTCGTCATAAAAAAGAAACTGTTGTCAAAGTATTTTTGCAGGGTAAATTCAATTCCCATATTTTCTCCGGTACCCGTATTTTGCAAAGTGTCTGGGAAAAACCGTGCAAAACCGCTGCCTTGGTTTAAAAGCGAAAAAGCGGAGGGTTTTTTCTCGACTGGAATGTTGTATAAATATTGGTAATACACTTCTGTTTTAAATTGTAATGATTGGGCAATGCGTGCAGAGTAGCTAAGCACCGTGTGGATACTGCGCGAAAAATCAATCCCTAAATTATGCGGACGGTTGTTTCCCGAAAGTTGATACGTATAAATGTACAACGGATGTGTTTGCGAGTGCATACCCGCACCTGCAGCAACGGTGCTTTTTTCATTTATACGATACTCTGCCCCTAACCGTGGTTCAATAGGAGAAACAGAATTACTCAATGTAAAATACTGGCTGTGGATACCTGTGTTTAGGGTAAACCGATTATTTACTTTAAACTTCCATTGAATAAAAGGCTGCACTAAAAAAGCCGGGTTTTGAGACTGATAATTCCACCGGTAATTGTAAGTTGAGGTGGAGTCTGTAATATCCGTGCGGATTGAGTCAAGCATATCAAACGTATAAGCGTCTACGTTAATTCCATATTTTATTAAATGTTTTTGGTTAATTTTTTGATTCAGGCTAAAATAGGCAGCACCAGTACCTATTTTATAGGTATACCCCATCATGTTGAACGGATCGGCTAAATAATTCCACGTGTTGTTTTCATCCAGTGTGCGTAAAATATATTGGTGGTCGGTATATTGGTCTTGCAACGAATAGGATAAGCTGGCTTTTAAAAATAAATTTTTGTTTACGGGTTTTTTGTAGGTCACTCCGGTAACCAGCATTTGAGATCCAAAATATTGGTCACGATCTTGCTCACCAAAGGCATCTTGGGTAGGCTCTATTTGGTCGGAGATTACAATGTCAATAGAACTTGCACCACCCATACCCCAAAGCGAAAGCTGGCCGCCTTTTTTAAGCGGAAAGTTAAATTTAAAAGCTCCGTCGCCGTATACCGGAACAGCATCTGTGCCGTATTGAATGCCTATTTTATCCATTAGGGTTAATGTAGAGTAACGCCCCATTACCAAATAGCTTGCTTTTGATTTTTTTGAAAGCGGGCCCTCAAATAAAACCTCTGTTCCTAAAAAACCAAACTGCCCGGTAAACTCGTGGTTTTCGTCATTCCCGTTTCTCAAACGCAAATCAAAAACGCCTGATGTACTATTACCATATTCGGCAGGGAAAGCACTCATAAAAAAATCAGAATTATCTAAAAACTTATTGTTCAGTATAGATACAGGCCCACCCGTAGAGCCCGCTATGGCAAAATGGTTTGGGTTGGGTATCGCTACGCCTTCAATACGGTAAATAATACCAAGTGGAGAGTTACCCCGAATCACCAAATCATTACGCGAATCATCCGTACCCGAAGCTCCCGCATAGTTAGAAATCATTCTGGCGGGGTCACCACGGCTACCAGCGTAACGGTTGGTTTCTTCTACAGAAAAAGTTTGGGTACTAACGGTTGCCATTTCATTAAGCACTTCACCTTTTTTGCGTCCTGTTACAACTACTTCTTTTCCGGTAATGCCTTTTTCTTCTAGCTCCACGGTTAAAATAAGCTCACGACCGGATGTTACAATTGCCGGAATTTCTCGTGTGGAGTATCCGATAGAGGTAAATTCTACAATGTGTTTACCAATGGGTACGTCTGCAATAGAAAAAGCGCCCGATAAGTCACAAACTGCACCAAAAGTACCTTCACCCGCGGTGAGCACCTTTACTTTTGTGCCGACCAATGGGTATTTTGATTCTGAATCAACAACAGTTCCGCGGATATTTTGTGTAATTTCTTGAGCAAAACTTGAAAGAATGCCGCACAAAAACACCAATAGGGATAAAACACATTTCATAGGCAGGGTTTTATAAACGTACGAGTGAATTTAATGAATTATTCTGCTTTTTGGCCTTTAGGGCTGAGTTTTTGAATTGGCGAAATTAATCATCAACATAATTTCATGCGACCCGGTGGTGTAGTTTTTCAAATCTGTACTGGTGATGTCATAGGCATAACCAACGCTTAACATTTCTTTATAGTTAAAGCCAATCATAGTGGTGATGGCGTCTCTTGTGCGTAGCCCTATGCCCGCCCAAATGAGTTTATTGTATGTGGCACGTAATGTTAAGTCTAGTTTTAACGGAGCGGGTGGACCATATTTTAATAAGGCACTTGGCTGTAATTGCCAGCGGTTCCCCAAGTCCAAATCATAACCGGCAAGTAGGTAATAATGATCTTCTAAAAAGCTTTCAGAACCAGTTTGCGTTGCTAAAAAAGATAGTTTATTGTGGAAAATTTGCTCAATAGAGGCACCAATGTACCAATCATCATGCTTTAGGTAAACCCCAAACTTACCATCTGGGTCAAAGGTTTTAAGCAAACCATTAGAAAAGTAAAAATCATCTTCGTGATAGGTGGTAATTTTATCGGCATCCAAAATCCACTGGTTAAAACCAAAAGCCAAACCAAATGATAACTCAATATTACGATTTAAATTCACCTTATATGCCAACGAAGATTGAAACCCAATACGACGAGTAGGGCCAACAACATCTGTGTAAACATACCCACCCATAGATAGTTTTTCGCCTTTTAGCGGGCCGCAGGCAGAAAGCGTAAATGTGCGGGGTGCATCTGTAATACCCGTCCACTGATACCGATTGTTGGTAACAACCTCCCAATGATCAGAAACCCCGGCGTAAGCTGGATTATACGCATATTGATTAAACATATACTGCGTAAATTGCGGTAACTGCTGACTAAAAACACTTCCTGTCCAACAAAAAAAGACGAGTGTTATAAATACCTTGATAGACGTTAATAATTTCATTACCACATTACAGTTATAGGTCCGGTAATTGGGTCTGGAAAATCTTCATGATCCACATCAATTACAAAATAGTACGTTCCGGCCGGCAAACGATCACCCTTATCGGTTAATCCTTCCCAATCGTCATTATATGTTTCATCTGCCACGTAAAGCAGTTCACCCCATCTGCTATAAATGTTTATTTTAATAGAAACACCTGGATATTGTTCAATAAAATCTAAAATCCATGTATCGTTTTTACCATCACCGTTAGGTGAAATACCGTCTGGAATTACCAGTTCGGGTAACACGGTTACAAAAACAGAGTCAATACCTATACAGCCATTTTCATCTGTAACGGTTACATAATACCACCCAGACATTTCAGGCTCGATAACAGAAGGGTTTGAAACTGTGGTGTCACTTAAATAAATAGGTGGGCTCCAAACTATTTCATTACCAGGGCCAGTGGTTGGGCTACCGCCGATAACCTCTGTTTGAGAAGGCAATATGTCAATAGGTGGGCCTGCATCAACGGCTACGGCGTCAAATGTAGTAATGGCAACGGTGTCATAATCCACACAACCCATAAAGCTCACTTCTAATACATAAAGTGTGGTGCTATCATTTGCTCCGTTTATTACAACTTCACTGCTATCTGAAAGGACGTCACCATCTATACTTAACCAATTGTATACTGCTCCTGCGTCTATATTTGATGTGCCAATTAAAGAAATTGGACTATCACTACAAATGGCAGTATCCAAGCCGGCGTCTGCAATTACTTTTACCAATGTGTCTACACTAACAGTATCAAAATATTCACATCCATTGGCGTCAATTACGCGTAAGAAATAGGTGAGTGGCAATAACCCTGTAAGGTCTTCGTCTCTAAGGGTATCTGTAGATGAGGTAGTTGTCCATTCATAACTGTATTCTGGGTTTCCGCCGGTTGTCGTAATAAATATTTCACCAATGGCCGCATCTGCACAAGTGGCATCTGTCACACTATCAATACTTACAGTTAACTCGTCAGGTATGATAATGGTTTCAGTTTGTATTACCTCACAGCCATTAGCGTCTGTCATTGTCACGGTATACGTACCGCCGCAAAGCCCTGTGGCAGCTTGCGTGGTTTGGTTGGCGGGATCATCCCATGAAAAACTAAAAGGTAGTGTTCCTCCAATTGGGTTGGCAATTAACAACCCGTCACAATCACTATTACAAAGTGGGCTACTGGCAAAAAGCGGATTCACCAAAATAGTATCTGGGCTACTAATTGTTGTAGTTTGAAATGATATACACCCGACTGCATCTGTGACTTGTAACGTGTAGTCACCTGCGCATAATCCGGTTGCAAGTGGGGTAGTTATGCCTATGGATGCTCCGGTTTGGTCTAACCATTCAAAATCAAATGTTGGTGTGCCACCGGTTAATGAGGTGGTGTCAATTTCGCCATTGCAGTCACCAAAACAGTTTACATCTGTCGCTTCTAACTCAATCGCTGCAGCGGTCATATTACTTAATGGATAATTGAAATCGGCAGAACAGCCGTTAGCATCTGTAATGGACAATGTGTAAAAACCAGCGTCTAATCCCGATATATTTGATACAGTTGGTCCAGTATTCCATAAGTAGTCATGTGGCAATACTCCTCCAGATGAACTCACTACGATTGATCCATTCGAATCGCCACAAGTTGGGTTTACAACGGTAGATATAGCCTCAATCGGGTTAATTTCGGGTAGCTCAACTTCAATTGTATTAATACATCCGGCAGCATCTGTTACTTCTACAAAATAAACACCAGTGCATAAATCAGTGATGATGTTAGATACTGACCCGTCGTGTAACCATAAGTAGGTGTAAGGTGCCGTACCGCCTAAACCATTCACTTCTATTGCCCCATCACAATTTTCAATACAACTCACAGCCGTAATGGATGCATCAATTGTAAGGTCTTCACTGTTAGGAACAACAAATGATTGAGTGACCGAGCATCCGTTTTCATCTGTTACAGTAGCTTCATAAGCACCCGAGCATAAATCTGAAATGGATGTTCCATCTTCGCCATTGTTCCAAACAACTGTAAGGTCGCCAGTGCCTCCTGTTAACGTCAAATTAATTGATCCGTCGCAAAGGCCACAAGCAGTTGGAGAAATAGTAAAAGCAATATTAATTTCTGGTGGGTTAACAAGGGTAGTGTCATAATATGCCGTACAACCCAAATCGTCAATTACTTCCAATAAATAATCTCCCGCACAAAGGTCGGTTGGATCTTCTGCAATAATTCCATCTGGATTCCAGCTGAATAAAAATGGAGGGTTATCGCCTGTTATTGTGATTTCAATGCTTCCGTCACATGACCCAAAACACGTTGGGTTAGTAATCGTGTCAAAGCTTACATCCGGACCTCCTATGTCACTAATGGTTACGGCAAAAGTTTCTGAACAGCCATTTGCATCTGTTACAATTACAAAATAAATTCCCGAACTAAAATCCAACAATACCATATCCGTCTCTCCCGCAATAGGTGTCAACGTCACATCAAACCATTGGTAAGTGTAGGGTGCATTTCCGCCACTAGCAAATACTGTGGCATTACCATTTGATACGCCACAATCTGCGTCATTCGAAAATAGGGTTGCAGTTATTGGTTCAAATCCATTAATGACAAACGGTTGTTGTTCTGTTGTACATCCATTAGCATCTGTTACCTCTACGGTGTAATTTCCTTCGCACAAATCCTCTACCGAAGGGGTAGTTCCGCCCACAATGGGGTCACCTGAAATGGTTAACCACTCATAAGTGTAAGGTGGTGTACCCCCGGCAATTACGATTGTTCCTGTTCCGTCGCAAAAACCGTCGCATGAAGCGTCTGTAGTTGAAAGTGTAAAGGTAAGCTCAATAGGCTCTGTTATTTCTACGTTTGGAGTCGTAAATGTACAGCCGTTATTATCTGCCACAACGGCAAAATAAGTTCCTGCACAAAGCCCGGTTGCATCTGCATCAGAAATTCCTATTAATGTTCCGGTGGCAGCGTCATACCAATTGACAACGTAAGGTGCAACACCTCCACTAATGGCTAAAGAAATGGTACCGTCGCATAAGCCAAAGCAGGATACGTTTGCACTGGTGATACTTGCCGTAACTGGAACGGGTTCGCTTATCGTAACATCCACAGGCAAGGTAGCAACACAACCATTGGCATCTGTTACTTCTACATTGTAGTTGCCAGGGCATAATCCGGCCAGTAAAGGAGAGGTTTCACCCGGCATAAGAACACCGCCATTAAACCATTGGAATGTAAAACCACCACCACCTCCGCTAACAGAAGCAACTATTGTACCGTTGCATGAACCTGTACAACTAGGGTTTGTGGGGTCAACAGAAAGTGTAATAGGAAGTGGGTCTGTAATGTCAAACGAAAATAATTGAGAACAGTCATTGTCGTCCGTCACGGTTACTTCCCATACTCCCGCTCCAATGTTTAGGGCTTCATTTGTGCCGTCGCCATTTGGTGGAACAGGTGACCAACTATAAGTATATCCGGCTCCCGAACCACCTGTTGGAAAAAGTTCAATACTGCCGTCGCCATCTCCAGTACATGTAGAGGGTGTTATAATTTCATTGGCTAAAATCTCTGTTGGACTATTCACGGTAACTGATTCTACAGTTATACAACCTGTTCCGTTTGTAACTTCTATAAAGTAATCGCCAGCACATAAACCAGTTATAGTCGTGGTAGTTACGCCCATTGATGCACCGGTGGCTCCGTCAAACCACTCTTGTGTACATGGTGGATCGCTGCATGTAAAATCGGCCGTGGCTGTTCCATCACACACTCCAAAACAAGATGCATCTGTTGATGATACGGTGACATCTTCTCCGGGTACGTCAGAGATACCAAATGTTTCAATTAATGAACAACCAAAAACATCTATAATAGTTACAGAGATAACCCCAGGGCATAAGCCAGTAGCGTTATTTGTTCCTTCGCCAGCTGTAGGGTCTGGTTCCCAATTGTAGACATAAGGAAGTGTGCCACCACTTACATTAACGGTGGCGCTTCCGTTACAGATACCACAAGAGGTATTATTAGAGAAAGAAGAAAGAGTGGTCAATTCTGGATTTTCTAAAAGTGTTATAGTCGTATCTTTCGTGCATCCAGAAGCATCTGTTATAGTTAGGGTAATGTCTCCTGCGCAAAGCCCGGTTGGGTTGGTTCCTACCTGGCCATCTGACCAATTTAAGGTATAAGGAGCAACACCTCCGGAAGGATTTACGGTAAGCTCTCCATCACAATCTCCAAAACATTCAATTGTTTCTAAATCTGATAAATTGGCAAAGATTGGGTTGTTATCTATAATTGTAAATGACACAGTAGTGTCGCACACGCCAGCATCTGATATGGTAACCGTAAAGGTGCCTTCGCAAAGAAAGTTAGCGGTTGGTGTAATTTGTGCTAACGGATCATCCCATGAATAGGTATAAGGAGGGTTATTACCCCCTAATACAATAACTGTTGCAGTTCCGTTGCATTCACCCGAGCATGAAATATTTGTTTGGCTTGGAATCACATCCCAGGTAGATGAAGGAGAAGTCATATCTATTGGGCGAAATGTTTCGAAACAGCCGTTTAAATCAGTTACCCGAACATTATAAACACCTGAGCATACATTTTCAAGTGAATCATTTGTTTGCCCTGCTATTGGGTTTCCGTCTTCATCTAACCACTGGAAAAAGAACGGAGGTAAACCACCGCCAGGTACGACGTCAATAATTCCATCACACTCTCCAAAGCATGAAACATTTTGTGTATTAATAATTGCTGTAATTTCAGGAGCATCATCAACAGGAATACAAGAGCTTGTTACATCACATCCGTTTACATCTGTAACCGTGCACTGGTAATCGCCCACAGATAAACCAACTGCTAATGGACCTGTTTGCCCAATTGGTAAACCTGTTGCACAATCAAACCATTCGTACGTATATGGCGGGGTGCCTCCACCTACAATTACACTCGCTGTTCCGTCTGCATCTCCAAAGCAAGAAACTCCGGTAGATGACTCTGCATTAATTACAAGGTCTGCGGGTTCGTCTACTGTTGTATTAAATGTGACAATGCACCCAGCGTCATCTGTCACATCTACCTGCCAAGGTCCAGCGCAAAGTCCGCTTGCATTTGGTGTTCCTTCTCCACTTCCGGGCAAAGGTAGCCCCCAATCATAACTATACGGCTCAACACCACCAGAGACAACGACAGAAGCCGTACCGTCGCAAAGCCCGTCACAACTTACATCAGTGGAAGAAATTGTTCCGGTAATTGCGTCAGGTTCATTTATTGAAGTAACGCCAGTTGTAACACAGCCAGAACCATTGGTAACAACCACTAAATATTCACCTGCACACAGTCCTGTTGCTGTGTTGCCAAAAATGCCCGTAGATGTTCCGGTTAAATTATCAAACCACTCAACGGTGTAAGGCGGGTCTAGTTCTACAAAATCAACTGATGCTTCACCGTCGCACAAACCAAAGCAGCTTACATCTACAGAATCAAGTTCTAATACTTCAAGGGTAATGTCATCAATACTTACGGTTAAGGTTTGCTCACAACCAGCAGCATCTGCTATAGAAACGGTATATGCGCCAGAACATAGTCCGGTTACTGTTGTTGTGCCGTCACCGGTTAAGGGATCAGGATCCCAATCAATTGCAAACCCTCCGGCACCACCTGTTACTGAAATAACGGCTGTTCCGTCACAAACAGCGCAGGTAGCGTCTGTGGTTGCTATTATCGTTGCATCAATTTCTGAAAGTTCAAAAATATTCACATCTATGGACTGAACAATACATCCGTTAGCATCTGTCACAACTGCATAATAATCACCAGCGCAAAGATCTGTTATCGTGTCATTTATGATACCGAGAGAAACGTCTGTTGCAGCATTAAACCACTCAAACGAATAAGGAGCAGTACCACCCGAAGGTGTTACAAAAGCAGATCCTGTGCATTCATCAAAACAGGTGCTGTCAATCACAGAAACAGTTGCTAATAATTCAGTTGGCTCAGAAATAATAAACGTAATGATTGTGTCACAAGAATTATTGTCCGTTACGGTAGCGGTGTAAGTTCCTGCGCAAAGACCGATAGCCGTAAATGTATTTTGCATTAAAGGATCATCCCACAAAATGGTGTAAGGGGGCGTTCCTCCGCCATCTACAGTAACGGTTGCTGTACCGTCACAATCACCAAAACAGGCAACTTCGGTTTGGCTAACTGAAATGTCAAAAGGAGCCGGCTCGGTTAGTGTTAGGGATGAGGTTGCTGTACACCCATTGGCATCTGTAACAGTAACGTTGTATGTACCAGCACACAGTGCAGAAGCAACTAACGTAGATTGAGCCGCGGGATCATCCCATAAAACAGTGTAAGGAGGGGCGCCACCAACTATCGTTACTTGAGCAGACCCATCACAAATTCCGTTACAATTTAAGTTTGAAATAACGGTTGCGGTTGCTGTCAATTCGTCTGGTGAACTAATTTCAAATGTTAACGTAGTGTCGCAACCCTGGTCGTCCGCAATTGTAACGCTCCATGTTCCGCCATCTAAACCAGAAACATTGGGTGTACCGTCTCCAACCGGAGGGGTGGGCACCCATGTGTAAGTATAGCCTACACCGCTTCCACCACTGTTAACGGTAATATCAATCGAAGCATCATCATCTCCAAAACACTCCAGGTCATTGATCACGCTTGTAATATCGTATTCAACAGGCTGTGCCAAAGTGATGCTATTCGTAACGCTGCACCCGTTGTCATCTATAACTTCAACGGTATACTCAATGCCTCCACAAAGATCGGTTACATCTGGTGTACCATCACCGGTTATTGGTAGTGGCGACCATGAATAAGAATAGGCAGGTGTACCACCTATGGCTGTAGCCGAAATTGTACCATTACAAATGTCATAACACGTAGGGCTTACACCAACTAAGTCTACCGACAATTCGGTTGGCTCTAATACATCAACCGTTACAGGAGGAGATTCACACCCATTATCATCTGTTACAATAATTTGGTAAGATCCGGGGCAAAGTCCGCTAATAGAATCTGTTGCACCAATTCCGATACCACCGGGAACAGAAGTCCAGCTATACGTATATGGAGGTGCGCCGCCGGTAATGTCTATATCTGCCGCGCCATCACATAAACCAAAGCAAGACACGGAGTAACCATCTACATTTATATCAAATGGGTCGGGCTCATCAATAATAAAGGGCACGCTTGTAACTACGCATCCGTTTGCATCTGTTACAACAACAAAGTAAGTTCCGGCGCATAAGCCTGTGGCAGTTTGGTCGGTAATGCCAGTTGTTAAACCTGTTGCGTCATCAAACCACTCAAAAGAATAAGGTGCCGTGCCGTCTCCGGGATTCGCTGTGGCTTGACCGTCACATGATCCATTACAGGTAGCATCTAAAATATCAGTTAATACAACCGTTAAAACAGGAGGGTCAAGTATCGTAATGGTTGTGTCAAACTCGCAGCCATTTTGATCGGCTATTGTAAGGTTGACTGTACCTGCACAAAATCCTTCTCCTGGGTTGCTATCTACACCACTTGTTGGAACAGGTGACCAGTTAAATGTAAAAGGCGCGCCATTTCCGCCAGAGGGGTCTAACAAAATTGAAGCGTCACAATCGCCCGCACATGTGGGAATAGTGATTGTGGGATTTGCTATAATATCTGGTTTCGGAATAATGTTTACCGTATCTTGAATGGTACACCCGTTTACATCTGTAATTACTACGGGGTTTTCTCCCACACACAGCATAACTGGGTTTGGCGTTGTTTCGCCGCTTTGGGCCAAAAAATTTCTAACGGAGATGTACCGCCTGTTGGAGAAGTAAATGCTTGACCATCACATACATCCGGACAAGTAGGGTCAACCGTTGCGGGAGGATCAAATGATAATACGGGAGGCTCGTTCAAATCATCACTTACCGTACATGAGTAAAATACTCCAGGAATAAGCTCATTTGAAGAATCTATTACAGTTACCGATTGTGAACCTACGCACAAACTGTCAAATACATTTTCTTCGCCAAAAGGGTTTGGCGAGGGGCCATAACGATAAGAAAATGGACCCGGTGTGCCCGTCGCATTAACAGTAATTTCTCCATCACATGAATCAAAACAAGAGATGTCTTCACCATTATAGTCCGAAGTAATTAACAATTCAAGTTCTAAACTAGAGCCTGTACAAAATACAACAGCATCCTTTGCTTCGTCAGAAGGAGCAGGGAAATCGCCTAAGTCTTCCCACTCCACATCATCTGAAAGGATGTGATAAATAGTATTGCTACCTAAGTTTGTTGCTTTTGAAACATCAAAATTTTGAATGACCGAAACATGCGAGTTAGTAAAATCGAGTTCATAGTCTAAAAGTGTGGCATAAATACTTTTAGCATGTACCGTGTAGCCTTTTGAATAAAAACGACCAGAATTAAAGTGAATTGTATTATTTTGACCCGTTTTGAGGTGGTTGCTTAGCTCCCATTCGCCCTGTTCAAACTGCAAATCAGTATAAAAGTCAATTCCGTTTGTGTTAATTTTATTTACTGTATCGGTGTCATTGTTGAAGAATAATTTTTCGCCAAGGTGAAAACCGGCATTTGTCTGAATGTTTAACGACCCATAAATAGTTAAATTGGCTGAGGTACCATAGAAAGAAGCATATTTAGATGCCGTAAATGTAAAGTTATTCACCTTTGGATGACCAGAGAGTTGAATAGAAGTAAAAGCATTAACGAGTGAATTGCTGTCAAAAATTACATTATCATTTTTTCCGGGGATTGATCCTATTGTACCGCCTCCAGATGTCGCCGACCAATGATCCGCGTCATTCCAATTTCCAGCGCCATTGACCCAATAATAATCTGCAGCATTTACAGTTAGCGAGCAGCAAAAGATAACGGCAAGAACGGGCAGCAGAAATTTTAGGGGTAAAACGTTCTTCATAGTGTAATAATTTTGAGGTCAATTTTGACAGTGCACGGAAAAAGCGCAACGCTTTTACGTAAGTGGTAATATTTTAAACGAGTAGCTTTCATAAAAGGTTGTTTCATTCAAATGTTGCGCACGACGTAGTGCTTGAGTTTCCGTAATTTGAGCAAGAGTTAAACCCGCTTGTTAATTCGTGTGTATACCAAATGTTATTTCCTAGTTTAGAGATAACATAGTCAAATGAGTAACCGATTGAAATAAAGTCAAAAAGCTTAAATCGCACTTGGGCAGTAATAGCATCTGTTCGGCGTAAGCCAACACCTATTGAAAACTTATTGTCTAAGTCAAATAATGCGCTTAGGTGAAAATCTACAGGTGCCGCCTTGGTTTTAATGAATAAAAATGAAGGCAGGAAAGACCATTTTTTTTCAAGTTTAAATTTATGACCTGCCGTAATTGTAACATGGCGTTGTAAGCGTGCGTCATCACTAATGTCTTGCATTCGGTTGCCAAAAAGGTTTAAAATAGAAAACCCCATGTAGTTGTTTTTATCGGCGAGCCACATACCAAACCGTCCGTCCGGAAAAATAAGAAAAGATTGGTCTGCATTAGAAAAGGTGGGGTCTTCAAACTCGGTAGTAATTTGGCTTGCTTTGAAAGCGGTTTGTTTAATGCCAAAAGCCATTCCGAAAGAAAGCCGCCAATTACGGTTAATGGGTAAATGTAAGGCATACGCTAAATGCGCTTGTAAAAAAGAAAAAGCACCCATTTGATCACGGTTAACCATGGCGCCAATTCCATTTTTGGGCCCAAATGAGCCCCGTTTTTTTCGGCTAAACCGCAAAGGGCCATGTCCGTTTATGAACCCCGTTTGTGGTGCACCATCAATGCCATACCATTGCAATCGGTATCCTGTACGAATATCAATGCATGCTTTTGTGCCCGCAACTGCAGGGTTAAGCGCAAAGTGGTTAAACTGATATTGTGTGTAATGTTCCGTTTGTTGTGCATTTGCACCAACGGCAATCATTAAAAATGATATGAAAATAATTGAGCGTATCACCTTAAAATAGTTACTTGGCCTTTATATTCGGTTTGGTCTTCATCATTTAAGCGAACAACGTAGTAGTACGTAGCAACAGGTAAATCTTTTCCTTTGAACGTGCCATCCCACCACTGTTCCTGGCTTGAATAGTTAACTGCAGAAAAAACCAGTTGTCCGTGGCGGCTGTAAACATTAACCTCCATATTTGGAAATTTTTCGCTGTTTAGTATGTGCCAGCGGTCGTTAACATTGTCATTATTTGGGCTAAACCCCGAAAAAATAGTGATAATGTCTCCTACAAATACGGTTACACTATCGGTTGCAAAGCAGCCTTCATTTTCCATGGTTAAAAAGTAAGTTGTTGTAGAGGTTGGAAACGCCGTTGTGGTAAGCGAGTTAACGGGAGATACGGATGTTGAAGGTGTCCATGTAGGGTTTCCAATTCCGCTACCGGTTAATGTCGTTTCTTCCCCTTGTTCGATCTGTGTATCTTCACCAGCCTCAGCTTCTACCGGAATAATTTCATACATTAATAAATTAGAGGTATCTGTTTTCGGGCAGTTTTCTCCGCAGGAAATAACAAGCTGTAACGTGCCATCTTCTGCTAATGAGGCTGTCGAAAATGTGTTAGTTTCACCATCTGCCACTGTGCTGCCATTGTAAATCCATTCATAATTTGTAATATCACTACAATCCGTAATTGTGGTTGAAACGGATTCGTCCGCACCTTGACAAACGGTTGTAATTGGAGTTGTTATTGTAACAGTGGGGTCTGGCACCTCTATACCTGTTCCAGAAATTTCAATATCAAATGAGCATTCGGCAGCATTTGTTGCTCCATCTTGTACTCCACTAATCTGTACATAATAGGTTGTATTTGGGTCAAGAGCTACTACTTCGTTTAAATCAAAAGCGGCCATTCCCGCTCCACAATTAGAAACAGGTGTGTAAGGCGGAACCCCGCATTCTCCACCGGTTTTAAAAAACAAAGCTGCCAATGTTTGACCAAATTCAGGGTCTGGATTAAAATCAAAATTACTCAGGCTAACCGTTACGCTTCCGCCAATATCATTTGTGGTAAAAACATACCAAACAGAGTTTTGAGAGGTATAACAAACATTATTGTCAGTACCTTCATTGGTAGCACCTGCAGTGGTACCAGAAAGTACAATGCCAGGGCATAAACGATCAGCATTTACACACGCATCATTCGGCGGTTGTGTAAAACCCGTAAACGTCATAATCAAAAAACAAATGAATAAGTGGTTTTTCAACAAAGTAAATTTAATAGGTTCGGTAAAAGGTAAATATACGTAAATAATTAGCGGAAGTTTCAGTGTTTAAGCTAAAAGTGCACCTTTAATAGATAAGCGTATAATTTAGTTAGACGAGAATAACCATGAGTTGGATAAAAAAGTGAAATAATTGGATTTATCGTTCACACTACTATGTATTTAGGTTTGTTTGCCCAAAATTAAAAATGAAACTGCATTTGAAACAAAATAAGCCGTTTTTTTTATGTTAAATTCGTAGTTTAAAATTCACAAATATGAAAATACACGATTATTCTTTTACAGTAGCCGAGCGTTTTATGAACTATGCACGGATTGATACAGAGGCCGACCCGACATCAACCACGTTTCCGTCAAGTATGAAACAAAAGGATTTAGGTAAAGTTTTGGTAAAAGAACTGCATGATATTGGCATAAAAGATGCAGAAATGGATGAATGGGGATACGTTTATGCAACCATTCCTTCAAATGCATCAAAAAAAGAAATACCAACCATTTGTTTTTGCGCACACATGGACACTGCGCCAGACGTGAGCGGAAAAAATGTGAAACCAATTTTACATAAAAAATACGACGGAAAGCCCATTACACTGCCGGATGATAAAACACAGGTAATTACAACCGAAAAACACCCCTATTTAAAACAAAAAATAGGAGATGACCTCATTACAGCAAGTGGTTTAACACTGCTTGGTGCAGATGACAAGGCAGGGGTAGCTTGTATTATGGATTTTGCTGCATTTATGATGAATAATCCGGATGTTGAACACGGAAAAATCAGAATTTTATTTACGCCAGATGAAGAAATTGGCGGGGAGTTGATTATGTTGATATGGAACGGCTAAATGCAGACTATGGATATACATTAGACGGTGGTGTTTTAGGTTCATTAGAAGATGAAAGTTTTTCTGCAGATGCCGTGGAAATTACGATACATGGTGTAAGCGCACACCCGGGCTACGCTAAAAATAAATTGGTGCATGCCATTAAAGTAGCAGCTGATTTTATTGACCAATTACCAAAAGACAGCTGGTCACCTGAAACAACAGAAGGTAGAGAAGGGTTTGTGCACCCAACAGCCATTAACGGATCGTTGGAAAAAGCAGTGGTTAAATTCATTATTCGCGACCATATTACCGGCAAGTTAAAGGAATATGAAGACCGCTTAAAATCTATTTTAGACGATACGGTTGCTAAGTATGCTGGTGTTTCTGCAGATTTTAAAGTAACAGAGCAATACCGCAACATGAAAGAGGTGATAAAAGATGTACCTTTTGTAACAGAAAATGCCATTGAAGCTATGAAGCGGGCTGGGGTTACACCAAAACCGGTTATTATTCGCGGTGGTACAGATGGTTCGCGTTTATCGTTTATGGGATTACCTTGCCCCAACTTATTTACCGGAGAAATGGCTATCCACTCACGGCATGAGTATGTAAGTGTGCAGGATATGCAAAAGGCCGTAACAACTATGGTGCATCTGGCGGCAATTTGGCAAGAAAAAGCTTAATGCAATAATGTGGTGGTTTTTTGAATGGATTTTAGGGCGTTTAGCAACGTTATAATTTCTGCTTCGCCATTGTATGCCTGAAAAGAAACGCGTAAATAAGTAGCTTCTGGAAAAACCATAACAGGCACTTCTATTATATAAGTTTCAAAAAGGGTTTGTTTTAATTTTAACGGATCGCTAGTTTGGATAGGTACACTACAAATTTGTCCTAAAAATTCATCACTTAAGGGTGCCAACATTTCACCGTTTAGTACATGGGCAATTTCCGGATAATAGGCTTTTAACAATTCGCGGCATTTGGTTTTTTCCGCCTCCCAGTTGTGGTCTGTTAAAAACTGCAAGGCTGCAGGAGTCGTTAAAAACGCCGAAAAATCACGTGTACCTTGAAATTGGTGGTAATCTAAAAACTGCGAATCAGATGGATTGTCGGATGCATATCCCCACGAAATAACAAGTGGGTCAATTTTGGCCTGCAAGGCTCGCTTTACATATAAAAAAGAGCTTCCTTTTGGGGCAAGCAGCCATTTATGACATGCACCAGTGTATACATCCGGATTCATTTTAGTAATGTTTAGCGGAATGTGTGCTGGCACATGCGCACCGTCAATAATCGTCATTATACCTAAAGACCTGGCTTTGTCGCATATCTCTTGTACCGGAAATATAAGGGCCGTTTGGCTGGTAATTTCAGAAATAAAAATAACCCTGGTTTTAGCAGATAACCCTTTCCAGAAAGCGGTTAAAAAATCGGCTTTGGAGGTAAGTGGTAATGGAATATGTTGGCGTACATAAACAGCCTCCCATTTTTGGCAATAATATTGCCACGTTCTGTCCATTGCGCCATATTCCTGGTCGGTTGTCAAAACTTCATCTCCTGGTTTTAAATCCAATGATCGTATAACCGTATTTATTGCTGTAGATGGATTAGTCATGTAAACCAAATCATCAGCATCACAATGTACAAAACCGGCTAAAGCCTCACGCGCTTTTTTCAAATACACTGCACCGTCCTCAGCAATAAACTGAACAGGTTCAAACTCTAATTTTCGCTGCCAATTCTGGTAGTCGTCAAAAATGGGTTTGGGGCAGGCGCCAAATGAGCCGTGGTTTAAATATGTAATTGCCGGATTCAGTAAAAAAAGGTCTTTCATTTAAATTGTATTATCTTCGAACAAGATACAAAAACAACAATAAATTGGTTTTGTGCCGATCTATTTCCCGTTTCAATTGTTAAACCATTAAACAACTTTATTAAAATGAAATATATTTTAAAACTAATTTGCATTCTAATGGCAACAACAGCAGTATCACAAGAAACAATCCACGACTTTAAGTTTAAAACCATTGATGGAGAAGAAAAAGCATTCAATGAATTTAAAGGCAAGAAAATTTTAATCGCTAATACCGCTTCTGAGTGTGGCTACACCCCGCAGTATAGCGAATTACAAGCATTACATGAAAAATACGGCAACAAACTTGTAATAATTGGTTTTCCAGCAAATAATTTTGGTGGGCAAGAGCCCGGGCAAAATAAAGAAATTGCATCTTTTTGCGAAAAAAATTATGGTGTAACCTTTTTAATGGCAGAAAAAGTTTCAGTAAAAGGCAATGATATTGCACCGCTTTTTAAATGGTTAACTATGCAAAAAAATAACAGCTTTACTGGAGACATTAAATGGAATTTCGAGAAATTTTTAATTGATGAAAACGGAAAAGTAGTGGCCAGATACCGCAGTGCTGTAAAGCCAATGGCAAAAGAACTTACAGACCGTATTTAACGTTTTAATAAACAACCAACCCTGCCGTTAGGGCAAACAATACACCTAATAATGGTACAGGTTTGATTTTGATTGTCAAAATTTTGGTAAATTTGACATTCTTGAATAATTTAAGAACAAAAAATAAACAGATATATGAAGTTTTTAGTTTGTATCAGTAAATCGCCTGATACGGCAAGTAAAATTGATTTTACAGACAATAATACGGCGTTTAACGAAGCCGGTGTTCAGTTTATTGTAAACCCTTATGATGAGTGGTATGCATTGGTAAGAGCATTAGAGTTAAAAGAGAAAAACGGAGGCTCAGTTACGACGATAACCGTAGGCACAGCTGCTGATGATTCGATCATTAGAAAAGCATTGGCAATTGGTGCAGACAACGCCGTGCGGATTGATGCTGAACCAAATGATGCTTACTTTACAGCATTTCAAATAGCAGAATATGCAAAGGCAAATGGTTTTGATATGATTTTAACCGGTAAAGAAACCATTAACTATAATGGTTCGCAAGTGGGTGGAATGATTGCAGAATTGTTAGACCAGCCTTTTATTAGTTTGGCAACAAAGCTTGAAATGGACGGTAACACCGCTACAATTGATAAAGAAATTGTTGGAGGGGTTGAAATCGTTGAGTTAAACACGCCGTTTGTATTAAGTGCCGCTAAAGGAATGGCCGAACAACGTATACCAAATATGCGTGGAATTATGGCAGCCCGAACCAAACCGCTAGAGGTGGTTGCAGCTGCAGATTGTCAAGACTTAGTTACATTTGAGTCGTTTGAAAAGCCAAGCGAAAAATCAGAGTGTAAATATGTAGATGCGGACAATGTAGCTGAGTTGGTAAACTTATTACACAACGAAGCAAAAGTGATCTAATTATAAAGGAAGAAGAAAGAAAATGGCAGTATTAGTATATATAGATTCATTGAGCGGAAAAATTGCAAAAAATGCATTAGAAGCTGTTCAATACGGAAGTAAAATAGGATCGACAACTGTTGTAACAAATGGGTCGATAGAAAATAGCGAACTTGAAAATTTAGGAAAAGTAGGTGCTCAAAAAGTACTTGTTCACCGTGGGCTTACAAAACATGATGCAACGCAAATTGCACGATTAGTTGTGGCAGCCGCAGAAGCTGAAAGCGCACAAACAATCATTTTTTCGCACGATTTGACAGGAAAGGCAGTTGCTCCGCGCGTATCTGCAAAGTTAGCAGCGGGCCTTGTGGCAGGTGCAGTAGCCTTACCAAATGATAATGGAACAATTAAAGTGAATGTGTTTTCTGGAAAAGCATTTGGTAACGTAAAAGTAAATACCGAAAAACGTGTAATTTCATTAACACCAAACTCATTGGGGTTAGAAGAAGGAAGCGGAACAGCTACAGTAGAAGAATTTAACGCGGATTTAGGGCAGCCTTCATTCACTGTTAAAGAAGTACAAAAACAAGAAGGTGATGTTTTATTACCAGAGGCAGAATTAGTTGTTTCCGGTGGTAGAGGGTTAAAAGGTCCTGAAAATTGGGGAATGGTAGAAGATTTGGCAAAAGTACTAGGGGCAGCAACAGCTTGCTCAAGACCAGTAGCCGATATTGGATGGAGACCACACCACGAGCACGTAGGGCAAACGGGTGTAGCAATTCGGCCAAACCTTTACATTGCGGCAGGTATTTCCGGAGCAATTCAGCACCTGGCTGGTGTAAACGGTAGTAAGGTAATTGTAGTTATAAATACAGACCCCGAAGCACCATTTTTTAAAGCTGCAGATTACGGTATCGTAGGTGATGCATTTGAAGTATTACCAAAACTTACCGAAGAAATTAAAAAATTAAAAGCACAAAATTAATAAACCTACAAGGGATCAATATTTTTAAAGTGTTGATCCCTTCTTTGTTTTATGGAAAAAATAGAGTTAAAAATAGTAGGTTTATCATATAGCCAAACACAATCGGGAGCTTATGCTTTGGTTCTTTCAGAAAAAAAAGGATCAAGAAGGCTACCGATAATCATTGGAGGGTTCGAAGCGCAATCAATTGCCATAGAACTTGAAAACATGAAACCTTCTCGCCCCTTAACGCATGATTTGTTTAAGTCATTCGCAGATGCCTTTGAAGTGCAATTAAAAGAAGTACTTATTTACAACCTCGTAGAAGGTGTGTTTTACGCCAAAATGGTTTGTGAAAAAAGCGGAGAGCAGATCGAAATTGATGCGCGTACATCTGACGCCATTGCCATTGGTATTCGGTCAAACTGTCCCGTGTATACATTTGAGCATATTTTAAGTTCTGCCGGCATACAATTAGAGGATGAATTGGATGAAAATGCCATTCGGGTAAACGACGACGAGGCAGTAGAAGAAGAAAAGCACGAAAATAAGTTGGCAGGAGCCAGCTCAGAAGAATTAGAGAAACTGTTAGAAGAAGCCATCCAGTTAGAGGATTATGAACGCGCTTCAGAAATTAGAGATGAATTGAATAAACGAAACTAATCGAAGCTGCAAAAATTATCCCTCATAGCAGCCTTCATAGCAGTTTTTATTGGCGCCCAATCTTTCGCTCAAACAAGCGTTTCAGATCAACTTATTGGTAAATGGATAAGCACTACAGATTCTGTAGATATAGCTTTTTCTAATGAGAAAGAAGAAAATAAATTCGTTGCCAACGGTATTTATCCTTTTGAAATAAAAGGAACTTGGGCGAATACAGAAAATAAAATAACGCTAAGCTACACTTTACAGGGCAGTCGCACCATAGACTCAATGGCCATTCAAACCTCAAACGAGGAAGAAACCGAAATACATTATTTTCAAAACGATAACCTTGCGTCCATTCAGCAAAAAGGCGAACTGATTGTTACCAAAACAATAAGCCAACTCATTATTTCATCCATTTCTCAAACCGAATTTAGCTTTTCGTTAGATGGAAAATCATATCAACTTAAAAAAGAAATTCCGCCAGTTAGGACACTATCTTTTTGGTCCATCATTCGCGGAATTATTGGCATAACAGCATTGTTGGTTATTACATTTTTATTTTCAGGTAAAAAACGACAAATAGATTGGGGGCTAGTAGCAAAAGGCATGGCATTGCAAATTGTTATTGCCATTCTAGTATTAAAAGTACCCTTTGTAGAAGGTGGCTTTTATTGGATAAGCCGGCAATTTGTTAAACTCATTTCATTCACAGATGATGGCGTAGATTTTCTTTTTGGCCAATTAGGCGTAGGCGAAGTACAAGCGCCTTTAATAACTTTTGCCGTAAAAGTATTACCAACGATTATCTTTTTTTCTGCTTTAATGAGCGCACTTTATTATGTAGGGTTACTGCAAAAAATTGTTTATGCCTTTGCTTGGGTAATGAAAAAATTTATGCGCCTTTCCGGTGCAGAAAGTTTAGCTGCCGCGGGCAATGTTTTTTTAGGACAAACCGAATCACCACTCCTCGTCAAACCTTATTTATTGGGGATGACCAAGTCTGAAATAATGTGCTTAATGACAGGTGGCATGGCCACAATTGCCGGGGGCGTATTGGCCGCTTATGTTAACTTTTTAGGAGGAGACGACCCTGTGCAACAAGCCTTTTTTGCCAAACATTTACTTACCGCCTCCATTATCTCTGCACCAGCAGCAATTGTTGCCTCTAAAATATTAGTGCCCGAAACTGAAGAAATTAATGAAGATTTAGCGGTAGAAAAACAAAAAATGGGGTCCAATATATTAGAAGCCATTTCAAACGGAACGTCAGACGGATTAAAACTAGCCGTAAATGTTGGAGCTATGCTGCTTGTGTTTATTGCATTAATGGCGTTGGGTAATGGTGTTTTAGGCCAACTCGGCGGCGTCACCGGATTAAATGACGTAATTGCAGCAAACACACCCTATAAAGATGGCTTATCGTTTCAATTTATACTCGGTTATATCGGCGCGCCAATTGTGTGGTTAATTGGAGTAGAAGGAGGTGATATTTTAGCCGTGGGTGAACTCTTAGGGCAAAAAACAGTGTTAAATGAGTTTATTGCGTACCCCCGCCTGGGTGAAATGCGCGCCGCAAATGAACTCAGCGATAAATCTGTAATTATAGCAACCTATATGTTGTGTGGGTTTGCAAATTTCGCCTCCATTGGTATTCAAATAGGAGGTATCGGTGCTCTCGTTCCATCACGCAAAGGGCTGCTTTCTAAGTTGGGGATGAAGGCATTACTTGGCGGTACAATAGCCAGTTTACTAACCGCCGCCATAGTGGGAATGTTGTATTAACATTAATTACTAGTCCAAAAACATACATTCACAGGTATTTTTACCTGATTTGTCTATTTCTAAGCGTTTAAAATCGATTAAATACACAAAATACGCTCGCTATTGTTTAAATTAGTGATTTTATTTTGAGAATGGTAATCAAATGTAACTGAATTAATTGCAGCATCTTATGATGAAAATTATACGTTTCTCCCTACTGTCTTGGGTGCTCGCTTTTTTCTCGGTGTTTTCACTGAGCCAAACAGTTGTGCCCTTTGCACTGCGTTTTCAAGTCGCTGCAAAAGGTAATATAGCGTACGTATCCAATACTATTTTAGAGTGTAACGGCACCGGCACGGGCGGCGCAAATTGTGCTGATTTAGCGACACAACTTCCCCCTACATTTTCAACGTGGAGTCAAAACAATGACCATGTTGCTGACTATGTAGACATTGATGTTGACCCAGCTACATTTAGCTCCAGTGCTGATAGTCTTATTTTAGATGCCTGTAGCGAAGTGCTTTTTGCAGGTGTTTACTGGGGAGGCCGATCAAATAATGCTGACCCTGGCTTTAGCCTCAGAAATTCCATTTTAATTCAAGCAAACAACACGGGCTATTTACCAATAGACGCTGATGTATTAATTGATGCTGGAGCCGCAGATGGTTTGGCAAATCAAGTTTATTATTGTTTCGCAGATATTACAGACCTTGTAAATGCAAACCCGTTAGAGTCAGAATATATGGCGGGTAATATTTACAGCCATTTAGATGGTGGTAATGACCGTTGGGGCGGGTGGAATATTGTAGTCGTATATAAAAATGATTTATTACCCATGCGCCAGTTAAACGTGCTTGACGGTTTGGTAAATGTAAACAATATAAGTACAGATGTTGAATCGGTAATTTCTGGTTTTTTAACCCCAACCGTTGGTCCGGTAAATTTTGAATTGGGCGTGTTTAGTTATGACGGAGACCGTGGTTTTAATGGAGATTCACTTTTGTTTGACGGAGGCTCCGGTTTTGTTGAAATTGATAATGCACTTAATCCGGCAGGAGATATTTTTAATTCATCTCAAACAAGAAAAGGAGTCGTTAGCACTTCTCAAACCCCACTTATCCACAACAGTATTTCTATTGATGCAGATGTTTTTGCGCCAGATAATTCCACATTCAGTTATATCGGAAACGGCGCTACAGAGGCCACTGTAAAAATCACCTCAGCCAACGAAAACCTTCAGGTACAGGTTATCACATTGGCCATAGATACGCAAGAGCCCGACATTCGAGCAGAAGTAAGGGCAGAAGATTTAAACGGGGGCGATATTCTTGCCGGAGATACGCTAGAATATACTGTAGTTGGCACAAACACCGGGTCGGGAGTTGCTACAGATATGTATATTATTGATACACTTGCCCAAAACACCATCTATGTACCAAATTCTGTTGAAATTGTCTTTGGTCCAAACTTAGGAACAAAAACAGATGCCGGAGGAGATGACCAAGCCGTTTATAATGCCGCAGATAATACGCTTAGGGTTAATATAGGTGCGGGTGCTAGCGCTGCAGTGGGTGGTGATGTAACAGACAGCCCAACAGGGTTAGACAGCACTGTTTTTACGTTCAGAACCGTTGTAACAGATGATTGTGTATACCTATCGTGCGACAATGAAATTGAAAATAGAGCCTATATTTTTGGCGTTGGAGATGATTCCGGAACCATGTTCAGTAACGGCAGTAACCCCGGATTAGTAGATGGGGACGGTTGCCCAATTACGGGGCCAACCTCCCTTACAGTAAATACAGCTAGCTGTACATTACCGACAGATACGTTAATTACAGACTATTGCGCAGATGCCGTATTTGCCGATTTTCCGTATGATGAAAGTGGGTATAGTTATTTTGATGATGGTTATGCACCCGCAGTAGCCGCAACGGCACCCGGAACATTTTATGCCATTTACGAACCATTTTTGGGCTGTGCAGATACAGTAGAAATGGTAGTAGATGCATATATAGATGCACCGACCACCGCAAATGCAGGGCCAGATCAAGTCACATGTGTTGACCCCGGTACGGCAACACTTGCCGGCAACAACCCTGCAATTGGTACAGGTTTATGGACTGTAGTTGCCGGAGGCGCAACACTGACAGATCCTACTTTATTTAATACAACCGTTACGGGGCTTACCGCTGGCGAGAATACATTTGCCTGGACGATCACAAATGACCCTTGCCCCGGCTCATCAACAGATGAGGTTACAATAAATGTAGATGAATTACCCTCAACGCCAAACGCAGGGCTAGATCAAGAAATTTGTGGTGACCCTGTTACCACGTTAAATGCAGATGTACCTGCAGTTGGCGGCGGAATGTGGGAAGTATTATCCGGAGATGGATTTTTAACCGACCCCACAAATTTTGACTCCGATATTGAAGATTTATCGTTTGGTGAAAACCTGTTAAGGTGGACAATAACACATGGAACTTGCCCGCCTGAGTTTGACGAAGTTTCTATTTTTCTGTTGGTAGATACAGATGGAGATGGTATTTGTGATGTAGATGATGTAGATGATGATAACGACGGAATAATTGATACAGAAGAGGGTGCAGATGATGCCGATAATGATGGTTTATCAAATGCGTTAGATTTAGATTCAGATAATGATGGTATTGCAGATATTGTTGAAGCCGGTGGTACAGATGCTAATGGAGACGGGCTAGTAGATGATCCAACAGATATAGATGATGACGGATTAGCAAATACACATGATGCAGATGATGGTGGGGTTCCGCTTGTTGGTATTGATTCAGATAATGACGGGGTTAAAAACAGACTCGATTTGGATAGTGATAATGATGGTATACCAGATGTGTTAGAAGCTGGAGGTACAGATGCTAATGGCGACGGTGTATTAGATGATGTAACCGATACAGATGCAGATGGTTTTGCAGATGTGGTGGATACAGATGACAATACAATACCGGGAGAAGGTGATGGGGGCGTTTCACTTGTAGATAATGATACGGATGATGATGGCATTAAAAACAGGTTGGATTTAGATTCGGATAATGATGGCATAGCAGATGTTACAGAAAATAATGGAGCCGATACAAACGGAGATGGTGTGTTAGATGCTTTTACAGATATAGACGGAGACGGTTTTTCTGATGTAGTAGATACAGATGATAATACCATTCCGGGCACTGGTGATGGCGGAATAAGTTTAGGGCATGATGATTTTGATCGGGACGGTCACCCCAATTATATTGATTTAGATGCAGATAATGATGGTATTTATGATGTAATAGAAGCCGGAGGAACAGATGCAGATTTGGATGGCTTGCTAGATGCTTTTGCAGATGTAGACGCAGACGGTTTCTCTGATGTAGTAGATACAGATGATAATACCGTACCAGGAGTGGGAGATGGTGGCACCGCGTTGCCATTGCCCAATACAGATGCTGTTACCCGGGCTAATTTTTTAGATATTGATTCGGATGGTGATGGCATTGCAGATCATATTGAGGCGCAACCAACCGCCGGCTACACCCCGTTTGCTCCTGCAGATTCGGACAACGACGGAATGAATGATGCTTTTGATGCAGATGCAGGAGGCACACCGTTAAATCCGTTTGATTTTGAGCTAGACGGCACGCCGTGTTATATTGATACAGATGCAGATGATGATGGAGAACTAGATATTTTAGAGGCATGGGATGCAGATGGTGACGGCGTTGCAGATATAACACCTGCTGGTTCAGATGCTGATGCAGACGGGCTAGATGACGCCTTTGACGCAATTGTACTATCCATAGCCACTGCCACTGTAAATGCAGGTAATGGTACAGTTAATCCGCTTACAGATGGTGTTTTAGCAGATGCAGATTTTCCTGGAATTGGTGATTTAGATTACAGAGAAAACAGCATGGATGCCGATAGTGATGGTATTCCAAACTTTTTAGATGTAGATAATGACAATGACGGTATTCCGGATTTGGTAGAAGATTTAAACCTGGATGGAGATAATGACCCGTTAACAAATCCTACCAACTCAGATACTGACCCCCTACCCGACTTTTTAGATTTAGATTCAGATAACGACGGAATTGCTGACATTATTGAGGCGGGTGGTATAGATACAAATAATGATGGACGCGTAGACGATATTGATGCTGATAACCATTTAATAAATGATACCAACACCAATGGGTTAGACGATTTATACGACACCGACAACGGCGGTACAGCACTTGCCACCGCAGATACAGATACAGACACAAAGCGTAATTTCCAAGACATTGATAGTGATAATGACGGGTTGTATGATATTGAGGAAGACGGAGGTATAGACACGGACAATAATGGTAGGGTAGACAGCTTTGAAGATTTAAATCAAGATGGTTGGGCAGATAGTGGAACAACAAATGGCTTGGCTGATAAAGATGCCGACGGCGTAGTTAACTTTTTAGATTTAGATTCAGATAACGACGGTACTCCAGATATTTTAGAAAACGGAGGGGCGGATGAAAATAGCGACGGAAAGGTTGACGACTTTACAGATGGAGATGCAGATGGTGCAGCAGATGTTGGAATGACAGTGGGTGTGCTTGATTTTGACAGTGACGGCGTTCCTAATTATCATGATTTAGATAGCGATAATGATGGCATAACAGATGCTGAAGAAAATGGTTTACCAGATGCCGAACACAATGGGCTGGCAGATGATTTTACAGATGCAGATGCAGACGGGTGGAATGATACACATAAAACCATTGTCCAAACAAATACAGATGGAGATGCCAATACCGACGATACAGATATTGACAGTGATAACGACGGAATAGACGATATAATTGAAGGCGACGGAACAGATACGAACGCAGACGGCGTGCTGGATGATTTTACAGATACAGATAACAACGGACTTGATGACGAGGGCGGTCTAACTCCTCCAGATACGGATGGAGATGGTGAGGACGATTACCAGGATTTAGACGCTGATAACGATACCGTGCCAGACGCTGATGAAAACGATCCAAATGGTGACGGCACCGGGCCAGATGATACAGATGGTGACGGTATAGAGGATTATAGAGATGTTGACGACGACGACGACGGATTATTAACGCAGGACGAAGCAGACGCAGATGGCGACATGGTGTATGACGATTGCGACTTTGATGGCGTACCCGATTATTTAGATCGTGATGAGTGTTTGGACGGCTTAATAATCCCAACAGGCTTTTCACCAGATGGCGACGGCATAAATGATTTCTTCGTTATTTTAGGTATTGAAGCGTATCCAAATGCCACATTATTCGTATTTAACCGTTGGGGCAGCAAAGTGTACGAAGCCACCCAAGGTTATAATAGCGACTGGGACGGCACAAATATTTTTGGGGTTGCCGCCGGCACAAGAGAACTGCCCGTTGGCACCTATTACTATGTACTAGATTTAGGAGATGAAACAGAAAATGAACCGATTAAAGGGTATGTTTTCATCAACAAATAACAAGCAATGAGTACAACGCATAAACATAGCTTCACCTTTTTTACCGTTAGCGGCTTGCTGTTAATGGTAGCTTTGTTGTGGGGCAAAAATTTAGCGGCTCAGCAAGATGCGCAATTCACGCATTATTCCTTTAACACACTTTCTGTAAACCCCGGTTACGCTGGTAGTAGAGATGCATTGACGCTAACTGGTTTGCACCGCTCTCAATGGTTGAGTTTCCCCGGTGCACCAATTACACAAACCATTACAACACATGCACCAGTATTTAATCAAAAATTAGGTTTAGGGGCTTCCCTTTCCAACGACCAGTTGGGGCCTGTTAAAAATGCCGGTGTTTCTGTTGATGTGGCTTACAAAATTAAAATTGGCAGCCGGGGTAAATTGGCCTTTGGTTTAAAAGCAGGCGTCAACCTCATCACAACAGATTTTGCGCAGCTAGAAACCATCCAGGCGAATGATCCGCATTTTAACCAAGCGGTGCAAAACCAGTTTATGCCCAACTTTGGTTTTGGTTTGTATTATTCCATGCCTCGTTTTTATGCTGGTTTATCCGTACCGCGTTTACTTCAAAATGAAGTGTCCACATCTACCGTCCCAGTACCTGATAGAGCAACAGCCATCCGGCATTATTATTTCATTTCAGGTGTAGTTTTAGACCTAAATTCATCTGGTACATTAAAAATTAAGCCCACCACCTTTGTCAGAGTAACCGGTGGAGCGCCTGTAGTAATGGATTTAACAGCCCTGTTTTATTATAAAAATAAAATGTGGGTGGGGCCAATGGTGCGCACCACAGATGCCTTTGGTGTATTGGCAGGCATTAATGCTTCCAAGCAATTTTCTATTGGTTATTCGTTTGATTGGTCTTATGGCAATGCCACCGGAAAATACAATGGCGGATCGCATGAGTTAATGTTGCGGTACGATTTTATATTTAAAGACAAACTAAAAATAGAATCACCGCGTTATTTTTAGCGCATTAAAACAACTAAGCGTAGGTAAATAAAAACATGAAAAACGCACTATTGCTCATATTATTGGTTGGTACAGCTTTTTACAGCGCTGCACAGTCAGAAAAAGCAAAAAAAGCACAGGCCGACCGTGTTTTTGAAGGTTTTTCGTATGAAGAGGCGTATTTAAAGTACAATTCGGTAAACGATCAAACGGTAGAAATTACTAGAAAAAAAGCCATTAGCGCTTGGAAGCTGCATGAAACAGAAACCGCAGAACGATTGTTCAGAGAGGTTATTTTATTAGAAGGGCATACGGCAGAAGATGTGTACAACTATGCAGCCGTTTTGCGCGAAAATAAAAAATACGACGCGTCTGAAAAATGGATGAAAAAATTCCGTGAAATGAATGGTGAAGACCAACGGGCAAAACTGATTTTGGACAACATAGGCGGGCACCACAGGCTGCTAAAGTTAGATTATAATTTTGTTATAGAAAACTTATCCATCAACAGCGAGCAGCAAGATTTTTCTCCAGTTTTTTATGACGATAAAATTGTATTTGTCTCTAGCCGTGAGGGGGTAAAACCTATTTTACGACGCTGGAACAGAAATAAATTGCCGTTTTTAGACCTTTACAGTACAGAAGTAAATGGAAATAATGAGTTTGTAAACCCGGCACCGTTTAATAAATCCGTTAATAAAAAATTTCATGAAGGGCCAGCAGCCTTTAATGCAAGAGGTAATTTAATGATTTTTACCCGGAACAATTACAAAGGCAAAAGCTCCAAAGGCGTAAAACGGTTACAGCTGTACATGATGCAAAAAAACCGAAACTCATGGGGATCCGCAAAGCCATTGCCGTTTAATAGTGATGAATATTCCACAGGTCACCCCACCATTAGTGCAGATGGTAAATGGCTTTACTTTGCTTCAAACATGCCTGGTGGTATGGGAGGCGTAGACCTTTATAAAGCGCGTATTTATGGAGACGGAACATTCGGAGGCGCGATAAACTTAGGAGAGGATATAAACACAGAGGGAGACGAGTTGTTTCCGTTCATTCATCCCAAAAATGAAATGTTGTTTTTTGCCTCAAATGGACGCGCAGGTTTAGGAGGCTTAGACGTTTATTTGGCACAAATAAAACGAGATTTATCAATTGGTAAAATAATGAACCTTGGCGCACCAATTAACGGAAATGATGATGATTTTGGCTTTATTTTGAGTGAAGATCAAAAAATTGGTTACTTCTCCTCAAACCGAGATGGTGGAAAAGGCAGTGACGACATTTATTCGTTTCAACTAAAAAGACCGTTTTCATTCGGTAAAACAATAAAAGGCATTGCCACTGATGAAAGAGGGCTTTACTTGCCCGGTGTAGAAGTTACGTTGTTTGATTTGTTAACGGCTGATGAAGAAACAGTAACCACAAATAGCCAGGGCGAGTTTGAATTTAGTGTGGCAGAGGATAAAATATTTAATTTAAGAGGGCATAAAACGGGTTATTTTGATGGAAGTAAAGCGGTAGATACCCACATGGAGAGTAAAGCCATTGTGGCAGATTTGATGTTAGAAAAAAACCCCGGCATTACCCTGTTTTTTAACGTAACCGAAAGCGGAACTAACCAACCAATTGACAGTGTAAAAGTTACCGTATTGGACAATTACACTCAAAAAATAGAGCGGGACTTTACACGTTCTAATGGCGAATATTTATTTCCCTTGTCCGACAAAAGACTAAATGACGAAGGAAATTACACGATTCTTTTGGAGAAAGACGGCTACCTTTCAAAAGACTTAACCTATGACGTAATTTTTACCGCTCCAGGAGTGTATAATATGCAAGCCGCGCTTGATGTTTCATTAGAAAAAATCCAAATCGGGAAAGACTTATCAAAAATGATAAAAGTTGACCCCATTTATTTTGATGTAAACAAAGCCAATATCCGTGCAGACGCTGCCGAAGAATTAGATAAAATTGTGAAAGTAATGAATGAAAACCCAACTATGGTTATTGAATTAGGCTCACATACCGATAGCCGTGGAAATGACCGTCAAAATGAGGCACTCTCTGCCAAACGGGCAAAAGCCTCTGCGGCATATATTGCCAAACGCATCAGTAACCCCGAACGTATTTCGGGTAAAGGCTATGGCGAATCTGTTCCTAACGTTGTAGACCTTTCCGACAAAGGCTTAGGCGATAATGTGGAGCTGAATGATGCTTTCATTAACTCATTTGCCAGAACTAACAGAGAACAATTTGAGCGCCTGCACCAAATGAATCGGCGCACAACGTTTATCATCATCCAAATGTAAAAAAGCTGTTTTTTACAACAGAATAAGCGAAAAAACAACCTTAAATTTCAGCCGAAAATTATGTTCCGTAATAAGCATATTTCAGTTTTGTCAACTCAGTTTAATACGTATCTTTAATGCGGAAAATAACAGAACTATGCTTAATGTTGTAATAATAGATGACGATAGTGTTTCGAGAGAAATTATACGTTCCTACATCAACTTTACAGATGATTTACAATTGGTAAAAGAGTTTTCGAACCCCGAGCAAGCCCTGAAAGAAATTGAAAATGTAGATTGCGACCTTATTTTTTTAGACATTGAAATGCCTGAAATGACAGGGTTGGACTTTATTGAAGCAGCTAAAAAAATTCCGCAGGTGATTATTGTAAGTTCTAACCCAAGTTACGCCGCAGAATCATATAATTATGATGTGACAGATTACCTGGTAAAACCAGTAGAATATAGCCGCTTTTTAAAGGGGCTGAACCGTGTCAAAGCTATTTCAGATAGTATTTCATTACGTTCTCCCGAAACAGATAAACATTTGTTCATAAAGTCAGGTAACGAGCATGTAAAGCTTAATTTTTCAAGCATTAATTACATAGAAGCATTTGCAGATTATGTGCAAATTTATACAGATGATAAACGGTACACCGTGCTTTCAACTATGAAATCCATCCAAACAAAGCTCGGAGAAGAAGACTTTTTAAGAGTCCACCGCTCATACATCATATCACTAAATAAAGTAGATGTGTTGAATGGAGACGGTGTAGTTGTTGGAGGAAAGCAAATTCGCGTAAGCCGTAATTACAAGAAGGTATTAAAAGAGCGATTAAAAAAGTAAAGCACTAAAAATCTGCTTTGCTAATTTTATCGTAGGTATGATGTAATTTAAGCTCAAAACAAACAAACTTATTTCAAAAACGTTTATTTTTAGTCTAAATGCGCATACAAATCAACTTATGCCCAAATGAAAGATAAAAAAGAATCGGCGACATATTTTAAGGGGGGAGATCGCTTTTTCAGCCAAATGAAAGAGGCTGGTAATGTAGACGATAACTTCATCACCAACATTGTAAAAATGTTTTTAGCAGAAAGCGGTACTACCTTAAAAGAATTAGAAAGTGCTGTTCAACTCAAAAATATCAAACAAATAAAGGCCAAAGTACACAAACTAAAATCGGGTTTGTATATGTTTGACCTTTTTGCAGAGCAAGAAATGGCTTCAGCAATAGAACAATCAGAAGAGGTAAATGAAGAGCAGGCATTAGAGTTAGTGGCAAAATGCCGTGCCAAATTTAAATTATTAGAACAAAAATATTTAACGTGAATTCGTTAAAACGGATCAAAGGTCAAAAGCTGGTATCGCCTTTTTTTGCGCTCGTGGTTAGCGAAAGCTGAATCCGTAAGATAAAAAAGTGAGAAGAAGAAATTTAGAACGTATCTTTTAACTTACTATAATTTCAGAAGTGCCCGGCAGATAATTTAAAATTATCAACCCCTCAGTAATTTGATTGGATAAAACAATGCCTCAGATTAGTAGCCTTAGCTTAGTCTCTGCTGGGTCTGGCGTTAATTTTTTTCCGTGGAAACAGAAGCGAAATTGTTGTGTTAATCGTGTTTTCATGGTCTAACGAAAGTGCATTCTCACTCGGCTTCTTCCTTCAGCTCATTAACTAACTCAGTAACCGCTTCGGTTGGCTGGGTTACAGGTTCAATTTGGCGCTCAGCTAATGCTGCTGTGTTCAGTTGCTGATTAGGATTGGTTGGAGGCACGTAAGCCGGTTTGTGTTCTACAAATTTTTCTGTAACGGCACGTGTAGCAATTAGTTTATTGGTACTGTGTTTTTTTTCAAAACCTGCATTAAGCGCGGTAGTAAACTGTGTTGCTTTTGGCTGTTCTTCAGCTAGTTCTGTTGTGCTTTCTGAGTACTCTTTCTTATCAAGTGTAGCTGCTCTTGCTATCACCATAAAAGTAAGAAGTATAATACCGTATGTAGCTGTATTTCGTCGCACGTTATGTTTAAGTTGTTAACTGACGCATTGTCAATACAAATGGAAGCGTTGCGTCGCAAATATATGCATTAAAAATCAAAAAGGTAACCGTTCATATTCAATAATCGCTTAACGCATATCTCTTATCGATTAACATACGCTTATAACACTGAAACGGTTTCTTTGTTCACAAAAAAACCCGTTTTTGAACGGGTTTTTAATAGGATTAAAAAAATAAAAGGGCTGTAAATTAGGTAAATATTGGCTGATAAGCATTG
The DNA here is from genome assembly GCA_963736585.1 of Crocinitomicaceae bacterium. Lineage (GTDB taxonomy): Bacteria > Bacteroidota > Bacteroidia > Flavobacteriales_D > Crocinitomicaceae > Crocinitomix. The sequence goes on along the minus strand of CAVTPI010000005.1, from coordinate 60,025 downwards.
GTAGCATTGATCGGGTTCACCAATAAAACAGGAATTTTTGCTTCATTGGTAATCATGTATTGCTCATTTTGATTACTGCCTAGCACACCAAACAATTGGTTTTTCTGCAGGTTCATAATGGTAATAATATCCGCGTTTACTTCCACCGCATGGGCAATTACCTCTTTATTAAAATCTTTAGATGGTTTTAAAGTAGTGGTTACTTCTATGCCGCGCTCGCCAAAAAATTTATTGGCAAAAATAATGTTTGCCTTTACGGTATGCTTTAAAAATTCATCCGTTTCATCTGGAATAACAACATGTACGCGAGAGTTAAAGTACTGTGCCATATTGGCAACAAGGGTTAGCTTTTGTTTCGTTTCTTTATGTAAGTCTAATGGTACAACAATATCATCATACCCCGAAATGTTAATTTTAGCCTCTTGCACTACAATAAATGGTGCTGGCGAACTTGTAACAACTTTTAAGGCGTGGCTACCCGTAATGTGCTGCCAACCGTGAGCACCATGCGTACCCATAAAAATTAATTCTGCACCAATTTCTAAAGAAAATTCAGCAATGTCGTCAAAAATATTTCCAATTCGTACGTGTGTTATAATTTCCACACCTTCTGATTGGGTCGACGCATGTGCCTTTTCAACAGCACCTTCAAGTTTTTTCTTGGCTTCTTTTATCGCATCTTTTTTGCCAACAACGTGCAGCAAATGAACATCTCCTCCAATAACTTGAGCAGTTACCATTGCATGCTCAAGAGCACTCTCTGCAACCTCAGTAAAGTCAAAGGGAACGATAAATTTTTTCTTAGTCATAGTTTATTGATTTGATCGGTTTTTTTGCAAAATTATCTTTTTAGATCGCATTGCGCTTCCAAATTAGCAATAAAAATGAAAACACCCAGCTATTTGCTTAACTTTCGCGCTTTTGAACGTTGCTTTTTTAAGTATGCATTTGTAAAGATAGCCGCAAGTATAATGGCTGTTCCAAGGTAAAATCCAACAGACATTTTTTCTTGATTCGTTCCTTGATAGTAACCCACAATTAACGCAATAATAATGGCGTAAACAGGTTCCATATTTATGCTTAAACTCACCGTAAATGGGCTCACAAATTTCATAATCCAAACACTTACCATAAATGCAAAGGTTGTACAAATAAGGCTCAAAATTAGCAGGTAAATCCAGTCTAACCCACCAATATTAAACAATGAGGCATTCATAGAACCAGAAAAGAAGATAAAAATGCCCATTACAAAAAACCCGCCAAGCATTTCATACATAGTAATGGTTAATGGCGACATTTTTTGAATATGCTTACCGTTTAAAACACTAAATAAAGAAGCTAGCAATGCAGAAATAAGTCCGTAAAATATGCCCAGTTTATGCTCCGGTTCAAAACCAAAAATTAACAGAATACCACCTATAATACCAAAGCCCAACAAAAATTCAGAACCCAGGTGTTTCTTTTTAAAAACAAGCGGTTCAATTATGGCGGTAAAAAGCGTACTGCTTGACATACACACCACGCCTATTGAAACAGTGCTAGTGCGAATAGCCAGAAAAAACAAGTACCAATGTAAGGAAACTACACCGCCTGTTAATAGCAGGTATATTAATTGCCTACGGCTGATTGTTTTCGTCTTAAAAAAAAAGGATAAACCAAATAAAGAAATAAAGGCCAGACCCATTCTAAAAAAAGTAATCTGGTCAGATTCAATCTGCATTTGATCGCCCAATACACCGGTAAACCCCCATATTAAAACTATGAAGTTGAGGATTAAATAATGTTTTACGGTAGACGACATAATGTAAAAAACCCTTGCCAATGCAACAGCATTAACAAGGGCTCAAATTTAGTTCAAATTCAATTAGAAAAAGCGAAATAAATTATTTCACTGCTTCTTTCTTTTCTACGGTTTTTTTAACCACCGCTTCCTGCGCTTTAATCTCGGCTTTTTTATCGCCTTGCGCTTTTTTAGATTCTTCAATGGACTTTTCGCTCTCCTCTATTTTCTTTTTATAATCTTCAATTTCCTTCTCCATTTTTTTCTGCTCATCTTCTAAATCGGCTAACTCTTTTTCGCGTTCTTTCAATACCTTTTCTTGCTCCTTCACCTCTTCATCAACCACATTTTTTGCGGTGCTCACGCCAAACTTTTTCAGTTTCGTTTGCATCACCTTAGATTTATCATTGTGGTCTTTTGAATTTAAAAATGCACCACCTAAATCTACCGCTACAGATACGATAGCGCCACCTTCTGGTTTTTCCACCACCTTGGCAAATACATCAAATGTATTTTTGCCCATTTCTTTTAACTTACAATCATCTGCAAAAATATAGTCCTTGTCAGAGTATTTGCCTTTCCAATCCTTTAGCTCATCTTTCAGCGCTTTTTCAATTTGTTTTACATCTCCATAGGGAATGTCTACTGTAAACCCATCTTTGTTGCCGCCAATATTAACTTTTTCTTCTTTAACGGTAACTTGGCTAAATGTGCTAACTGCCATTAAAGCCAAAAATAATGTGGTAATTTTTTTCATTGTATGTGTTTTTAAATTGGTTTGTCGGGTTTTAGGTTCGACGTGTTTGTGAAATTAGTAATGGTAAAATTACAAAATAGTCAAGAACAAAGCAAAGTGCAACGAATAGGCAATCTATTTTTAATTTTTAGTATACAAAACAACCCTAAAAAATTAGCCTTCAACTTCGGCGTGAGCCGCCTCGTGTTTTTGGTGCTGCCTTTATTTCAGTCCTACTGCATATATTTTGTCTGTAAACGAAATAGGTGAAGTAAGCGGCACATGGCAATGTGAGGGATGAATTGTACACCTCAAGCGCTTTTTTTACCAAATTGTCAATAACAACACAAAAATCATCTGCCGAATATCCTTATTTTTACAGTCATGCAGTTTAAAGAGGTCATAGGAAATGAAAGCATAAAAAAAGCACTTATACAAGAGGTGGCTACGAATCGTGTAAGCCACGCCCAGCTTTTTTTAGGACCAGAGGGTACAGGTAAACTGCCACTTGCCTTAGCCTTTGCACAATATTTATTGTGTGATAATCCGTCAAAAACAGATTCGTGCGGCGAATGCCCCAACTGCAAAAAAGTAAACAACCTAGTCCACCCCGATTTACATTTTGTGTTTCCGGTGGTGGCATCAAAAACCAATAAAATAGGCTCGTCTATCGATCGGATTAATGAGTGGAATGCTTTAATAAAACAGCAACCTTATTTCAACTTAAAGCAGTGGCAACAGTCGTTGGATGAAATGGGTAAAAATGCATCTATCGGAGTTGAAGAAAGCCGGCAAATTTTAAAACGACTTACCTTAAAATCATACAGCGGAAAGTACAAAGTGATGATAATTTGGTTGCCCGAAAAAATGAATGCCCAATCTGCCAACAAATTATTAAAGCTGCTGGAAGAGCCGCCCGAAAAAACACTCTTCTTTTTACTGAGTGATAATGCCGAATATATTTTAGCCACCATTTTGTCGCGTACGCAAATTATTCGTGTACCAGCGTTGAAAATAGAAGAAGTACAAAACTATTTGGTAAAAACGTATAATGTAGAACAAGCCGCGGCAGCTTCAGCTGCATCTCTCAGTCAAGGTAATGTTACAGAGGCAATTGAACTATTACAGGGCGCCAAGTCACAGCATTTATTTTTTGATTTATTTGTAAAAATGATGCGCGCCGCTTATGCCGCCAATCCAATAGAGTTGATGGATATAAGTGAGGAAGCCGCCGGTTTAGATAAAGAAAACCAAAAAAACTTCATCAAATATTCATTGCACATTTTTCGCGAAAGCATTATTTTAAACTACATGAAAGGCGAACTAGTAAACTTACGCGACGAGGAACGTAAGTTTTTAGAAAAATTTGCCCGGTTCATCAACAATCAAAATATTTCTGAATTAATTGAAGAATTTAATGCCTCTTTTTATCATTTAGAGCGGAATGCCAACGCCAAAATCTTATTTTCAGATTTGCTCATAAAACTCACTAAACTCATAAAAAAAGGTGTTTAGAATTGTACATATAGTTCTTGTTTTTATGGGAATTACTAGCTTAAGTGGCTGTTCTGGCGGTGGAGTAAAAGAAGCAAAAACACCCCTTATTTATCAAGCAGCCATTGTGGGGCACGCCTATGGTAATCCAGATTCTGTAACAAACTCCATTTATCCTAAATTTTTGAAAGCCTATCAATCACATTACAGTAACCAAATAGTAGATGCTTTAATTTTTACGGGTGATATGGTAAAAGAAGGGGATGATGAAACATGGAAAACAGTAGCGAAAGAAATAGACCAACTAAATGCTAAACAATGGTATTTAGCACCCGGTAACCATGACGTTGGTAGTTATTTAACAGAAAAACTACAACCCAAAAAGTACAGCGATTTTACAGTAGGAGGTAATTTATTTTTGATGCTAAACACATCATTAAACGGATGGAAGATAGATGAAGAGCAGCAAAACATGCTGAATGAAAAATTGAACTCCGTAACCAATTACGACAACATATTTCTGTTTACGCACCAACTGTGGTGGTTAAAAAACACACCAGACAGCATAGCGTTAGATTCCATTCGTCCAAACTCGTATGCCCTGTTTGACGGTGACACTACTTTTTGGGAAACGGGTTTTCCTTTATTGCATCAGCGGCAAGAGCCCGTTTACTTTTTTGCCGGTGATTTGGGGTGTTGTACAGAAATTGGAAGCTATTATGAGGCCCATTCAGGTCAATTTCATTTTTACGGAAGCGGTGTAGGCGGTGGCATAGCCGATAATTTCATTGATTTGCAAATTTTTCAAAACGGTGATGTTAAAATTGAGCGAATCGATTTTTAACTAATTGTCAAGTTAAACCATTAACTTTACAAGTTGATAAAATAACTACGGAAATGGGATGCAGTAATTGTTCAAATGGAGGAGGAGTACCGAATGGTTGTAAGAGCAATGGTTCTTGCGGCACGGGCAGTTGTGGTAAATTATCCGTATTTGATTGGTTGGCAGATGTAGAATTACCGAACGGGCAAAGCACGTATGACGTGTTAGAGATACGTTTTAAAAATAGCCGTAAAGGTTTTTACAGAAATATAAAAGGAATTAATCTTCAGGTTGGAGATGTTGTAGCAGTAGATGCAAGCCCCGGATATGATGTGGGCATAGTATCAATTGTTGGCGAATTAGCCCGCATTCAAGTACGGAAAAAAACACAAAATTTTAAAGCACACGAAGCACGTTCAATTTTACGACGCGCTACAAAAGAAGATATTGAAAAGTGGAAAAGCATGCGCGAAAGAGAGTCAGACACAATGTTTGCTTCGCGCCGTTTAGCTTCTGAATTGGCATTAAAAATGAAAATTTCAGATGTTGAGTACCAGGGTGACGGTAATAAGGTCACTTTTTACTACACAGCAGATGATCGGGTAGATTTTAGGCAGCTTATACGCAATTTAGCAGATGAGTTTCGCGTAAAAGTAGAAATGAAGCAAATTGGTGTGCGGCAAGAGGCAGCCAGGTTGGGCGGAATAGGATCATGCGGACGCGAACTTTGCTGCTCCACGTGGTTAACGGATTTTAGATCAGTTTCAACAGCCTCTGCACGGTATCAGCAATTGTCATTAAACCCGCAAAAACTAGCAGGGCAATGCGGTAAGCTAAAATGTTGCTTAAATTATGAGTTAGATGCTTACTTGGATGCGTTAAAAGAATTTCCAAGTTCAGATACACGCCTGAAAACACAAAAAGGAATTGCGTTTCACGTTAAAACAGATGTGTTTAAAGGCCAAATGTGGTACATTCAAGAGGATAAAAACAACCCTGGTTCATCTGGGTTTATTCCATTAACACCCGAGCGGGTGAAAGAAATCATAAAAATGAACAAGGAAGGTGAATTACCGACCGACCTGAAAGATTTTATGGAAGAAATTGAAGTAGAGGTGCCAGATTATACAGATGTGGTGGGGCAAGATAGCCTTAACCGATTTGAACATGTTTTTAAACGCAATAAAAAACGACGCGCAAAGAAAAAACGCCCATCTGGTTCAGCAGGTGGTAACACTAATCAAAAAAACCAGCCCAAACAGGCAAACGCTGCTAAAAGTAAAGATGCCAAGCCACAAGAAGGGCAAAAAAAGCGTACCAATAAAAATCAGGGCAATAAAGCCAAGCGCACCAATAATCGGCCTAAAAACAAAAGTCAGGAGCAAGAAGCAGGTAACCAACCAGCAAATAAACGTTCTAACAACCAAAAGCCAAAGCCAAATACACGGCAACAGCCTAAGGGAAAAAATGACGACAGCGCGAAAAACCAATCCGCTAAACCTGCTGAAAAAGGCAATGGAGATAAGCCAAAGCCACAAAATAAGCGGCCTAACAATAAACGACGTAAGCCAAAACCGAAACCGGAAAACAAAAACACCGGAAACGGTAAAAATGAACAAAATAAAAGTGGTGGAAATGATAAACCATCTGCCAAAAAAGACAGTGAATAATGGTTAAAAATAAGTGTGGATTACTGTTTGTTATACTACTAGCATTGGGCTTTTCCGGGTGTGAGAATGATACTGTTTTTTCAGAAAACCGCGCAATGGATGACAACGTGTGGATGAGTGATGACATTAAAACATTTTCGATTGAAGTTACAGATACCATTTCACCGTTAGATATTTTTGTAAACCTCAGAACCACGACGGATTACCCATACAGTAATATTTATGTTTTTTTGTATAGTGAATTTCCAAACGGGGTAACCGATAAAGACACCTTGCAGTTTTTATTGGCAGAGTCCGACGGAAAATGGCTGGGCGAAAGTTCGGGTACAATTGTGGAGTTTACAGGGCTAATAGCAAGAGGTGGACGCTTTTCAACAGCCGGTACCTATGTATTTAAAATGCAACACGGCATGCGAGAAGAAGCCTTACCCGAAGTAATAGACATTGGTTTAAAGGTTAAAAAAACCGAAATAGAATCAGCAGAAGGTTAAAACCTCACTATTTTCAAGCCTGCTGTGGAAATTTGGAATAATACCTAAGGTTTAAAGTAACTCGTCTAACCGTTTGTTCTGATTAAAAAAGTTAATTGCCGCCTGGTTAGAACAGTCAAAATAATTATCAAGCATCCAATTTGCTAAATACTCACGATAAGCTGCTTTGCTAATTAACGGGTGGTAAATGTACCCGCGTCCTTTTTTCTTATGCCCGATAAATTTTTTATTTTCTAAAATGCGCACAATTGTAGACGTTGTATTGTACGCTGGCTTTGGAACAGGGTAGAATTGAATAATCTCTTTCACCGTGGCTTGTTGAAGTCCCCATAGGCGTAACATCACTTGTTCTTCGGCTTGTGTTAATCGTTGCATGTTGCCTAAAACTACGAAAATTTTAAAAACCCAAGAAACGCTTTCGACAAACGGACGTTCTGTACGTGTCAACCATCTCAGTATGTCCTTTATGAATCAAGCGGCTTGTAAGCACTGTAGCCGAGTTGCGTAGTTTATAATCTAGTTCGGGTTGTAAAATTGGAATAACAGCAAAAAAACACGTTTCTATTTGCTTTGCGCGCTCACTTTTTAGTTCTGTCGCCAGCAAAATAGGTTCGGCAAGCATAAAATGGTTCGCTTCAAACGTTTGGCTTAACTGCTCGGGTGGGTTTCCTGCGGGGATGGTGTCACCTGGGCCATACCATGTTTTATTTTTTTGAGGTAGTTCAGCCAGACGGTTTAGCCAATGCAACGGCCATTCTTCATTTTCAATTTTCCAGTATGCGGGTAAGCAAAAATAAAGTTCAATTTTTTGAAAGGCTTCGTAGCCCTCCTTCACCGGCTGCGCGCGGCTGGAAAGCCCATCCGTGTAAAGTAATTTATACGCCTTGCTTTTCGGTTGCAACAGCTTAATACGAAAACCATAGTCAGTATTGTGCAGCAAATCTTGCGATTCACCTTCGCCAAATAGTTCCAAAAACAGTGTTTCAACCATACCACAAAGGTAAGGCAATTCAGTACAATTCAGCATTTATAACGCACAAAAAAACCACGTAGAAAGTGGAGCTTAATTCAACGTTGAGCATACTGATGAGGAAACTTGATTTACCAGCTCGCTTGCGGCTCGAGAATTCGTCTATCGGTTATAGGTCCTGCTAGCGAGACTTTTTTTAGTACTTGTTGGTCGAGCAAAAAGTACAGCATTCTGGTTTATATTTTAATTCATTCAGGAGCTGATAACAAACTTGGCCAAAGTTACAACTTATTAACCTGAGTTCGATTCTTCCAAACGCTCACAGTTGATTTCAGTTTTTTTAGGCAAGGCATGGTTTTGAAGGAGTATTCACTTCGAAAAACCATAACGAAGTATAAAGAAATATGAAATCAATTCTTCGAAAAGTATGGAAAACAGCAATCTTTCAACAGAAAAAGCCTTGAATTAACCAGTTAGTACTTCATTTCGACTGCGCTCAATGTGGCACATTTTTTCTATCAAAATCTCACTATTTTCAATACTTCTGTGGAAATTTGGAAGAATCGAACTCAGGTTATTAACTTGAGCTAAATTCAGCATTTATAACGCACAAAAAAACCTGCGCATTTCCGCACAGGCTTTTCATTATTTTATCAGTCAGATAAGACTTATTGAACGATTACCGTTTCCTGTGTTGTTTCTTCCGGTTCAATTTTAATAATACCCTCACCATATAGCGAATCTCCACTGCGTACCTCAATATTAAGTACAGCAAAACCAGCCTGGCCTAAGTTAAAATCATCTGTATAATCAAACGTTGCAACACCATCAACATTTGTAAATGCCGTATCATCAATCACCACTGCTCCGTGAATATCGATAGTTGGGTCTGGCCACAAACGTACCATTGCATTCGGAAAATCATTTCCCGCCGTGTCAACAACACGTACTTTAGCAATTGTGTCTAACTTTTTTTTGCAAGACCCTAATCCCATAGATAAAAATGCACATGCTAGCATCCCTAATCCAACTTTCGCAATCAATTTATTCATCTTTTTAAGTTTAATATCGTTCACATTTCAGCGACGCTTACAAAAATACGCTTTTTTTCTGAAAGGTTCGGTTTTCAGTTTAATTACGCAAACCCTTAGAAAACGTTGTCTATTCAGCAATTTAAATTTTGACTCACATTAACAAAACTTATGCAATGCTGTACGCCCTTTTTTTGTAATTTCGCATTGTACTGTACTTTGCAGTATAATCCTATAACAATTAACGCGCATTAAAAGTTACAACTTCAAATGGGTTTAGAAGAAAAAATAATAGCGATCAAAGAAGAAATGAACCAAATCAAGGTAAAATCTACCGAAGAATTGGAGGCGTTTAGAATCAAATTCTTAGGGTCAAAAAACATTATAAAAGGGCTTTACCAAGAATTGCGAACAGTACCAAATGAACTGAAAAAAGAATTTGGACAACGCCTAAATGCTCTAAAACAGGCCGGTGAGGCGGCTTATGATCGTTATAAGTCAGAAGTGGACAGTGGTTCAAACGGAAGTGCACAAAACAGCACAAAAATTGACCTAACACGCCCGGCAGAAAAAATGCAATTGGGTACACGGCATCCGCTAGCCGTTGTGCGGGCAGAAATTATTGAAATTTTTAACCGAATAGGCTTTACGGTTTCTGAAGGTCCGGAAATTGAGGATGATTGGCACAACTTTTCAGCCTTAAACTTTCCGCCAGAGCATCCGGCGCGAGACATGCAAGATACTTTTTTTATTGAACAAGGGGAGAATGAAATGGCGTTGCGTACGCACACATCATCTCGTTCAGGTTCGGGTAATGGAAAATAGCAAACCACCTATTCGAACAATTTCACCTGGACGCGTGTATAGAAATGAAGCCATTTCTGCAAGGGCGCACTGCTTTTTTCACCAAGTAGAAGGGTTGTATATTGATAAAGATGTGTCTTTTGCAGATTTAAAACAAACCTTGCAATACTTTGCAACCGAAATGTTTGGTGAAAAAGCAAAAATACGCTTACGGCCTTCTTATTTTCCGTTTACAGAACCAAGTGCAGAGGTTGATGTTTCATGTACATTGTGTAACGGAGACGGCTGCAACGTTTGTAAATACACCGGATGGTTAGAAATTTTAGGATGCGGCATGGTAGACCCGGACGTACTTAAGGCCGCTAATATTGATTCATTTACTTACGCCGGTTTTGCATTTGGAATGGGTGTAGAACGCATAGCACAACTAAAATACAGAGTAGGCGACTTACGCCTGTATTCTGAAAACGACATTCGTTTTTTATCACAATTTAAATCAGCATTTTAATGGGACTTTTTTCATTTGGGAAGAATAAAAAACCACAAAACGATATAAAGTGGGTCAAACTAACTGAAACACAACAGTTGGATGAACTTAAAAAAGAATCACACGAAAAACCGATCGTTATTTTAAAGCATAGCACCCGTTGTTCTATTAGTTCAATGGCGCTAAGCCGACTGGAAAATTATTGGGAAATAAGTGCAGATGAGGCCACACCGGTTTATTTAGACTTGATTACGTACCGCGATATTTCAAATAAAATTGCGGCAGATTTTAACGTCACGCATCAGTCTCCCCAAGTGTTAATTATTAAAAACGGCAATTGCACCTACAACGCGTCGCACAGTCAAATTGATGCTGAAACCATTAAAGAGCAACTATGATAAAAGCCGTTATAATTGATGATATTACAGAAGCGCGCGCAGTGCTGAAAGCGGATCTTGAAAATTACTGTGTAAACATAGCAGTAGTTGGTGAGGCAGAAGGGGTAGTTTCAGGGGCAAAAGTAATAAAAGAGGTACAGCCCGATTTGGTGTTTCTGGACATTCAAATGAACGACGGAACAGGGTTTGATTTGTTGGAGATTTTGCCTCAAACTAACTTTAAACTTATTTTCACCACCGCTTCAGATGAATATGCTGTAAAGGCGTTTAAATTTAGTGCGGTAGATTATTTGCTAAAACCAATTGATCCGGATGAATTAATGGATGCGGTTAGCCGAGTGGAGCAACAAGAAAAACCAACAGACCGCATTGAACTGTTGAAAGAAAATTTTGACAAACCAAAACGCATTGCATTAAATACGCTGGAAAAAATTCACATTGTAGAGGTTTCAGAGATCCTACGGTGCGAATCTAGCGTAAACTACACCATGTTTTATTTTATAGATGGAACTAAAATTTTAGTTACAAAAACATTAAAAGAGTTTGACAAGCTCCTTTCTGATCATTATTTCATTCGTGTCCACCAATCACACCTTGTTAACGCCCGCTTTATTAAAGAATTTTCAAAATCTGACGGGTATATTTTTATGAAGGATGGTACGCGTGTTCCGGTATCAACCCGTAAAAAACAAGTGTTGATGGATATGATTCAAAATTTTTAATTGCACCAAATGAAACGCAAACAGCACTATTTATTGCAACTTTTTACCGTGGCATTGCTTGCAGTTGCCACAGCAGCTTGTAATGGTGAGCAAGAAAAAGATAACAATAATCAAAACAACAAATTGCCAGAAGCCGTACCCGCGCAAATCACTGCCCCGTTTAACAATGAAGATTTTTTTGTTGGAGATTTCATTGAATTAACAATTCAGGTAAATAAGCCTGAGGCTGTTTCAAACTTGGCAGTATCTGTTAATGGTGTTGTGGTTGAAGATAATTTAGAATCAACCAACCAAACGATTGCCATACCGACAAAAAATAAATCTGTAGGCCCAATGAAAATTGCCATTTCATATACAGATGATAAGGGCAAAACACGAGCGGATAACCGAGAAGTTATTTTGTTTTCAGACATTCAACCAGAATTTGTGGTTGCACAGTTAGTGAACACATATCCGCATTCAAAAACTTCATACACACAGGGGTTAGAGTTTTACAACGGAAAGCTTTACGAAGGTACTGGTCAGTACAATCAGTCTATTTTAGCTGAGGTTGATTTACAATCTGGTACAAAAATAAGAGAAATAGCACTGGATGGAACCGTGTTTGGAGAGGGCATTACAATTTTAAATGATACGATTTATCAAATTACATACCGCTCGCAAATTTGCTATGTGTATGATATGGATTTTAACCAACTTACAACATTTATGTACGACGGAGAAGGTTGGGGCTTAACCAATGATGGTAAACACATTATAATGTCTAATGGGTCAGACCAATTGGTGTGGCGCGATCCAAAAACATTTAAAGTAGTTAAAACACTGCCGGTGTTTGACAATGAAAAAAGCATAGTTAACTTAAACGAACTTGAATTAATTGAGGGGGACATTTATGCGAATATTTATACCGAAAGTAAATTGGTTCAAATAGACACAAGTAACGGAAAAGTACTGCGTTATTTAGACTGTAACCGCATAATGAATGATGCAAACGAGCCGGGCAATGATGTGCTAAATGGTATAGCTCACAACCCCGAAACCGGAAAAACCTACCTTACCGGAAAATGGTGGTCCAAATTATACGAAGTTCAATTTGAATAATGAGTAAACTTTACGTTGTACCCACGCCCATAGGAAACTTAGAAGACATTACCTTTCGTGCCATTCGCGTACTAAAAGAGGTTGACGCCGTTTTAGCAGAGGATACCCGAACAACTGTGAAGCTGTTTCAAAAATTTGAAATTGAGAACAAGCTCATTTCACACCATTTAAATAATGAACACAAAACCGTAGATCGTATTGTAGAAGAATTACAAAGCGGTTTAAGTTATGCAATCGTTTCAGATGCGGGTACGCCCGCTATTTCAGATCCTGGTTTTTTATTGGTGCGCGCCTGCGTAAATGCAGGTATAGAGGTGGATTGTTTACCGGGAGCCACAGCCTTTGTTCCGGCATTGGTAAACTCGGGTTTTCCGTGCGAAAAATTTGTGTACGAGGGTTTTTTACCAACCAAAAAAGGGCGACAAACCCGCATTCAAAAAATTGCAGAAGAGGAGCGAACAGTTGTATTGTATGAATCGCCGCACCGTATTTTAAAAGCCTTGAGCCAGTTTCAAGAGTTTTTTGATGCCGATCGTAGAATTTCCATCTCACGCGAAATTTCTAAAAAGTTTGAAGAAACGGTTCGTGGCACCACTGCAGAGTTGATTGAGCACTTTACCAATAACCCCATAAAAGGAGAATTTGTGGTGGTTGTGGAAGGACGTGACAAAAAACAAGGAAAATAACAGCATGAAAGCCATTTATTTAGTAAAAAACGGTGACGCAAGCACTGCGTTTGAAATAAGAGAAACCGAAAAACCTACACCAAATCAAAATGAAGTTTGCATAAAGGTGGAAGCATTTGGCTTAAATTATGCAGACGTTATGGCGCGTAACGGCTTATACAGAGAAGCACCACGACTACCCTGCGTATTGGGTTACGAAGTTGTGGGAACAATAGAAAATGTTGGGGCAGAATTAGACAAGAACTTAATTGGAAAACGGGTAATTGCTTTTACACGATTTGGCGGATACGCTGAATATGCTGTAACGGGAGAACAAGGTTTTGCCGTGATAGATGACTTAGATGCAAATGCAGCGTTATGCATAGCTACCCAATATGTAACGGCCTTTTACATGGCTTGGCAGTTGAATAATTTACGGCCAACAGACAAGGTGTTGATACACGCCGGTGCGGGTGGTGTAGGAACGGCTTTAATTCAACTGTGCAAACTAAAGGGATGCACCGTATTTGCCACTGCGGGTTCGGCAGAAAAGTTAAATTACATGAAAAGCCAGGGGGCAGATTATGTTATTAACTACCGCGAAGATGATTATGCAGAAGAAATAACTAAAACTTTAGTTAAAGAAAGGATAGATGTTGCATTTAACCCCATAGCAGGAACTACCTTTAAAAAAGATTATAAGCTGCTCGGTTCGGGCGGACGACTACTATTATTTGGTGGTTCAGAGCGATCTGGCAAAAAATGGGGCATCTTATCTACCTTAAATTTTGTACGTAAAATGGGCTTGATTTTACCCATTACCACCATGATGCGTTCGAAAGCCATAATGGGTGTTAACATGCTAAAAATTGGGGATAACAAACCAGAAATGTTACAGTACTGTATGAAAGCCGTAGTGGAGTTAGTTCAATCAAACAAGGTAGCACCTTATGTTGGCGATACATTTAAAGCCACCGATATAGCCGCCGCTCATGAAAAATTGGAGAACAGAAAATCAATGGGTAAAATAACCGTGCATTGGTAAAAACAATCGGGTAATCAACAAAGAGGATGAATAAAAAACGCGCAACGCTAATGTTAAAGGTGCTTTTAGCAGCTGCGCTTGTTGCGTTTATTGGCTTTAAAATAAACCAACAGCCTTTTTGGAATGCTTTAAACGAAGTAAAGCTAACCACCACCGGGCTGTTCTATCTATTAATGGCTGTGCTACTCATGCCCTTAAATTGGAGTTTAGAGGCCATTAAGTGGCGTTTTTCCATGCAGTTGGTATATCCGTATACATTTTTAGGGGCTTTAAAAGCTGTGTTAGCAGGATTGTCTACCGGCTTAATTACGCCTAACCGTTTGGGCAATTTCATTGGCCGCGTGCAGCACCTGCCACCAGATTTAAAAACCAAAGGAACGTTGCTAACTATGTTTTGTAATGTGGCTCAATTTATTATTACAATTTTAGCGGGTGTCGTAGCACTCGTTTTTTTTCAGCTTGATCAGTTAAGGGTAAACCCGACTATTATGTTGGTGGGGGTTATGTCATTTTTACTTTTGGCTGTTGTCGCTTATTTTGCCCCGCGCGTGCTGTACATTCGTAAATTAAATCGGTGGTATCCCCAACGGTTGAAAGATGCGATTGAGAACCTTCAACAAACCCCATTTCAATCAAAAGTAGTGGTGTTGGTGTTCAGCTACCTACGTTATATGGTGTTTGTACTGCAATTTGTTTTGGTATTAACCGCTTTTAGTAATTACCCAAATAGTAGTGAACTTTTATTGGCTATTGCGGTGGTTTATTTGTTAATGACGGTGACGCCATCTGTTTTTTTTGGTAAACTATTAGTGCGAGAAGCGGCGGCGCTTTTTGTATTATCAACCTTGTCTATTTCTAACCCCGTAATATTAATTAGCGGCTTTGTTTTGTGGTTCATCAATCTTGCTTTACCTTCGCTAGTTGGGGCAACTTTACTTTTTTCTAAAAAATGATTCTAATTATTTGCATAGGGGTTTTTTTGTTACAATTACTAGCGGCAATTGTGTTAGTGGTAAGCAAAAATATACTGTGGTATAACCCGGTTTTAGAAGACGCTAAGCCTCATTTGGATAAACTTACCGTGCTTATTCCGTTTTGCAATGAGCTAAACCGAATTCACCCGCTGGTTGCGTATTTGAATAAAACAACTGTGCCATCAAACGTGCAGTTACTTTTTATTGACGACCACTCTACAGATGATACGGCGGCTTATTTAGAAAAGCACTTAACAGCGCCTTACGAGTGCATTAAAAATGGATATGCGCAAGGTAAAAAGTACGCCTTATTAGCTGGAGTAGAAAAAGCAGAACACCCATACATTTTAACGTTAGATGCAGATGTTGTTCCACCTAAAAACTACTTAACCACGGTAGTTGATTTTCCGCAGGCAGACTTGATTATTTTGCCCGTAAAAATGAATGGTGCTAACCTCATTAGCCGTTTTGGAAGTATAGAATTTACGTTTTTACAAACGTTGGGTTTTGGTTCGTCAGGTTTTGGGCAACACAGTTTGTGTAATGGAGCAAACCTTGTTTTTAGCAAAGCTACGTTTTTAGAATTACAGCCGCACCGCACCGATTATGACCACCCCTCTGGAGATGACTACTTTTTGTTGCAGGCCATGCGAAAAGCAAATAAAAACATTCGCGTTTTTTCACATCATTTTAAAAAACAAGGCATAACAGTAAACACACCCGCACCAGAATCATTGGCAGGATTGTTAGCGCAACGCAGGCGGTGGTTAGGTAAAGTTACCACGGGCGGATTAACAGTTGCTACCGTAGTTGCAGGCGTTTTATTGGCATTGGTACAGTTTACATTTTTGCTGTGTGTAATTTTATTGTTTACCAATAAACTTTATTTAATTCCGCTTATTGTAAAATTTGGTGCAGAATACACAGCGAGTTTCCAATACATTAAAACCAATGTTAAGCGAATCATTGCACTGGCGTTGTTCCAGTTTTGGTATCCGTTTTTTTTGGTGCAAGTACTATTTTTTAAAAAAAAGAACCTTGCCTGGCGAGTAAAGGCATAATGCGAAAAAACCGTGTTACACAGTCACTAGTTTGTTTAGGTAACGCCTAAACGGTAGCATTTCTTTGTAAATTTCAATTAATTCATCTTCAAACCCACTGCCAATTACCTCTTTTTGTGTCAAACCGCATTCCACCGCAAAACTTTTGTTGCGCAATAAGTCAATGTGTTCGTGATCTTGACTATAGCCTTTGGGTGCAGTTACCAATTTGTCGTTCAGTTCAATTAACCCACCGAACCTTTTTTTAAAACTAGGTTTGTTTAAAATTTTTTTCAGCTCAGCACCGTTGTAATCAATACCCTCACGTATGCTTTTTAATGTGGCCGGCTTTGGGTGATAATAGCCGCCCGCTACAAATGATTCTGAAACACCTAAATGAATGTAAAAATCACCCGATTTTTGAAATTGATCTAACCCTGCGCCAAAATGGTCTTTATATACCGGTTTTTCGGGGTGGAACATCAAGTTGTTATTGATGCGGTTGATGGCTTTTTTACCTGGAGTATCCGTATACCCATCATCAATTTTAGCCAATTTTTTATTCATTTCGTTCAACCAGCCAATGTACCAATCACGCACTTCCTCATACCGGTCGCGGTGCTGATCCATCCACTCTTTGGAATTGTTTTTTTGTAAGTCTCTAAGAAAGTCATATAAATCTCTAAACGTCATAACTGTATTAAAAAGGAGTGTGTTTAGTAAAACAACCAAGCGGACGGATTGTTTATTAACCTTGGTTTGGTTATTAAGGCACATAGTTTCCTGTTTTGGGCAAATAATATTCATTGTAAATCCGCTCAGCATCATAATCAAACTGCTTAAACTGTTGTAGGTGCTCCGTCATAGCGTTAGGATACTGTTGTTGCAAAAACTGCAATACCTTTGGCCATATTGCAGGGTCTATTTCTAACATTTCACTTTTCAAATCTAAACTTGTAAACGTTACTTTCATGTAAACCAGTTTATTCTTTTGATGATACTCTTCCCAATAATACCAAAAAACATAGTCAGATTGTGGGGTGCTGAATGACTGCAGCAGCAGGTTTTCATTTACTTTACGCATACGGTTATAGCCCATCCCTAAACAAACGGGGGCAACAATAAAGCCCGCTATCAAAGCAAATCCCCAATAAATGTAAAATGCAACTCCCCCCACTTGCTGATCGCCATACAGTTTTCCAAAATAAACAGCTGGTGCGCCAATAACCATAAGCCACCCCACCCATATTAAATGCGAACTGTTTTTTTTATATACGGCGGTCAAATAATCTGGAATGGTCATACTGTTAGCATATAAAAGGTGAGGTTACTTTATTAAAAAAGTAATAACCCGGTTAAAAAAATTAGCATTCCTGCCAAAAAAAGGAGTAAGGTATAAGGTAAAATATCCTTTGCCTTAAGTCCCGTTATTCCCAAAAGTGGCAGTGCCCAAAAAGGTTGCAACATATTGGTGAGTTGGTCGCCATAAGCAAGTGCCATAATGGCTTTAGGATATGTTACCCCAAGTTCTTGTGCGGCGGTAATTAAAATAGGGCCTTGCACCACCCATTGCCCGCCTCCGCTTGGTACAAAAATATTAACCAACCCGGCAGAGAAAAAACCGAAAATCGGAAAACTCGTTGCACTGGATATGGCGACAAACCCGTTTGAAATTTCTTCAATTAAGCCAGAGGAAGTCATAATACCTAAAATGCCAAAATAAAGCGGAAATTGAAGTAAAATACCAGTAGCATCTGCAATTGCATTGCCGGCAGCAGTTAAAAAATGGGTCACAGTTTTGTGCAGCACCAAAGCGCCACCTAATAAGGTTAAGTTTATAAAATTAGGAGTTAAAAAAAGCAGGCTAATTTCAGTGGGCAAAATAACAGCCTTGTAAAACGCAAAAGCTAAAAATAAACCACCTACGGTCATACCAAAAATACTGGAAAAGTCTAATTTTTCTGCGCCTTTTGCTTGAGTTTGATTCGTAGAGGAAATGGGTGCTATGGGTGTGGGTAGGGTGACAGGTTTAAAGTTGCGCTTTCCGGCAAGGTACATTACAAGTGGTAGTAAAATTAGCAATAGCACTGTAACGGTAATGTTCATGGCTGAAAAAACGGTATCACTCATGTCTATTCGGTCGGGTAAGCGTGTTGCATCAGCAGTAGGTAGGTTAGCAATAAGCGTTTTTAAATTGTCGGGTTCTGCCGCTTTTATGGGTGCCGATCCGGACAAACCCCCATGCCACACCATTAAGCCGACATAAGCAGCTGCACCAATAAGCGGGTAATTAAGTGCTTTACTTTCGCGGGCAAATTTTTCACCAACTTTACGCGCTAAAATAGCACCAAAAATTAAACCTAACCCCCAATTTACCAAACTAACTAAAATGGTAAAAAACGTTACTGTAAATGCCGTGCGCGGTGTGTTTGTGCAAGGGCTTAGTAATAGTTCTATAAAAGCAGCAATGGGTTTAGACAAGGCAATAATATGCCCTAATACCAACATCAGCATCATTTGAAAAGCAAAATAAAGCCCGCCACTGGTGTTGTTCCATAAGCCATTTTCCCAAAAGGTAGCAAGTTTTAGTGTGTAACCGCCCACAGTTTCTTCTGGTGGTCGGGTAAAAATTAACGCAATTAAAAAAGTAACGGCCGTAAGTAAAATGGCAATGGTAAACGGGTTGGGTAATAATCGTTTAAACGCCCGGGTAAACTTTTCTGAAAACGACATGCAGCGGTGAATTGATTGTAGTGCTAATTTAATGAAATTAATAGGAACACTTTACAGAATACAAAATCCATTACCGGATAACCCAAACTTACGTTTAATGCGCGATAGTCAATGGCAAGTAAAAAGAATTTTGCTTATTATTGTGCCGTTAATAAATAACATATAACAAGGCGTGCTGTGTTAACTAAAAAGGAATTAGCTACTGTACGTTTTTGTTAAAAAAAGCGGCGAACCTAAAGAACAAATTACATGCCGGGCGCACACGCATGCATTTGTTACTAAGCCGATATTGAAGTATAGTTAACGGATTATATTTTAGTCAAATACATTGAGCAATAGATTAAAACAGTGAAACGAACATTAGCAGTTGGAGACATACACGGAGGCCTACGCGCATTAAAACAAGTGTTGGAGCGGGCAGAATTAAAAAGTACCGATCACCTTATTTTTTTAGGCGACTTTGTGGACGGTTGGAGCGAATCTGCCCAGCTGATTGATTACTTAATTGAACTAAGCAAACAACAAACCTGTCATTTTATTTTTGGCAACCATGATGCATGGTGTTTTGATTGGTTAATTACCGGCATAAAAAATGACAATTGGTTAATGCACGGTGGCGTGTCTACTGTACAAAGTTACAAAGGGTACAGTTATGATGATAAAAATCGGCACATTCGGTTTTTTCAGTCAACCAAAAACTATTTTGTTGATGATGAAAACAGGCTTTTTATTCATGCAGGGTTCAGTTCACCCTCCGGGCCAGATAAGCAGTTGTATGATTCCAATAGCAAGTGGGACCGAACGTTATGGGAAAAGGCCATGCAAATCCACAATAAAATTCAAAAAAACGAAAAAGACTATCCAAAACGATTAAAGTTATTTTCTGAAATTTTTATTGGACACACACCCACCACAAAATGGAACATTGGTATACCTTGGCAATGCGCTAATGTTTGGAATATTGATACCGGCGCAGCATTCAAGGGAAAACTGTCTGTAATGGATGTACACACAAAGGAGTATTGGCAAAGCGACCCGGTGATGGAACTATACCCGAACGAATCTGGCAGAAACCCAAAAAAATAGCCGTTAACGCGCAGCGGGATTTGATTCAATTAGGCGTTGCATAAACGCCATAATCGATTTTAGGCGGTTAGCCGCATCTTCATCATAAGCAGTGCTTAATAAATGATATTCAAAGGCTTTATCCGTACTGCGAATTGTGCCTTTTAGTGGTTCATCTATTTCTTTTAACGCGGCTTGCATACGGTAATCTAATAGCGCTTTAAATTTCTCTTCATCTTTTGACTTTAGTAAAAACGTACGGTCTAAATCAAAGTCGTCAAACTCAATGTCTTTTAAGCCCATTTTTCGGCCTATTTTACTAAAAAAATGCTCCTTAGAAATGGTAAATTCAAAATCAAAAGGGCTGGGTTTAAATTCAACAAATGTTTGTATGGTTTGGTGTTTGCCAGCACCAATAATGCGCTCTGTAATTTGAACGGGGCGTCCATTTTGTTGGCCGGTAAGGGTGTTTAATTTTGTGGTAAACT
Source organism: Crocinitomicaceae bacterium (assembly GCA_963736585.1). Lineage (GTDB taxonomy): Bacteria > Bacteroidota > Bacteroidia > Flavobacteriales_D > Crocinitomicaceae > Crocinitomix. The sequence goes on along the minus strand of CAVTPI010000005.1, from coordinate 39,508 downwards.
GTTTTTCAACAGTATGTTCCATATTCAGCTCGGCAGAAAGAGTTTGGTAAAACGCTAACTTTTTTTTATTTAAACGTTGCGTAAGGCGCACCAGCAAATAAATAAGCCCGCCAAGTATGACAATAATGATGATTAGAAATACAGTTTCATTCATCTTTTAAAGATATAAAAAAACACATTGAAAAAATGGAGTTAATATTGGAATTTGCTTACTTAATGAAAAAAAACAGTGTTTTCATAAAAATGTTAAATAAACAACGCCTTATACAATTACATTTATTTTTTTAAATAAAATAAAGTATGAAAAAATTTTACAAATTAAAACTAACCGTTGGAGCGTTACTAGCGGGTTTTACAAGTATTGGGCAAGTAGAAGCAACGTTTGAATATACGGGCGGATTACAAACTTACACAGTGCCACCGGGCACAACAAACATTCAAATTAACGCGCAAGGCGCACAGGGTGGAAATGATGGCGGTTTAGGTGCTATTATGCAAGGAAACTTTAATGTAACACCGGGTGAAGTACTTACAATTTTAGTTGGCGGAGAAGGGCAAATGGCCACTAACACCCGCGTTGGCGGTGGTGGTGGAACTTTTGTGGTAGACGGTGATGGAAACCCATTAATTGTTGCCGGCGGAGGCGGTGGCAAAGCATGGGACGGAACGGGCGCTCCTACTTTTCCAGGAATTGATGCAAACACTATGACCAATGGAAACAATGGATATAGTGAAGAAAATGGTTTGGGCGGAACATATCTTTTTAGGCATGGAGTTGGTGGAGTAGACGGTAATGGTTCCACAATAGAGGGCGCTGACGGCTTACCACATGCAGGAAACGGCGGTGGTTTTTTCACCTCCGGAGCAGACGGTCAATGTGGCTTAGGAGGACAAGGGTTTGAGCTGGGTGGCCTGGGCGGAACGGGTTGTTCTGGCGGAGCAGGTGGCTTTGGCGGCGGCGGTAATGGTGGCAACTCCGGCGGTGGCGGTGGTGGCGGTTACTCTGGCGGTGGTGGCTCATATCACAGCCCTACCAATGGTGGCGGCGGTGGCTCGTTCAACGACGGAACAGCTCAGCTAAACAGCGTTGGCCGTACAGGTGATGGTTTGGTGACATTTAGTATTGCATGTGACGGTTTAGTTACAACAATTACAGGAACAGAGCTTTGCTCGGCAGATTCATTAACCCTTTTTGCTGAATCTGATAATGGTGGAACAATAACATGGGATATGGGTGTAGAAAATGGCGTAGCATTTCAGCCAAACATGGTAGGCACATTCACATTTACTGCGGTTAGTGATAATGCAGATGACTGTTCGTGTGCGGTTGATATATTGTTTACTGAATCACCAGAGTATGAGTTAACCACAACGGATGAACTAATTGGTGGCGACGGAGGTGTTGATTTAACGCTAATTTCTGGAATTTTTCCTTTTCAGTATGATTGGTCTGATGACGGAACCGGTGATTTTGATGATACACAAAACTTACCAGCTGCAGGTGCCGGAATGTATTCTGTAACGGTAGCACACGGTAACGGATGCACACGCACGCGCCTGGCAACTGTTAATTCACAATTGTCAGTAAATGAAAATGTGGTTACTGCGTTAAGCGTTTACCCTAACCCTGCAAAAGATAATGTAAGCATAGCGTATAATGGAACATTTACATTTATACTTACAAACGCGTTAGGTGAAATTGTATTAAACGGTACAGCCGTTAACCAAACAATGATTGACTTAACAATACTACCACGTGGAAACTATTTTGTAACGGTACAAAGCGAAAGTGGAACAGCCACTAAAAAAATTACAGCGCTTTAAAACGGTATAAAAAATTGCTTTTAGCCCTTCTGTCATTCCGTTGACGGAAGGGTTTTTTTTAATCAATTAACCTGGAAACTTCAATCACATCTCCGGGCTGCATGTCTTCCAGCATAGTATCGTGTATTCGCACGCGGACAAGGCGCAACGTAGGAAAACCGGCGGCAGCTGTCATTTTGCGTACTTGTCTAAACTTACCCTCGCGTAAGGTTATAGATGCCCAACTTGTGGGGCCATGGCGCTCATCTCTTATGGGTTTTGCACGTTCTGGAAAAATAGGTGTCGCTACACGTTTTGCTTTGCATGGCTTGGTCATGTACTTTGTTCCTTCAATACCTATTTCAATACCGTTTTTAAGCAGCTCAATGGCTTCATCCGTAATAATCCCATCTACCTGAACATAATACTCTTTTTCGTATTTTTTGCTGAGCACTTCATAACTTACTTTACCGTCAGTTGTTAAAAAAATAAGCCCTTCAGAATCTTCATCTAACCGCCCCACAGCCATAGTACCTGGCGCAAAGTCATACAATTCGCCCAAGAGTTTTTTCCTGTTTTTGCGCTTGCCGTTGTAAATGAATTGGCTTAAATAGCCGTGTGGTTTAAATAAAATGTAATGCTGGTGTACCAATTGCTATTGCTTTGTCATTTCACAATAAAAATGCATTGTAACAACATTACCAGCACCTGAAACTTCTTCCATTCCATAGTTGGTGCGGTCAAACGTAACAGTACCTTCAAACGCTTCAAACGCTTCGCCCTGGTCGTTAGATCCACCACCAAGGTGCTCAAAAGGCACATCAAGCGCTTTTGAATTGCCAAGCAACGTTAAATCGCCTTTTGCAATGTACCCCGTGTCTGATTGAACAATTGTAGTTGCAAAAAAGTTGATGTTGGAATGATTTTTCACATCAAAAAAATCTTCTTCCATCAAGTGTTCATCTCGCATGCCATTATTTGTGTTGATAGATGCTGATTCAATGTCCACAGTTAATTCTGAGGTTTTCCAATCTGCTTTTACATCAAACGTAATAGCGAAAGATTCAAACGCACCCTTGGTTTGTTTTAGCCCGTCAACATCAAATAACAATTCGGCATTGGCACTGTCTTTACTGTTGGCAACATACATCCCCTCAATAAGCGACAAAGAGGGCACAACTGCTCCGGTAGAGTCTTTTTCTACCGTTTGAGAAACTTCAGATTTTTCAACCTTACTTTCATATTCTCCCCACGGAATTAGGTAAACCACACCTGCGCCTACCACCGCTAAAATTACGATTGCTATAATTATTTTTTTTGCCATTTTTTTAGTTGATTTTATTTAAAATTGCGTGTTGCCAAGCAGTTGTTTCATATCCATAAACAAGGGGAATTCCCTCTTTGTTCAGTTCAGTAGTGTCATTTACATTACCCGTTGTAAACTTTTGGTTTGATGAGGTGAGCTCAAATTGCACATTTCCGTTCACAAAGGTATAACTGCAATGAATTAAATTACCACTTACCTCAAAAACACTTATTAATTTAGACCCAATTTTATTTGCAGACAACACAATTCCATTGTCCTCATCTATAATGTAAGTGTTTTCGCCCGTTCGTTTTAAAAAATAAGGTCGCTCTTGGCGTGTGCTGTCTTCGCCATAAACAATTGTCCACGTAGTTGTAGAATCATTTATGGGTTGCACTACTAGCTCCATCATATAGTCCGTTTGATTACCATTTACACTAAGTACTTTTAACGTGCCTTTGTAGTGCCCAAACCATGTAGTTGGTAATTGTGCCAAGCCCGTTAATAATGAAAAAGCAAGAAAAATTAAAAAGAGATGTTTCATACTATTTCTGACAAAAAAAGCACCTGATTAAAATTCAGATGCTTTTCAAAATGGTTAGTTTTTTAGTATTAAAATGGTAAATCGTCGTCACCTTCTGCTACAAAAGTTTCTGCATTACCAGAACTTGCCGGTGTACCACCTTGCCCTAATGGTTCAACTTTCCATGCGTCTAACGAATTGAAGTAACGTACGTTTCCATCTTTAGGGTTCGTCCACTCTCTTCCTCTTAAAAAGAAAGTTACTTCGACGTTATCGCCCGTTTTAAAATTATTTAATAAATCCACTCTGTCTTGCACAGCCTGGAATGAAATGGTTTGCGCGTATTGTCCGGAAGCATCCACCACTACAAATTCTCTCTTCTTAAATGAATCTGATATCTGTTGGACATCACCAATCACTTTTAACTCTCCTTTTAACGTGTACATAATCTAATTTTGGTTTGTTTTAATTGTTGAACGATAACAAGGTCATCCAAGCTTCGTCCAGTTTATTTTCAGTTAATAATTTTTGTGCTCGTTGGTGCAACTCATGTTCTAGTTTCACCTGTTCATCCTCCAAAGAAACAAATAAATCACTTAATTCTAGCAATTTGTATTCATTTACATCAGTTTCATTGGGTAATTCTTCTATTCCGCCCAGTTGCCCTAAGTCGTTTCCGGTTAAAATAGTTGAGGAGCGAATATCTGCAGGAATAGCATCAATTCCAATTCCGCAAGTGGTTACAGGTTTTGTAATTTCAAACATAGAATCTGCATTGGCTCTGCAATACCAATTTCCGCCCATGCGTGAAACCAAATCAATTTTATGTTGATCTATTTTTCCGTTTTCATCTAAAATGGCGGCATTAATATGTATGCGTTTTACCTCGCAAATAACCAAGTTACCCGCGCCGCCGTTTTGACCAAGTTCTATTACTTCGTTCACTTTACACTCAAACTGCACGGGCGATTCTGCCACGCGAAACGGCTTTATGGTTTCTGAAGCTATTTTTGTAAAACCTGCTTTTTCAAATTCATCAACACCCGGAGCATAAGGCGAACTGGCTAATGACATTTGATGAACAATGTCATGGTTAACGACATTGATAACAACCTCTGCAACGCTTTTTACATTGTGAAAAGTATCCTTATTTGTATTGGTGCGTCCGCTGCGGGCTGGCGAAAAAATTAAAATAGGCGGATTTGCGCTAAATACATTGAAAAAACTAAAAGGCGCTAAATTAGCATTGCCTTCTGCATCTATTGTACTGGCAAAAGCAATAGGGCGTGGCCCCACAGCACCCAATAAATAACCGTGCAATTTCGGAATGGGCAGTTCTTTCGGATCGATACTTAACATGTTGCAAAGCTAATAAATTATGCTGTATTAAAGGTGTGTTTTTGTTGTGGATTCTTCTTTACATGATGATCAATTTGCTTGGCGATACAAGTTGGCATCAGTTTGTAAATAACCTACTTTGATGCTATGCGTTTACATAAATAGGCAATACGGAAAGGTAAGAAATTTATTTTTATTTATCTGATAATCATGTTTTTAAATTTTAATTGCAATACTGTTGTAACTTTCTTTACTTGATTTAGTCCTACAATCAAACCAATTTAAAAAATTAAGAAAATGAAAAATATAGCAAAATTCACAATCGCCTTAGCAAGTTTAGTTTTAACGTTTAACGCATCAGCAAACGACGGTGTTGACCCAACCAAAAAAGCGTTTAATAAATGGAACAAACAATTTGTAACCTACACAGCAACGAATACGCAACATAATGAGCAAGGTGTAATTTACGTTTCATTTGAGCTAACTGTAGAAGGGCAAGCCGAAAAAATAGAAATTGAGCAAGGCCTGTCAGAAGGGTTAAATGAAAAAGCGAAAGAAATGATACAAACCATGCCAAAACAACATTTGTACGAAAATGGATTTATTGAAGGAACACGCTTTATCGCTCCAGTAAAGTTTGATGTGAAGTAACGCAAAACTAATTTGTGATATAAATGAGCACTACCTCACTTTAATAGTTTACAACCACCAAAATAGAAAAGAAAAAAGCGGTTTATTGCCGCTTTTTTCTTTTGATAGGTACAGGTAAGTTTATTCAATTGCCAATTGAAATAGTTAAGTGTTTTCCAAGGCCAATTTCAATTAGTTTACAGTAAGTAGATAATTGTATATCACTCAAACCTCTTTCAATTCTTGAAATATAACTTTTCTTTGTTCCGGTTCGTTCAGCCAATTCTTCTTGAGTAAGGTTAGCTTCTTTTCTCGCTTCTTTTAACATCACCCCCAAACGAAAAGCAAGTGAGTCGGTTTCAAATTTGTCTCTTTTTTCAGTTCCTTTTTCGCCATATTCCTTTAAAAGAAGCTGGTCGAGCGTTGTAATATTTTTATTTTTTTTCATTTAAGTAGTTTTTTTTCAGCTGTTCAGCGCGTCTTATTTCCTTTTTTGGTGTCTTTTGAGTTTTCTTTACAAAAGCATTTGTTAGTACAATCAAGTTTCCATTTTCAATGAAACACAACAGTCGGATGCTTTTCAGGGAAGTTATTACACGAACTTCGTAAATATCGTCAGTACCAATTAGCTTTTTAAAAAACTTGATAGGTACTCTAGGTTCGTTCCGAATTAAATTAAGAACGTAACCTATTTTCAAACGGACTTTTCACTCTCCTCTATTTTCTTTTTATAATCTTCAATTTCCTTCTCCATTTTGATAGAAAAGAAAAAAGCGGCCTAAACCGCTTTTTTTTGTTATCTGTAATAATGCGTTACGGTATAGGTATACCCATCAGTACATTCCCACCCTTGGTTTACTATGGTTTGCCCGCTTGGCGTTGTGTAGCTAATTTGACTAACCATAGAGCAAGTTCGTGCCGAACCACCTTTGATGTGTTCTTGTTCTGCTGCTGTTAAAACAGTTTTTAGTTTTGCAATGTTTTTTAACATGTTTATAAAGTTTTAGATTAATTATATCGGAAATATAAATCATTTTTAAAACGAAACCAAGTTTTTCTGTTAGCTTTTATCAGCCAATTATTTTTTAGAACTTCAGTTATTTAGACCGTTAAAATTTAGTGGGTGATAGCGTGTTTTAATAAGGCATATACACCATGTTATTTTACAAATGGGTAACAGGTAGTTTAAAAATTAAATCCATTTAATTGACTAATTTTTAGCTATTTAAAAAATAGTTTAGAATTACCTGTAACTTTTTTTACTTGATTTAGTCCTACAATCAAACCAATTTAAAAAATTAAGAAAATGAAAAATATAGCAAAATTCACAATCGCCTTGGCAAGTTTAGTTTTAACGTTTAATGCATCAGCAAACGACGGTGTTGACCCAACCAAAAAAGCGTTTAATAAATGGAATAAACAATTTGTAACCTATACAGCAACAAGCACTGAACATAATGAGCAAGGTGTAATTTACGTTTCATTTGAGCTAACTGTAGAAGGGCAAGCCGAAAAAATAGAAATTGAGCAAGGCCTGTCAGAAGGGTTAAATGAAAAAGCGAAAGAAATGATACAGACCATGCCTAAACAGCATTTGTACGAAAATGGATTTATTGAAGGAACACGCTTTATCGTTCCGATAAAATTTGATGTGAAGTAACGCGACCCACTATAAACCTTACGGACGATAAAAAAGCTGAAAAAAATAAAACTTAGCTGTAACTTTAAGGCAAAACAATCGTCCCACAGAAAAGAACAACCAATTAAACAATGACAACCCGAGAGTATAACGAATGTGTAGATGCTTATGCTGATAATATTTATCGGTTTGTGTTGAAGCACATTAAAAATACAGATGCTGCCAAAGACATTGTGCAGGATACATTTGCCAAGGTATGGGTAAAGCGTGATGGAATTGATAGTACAAAAGCGCGGTCTTACTTTTTTACAACCGCACACCACACATTAATTGATGTTGTACGAAAAGAAAAATATACGGATGATGTGGCTAGTATTGACAAGCACCACAGCCAAAGCCCCGTAAAAAACTTGGACTTACAAACGCAGCTACACGAAGCGTTAGACCAATTGCCCGAAATACAGCGCACGGTTATTTTGCTAAGAGATTATGAAGGCTACGCGTATGACGAAATTGGAGAAATTACAGAGTTGAAAGAAAGCCAGGTGAAAGTGTACATTTTTAGGGCAAGAAAAAAATTAAAAGAAATATTGGTGAGTATAGAAGCCGTTTTAGAATAAACATGCAATGGAGAAGATAGATTTAACGAATTATGAAGCGTATTTCCTGGATTATATGGAAGGTACCCTAAGCGCAGAAGAGAAGCATGATTTAATTGCTTTTTTAAAGCAGCACCCAAAACTGCGCGCAGAGATGGAGGCAGACTTTGGAATGGTGCAATTGCAACCAGAGAAAACCATTGTTTTTGACCAAAAAGAGGCACTTAAGGTAGATGAGGACGCAATGATTTTAACACCTGATACCATAGATGATTACATTATTGCAAGTGTTGAGGGGCAATTAACAGAAGCGCACCAACACGAATTAAACGCCTACATTGAAAAGAACAACTTACAAAAAACAGTTGGGTATTACAAAGCCACTGTTTTAAAGCCTGACACTACAGAAGTTTTTGAAGATAAAGAAAAGCTGAAAGTTAAAACAGGTGTAGTTATTTCAATGCCGTGGGTGGCGCGTGTAGCCTCAATAGCAGCAGTGGGTGCTATTTTAATTACAGTTGCCATGAATTGGAATGGTAGTTCAACCACTGTAAATGGTGTTGCTACAACTAAAAATGCTTTTGCAGCATCAAATAACAATGCTGCTTTACCAAAACACACCAAAGCTGTAAGTGGCGTAAATGATGTTATAAACCAAAACAACAATACCCTTTTTGCAGAAACAAACAATACAGACAAGCAACAGGATAAAGAAGATGGTACAATTACCGATTATGCCGATAACACAAAAGAAAATAAAAACGGGGTTGGCAGTAATGATTCAATTACCTCTCCACTTAAAGAGATAGTGACACCATTAATTGACAACCAGCCAAATGATAACATTGCTAAACTACCCGAAGACAAAATGAGAAAATTACCAGAAAGTCCGGTAGAAATTTTGGTGGCAGAAGATGAGATAGCAATGGCCTCAGTAATTAAAAAAGAGCAGCCCTATAAGATTATTACAGATGCTGCATCAAATGTTGTAAACAGAGACATTTCGTTTAGCAGAGATAAGAATGTAGACTCAAAAGAATACGTTGCATTCAGCTTTAAATTCGGAAAATTTGAATTTGAACGAAAAAAAGGAAACTAAGCTGTAACAAAATAAACAGTATGGCGTCCTACAAATAGAAACAAAGAAAAATACGTAAACACTGCAGGTTTACAACCAGTAAAAAACCAAAAAAGAAACAAAATGAAAAATTATATACTTTTAGTAATGGCACTCTTAGCGGGAGGCTTCGCAGTGGCCCAGTCAGAAAATGACACAACACGATTTAGAATTGGAAAACTAGAATTTATTGTAGTGGGGAGTGATACCATGACAGTGGATAAAGATGCAGAGGGATATGATGCGGATGATGACGACGACGAAAGCAATGACGATTTGACGTACTGGTCGGGGTTTGAAGTAGGAATTAACTCACCTGTAAATGGTAACTTTCAGAATGATTTTAGTGCAAAACACTTACAATATGACCCTTCACAATCATTCGTATTTAACTTTAACTTTTTAGAGCAACGTATACGCATTGTAAAAGATTATGTAGGCTTGGTGACAGGAATTGGGTTTACGAACAGCCGTTATGGTTTTAAAGATAACCAGGTGCGGTTAGGCGCAAACGGAGATTCTACCTTTGCTATTATTGATTCGTCAATTGTAAATGGGTTCAATAAAAACCAATTGCGGGTAAACACTTTTAACATTCCAATACTATTACAATTTAACACATCAAAAAACGAAGATAAAAACTTCCACGTGGCGTTAGGTGTAATTGGAGGCGTACGAATAGGGTCAAACGTAAAGTATAAATATGATTTTCCAGGTGGGGGATCATCAAAAAATAAAGAAAAAGGACGGTATAACTTAAACGCCTTTTCAGCTACAGGAACAGTAAGAATGGGCTACAATGATTTTGGATTATTTGCCAACTATAATTTATTGACACTGTTTGAAGAAGGAAAATCAGAAGCGGCTTATCCGTTAAGTTTTGGATTAAGCTTCCATTTCTAACAACCGCCTTTAACAAGTTTTAACGAAATAGCAAAGTTGTTTAACGTTCTGTTAACACATTAATCAGCACAGAAATTGCATCTTTGAATCAGCATTAAGATCACCGGAAAGTAAGCGTACTCGGTACTTAATATACACTATTTTTCATTAAGTAAGCGTAAGTAAAAATAGTAGATTTTTTCATGGAATCCCGATCATTTGCCAAAGTGATCGGGATTTATTTTTTATGAATTTGGAATATGACTTGAAGTCAATGTTATCTTTTTTGGGGAATGTTGTATAATGGAGGTTATCCTTATAACTCCAACGGAATAACTTTTTACTTAATAGTCGTTAGCGTATTTCTTGCTATTTACGAGTTAATTAAATTCTTTAAGAAAAGAAAGCTTAAACAAGAAAATCAAACACTGTAAGGATAATAATTTTTACCCAACACCCAACACCCAACACCCAACACCCAACACCCAACATCACACATTCGAGCAACTAAAAGCGCAGCGCTCTAAAATCTATCAGCACAGCGATCTATCATCTATCAGCACAGCGATCTAAAGTCTAACGACTCTCAACTCACGACTAAAAACTAAAAGCAAAGCGCTCTAAAATCTATAAGCGCAGCGTTCCATCATCTGTAAGCGAAGCGATCTAACGTCTATCAACTATCAACTCACGACTAAAAACTAAAAGCAAAGCGCTCTAAAATCTATAAGCGCAGCGTTCTAAAAACCTATCACAAATTATTCGTATCTACCAAGCGCATGGCACCGTACCATTTCAATATTTTTTCGCCAACGCCGGGCACGTTAATATGAAAAATATAAACACCACTGGCAATCGGGATATCTTGATGGTTTTTTAATGTCCAATCCGCAAAGGTTAGCGGCGTATCTTTATTAATGACCTTTACCAATTCGCCTTTCATATTAAAAATAGTGATTTGACACTTTTGAGGCAAGTTGGTAATTTTTACACGATTATCTATCCCGTTGCGCTCATATTCAGAAAATGCATAATAAGGATTCGGAACAATTTTAATTTGATCCAACGCGCTTTGCGCGGTTTCTAACTGATTGCGCTTAGAGGCTATACCATTTGTGGTAAACCGATAAGCCGGTAAACCGTCATTAATGCCTGAATATACCTTAGTTTGAAAAGGGTGATCGATTCTTATTTGCACCCGAACATCTGAGCTTAAAAGCGTTTCATTAGGTTCAAGCATAGGCTCCATTATCCACATGCAGTTTTTCCATACGTTAATGTAGTTTGTAAATGTTTCTTCTTGCAAGCGCTCATGTAGCCAAGCGCCTTGATCATAACCCGGCATGCCACTGTCATCTACATTAATACCAAAAACATAAATAAAATGCCCACCACCCAGTAACGGTTCGCCGCCTACACCGCTGTAAAAACGCTCATCCGGATTCCATAACATGTCCGACCCATTAGAGCCGGTTAGCCATGAATTTTCTCCAAAAGCCATATTCAGTCGTTCGCCGGTTTCAATGTCAATAGCATATCCTGGAAACCAACTCATACCGGTTGAGGTTGACTCAGCATTTCCATTTATATCCAACGACTGTGAACGGCGTAAAGTCATTATACCTGCATCACCAATGGCTTGGTTTACGTTATGTCCTGTTTCAATTACGGGGCATCTTGTCCACTTGCTTTGGTCTGACGTAATAACCACGTCAATACTGTGAATATCTATTAACTTAGTTTTAGTTTGGCTAACCCGCGGGTTAAACCAACTTGATGGTAAACCGGTTACTGCATCATACGTTGCATCTGGGTAACCAATTGGCATACCTATAAATTCATTTCCAACCAGTTTAAATGGAGCTACAGTTCCGTTTAATAACGATTCGTAGTTCTCATCAAAATCAAATAGTTTGTCGCGGTAATAGCACGGGTTAAAAAATACCGCCAAACAATCATCTGTTTCGGGGTCATAATCTCCCGAACGAATCCAATTTGAGGGGTCAAATTGGTCGGTATCTTCATGCCCGGTTAACCATTGCGCCGACGAGTCAGAAAATGAAATTCGCGCATCAATCGGCACAGTGGCAGGCTCTGGAATTCCAGAAATGGTTGCTTCACCGTAATACGATTGATCGATTTGAACAGAAATACCCCATTCTGGTATGAGTTGTTCATTTACATTGGCAATTGTGTTATTCGCAAAAATGGTATCACCGGTAGTAGTGTTGTGAATAAACCAGCGTGCAGTATCTAAATCAGTAGGGTCTGCTGCGGTAAAGTACACTTCAAAATCATTATCGGGTAAATTTAATGGATCAATCACTTTTACTTTAAACGGGCTTGCGCCTGCCTGGTAAGTAAGTTCGGTTGAGCTGCCATTGGCTAAAATGCGGTCTTCTGTTTCTGTGTTTATTGCTGTCCAATTACCACCATTGCCCCAACCATCTATTTTAGTAAGCGGAATTTCGTACCCGTAAGGCACCGCATGCACGGTTCCACCGTTTTCTGGATTTGGTGAGTGCGGAATACCTTCGTACGAAATAATTTCACCAATTGCTCCTTTACGGCTGGCAAAATAAGGTTTTTTCTGTCCGTCTATATTGGTTGGTGAGTCGGCAATGAATTGTTTAAATTGGTTAGATGAATACGCAATTGCCATAAAATAATAGCTTTTAAAATTCACCAAACTACGGTCTCCCGTGGCAAATAAATCTTCTGTAATACTAAATGAATGAAACAACCCTTCATTGACACCGTCCACTTTTACTTGCGGTACAGAGGCACCAATTTCATCATCAAACTCATAATTTACTAAACGGCTTATGCTATCTTTTACATCACACTGAAAAACTAAGCGTGCTTTTGAAACATCAAATAATTCAGCTGGCGAAACATTCGGGTCGACCAATTGGAAAACCTGATACCCTTGAAATTTATATTGATTGTCAAAATCTTCTACATCATCCACATTAACAAGAAAAGGGTCAACCTCTGTGTAGTTTTCATCCACATTATTAGAAGAGGGGAGGTTATAAATGGATAAAATTAATTCATTTTCCATTTCTTGAATAGCCAATTCCGGCGCATGTGGACCGTCCAATACTTTAAAACAATTGTCAAACAAGGCCTGCGCTTTATCATCTGCCTTTTGCAAAGCAATAACAGACTGAAACGGATCTCCAGAAGTAGCGCGCGCCCAAACAACACCAGTAGTAATGTTATTAACAGCACCGGGCTTTAGAATAAACGGTTCGGCAGATTGTGCAAACCTTCGGTCAAACGGAACGTTTCCTGCGGTTTGTTCTGTCCATGTTTCTTGCGGATTACCAGTTGTACCCCATCCTAAAGGGTCTGTATCTCCAGGAAACATATAATTTGAAGGCTGTGTAGGAATAGCATCTCCATTACTAATGTGGCCGCTTCCGCCGTACACAAATGGTGTCCCATCTTTCCAAAATCCACTTAAATAATTGTAATAATCCTGCCCAGTACTGGGGTCTGTTTGGGCATCAATACCGCCACCGCCCAGGTTATTATAATATAAAAAACGACGCATCCCCAATCGTTCATTATCCACAATTCCGTCACCATAACCAATTCCTAAACCCTCGTAAGGAATACCATTACCGGCAATAGCGGCATCATAGTCTGTCGTTAAGGGGTTATCAATATTATCATTATCTAAATAAGGACCTTCAAAAAAATCAACCCCAGCTGCTGGTGGATTGTCACCATATCCCAAATAACCACCATCTGTTGCATCAAATGCATTACCATTATAAGTATAGCCTAATCCGCGACTTACATCACACCCCACATAATCATCATTAGGACCGCCCAACGCACCATCTATAAAAACACCAAAATACGTGTCAAATAAGGTTTGGGTGGAGCGGTTCACCAATTCATAATTGTAAAAGGTCATGTTGTTTATTTCGTCATTCGTGGCAAAGGCAAATGCTTGCGCTCTAATTTCCATACCCAGCGGGTCACCACCGGTTTCTGTATGGATGTTACCTTTATCGTTCATTACCCACCATATTGTTTGGTCACCAAAAAGGGTAACGGTACGGTCTGTTTTACAATTGACTTGATCTTCAATATCATACCAGGGGTAATCGCCATTTTGAGGCTCATATTGACCATTTTCATCCCGATCATAAAACGGTGCCAGGTAAAAATTTTGTCCCAACGTAGGGTCGCCATGTGCCGGCCAATTTAAAATAGACAGTGGAATTTCATAATCGGGGTATTCTTCTCCCTGCGTGTTTGTGCCATTTTCGGCATCTGCCAAACCAGCCTTAAACCATCCATCAAATTCGCGCACCTCATCTTGCGTTACGGAATAGTGCCTATCGTATGCTGCACAAACAGAGGGAGTAATTTCTGCTTCTCCGGTTTCGGTTAATGGGCCTGTCCAATAATCTTGACCACTTCTGTACCGCACCGCAGCAATTTTTAATTGTCCGTTTACATCAATACCACCCAACCAAAGTGCTGAGGTAAAAAGCGCCATTATGCCCGACCCTTTGGGCACTTCGTATTGTGAAAAGTTTTGCCCTGCAATTTGCCATAGGTTTCCACCTGTATGAATAAGCGCTTTTACATTGTTAAACTCTAAAAACGTAGATGCATTTGCAGGTGCGCAGCCTGCAGCTCTTTCTGCAAGTTCAGTATTTTCTGTTGGTGCACCAGCATGACCGTTGTTTAAGGGTTGGGCATATAGTCCGTAACTTAAAGCCATGCAAAGGAATATGAGGATAGGTTTCATATATGCAATTTAAAAAAAATCGGTGATTCGTGGTTGACTTGAGGATGTAAAAAACGCGTGAATTATAGTAATCTAACCAATGGTTACGCTTGTTTTACCAACTTACGGTAGGCATATTAGTTGTAAATAACTACTTTTTGGTTTATCTCACCCACTTTTACAATGTAAACACCCGTTGCCCAATTGGCTAATGAAATGAAGTGCTGTTGGTCGTTAATTGCACTGGTGTAAACAACTTGTCCGCTAAGGTTATATACTTCAAGTTGGGTGGCTATTTTTAAGTTGCCAAGCCGTAAATAATTAAACAAAGCGTTGTAATAAACGGTAAACGGAGCCGCCTTATTTTCGGTTAAACGTAAGTTAAGTAGTGCGTTAGAGCGTTCAAAATTTTCATCTAATCCGCAAGCAAAAAATGCGCCTTTAAAAGGGACAGTGCAAGCGGCCAAACCCCTACGTGGCGTCAAAGGTAAATTAGGGAGTTTTGTCCATTGATTTTTTAACGGATGATACGCCCAAAAATCGTTCAACATTTCGCCCGCTTCGTTTTGTCCCGAACCTGCAATGCCATAGTGCGACATTTTAGCTGCAATGGCATAATAACGCGGACTGCCCGGAAAATCAGCAACGGGTTGCCATGTCCTAAGTTGTGCGTCAAATTTCCAAAAATCGGCTTTGTAAGTGAAGGTGCAATCACGCCCAAGACCAATGTAACCCTCGTTATTTAGCGCAAACGAAACCATTTCATACCGGGGTAATGTTGGTAGGTTTCTAGTGGGCTGCCATGTTTCTGATGCCGGCGAATATGCCCAGAAATCGTTGAAAAAGAGAGTATCATTTCGACCTGTACCGTAAAAAACTAAGTTATTAGTTGAGAAACTAACAGCCTGCCATCTTGGACTGCCTGGAAAGTTGTTTTTTTGCGTCCACTTATCGTTTATTGGGTCATATTCCCAAACGTCGTTTAGTGCGTTTCCAAATAAATCAATACCGGCAATAATGTATGCTTTTTCGTTTACCACTTCCACTGCGGCATATTGCCTTGCCAAACCAGGAAAGTCAGCAATTTGCTGCCATGTATTTGTTTGGGTAGAAAATGCATAAAAATAATTGCTTTGGGCAAATCCGCCGTGGTTTCCACTACCAACGTAAACTGTTCCGTTAATGGAAAAAGCAACCGCGTCATCTCTTGACAATCCTGGAAATAAAGACTCCTCTTTCCATTCAAATGATTGGGCAAACAGGGTTTGCACGGCAAAAAGCAAAAATATGAAGGTCGTTTTTATCAAGTTGATAATCTGTTATTTGAGTGAAAGAACGTTTTTTGACAGTAT
This sequence comes from Crocinitomicaceae bacterium, assembly GCA_963736585.1. Lineage (GTDB taxonomy): Bacteria > Bacteroidota > Bacteroidia > Flavobacteriales_D > Crocinitomicaceae > Crocinitomix. The sequence goes on along the minus strand of CAVTPI010000005.1, from coordinate 23,566 downwards.
TTATTATAATTTTTCAAGCCTTCTGCGGAAATTTGGAATAATCAAATTTAGGTTAAAAGTTTTATGACGATATAATGCAATTGTAGTACCACCACGGATGGGAATTGATTAACTTTGCACAATGAATAAGAAACTTCTTCCGGCTTATTTGCTAACATTTGTTAACGTGTTAGGCTTTAGCATATTAATGCCAATTTTGCCGTTTGTAGTGGAAAGTTTTAATGAACCCGAGTGGGTATATGGTTTGCTTTTAACCTGTTACTCGGCATTTCAATTTATTGGCGCACCTTACCTTGGCGCATTGTCAGACTCATTAGGACGCAAACCTGTGCTGCTGATTAGTCGAGCTGGAACCTTATTGAGCTGGTTTATTTTTTTAGGGGCCTTATTTATACCCGATATTCGTGTTTTTGGAACGGCTTTAGCATTAATTATCATTGCAGTATCACGTGCGTTAGATGGGCTAACCGGCGGAAATACATCTGTAGCCAATGCGTATGTTTCTGACATTACCACGCGCGAACAAAAGTCATATATTTTTGGTTATTTGGGTGGAATAGCCGGTCTGGGGTTAATTATAGGCCCTGGTATCGGAGGATTAACCGCATCATCATCACTTGGGTATATCGGAACATTGCTTGCCGCTATCGGTATTTCTCTTGTAACATTTATTGTGATAATATTTTTACTGAAAGAGTCATTACCAGAAGGTAAGCGCGCTCCGCGAAAAAAAGAATCTGTTATCCAAACCTTCTTTATTTTTAGGCGCATTGGTAACGTTCAGCCTAAACCCATTATTAAACTGTTATTTGCTACAAAGTTTTTCTTTATGGTAATGATGGCATTTTACATTTCTACCATTGCACTTTTTATGATTGATTTGTTTGACTTTGACGAAAAGCAACTCGGATTATTTATGCTGGTGGTAGGTATCTTCCTGGCATTTAACCAAGCCGTTGTTTCGCGCTTTGTAATTAAAAAATTTGGTGAATTTCCTACATTGCTTATTGGCCTAAGCCTTTCTGCCGTGGGATTAATTTGTATTACCCTTACCAGTAATTTTTGGTTATATGTTTCATTTTATTACGTAATGAACCTTGGTTTGTCATTGTGTTTCCCTACGTTTAACGCCCTCATATCCATCCATGCAGACCCTGAAAAGCAAGGTGAGGTAATGGGCATTAGTGAATCCATCAACTCATTTTCTATGGCCGCTTTTCCGGTGGCAGGTGCAGCACTTTACGGTTACATGGGATATTCTGTCTATTATTTAGTAGCGTTGTTTCCCATTACCGGATTAATTATTGCTCTAACGGGAGCCAAAAAACTAGGTAAAAAAGAAATGGCAAAATGAAAATTGCGTTTAGTCCCATTTACACTTACCAACGGTTGCCCGAGGGGCACCGCTTTCCTATGGAAAAGTATGACTTGATTCCAGCGCAATTATTGCACGAAGGTACAATTACATCCGCCAACTTTTTTCATCCCGAACCGTTAACAGAACTACAAATTTTACGCACGCATACGGCAGCTTATTGGGATAAATTAAAAACAGGAAACTTGTCGCGGCAAGAAATACGAAAAATGGGTTTTCCTTTTCACGAATCATTAGTTTTTAGGGGGCAACACATTTCAAAAGGCACGCTGGATTGTGCGCGTTATGCCATGGATGATGGCGTTGCGCTAAATATTGCTGGGGGTACGCATCATGCTTTTGCAGAGCGGGGCGAGGGTTTTTGCATGTTCAACGATTTTGCGATAGCATCCAATGAATTATTGCATACGGGAGAGGTGAATAAAATTATGATTGTTGACTTGGATGTGCACCAGGGCAATGGAACGGCAAAGATATTTGAAAATGAGCCCCGCGTATTTACATTTAGCATGCACGGCGAACATAACTATCCGTTAAAAAAAGAAAAATCAGACATGGACGTGGGTGTGCCAGATGGAATTGAGGACGACGCGTATTTGAAAAAGCTTTATGCCACTTTGCCGGGATTAGTAGAGCAGGTAAAACCCGACCTTATTTTTTATTTGAGCGGTGTAGATGTGTTAAAGAGTGATAAATTAGGACGGTTGGCATTAACAAAACAAGGCTGCAAACAACGCGATAAATTTGTTTTTGAATTGTGCTCGCGTAAAGGAATACCCGTAGCAGTTAGCATGGGTGGTGGTTACTCTCACCGAATAGCTGACATTGTAGAAGCACATGCCAACACATTTAGAGTAGCAAAAGATATTTATTTTTGATAAAAGAGGCCGCGTTGGGGTATACGGATTATTTTGAATGAATAATTGTAAAGGTATAGGCTGAATTTCCTTTGGTTGGAAAATTAGCTTTATAGCCTAAATCCTTTACCAAATCACGAATGAGAGATACCCCAAGTGTTTGTGTTTTCAGCTTTTCATCAAAATCAAACCCCTCTCCGGAATCTCTTATCTCTAATTGATGGTCTCCATTACCCAAGGCGGTAAAATCAATCGTAAAGTAGTAATCGTTATGATTAAAGCTGACGTATTTAATAGAGTTTAAGAAAATCTCAGTAATCAATAAGCCAAGGTGTACAACGGTTTTAGAGTTAATAACGTAATTGTTTACGTTTACCTTATTTGTAATTGCTTTTGCCAAATTTGGATGCGATTTTTTGAATTCAATAACTAACTCGTTAAGGTAGTCTACCAAATTAACCTCACTGTAATTACCACTTTCATAAAGCAAATCATGTATTTTAACCATTGAAAATACGCGGCGCTCGTATTCTTCTAAAACTACCTTGGCTTCTTCATCCGCAATGCGGTCTTTTGAAATACGTAACAGGCTGATGAGAATAGAAAAATTATTTTTTACCCGGTGATTCATTTCTCGAATCAACAAATCTTTTTCTTCTAAAGAAGCCTCTAATAAATGCTGCACAGACCTGCGTTGGCGCGCCTCTAAATTAGAGGCAAAAACAAGTGCAATGCTAAATGCAAATGTGCGTTCATTTTCTTTAAACACGCGGGGTTCAGTTCCGGTTTTTTCAAAACACATTACGCCCACCAATTCACCCGCTATGCGAATAGGCACCACCATTGAACTAATAATGTTGTTAGGTTTTGCATAATGTTCCACAAACCCTTTCGGAAAAGGGTGATCGTTTAAATCATTTACGATAATCAGCTTATTTTCTTTTAACACTTTAAAGTAGAGAGGAAAATCTTTTACGTGTAGCAGGGTATTTTTTTCAAAACGTTTGGTACGTTGGTCATACTCACCAACCGAAACTAAAATTTCATCCTTTTTATCAAAAAGCCACACATTCATACGCTCAATCGCCAACCCTCTGGTAATGCGTTGGGCAAATTCAATCATTATATCGTCAATGGTTTCCCGTTGGAGAATGTGAATTTTAGAAATGCTATCAAGCTCTTCAAGTAAAGAAATTTTTTGGCCTACATCATTCATTTGCTGTAAGTTATTGATAAATTTTGGGTTTAGGTGTTTAAAACCAAAATATCTTACAACGAAATAATACGGGTGAATAAGTACTTTTTTAAGGCTATACTGCTTTATCAAAAAACTTTACCCCCAATTTAAGCTCCATGTGTTTTACTAGAATATCGCCCATGGTTTTTACTGTTTCAAAAGTATTCGAATTGTGATATTTAGCTAATTCACTTGCCAGTTTTTCACGATTTTCAGGCGTAGAAATAATGTCTTTTTTCATGCGCCGTAGTAAGCTTTTGGTACGTTGTTTACTTGCGGTAAATCGTTTTTTCATGGCTACCCTTTCCTCACGCATGTATTGGTTTGCAATACCAGATGACAGTAACTCTTTTGCAAGCTCTACCAGCGCCCGGTTATCTACATAAAATTGCGGTAAATACATGTTCTTCCGCCCTTCGTACGACTGTTGGTCAAAATCAATGGGCCTAAACCTGTACTGAATGTTATCAAAATCTTGAATAATTTCCACAACAAAATTATAGGCGCGCATGTCACCAAGTAAACGGGTAAAACACCGCTCATTAAATTTCACAAATTCTTTTGCAAACCGCAAACGGTTATCAATTTGCACATCTTTATTTTTTAAAATAAACTCATCACAAGGGATACCCACTATATGCTCCTCTACCAAAGTTTCGCCATGCACCAAAAATGACACTTTATCGGGCGAAAAAATTTCTTCTAATTCCAACCCATAAACACGAGATGCATCTGCTCGCTTAATGTAAAAATAATCATGGTTATCGTTAATTTCGTTCACCACCTTAATGCGAAAGGGTTTTGAGTTGCCGAATGAGCAAAACTCAATGCTTTCAATGCGTAAATAGGGCATATTGTCTCCATCTGCCACCAACAATTCATAAACCCTAACCAGCTGATGCTGCAAAAAATCAAGTTCATTATGGTTATAAAGCACGCCATACCATAGGGTGGGGTTTTCATTCCCATCCGTCATTGGAATCAGCTCTCTGTAATGCGTCAAATCTCTGTATGTAATGGGTAAATCCACTAACCGGGAGTATTGTTTTAAATGCTCGCGAAGGGGAGCTTTTATTTTATAAAACGGTTTTTTATATTCTATTTCGTTGAACTTCATTTATGATCCAAATTCATGTATTTTAACTATCAACTGTCCGGTTGCTGTAACTAAGTTAACCATTAATGCGGATCTCTTGTTCGTTAACTTTACCCAAATGATTGTATTTGGACTATAATTTGACTAAAAAAGCGTAGAAATTGTTAACGCTAATGCTTCGTCTCTTATCCGAGCGGCACGTTTTTGGTTCGTTAACTAAAATAGAATGAACATAATACAACCTATACCCGTTTTACAGAAAACCAATTAAAAACAACCATAACATGACAAAAGTAATAGGAATTATATTGATACTAGTGGCTGCCGGCTTGGCTTATTTTGGAGTGATTGGCATAATTGAAAGCAATGAGGCTTCTCTTCAAATTGGCGATATTGAACTTGGTGCTACGGATTCATCACAAAAAACCACAGGGTTTATATTCGTTGGGCTTGCGGTAGTATCGCTTATCGGAGGAGTTGTGCTCGTAAGAAAATAAAAATTAACTGTTCCATACCAGTTAGGCGCGCCAATACGGCGCGCTTTTTTTATGCATTTTAAATAAATATGCTATTTACGGTCTTAAATTTCAGTTCGTAGAACGGGAATAGGGGGGTTCGTTTGGTCATTTTTTTCATTGAGGTCCTCATCCGTATGCGTTGTAATGTTTTTTGGGAGTCTATTATTTTCTGATTCTTTTGTAGAATCGGTTAATTTATGATGTGTTAATCGTTCATTATTCAATTGGTGTTGCTTTTTCAAAAACAGATTTGGAACCGGTTTTTTGTTCTGTTTTACGGTGCTTTCTTGTCTCCAGAAAAACATTGAAATAACGCTTACACTTAATACGACAATCATAAATAATGAGAACACCCATTTTTTAACCCTACTGCATTTTTTTGTTTTTAGCGGGCGGGCTTTAGTGTTAGAAAGTTCTTGCCAGACAAACCTTTCGGTAGAGGATGTATTTTTTTCTTTATCAGGTGGCTTATTATTGCCTGAATGTTTAGTGCTTGTTGACATGTAATAATTAAAAATTAAAAGACAAACCAACGTCTAGATTAATAGAGTAGGGTTTTTGGGCAATTCCTGTATTGCGTTTATAAATTGAATTTAAAAATAAATCTCCCCGCGGCATTAAATGGAAACTCCACCCAGGAATAAATTCATAGGTAAAATCAAATGCAAGCGTAGTTGCAACTGCTGTTGATCGGAATGGGCTACTTTTTTGTTTACCGGAATGGGCCACAGCTTCTAATGCTAGGGGGTCTACCCAAGAGGACTGTGCTTTGTATAAAAAACTAGCTTTGACACCCGTAATTACAGAAAAACTAATCGTTTGCCGCTGCATTAGCTCAGCGCCAATTAAAAGTGGCACTTGTAGGTATTGGTAATCATTTTTTGTGGTATGTGCAATGTCACCATGCTGAAAATCATATTTATCACTGTAAAATTTATACCCTAAACCAGTGCGTAAAAACAGGCGTTCGGATAATCCAATTTGTACATTTAATCCAAAATCGTACGAATTGCCAAAGGTTTCGTGTTGGTTTTTATGGTCTCACCAATTCATTATAATTCGGATTTTTAAATGTTCTGAATGAAACACCTGCACCGCTGTAAAGCAGTAGCTTATTTGGCACTTTGCGCTTAACCGGATTAATTTGAACTGCATTAGCTGTATTTAGCTTGGTTAAATTAGGTGGAAATGCGTGTTGTGAAACAGGTGCCAAAGGTGTTTCAGGCATATTAACTACTAAAGTTTTTTGATGCGAAAGAGGTAAATCAATAGGTTGCCTAGCCGTTTTGTTTGTTAAAAACAGCTCTTCTGGCACATTTTTGCGGTCAACATTAAACGTGTTCGTTGTATTGGTTGGTTTATCTTTGGTTGTAGATGTTTTTAAGGATTGAGCTGAAGGAGGTTGCGTTGTTGTAGCGTTTACTTCAGCAGCAATGGTTTCTTTGTTGTTGTTTTGCCCGTTATAATAGTTACGCGTTGCGTTTGAGCGGTTTGCTAAAATAGGTGTTGATGCTGAATTGTTTTGAAGATCATTAACGGCTAACAAATTGGTTTTTTTATTGTGCGGTACAAGCTGTTGTAAAATAGTTTGTTTAACAGGTGCGTTTTTTGTGTGCTGTGCTGTTTTTGTATCAGTCATCAAAAACAAAGCTAAAACCCCACTGCTAAGTACGCCAATTAACAACAATGGTAAAAAACGCCACCATATTGGTTTTTTTGTTGGTTGTTGTTGTGTAATTTCTTTAGCAATATTATCCCACACGGCATCCTCCACCGGAAGTTCAAAACCGGTTCCTTTTTGGCCTAGGTCATCCCATATTTTATCTTCTTCTATTGACACCTTATGCGATTGATGAAAAAATGTTTAACTGCTTCAATTCTTCTTTTAATTTAGCTTTTGCCTTTGTTAACTGACTGCGTGATGCGCTTTCTGTTATGTTTAGTAGCTTGCCAATTTCTTTATGGCTGTAGCCTTCCATTACACTTAAATTAAAAACGGTTCTGTATCCAGAGGGTAGTTGCTCAATAATACTCACAATTTCTTTAAACGACAAATCTGCAATAACTTCTTGCCAATTTCTGCTTTTTTCCTCTTGCATTACCCGATCGCTATCTACTACAAATTTTGTATTCGCTTTTATATGGTTAAGACAATTGTTAACTAAAATTCGCTTCATCCAACCTTCAAAATTGCCATTTCCGGTATACGAATTAATATTTTTAAAAATTTTTATAAACGTTTCTTGAATTAAGTCATTCGCCAAATCTAAGTCATGCACATACCTGTACGCAATCCCCTTAAATAAAGGCGCGTAGTGGTTATACAATACTTTAAAAGCTTTCGTATCTCCCTCTTTTATTTTTGGTATGAGATCAGAAAAATTCATTTTTTTTTAATTCCGAAGAAGCGTTTTTAGTTTTTGTTTTGTCTTTTATATAAATCATTAAACAAAAAAACATCTATTATGTTCAAATTAAACTTTATAAAGACCTCGATTGCAGCATTAGCAATAGGCATAGGAATACAGGCATCTGCCCAAACGGCACGTGTCCAAATCATACACAACTCTCCGGATGATATTGCCGAAGAAGTAGACGTATATTTAAACGGTACACTATTGGTGGACGATTTAGCATTTAGAACCGCTACACCATTTATTGACGCTCCCGCAGGGACAGAAATTGAAATTGATATTGCACCCGGTGCAAGTGAAGATGTTGCGGCATCAATAGCAAATTTCCCTTTAACGTTGGTGGACGGAGCAACTTATGTTGTAGTGGCAGACGGAATTACAGGGCTAAGCGCCACAGAGTACGATCCTGAACCACCATTTAACCTTGAAATTTATGGTTTCGCACGTGAGGAAGCAGCCATGATGGGGAATACAGATGTATTGGTTCACCATGGTTCTACAGATGCACCTACGGTAGATGTATTTGAAAGTTCAGTTCCGGCCGGTACGATTGTAGACAACGCGTCATATCCCGATTTTACAGATTATTTGGAGCTTGGAACGGCTAATTATACATTAGAGGTACAGGACGAAACGGGTACAGTTGTGGTTGGAAGTTACGAAGCGCCATTAACTACCTTAGGGTTAGAGGGTGCAGCAATTACAGTACTCGCTTCTGGATTTTTAAACCCAGAGGATAATGGAGACCGAACCAGCATTTGGATTATGGGTTGCCCTACCAGCAGGTGGAGAGTTAGTAGAGCTTCAACCATCTACAGCTCGTGTACAAGTTATCCATAATTCACCAGATGATATTGCCGAAGAAGTAGACGTTTACTTAAATGGTGAGTTATTGCTAGACAACATTGCATTCAGAAATGCATCTCCGTTTGTAGACGCTCCAGCGGGAGTTGAAATTGAATTAGACGTTGCGCCAGCTACAAGTACTGACGTTTCAGAGTCTATTTACAACTTACCTGTTACACTAGCATCTCGTGAGAAGTACATTGTTATTGCAGATGGAATTACAGGGTTAAGCGCCACAGAATATACGCCATCACCAGCATTTGGGTTAGAAATTTTCGCCATGGCCAGAGAAGCAGCAACAGATGGGGCAAATACAGATGTACTTGTACACCACGGTTCAACAGACGCACCAACGGTAGACGTTTATGAAAGTTCTGTTGTAGAAGGTAACATAGTGGACAATGCTACTTACACAGATTTTGCCGGTTATTTAGAACTTGCCACGGCCGATTATATTTTAGAAGTGCGTGACGAAACAGGAACCGTAGTTGTAAATAGTTATGCTGCGCCATTAAGTACATTATCGTTAGATGGAGCAGCCATTACGGTAATTGCTTCTGGATTTTTAGACCCCTCTGTTAATGGAGACGGTCCGGCATTTGGATTATGGGTTGCAACAGCATTGGGAGGTGAATTAATTCCTTTGCCAACAGCCTTTGTAGGGGTAGAGGAATTAACAGAAGTTGAATTTTCGCTTTATCCGAACCCAGTATCTAATGAGTTGTTTTTAACACTTGCAGAAGATATTAACCTTGAACAACTAATTGTGACAGATGCGCAAGGTAAGACAGTAATTAACACGAACTTTATTACCACAAGCCCAACAACTAGTTTTGATGTTTCTGAACTAGAAAACGGATTATACTTCGTAAACATTGTAACGGCAGAAGGTGTAAGTTCAAAAAGTTTTGTAAAAAAATAAATTTTCGTTTCGATTGATAGTAGAAAGCGTCCGGCAATTAGCCGGGCGTTTTTTATTTAATAACCGAACTCAGGTTATTAAGATATTTTAGGAAAAAAACATTAGACATGAATATTATTGATTGGATACAACATTGGTATATTGAACAATGTGATGGTGATTGGGAGCATCAATATGGAGTTGAAATTAATACAATTGATAATCCAGGGTGGATGGTTACGATAGATTTACATTATACGGCATTAGAAAATGTAGAACTTGAGTATAGGTTAATAGAAAACTCGGCTGAAGATTGGTTCGGCGTTTCAATAGAAGATACCAAATACATAGGAGTTGGAGATCCTAGCAAGCTGGAGGTTATTCTGCAAAGGTTCAAATTGATTGTCGAAGAGTGTGAGCTATAATTTGAAAATGTGGCACTTATCAAAAAGCGCAGGTTCAGTTAAATAGATTAAAAATGAAAACCTGTTGTCGCTTATGCTTGCTACGTTCAATAAACGTTGTTTTTTAGTTTTGCAAATCAGTCAGTCAACTAAAGAAAAATTCACCTGCAACTTAAAGTTGATCGTATTCAGAACAATTTGGTTTAAGGGCTGTTTTACTAATAGGTAGCCGATCAATGATTAATCGAATACTTAACTTAATTTTTATTCTTAGATGCTCTGTTCGAGTAGGGCAGAACAAAAAAAGAGATAATGACAACTATAATTCGTCAAAAGTAGTTTTGACACACTTGTGCGAGTTTGCACAAGTGCACAAAGAAACAAAGAACAAAACACAAATTTACATTATGAAAATACAATTTAATACCGATAAGACCATCAGTGGTGATGAAAGGCAAGAAGATTACTTTACAACACAAATTTCAAACGCGTTAGAGCGATTTGACCCACACGTTAGTAGAATTGAGGTTCATTTAAAGGACGAAAATGGACAAAAAGATGGGTTTAACGACATTTCATGCTTGTTAGAAGCTCGAATAGAAGGCAAGCAACCTATTGCTGTATCAAACCAGGCAGATTCGGTAAAAGATGCAGTTAGCGGAGCAATAGATAAAATGTCTAGCGCGTTAAACAGCATAGTAGGTCGTATGCAAACTAAGTAGTTAGTTAATATAAGATTATTATAAAACCTTTCCATGTTGGTTACGACCAACTGCGAAAGGTTTTTTTGGTTAAAGCCTTCTCGTAAAGGCTAGATAAACACCATTTTGAAATTTTCTACTTTTTTTATCTGTTGATAAATACCAACTGATTACCAAATTAGCACAAGTAAAAACTGACGTTTAGCTTACGGTTCAACTGATTGAACGTAAACGATAAACATATTCTTTAACCGTAGGTTAACCTCTTAATTTACCGCCGCCCTGGCTATTAGTGGTAGTTCCCTTATTCTTTCTGTTAATTGTATAAATTACCCCCGTAAAAATGAGTCCGACAAATGGAAGCGCAACAATTAATGGACCCATAGCGGGAACAACGGCTGCATCATCAATACAATCTTTTAAAACAGCCCAAAAAGCAATTACCGTTGGAATCATAGCAATCTGTGTAACTAACGCAGCAACAATGGCTATTTGAAGCGGTAAAACTGCCCATGGAATCCAAGCCACTGTGGCAAGTGCCAGCGTGGCCGCCCCTTGAATAGACAAAATTGTAATTAACCCCGTAAGCGCATTCATTAAATTATTAAAGTGACCAAGGCAAGCGTCGGGCGACCCATGACAAGCATAATAATCACTCAACATTTCTCTGGCGCCAATCAATAAACCAACAGCCACAAGGGTCGAAACACCCGCAGCGGCCATTGGGGCAGGGGCACCGGGTGCACTAAAAAAACCACCATTTAAGGCAGTCGCAATAGCAATTAAAACAAGGGCAGCCGTTATTGCAGCTGCCGCAGAGCCTAAAACGGCTTCTAAAGATCCTATATCACACATATTATTAAGTTTTGGTAATGCTAAATTCGGTGGTTAAAACATCAATAGCAATAGGTCTATAAACCTAAAAATTAGTTTTAAACGCCTATTTTTCAGTCGGATATTAAATTTTAGATGAAGTTGAGGTAACGTTTGTTGATTTATGTTTTGGCGAAGATGATTATATAAACCTTAGTCTGGGAAAAAGCAAACAACTTAAATAAAGAGTTTACCCTGCACGTTGTCAATTATCAAATTTTTCTTAAAATACTCCAAACTCCAAACTCCAAACTCCAAACTCCAAACTCCAAACTCTTAGCACTTAGCACTTAGCCATTGGACTTTTCTGATTTCAAAAATTTACAGATCCTCAACCATCAAATCGACCAGCTTAAAAAATTCAAGCTTGTTTTTCTGAATCCTCTTTTTTCATGACAATTGTGCGGTACGGAAACGGAATTTCTATTCCCTCTGCATCAAAACGCTCTTTAATCGCAATATTAATTTCTGTTTGCATAGCCCAAACTCCTAACGGGTTTAGCGTCCAGACCATAGCCCTTAGGTCTACGCTAGATTCACCAAAATTTACCCGCACGTTTACTTGGTGGTCTCCCGCTTCTTTTTCTTCGGCAGTGCGCACATCAATACAAGAGGGGTGCGCCATAGCTACTTCTTGCAAAACCCGAATGGCCTTTTTCAAATCAGAATCATAGCTTATACTTACTCCGATAAAACGACATACCCGTTCATCCAATAAACTGTCATTGATAATCGTCTCCGAATTAATTACCGAGTTTGGAATAACAATTCGCTTATTTTCAAAATTAAGAATCACCGTATGTCTTAACGTTATGTCTTCCACCACACCATAATCCAAGTCCCCAACTTTTATAAGGTCTTCTACACGGAACGGTTTAAACATTACAATAAAAATACCGCCGACAATATTAGAGAAGGCCTCCTGCGCGGCAAAACCTACTATTGCCACCAAAATACCTGCACCTGCAAAAAGTGTCACTGCCAGCGCTCTAAATTCAGGAATCAAAGAAGCAATCGACCCCAATGCCACCAACCAAATAATAAGAGATAGCGCATTCTTAGAAAATCGATAACGCGTCGGATCCACCTTGATTTTTTTAGAAGCTGCTCTGTACGATCGCGTAATCAACCAACGCATCACCCGTGTAAGAATAGCCGCGAAAATAAAAATAGATGCAATTAAAATTCCTGTTTTTAAATCCATGAATTAGATGTGTATTTTTTCCGTTAAAATTAGTTGTGACGGCAAAGGTAAGGATTGTTTGGAGAGTGGTTGAGGTTAATGGGGGATAATGGGGTTTAAGGGGTGGTGGTGCTTAATTTATTTATTCCGGTAAGGCTTCGTGACTAATGAAATATATATGCTAGTTGAGGTTTTTTTGAAGAAATAAAAAGGGACGTGTTATTTCAGACAATGCATTATTTATGGTCGCTACTAAGACTAATAGTAAATGGTATAACCTCTATTTTGAAAGTGTAACTGTGGAGGCGGTGGAATCGTATGAAATTGATTTGAAGGATGGTAGGGTTAGTTCGGTGTGGTTTCCCTGAAATCGATAAGAGATACTACTTAATCGAAAGTGAATAATAAAATAATTGATAATTAGACCGTATTCAACCCAAGTAAATACTATATTTAGAATACAATCTAAAATTTATGTTATGGGAGTCTTTCAAGAAAAATTCAAACTTTACGAAGAATATATGGACGAGTTGGATACACTTGATCAAAAAATCGAACAATTGAATGACAGTAAAATAGCATTTCATACAGAGAAAGTCGATATCGAAGATATTGACCATAATGCAGAAATTGATATTCAGATTGAAAAATTAAATCACCAAAGGTACTTAGTAACGGATAACGTAACAAATTCGAAAGAAGTACTCGCAAATGCTTTATCGACTATTCTAAAAAATGGACAGTTTACGGATATAGAATCTGGGAAATATACTTATCGATTAAAATATATGAGCGACGATCAAAAAAATTCAAGGTCTATTGAAATAAGTCAAATTAACAGTACGGAAGACATCAATGAATTTGATTTTGACGATTCTAATGACATAGAAGATGACCATTATGATGATGACTATGGCTCTAGCTCGGAAAAATATGGTGGTTACAATGGGTATAGTGATGATGCCATTGATGATGCATTCGAAGGCGATCCAATGAATACTTGGAATGTCGATTAAGCAAAAGTAAATAATTTATCTAAGGGACTTGAATACTTCAAAAATTACCACCTCCACTATCAGACACAAAAAAAGCGAGCCTCTTGTTAAAGACTCGCTTCTCATAACTCTGTTGTCCCACTAGGGCTCGAACCTAGACTCTTCGGTACCAAAAACCGACGTGTTGCCAGTTACACCATAGGACAGTGTGTTTTTGCAAACGCGAGGGCAAATTTAAGCACTTTTTTTAATACAACAAACTATTCATGCACTTTTCAAGCATAAAATTTTGTGGTAACACCGAATTATACGTTAACTACTCTTAAAAAAGGTTAAGAAAATACGCCCAATGCAACCTCCATTAAGGATTTACAGTTTTTTAAGAAAAAGGATCGAATAATATTTTTAAATTCGCAGTGCCTTCGTCAAAAGGTATTCACCAAAGCACTTGTCTGTCGGTGAAAGCCGCGGCGATTGCGAAAAGCTTTATTTAGTTACTATGGATTATAAAAGAATCAACACAATTGTCGGGTGGATGGTATTTATTTTTGCCACCACTGTTTACTTCATGACAATTGAACCTACAACAAGTTTATGGGATTGTGGCGAGTACATTACCACAGCCTACAAGTTAGAAGTTGGTCACCCGCCAGGGGCACCATTATTTATGATGCTCGGTCGTTTGTTTACCGTTTTTCGTGCCGAAAGTGCCGCAATGATGGTCAACCTCATGTCTGGGTTATCCAGTTCCTTTACCATTTTATTTTTGTTTTGGACAATTACCATGTTGGGAAAAAAGACGTTCCTTGCGCCCGAAATTTCGTTATTTAATAAAAACAACGAACCGGTTGATGAATTTAGTGAGAAAGCCGCAAATAAAAAAAGACGCACATTAACGCAAGGGCAAACATGGGCCATAATTGGTAGTGGTTTAGTGGGAGCAATTGCTTATACATTTACAGATTCATTTTGGTTCTCTGCCGTAGAGGGAGAAGTTTACGCCATGTCATCTTTCTTTACAGCCATTGTAGTGTGGGCTATTTTTAAGTGGGATCATGAATTAGCAGAGCAAGAGGCAGAACCCGAAAATAATGCGTTGAAAGAGCGCAATGCAGACCGTTGGATTATCTTTATTTTCTTTATGATCGGTCTTTCAATCGGAGTTCACTTATTGAACTTACTGTCAATCCCGGCCATTGCGTACGTTATCTACTTCAGAAAATATAAAACAGTAACACCACTGGGCTTTATTTTAACCGGTGTAATTGGTGTTGCCGTGCTTGGTTTTGTACAGGCTATTTTAATACCACGTACTGTACAAATTGCCGGATGGTTCGAGCGTTTTTTCGTAAATGATTTAGGAATGGGCTTCAATACTGGGGCTATTTTCTTTTTTATTCTACTTACGGGTTTAATCGTTGCAGCACTAATGTGGTCAAAACGATCCAACAACCCACTGGTAAACACAATTACATGGAGTGTTTCAATGATTTTTATCGGATACTCTTGTTTCGCCATGATTGTAATCCGATCAAATGCCAACACCCCGTTAGATGAAAACGATCCGGAAAACCTAGTAAGTTTAGAGTCCTATTTAAAGCGCGAGCAATATGGCGACTGGCCAATTATGTATGGACAGTACTTCAATTCAGAAATGAATGCAAGAGAGGATTGGGCAGATCGTAGTGATGTGTATTTACGCCGTTTTGTTGTGAAAGACAAACGCGGAAACGAACTTAAAGGCTTTAAGTCAGAAGAGGATGCAAAGGCGTATGCTGCTACTGGCGGATATGAAATAGATGAAAAATACTATCAAACATTTGATGGTTCCAACGCCAAACCAACATATAAAGCATCAGAAAGCACTGTTTTTCCAAGAATGTACAGTTCAGAGGCAAGGCACGTAAACGGCTATAAAAGCTGGTCGGGTCATCAGGGAGACCGCATACCAACCATGGGCGAAAACTTGACTTATTTTGGAGCCTACCAAGTTGGATGGATGTACTGGCGTTATTTCATGTGGAATTTCTCCGGGCGTCAAAATGACGAGCAAGGGCATGGTAGCCCACGTGATGGTAACTGGATTTCTGGTTTAAACTTTATTGATAAACACCACATTGGCGATCAAACCAATGCACCAAGTGTAATTACAGAAAATCCGGCGCATAATAAATATTACATGCTGCCTTTAATTTTAGGATTAATCGGCTTCATATTTATGTTAACTAAATCCCTAAAAGGATGGTGGTTAGTTATGTTGCTCTTTTTACTAACCGGTTTCGCCATTATTATTTACCTAAATCAAAAACCGCTGGAACCACGCGAACGTGACTATGCTTACGCCGCCTCCTTCTATGCCTTCTCAATTTGGATAGGAATGTCCGTATTGGCATTGTATGATGCGTTCAAGAATATGATTTGGAAAGAACTAGCCGTTATTTTAGGTGTAGTACTAGGAATGGGTGCCATTTTAGCATTAGGCGATTTAACCGCAGGCATCAGTTTATTGTATATCGGAATTGTAATTGGCGTGTCGCACGGATTGATGATTGTGTTACGCGGAGGCTTGAAGAAAGAGGTGCAAGGAGCCGCGGTAGCATTAATATTAACCTTGCCGGTGCCTATTTTAATGGGCGTACAAGCGTGGGACGACCATGACCGTAGCAACCGTTATACGGCTCAAGCATTAGCCATGAACTATTTAAATAGTTGCGAAGATCAGGCAATTATTTATACAAATGGTGATAATGATACCTTTCCATTGTGGTATCTACAAGAAGTAGAAGGCGTTAAAACAAGCGTGCGCGTTTGTAACCTTAGTTTATTAAATACAGATTGGTATGTAGAGCAAATGACGAGACGCGCTTATGAGTCGGCACCATTGCCAATTTCATTTACAGAAGAACAATACCGCCAAAACGGAAATCGTGATTACATGTATGTATTGGGGACAAATCAATTAACAATGAGCAGCATTGCAATTGACCCAAGATGGCAAAAAGTAACGCAAAAGAAAATTGAATCCAATCCGGATTTGTTTAAACCTGCATTTAAAAAAGCAGCACGGCAGCTATACACTATTTTGGCACCAACTAACTTTTCAGTTAAACGGCCAGATTTGTTAGCGCAAATTCCAACAATGGATTCAACATCTAACTACTTTGATTTCAGATTACTTGCATTAAATTTAATGTCTAAAGGCACGGAGTATGGCCTGAATGAAAGTAATATGCAAGCCATACAAAACTTAATGGTAGAGTTTAATGATGCTTTTGATTACTTACCTGCAGATTATGCAATGGCATTTTTGGCAGATGATACCAATATGGAAGACAGAGGTCGCGGTCAGCGCATCTTCTTTTTACCTTCAACAGGTTTAAAAGTGAACGTAAATAAAGAAAATGCATTGGCAGCCAATATAATTAGCGAGTCAGAAATGGACCGTGCGGCAGATTTTATTCGTTGGAAAATACCAAAACAAACCATATTTAAGGCAGATTTAATGATTTTAGACATGGTCGCACACTTTAATTGGGATCGTCCAATCTACTTTGCAAGTTCTGCGGATAAAGCAACTTATTTAGGGTTGGATAAATACTTTTTTGCAGAAGGGCTAGTTTACAAATTAGTGCCGATAGAGGTAAAAGCAAGCCGTAATCCAAATTCATTAGGAGAGGTAAACACGGACAGAATGTACGAAAACCTGATGAGTACATTTGTTTGGGGTAATATGGAAAAAGAAGGTATATTAGTTGATTATTATACACGTCGCTTAACCAACAATTACCGTGTTCAGTTCAGTGTTTTGGCGGATGGCTACAATGAAAAAATTGAAGATTTGGAGCAACGTATAGGCGTGATGAAACAAATTCAAAGCCAAGGCACAAATACAGATTCAGATATTCCAATTCGCACACCAATAGGTGATTTTATCCCATCACAAGTTGTGACAGAACTAGAAGATGCTGAGATGAAGATTACGGATTACAAAGCAAAAATGACAGAAGTGCTGAACAAAAGTTTTGAGGTAATGCCGCATGAAAATGTACCATTTGGTAAAGTTATTCCTTCGTATGTATCTACATATTACGCAGCGGGTAATGAGGAAAAAGCGCAATTGTATTCAGACAAAATGTTAGTGTTGTTCGAAGAGGAATTGGACTATTACACAAGCCTTGATCCTAAATTTAGCGCTTTAATGATTGATGATATGTACGGTGTTTATCGTGGTATATTTGGATTGTACCAAGCGGCGTTGGTATTTGGTTCAGATAAAGACTACCAAGACAAAATAAGCGAGGAGTTTAATCGGATTAGCAATGAATTACAAGGAAGTTTAATTAGTATTAAAGCGGAAAGCCCAAGTGCTAATCAGCGCATTATGCAAACGTTTGATGCCTTCTTCGACCGTGTTTTTGGTAATCAGTAACCAATTGCATTAATGCGTTTTTATCATTTTCCCAAATGGCTGCGGTGGAAGTACCCCAACGCCATTTGGGATTTTTTTTTGCAACCAACTTCATCAAATGCCATTTACCTTACGTTTGATGATGGTCCAAATCCAGAAACTACACCTTGGTTACTTGACTTGTTAGACAAGTATGATGCAAAAGCTACTTTTTTTTGTTTGGGTAAAAATGTAACTGAAAACCCACAACTTTTTCAACAGTTAATAGCTAAAGGGCACGGCATAGGAAACCATACGCATAATCACTTACCGGGATGGCAAATAGACAAAAAGACGTATGTAGAAAATGTTGAAAAAGCTGCAATTCATATCGATTCACGCCTTTTCCGTCCACCGTATGGACGCATTAAAACGAAACAATTAAAGGCATTAAATGCCCTGGGCTATACCACGGTTTTTTGGTCGCACTTGTCGTATGATTTTGATAAGAGATTAACGTCAACTACAAGACTAAAAAGGCTTAAGAAAGCAAGTCGCCCTGGTGCTATAATTGTATTCCATGATGCTGAAAAAGCATTTGAACAGCTAAAGCAAGAATTACCCCAGCTACTTGATTTTTTAAATGGAAAAGGAATGAAATTTCACGCCATTCAGCAACCGAATTAGTCGCAGTCGAAAAGTGCTTCGAGCGAAGTCAAGAAGCACTTTTGTTTCATGATACTTGATTACTACTACACTAAAAAAAGTTATAAAGTTGTAACCAGCAAAAAGTACTTCGAGCGAAGTCAAGAAGCACTTTTGTTTCATGATACTTGATTACTACTACACTAAAAAAAAGGTATAAAGTTGTAACCAGCAAAAAGTACTTCGAGCGAAGCCGAGAAGCACTTTTCTACCATCCCAATAAAACGAAAAAAAAGCCCGTTAACACATCTGCTAACAGGCTTTTTTTAATATAAAATGCTGTTCAATTAAAAATCAAACTTAATGCCTTGTGCCAACGGCAACTCAGCAGAATAATTAATGGTATTTGTTTGTCTACGCATGTAAACTTTCCAAGCGTCAGATCCAGATTCGCGTCCGCCACCTGTTTCTTTTTCACCGCCAAATGCGCCGCCAATTTCTGCACCGGAAGTTCCAATGTTTACGTTTGCAATTCCGCAATCAGAACCACCCGCAGAAAGAAAACGTTCAGACTCGCGAATGTTGTTGGTGAAGACAGAAGAAGAAAGCCCCTGCGCTACGTCATTTTGAATGGCAATGGCATCATCAATATCACCCTCATACTTCATTAAATAAAGCAATGGTGCAAATGTTTCGTGCTGTACAATTTCAAACGAATTTTTTGCCTCAGCAATCGTCGGTGATACATAACAGCCAGACTCATATCCTTCACCCGTTAAGGCTTCGCCTTTTACGAGTAAATTTCCGCCTTCAGCTTCCACTTTTTCAATCGCTTTTAAATACGTGTTAACCGCATCTTTGTCAATTAATGGCCCCATGTGGTTTGACTCATCCAACGGATTACCAATTTTAATTTGTTTGTAAGCGTTCACTAAAATATCCTTCACCTTGTCATACATAGAGGTGTGGATAATTAGCCTACGTGTAGATGTACAACGTTGCCCTGAAGTACCAACGGCACCAAATACAACGCCCGGAATTACCAATTCCAAATCGGCAGAAGGTGTAATAATAATCGCATTATTACCGCCCAATTCCAGTAATGATTTTCCTAAACGTTTTCCAACAGCCTCACCAACAGATTTTCCCATGCGGGTAGACCCTGTTGCAGATACTAACGGCACACGCTTATCATTCGCCATAGCAACGCCTAAATCAGCCCCGCCAATCAAAATGCTTGAAACACCTTCTGGTACATCATTTGCCTCAAATACTTCATTGGTAATTTTTTGACAAGCTACTGCAGTTAATGGTGTTTTTTCAGATGGTTTCCAAATGCAAACGTCTCCACAAATCCACGCCAAAGCAGTGTTCCATGCCCAAACGGCTACCGGAAAGTTAAAGGCAGAAATAATTCCTACCACGCCTAGCGGATGATATTGATCGTACATGCGGTGTACCGGACGCTCAGAATGCAAGGTAGCCCCGTTTAATTGACGCGATAAACCAACGGCAAAATCACAAATGTCAATCATTTCTTGTACTTCACCCAACCCCTCTTGGTATGATTTTCCCATTTCATAAGAAACCAATTTACCAAGTGGTGCTTTATATTCTCTTAATTTATCGCCTAACTGACGTACAACATCTCCACGTTTTGGAGCGGGTACTTCGCGCCATTGCTTAAAGGCTTCTTGCCCTTTTACAACAGCAGCTTCATATTCTTTTTTTGTAGCACTTTTAACGGATGCAATTAACTTTCCATCCACCGGAGAGTGCGAATCAATCGTTTCTCCATCTGTAGTAAACCAATGCGAACCTGTAGAAGCCCCACTGTTCATCTCTTCTATTCCCAATTGCTTTAGTACGTCACTAATCGCTGTTTCTGTTATTACTGATGACATAATATGTATCTCTTTTTTTAATTAAAATCTTAACAAAAGTACGATTATTCGTGTAAATAGCTAGTAGAATCGGGCTTTAACTTCGGAATCATAACATCAACTATTCATGTTAAAAAAAGTAATTTGTGTGTTAAACATCCACTCAAAACCAATGCATTCGGCTTTATTTTTTGTCAATTCGGTTACTTTTAATAATTTCACTTCACTTAATAAAGAAATACAATAAACGTTGGCTTAAGACAGATAACGGCAGGTGGTTTACCAAAAAAGAATTTGCTAAAAGCCAACTAATTGAAAACTAAAACGTTTAATAAAAACAACTAACTAACCAACAAAGAAAATGAAAAAGATTATTGGTATCGCGGCAATTGCAATCCTTTCTAGTTTTACTACAAATGTGCAAGACGGAGGAAAAGAATTATGCAAATCTTACTTTCCTATACAAGAGGGTACAGTTTTATCGTATGAAACCTACAATCCAAAAGATAAATTGGAAAGCTCAAACACCATGGAGGTTAAAAAAATAACCGAAACTGCTACTGCCATGACGATTGACGTTTACATGAAAGCCACGGACAAAAAAGGGAAAGATGTTTATGAATCTGACTTTACCTACTCGTGCGAGGGTGGTGTTTTCAAAATGTCTATGGACAATATGATGGACGGGCAAAGCATGCAAAGCTTTAAGGATATGGAGATGGAAATTACCCAAACGGGTTTAAAATTTCCCGGAGAATTATTTGTTGGGCAAAAGTTAGAAGATGGTGAAATGACAATGAAGATGGTTTCTAACGGTATGGAAATGATGAAGTTTAACATTACAAACCGAGAGGTGTTGGCAAAAGAAACCATTACTACACCAGCAGGCACGTTTGAGTGTTTTAAAATTACGTCTACCACAAAGTCTAAAGTAGCGTTTATGAATATTGAATCATCATCTGTTGATTGGATTGCAGTAAACGTGGGTAACGTACGTTCAGAATCATACAACAAATCTGGAAAATTAACCGGTTATACAGTGCTTTCGGAAATTAAGCAGTAATTTTGCCGAATGCGGCAAAAAATTGACTTTACATCTTTACGGACAATTGTATTTTTTGCCTTTATTATTCGGATCGTAGCAGCCATTTTTTCACAAGGCTACGGCATGCATGACGATCATTTTTTGATTGTAGAGGCTGCCGGATTCTGGGTAGATGGCTATGATTACAACCATTGGTTGCCATGGTCTGAATTAAGCACCGGACAGCCAGAAGGGCATAGCTTTACGTATGTGGGCATTAATTACCTGTACTTTTGGTGCTTAAAAGCCCTTGGTATTGCAGACCCTAAAGTACTCATGCTTTTCAGCCGATTATTGCATGCGGCATTTTCACTACTAATCGTTATTTACAGTTTTAAAATAACTGAAAAAATCAGCACAAAGCAAAATGCTGTAATTGTAGGTTGGTTGCTCGCATTGCTGTGGGTGCTTCCTTTTTTATCCGTCCGTAATTTAGTAGAAATTGCATGTATCCCCTGGATGCTTTGGGGCATTTGGCTCACCTTAAAAAGTGACCGTAAATACCGCTTTTTATACGCAGGGTTATTGCTGGGTATGGCCATTTCATTTCGGTATCAAGTGGCTGTTTTTGCATTGGGCATGGCAGCAGTTTATTTTTTTCAACGGCAATACCGGCATTTTTTTCAATTTTCGGTAGGTGTTGTTGTCGTTTTTATTCTTACACAAGGCGTGGTAGATTTTATAATTTGGGAACGCCCATTTGCCGAGTTTTGGCGTTACGCTACGTATAATGTGACGGATGGACCGGGGTACATTCCTAACCATAACATAACCATGTATTTGTTGGTATTAATGGGTGCCTTTTTAGCCCCGCTGGGCATTGCATTGGGCATTGGGTTCTTCACGACGGCTAAAAAATATTATTATTTATTCGTCCCCGTTGCGGCATTTATTCTTTTTCATACTGTTTATCCGAGCAAGCAAGAGCGTTTTATATTACCCGTTTTACCCTTGTTTTGCATTTTAGGTGTGGTAGGCATTATGCTGCTTGTACAAAAAAGTGACGGGTGGAAAAAGTTTTGGCGAATCTCCTGGAAAAGTTTTTGGGTGCTCAACATCCCATTACTGCTATTTGCCTCGTTTACTTATACCAAAAAATCAAGGGTAGAGGCTATGTACTATTTTTACGGTAAAGACACTCAAAACGTTCGGGTACTGTATGAGGCTACCGGAGAAACAGATGTTTCAATGTTGCCTCAATTTTATGCTGGAAACTGGGAGTTGATGCATGTCCCGCGGACAGATGTTGCACAACCACTTGCTGTGCATGAGGGATATAACTATGCTTATATTTTATTTTTTGGAGAGGAAAACTTGGGCAATCGTGTAGCTAATTACCACGAAATTTATCCACAAATGGAGCGCGTAAAAATATGCGCACCAAGTTATGTAGATGTTTTATTACGGTGGCTTAATCCGCGGAATCGTAATGAATACATAGAAATTTGGAAAACCAACCACAGTAAATTCCCCTAATATCTCTCTTTTTTTCGTCGCCTACCCCTTATTGGCATTGGTTTTGTTTATAACATGTGTGTAACTCAATAACGAAGTAGCGATCCAAACATAGATTCATCACGTTATTGAACTAAGTAAAAACACCATGCGTACAAAATTAATCATAGCGGTAATTGCAACGTTTTTAATTGCTTCAGGCTTTTTAGCTTAATGAATCAACAATTAAAACAATAGTGCAATGTGGGGTTGACTTTTTTTAGTCAACACAACAACGTATTGCCTTAAGGTAATTTATTCTGAATTTTTTAGATGAACAAAAACCGTTTATAGCGTAACAGCCTCAGTAGTTGAAATCGGTTAGCGCGAAATAGATCACTTTTTACTTTAGTTCACAATCAATTCCCCATTTTTCATCACCAAATTGCTGCGACCAACATTCATGTCAGTACATTTCGTTTCCGCTTCCTCACGTTCCATGTCTGCAAAAGTAGTGTCGGTTTTAACCTCACTATTGCCATTGTAGCCGTTGTAGCTTTCTGTACATTCACAAGTATAAGATTTTTTACAAGCCGTAAATGCAACGCTAATTATTAGCAAGACGAATATATTTTTCATTCTTTTTTTATTTAAAAATTAAATTTACCGCTCTCCAGCGTCTCATTGGTTGATTGATTGTAAAAGCGGTAGGCATAAACACCACGGGCAACGT
>CAVTPI010000004.1:0-531751 GCA_963736585.1 Crocinitomicaceae bacterium | reverse complement strand
AAATCATCTCCTGAAGTACAGCCGCATAAAACTTCTAAACCGTCATTTGCAAGCGAATTAACGTTTACTGAATTACCAATCCCAAACTGTCCGTCATTCGAATAATGAACTGGAATACCATGCACTTCTCCTGTGGCAGAATTATCAGACCATACATCTTCCATCACCACACTAAGTTGTGCTCTAAAATCACCTTCATCAGCGTAATAAACTAGTTCTACATCAGGATAATCAGATGCCACTTCTGTCACTACATCTGCATCATTCAATAAGTAAAACGATAATAATGCTAAGGCGCCTACAGCCAATGACATTGTTAAAAATACTTTTTTCATAACTATTTAATTTTAGTTAAACTGTTATTAATAATGGTCTCAAGTTAGGTCAACCTTTGAACTTATTTTTAGCCAATTCAAATCCAACTGTTATTAATTCAAATACACTAGGTTTCAGTTCAAATTCGCTATTTATGGGTTTAGTGGAGGGTAAATCAATTCTAATTTTACTATTCACATCAACTCAAGCTTAGGTACGTCTCACTGGTCATACTTAGCGCTTTTTAATATTTTTTTAAAAAAAAGGCTAAATTTTAGGTGATATTGTGATGATAAAATGAACAGTATAATAAATGACCAATCCAATGATGGTAATTGAGGAACCTAGCATTAAAACACGAAAAGAAAAAATAAGCGGATGGTACGCGGATGTATTTCCACTTGTGGCCGCTTAAATAAGTAAACATGGCGGAAATGAAGAAGAAGCCAAAGAGATTTTTCAAGCCGCTATTGTGGTTTATTATGAAAAATTAGTTATTCATAATTTTAACCCCGAAAAATCAGACAAGGCCTACTTGTATGGAATTGCGAAAAATAAATGGTTAACCTATTGCGCTAAACGCATGCGGTATGAAAGTTTAACCAATCTTGATGTTATAGCGGAAAAAGAGCAGGAACTAAAAACCCAAAAGCTGATACAGCACTTAAAACAAACGGGAAAAAAATGCATGGATTTATTGCAGGCTTTTTATTATGAAAAGCTGACTATGGCACAATTGGCAAATCGATTTGGTTATCGTAGTAAACGATCTGCCACCGTGCAAAAATATAAATGCCTGGAAAAAGTACGAGATGAAGTTAAACGAAAATCGCTGAGTTATGAGGACTTCATTAAATGAAACGGAACAATTAGAAAATTGGCTGTTTAAACAAGGTGATTCGCAAAACCTGCTTTTAACTGAGGCTAAGACGATAATGCAGCCCGCACTATTGGAAAAAGCCCATTGGCAGTCAACTTCATATCGCCTTATCCGCCAATACGGACGAGAACAATTAACCGCAGAAATTAAAGCGGTGGAAGATGAATTATTTTATTCAAAAAAATACACGTCTTTTCAAAATCGCATTAAATCAATTTTTAGATGATGAATATCCAATCCAATTTAATTCCCATGGTTATTGACCAAAATAGCCGGGGAGAACGCGCCTATGACATTTTTAGCCTTTTGCTAAAAGAACGTATTATATTTTTAGGCTCTGCCATTGACGACCAAGTGGCCAACCTTGTTGTGGCTCAATTGCTTTTTTTGAATAGCCAAAGCACCACCAAAAAAATTGACATGTACATCCAATCACCAGGTGGGTCTGTTTATGCAGGGTTAGCTATTTACGACACTATGCAGATGATTTCTGCACCTGTTTCTACCGTGGCGGTGGGTTTTTCCGGAAGCATGGGAACAGCTTTGCTAACCTCGGGCGCAAAAGGTCAACGCTATGCACTTGCGCAAGCCACTATTCACCAGCACCCCACAAGTGGAGGCACAAAAGGCTATACAGAAGATGTGCGCATAGCCACCCGAGAACAAGAGCGATTACAAACTCAACTGTTTCACATTATGGGTAAAAATAGTGGGCACTCCTGGCAAGAAATAGAAGCACTGTTTGAAAGAGACCGATTTATGAATGCGCTTGAGGCAAAGGAGTATGGATTTGTAGATGAAGTATTAGGCGATACCTCAGACCTTATAAAAATAGATGCTGGAACCGCTGCTGTTAGTTTTTATGGGAGTTGACTTGGTTGTGCTTTTTGAACCTGAGTTCGATTCTTCCAAATTTCCACAGAAGTATTGAAAATAGTGAGATTTTGATAGAAAAAATGTGCCACATTGAGCGCAGTCGAAATGTAGTACTAACTGGTTAATTCAAGGCTTTTTCCGTTGAAAGATTGCTGTTTTCCATACTTTTCGAAGAATTGATTTCATATTTCCTTACACGTCGTTATGGTTTTGCGAAGTGAATACTCCTTCAAAACCATGCCTTGCCTAAAAAAAATGAAATCAACTGTGAGCGTTTGGAAGAATCGAACTCAGGTTTTGAGTAAAAAAAGCATTTACTTTACTAAACACGCAGAGCAGAACATTATCGAGCTCAGATTGTAAATAATAATTATTTTTAGCGCGTCCATTGTTCAAACTGAAAATGCAGAAGTTATTCGACCATATAAATAAGTACACAAATGTTGATGAATTTGAATTCCACGAAATAGAACCCTATTTTAACGCAGAAGAAATAAGCAAAAAAGAGACCTTATATAGTGCCGGAAGCAAAGCACTTAAGCATTATTTTGTTTTAGAAGGCTGCTTGTATATGTACTTTATTAATGATAGAGGAAGTGAGCAGACATTACAATTTGCTGTTAGTAATTGGTGGATTACCGACTATTTAGCCTTCCAGAATAAAAAAAGCTCAGAATTCTATATTAAGGCGGTTGACAAATCTAAAGTTCTTTCCATTGGGTATGAACAACAAGAAGAATTGCTCTCTAAATTCCCAAAAATGGAGACTTATTTTAGGAACATTTATCAAACTGCCTACGGAGCAGCCTTAATGCGAATGAAATACATCTTTGATTTTTCAAAAGAGGAAATTTACTTCAAATTTAAAGAAGCCTTTCCTGAATTTGTAAACAATGTTCCACAGTATTTAGTCGCTACTTATCTTGGGTTATCGCCCGAATACCTCAGTAAACTAAGAAAAAAAAGCATTTCTTAAACTGGTTCAATTTTTTAATGCTCATCATCAGTTAACTTTGTACTTTACAATTAAACGCATAAAATGATGAATCTAAATACATGTTATATAGCAATCGTAACAATTTTTCTTTTCGGCTGTGGTTCGGACAAGTCGCACACGCATGAAGAAAATGATAAGGTAAGTAGTTCAGATACGGTTTCTACTATTTCTAATGAGCACGTGAAACCGTTCAAATCAGAGCTGCCAACAATTGGCCTACTCACTTACGACGGTGTCCTTCAGAGTGAGGTTTTCGCCACATCTGACGTTTTTTCAAAACCTTCTGAAGAGGGAGTGCAGTTGTTTAACGTAGTGACAATAGCAGAAACGAAATCGCCAATCGTAACAGAAGAAGGAATTACTGTTTTAGCCGATTATACATTTGAAGATTGTCCAAATTTAGATGCGCTATTTGTACCCAGCGCCTACGATATGTACGCTCAAGTCCATAACCAGAAAATTATTGACTTTATCAAACGTAAAAATAAAGAGACAAAATATGTAGTGAGTAATTGTGCTGGTGCGCAATTA
Organism: Crocinitomicaceae bacterium; assembly: GCA_963736585.1. Lineage (GTDB taxonomy): Bacteria > Bacteroidota > Bacteroidia > Flavobacteriales_D > Crocinitomicaceae > Crocinitomix. The sequence continues at coordinate 528,152 of CAVTPI010000004.1, read as the reverse complement.
ATTGGAGCATCTGGCATAGCGGATGGACATAAAATTGTGACGTGGATAGGTGGTGGAGAACAATTGCAGAAGGACTACCCAAATTTAAAAGTACAAGACGACAGCCAGGTAACCTTTGTTGAGGATGGTAAATTCAGCTCTTCTAATGGAAATTTAGCAAGCTACATTTCGGCACTAAATTTAGTTGAAAAAATGACGAGTCCAGAACATAGAAAATTTGTAGAAAGTTATTTATACCTGGATAGGTTAACCGATTGGTCAAAACAAAAGTAAACCGACTTTATGGCTAAAAAAAAACTTAATTTATGAGTAATTCAACAGTAAAGATTAACCCAGTGCGGTATTCGCAAAAAATTGGACGAGATTTCCAACGTACGTTAAACAAAAGAATACGTGCTTATTTCAAGGACAATAATATCTCGAAGCATGCCAATTTTAATATGGTTGTGAAGACGATTTTTATGGTCAGCCTTTATTTTGTGCCATTGGCTTTAGTTTTGTCTGGTCAATTGACGAATGTTTGGGTTGTCGGCTTAATGTATGGGTTGATGGGGTTTGGTATGGCGGGCATTGGAATGGGAATTATGCATGATGCTAACCACGGAGCTTACTCTAAAAACGGCAACGTTAATAAATGGATCGGGAAAATTGTAAATTTAATTGGAGGATATGCAGTAACCTGGAAAGTGCAGCATAACGTATTACACCACTCCTATACTAACGTTCATGGGCTTGATGAAGACATCTCTCCTCCTAAGTTTATGCGTTTTTCGCCAAACGAAAAATTAAAACCTATTCATAAGTACCAGCATTATTACGTTTGGTTTTTTTACAGTTTAATGACCATTTCGTGGGTTACTGCAAAGGATTTTTTACAATTATTTAGGTATAAAAAGATGGGGTTAACTCAGAATGAGAATAAAAAATTCTCTCCTCTTTTGATTGAACTAATTGTTAGTAAATTATTTTATTACACAACACTTTTAATACTCCCTATTTTGATTTTACCTGTTGCATGGTGGGTAATTGTTCTATTTATTGTTTTTAAAAACCTCATTAGCGGTTTTCTTTTAGCCATTGTATTTCAACCTGGCCACGTGGTGCCTGAAACCAATTTTATAAAACCAGAAGAAGACAATTCTATCGAAAATAATTTTGCGATTCATCAGATGCAAACTACGGCAAATTTTGCTCCTAAAAGCAGATTTTTGAATTGGTTTATTGGTGGGCTCAATCATCAAGTTGAACATCACTTATTTCCGAATATTTGCCATGTACATTATAAGAAAATATCAAGAATTGTCAGAGAAACTGCTCAAGAGTTCAATGTGCCCTATAATACGCACAAAACATTCTTAACAGCCTTGGTTTACCATACTAAAATGATAAAATCATTGGGTAGGAACTAGGTTTAGGGATAAAGACGGGGCAGCTTCAAAGGTCGGAGAAGAATTACCATGTTGTCTTAGAAGTTTTTGCTAATACTAACTTCGATTATTAAGCAAACGTTGTCTCAATTGTTGCACCATTAATTTTACAAAACAAAAAAACTGATACTGAAAGTATCGTTTTTACTAGTAACCTGAGTTCGTCTAATTTATTCCACGACTGCTTTTCTCTCTGCATGGTTTACCTGCTTGAACAGTACCACAAACGTATTAAACCAAAAAGGAAGTCGGCGAAGCAGAAAAAAGCGGAATCAACCGTCTGAAAACAGTTTAGAATGCCTCTCCAATAAAAAGATAGACACCATAACCATCTGGGTTTATACCAACATCAAGCCTTGTATAAATATCGCGCTTGGGGAAAAGTAATATCCTAATTCCTCCTCCGGCAGTCCACAATAATTTATCAAAGTGCAGGTTAGGAGCAACGGATCCGACACCGGCAAAAAGAGCTCCTCCAATTCTTTTGGCAAATTTAAAAGGAAGCCAGCGGTGTTCAACCTGAAAACCAAGCATATTTTTGTCTCTGTATTTTCCTAAATAATACCCTCTCATCATCATCTCACCACCAATCATACTCAGCTGATTAAAGGGCACCTCTCCCTGTGAAAATTGACCAATCATTTGTAACGCCAATACATTTCTTGTCTTGAGTTTAAAAAATGCTCTACTATCTAAAAACAATGTTCTTAATCGATTGGTTGACCCCCAGGTGGGTTCATAAAACAGATAACCAACCTCAGAGAGAAAACCGTGCCGCACATTGAGTACATTATGCCGATTATCATAAACGAGACCAACGCCTAAACCCAAATTATCATAGCCGTCTTGCCCCAAAATATATTCGGTGGGTTGAGCATTGTCTAGCCAATCAAAACTAACGTTACTCAGTCGCTCATAGTCTAATTCTATTCCAGCATACCAATTCCCTTTGATATTTCTCAATAAGCGCTCTCTGATTAATACAAAATTGGCATTTGCAATGGCCAATTCATCTCCAGAAATAGTTGGTCCTATACCATAATACGCTAACGGGTAACTTTGAAATTTTAATTTTCCTAAGCCAAACCACTTATTCTTGTCGGAATATAGGGCGTGCTCAAAATGCGCTCCATATTGACGCTCTAGCGTAAAAAAAGAGAAACCGCTCACCTCACTTAACCGATTCGTCGTATCTTTTTTTGCATAGTACAAAAGGGCAGCTGCCACGCCAATCTCCAACCTGGTCTCAGGTGAGTAGGCCAACGTTGGATAGGCAATCCATTTTGTATTCTGGCTTGAGGCTGTGTCATTGAACATTTTATTAAAAAGCTGAACAGCCTTGTTTTGAGAATAGCATGAAGTGCCAAAATAAAAGGACATCACAACCCAAAGGAGTAAATACTTATTAAAAAATGAAAGTTTATTTAACACCGACACAAGATAATTTAATTTCATTGAAATTATTGCCTAAATTTTAGTTAAAGTTTTTAGTAGCCAGAGGCGGCCAACTATCGAAACAGCCGAAAGGCCGACATGTTTTTTTTGTTTGTGTCGGGGGATGTGTTGAGTTGTTTGTTTTGATGAATACTATCGGTCAATCCCGCAATAAAAAAATAGTTTTTTGACTTTTAAAAATCCAAAAGATAAAATGCTGCGTATACATAATATCAAATAAAACAATATGAAAAAAAATATGATGAAAGTAACAACAACAATGGTATTAGCTTTAGCTATTGGAGCAGGAATTAGTTCTTGTAAAAAAGACGAAGTTGAAGAACCACAACCTGAATTAAAAACAGCCTCATACAATTATGAGTTTCACAATGGGCAAACTGTACCTAGCGCACCTTATAACGGAACGCACTCATCTGATTTATCTGCTTCAATTAAAGTAGATGAGCTAGAAAGCGGAAATTCAAAAGTAACGGTAACAATTATGAATACATTGGATGGTGAAACTTACCATGTGCATGCGCATGACGGAGCAGATCCAGCAACGACCCCTAATGGAACACCGTATAATGAAACGCCTAATACAGATGTATTTACTCAAATGAAAGTAGGTAACGGCGGGACAATTACATTAACGCAAGAGTCGACCATGAGTTTTACTGAGTTAACGACTACTTATGACGGTTTCTTTGTGATACATGATCCACTGCAAGCGGTTAATACGCAAGATATTTCAACTTACGTAGTTGTTGGTTCTTTTGCAAGAACGCAAACGGAAACAAATTACGAGTCAATGTCTTTTTCGTATGATTTTAACATAGGACAAGTTGATCCTTCTTTCGCATATAGCGGAACTCATGCCACTAATTTAATGGCAACTATTGATGTTCAGGAATTAGCTGATAATCAATCAAGAGTAACAGTATCCCTAATCAATTCTCTAAACGGAGAAACGTACAATGTGCATTCACATGATATGGCAGATCCGGCGACTACGCCAAACGGAACCCCTTATGATGAGACACCAAACGCTGACGTTTGCGTAATGTCAATTGATGGTAATGGAGGAAATGCTAGAGGTAGTCAAATAAGCAGTATGTCTTACACAGAAATTACAACAACGTATGATGCATTTTTTGTTGTGCATGACCCACTTCAGGCAATGACAACAATAGACCCTACAACGTATGTATTATTAGGTGTTTTTGCGAGATAATCATTAATAACCAAACGTCCTGAACGGACGATACAGTACTAAGATAGTACGATTAATTAAGACCAATAATCATCTGATTATTGGTCTTTTTTTTACGTTTTGATTATCCAGAACAGGTCCTATTAATCTTGATAAATGACATATACAAAATGGTTATGATTTCTGCATAACTAACGTGACTTCAGTTTATTAAAAAAAGACGGTGCTTTGTTGACCTATGGTATTTTGACAAAAGCCATAGTTACCTCCTGTCTTTATTTCGTATTCTCTGGTAAGTTGTTCAGGTCATTTTCCAATATTTCCATAGCCTGTCTTTGCATACCGTTAATATCCTTAAAAGCAAATACTTTTATTATAAATCTGGTAAGGAAATTTTTAGGGATTATTTTGTAGTTCCAAGTTATCTTAGTGCTACCGTTTCCTAAATCGGTGAATACCCAATCTCCCTCAATTCTTTTGGCAAGATGGCGTAGCTGTGAGGTAAAATCAAAAACGTGGTAAGAAAAAGAGCTGTTCGGTTCGACCGTAAGTAATTTTTCCTTTGCGGTAGTTCCGTCACCAAAGTAAACAGTTCTTTCCAGACCTGCCTTGTTCCAGCCATCTTTAATACTTGTTTTCGTAATGGGTGCAAATGATTTGTAACCTTTGAAAATATGTGTTAAGTCAACAGGAACGATATATTCGAAAGATTCTTTAGTTGATGCTTTTACCGTAATCTCAGCAATAGCTGTAAGATGGTTGTTTTTATTTTGAGCCATAATGGTATTTGTAAATGCGAAGATGATTATAAAGATGTACTTCATTTTTAAATGTTTATACAAATTTCATAAAAGAAAATTGCAAAGCGGTTGTCATTTGGCAAATAATGAATTTTACAGTTGTCTTCTAATTCTGCTCAAAGATGATTGAGTAATTCCCAAATATGATGCTAAATGTGAAAGAGGAACTCTGTTTGCTATAGTTGGAAATTTTTCAATAAAGCGTAGGTACCTGGTTTTCGCATCTTCGGACAGCATTGGACTTAATTTGTTCACTTTTTCAATCAATGCCTTTTCAGTTATCTTGTTGATTATTTTGTCCCAACCGATAATGGTAGAGGATAAATCGAATAGGTCTTGATTACTGAAAATTATAAGTTTACAGTCCGTTATTGCCTGAACGTATTCGGATGAGGGGACTTTTTGATTGAAACTGTTTATATCTACCACAAATTGATTTTCATCTACAAAATATTTTGTGATTTCATCTCCTTTGCTGTTATAGTAGCACACCCTTAACACACCCTCAACTAAAAACGCCACTTCTTTGGGGATTTTCCCGGCCTCGGAAAAATAATTATCCTTTCGCAATTCCGAAATTTCCGCCTTGGTTTTTATCAATTCGATTTGCTGTTGGTTCAAGTGTCCAAATACTAGCAAATAGTTTATTAAATTATCCATAGTCGAAGAACGCAAATTTTGGTTTTATAGCACTTGCCAAATGACAAATAAACTTCAACCTGATGTTTTATTGCTAACGTTTTTTTTAGGTTACAGAAGGCTTTGGCTAAACTGTATTGAAATGCGGTTTAGGTTTGTTACCACCAGTTTTTATTTTTTTTCTTCACGCAAAATTTTCTCCATTTTGCGCCCTTTGGCCAATTCATCAATCAGTTTTTCCATCCGTCTGCAATCGCGATACAAAGCAAACTCTTCAGGTATTTCTTCAATACGATAACCACATACCACGCCTTTAATCAGGTACGCATTTTGATGGACTCTGGCTCCTTCAAAAAAATCTCTAAATGTCCCATTGCCAGCAATAAAGGATTCTAATTTATTCTGATCATAACCCGTTAACCACAAAATAACCCGGTCGAGTTCTTCTTTAGTTCTACCGTGCTTTTCTAGTCTATTCAGATAATGTGGATAAATGGATCCAAAGTTCATTTTCGCAATTTGCTCATTTTTCTCTGCTGTAACTTCTGGCATGACTGTAAATTTATTGGTGCTAACTTGCTGTTAAACCAAATATATCACTTAAGCCTTTATTTCTGGTATGCAACGAATAAAAAAATCACTTTAACAACATTTTGGTAGCGCCAAGCGAACAAATATCAAACCTGTCCGCGTTAGGCGTCAGGCTTTTTTTGAACGCGTTAGATGTGGAGAGTTGTTTGTTTTGAAAAATACTGGCTATTAACCTGAGGTACTGTTTTAATTTGGTGGCCTAAGATGGCTGGTAAATGAGAGCAGTAAGTCAACTATTTTATAGTTTTTTGTTTAAACAAATGTCTAAAAATTTCATATCAAACAACTCTCAATATTTTTTTTGAATGTAGAAAGCTGTTTGTTTTGAACAGTCTACTCTACCAATAATTTTGTACTGAATACCTCTTGTGAATTAGTTCCAAATATTGATAAAATGTAAACGCCAACCCCTAAGTCTTGCTTTTTAATTTCCAAAACAGAGCCGTCTACATTTTCGTTTCGATACACTTCCTGGCCTAACACATCATAAATTATTATGGTATGATTTTGTGTTAATTCTGGCCCAAAATTTATGGTCGCATAATCGTCGAAAGGGTTTGGGTAAACTGTGAAATTATTCTGATTTTGTTCAAATAACCCCAGACAATCCACAACAGAAACTTCTATTGAGTCCTTTGCTGAACATCCATTTGCATCTTCAAAAGCATAATAGAGTAGATATACTCCTTCACCTGCACTTAATGGACTAAATATTGACCCGGTAACGGCCGCGCCAGAAAAAACACCTCCAGATGGTGTGGCAACTAAATTTATTTCAGTTTCAGATGAGCATATTCTATTGTCTCCTAAATCATTAAACGTAACAGAAGGCAAATCCCAAACTGTTACCTCAATAGAGTCTGAATTAGCACACTCCTCTTCATCCTCATACGTATATACCAAAATGTGCATACCATCTCCTGCATCAGCTGGATTAAATGAAGCTCCTGTAATACCGCTTCCGTCAAATACGCCACCACTTGGTAAAGCTTCTAAAGCGATAGTTTCTTCATCAATACACAGTTCATCAACTGCCAATGGCGCAATAGTTACATCTGGTAATTCAACATCTAACACAGTTAATGTAAGGGTATCGGATGAAGCACATCCAAATTCATCTTCATAATTATATACAATATTGTGGCTACCAGGCCCTGCAAGTGATGGCGTAAAACTGATTTCCATTATTCCTAGCCCTGAAAACACACCACCTTCCGGCACTGCGTCTAATGCAATTGGAGCGGGCGATAAACAAAGTGTTTCTGTAATTACAGTTTCTATGTTTACTTCTGGTAAGTCCAATACGGTTACAGCAATGGAATCTAAATAGGCGCAGCCTTCTTCATCCGTATCTCTTGCATAATAAATAAAATGTTCCCCTATTCCAGCTTCTGTTGGATTAAATTCATTACCTACTACTGCCGTACCAGAAAACACACCCCCTATTTTATCAGATGATAAGGTGACAATATCGGCCCCAAAACACACTATATTATCCGCTTCTCCCTCTAACGTAATAGTGCCATAATTTAGACAGGCTAAATTCTCATACCAGGCTATTTTTCCACCAACAGAGGAAGCAGATAGCACATCAATCCCTCCATCACCATTTAAATCTGCTGCGGATACGTCAGCTGCACCTACGGCAACCCATATAACCTGTTTATCTCCAAAGTCTCCGGTTCCATCATTTTCATACCACACTACTTCAGAATCATTTAAACCGGTAGATAACACATCTTGATCGCCATCATTATCTAAATCTGCAGCAAAAACACTGTTTGCTCCGTCAATGTCATCTGTAATTTCCAATTGTGGTCCAAAGTTTCCAGCTCCGTCATTCTCATACCATGCAATTTTATCATCCCAAAAAGCTTCCGGCACGTTTGAACTTGACAAAACGTCCAAATCACCGTCTCCATCAAAATCAGCCGCGCTTACGTCATTGGCTCCGTTTCCAAATATCTCTGCATATATTGTTTGCATTGCTCCAAAATTTCCATCCCCGTCATTTTCATACCACGCAATTCTGTCATCAAACTCAGCACGAGAAGCTGACAGTACGTCTTCATCTCCATCCCCATCCAAATCAGCCGTGTAAACTGTATTCGGCCCTTCTGCCGTGCTGGAAATAATTTGTTGCACACCAAATGATCCAGTACCGTCATTTTCATACCAGGCCAATTTATCATCATCATTTGACGCGGAGAGGACGTCTAAAAAACCATCTCCATTTAAATCTGCAGCATGAACGCTTCTGACATCCTCTACGCTTGTGGTGATAATTTGCTCTGGTCCAAATGTTCCTAATCCATCAACATTTTCATACCAGGAAATTTTATTTTCTCCGGCGGACGCTGATAGAATATCAATGTCCCCGTCATTATCTAAATCGGCAGGAAAAGCACTGTACACATTATCCACATTTTCAGCTATCAGATTTTGAGAAATAAAATTTCCCTCACCATCATTGGTATACCATACCATTGTACCATCAGAAAAAGCGGTTGAAATAACGTCCAAGTCGCCATCATTATCCATATCGGCCGTGTACACGTTATTAGCGCCATCATGGTCTGTTACCACTAACTTTTGCGGTCCGAAAAATGGCTGCCCCATTATTTTTGTACCACGCTATTTTTTCATCTAAAATAGATGCTGAAACAATATCTAAATGCCCATCACCATCTAAGTCCCCTGTATCTGCGGCTAAGGGAGCATCCGTTAATGAGGTTACGACCTGTTCTACTCCAAAACTACCAAGACCGTCATTTTCAAACCAGGTTACTTTATCACTGAACGAAGACGTTGCTAGTACGTCCAAATCTAAATCATTGTCTATATCCACTGCAACAATGCTGGTCAGTGAGATATAAGATTCACTGATAAACTGTTCTGCGCCAAAAACTCCAGCTCCATCATTTTCATACCAAACGAGCTTAGTTCCTGTGCTAGTACCAGACATTACATCTTGGTCGCCATCTCCATCTAAATCTGCCGTTGTAAGCTCTCCCGCGGCGATTAAACCTGTTACTACTAATTGTTCTGCTGCAAAACCGCCCATACCGTCATTCTGAAACCAAGCAATTTTACTATCTGCAGATGAAACGTAAACGACGTCTATAAATGTATCTCCATTTAAATCAGATGCAACTATGGCTCGCACTCCATCAACATCACCAGAAATTAGCTGCTTTGTACCAAAGTCGCCATCTCCATCATTTTCGTACCACGCGATTTCATCATCACTTAATGAAGCTGTAATTAAATCAGGGTCACCATCTCCATCTAAATCTGCTGTATACATACTTATAATACCATTGGCATCTGTCGTAATGGTTTGTGCTAAGCCAAAATTTCCGCTACCGTCATTCTCATGCCAACTAATTTTATCCAGAGGGGCAGACATGGAGAATACATCCAGATCACCGTCTCCATCTAAATCATCTGCCAAGGCTATATTTGCATCAAAGGCGTCATTAATTATCACTTGTTGTACTCCAAAACTACCCGTTCCATTGTTTTCATACCATGCTATTTTATTATCCCCTTGAGATGCGCCAAGTATATCTAAGTCGCCGTCTCCATCCAAATCGTGACATTTAACATCAAGCGGTTCGTCCAACGAAGAGTTAATTTGAATTTGTGGACTAAATTGTGCGTGGGTAATAGAGGACGCAGCTAGGAATAGAAAAATCGGGATTAGTTTCATTAGAGTTGTGTTTATTGTAAAGTTAACTAATTAATTTGAAAGGATATAGGCGCAGCTATTCGGCATGAATATATGGTAAACGTAAGCTGATGACTCCAACGAATGTTTTAACAAAAAAATTCTGAGGGCTGTAAAGAAACACACTATTGCCAATCTACCCTACGGATCCAAATAAGGGATCAGTTCCACTTGATAACTGTAGATCCCCAAAAATTGGGACTGATCCATAGTACATTGTGATTATAATTTGGGTTATATAAAACTAAAAAACCGATACTGAAAGTACCGGTTTTAAAAGTAGCCCCGAGCGGATAAATATCGAACCTGCCTGATCGGCAGACAGGCTTTTTGAGGGTGTTGGATGTGGAGAGTTGTTTGTTTTAAAAGGTATATGTTCAATGTAACTGAACTCAACCTCTGGAAACAAAACACTACCTCTGGAAACTTTTAGACATTTGTTTAAGAAAATATAAAACGTTTGGCTTACTGCTCTCATCCAATAGCCGCCTAAGGCTAACAAATTAAAAGATAGTTTTAATTCAAGAAATCAGAGACATTCCTTCAGGTCATTTGAGTCTAAAACGAAATACTGTAGCCAAATGCAACATTAAATAACCACGGTGTATTGGCAATCCCAATGTTCAGCGTTTCGTGCGTTTCGGTTTGACTTGTAAAGGTGTTTTCGTAAGTGAACTCACCTTCGTTTAACGAGGAGTAAACATTCTGCCAATACCGAATGCTCGTTGACGTAAAAATTCCACGCAGAAAGTTATTTTGTTTTTCAAAAGGTTTCCAACGAAAATAAGCCCCTAAACCAAGTGTCACTGTTTGGTAATTGACCACCCGATTTTCAGCTATTGTTCGTTCTTTACCGTCATAGTAGCCTTCAAACTTATGCAACTTAGGCTCAAATCTAATATCGAAATATTTATTCAATCGATACCCAACCCCAAATCCAGTGCTGTAAGGCAAATGAAATGCAAGTCCCTGCTTTTGCACTTCGCCAGAAGTAGTATTGTTCTCAGAAGTGAGTTCCAATGAAAAACCGTGAGAGTAATTGCAAACGAACTTAGGTGTGTAAAATTCTATTTCAACATTTCCACCGTCCAACAGAAGCGGTTGTATAAGTCCCGCTAAAAAGACCACTTCGTATTTTTCTTCTGTCTGCGTTTGAGCTTCTACTTTGCTTTGACTCATTAGAATAAGCGCAAATGCCAATAGCATATTTGATCTTAACTGATTCATTGATTTAATATTTAGTTAATTAGAAATAAAAGTGTAATGAGATTTAGAAACCAAAGCCGATATTTAGGCTGACATGACTGTTCTGAAATTCTTGGTTTTCTCCAACGCCGGTTACATCACCTCTTCTGCTAGAATACTCCGCTTCAAAGTCTATATTTAATGCAAACTGTTTCTTTTTTCCAAGTGGAATAGAATAGCCAAAGCCACCTAATAAAGTAGTTCCAATAGCAAATTGATGTTCGTACTTTGATTCATTATTGAATTTTGTTTTTTCAGTCATTTGTCCAAAGCCAAAATTTGTTTTTACAGAAAACCCTTTATTAAACTTTCGGGAGAAGGGATAGTATTTCAGTCCCAAACCAACATGGTAATAATTGAATAAGTAGGTTTCATTATCGCCACCGTTATTCGGTGTGGCAAAAAAACCTTTTACGCCACTACCAATACCTAGCCCTTTCCAATTATCTGGTGCAACATAAAAAAAGGTAGAAAGGGTATTCCCTTGATTTCTGCCAAACCCTCTATTATCATTAATGGTTTCTTTTTCGGAAAGTGTGCCGTAAAAAAAGGTGTTGCCATAACCCATTAGTACATTCGCGTAAATAGGCAGTTTAGTCTCTTGAGCAACCGCCTTGTCCGTGAAGGCGATCATCATCAAGCCTATAAGAATTGTGTTTTTCATTGTACATCTTGTTAATTGGTTAAACATGATGCAAAACTACCGGCAGGAACGTCCTCAAAACGTTCACATTTGTTAAGAATTCAGGATTTGGTCGAATTATTTCTAATTCTACTCAGGGATTGTGGTCGAATACCTAAATAACTAGCAATATAATGCTGCGGAATTCGCTTGATGACCTTTGGTCTGGAAGTGACAAGCTGATTATAGCGTTCCTCTCCTGTCAAGTGGGTTAAAGATTCTGTGCGTTTACGTAAACCCATAAAGGCATTTTCTGCCATTAGCCGACCAAACCGCTCGAATTTAGGAATTTCAGCATAGAGTTGTTCGAGTGCTTTTTTAGATAGAATGGCGACTGATGTTTTCTCAAGTGCCTGAATACTCTGGTCAGAAGGGCGTTGAAACAAGAAACTATCATAATCACTGTACCATGCACCTTCGAAAAAAAACTGCCCCGTTTCTTCTTCTCCATCTACGACATTATAATAGCGTATGCAACCTTCATAAATAAAAAATGCTTCTTTACAAACTTCTCCGATAGTCAGTAAATGTGCTTTCTTTTTAAAAACCTTAAAAGCAAGTAAATCAAAATATTGCTCAAACTCTTGATCCGAGAGGTCAATATAATTCGATATGTTTTTTCTCAATGTCTCTTTCATATAGCGATAAGGGTGGCGACAAATGTAGTAAAAGATAGTTTTTCTACTGAATATTTAGAAATTTAAAACGATACCTGGGGTTATTGTGTATTCCTTTACCGTCTAAACCTCATGATCAATACCCAACACAAAATGCAATATTTTTCTTCGAACCAGAGGAAACATAATTGGCATCAAGACAGGGGCAAAAAACCTAAAAGTTTTCGCTTTTGCAGATTTACCCTGCATTATTTCCGTTAAGTTTTCAATTCTATTCAATGTATCTATGACGACAGGCCTTCTCCTATTTTCGTATTCAGAAAGCTTATTTTCTTTGAACAATTTTGAAAAAACATAAGCATCTTCAATGCCTAAATTCATTCCTCGCGCTCCAAGTCCAGAATGAATATGTGCAGAATCTCCTGCGAAAAAAATATTGTCTTTTTCAAATGCTCCAATAATTCTGTGACTTATTTTAAATTCAGACGTCCATTTGACGGCACCGGCAGTTGTATTACGCGGTAAATCGTTGAGAATATTTTCTACATTACTTATTATTCTCCAAACATTATCTTTTATGCGAACCAAGAATAATGCGCCTCGTTCATACATAAAAATATGCGCTTCCTCATTATTAAACTCGGTTTCAATTTCAAGATCATAAACGAGCCATTTGTCCGTGAGCGTATCTCCGTCAAAAGAAAGTGAGAAGTGCTTTCTAACAGTACTATTTGCACCATCAGCCGCCAACAGAATATCGGATGTAATTGAACCTATCGTATCACTCTCAGACTTCGCTTCAACTATAATTTTATCATTACTAACGTTTACTGAATTTAATTCAACCCCTCTTTGGATTGTCACCCCCCTTTTGTGAAGTAGGTCACTCATGATTTCTTCACTATCTGCTTGTGATTGAACTAGCATAAATGGGAACTTGTGATTCACACGATTAAGTTCATTTTTCACCAATAGTTTTCCATTTTTATAGATGTTTATGGCTTGAAGTTTTCTGCCATTTTTAAGGAATAATTCAGTTGCACCAGTTGGTTCAAGAAGCTCAAGTGTTCGTGGACTAACGCCAAATGCTTTTGAAAATGGAACGGGTTGATTTAATTTCTCTATTATTTTCACATTCGCTTCCTTGTCTAAAAACAATGCAGCTGATAGGCCTACTGGTCCTGCTCCAACAATTAAAAGGTCTTTTTTATCCATTATTTAAGTCGTTTAATTTCGTTGTAACGAAGGTAAACTCCTCAAAAGAGCTTTCATTTGATATATGTCAAATAATTTTGGAACGAATGCGACTTAATGTTTCTAACGTGACTCCAAGGTATGAAGCGATATACATTAATGGTATTTTTTGAATTAATTTTGGTTGAGATTTTAATAAAATCTGGTAACGTTCCTTTGCAGTATGAAATTGGAGAAGAAATAGGCGATTTTCAAGCCATTCAGAATAGTTCACTAAAACATCAAAATTTGTTTGTAAAATGGAAGCATGCTCTTGCATAAATTCAAACACACTAAATGGGATTAGCATGACTTTGGTCTTTTCAATGGTTTGAATGAATTCGTTTGACGGCTGCCGTTTTAAAAAGCTTCCAAATGATACAGCCATATCTTCAGGGAATATAAATTCACTCGTGATTTCAATTCCACTCTTTAAATAAAACTTTCTAATACAGCCCTCTAATACGATATATGAATAGTTACAAACTTTCCCTTCTTCAACCAGAATTTCATTTTTTGGATATTCTTTCGTCTGTATACTTGCATGATAAAATTCTTGACTTTTTAAATCAAGTTCAGAAATCAAAGCTTCAAATTTTTCTATTACTGTTTTCATAGTTTTCAGGTTCAACCTATGTTAATGGCTATATCGCCATTACAGCAAATATATGCTATGTTTCCTTTTTATAGTATCAAGGCGGGGTAGAAACCCTTTTCTTAGACATTTTAGAATTTGTATATTTTCTGTTTTATTGCCAAGTCCAATTTTTCAAATATAAAAACGGCTCAGGTATAACCTGAGCCGTAATTGTCATTATTAAGTTGTATTCTACTATTTTGCAATCACGAATAGCTAACGTGGAAGCTATTTAACCACAGTCGCTTCAGGATAGTTATCTTTTATTTCCTCATATTTACCATTACCCCCGGTAACTCTTTCACCAGTTTCAACATAATGCTTAAGTCCAACCAATGTACCCGACAGCTGTTTTTTAAAGCCGCCTTTTGCAATTGCTCCCATAAATGAAGGCTTAGTTCTGAATTGAAATTCGTAGCTTGCTGTGCATGTCCCATCTCCGTTGTCTTTAACTCTATAATAAGCCTGAGAATTATCAAAATTCATAGGTAGCTTCCCGCCATCAAACAAGACATTTCTCATTACCATATTTTTATTGTCAAGTTCAGCAATGCGTTCGTGAGACCATTGTGTTCCTTCAGAATTAAAATTGCATTTTCGGGTAGCACCTACAACTCCTTTTAATGAACCGTTCGTGTATTCGGAAGTGTAAACGTATGGCGAGAAATTTGATATTTCGCCATAATCAAGCACCATTGCTTCCCAAACTCTTTCTGCCGGAGCATTAATTTTCAGTTCAACATGAACGGTTTTAAATTTTTTGTTCATGCTTTGTCCGAAACTAGTCCCCATAAATAAAACACTTAATAGACCTAGTAATATCGATTTTTTCATATTCATAATTGTATTTTTTAATTAATTAGTAATGCTTTTAATAGCTAAATGAAGATTTCCCTAAAAACTTTCTGTACAGACCTATTTGTCCAAATTCGTAGCCTAAATGGTGCATTTGAAATGCAAATAATCCTCTCATGGTCTGCTCAGCAATTGGAATTGGAAATGGTGCTTCTGCGTTTAATTGAGCTTCGTCCATGTTGCCAATGGCTTCAGAGATTTTAGGTGATAATGCATCCCAATCAGTGATCATTTGACTTATAGTGGGATAGTTGGCTGCAGGATCAAATGGTTTTCCAAAACCGAATTGTTCAGCATACGGGTTTTCTGTAGCTTGCCCCGTAAGCATGGCCAGGTTATATTGTATATCTAGTGTGTGACCAACAATCCATTTAAGGCTGTTAGCACCTTCAATCCGTTTGTTGGCTTCTTCGTCAGTTATATCCGACAGGTTTTTTGAAAATGCATTGGCATGAATGTCATATTGCATTTGCAGTGTTTTAGCGTCAAGGTTGGTTGCCACTGTTATTTTCTCTTCTGTTTTCATTTCTTTTACTTTTTGATTATTACAAGCGATTGAACTGGTTGCTAGTAAAATAAGTGTTGTTAATGTAATTGTGTACTTCATAATTTTCGTGTTTCTGTTTATTGTTTAGATGCATGGCTTTGCAACGTGTTACAAAACTCAGGCAGCTTTTTTTGCCAATTTTTGTAATTCCTTTACTTTTTTTGGACTTGCTTTTCCTGTTTCGGCATAGTGTTTCAAATCCATCAGTACATCATTGGTCAATCCCTTAAATTGCATTTTCATCATTGGTTTCATCAAACTTCCAATAATTCCCTTGGTTTTGACTTTTAAGTGCATGTCAACTTTTGTCTTTCCATTCAAATTTGTTAATTGCCAATTGTTGATTCCAGTTTCTACAAAAAATGGAAACCCTTCAATAACTTCGTATTCTAGGATGTGATCTTTTGGATTGAATTGTCGAATGACTTCCTTAATTTTACCTGAAGGTAATTCACATTCTCTGTTGTTGCAACTTGCCGTAGCAATTTGAGGGGCTCCAAAACTACTTGAATGATTAATTCCTGAGGCCCACTTATAAGCATCTCCAAATTGAGTGCCTAATATTTCCCATACTTCGTTAATGGGTTTGTCAATCATTATTTCTTTAATAAATTCCATAACTTTTTCTTGTTTATAGTTTAGATACAAGAAATGTTGAAGTGTTACAAAAGGGCATAAAAAAAGCCTTGAAATGAAGTTCTCAAGGCTTTAACTAGGAAGTCTTATTTATTAGGGATTAAAATATTTCATTAAATCATCATTGTTGACTAGTTTCTCCAAAACCGTTTTTTTGTCAAAGGAATCTTGCGCCGGATGAGATCGAAAAAGGCTGGTATAAGTGTCCGTAAAATCATCCAGTGCTTTCTCATGATTTTCCACCGCAAAGTCACCTATTCTAACTTTCGTTTTAATGTTAAATGCCAGGCTATCTTCACTTAGCATGCCCATTTTCTTTAACGTCTTGGCTTTTTTTGGACATCTGCAAGGGTTGGCTGTATTGACTAAACCACATTTATTATTCATATAATTATAAAGGTCCGTTCTTGCTCTATGCAATTTCACTCTAAAGTTTTGAGGACTGATGTCAAAAATTTCTGCGCCTAAATTATGGTCTATTCCAAAACTTTCACCTAAAATAAAAAGTAGACGCTGTTCTCGGTCTAAACACATAATCATGCCACTCATGCATCTTATTTTCATTTCGTTTGATAATTCAATCTGACTGAGTTCCTCTTCAATGGTTAATTCTGCATTTGGAACAGCATCTAACCGATCACCATAGTCTTCAAAACTTGAAAATTGAGTTTCTCCTTGTCGTCTTTTGGATTGTAAAAACTCATTGACTACAATTCTGTATAACCACGTTCTAAATGAACTTTTAAAACTAAACTGTGCCAATTTCGTGATTATTTTGATGAGTACTTCTTGTGTTAAATCATCTGCGTCAGTTGGATCATGACACATTTTCCACGCTACATTATAAATGAACGGTTGATGGACTTTTATCAAGTCATTTAACGCTTCTTTATCACCACTAATGGCTTTTTGAACTAAATCTTTACTGTCTTTATCTGAATAATCTTTGCTTAGTGGATGCCTCATGTTATACTTTTTAAGGTTAGATGCAGTTTTTGGGGAGGTGTTACAAAGTTGTGAAATATTATTACTTTTTCTTCGCTAGCTCTTTCTGATATTTTTCGTTCGCAGCAATTTTTCTGGGGTGCAGTTTGCCGGTTTCAGCATATACTTTCAATTCCTCCAGATTCTCATTGATAATTTTAGTCATATTCTTTTTCAAAACCCTTTTCATAATTCGTCCCATGAATCCCTGAAGCTCCATGCTTACACGCATTGTCAATTCCGTTCCATTTCCTTTTTTTGTATGTATCCAAGTATTTTCTGCGTGTACTACCATTTTAGGAAGTCCATTGGGAATTAAATAGGTAAAAGAATACTCATTTGGATTATAATTGACAAACCGCTCAGTTGTGGGTTTGAACCCCTTGTAACTTGGCTGGCAAACTCGTTCAGTAACCTTCGAACCATTTACACCTGTTCCTTGACCTTCTGATGCGTTTACGCCCGCACTCCATTTTCCAATGTTCGCAAAGTCAAGCGCCGTAATTTCCCATAGTTTTTCTATTGGTGTGTCAATTGTAATTGATTGCTCCACAGCAATACTATTTTTTTTCTGTGCCATACTGTTTAGATTTAATCCAACTACTGCAAGAAGCAGTAAGTAAATGTTTTTATAATTCATAATTCTGTTTTGAGCAAATTTCAGGATATTTATTCCCTTACATTTGTCATTTTGAATCAATAATTAGTCAAAACATCTCAGACTTATTTCGATAGTTTGATGGCGAAATATTGTATTGACGTGTAAACGCCTTTGAAAAATTTGCTAAATCATTAAAGCCGACATCAAAACAAATTTCAGTAATGTTGAGTTGAGTTGAATTCAACATTTTTTTGGCTTTTTCAAGTTTTTTATTCTTAATGTAGCTCGCGGGCGAACTACTGAATACTTCTTTGAATTTTCGGTTAAATGTGGCTAAACTTTGGTTTGTCAATTGGGCTAATTCGCTAATTGTAATCGGTTCATACAAATTCGTTTCAATAACGCGCTTAAAATTCGCTTGTTCTGGTTCGAAAAGACTGGAAAGTATGTCCTTAATTTCTAGATTATCTAATTTAAAAAGTACAAGAACTATTTCCTTCAATTTATGGACTATTAATTCTTCAGAGACCAAATCGGGACTATCAAACAGAATATTTAATCCCTCAATAAAATGATTGATCAATCGATTAGAATTTATCTTAGACAAAGTTAAATCCGGCTTCTTTTTTTGAGATAGCAAGAATAGGGGTAAGTCATTTTGATATACCCACTTTAAAACGTCAGGAAAAAAATGCACAATAATTGCTTCTGACGGTGTGGTTAAAGGAGTATCTTTCCAATGGCTTACATAATTTCCACATTTCATCAAAATACCTTCCCCTGATTCAAAATGTATATTCTGATAACTCGCATGCAATTGAACATATCCCTTTTGATTGAAAACAAAACAAGCTTCATTCACCATAAGATCAGAAAATCTCATAGGAGGTTGAAAAGTTGTCCTTTCGAACACTACTTTTTCCATTAAATCAAAGTGTTGGTATTTAAGAATCATTTCTTTTAAATGGTATGCAACGGTTAGTATATGAAAAGTAGGCGGTTTCGAAGCACTAACCTTCGTTTAAGCCCAATGTTTGACACGAGCTAAAAGCCTTAAATTTATTACTATTTCGCCAATTTTTTATATACATTGTTACCTGCTGGCTTTTTTCATTTTATGTAATATCTAACCATTGGTCTATGCTTGGATTTTTGGTCAACAATTTCAAATCCTGCTTTTTTGAACGATTTGTATAGTCCAATCCACGCAAAACCATCTGGTAGTTTTTCTTGTGTCGGAATAGTCGGATAAGCCTCCAAAATTCCTATGCCTTTCTTTTTTGCATATTGAATTGCACCTTTTAAAAGCTCAACTGAAATTCCATTTTTCCTAAATTCTTTTGCGACAAAACTGCAAGGAATTGACCATACTTTCTTTTCGTCAATCGGTTTATGTACTCTAGACTTTTCAAGTCTTTTAAAATCTTCTCTCGGTGATAATGCACACCAAGCTATTGGGATTTCTTCATAAAATCCAATTAGTCCTGTTGGTTGGTCATTCCAAACAAGGGTTTTCATTCGGTCTTGATTTGCACACTCTGCTTTTCCTTCTTCGTGTTCAGATTTAGTTTGTCGAAAATACATACACCAACATCCTGAACCTGCACCATTCCCACCGAAAAGTTCCACGAATTTGTTCCAATTCGATTTGGTTAATGGCTCAAACTTTAAATTCGAGAGAAATTCTTTGTCAACTTTCTTTTTATTCATCTTATCTGTGCAGTTTGTTTAGCTTGCAGGTAACTTGTCGCTAAACCAAATATATAATTTAAACCTGCATTTCTGGGATTTTACTAACAAAGAAACCATTTTTAACAAAATGTAATTCTCTCCAAAACTAATTTGGGTTTTGGATCATTATAAACTGTTAAAACGTAATTGTATCAAAATTAAGTATCAAGAACAGGGCCAATATTAACCGACCAATCGAACGGTGGCAGACTTCTTAGACCTGGAAAATTTCATCTCCTTATTAACTGTTTCTCTCGCCGCATAGCATCAGCTTTTGTTGTAAACTCTTCATTAAAGGCAATAATCCATGGGCGGAATTTAACTGTATACCCTTTAGTAGCTTTTTCATTATGAGATAATAATCGATCTGATAAATTTGATGTATAACCGATATAAATTTTGTTGTAATCGGCAGAATATAACACGTAGACGTAGTACATTGTGATTATAATTTGGGTTATATAAAACTAAAAAACCGATACTGAAAGTACCGGTTTTACTAGTAGCGGGGACACGACTCGAACGTGCGTCCGTCAACCGACGGATAAGAGCCCGAGTTCGTCCAACTTCTGCCAAACGTAATTTCTACCGCGGCTGCTTTTTAACTGTTTCTCTCGCCGCATAGCATCAGCTTTTGTTGTAAACTCTTCATTAAAGGCAATAATCCATGGGCGGAATTTAACTGTATACCCTTTAGTAGCTTTTTCATTATGAGATAATAATCGATCTGATAAATTTGATGTATAACCGATATAAATTTTGTTGTAATCGGCAGAATATAACACGTAGACGTAGTACATTGTGATTATAATTTGGGTTATATAAAACTAAAAAACCGATACTGAAAGTACCGGTTTTACTAGTAGCGGGGACACGACTCGAACGTGCGTCCGTCAACCGACGGATAAGAGCCCGAGTTCGTCCAACTTCTGCCAAACGTAATTTCGGATCAGTCTCAAAAGTTGGGGAGGAATTTAGTTGAAAAACATTTTCTTTGTGCAAAAAGAATAAGTTTTGGACGGATATTTAGACCTTGTTAAGATGATTCTACCGGAAATTTTGGTAGAACATTTTGATCTGATAGAATCGAAAAAAGTTGGAGAAAAACTAAACCTCTATTTTGAGGAAAAAAATATAGTTCCCGTTGAATTGAACGCGAGGCAATTGATCTCCAAAGGCTTCCATAAGTCCATTACGGTTCAGGACTTTCCACTCAAAGGTATGTTTGTGTTTTTCCACATAAAACACAGAAGGTGGACCGATAAAGAATCAGGAAATATTGTCCAAAGAGATTGGAACTTAGTAGCAAACGGCACTCGAATGACAAAGGAGTTTGCCGCTTTTTTAAAATCAATTAATCAATACTAAATCTCTTGACTGTAGAACAATAGGTTCATTCTTTGGTGTTTCTGGAAAGAAGTTACAACGTCAATACAAAGACTATTTGAGTGACTTTAAGGAGTGGGGACAATTGGATCACGCAAAGGATTGGTTGATTTTCCCTGAGAACATGGGTAAAAGATTATCGATTGATGAAGTTGCCCTATCTCAAGGTGAACTTTATACAGTTCTTACCAATAAAAAAGCAAAAGGTAGAGCAGGTTCAATCGTTGCTATCATTGCGGGAACCAAGGCTGATATTGTCATTGATCATCTGAAAAAAATCCCAATAGACAAGCGTAGACAGGTAAAAGAAATAACTCTGGACATGGCTCCAAACATGAAGCTAATAGCTAAAACGTGTTTTACTAGAGCCACGCAGGTAATCGATCGATTCCATGTTCAAAAACTAGCAATAGAAGCCTTGCAAGAAATCAGGATCAAACATAGATGGGAAGCAATAGATCAAGAAAATGAGGCCATTCTTAAAGCTAGAGCTAACAAAACAGATTATCAACCAGAACTATTATTAACCGGAGAAACAAAGAAGCAGATACTAGCCAGAAGTCGCTATTTACTCTATAAAAGCCCTGAAAAATGGACATTAAAACAAAATATTAGAGCACAAGTATTGTTCAAAGAATACCCAGACTTAAAGAAAGCCTATTGGTTATCACAAGAACTACGACAAGTCTTCCGAGATAATACCAAAAAGAACGTGGCTATACTCAAACTAGCTCATTGGTATGAAAAAGTTGATCAGGCCAGCTTTAAAAGCTTCGCCACAATTATGAATACTGTAAAAATCAATTATGATGGCATCCTGAATTACTTTGAAAACAGAAGTACTAATGCCGCCGCGGAATCTTTTAACGCAAAAATTAAAGCATTCAGATCTCAATTTAGAGGAGTTAGAAACGTAACGTTCTTTTTATTCAGATTGACAAAAATTTATGCTTAGTCCCCAACAATTGGTCTTGATCCGTACTAATGCCGCCGCGGAATCTTTTAACGCAAAAATTAAAGCATTCAGATCTCAATTTAGAGGAGTTAGAAACGTAACGTTCTTTTTATTCAGATTGACAAAAATTTATGCTTAGTCCCCAACAATTGGTCTTGATCCGTAATTTCTACCGCGGCTGCTTTTTAACTGTTTCTCTCGCCGCATAGCATCAGCTTTTGTTGTGAACTCTTCATTAAAGGCAATAATCCATGGGCGGAATTTAACTGTATACCCTTTAGTAGCTTTTTCATTATGAGATAATAATCGATCTGATAAATTTGATGTATAACCGATATAAATTTTGTTGTAATCGGCAGAATATAACACGTAGACGTAGTACATTGTGATTATAATTTGGGTTATATAAAACTAAAAAACCGATACTGAAAGTACCGGTTTTACTAGTAGCGGGGACACGACTCGAACGTGCGACCTTCGGGTTATGAGCCCGAAAAACAGTGCTGAAAGTCAATGTTTTAGGGGTGTCTGTTTTACAAAAACATACAAATGGGTCGCAAAAAAGAGCATTTTGCTACCCAGTTTTGTTACCCAGATATTTTAAAAGTATGTAATTAAGCATTTGCTTAATTAAGGAAATTCTTAATATCTTTGTTTCATGCGAAATGAAAATGGTTGTATTAGAGTTTTTGCTAATCGAGATCAAATTGAGAGAAGTAAAAAAAAGGTATTTGAGGTTAACCCTTCTGTGAGTAAGTTATCCATTGCACTCGGTTTGGCTGGTAATGAAGTCAGATTAAACATATTGTTTTTGCTTTATGAAGAAAGTGAGCTCTGCGTTTGTGATCTATCAGATATTCTTGAAATGAAAGCCCCTGCCATTTCTCAGCATTTAAAAAAGATGAAAGCAGGAAAGTTGGTTGATTTTCGAAAAGAAGGGCAAACAACATATTATTTTCTAAATGAAGATTATCATGCATTATTTGAGCCGTTTTTTGAAATGATTGCAAATAATGAAGTCTTACGCAAGGTGAGTTAAACTTAACGGATATGACTAAGAAGAAGAATTCAAAAGGCGTATTAGGATTGGGAGTGGCAACAGCAATTGCTTCTTCACTATGTTGCATTACCCCTGTTTTGGCATTAGTGGCAGGTAGTAGCGGAGCAGTCTCTACCTTTTCATGGATTGAACCAGCTCGTCCATATTTGATAGGTGTCACAATCTTAGTTTTAGCATTTGCATGGTGGCAAAAATTAAAGCCAGTGAAAGCAGATGATTGTAGATGTGAAGTTGAAGCTAAGCCTTCTTTTATGGCTTCTAAGAAATTTTTATTGATCGTTACTGTTTTCGCTATAGTAATGACATTGTTCCCGTACTATTCTTCCATTTTTTACCCAGAAAATACACAAGCTAACGTGCAGTTGGATGAGGCAAATAGTGAAGAATTAAATATTGGTATAGAAGGTATGACTTGTGATGCATGTCAAAATCATATTGATCACGCAGTTGGTGAGATTGATGGTGTAATCTCGGTAAACAGTTCTTATTCTAACGGGTCAGCGACTGTCATATTTGATAAAAGTAGAACAGGAAATAAAGAAATTATTGATGCTATAAACAGAACTGGATATAAAGCTATAGAAAATGAGTAAAGAAATAATCTTAGAATCGACCTTGACTTGCCCAGAATGCGGACACAAAAAAAATGAAACTATGCCAACTGATGCTTGTTCATGGTTTTATAAATGTGAAAAGTGTGAAGTGCTATTGAAACCTAAAGAAGGGGACTGTTGTGTTTATTGCTCTTATGGCTCAGTTCCATGTCCTCCAATTCAAGAAAGTGGGACTTGTGGGACTGATTGCTGCTAAGATTGAAGATCTCATAATAAATTGAGATATAAACACATAGACAATATTACATTGACTATTAATTAGATTGAAAATTATTTTTCCCTACATTTGTTTTCTGTGAAAGTGTTAAAAACAGTCATATCAGTTTTATTTCTCTCAACATACTTGTTGGGCTTTGGGCATGCATTAACTCCCCACTGTCAAACAAGTTGTGACAATCATGTTGCTGTTGATAATACGCACGCACATCAACATCATGAACACAGTTCTGAAGAGGCAAACGGGCATGATCACGATCATGTAAGCCACGGAGATCATTTTGACGAAAATTGGGTTGACCTATTGGTTTGTTTATTAAGTGATGTTGAGCATCACAGTTCTGGCTGCCATGCACCACACTTTATTCAAACCGATAATGTAAACGATAAAAAATCATGGTCTAAAGTAAAAGATGACAATCTAAAAGAGGTAATTGCTGAATGTGATTTATCGATATCTTTTGAATTGATTCTTGTTAAGACTTCAATTAAATCAAATGCACCTCCGCATGTTGATTACAGTTTTCTTCATTTTGAAGATTCGCCTCTCAGAGGCCCATCCCTTTTATTCTTGTTAAGCCAATTTGGCTTTTGTGTAGCTCATAGGATAGCTGCGCTTTGATTGTTTATTCAAGCAATCAATTTCTTTTTATTCAAGAATAAAATAAGATAATGATAAATCGTATTATAAAATTTTCCATTGCCAATAAGCTAATTATAGGCTTGCTCACGCTAGCAATTGCTGTCGGTGGAATTTGGAGCATTTCAAAAGTGCCCTTAGATGCCGTTCCTGACATCACAAATAATCAGGTTCAAGTAATTACACAGTCTCCTAATTTAGGAACAGAAGACATTGAACAATTCGTAACCTATCCGGTTGAGTTATCAATGGCTAATCTGCCAGGTGTAACAGAAATCAGGTCAGTCTCTAGGTTTGGGCTATCAGTTGTAACCATAGTATTTGAGGATGAAATGGGCACTTATTTGCCTAGACAATTGGTTTCTGAAAAGCTAATTGAAGTTCAGCAAGAAATACCAGCAGGTTTTGGTGTTCCAGAGATGGGGCCTATTTCAACTGGTCTCGGAGAAATTTATCAATACACCTTGGAGGTAGATGATGAATTTAGAGATGTTTATTCTTCTTCTGATCTCAGAACCATGCAAGACTGGATTGTCAGAAGACAAATGGCAATGGTGCCAGGAGTGGTTGAGGTAAATGCATTTGGCGGAGATGTTAAACAATATGAAGTGGCTGTTGATCCCGATCAATTGCGCTCAATGGATATTTCAATTTCTGAAGTATTTGTAGCCCTTGAAAATAACAATCAAAATTCAGGAGGGGCTTATATTGAAAAAGACCATTACGCCAATTTTATTAGAGGTGAAGGTTTAGCGCGTAGCATAAGTGATATAGAAAATATTGTCATCAAAAATGTGAACGGAATACCTATCACCATTAAAGATGTTGGTACTGTACAGTTTGGTAAAGCAGTAAAATATGGTGCGCTAACAATGGATGGAAAAGGCGAAGCTGTTGGAGGTATGATCCTAATGTTGAAAGGAGCCAACTCGAATGATGTAATTGAATCGGTAAAAACAAGGGTGGTTGATATTCAAAAATCACTTCCAGAAGGTGTTAAAATTGTTCCATTTCTTGATAGAAGTACATTGATCGCAAAAACTACTAGCACTGTAACTCAGAATTTATTAGAAGGTGCACTGATTGTAATTTTTGTCTTGGTTTTCTTATTAGGTAATTGGAGAGGTGGACTAATTGTAGCATCCACAATTCCGCTTTCATTATTGTTTGCTTTTATCATGATGTACTTTTTTGGAGTATGGGCAAACCTGATGAGTTTAGGTGCAATTGATTTTGGAATTATAATAGATGGTGCCGTAATCATTGTTGAAGCTACTGTATTCATTCTTCATGGTAAAATATTGACCAAACAAAAAATGAATCAAGAAGAAAAGGATCAAGTGGCTTATGAATCTTCAAGTAAAATGATGAATTCAGCCTTCTTTGGTCAACTGATAATACTAATCGTATTTATTCCAATTCTAGCCTTACAAGGTGTTGAGGGTAAAATGTTTCAACCCATGGCACTCACCTTTATGTTTGCAATGGTTGGGGTAATGATTTTATGTTTGACTTATGTTCCAATGATGTCGGCTCTCTTCTTAAAAGCGAGTAAAAAAGAACGAAAATCATGGGGAGACAGACTTGTTTCTTGGCTTGAAAAGATTTACGGTAAAGCCCTAAGTCGTACATTAAAAGTGGGTAAATGGGTTGTGCTAGGGAGTATCGTTTTACTGAGTCTTGCCACCTATACATTTACACGTATGGGGGGTGAATTTATTCCCCAATTAGATGAAGGAGACATTGCTTTTCACGCTATTCTAAAACCGGGTAGTTCTTTAACAGAGACAATAGAAACGACTACCAGAATTGAAAAAATTGTCAAAGATCAGTTTCCTGAAGTTGATCATATAATTAGTCGAATTGGTGTAGCAGATGTACCAACTGACCCAATGCCAATGGATATTGCAGACGTTTTTGTAATTCTTAAACCAGAAGATCAATGGACAACAGTAAATAGTAAGGATCAATTGATTACTAAAATGAAAGAAGCAGTTGAGCAAGTCCCGGGTGTCAATTTTGAGTTCACGCAACCAATAGAAATGCGATTCAATGAATTGATAACTGGTGTTAGAGAAGATGTTGCTGTTAAATTGTTTGGTGACGACTTGGATATTCTTTCCGAAAAAGCAGAGGAAATTGGGTCGTTAATCGCTTCTATTGATGGAATTGGTGATATGAAAGTTGAGGCGACAAGCGGCTTACCACAGATAACAGTTGTTTATAATAGATATGAAGTTGCAAAACATGGTTTACAAATTTCAGACTTAAACAACTTGATTCAATCTGCTTTTGCGGGAGGAACTGCAGGGGTAGTATTTGAAGGTGAAAAACGATTTGATTTGGTTGTGAGACTTGATGAAGAACACCGAAAAAGCATTGATAATCTAAAGAATCTGTATGTCACAACAGCCACTGGTGCTCAAATTCCAATATCTGAAGTAGCAGATATCAGTTATCAAACAGGTCCTATGCAAATCAGTAGAGATAATACGAATCGTAGAACTTATGTTGGTATCAATGTTCGGGGTAGAGATGTTCAATCTTTAGTGGAAGAAATTCAAGAAAAACTGGATGCCGAGTTGGAACTTCCCCCTGGATACTATATCCGCTATGGTGGTGCATTTGAAAATCTTGAACGTGCAAGTAATCGATTAAAAATAGTAGTTCCAGTGGCCTTAGCGCTCATCTTACTATTGATTTTTATGGCACTTAAATCTTTGAAACAAACCTTGATGATTTTCATGGCTATTCCTTTGGCTGCAATAGGAGGTATTTTCTTCTTGTGGCTGAGAGATATGCCGTTTAGTATATCTGCTGGGGTTGGGTTTATAGTGCTCTTTGGTGTTGCTGTTTTAAACGGATTAGTTCTAATTGGAGGCTGGAATGAATTAAAAGAAGAAGGCGTTACCGATTTAAATGAGAGAATTAAACAAGGTGCTAAGCGAAGAATCAGGCCAATTCTCTTAACTGCATTGACAGATATTCTAGGATTCTTGCCAATGGCAATTTCTTCATCTGCGGGTGCAGAGGTTCAACAACCTTTGGCCACAGTGGTAATTGGTGGAATGTTAACGGCAACATTCTTAACATTATTTGTTTTACCAATCCTTTATAAATGGACCGAGAAAAATGAGAATAAAATGAAGATAAAAGGAAGTACAATTATGGCAAGCGGACTAGTATTGTTTGCTTTACTTATCGTTCCAAACTTTGGGCAAGCTCAAACGAGAGTAGAATCTATTGATCAAGCAATCAATCTTGGTTTAGCAAATAATGCCAGTGTGGCCGTTGCCAAGTCGAGAATTGAATTGAGCCAGCAAAATAAAAAGGGCGCATTTAATCCGGGTAAAACCAGTTTAGACATGCAATATGGCCAATACAATAGTTTTGAAAATGACTTCGGTTTTAATGTGAATCAAAGCTTCGAATTTCCTACGGTATATGTTTCACAATGGAATTTAGCGAAGGAAAAAATAGAAGGTTCTGAGTTGCAATTGAAGGTTGTTCAAAATCAATTGCGTTGGTATATCCGCCAATCTTGGAATAACCTTACCTATTTGCAAGCGAAAGAAAAGGTGTTGACTTATAATGATTCATTAATGGATTTGTTTGTTCGTGCGGCTACTATTAGATATGAAGTAGAGGAAACTTCTCTTTTAGAAAAAGTAACGGCAGAAACGAAAAAGTCTGAGATCTCAAATAGGCTGCAATTAATTAAGGCAGAGATATTTTCTCAGCAAAGAGAATTGCAGATTTTATTAAATGATTCTACACAATTAGAGTTCGGAGCTGATGAATTTATTGAGATGAATATTTCAATGGATCAAGACACTTCTTTATTAAACAATAACCCTCTCAAGGCTTTCACAAATCAGCAAATTAACATTGCTCAGGCTGAAATTAAAGTCAGTCAGTCTAAAATGCTACCAGATATTTCTGTTGGATATTTTAATCAATCGTTAATTGGCAGTCCCACTTCCAGTGGTAATATTGGTGGATTTGGCGATCGGTTTTCAGGTGTACAAGTAGGTGTGACAATTCCAATATTCTTTGGGTCATATAAATCAGCAATTAAGACAGCAAAAATTCAACAAGAAATTGCGCAAGTAGATGCTGACTATTACTACACCAACTTGAGTAACCAATTTGAGTTGCAGCTGCAACAAGTCATTTCATCATTAAAAAGTCTGAGCTTCTACAAAACTGTGGGCTTATCACAAGCAGATTTGATGATTAGTAATGCTCAAAAAAGTTATGAATCTGGATCAATTGGCTACTTGGAGTATTTCCAGAGCCTTGAATATGGAATCCAAATTAAGTTAGATCATTTAAATGCATTAAATAATTACAATCAAGCGGTAGTGAAATTACAGTACTTACTTGGAGAATAATACTATAAAAAAAGATATGAAAACATTAACTAAACAAATAGTCCTATTGATTACAGTAGCACTATTTACTTTTGCTTGTGGTGGTTCTAGTGAAGGCCACAGTGAAGATGACGGTCATGGACACGAAGATGAACACGGTGACGAACATGGAGACGAACACGGTGAAGAAATTCACTTCTCAATGCAACAATTTACTTCTCTTAATATGAAGGTTGACACTTTAGCTTTGAGAAATATGAACTCATTTGTTACGGCAAATGGTGAACTTGAAGTACCGCCCCAGAATGAGGCAGAAGTTACTGCTGTGATCGGGGCAAATGTAAAATCTATTAAAGTAATTGAAGGCGAAAAAGTAAGAAAAGGTCAAGTGTTGGCTTACTTATCTCATCCTGATTTAATTCAATTACAAACAGATTATATAACCAACTGGAGCGAACTTGAATACTTGCAAACGGAGTACGAAAGACAAGAAAAACTATATGCTGAAAAAGTAGGCTCAGGCAAAGAGTTTCAGAAAATTGAATCTGAGTTAAAAGTTAAAAAAGGCAAGGTTGCAGGGTTAAAAGCGCAATTGAATATTCTGGGCATCAGCATTGAACGTCTAGAAAAAAACGAGATATCACAGACGGTTGCAGTGCGCAGCCCAATTAGTGGTTTTGTGAGACTAGTTGAAATTAAACTTGGGCAGTATGTGAATCCTGAAACTTCCATGTTTGAAATTGTCAATTCTGATCATGTCCATGCTGATTTAATGGTGTTTGAAAAGGATGCTTATAAAATCAAGGTGGGTCAAAAAGTCACTTTCAATGTGCAGTCTGCTCCAGGGCAAGAATTGGTTGCTGAAATTTATTCAGTAGGTCAAAACTTTGAACAAGACCCTAAGGCAATTCATGTTCATGCTGAAATTGAAAACAAAGATGGGGTGCTCATTCCAGGGATGTATGTAAAAGGTAAAATCTATACAGAGAACGTACTTAGTTACGCAATTCCTGAAGAAGGATTGGTTCGTGAAGGAGATAAGTACTTTATTTTCTCAGCAAAGAAAGAAATGGATCATGACGAAGAACAATGGGCATTTGAACCAATAGAAGTTGTTCCAGGGATATCTGAAGATGGTTGGGTTGAAATAAAACTACTCACACCTTTAGAGCCAGGAACAAAAATAGCTTGGAATAATGCGTATAATTTAATAGCCGAAATGAAAAAAGGTGAAGCAGAACACAGTCACTAAATCCAACTCATGAATAGAAAAATCAATTATATATTAATATCTTTGACTCAATGAGGTTAAGTACATCCATATTAGCGCTCTTTATTTCATTTATGGTGGTGGAACCTACCATAACATCAATTGTAGATCAATTTGAAAGTTGTTCAATTGAAGATGATTGCGATAGTTGTGAATGTTTGTGTAATCCATTCATTTCATGTGATTCCTGCGTAGGATTTAATCCGTCAGATCAGCTCTTTTTGCCCGTCGGTCCCATGTTTCAATTTGTAAAGTTTACAGCTCCTCTTGAAAATCAAAATGAGGAAAGCGTCTGCGATATTTTCCGTCCTCCGATTTGTCTTGGTTAAACATTTAAGTTGGTCTTAAGTAGATCAATATTTATTTAACTAATTCAAATAATTATGAAACAAATATTAATTTGCTTTGGCGTTTTATTTTTAAATATATGCCAAGCACAAAACGAATTCATTGCAATAATAAATGATCCTGGAGGAGAGCCTTTAATAGGTGCAAAGGTGAAAGTCGAGAATACTAATATAGGAGGTGTTACCGATCTTAATGGGAAAGTTCATTTGACAGATATTCCTGATGGTATGCAGGCAATTCAAATTTCTTTTGTTGGTTTTGAAACACTAGAATTGGAATACGATTTTCCTATTACTGAGACAATGCCTTTTGTACTGGAACTAGAAAGCAACGAAGAACTGGAAACAGTAATCGTGCAAGGAACTAGAAGTGGTAGAAACATTGAAGAGATACCAACAAGAGTAGAAGTTATTGATGATGAGGAACTAGGAGAAAAAGCCATTATGAACTCTACTAATATTGCTATGATTCTTAGGGAAAGTACAGGTGTTCAGATTCAACAAACTTCAGCTAATTCGGCCAACCAAAGTATTAGAATACAAGGTTTGGACGGAAGGTATACTCAACTATTGAAAGACGGCTTTCCTTTATATAGTGGGTTTTCGGGAGGCTTAAGTATAATGCAAATCCCTCCTTTAGACCTAAAGCAAGTAGAACTGGTCAAAGGAAGTTCTTCCACATTATATGGAGGAGGTGCCATTGCTGGATTTGTTAATCTAGTCTCTAAGCAGCCTGAAGAAGAACAGGAATTGGATTTTATGATAAACCAAACGTCTGCTTTGGGAACTACTGGAAATATCTTTTGGTCAAATCGAGGTGAAAAAGCTGGGTTTACCATGTATACTTCAGGTTCATATCAGCTCCCATATGACCCAAATAAAGACGGGTTTTCGGATATTCCTAAGTTCCATAGTTTTAGTTTCAATCCAAAGTTCTTTTGGTATCCTAAGGACAGTACAACGCTCTGGTTTGGCGTTAATCTAGCTTATGACAACCGTTTAGGAGGCGACTTGGAAGTACTGAAAGGATCACCTGATTCTCTAAATACTTTTTCAGAAAACAACATTTCAAAAAGAGCCTCCAGCCAATTGCATTTTGAACACACTTTTTCTAAAGGTGGTATTCTGACGGTTAAGAACAGTGTCAGTTTCTTTGATCGAGGTATTATAGTACCAACGTTTTCATTTCAAGGTCAGCAATTGGCAACATTCTCGGAAGCAAGCTGGTCCAGATCTTTTGAAAAGACTGATATAATCATAGGAGGAAATATATTTACTGACCAATTTAAAGAATCTGACAAAGGATATAATACTCCACTACGGAGTTATGAATACACTACATTTGGATCATTCGCCCAAAACAACTGGGATATTGGTAAGGCCTTCACTTTAGAAAGTGGAATTAGAGTGGATTACAATACGGATTACGGAGCATTTGTGCTTCCAAGAGTTTCCTTGTTAAGTAAAATTGGCAAAAAGTTCAGTTCTAGAATTGGAGGTGGTATGGGATATAAGTTGCCTACCATTTTCAATGAAGAGGCGGAAGTATTGTCCTTTCAAAATATTAATCCCTTAGACATTCAGACTGTAGAAGCTGAAAAATCAATAGGGGCAAATTTTGATGTCAATTATAAAACTGTGTTTGGGAAGAAATTTACCTTCTCCATTAATCAAATGTTCTTTTATACTCAATTGTCGAATTCCTTGGTGTTAGAGCAAGATTCAACTGGCGTGCAGTATAACTTCACAAATGCAGACGGTCTTGTGAGTAGTAGGGGGTTTGAGACTAACGCAAAATTTACTTATGGAGATTTTAGGTTGTTTCTGCAATATGCTTATGCTGATGTGAGGCTTGAATACAATAATATCAATGAGCAGAAACCCCTTACTCCGAAACATAGTGCCGGTGCTATATTCATGTTTGAACAAGAAGATAAATGGCGAATTGGATATGAGGTCTATTATACTGGTAAACAAATCAGAAGTGATTACACTTCAACGAGAGATTACTTTACCATGGGATTGATGGTAATGCGTCAATTTGGAAGATTAAGTCTGTTTGTGAATTTTGAAAATTTCACTGACACCCGACAGTCTAGATATCAATCAATGATTTCACCCCCGAATAATGACCCAACTTTCACAGAGGTTTGGGCTCCAACTGATGGAATTGTAATTAATGGTGGCTTGGTGTTTAAACTATTTAAGGAGGAGGAAGATGAATCATCAGATAAAGATTAAAAATTCATGAAAGAAGAAGTATTCAAGTTAATCAGAGAGGTTTCTGAACATGAAGGAGAAATTGAGAATCAAATGTGTCTTTATGATGATATTGGAATAGATTCATTGAGCATTGTTGATTTGATTTCTGAAATAGAGAAATCATTAGAGATATCCTTTTTAGATAGTGAAGTTGAAGGTGTTAAAACAGTTGAACAACTCTTAAACGCTGTCGAAACTAAATTTAATAAGTAAATAATAAACTATGAAACGTACAATTCAAACAATTGCTATGATGTCATTAATGACATTCGGACTTGCAACTTTGCCATCTTGTGGAGGTGAAGAAGAAACAACAACAGAAGAGAACCATGATGGGCACGACCATGATGGAGAGGATCACGAAGGCCATGATCATGATGACCATGACCATTAATTAATTCAATCGGTTGGGAGGACTTTTACTCCCAACCGAATTTTAAAACAAAAGAGATGACATTATTTCAAGTTTTTTTACCCACGTTCATGTTGCTATACTTTTTTCAAGTGTTTGTTATTAGAAGTTATTTGCAATGGAAGCGTACAGGACAAAATCCTTTCGTGTTTAGCAGGTCAGGAAATGCTCATGATTACATTGGTTTCGTATTCAAAATTATGACCGCTTTAAGTGTTTGTGTTATTATATTATTTACATTTTTTGAAGATATTTATTCTCGCTATCTCGGCGGTATGGATTATCTGGTTATCACAGAATTACAATGGACAGGTGCCGGGATATTAATTTTAGCTTTTGTTTGGACAATTATTGCCCAATATCAAATGTCCAACTCATGGAGAATAGGAATTGATTATGAAGAGAAAACCATCCTAGTTGATAAGGGTGTTTTCAAACTATCACGTAACCCTGTTTTTCTAGGTGTCCTGTTAATTTATATGGGTGTATTTTTTATTGCACCAAATGCAGTCACCTTTATGCTGTTCGTATTGTGTTATTTCATTCTTCAAATTCAAACACGATTAGAAGAGGAGTATCTTGTTGGTATCCACGGACAAGACTATATTGATTATAAGAAAAAGGTTAGAAGATGGATTTAGAGAAAAACGAATCTTCCAAAACAGAAAAACATTTTCACATTTACAATTCTGAAGGTGAAATTGAATGCTGTGATGTAGAAGACAAAATACATGCAATGGCAGATGAGGCCGAAAAGGCCAAAGGAATTGGCGCTTCTAAAATCCTGAAACCCTATATTCCGTCTATCATTACTTTCATTTTATTAATGACGGCTGTCATTCTGGATAATACGGTTAAAGCTGATTGGTACGGAGAATACACAAGATTATCACTTTACATTCTCGCATATTTGCCCGTTGCTTTTCCTGTTATTAAAGATGCTTGGAAAGCCATACTGAAGAAAGATGTATTTTCTGAATTCACTCTCATGGTAATTGCAACAGTTGGTGCTTTTTATATTGAAGAGTATCCTGAAGGTGTAGCCGTGATGCTATTTTATTCAATAGGTGAATTATTTCAATCTGCAGCCGTTCGAAAAGCAAAAGGAAACATTAAAGCATTGTTGGATTTAAGACCAGATAAGGCGATTGTAATAAAAGATGGGAAGGGTTACGAAACAGATCCAGAAAATGTACAAATAGGTGAAATAGTTCAAGTGCGTTCAGGTGAAAAAGTACCTCTTGATGGTGTTCTACTTTCAGAACATGGTGTACTAAATACAGCTGCTTTAACAGGCGAAAGTGCGCCGGTAGAATTAGATAAAGATGCAGCAGTACTAGCCGGAATGATTAATGAAGGACCTGTTATTCAGATACATGTTCAAAAAGGCTATGCTGATAGTTCTTTATCTCGGATTTTAGAATTGGTTGAGAATGCTGCTTCACAAAAAGCACCAACAGAGTTGTTCATTAGGAAGTTTGCCAGAGTATATACACCAATTGTCGTTGGATTGGCGGCGGCAGTAACGCTTTTACCTTACTTTTTTGTTGATCAATACATCTTTAATGACTGGTTTTACAGAGCTTTGATTTTTCTCGTGATATCATGTCCTTGTGCTTTGGTGATATCAATTCCGCTTGGATATTTTGGTGGAATTGGGGCTGCTTCAAAAAATGGTATACTTTTCAAAGGGTCAAATTATTTGGATGCATTAACCAAAGTGAATACTGTGGTAATGGATAAAACTGGAACCCTAACCAAAGGAAGTTTTAAGGTTGAAAAGATACAATCAGAATCACTCAACCAAGCCGATTTCTTAAATCTAGTTGCAGCCATAGAGAAAAACTCAACTCACCCAATTGCACAGGCTATCGTCCAGGCCTCAGATGATAAGGTTTATTTGACCGTGGAAAATGTCAATGAAATTCCTGGTCACGGTATTCAGGCTTATTACAATAATCAAAAAGTTTTGGTCGGTAATACGCGTCTACTGCAGGTGAATGATATCACATATCCTGAGGAGATAAATAGCATTATAGAAAGTATAGTTGTTGTTGGACTTGATGGGGAATATTCTGGATACATTACAGTTTCAGATGAAATCAAAGAAGACTCAAAAGCGACAATTGAAGAGTTGTACAAGAGAAATATTACTCCTGTAATGTTGTCTGGAGATAAGCAAAGTATCGTCACGAAAGTAGCGAATACATTGAATATTAAACAAGCATTTGGTGGTCTGCTTCCTGAAGACAAAGTAAAGAAAGTAGAAGAAATCAAGAAAGATCCTGAAAAGGTTGTCGTCTTTATCGGAGACGGAATCAATGATGCGCCCGTTTTAGCAATGAGTGATATTGGTGTTGCAATGGGAGCTATGGGTAGTGATGCTGCAATTGAAACGGCAGATGTTGTGATACAAACAGATCATCCGAATAAGATTAACACGGCAATTGATATTGGACATGCTACCAAGAAGATTGTCATTCAAAATATTGTTCTAGCTTTTGGAGTAAAGCTTATCGTTTTGATTTTAGGTGCTGGTGGAATAGCTTCAATGTGGGAGGCGGTGTTTGCAGATGTTGGAGTTGCACTTTTAGCAATACTCAATGCCATAAGAATTCAAAGAATGAAGTTTGAATAATGGAAAGCAAAAAGATTCTCATAATTGGAGGTTATGGCCGTGCTGGTAAGAACATTGCGTTACTTTTAGCCAAGCATTCAGATCACAGCATCATAATTGCTGGAAGAGATTTGAATAAAGCTAATGATTGTGTTAAGGAAATCAATGAGTCTATCCAAACAACTAGGCTGGAATCACGGGTTGTTGATCTCACAAATACTGAATCCATAAGTTTAGCTTTAGAAGGGATGGATTTAGTAGTAGTTGCTTCACCTCTAAATTTTATTACATCTCAAAACATCATTGGAGCTATGCTTTTGAGCAGCTGTTCATTGTATCTAGATATCAGTCCAGGGACTGAAAAGCACCAGACATTTGAAGAGAAGCAATCAGAAATTGAAGAAAGTAATACAACTTTTATTGTAGATGCAGGTTGTGAACCAGGAATGCCAGCCGTTTTAATCAAATATTTAAAAACTATTTCTCCACTGATTGATTCGGTTTATATCCAAATGATCTATAGAGATTATCAAATGCCCGAAAGCAGTGTTAAAGACCTTCTCGGACATAATGAAAAACCCCAAGTACTGAAAGATGGGGTTTGGTCAAAGGTCAGAGGATTTAAAACAAAAAAGATTTCGTTCCCACTTGGTTTTGGAAGGCACATTACAGTTCCGGTTTGGATTCCTGAATTGGCTAACATTCATAATGATGCAGAGATCAAAAACCTTGAATACTATCATGCTGGGATTAATAGGGTATCAAACTTGGTTAGCCTAATGTGGAAAGTTCTCTTGAGGTTTATTTTACCCATATCCACTGGCGTAAAGCTATTTCAATGGTCTATCAGAAAGTTCACAAAACCTCCAATAGGTGGCTTATTGATTGTTGGTGGAAAAGACGAAAACACCACAACTGAAGTGCATGGGTTTCACAAGGATATTTATGTGGCCACGGCAATTCCTGCTGCTGCGGCATGTCTGCAAATGCTTTCAAACGACTCTCTAAAGTCAGGTAATTACTTTATGTATGAAACTCTTAAAATTCGGGAGTTCATTACGCTTTGTACTAAGATGGGCTTGGAGGTTAATGTTGTTAGTTCTTAATCAAAAGGATTTGAGAAATCTGGATTTGTAATAAAACTATCATCTGTTAGGCACTTCAAGAAATTAATTAAGTCTTTTCTTTCTCTTTTCGTTAGTGTAAAAGGCTGGATTTTTTCACTTTTGTTGGGATGGTTTTTTCCCCCACTTTCATAATGGGCTATCACCTCTTCCAATGTTTCAATACTTCCATCATGCATATAAGGTGCTGTTAGTTCTATGTTGCGTAGAGTTGGAACTTTAAACATAGCTCTATCTTCTTTTAGTTTTGTGACTCTTTGTCTGCCTGAATCTGAATAAACTTCGTACAAACCATTATTTTGTGTGGTGAAATTGGTGAAATTGAAACCTGCATGGCAAGAGGCACATTCCAGTTCATTAAAAAATAAATTCATTCCTCTTTTCTCAGATTTGTTCATGACCTTTTTCTTTTGAAACACTTCTTGGTCATACTTTGAATTTCCGCTTATTAAAGTTCTTTCAAAAGCGGCTATTGATCTTGTTATAACGAAGGGGTCTATTTTGCGATTATAGGCTTCTATGCTTAATCTAGAGTATAATGTGTCCTTAGCAAGTTTTTTGCTGATTTCAACAATGTTGTTTGCAAATTCAGGATGCTCTTCTATTGGAACAAGCACTTGCATTTCAAGTGTTTCTAAAAATCCGTCAAACAAAAGTGTAGGATTATAAGCTACATTTGCAAGAGTTGGTGCATTTCTCATGGCTAACCTGCCTTCAACACCAGGGCTGATCTTTTTATCATCCGCAAAACCTAACGATTGCTTATGACAAGAAGAGCAAGAAATTGAACTGTCAACAGATAAAACAGGATCATAAAAAAGCATTCTGCCCAATTCTATTCGTGATGTAGTCAGTTGATTATTTTCAGGGATTAGCGGCTCCGGAAACCCTGTAGGAATATCGAGTACATATGGCTCAATTTCTGCCTTATCTAAAGAAGTAGTGATGAAGCTAAAGCATATCAATAAGACCGAAATAAGTATTGAAGTTTTTAATAAATTCATGAGCGGTTAATCAATAAAGCTGGAGTAAAGTTAAGGTTTAAGTCTGTTAACGAGAGTGAACCTTCCAATTCTCTAATAATTAAATCTGTGTCATTCATTTCAACAAATGATGCCAGTCCCTTATTTAAGGAATCTGCATAAAAAATGGAGATTTTGGTTTTACTCAAAACGAAATTATTAATAATTCTTTTCATGTTTTTAATGCTGATTGCGGAGTCTTCATTCACTAATTTAGTATTGATATAAACTAAGTTAAGTGAAAACAATTCTTCATCTAAAAAGCGACATAAGATATCTGATGTGCGTTTTGATTCTAATTTAAAATCGGAATTGTAAATGCCATAATTTAAATCAGTTGGTTTGAATACTTTATCTATCATCAGAATGCTTTCATCTGATTGAACAACAGTGTTTTTAATAGCTTTAATATTCAATAAATTTTTATGCACCAAAATGAGATTGGAGTTCTCATCTCCAAGTTTTTCTTTACACGTTTCACCTTGATAGAAATAAAAACGCTTAGAAGATGAAATCCCTAAACTTCGAAAATGCTTTAGCCAAGAATCCATTTGATCTTTTGCATTTGCAATCTTTGCTTTGACCTCAGGAAGTCTATCTCTGTCGCCTCTGCCCAATTT
Organism: Crocinitomicaceae bacterium; assembly: GCA_963736585.1. Taxonomy (GTDB): domain Bacteria; phylum Bacteroidota; class Bacteroidia; order Flavobacteriales_D; family Crocinitomicaceae; genus Crocinitomix. Next base: position 489,632 of record CAVTPI010000004.1, on the reverse strand, counting down.
TTCCCAAGCTAATGGAGCTTCTAAAAAGCAACATATTTTGATCTCTGATTCAAAAAACAATGCCAAGTTTACTGCAGACTCCAGCATTGGATGATTCTTTTCTTCACTGTTAATTATTAAAATAATTGATTTCATAAAATGGGTGTTACAATTTATTCAAAGGATAATTCATTTCTTATTTCGCCACAGCCCATCATCTTATCCCCATAATAAGGGTTTCTAATTTCGGTTTCAGCACTTAGCCAATATGCTCCTTGTTTGTTATTAGTCATTGGACAATACATTTCATATGAATCACCTCCAATTCCAAAGGCTTTAATTACTTCAATTATGGATAAGGACATCTGAGCAAAAACTTTTCTTTGCTCAGCTATTTCTTTGGTGCTTTTAATAGAGTTCGCCTGTATGGATAGTTGATTCGATTTTTTCATCCAATAGATATGTGCATCTCCTTTAACTAGTGTCATATCTGTTTTTTGAAGATTTAACAGCAGCTTATTGCTTGCAATACTTGCTTGTTTTTTATCTGAGCTAACTAAGCTTTCCTTTAAAGAATAATAAGCTTCTAGGACTTGCTCTAATTGATCTTTGAATGCTTCTGGGGTTGATGAAGAATAATCAGGAACCACATCTGAAGTCTTGCCTTCATTAGGTGTAGACATTTGATTCATCATACTTGCTTGGTTGTTTAACTGAGCAGAAGCATCAATTACAAATGCGCCTTGAGTGACGACATATTCACCTGCGGATAAACCTGATATTATTTCATAATTGTTCCCAATTGAAGCGCCTAGCACAACTTCTCTGTATTCAAAAGAAGGAATTTCTGTGTTTGCAAGTTGAACATAAACTACAGATCTTGTGCCTGTCCACATTACGGCAGATTTGGGAACAACTATTTCTGAAGAATTAAACGTATTGCCAATTAACTTTCCACGAACGAACATTTCTGGCTTTAAATTTGAAGCAGTATTAGAAATCTCAGCTCTTACCTTGGCAGTTCTGGTCTGACTATTTAAAACTGGGTCTATAAATACAATTCTCGACTCGTAGTTTTTGCCCGGATTTGAAGTTGTAGAAAAGGAAATGATGTCACCAACATTAACTGTGGAAATATCTTTTTCATAAACATCAAAAACCACCCACAAACTATTTAAGTTTTGGATCTCAAAAAGTACATTCCCCTCTTGCTTGTAGTCACCAACCGATACTTTTCTCTCATTAACAACTCCTGAATAAGCCGCGTAAATGTTAAAAGTTTCTATCACTTCTTCTTGAGATAAAATCTCTTGTATTTGACTTTCAGTAATTTTCCAATACTTCAATTTGTTTTTGGCTGCTTCGAATAGCTGAGGCTGACTTCCCTTGATTTTCTGAGCTTCAAGTAATTCTTTTTGAGCTGTAATTAAAGTCGGAGAATATATTGAAGCAATCTTCTGACCCTTGTTCACTTTTTCACCCGTATAACTGACATATAACTTTTCAATTCTACCAGGAATATGCGTTACTAGACTGGCTGAATTAGTTTCATTTACTTCAATTTTTCCTGAGAGTTCTAATTCAGAATTTTGGAAATTACTTCCTCCTACCAAAGTGGTTTGAATTTGTGAAATTTTGACAGCTTCCTCTGACATTTCAAGCACAAAGGGGTTGCCACTTGAGTTTTCATCCAAAGGAATTAAATCCATCCCACAAATCGGACAAGCTCCTGGCTCATTTTTGCGAATCTGAGGATGCATTGAACATGTCCAAATTTGCTCTGAATTCTCAGTGGCAGAATGGTTGTGATTATTTGATGTGGAGTCAGATGTTTTGTCACTACTTGCAAAGAATAGCCATCCTAAAAAAATGCCGACTCCAAGCGAACAAGCGATAACAATAATGGTTTTTCTATTCTTCATTTTCTAATCGATTTATCATTTCTTTCATTTGTGAAATTTCCTTCTCTTGAGCTTCAATAATATCATTTGCCAACTGTTGTACTTCAGGGTCTTCAAAATTGGCATTAGCGCTAGTTAAAATTGCAGATGAATGATGCGGAATCATGGCTTTCATCCATTGAATATCGCTAATTCCCGTCTGGTTTCTTAGCCCATAAAGACAGCCACTAAACACGAGAAGAGAAAATGAAAGAATGATGAGGTTGGCTTTTTTATTTTCATACATCTTCCTCATGAATAATAGCATTGAAATGGCCATTGGAGCAACCATTAATAGAGTCATATAGGTCCTAGTCATGCTGAGCATCACATGATCAAACTCATAAGCGTTTAAAAACATGACTACATACATGGTGATAAATGAAATGATCATCATCAGTCCGAATTTTTTGTAATTTGAATTTTTCATATTGATTTCTTTTTTTTCGTTTTTATTTAATTGATTGAGCTCTTAATCTAAGTGCATTAGCAATAACTGAGACAGAGCTGAAACTCATGGCTAAAGCCGCTATCATGGGTGATAATAGCAAACCGAAGAATGGAAATAAAACACCGGCTGCAATAGGAATTCCAATGGTATTATAAGCCAATGCGAAAAACAGATTTTGTTTAATGTTTCTCATCACTTTATGACTTAGCGTTCTTGCTTTCACAATTCCACTCAAGTCTCCTTTGACTAAGGTCACATCCGAACTCTCTATTGCGACATCTGTTCCTGTACCCATAGCGATTCCAACATCTGCCAAGGCTAAAGCTGGGGCATCATTAATACCATCTCCGGCCATTGCTACCAATAATCCTTTGCTTTGTAATTCTTCAACTTTTTTAAGTTTATCTTCAGGTAAGCAATCTGCCTCAAATTCATCTAAGTCAACTTCTTCGGCGACTGCTTTTGCGGTAAAGGCATTGTCACCTGTCATCATTATCACTTTAATTCCTTTTGCTTTAAGATTTTTAATTGCAAGTCGGCTAGTCTCTTTTATGGCGTCTGATATCACTACAAAGCCAACTAACTCTCTATTGACTGCAATGAATGGGACAGTTTTACCTTTTTCTTGTTGTGCTTTTGAACGCTCTGCAATTTCTCCTGTTACTTGAATTGAATGCTCTGACATCAGTTTTTCATTACCGATAAGTACTATTTTATCATTAATGATGGCTTTTACACCCATACCAGTAATCGAGTCAAAGTCATCAATCTTTAAAAAGTCTACTTTGCTTTTTTTTGCGTATTCTACAGTTGCCTCAGCCAAAGGATGCTCACTTTGAGAATTGACGGACGCCACTAATTGAATGAGCTCGTCCTTGGAGTAAGTTGAGGTTGAGATTACTTCTTCAACAGAAGGTTTTCCTTCGGTAATTGTACCAGTCTTATCTACAATTAAAACATCAACTTTATTTAACTTCTCAAGAGATTCGGCATTTTTAATTAACACACCTTCTTGCGCGCCTTTGCCAACACCTACCATTACTGACATTGGAGTCGCTAATCCAAGGGCACAAGGACAAGCTATAATTAAAACGGCAATCGCATTTACGAAAGCGTAAACTAATGTAGGTTCAGGACCTAAAAATTTCCATAGTATGAAAGTGATAATCGAAATCACAATCACAACAGGAACAAAGTATCCGGAGATTTTATCAGCTAAGTTTTGAATAGGAGCTTTACTGCGACTTGCATTATTAACCATATGAATGATCTGCGATAGAAGAGTATCTGATCCAACCTTTTGAGCTTTCATTACGAAAGACTGCTTTCCGTTAATGGTACCTGACGTTACTTTATCATCTTCCGCTTTGTCTACGGGCACTGGTTCTCCAGTAATCATAGATTCATCAACAGAACTTTTACCTTCAGTAATTACGCCATCAACAGGAATTTTATCACCTGGCTTAACCCTTAGAAGATCACCAATTTTGATGTCTTCAATACTGATTTCTTTTTCTTCACCATTTTCAATCTTAATGGCTTTATTTGGTGCCAGTTTTAAAAGTTCTTTTACTGCGTTGTTAGTTTTACTGTGCGCTTTTGCCTCTAACAACTGACCCAATAAAACAAGCGTTAAGATAACTGTTGCTGCTTCAAAATAAACATGTACAGTTCCGAATTCAGTTTTAAAATCATTTGGAAATAAATCTGGAAAAATCAAACCAAACAAACTGAATAACCAAGCTACACCAGCACCAATTCCAATGAGTGTAAACATGTTCAAATTCATTGTTTTTATTGAATTGTAAGCTCTTTTGAAAAACATCCAAGTAGCATAGAACACAACAGGGATAGATAGACCAAATTGGAGCCAGTTCCAGTACTTCATGTGCATTAGATCATATAAAGGGTTATTCTCAAGCATTTCTGACATGGCAATCAAAAAGATGGGAAGTGTGAAAGCCGAAGCAATTATGAATTTCTTCAATAATTTTTTATACGTTTTTTGCTCGGCAGATTCACTCGCTTCTCTTGGAACCAAGTCCATTCCACATTTGGGACATGAACCTGGAGCATCTTTTACAACTTCAGGATGCATTGGACAGGTGTACTCTTCAGCTTGTCCACCAACAGATGCCTCAGCTACTAAATCCATCCCGCAAACAGGGCAATCTCCTGACTCATCATAAGTTTTGTCGCCTTCACAGTGCATTGGACAATAATAAGTACCCTTAACACCTTTCTCGGCTTTCTCTTTTTTCTGAACCTCTGCATCTTTTGAGTGAATCATGTAGTTAGATCCTTCAAAAGGTTTTTGTAAATCCTCTAAAGCAATGTGTGCTTTCATTTCGATTTCAACGGTACCTTCATTCAGTTCAATATTGACTTGTGTTATATCTTCTATATTTTCTAATGTGGTTTGAACATGACTCTTGCATCCATTACAAGTCATGCCTGATATTTTATATGTATGTTTCATTTTTCTAGGTTTTTGTATTGTGTTAATAGGCGGTTAACTTTTCTACTTTTGATATGTTTAATTTTACTTGTAGTTTGGCTTGTAAAATATCCAGCTGGTAACCCAAAAGCTCGTTATAAAGCTGCAAGATTTCATCAAACCCGGTAGCTCCACTGCTGTAGTTTGCGATAAGTATTTCAATTGTTTGTTCTGTAGTGACAATCTGTTTTTCATAGAAGAGTATCTGACTTAAATTCTTGTCGTAATCAGTTTTAATGTTGATGAGCTGGCGCATAATTAGATCTTCAAAAGCAATTTTTTGAAAATCAAGGCTCTCTTGAATAAGCTGCTCTTCTTTCTGAATTGAATTATTCTTTTTTTGATAAAGCGGAATCGAAAGCATGATTTTAGGTATTAATATGTCTCTACCGTTATTGATCGGGTTTGCATCCGTTCGTTTCGACACTACACTATAGTCTATACCAAATCCAATCATTGGAGCATTCATTTTTTGACTTAATGATTGTCGGTTCTCAGAGGCTAAACTTTGGTGACTTAAGCTTGCAATTTTGGGATGATTTTGAATGGTAATACGAAAAGCGGAAGTGTCAAAATTGAGTGGCTCGATTTCACTGAAGTCTTCCGAGGGGATGATTTCATTATCGAGAGGTTCTTTTGTCAATTGATTGATTATTGCTTTTAACTGTTGGTTCTGAAAGTTGATTTCTATAATAGCCTGTTCTACTTTTTGCCTTTTCAGTTGCACGCGATAAACATCTGCAGTTGTAGCTTTTCCGCTTTCGACTTTGGATAAAGCAATTTGTTCTAATGCATTGTAAAGATTAATGTTTTCTTCCAGCACCTTTGTTTTTTGCAGATTACTCGCAAGGTTGTAATAAGCTTCTTTCATTTGATAGAATAAATCAAGTTTCAGACTTACTATTTCTTGATACTTAATTTCAGAAATTTCAATCATCACAGATTCTTTAGACTTGAATGTGCCAAACCAGGGGAACATTTGAGACGCGCTTATCATGGTTGTTTGAGCACCAAGGCGTGTTTCTGGCCTTAGGGCCGGAATGCCTACTCCAAAAGAAGCATTAGGCAATTGACTTTCTTGATCAATTTTTTCTTGAGCGGCCAAGAATTGGCTGTGAACAGCTTTTAATTCTGAATTATTTTCTACAAGCTTCTTTAGTAAATCATCCAAACTTTGACTGAAAGTATTTAGACTACTAAATATGCATAGTGATAATATGATAATTCTATTTTTCATCTGATTGTGTTTTTAATTTTTTAATATCTAATCGCCATTCTTGCCATAAACAATACAATACAGGAACTGTGAACATGGTTACCACGTTCAACACCATACCACCAAAAGAAGGAATGGCCATAGGTAACATAATATCGGCTCCTTTACCTGTAGAAGTCAGGACTGGCAATAGCGCAAGTATTGTTGTAGCTGTAGTCATCATTGCTGGTTTGACTCTACGTAATCCACCTTCAACAACTGCATCTCTGATTTCTTTCTTTGTTTTTGGCTTATTCTTTTTGAAACTGTCTTTCAAAAATGTTCCTACTAATACTCCATCATCTGTAGCAATACCGAAGAGCGCTAAAAATCCTACCCAAACGGCGACACTTAAATTGATTGTACCCATCTGAAATAGATCACGCATATTGGTTCCGAATACATCAAAATTCATAAACCATTCTTGACCATACAGCCAAATCATAATGAATCCACCTGAAAATGCTACAAACACTCCCGAAAACACAAACAATGAAGTCATGATGGATTTGAAGTGGAAATAGAGTATTAAAAGAATTAAAACTAAAGCGATTGGAACAACTAAACTTAGTCTTTCGTTAGCCCTCAGTTGCTGCTCATAATTCCCTGCAAATCGATAAGTGATGCCTTTTGGAACGACTAATTCTTCTGTTTCAATTTTTTCAGTAATCAGTTTTTGAGCGTTTTGCACTACATCAACTTCTGCAAATCCATCCAGTTTATCAAAAAGCACAAATCCAATTAAAAAACCATCTTCACTTTTAATCGCTTGAGGGCCTTGTTCGTACTTTATTTCAACTAAGTCTCCAAGTGGAACTTCATTGCCAGCAGGAGAATTGATTAAAATATTCTTGATTTTATCTGGATTATCTCTCAACTCTAGAGGGTAGCGCACCCGAATATTATACCGCTCTCGTCCTTCAACCGTTGAAGTCATAACCATTCCACCTATTGCAGTTTGAATCTGATTCTGAACACTAACTATTGATAGACCATGCTTTGCTATCTCATCTCTTTTGATATCTAACATGAGATAGGGCTTGCCCACAATACGATCTGCAAAAACCGCTTCAATTTTCACACCTTCAACTTCTTTCAGGTATTTTTCTATTTCCTTTCCGAAAGCCTCAATCGTTTTTAAATCTCCACCCTGAATTTTTACACCCATTGGAGCACGCATTCCGGTTTGCAACATTACCAAGCGAGTTTCAATAGGTTGAAGTTTGGGAGCGGATGTTAATCCAGGTAGTTTGGTTGCTGCCACAATCTCATCCCAAATGTCATCTGGCGATTGAATATGATCTCTCCATTGTCTAAAGTATTTACCATTTTCATGTGGGATTAAATTACCCGTTGAATCTTTTTCATACTCACCTTCCTTATTTACCAAATACCTGATTCTTCTTCCATCATCATCAACTTTGTATTCAGGTTTATAAAGAATGATGTTCTCGTACATTGACATTGGTGCGGGATCTAGAGAACTTTCAACTCTCCCAGCTTTTCCAACAACCATATCAACCTCAGGAATAGCGGTCACTGACATGTCAAGCAATCTCAGATTTGATTCATTCATCTGCATGCCTGTGTGAGGCATAGATGTTGGCATTAAAAGAAAAGAGCCTTCATTCAAACTTGGCATGAATTCTTGCCCAGTTTTGCTGAATATTTGATAGCCAGAAAACAATAGCAAACATATCAATCCGACAAAAACGTACTTAATCTTAATTAAAAATCGAAGGATTTTTTCATAAAAAAGAATAACCACATAAAAGAAGCCAATGAGCATTCCGATAATTAGGGCTACAAAAATAAAATTTGTGAAGTTTGATTTGTTAACGCCCAGTGGCATCCAAATGGTGGCTAGCAGCCAAGCTACAATAGCAGCATATAGTATGTTCTTAAAATATTCAAAACGTATTAACCAAGACTCAGATTTAGTATCCTTAAGTTTAAGGGTTAACATTCCAGTAATCCCGACAATCAATCCAAATATTCCGAAAAAAGAATAAGCAGTAAATAAGAGTATTATTGAAAAAACAGATAAGATGCCGTTCGTGATGCAAGGTGCAATCTTACCTTTACTTTTCAACTTAAACAGTTGTTCAGCAAGAGGAGGTAAAATCATTATAGCTACCATAATAGATGCTATTAATGCAAAGGATTTGGTAAACGCTAGGGGCCGGAATAATTTGCCTTCAGCCGCCTGCATTGTGAAAACAGGTAAGAAGCTTACAATTGTTGTTGCGACCGCGGTTACTACAGCTGATGCTACTTCAGTTGTTGCCAAGTAGACAGATGTTTTAATAGACTGGGTGGTTGGTGCTTCTTTGATTTTGAGAATCATACTTTCAGTCATAACAATACCCATATCTACCATGGTACCAACAGCAATAGCGATTCCTGAAAGCGCAACTATGTTAGCATCTACTCCAAAATAACGCATAGCGATAAAGCACATCAAAACTGCTACCGGTAATGTTGCCGAAATCAATAAAGAAGACTTCAAATGCAAGAGCATCAAGAGTACTACAATTATTGTTATTAATATCTCAAGGCTTAAAGCTTCTTCAAGGGTGCCTATTGTTTCTTTTATCAGATTCGTCCTGTCATAAAAAGGAACTACAGTTAGTTGAGAAACTGTGCCGTCAGATAGGGTTTTAGTTGGCAAGCCAGTAGAGAGTTGGTCAATTTTTTCTTTGACATTGTTAATTACTTCTATCGGGTTTGCACCATATCTTGCGACAACCACTCCTCCTACGGCGGGAGCACCGGATTTATCTAAAATCCCTCTACGAGTTGCTGGACCTAAATGAACATTTGCTACATCTTTAATACGAATTGGAACATTGTCTATCATTTTAACAACACTGCTCTCAATATCTTCAAGTGACTTCACGTAACCTAGGCCTCTAACAAAATATTCAGCCTTATTGATTTCTACTGTTTGAGCTCCAATATCTAAGTTGCTTTGCTTAGTAGCAGCCATCACCTGCTCTAGCGAAACATCATAAATCCGCATTTTATCGGGGTCTACATCAACCTGGTATTCTTGTACAAAACCACCTATGGATGCCACCTCAGAAACTCCTTCAGCAGACTGGATTGCATACTTTACATAAAAATCTTGAACGCTCCTGATTTCATTTAGATCCCAACCTCCAGTTGCATTTCCGTCTTTATCTCTTCCTTCAAGAGTATACCAGTAAATTTGACCCAATGCAGTAGCATCCGGACCTAGAGCTGGCTGCACGCCATCAGGCAGAAGACCAGAAGGTAAAGAATTCAGTTTTTCGAGAATCCGGCTTCTGCTCCAATAGAATTCAACATCCTCATCAAATATCAAATAGATACTCGAAAATCCAAACATTGAATTACTTCGTACGCTTTTAACCCCTGGAACTCCCAATAAAGCTGAGGTTAAAGGATAAGTTATTTGATCCTCAACATCTTGGGGTGAGCGCCCCATCCATCTTGTGAATACGATTTGTTGGTTTTCACCAATATCAGGAATTGCATCTACTGCAACAGGATCACGTGGTAAGCCACTATCGATTTCAAATGGAGATGTGATTAAGCCCCATACAATGAAAAGCAATAGCATTAGCCAAGCAACAAGTTTATTGTCAAGAAAGAATTTTATTATACGATTTAACATTGATAATTATTGAATTGAAACAATAGAAAATTGGTCCGCAAATAAGGTTTGCAGACAGTTCAAAACAATAATTACATCAAATTAAGAAGGATTGGTATAGGACGGAAAAGTCTTGCCTAATCCGGGGCGGGTCGTAGTCAGTATATGCTGGTTGAGAGACTGTTTGACTGAAAAACGAATAATCAAATAGAACGCACGCAATCATAACCAGTTGAAGGTTAGTGCTTGTTATTTCTGACGCACTTTCTTCAATCTCTTGATTGGATTCAAAAATAAACGTCTCATTATGACAACAATTACCCTTAATTAAGCCGTTAGAATTTTCAGAGCGACTATTTTTTTCTAATTGCTCTTTCAACTTTTTTTGATGGCATGGAGGCAAAGTCTCATCTGTTTCATTTGATGAATTTGCCATATCACAGTCTTCGGCTTCAACAAATAGAGCGTAGTTTTTAAGTTCACCTTTACAATAGTGCACATTGATTGTAAATCCAAATGAAGAAAAAAGAATCACTGGGATTAATAAAAGAGCTCCTATTTTTTGCAAAGACTTAGTCATCTCAGTAACAAAGTTAAGCAATTCTTATGAAACTTTCAGAAAAATCAGGATCAGACTTTAAATTCAACCCATGTTATATTTGCCTATTTTTAAAGCCTTTAACAATTGATAAACAAGTTATTACATACGGATCGAATTAGGTTTGCAAGAATCTAGAAAAGTTAAAAACATCCATTTACTAATTCTATTCTAATTAGTCCTAAATTTAAGCCCAACTGAATAAATTTGAGATGCAATAAATCAAGTTTATATTCAGAACTAACTAAATTGACTATGAAAAGAATTTTACTAAGCCTATTGACATTATTTGCTGCAGCCTCATTCGCTCAGACAGATGTTACGTTAAGAATTAATCACAAACTCGGAATTGCCGATTTTGCGTATGATCAAGTAGCACAGAATAATCTAGGGCAAGACTTCAAAGCGACTCGATTAGAGTACTACCTTTCTCAAGTAACAATTGTCCATGATGGTGGAGTAGAAACAGCAGTTCCATTAGACACGGTTGCCTTAGTTCAACCTGGAACCGAAATAGCTACATCTATTCCTTTAGGAAGTTACACGGTAACATCTATTGAATCGGTAAAATTTTACATAGGTATTCAAGAGCCCACGAACAATGAAGATCCCTCTTTGTATTCAGTGGATCATCCACTAGGTCCTAAGTCTCCATCAATGCACTGGGGTTGGACTGCGGGATATAGATTCGTAGCTTATGAAGGATTTGGAGGAAGCGGATTTTCTCAAAATTTTCAATTACATGGATTGGGTAATGAGAATTATTTCGAGGTAGATGCAGATGTTGATGTGATTGATGAAAGTGGCGTGCTTGTTATGAACTTGAATGCAGACTACACTAGAGGCGTTGAAGATATAGACTTAAACTCGGGAACAATTTCGCACGGCTCTACGGGAGAGGCTAAACAAACTCTACAGAATTGGAGAGATTTTGTCTTTGGTAATTACACTTTAGGTCTTGAAAAAGAGAGCCTTAGTGTGAGTTGGAGTGTTTATCCAAACCCATCTACTGGATTAGTTACGTTGAAATTAGAAGCTAACGCTACTGCAGCTATAGTTCAAGTTTCAAATGTTTTAGGTGAAATTGTACAAACAATCAATTTAGCTGATGCATTAACGCAAGAAGTTGAATTAAACCAAACTGGAATATTTATGTTCACAATTCTTGATCAATCAGGTATTGCCATTGAAACAAAAAGAGTTGTAATAAAATAATTCCGCATGAATTTTAAAAAAATAACATCCTTATTGGTATTGAGTGGTTTCATCGTTTTGACATCTTGCAAGAAAGACCCAGAACCATATGTTGCAGAATACGATTCAACACCATACAGTCTGCAATACACGAATAATACATTACCTGTACCAAACCTACCTTCAGACAATCCATTGACTATTGAGAAAGTGGAACTTGGAAGAATGTTATTTTATGAAAATCAGCTTTCTAAAGATGGTTCTATGAATTGTGCCACTTGTCACGTTCAAAGTGATGGTTTTTCTGATCTAAACCAATTTTCAACTGGTGTTGAAGGACTTCAAGGTGGAAGGCAAGCTATGGCGATTTTCAATATGGCTTGGAATGAAAATGGTTTCTTTTGGGATGGAAGAGCGGAGTTGTTAAGACATCAATCAATACTTCCTATTCAGGATCCTTTGGAGATGAATGAAACGCTTGAAAATGTGATTTCAAAATTAGGGAGTGATACCTTGTATATCAGTCAGTTTAAAAGAGCTTTTGACGGTGGGGCAATTACCTCTCTGAATATTTCACTAGCCTTAGAGGCTTTTATGATGTCGATTGTTTCAGATAACAGTAAATATGATCGATATTTGGCTGGAACAGAAACGCTAACAGCAAGTGAAGAAAACGGAAGAGTTTTATTCTTTGCTGAGTACAATGAATTCTTTCCTGCAACTTCAGGAGCAGATTGCGCACATTGTCATTCTGGAACTAATTTTGAAAATGACCAATACATGAATAATGGTTTAGATACAGATGGCACAATGACTGATGAAGGCAGACAGGACGCAACTGGAGATCCAAACGACAAAGGGAAATTCAAGGTAACATCATTAAGAAATATAGCAGTTACTGAACCTTATATGCATGATGGAAGATTTTCAACTTTAGAGGAAGTTATAGATCACTATAATGACGGCATCCAACAGTCTGCAACTCTTGACCCGGCTCTTGATGCGACTACAACAACAGGTTTAATGTTAGATGCAACAGAAAAAGCAGATTTAATAAACTTTTTAAAGACTTTAACTGATGATTCATATTTGAATAATCCAGCTTATAAGTCACCATTTTAGTTTCATAGCTATATAATTTAGATTAAGGGATGCATTTTAAAGTGTGTCCCTTTTTTTGATTCTAAATAATTATAAATTCTTTAAAGTGAATGTTGTAGAACATGAAAAATCATTACCAATCATGAGGTAACATGAGCTATTACTGAGATACAGAAGATTTAAACTTTCTTTTTATTCAGCTCATCTAAGTTATCATTGACCTTTCGAAATCGATTTCTCAGAAACGAATTGTGGTAGTCAATGAAGTGTTCAAGACTACTTTGCTCAATTTCTAATGTGTGAGATTTTCCAGCTTCAAATCTTCCTGAAATCACATCATTCTCGACTAAAATCAAAAAGAACTCTGCAGACCATTGGCGCTCTTCTAGTGTTGGATATTTTTCAAACAACTCTTTAATGGGAATAAAGACTGGGGATTTGGGGCTCATGGATGGGTTGTTTTTTTTCTGTAAAGTTACGATATTCTCGTTGTTATTCATAATCAAATTGTTAGGCTCTCTTTTGAGAAATTTCATAAAATCGTTGGTTAGTATAATGGATTAGCCTGGCAACACTGGCTTTAGAAACCAGGCATCTATTCTCCTTTTTACATTTTTTTCCAGAAATTAATGCTGAGTGATAGAAGATGCCTATAAAACTAGTATTCCATCTATACAGTTCTGCTTGTGGAACCAGCTCCATTATTTCATCATAAGACATAAACTCGGGATTATCATCACAACATTGAGTGCTATTAATCACAAAAGCTTTGAGGCATTCAAAACTTGACTCTGTAATAAGTGTTCGACTGCGCTTGCCGAACTTTTTGCCATCTAATAATAAACAGGAATAGAACACGCCTACTTTGGCCTCGTTCCAGCCCCAGAGTTTAACCATTGGGTGCCTCTTTATTAGTTCATGGCAAGTGTAGTAATTGTACTTGCTCATTTGTTTTGGATTAAATGTTAAGTGATCGCACTTATATAATATAACCTAAAATCTTCTGATTTGTTGCAACCCTCTATTATTCGGTGGGTTACATTTATTTAATGTCATTTCTACTGAAAAGAAACTCTTCTCGTTTTTAATAACCTGCCCGGGGGAGGGTACTTCCTCCCACGGGTAGGTGCTGGAATCGGGACTAAAACCTCCCGAACTTTGAACTATCAAGCCTAGATTATGGAGGATAAGAAGTTGAAGATAAAAGGAGGAATGCTCATTACCGTGAGGGATATAGAGCTAATCACAGGCACCAATAATACAGCAGTAGCTCGCCGAGAGCATTTAACCATTAGAGATGCACTAGGTAAAAAATCCAAGCGATTAACTATCAAAGAATACTGTGATTACTGGGAGATTGATTTTCAAGAAACCTTCGATTTTTTGAAGGATAATAGGTGAATTAATAAAAGTTAAAAATGTGAAGATGGACAAGAAGGGATTAAATATGTTGCTATTGAAGTGGATCAAATGGGATAAACGCCTATGGGCAAAACTAACAGAAATTCAAATCGAACTGCTCATCAGAAGGTTGATTGAAGAGATGACCTATTCAGAATTGGGAGTCAAATATCAGACTCCACCTAAAAGAATAAAGAAGATACTACTTGGGATTTTTCACAAGGTCAAAGAATCACATGGTCAAGAACTGGCTGCTCTCTTAGATCATGTTAATGATCAAGTAGAGTTCAAAGAGCAAGGTCTCAGTAAAAGAAGAAATGACGGATTTGACTTTAAAAAGGTATTTCTAAACTAATACAAAAGACACTAAACAACACAATTCGATACAACCTGACACTAGACAATACTATTCAAAGATGAAAACGATAAAAGGGTTGTAAATTATATAACAGGAACAGCGAAAACTGCTCCGGAACAATAAAAGAAGATGGAACGAGGAGAAAGATTAATAGGAAGTGAGCTTATCACTTTAGAAGAAATTCAACTGATTACGGGCGAAGATTTTGAGTTGGCTGAAATGGATCATAGAAATGTAAGACTTGCGCTAGGTTTTAATTCTGATGACCTAATGGTTAGCCAATATTGTCAGCATCACAATTTAGATGAAGCGGACATTGTAGAATTCTTAAATGCAATACGATCAGATGAAAAAGAAATCTCATTTCTGGAATATGAAATAGAAGATGAACTAGAACTGCCCGAAGATCTTCAAGATTATTTTTTCGAAAAAGCAGACTTTGTCTGTGAAATAGGATTACTCAAAAGGACATAGTATGGAAGCATTATTAATCATAAATAGTTTACTCGTAGCAGTTTGCCTTTACTTCATAAAGGACTTTCACAGCGACTTTAAAAACGTTGCCAAGTCAGTTCAAGGATTGAAGGAAAAATTCGCGGAGTTATCAACCAAAGTTCATTCGCATATCAAATCGGTAAAAAAGCGATTTAACAGAATGGACAGAATTGAAGAAGATAAATGAAAGTATTAAAAATCATATTGATTGGAGGAGCGGTTTTTCTAGGAGGACGTTATCTCTATTCTCTAAACCGAGCGGGCAAAAAAGCAGTTGTTCAAGTAGGTGGTAGAGTGCATAAAGTGACATTTGAAGGGGTCGAAGTTGTACTGAAGTACAATATCAAGAATCCAACAAATAGCAGTATTGAAATGGCGGCGCCGTTAATTACGTTGACCCATGAAGGCAAAGTACTTGCTAGTAGTTCAATGTCACTTGTTGAGATCCCCGAAGATGTGCGAAGCACTAATGGGAGAATCAAGGTCTTGCCGTTCAAAGAAACTGGCAACATCACAACGAGCATACTTTTACCATTTCTATCACTGATTGGTGCGGGAGCCAACCTAGTCACCGTCTTGAAGAACAAATTGAACGCTCAGGCAGAACAAGAATCTGTCACATTTGAAGTCAACACCACTTCAACAGTTTTTACCAAAATAGGGAGCTACCCTTATGACGACACCGAAACGGTGACAATTTAAAAAATGAGGTATGGTTCGGACAGGAAAGAGACATATTAAAAAAGGTGAAGAGTTTGATCGGTTTTTTAAACCGTCAAGAGGCGAATTCATAACGGTTGAAAAGGAAGCCAACTTGGAGGACACATTAGCGCTAATGAAACAAGTTGTATTAGACACTTTAGACGACACGAAACGAATAGCCTTAAAAATGCAGGGAGCGAGTGTGCAAGAGACCTGTAAAAGGATTTGGGACTTCTGTTTCTCACACTTTCAATACACGAAAGATGAGGAACGGAAGGAGCAGGTCCGAAGACCAACAAGGTCTTGGAGGGATAGAATAGCAGGAATTGAT
This sequence comes from Crocinitomicaceae bacterium, assembly GCA_963736585.1. Classification (GTDB taxonomy): domain Bacteria; phylum Bacteroidota; class Bacteroidia; order Flavobacteriales_D; family Crocinitomicaceae; genus Crocinitomix. The sequence goes on along the minus strand of CAVTPI010000004.1, from coordinate 473,693 downwards.
TGTGATTGTTTTACAGTTTTCATAGGATCAATTCTAACGAATCTTGGGATACCCTTTAAGATGAGAATGACAAGGTATCAAGCTTTGGATTTCGAACACATATATCCCGTAGCAGAAAGCCCCAAAGGAGAAATAATCATAGACTGTGTGGTACATAGGTTTAACTACGAAGTACCCTATACAGCAAAAAAAGATGTAGAGATGGAATTACAATATTTGAACGGAGTACTAGGAGAGCGGTTTAATGATTTTGGGGATAAGGTGCATTTTGAAAATGACCTTCCAATAGATGCCCAAGATTTATTTCTGGATGAATCAGAACTTGATGGCTTAGAAGGAAAGGCAGAACGACAAGCGAGAAAAGCGAAACGGAAAACGAAAAGAGCTGCGAAAAAAGTTGTAAGAAAGGCAACACCCTTAAAAGATAAAATCAGAAAAGGGTTTCATGTTTTGAACAGATTAAATCCTGGAGCAGCATTGCTTAGAGGAGGTGTTTTAGCAAGTATGAAACTAAACCTTTTCAAAGTGGCTAGCAATTTAAGATTTGCCTATTGGTCGGATGCTGAAGCTCGCAAGAACAACATGGACATGGGCAAATTTGCTCAACTCAAAAAGATTCGTGAAAAGATCGAAAAAATCTACTACGGTGCTGGAGGTAAAACTGGATCGCTAAGAAAAGCGATTCTAACTGGAAAAGGCAACCGGAACAAAATGGTCAATCTAAATGGGTTGGGGGCTATCATTTCACTGCCAAGTGACCATGATGATCTAAGAACCATTTTAGGAGATGAGTTATTTTCTGAAGAATTGAACGGTTTTGATGGACTTAATGGATTTGGAGAACCAGCTTCTATCGCAACAGGAGCAGCAATTACTGCTGCAACGGGAGTTCTTGGAACTATCGCAGCATTAATCAAAAAGCTCGGCGGAATGTTTAAAAAAGGATCTAAATCAGCTGAAAAGTTTAAGATTCAAGACAACACGGATAATGCAGAAGAGAAAACAAGAAAATTCAGTATCAAGAATTTAGTTTCTAAAGTTCGAGAGAAGGTTCAAGATCGAAGGGCTAGGAAAGCAGGAGAGACCAATCAGGATGAAACTGGATTGGAACCAATTCCAGAATCACCAGAAGATGAATTCATTTTGGATGAACAATTTTCTCCAACAAGAAGTCAAGAATCAGATTTTGAGATTGACAATAATGGAGAATCAGATTCAGGAGGAGGATTCAAAGGCTGGTATCAAGACAACAAAGTGTTGTTCTGGGGAATTACTGGCGGAGTAGCCGTTGCAGGAACTGCATTGACCATCTACCTAGTGAAAAAGGGCAAGAAGAAAAAAGGTAAAAGTCTTGCTGGGGTTTCAAAAAAGAAAAAGTCAGGAGCGAAGAAAACTGTTTCTAAGACGAAGCAAAAGTTCACTCCAAAAAGCAGAGGAAGAAGAAAGCCCACAAGAACAAAAACAGTCAAGAAAGTTGAATTACTATAAGAACAAGAGATTTTAATACAGGAAATTATGAAGAGGAATAAGAAGAAGAAAGGAAATTTGCTGAAACGCTACAATGATGCTGGAGTGAGAACTTCAAACAACAAGATCAACGGAAAAGTTGTGGCTTTAAAATCTGGAGTTGATTTGGGAGTTTCAACTTTAGGAGCAGGATTGGGAGCTCTTGGCGGAATCTTTTCACCAATTGCCGGAGTTGCTTTGATTTTAGCTGGTCATTTTCTAAATGATAAAAGCGGAATCCTTCGTATGGCCGGAGCAGCAACTATGGCTTACGGAATTGCAAAGGCTGCCGACAATAGAATGGCATCTCAAACGCAATCTGTAAACGGAATCAGTTTAGGTTCGGTTACCGAAGGAGCTAAAAACAGACTCATCAACTTTAAAGACAATTGGCTTCAAGCTTTTTATATCGATAAGTTGACCGGATCTAAAAAGGAATCATTGCCAGCTGAAGATCAAACTATCGGAGCCATTGATTTGAGCAGTCTGGATGTCTTTGAGGAAATGAATAAGGAATCTGCAATCAACTTTGAGTTAAGTCAAAGAGGTGAACAGGAGTCTTTCGAAGAAGAGGAAGAATTTGAAGAGGAGATGGAAATGGAAGATGCTGAAGGTTTCTTTGAAGAAGAATTCGAAGATCAGGAATCAGAAGATTTAGAAGGTCTCTCATACACCATCATGGATGAAGATGAGATTGATTTCTCAATCATGTAAATCACAATTACATACCCTAAAAATGATAGAGCAGCAAAACTGCTAATTACTAATCGCATGCCTAAAAATTAAAAAGGCAGCACAAAACATCAATATTATGGATGAGTTATTGGATAGCGAATACAACAATGTGGGAGAGTTGTTTGGATTTGGAGAGTTGGAAAAAGCGACAAGACACATGTCGCCAATGCAACGAGTAAAAGCTATCTCCCGATTATCAAAACAAGTCAGAGGATCAAGACGATCAAGAGGTGAAATGGAGAAATTTTTCAAGCAGCTTCCGAAAAACGTCAAACAAGAATTAGTCAAAGGAAGATTGAGACTTGCGGATTGGACAATTTACTCTACAAAAGAGATTAAGTCCAAGACAATCAAAATGTTTGAACCTCAGGATGACAAAGAAGTTGGGGTGAGAAATATCTCAAATGCCAAATTGCCTAAGAACACTGTTTTCTTGGTAAGTGGAATCATCTTGTTAACAGGAACATCAACAGCACCTGCCAATCCAGAAGCAAATAAAGCCATCAACTTTAAAACGCTTTCAACGGTTCCGGCAATTGCTAACGGTGAGTTCAGCTTAAAAGCGAACAAGACGCAGATAGTTCCAGAAAATCAATCGAACAGAAGATTCATCACGGACAATGATCACACGGTTCAATGGGGCTACTACAAGTTAGATAACCCGAGACTTATCAAAGATGAAGAAGTCATTGAATTGGTAATTGAGTTGGGAACAAATTTCAACATCCCAGCAGGACAATTTTTATATGTGGCTTTAGACGGAACGGCGACAACCCCTTAATCTAAAGCGCAGATAAAACAGGGCGAGCGGTTTTTAGTTTAGGGTTTTCCCGCTCGTCCTTTTTTTACCCAAAACTTAATTCGAAAGCCTAAACATGAATTAAAAATAAGAATAATGAGCTACAAACACAACATCATAAAAGAGCGATTTGATATGCAAATAGCCAATCAAAATCAAGTGGTTAAAAAACAGTTTGAATTGGATAAGAATGCTGATTTATTGTTTGGAGTTGCGATTACAAGTGATAAAGAGGAACACCTCTATTATAGAGGATCTCAAAAGATGCAAGTCAATGACCAGGAGCTTTTTCCTGAAGACTTTGAGTCAAAATTATTAATGACAGGATTAGGAGTTTCCCCAAACGAAAGAATGGTTAAAGTTGGGCTTGTTGAATCTGGAAACGGATTAGTAGAAATTTGGTTTAAAGATGAAGATCATCCAGCTGTCAAGTTTGTCCCATACAGGGTAACATTCTACTTCTTTTCAAAAGTTAAATGTCATTAATTGAAATGAAACGATACTTGATACATATTGAAAACATTGTGAAGCAAAATCAAAAAGTGGTTTTTCAAATCAAACTACCCTCAACGATTACGCAGGTAGTGGGAATTATGATTACTGCTAATCCTAATTTGGTGCGAACTATCCCTAATGACGGAGAAGACAATCCTAATCCGGGAGCTGCAATTGAAGGTCAAAGTGGTTTTTTGCAATTAAGAATTCCCGAGAAAAGAGATGCCTTTTACGCGGAATATGTGAACGGGTCAGCAGCAGAAAAAGACCTTAATAACAACATTAAAAAACAAGGATTAGGAGAACAAAACAAATGGTGGTTTGATGGACGCAAAAGAGATTTTTTCAAAATTGGAGTTCCCATTGAGGACACGATCATAGATGGTTTTTATGAAGACCTTTCATCAAGTAATCAAGTGGATTACAAACTAAAAATCTACCTGGAAATATCATTTGTCAAATCAAGAAAAATAAGCTGCGCTTATGAATGAGGGAACGGCCATAGAATTTGCAAGATGCAAAATGAGAGAACTAGGAGTTGATGACAACTACATTATTCGCTACCGACATTTTCGCCTTGACCCAAACGAAATTTTGGAAATAAAGGGAGAAAATCACCTCTATGTTTTCATCCGACCACTTAACAATGTGAAGGTGAAAAGTAAGGCAGGAATATATGATATGAAGGATGATGGGATCAATGAACTGCAACACGTCCACAGCGGAATAATAATCGTTGAAAACCAAACGAAGGACAGACAGAATTGCAAGTTCATTCAGATCATACCATTACTAGATAAAAACGAATAAACCTAAAACAATGGAAGAATACAGAGAGATAAAAGAGAGAGATATTGAAACGCGTGAAAACGGTTCTCAGGTTTATCGTGAACCTTATTCCGAATCAGCTATTGACCGACTTAGAAAACTAGTCGTGAAACTATTCGAACAGGGTGAGAGAAAGTATTACTCAATACTTGTAGATGGTGAAATTGTGGTAGCTAGAAATGCAGATGGCAGAAAGTTCACTCGATATCTAGAATTCATAGATACAGATACCAAAACCGTTGAAGTGAAAATGTTCTACGGCTATTCACCGAACTGCAACCGATATATTTTCATCCTTAATAAAGGGTTGAAAGGAGTGACTAATGAAGTTGATGTTCAGGGGCAGATTAGAAAAGCTCTGGAAGAACAAAAACTGCAAAACGAATTGAAAAAATTGAGAGAAGATAATCTCAAAAAGGACAAGAAAATCAGAAAGTACAAGGCCAGCCAAGAAACTGGAATGGATAAGTTTCGAGACGTGGTTGAGCAAATAACAGGAGTCGTTGGAGCATTTGGTTTAAAAGCTCCAGGAGCATTGCAAGGAGTTCCAGAACCCGTAACAGAAGTAGAAATTGAAGCTGAAGGAATGGAGATGGAAACGGAAAATTCTGAAGAAGAACTCATTTACAATCAGATCCTACAAAGTGTTGGGAAAAAGGGATTGAAAAAAGCTCTTAGGGTAATGGCAATGCTTTCGGCCCATCCAGAATTGGAAGATAAATTAACTGAAGTACTAAAACAAAAGGAGAACGAAAATGGAGAAGCATAGTTTTAAATTATCAATCGGTGGAAGCAAAAGTGAAGCCACAACCAAGGCAAAGGCTTTGGGAACTTTGGCATCTTATTTAGATGCGAAAACTTTAGCGGCATTGGCAAAAGTAGTAAAGACAGATCCGAATAAAGTGGCAATGGCAAAACAGTTTTTAGGAGTCTAAAAAATTGAAAAATGTCTTCAAATATTCAACATACGAAACAAGCTGGATTATTTTCAAGCTTAACGCCAGGTCAAAAGAAACTGATCACTTCAGTTGCAATTGCCTTAGGAGTTTCAGCTGTTGCCTTAACCGCAATATATTTCGGAAACAAGTTTGTAAGAAGTCAAATTGCCAGTCAGGAAGAAAACAAGACTTTGGGACAAGACAAACATGCCACTTGGGCAAAGCAAATTAAAAATGCCTTTGACAACAACGGCTGGTGGGGTACGGATGAAGTTTTACTAAGGAATACACTTCGAGAAATCCCTTCAAAGGAAGATTTCAAAAAGGTACAAAAGTCCTATAAAAAACAAGAATCGGGAGGAAGTTTGATTGAAGATATGACTGGCGAATTGAAGCAAACAGAGTACAATGAAATGTTAGCAATTATCAATTCAAAACCTGAAAAAGCGAAGGATGCAAAGAACGGAGCAGTGATTTATGATCCTCATGGCTGGGCAAAAAGATTGAATGCCGCAGTTAATTACAATTGGCTGGGCGTGTTTTGGGGGACAGATGATGAAGCCATCACCGCGGTGGTGTCAGAATTCCCAAGTCAAAAAGCGTTTTTAGACACTTCAGAAGTGTATATGGATTTATACGGCACAGCATTAATGGAGGATTTGAGAGGGGATTTAGACCCACTTGACATTGCAAAATATCGCCAGATTATATTGAACAAACCAAGAGAATAACAAACAACAGAGGAGATGGAACAGAAGAAGAAAAGTAATAAAGTAAAATTCATTTTGATCGGATTGGGTGTTGTGGCTATTGGTGCTGGAACGGCATACTACTTTTATCAAAAAAAGAAGAAATCTCAGTCCATTATTCCTGCTGAATTATTGACTGAAATTGAAGAGAGCACGACTCTACCTGCAAGAACAGGCTCAAGCTCTTCAAGTGGCTTTCCTTTGAAAAGAGGTAGCAAAGGTGAGTTAGTGAAGAATATTCAGGAGGCATTGATTAAAAAATATGGCTCTGGAATTCTGCCAAAGTTTGGAGCGGATGGTTACTGGGGATCAGAAATGGATGCAGCTTTAAGCTCTAAAAATTTACCGAGTACTATTTCAGCAGATGAGTTTAAAGCAATATTGACGTCAAGTCCGGCGGGGTCTTCTGATACGAAACCGAAATCAACCTTTAATCCTGGTTTAATTGCAACCAATCTTCGAATTGCCATCATTGATGATGATTTAGCAAAAGCCAAACGGGTAATTGGAAGAGTTAGAACAGTGAGAGGATATAAAAAAGTGAACGAACTTTTCAAAGAGAAGAGAATTGGAGGGGTTCGAAAAACCATTGTTAATGCATTACTCAGCAAGTTCTCTTCAACTTCAGAAAAAAAGGCATTCAATGCCCACTTTCATAGAATAGGTTTGAAGTTTAACGGCAGCCAGTGGTCGCTAAGCGGAATCGCAGAAGAGCAAATTAAATCCATTGAAGACGCCAAAGTTTGGGACAGCAACGGACGAAGTATCAAAGTTCCAAAAAACACGATTCTAGGCTGCTTTATGGATGCTCAAAAAGATGTGACATCATTTCAAACCCTAGATAATAAAATATTATTCACACATACTAAATGTATCTGTTATGTTTAAACCAACTATCAAAAAAGTAAAGGCCGTTTTGGCGAAAAAAGGATTCAAATTCTTTACAGGACCGAAACCTTTTAACCTTAATATTATTGGGATTCGTTCAGCGAGTTTAACCCCGGATATTTTCAATGAGACCTTAATGGTCATTTTTGAGCAGGAATCTGGAGAAGATGAGATTGTATACTTTCCATGCACCACAAAAGCAGGTCTACATTATTTGAAGAACCCATTACACCCTGATGGCTGTGCAATCACGGCAGAGGGTCAATACTTAGGCGCATTCATTAAGAGAAAACACAGAGGTCAGTATTACGCTTTATGTCAAGATCGACCAATTGAATTTTACAGAGATCATGACAAGGATGCAAAGCATGAGCTATTAGGACTTTTAAAGTCAGGTAAAATTGGATTGAACATCCACAGAGAAGCCATCAATAAGATCAGTAAGAAGATTGGAAGATACAGTGCTGGTTGCGCAGTTATCCAAAGTGGATTTGAGTATTTCATGTTTCTGATTGATATGGCTATCAAGCACCATGGAAACAGATTTACCTACACCCTATTAAATGAAAATGATTTTTTCTCTGATTGAGAGATTAATCGAGAATAAATCGTGTTAGCAAAAATTAGAAATATAGCCCTTAGGAAAGGATATGTCATATTCAATCAGCCTTACAAATTGAATATTTGGGGATTCAGATCGCGAAACGAAGCACCCAATAGATTTGATGACGAGTTGCATGTGTTCTTTAGAGTGAGTGAGAAGTTCCTTTCCAAGTGGGCGTATTTCGTTTTTAAATGCACAACTGATCCAGGTACCTATTGGCTCAGAAATCCATTGCATCCTCAAGGGACAGCAATGCTTGCAGCCAACCAATATTTGGATACCTACAAGATTGACAAACACAGAGGCAAGTATTATGCGCTTTGTCAAAGACTTCAAGAAGTAGAAGTCATTCGGGATTATAATCGAGATGCACTTTTAGACTTTTACAATGGTCGATTAGATACAGGAATGCATGGGATTAACATTCATAGAGCTCGAAAAACTGGAACGACCTATACGGTGGATAATCATTCTGCAGGCTGTCAAGTTTTTCAAAAGGCAAGTGAGTTTAACCAATTCATGAAGCTCTGTGAAGAACACAAAAGGCGACATGGAAATTCCTTTAGTTACACACTAATTGATAAACGACAGGAATTTAGATCACGCTTAAAACGAATAACAATAGGAGTGGTCTCAGCAGGCATTTTAACAACTGCCTATTGGCTAGTAAATAAATATCAAGAACAGATGCTATCAGCATCAAAATAAAACAAAAGTGATGAAGGAAAAGAAGAAGAAGAAAAAAATTGAATATCACAGATTGACATTCATTCTATCATTGATTGGGTTCATGGGGAGTATCGGGTTTTACTTGGGCGTGTTGAAGCAAGTCTACAGTCCGCAAAGTAAGACTTATAAAATTGAGCAATTGGAAAAACGAAATGCTCAACTGGAAGATTCAGTTTACAAACTAGCAACAGAATTGGCTAAAGAAAATGAATAAGCAAATAACATATCTAGATCTCTTTTCAGGATTAGGCGCCTTTGCAAAAGGACTTCTTGATGCTGGGTTTCAGTTCAAGCAACACTACTTCAGTGAAGTGGATAAATATGCGATTGCTAATTACAAGTACAACTTTAAACGAGCAAATTATGTCAGTAAAATTCAAGAAATCAAAACAGCGGAAATTCAAAGACCGGATATTGTCACATTCGGATCTCCTTGCCAAGATATTTCACATGCTGGAAAAAGGAAAGGAATTAACGGAAATAGAAGTAAGCTCTTTTTTGATGCAGTTAGAATTATTGACAGGCTGCGTCCCTCAATTTTTGTCTTTGAAAATGTCAAAGGATTACTCTTCGGTAACAAAGGAAAAGACTTTGAAGTCGTATTGCGAACGATTGCCAACCTTGGGGTTTATGAGTGCCAATGGCAACTTATTAATACAGCCTGGTTATTACCCCAAAATAGAGAGCGGTTATTCCTTATTGGATCTCTTGCAAAGGAAGGTCTCCCAAGAATATTTCCTCTCCTCAGAGGATATAAAGAAATGGAAGCTAGAAAACCTCTGATTGATATTCTGGCCAGATACAGCAATTACCGTCAAAACATTGTGCATTCAACTGATGGATGTGCCCCTACTCTGACTGTTGGAAAAGGAAGTCCTACCAATTTTATCAAAGTTAAAAATGGTATCAGAAGAATGACTCCAATTGAGCAAGAAAGAATTCAAGGACTGCCAGATGATTGGACAAAATTTGGCGACTTTGATGGAGAGATAAAAGAGATTTCAAAGACGCAACGCTACTCCATGCTGGGTAACGCAATTACAAGCACTGTGATGGAACTAATCGCTCGAAAATTCAAGATCGGAAAATCAAGTTTGAACGGAACCAGTCTAAATTCATTTGAGCAAGAAGCGATTCAATTATTCAAACAATTAAATCAATAGTCATGGCTAAAAAAACAAATTCAATCATTCGAGTACCAGAAATCAAGGTTTCTTTTGATAAGCATAGGGCAGTTGATTTTCCTAAGAAAATTACCAGTTCAGATACAGCTGCTGAATTATTACGCTCCCTTTTTGACAAAGGAGAAATTGAACTACATGAAGTCATGTTTGTGATTTATCTGAATCAATCCAACCAACCTATTGGATACTACAAACATTCAATTGGGGGAATTGCGGCAACAGTGGTTGACACCAGAATCATCCTGGGTGCTGCCTTAAAATCTCTTTCTACAGGAATAATCATTTGCCACAATCATCCTAGTGGAGGATTAAAGCCAAGCGAAGCTGACAAGCAAATGACGAAACAAATGAAACAAGCCGCATCATCTATGAATATTCAAGTCTTAGATCATGTGATAGTGACTAAAAATGGCCATGCTTCATTTGCTGACCAAGGTCTAATGGGTATAGAATCAGAGTACCCTATTGACCTTTCTAGCCAGTTCATTAATGATGAGAAACTGACTAAAAATCAAGAGTTAGAAGCTTTGGCTCTTGAAATTGAACTGGACCTTTTAAAAATTTAATCTAGGAGTTATGATTACAATAAAGAACTATTACACAAGTATATCCGACTTAAATTTGAAAAGACCGGCTCTTAGCCCAGTTCTTCAAAAAGGATGGGATTTCATTAATCAAGTAACTCAAAAAGGAGCGAATTTTTCAACATACTCAAAGAGTGAACCTATTAAGCGAACGATTGATTTGTATATAGAAAAATTGAATCAGTTTGTTGAAAAGAAGAACTTAAAAGTAACTCAAAAGAAAAGTGTCAGCACTGCTAAACCGAAGGTTGAATCGAAAAAACCAACGCTTAGACCTACCTCAACAAAAACAAAACCTCGAGTTCAAACTCGCTTCGTAGAGGCTATCGCAGAAGAATTAAAATTCATTAAACGATATATCAATCTTCATGAAAAAGCGAAGACCAAAAATCAAATCAGATTGTTTTTAGCAGCCCTCCAAAAGGCCATCCGAGAGAAGCGAATCAAAAAGTCGTCAAGCTTTGCAAAGCACATCATTGATATTCAAGACTCATTGATAAAACTAATGGGGCAATTCAAGAATGAACCGATTATTCAAGTGTCCATCAATGCCAAGAAACGAGCAGAGCTTTTATCTATTATTGGAAGACAAGCTCAATTGCTTTCAGTAAAGTACATCAAGGATTATATCCTCTTACAAGGAAAACCAATCTCAACCAAAAAAGCAACAAGTCTTCACAACCGAATCGCACGAAAAATTAACGGTGGTTCTATTAGCGAAAAGGATAAATACTGGGATGAGTTAAAACAAGTTTTAAAGCACCTGCATATATTCATCAAAACAAATCCAGTAGGTGGAGAGCTGCAAGTTGAAAAGAAAACACTCAATGGATACAATGACATAGTTGACGGTAGAAATGGATTCGTGATAGATGACAATTCAAGACTTCAAGAAGATGTTATCATGAACAGTATGGACGTCATGAAATTAAGTTTCGAGAAACTAGGTTTCAAAGGAAAATGGTTGGATCTGATTGGCAACCCTTCAAAAGACTTTACAGCTATGATTTACGGAAAGCCCAAAATGGGAAAGTCTTATTTGTCCGTGGACTTTGCAGGATATTTAGCACGGAATCATGGGACGGTTTTATATGTCGCCAAAGAAGAAGGAATTGATGACACGTTGAAAGAGAAGCTGAAGGACACTAGTGTTGCCCACCCTGATTTAGATGTAAGCAATTATTTACCAGAGAACTTAGATCGCTATGATTTTGTCTTTTTAGATAGTGTGACAAAATTAGGATTGAAACCAGATGATTTAGAGCAACTGAAACAACAACATCCTGACAAGGCATTCATTTACATTTTCCAATCAACTAAGCAAGGAAATTTTAGAGGAAACAATGAATTTCAACATGACGTGGATATTGTAATTGAAATCCCTGAAAAAGGAAGAGCGGTTCAATACGGACGTTTTAATCAAGGAGGAGAATTAGATATTTTCGGCTAGGCCGATTAACAAACGAGAGAGATATGAAGAAGGAGAAAAAAAAGAAATATGCCCTAGTATTAAGTGGTGGAGGATTCAATGGCGCATTTCAATTAGGCGCGATCAATTTCATCAATGATAATTGGGAAAAGATAACTGGATTAAAAGGTAAAATGAAATTTGACCTAATTGCTGGCGTGAGTGTGGGAGCAATTAATGGGTCAATGATTGCTACAAATCAGCTGGGATTATTGAATGATTTATGGCTTGATAAAATTGCAAAGAATGGGGTCAGTGAAATCTATACTTCAGATTTTATTGACACTTCAGATAAAGGTGATGATCTTAAAATGAAGCTCGATTTTGAAGCAATAAGACAGAGGCTCGTTCCAGAGTTTAGCTTGGATCTAGGATTCTTGGATAAACTAAGATTAATCTTTTCTAAAAAGAAGCGTAAAGCAATTCTAGGCAAGACTTTTAAACAGTTTGCCGATTCATTGAAGCTTAATCTTCCAAATTTTCAAGCAATTGCAGATAACACCCCCTTGAAATTAAAGTTAAATCAGTATTTGGATCGTTCGAAAATCAGAGATACAAAATTTATGTGTGGCTTTGTATCCTTAGATAACGGTCAATACAGAAGTGTTCTTCATTCTGACTTTTCATCCAATGATGATTTTATTAAAGGTGTTCTTTCTTCAGCTTGTATTCCAATGGTCTATGAGCCAGTTAAAAAAGTGTCGTTTCGTAATAAAGAAAATGCTGAAACTTCAATTAACAATATTGATGGAGGAGTGAACAATGTTTCCCCCCTGGGAGATGTGATTAATTACATCAATGCTGACCCAGGCTCAGATTATAAAATCATTATCGTCAACTGTCATTCAGGATCAAACATTCCCAAAGATTTCTCAAAAAAGAACGTAGCTCAAATCGCAACAAGAGCGCTATACGAAATAGCTTTTACAGAGATCTTCAATAACGACATCAAACACTTTCTAAAAATCAATGATTTGGTGAAACAGGCAAAATCTTGGTACAATGACATTGCCCTTTTTGATTCTGGATCTACATTATTAAAAGAGTTTGAAACTATTGTCATTCAACCAGACAAGAATATTGATTTAGGCAATGGTTTAGTAGCCAACGAAAAGTTAATTAACCTACGCGCTCATCATGGCAAGTTAATGGCACAAAGAGCAGTCAAATTCAAGTGAAGCCTTCGAAACAACATATCGAATCAATTATCTCTAAAAGGATTGAACAATCTTTGAATTTAGACTTAGTTAAAGCCCTTTTAAATGGCATTGAAATAAGTGCGGCGCAGTATCTGAGTATGAAGACTGTAATTGAGCATCTAATCAGAAGTTTGGTATTTGAATTTTCGGAATCAAATGAATCAGAAACTTCAACTGAACTTGGTTTAGATGAATTAAAGAAAATGTTGAATTATAAGGACAATAGATCGGTGATTAATTGGTGTCAAAACAATAGTGTATACGTGATTAGCCAAGGGAATAATCATGTTGTGAATAGAAGCGAATTTAAACTTGCTTTTTACAAACCATTAATTGATCGACTTAAAAGGACTAAAGAGAATTGGAAGGAGCTTGTTACAAATTACCTCAGCGGACAAATTGACGCCCTTTTAACTGATTCAGGAACGGATAAACCTGTTATCTCCAAATACTCTCCCAAGTCTCAAATTGAAAAGTCCTTTTTAAATAAAATGAAAAAGATATGAGTGATTTGAAACCATTAATCATTGACAAAAGAAATAGGGTTAAAGGACTGTTTACCTATTGCCAAAAGTGCCAGCGAAATATTGAAAACAGAGAATGTGGAGATACTGGTAAAAGGCTTTCAACTTGTAAGTCAACTGAGAAACACATGTTCAAGTCAATTGTAGCTATTCCAGGCACAAACGGTAAAAAAAGAAAAACCAGAGTCTTTAAAACACGTGATTTGAATAAAGCAATTGAGTTAAAAATTGAATTTGAAAAAGAGCTTCTTACGAATGAATTCCAAAGTACAGATGTCGTTATTGAAAACGAGCAAGCACTACCAACAGCATTAATCGAATGTATGGGGCTCTATTTAGCCTACCTCAACAATGAAGGAGTTGAGACACACAAGGTGAAAGTTAGAACCCGAAAACACATTAACGAAGTTGAATACTATTTTGAGAAGTTTTGTAAATGCCTTAAAAAGAACGGCATTGATCACACCTTTTTTAAGGTGAATCATATCAATGATAAGATTGTCGCCCTCTTCCATTCTTACCTACTGGATGATTTAAACTACGCCAATAAAACCTACAATAAAATCATTGCACTCTTCAGGCAATTTTTGAATTGGCTCATTTCAGCTAAAAAGTATGATATTGAAAACCCTTTTATCGGGGTGAACAGGAGGAAAGTTATATCCAATAAAAGTATTGTCACATTCGAAGAATTTCAAATCCTACTGGACACAATAAGCCCAGAAAAAGGTTTCAAATACTATCAAAATGGTAAGAGAAGATTCCTATTCAGACCTTGGTTGAATCATGCTTTTAGATTAGCTCTTGAAACTGGCCTGCGAAGAGAGGAGTTTATGACACTAAAATTTTCTGATGTTCTTTTTGATGAGAATGGAAAACCTCAATTTATAAAAGTTCAAAACTTCAAAGTCAATCGTATTAAAGGATTCGATTCTGAAACTGGAGAGTATAAGTATGTCCCAGTGACAAAGGGTCTTGAATTTCTCTTATCGGAGCTTGGACTACATCAAAAAATTGAATCTGAAGAGTACTTGATTGGAGAAAATGAAATTTCGAACAGAGATACACTGATCCAATTCGTCTCAAAAGCTTTCACTCATTTTTGGCAACAAACAGGAATTGAAAAAAACGTTCAACTCAAACATCTACGTAAAACTTATTTGACCGCTTTAGTAGCCCAATTCGGAGAAAAAGCACCAATCATTAGTGGGCACTCAGGGATTAATGTTTTGAAGAAACATTATGTGAATGATAAACAACTGATTGATGCCACAAGGAGTTTTGCCGTATACAAGTAGAATAAATCGTTAAAGGCAAAATCTCATTCGTTTCACTTCATGCTGACTTTCTCTTTCTTGTCCTCCTGTAATAAAACTCTTTTTGCCCATTTTTTCTCTTCTTTCCATATCTAAAATAAACGGGGTTTTCATCTTCAAGTTTTAAGGTTTCAGTCAATTTTTCCTCACTAAAGAATAGAATTTCCTTACCAGATCTAGGGCTTGATGCAGAATGATTAAATGAGTATTCCTTCCTTGGAAAAGGAGAATATAAGCTTCGGATTTCCTCAACATTATCATAGGAAACGATCCATTTAAAATTTTTAATCGCTTTAATTCTATCACTCACATCTTTATGATCTTCAAAATTATAATAGTTAAGATATAAAGAACTAGCCTTGTGATAATACGGAGGATCAAAATACAGTATTGTGTTTGAACTGTCATAAAACATTTCTACATTATCAAGCAAGGTTACTGCATCTTCATTAAATAAATCAATATCCTCAGATCGGACTGAGATTGCTTTAATTCTTTCAATAATATCAGTTTTATTAAAACGACAATCCATCTTATAGTTCCCATTCTGCTCGTTGCCTCCTATAACACCGCCACTCAAAATACCTGATCTATTTGTTCTGTTTAAAAACAGTGTTGAAAAACCTAATTCAAGTAGTTCAACTTCAGATTTTTTGTTCTGAATCTCCTTTTGCAACTTCCAATTTTCTAATGTAATCTCCGTGTTTTTAATCAAAGAGATTAGTTCATTTGATTGGTTCAAAACACAATACCAAAAGGCATAAATTGAACGGTCTTTGTCATTGATCGTGATTTTCTCAACAAAGCCTTCAAGTAATAAAAATAAAGCAACAGAAGCACCTCCGGCATAAGGTTCAACATACCGGCCGTTTATACCCTGTTCAACACAAATTTTAGCAACAAATGCGGACAATTTATTTTTACCTCCTGGATATCTTAACGGGGAATTAAACATTTTCTTCTCTAATATCTAATAAAAATTCAAACAAAGGAAACAAAAAATCCCAAAAACTATTAAGATTACTTCTTGACATGTAATGCGTATCTTGGCTATGAACAAACCCGTTTAATACATCTAGACTGTAAACATTAGTTTCGTCCAGTAATCTAACCGCTACTTTCTGCGGATTTCCACTCAATTGATTAGTCTTTACATACTCGATTCTCTTTTTTAAAGGAATTTCTCTTAATCCACAGGAATAATGTCGTTGCATATCAGAACCAAGTCCTTCCCTCTGGATAAAGTTTAATATGGATAAATCTAGAAATACTCGTAAAGAAGCTGCCGTAGAATTAGGGTACTTCTGTGAAGGCAAATGCTTGAATTCATAAAACAGACCATCAAGTCTCGTGCTATCAGTGTTTAGAATGTATATTGGCAAGACTAATCTTAGTCTATTCGGGTTATTCTTCATCAATAAGACCGGATTTGGCGTAACCACATTATTTCCAATATCAGGCTGTGTTTCTTCTGGTATTTCTGGGGTTGATGACTCGGTTTCAGCGACGACAGCATTTTGAGGTTCCAGATTTACTGTTGGTAAACTTTCCAAAATCTCATCTAGATGAGATGTTATTGTTCGAGTATCTATTTTTTGCTCATCAGACTCACCAGAACCAACAATTCTTTTTATCAATTTGGCGTATGCAGTGAGGAAACTCTCAGTATTTGAAATAATTTTAACTTCAGTACCATCAAATTCAACTCCCCATTTTTCTCTAACACTAGAGGAGGCAAAAAAACGTTCTAAAATCGTAATGGGGAATTTGTATGAATTAGCTTTATCAAACTCTTCCGCAGACAATTCCGCCTTAACAATATCTGTGTATAAAAATTCTCTAACCTTAAGAATTCTTATATACTCTCCGAGAGCTGAATTATCAAGTCTTGTAATTGATAATAATTTATCAATGTCTCCTTCATATTTTTCATACAAACTGGCAACCCATCTCTGCTGTTGAATCCTACTCCATCTTCGTTGCAAAGAGGATGTACTATTTCTCTGATTGATATACCACTCAGCGTCTTCAAAGGTTGGAGCAACACATACAGCTATTTTAGCGATAGACTCAGGATCTAAAGAACTCGCTATTTTCCTAACAGAAGCACGAATACTTTTGGGAGCCTTGTTAGGGTCTCTCAATAATTTGAGTGCAATTAATCTCCTATTTCCCTCCGCCACATAATATTTGTTATTTTCTTCGTTTTTCCATACGAGAACAGGGTCTGCCGGAACAAATCCAAATTCAGCGATTGACTTCAAAAGTGAAAAAAAATCATCCTTGCTCTCAGCAGCCATATCCTCGGCATAATCGGAAATATGGATTCGACTTTCTTCTGGATTAAGTCTAGGATTTTCTGGCCATGGTCTAAGGTTGTCAACAGTTAGTTTCCTCCTTTTCTCCAGCCATTCGTAATTACTCATAACAATCTCTTTTGATTTACTAAATTACTACCCAAATTAGATCTATCCTCTTTTTTTTCAATTTTTTAAGAGGGAAACTTAAAAATTAAGTATAAATACGTAGATTACTAAAAGTCACAGATTTAAATCAGAAAACATTTTAGACTAGAATCTCCATTATCAACAATTAAACTTGGTGAAAAATGAATTTTTGTTACCCAGTTTTGTTACCCAGTACGCAAAAAAGGCTTCCGTCTGGAAGCCTTTTTTGTAGAAAACCTACTGTTTTCAGTAGTAGCGGGGACAGGACTCGAACCTATGACCTTCGGGTTATGAGCCCGACGAGCTACCAACTGCTCCACCCCGCAATATATTTTTAATTTCTGTTAGTGACATTCGGGTTATGAGCCCGACGAGCCTTAGGCTATTT
Source organism: Crocinitomicaceae bacterium (assembly GCA_963736585.1). Classification (GTDB taxonomy): domain Bacteria; phylum Bacteroidota; class Bacteroidia; order Flavobacteriales_D; family Crocinitomicaceae; genus Crocinitomix. The sequence goes on along the minus strand of CAVTPI010000004.1, from coordinate 456,312 downwards.
CTCTAACATTATAATTCGTTCTGCTTTCGTTTAAGCGAGTGCAAATATAAATGATCTTTATTCAGAAAACAAGCAAACGCTGAAAAGGTTTTTATTTTTTTATGGATCTGACAATAACAATTTGATAATCAAACGAAGGTTTATGGCCGTTTAATCAACAATAAATGCGGTGTACCATTTTTTGCGTGCTGTTTTTTGTTATTTGGTTAAATTTGTACGACTAAACTTCTTGAATAATGATGTACCGAACATTCACTTATTGCTTTTTGGGTTTTTTATTTTTTAGCTGTGGATCAACTACTGCCGAAGAAAATATGGCCGATACTGAAAATGACACCCCTACTGTTTGCGATTGCCGCGAGCTGGTTTATGACCAAAGCTACAACACCTATTATTTGGAGGACAGAAAAAAGGGATTTTCTGGCGTATGCCAAGCCTATTTTCCAAATGGGGATGTGGAACTAGTCAAAAATTTTAAAGACGGAAAAGTACATGGAGAAATGACCTTGTATTATGAAAACGGGCAAGTACGTAGCAAAAAAAGTTTTGACATGAATTTACAGACGGGTGACCACTATGCTTATGCTGAGGATGGAACTTTACTTTTCCATGGACGTTATGAGCGGGGCAGACAAACAGAGACGATTGTATCACAACCGTTGAACCGCTAATTCTTCTTTTTTTGTCTAATTAATTATGGCCGCTGGTTGGCACGACCGCTGAAAATACTCCGCATATCTGAGCCAGCCGGATTTTCAAATACTTCTAACTCAAAAAAGCGAATGGCTGCTAATAAATGGTCGAAAATATCGGCGATTTGCGCTTCGTAAACGGCCCATTCTTGTGTTTTAGTAAAAGCATACAATTGAAGCGGTAAGCCACCCGCCGTTGGCTCTAATTGCCTTACCATTAAGGTCATCCCATTATTAATGTATTCGCTTTTTTCTAAATATTTTATAACATAGTAGCGAAAAATGCCAATATTGGTTTGGCTGCGACCATTCATGAGTACTTTTTCGTTGGAATCATGTGTGGCGTTGTATTTTGCTATTTCTTCTTCCTTTTTTTCTACGTAATCTCTGATAAGCTCAATTTCCTTTATTTTTTCTAACAGTTCAGGAGAGCAAAATTTGACAGATTGTATTTTTACATTGATTGAACGCATTAAACGTCTCCCATCAGAATCCAGCATTCCACGCCAGTTTTTAAATGAATCGGATATGAATGAATAGGTAGGAATTGTGGTGATGGTTTTATCAAAATTCTGGATTTTAACTGTAGCCAATGTAATTTCTACAACATCTCCATCTGCTCCAAATTTTTCCATTGTTACCCAGTCGCCAATGCGTATCATATCATTTGCAGCAAGCTGAATACTGCCTACAAAACCAAGGATTGTATCTTTAAACACCAATAAAATAATGGCTGTTAACGCACCCATTGATGTTAAAATAACAAGTGGATCTACCCGAAATGCTACTGAAATCATTAAAATAACGAGCAAACAAGTAACGACGATTTTTGAGAGCTGAAAATAAGACGCAATTGGCTTGTCTTTTAAGCTAGGACGTTCTGACAATACATCATTTGCGGTGCTTAAAAAACGGATGATAACAAAGAGTGAGATGACAATGACGACAATGTCTATCAAACGGAGTAAGAGTATTGATAAGTTAGGAAAATCAATAAATACAATGCGGATCATTGCATCTAACAACAAAAACGGAACGAGATGGGCTAACGCGGCAAAAAATCTATTTTTAATTAAGTAATCGTCCCATTTTGTTTTGGATTTATGCGCAAATGAATGAATTAACCGAATTAATATTTTACGTGTAACCCACCATAGCGAGTAACTAATAAGAATAGCGGCAAACAATAATATAAACGTACGCACATAAATGAGCGTCTTTCCGCCTAAGCCAATGGCTTCTAACATATCGTTGCACCAACTTAAAAATTGTTTGTAGCGAATGAGTGATAAAAACGTACTTTCCATAACCTGTTTTTGCAGTGCAAAGGTAATAATCTCAGGTATTTAAAATAGGAACTACTTCAACAAATTAACATGCCCTGTCAGTGTATGCTTTTCGTCAGATGTTAAGTCGCCAAATTCAATAATCCACGCATATACGCCTGTAGGAGCTTCTTTTCGTCCACCATAAGTACCGTCCCAACCTTTCGTCGCGTCGTATGATTCAAACATCACCTCACCCCACCGGTTGTAGACTACAAAGTGATATTGATGCACATCTAAACCGGCAGAAAATACAGGCTGGAAAGTGCTTGTTTCTGGCACAAATGAATTAGGTATGTAGTAAATATTATACCCTTCTACAAAAACGCTTGCATAGGCTGTATCCCGGCAACCAAATTGAGATGTAGCAACAAGCTGTACATTATAATTTCCTCCTCTGTTAAACGGAAAGGTATGATCTACACTAAAACCATTTACCAATGGTGTTCCATCATTAAAGTTCCACTGGTAGCTGGTTGCTCCTTCGGAATAATTATAAACAGTTGTTGTAGCGTCCAACGAAATAAGTTTATCAGGTTTTATTTCAAAATCTGCTGTTGGAAAAGGGTGTACTTCAAACCCGACAACATAATCATTATCAGCAGGGTTTTCGTCATCATATCCATCTGGAAAATCCAACACAACACTCATACTATACAACCCAACTGGTTTTGTAAATGCAGGTAAAAAGATAATTTTTGTACCGCCTATTGGTACGAATCCAGACCATGGATAAGAACCAGCAAGTACACCGTCAAAATAAACGGACAATGTAGCAAACGTTAAAGGTTCATTACTTTTATTTAAGATTTCTATACTACTGTTAACGGGTAAATTATCACATGCAGAAGAAATGCCTCCATTAATCACCTCAATATCCATCTCTGTTAAATCGCACGATTCTAAACAGGCAGATTCAATAATATTCGTCCGCATTAAAGTGCCCGGTTGTTCTCCAAACCCTTGTCCTAAATCAATCCCTACGTCTGTTAAATGACAATAACTCATTACTGTACCACCTTCGGGCGGTAAGTCGCCCTCACATCCTTCATCAAACCCGGCACTTGGACCACAGCCGTCAATTGCGGTCATATCTCCATTCCAGGCACAAGCGTGTGTGTGCGGCGAGCCCATGTTGTGCCCCATTTCGTGTGCCACAACCTCAACAGACCATGAATAAGTAGGCACAGGTGCAAATGATGTTCCGATACCGCTAACTGCCTTACGAATGACCTGATCTGCACTGCAGAAAACGTTTACCCACGCCAAACCTCCGCCGGCAGATATAGTAACCAAGTGACCTAAATCTCCCTCCCAAACGGTGGTAGTTACGCCAAACAAATCCAATAGAGTGCCGGTATCTCCAATTCCAAAATAGGGACTTTCTTCATCCCAAACAAGCATGTCTGAAATGTAAATTGTCATACCGTCCAAATCGAATAAAATTTGAATTTCATTGAATAATGCTAAAATATAATCTGACGCTTCTGTAACGCCTCCTTTGTCTAAAAAGATGTCATAATCTACTTCAAAATAAATGCTTGAACAGTCTGCAATTAAATCGCGAGATGAACCGTCCGTCTCTAACATTGGGCCGTAATCACCACGCGTTTCGCATAAAAAGTCATTTGAATTTTCCAATGCTGATTCTGCGTAAAAAATATAATGCTCGTAATCTTTTAACTTCCCTAAATTAAGGTCGCCTATTCCTTCAATGTTTCCAACCCCTATTATTTCGTTTTCTAATACGCTAAGTGCAAAATGGGAATTTTCATAGCCTTCAAACCAACCCTGATAGAAAATACTTTTTGACTCACTTTCAAGGTCAACCGAAGTACCGGAAGCAGTTCGCACACGAAAATCAGGCTTAAACAGCGTTGCTTGTCTTAAATTTAATGTTAAAATTTCTTCTCCAAAAGGTAGGTTTACCGTAATGTGGTGCGGATGATTGTTCAATACATCTTGCCAACCAATAGATTCAGGCGATAATAATGTATAATCATCAATTAAATCTAATGTTACCGTACTGTAAACAGATTCGTCAACGGTTTCAAATAAGGTTTTGGTTGCTTGTCCAAATGTAACGCTACTCACTCCAAATATGAGTACCGCTTGGAAAAGCTTTTTCATGTAATAAAACATTGTTTTCTAGGTTTGTTGATTTAGACGCGCTTTAAACCAAATGGTTGTGTAGTTTATCTACATTTTGTTTTAACTGTAGCTTTCATTTATTCAAATACATAAATAAGTGCAAAAGAGAACATTCCGCGTTGGCTCTTTGTGTATTGCCGGTTTGGAAATAATTTAACATTGGGTTTATTTAGCCCATGTGTGTATGCTAATTTAACCGCAACTACACGAGAGCCAAAAGGAAATTGCACGCCACCCTCTAATTGCGGACCAATTACTACGCCACTTCCATAATTGGTAATGGCTGCGTACGAAAATGTACCGCCTGCACCTATAAAACCTCCAAACCAATCTACATCCCCAAAGAAAAATTCGCCCAATAAAGGAACCTCTGCTCCAAAGTAACCTCCTGTTTGCGTATTATAGGTAAACCCCAAAAACGGATATGAGGCTAGTGAAAGTGTAACATTTCGTGTAAGTTCAAAACCAAAAGCAGCTTTATAAGCCAAGCCTGGTATTGGGAACGATTTTTTGGAGCTAACGGTACCATAGGCATCAGAATAGCTTTCATTTAATGTGGTGATATTAATTTGAACACCTAAACCATTTTTATAATACTGCGCTTTTAATGGGTTTAGCGCAATGCAATAAAAAATAAGTGTTAAAAAAATTAGTCTCATAACCATTGGTACACCTTCGGCATTTGGCTTTTTCTTTACTGCCAAAAGCATCAACGCATTCAAGCGCTAATTAATTGCCTTCCGGTGCCAGGCGCAATACAATGCCATCAATTTCATCAGAAATATGAATTTGACACCCTAAACGACTATTGTCCTCAACAAAAAAGGCTTCATCTAACATGTCTAATTCTGAATCTGACTGTTCGGGCAACTCAGTTTCTGACTCCAAATAACATTGGCAAGTTGCGCACATGGCCATGCCTCCGCACCGCCCTTCAACCGGAAGCTCGTAAGATCGGCACACTTCCATTATGTTCATATTCATATCAGTGGGGGCTTCTAAGTCATGCTGTACGCCTTCTCTGTCAATGATGTGGATTGTTATTGTATTCTCTGCCATTTTTAATTATTCTTGCCCGCAAAGATAAACAGTTTGAACCACGTTTTGCTGTACTGCGGTATTTTTTGAATGATTTTTATTGCGTATACCACTGAAACATTGATATAAGTTTATACCAACCTACACGTAAAACGCCCGAACCAAAAAGTTCAGGCGTTTACACAATTCACTATTTTTTATAGCTATTAAAAACCGTTTACACCATTAACAGTGGTGTATTTTAGTACGTTTTTCTTATCCGGATAAATTCTGGCAAATGCTGATTGTACGGCTATGGTTCCTTCATGGAATCCACATAAAATTAATTTTAATTTTCCTTCGTACGTGTTTACATCTCCAATGGCATATATCCCCGGGCGGTTGGTTGAGTAATCACGTGTATCTACTTGAATTGCATTTTTTTCAATTTCTAATCCCCATGTTCCAATCGGGCCTAACGTTGGCTTTAAGCCAAAAAGTGGCACAAAATGGTCGGCTGGTTTTACAATTTCGCCTTCTGTTTTGTGTTTAATGGTTACTTGGTTTAGTTTTCCGTTTCCGCTAATGCCAATAACCTCAGCTTCTGTTATTAAATTTAACTTGCCTTGGTCTGCCAAATCCATTACCTGCTGCACCGAATCTAAGTGTCCTCTGAATGAACTGCGACGGTGTACCAATGACAATTCGCTCGCAATGTTGTTTTTTACCAAATAAATGGACCAATCTAGCGCGGAATCACCGCCGCCGGCAACAACTACTTTTTTATCTTGATAAAAAGCAGGGTCTTTAATAATATACTCTACCCCTTTATCTTCAAAATGCTCTAAATTATCAACCGGTGGTTTGCGCGGTTCAAAAACACCTAGCCCACCAGCAATCATAACTACAGGAGCAATGTGTTTTGTTCCTTTATTTGTGGTTACAATAAACTTCCCATCTTTGGTTTCGTCAATTGTATCGGCCGATTCTCCCAACGTAAATTCAGGTTTAAACGGCTCAATTTGTTTCATCAAATTATCTACTAACTCGCCCGCATCTACGGTTGGGTAGCCAGGTATGTCGTAAATTGGTTTTTTCGGATAAATTTCAGTCAATTGTCCACCCGGTTGTGCCAACGAGTCTATTAAATGACACCTCATTTTTAACAATCCTGCTTCAAAAACGGTGAAAAGTCCAACTGGACCGGCTCCAATGATTATAATATCTGTTTCTATCATCTCTGTATTCTATATGCGTGAGATTCTTTTGTAAGAGAGCTCATATTGATTTTACGTGTGCAAAATTAATGAATTTATAACACTGCTCATCCCAATTTTGTTTTTGACAAAACGGTATTTTTAAATTGCTATAACACTTTGAATAGTCGGAATAGCATTTTTTATGGATTCTTCTATTCCTGCTTTTAAGGTCATAGCGCTCATAGAGCATGTTTCACAGGCTCCTGTTAATCGTACTTTTACAATATTATCTGCAGTTACTTCTACAAACTCTACGTCACCTCCGTCTTTTTGTAAAAACGGCCGAATGGACTGCAACGCAATTTCTATCTTCTCTATCTGCTCCATATTCTTATTTTTCAAGCTGTTGTACAAATTTACGAACAAATTCGTCAAAAACTTTAGATGCTTGTGTATTCTCCTGTAAAACTGCTGGTCGCCCTACATCTCCGGACTCTCGCACGCTTTGAATAATTGGAATTTGCGCAAGAAGCGGAACGTTCATTTGTTCGGCTAAGTTTTTAGCGCCATTTTCTCCAAAAATATAATATTTATTATCGGGTAATTCTTCTGGCGTAAACCATGCCATGTTTTCTACAATACCTAAAACAGGTACTTTTAATGAATCCATACGGAACATATTAATTCCTTTGCGGGCATCTGCCAAGGCCACCTCTTGCGGTGTACTTACCACTACAACTCCACTTAACGGTACATTTTGTACCAATGTAAGGTGCACATCACCTGTTCCTGGTGGTAAATCAACAATCATAAAGTCCAACTCTCCCCAATCTGCATCTTTAAACATTTGGTTAAGTGCTTTTGTAGCCATTGGTCCTCTCCAAACCACTGCTTGATCCGGATCAGAGAAAAAACCGATCGAAAGTAGTTTTACACCATACGACTCGACAGGCTCAATCAATGTTTTCCCATCTTTTTCTATCCCTTTCGGGCGCGAGTTAACAACATCAAACATAGTGGGTACAGATGGACCATAAATATCCGCATCTACCAAACCTACTTTATATCCCTGCTTTGCCAAACCTACCGCCAAATTTGCGGTAATGGTTGATTTGCCAACACCTCCTTTTCCGCTCGCTACGGCTATAATGTGCTTAACATTAGAAAGAATAGCGCGTACCTCTGGTTCTTTTTCTTTTGGAAGCGGAACTAAGGATACATTTGCATTTACATCTTTACCAAAAGCACGCTCTAATGCAAACTCTAATGCTTCTTGCATTCTTTTTTTGGCATGCATTGCAGGGTTATATACCTTTACTTGAAAACTTATATCATTACCCTTTACTTCAATATCAGAAACAAGGTCAAGGGTGATGATGTCTTTTTTTAAGTCTGGCTCGATTACTTTTTTTAGCGCTTCTTTTACGCTATCTACGGTAATGCTCATGTTGTTCAATTAATTTTGTACAAAGATACGGAGTTTATCTCGTATTAACAGAAGAAGTGGATACTTTAAACCTTAGTTCAAACGGGTACTTTCTCAAAATGAATTATAATCGATAAGTCCAATTTGATTCGCAATAAAAAAGAGCATGAAGCTATTTACCACACAGAAATACCCCATTACACTTTTCTCCCACAACCCGATACTCGCTTTTTTTACATTTTTTAGTACCAAACCCAATGGCATTAGCGTTAACGCATTCAGTATAGCACAAAATAAAAATATGGGAGAATAAAAATAGCCAATAGTAAAAATATAAATTCCTAATGCCAGCCAAATAAGTTCAGTTAGTATTGCTGCACCTACAATAAATTTAGCTAAGCCATTTATGTTTACATTTTCCATTCTGCTTTGATTATATCCGGCTTAAAAAAAATTACTTCTTTTTAAATGCATTAATGGCATTAATTGTAAAGTCAGAAAGTACCAATTCGCCACTTAATGCTGCTCGTACTTTTAAAAGGTTATCCCATTTTTCTGTACCTTCCCAAAAAATACCTTTCAATAGTCGCATGGCTTCTGGGTTGGAATTGGCTAATTTATCCGCCAAAGCGTCAACTGCCTCATCTAATTCTTCAACAGTTTCATAAGTGGCTGCGTACAACCCTTTTTCACGCGCCCAATTGGCATCTTTCCATTCGGTTGCGTTAATGGCCAATTGAGACATAGCCGACATGCCTATTTTTCGTTCAACTGCGCTCCACGACAAATCGAGCCTATCCCAATTGCAAGTTCTGATAGTTTTACCGCCGCGTGTGTAGTTGCTAAACAATAATCTACAGCAGAAGCAACACCGACTCCACCACCAACGGCTTTACCTTGCACGCGCCCGATAATTAATTTAGGGCATTTTCTGCACGCATTTATAACGCTTGCAAATCCTGAGAAAAATACTTTTCCTGCAGCTAAATCTTTAATAGAAATTAATTCATCAAAGCTAGCACCTGCGCAAAAGGCACGGTCTCCTGCAGATTTTAGCACAATCACTTTTACCTCTTTTTTTGCGCCAACGTCTGTAATGGTTTTTGCCAAAAGGTTTAATATTTTTCCGGGTAATGAATTGCTAAGTGGATGCCCGAATTCAATTGTTGCAATTCCGTTTTCGTTTATTTCTGATTTTACGTGTCCTTGATTTACTGCACTCATTTTTTTAGCTATTAGATGTTTGATGTTAGATGTTAGATGTTAGATGTTAGATGTTAGATGTTAAGTTATTCTGTTTTGGTTTGGTTCTTACATTTGTCTCGATCGTTTTTCAACTTTGATCTCTTTTTTTAACCATTGTTAAAATAGTGGCAACCCCAACTGTTTCTCCGGTTTCATCATAAATATCTACTAAAAACCGCACTATTCCTTTAGCAATATCCGCTTCGTTTCTTTTTTCTTGATCGGTTTTTTCTTTTACGGTAAATCGCACACCTATTGTGGTGCCAATATAAACCGGCTTTGTAAAGCGACATTCGTCAATTCCGTAGTTTAACAATACAGGTCCTTTTTTTGGTTCTACAAATAAACCAGCAGCCTTAGAAAGTATGAAATATCCGTGTGCCACGCGTTGTTCAAATATTGTTCCGTCCAATGAGGTTGCATCTACATGCGCATAAAAATTATCTCCGCTCACATTTGCAAAGTTTGAAATATCCGCTTCTGTTACAGTATGCTTGTGCGTAAACACAGTATCCCCAATATTTAAATCTTCAAAATATTGGCGGAAAACGTGTGGATTCGCTTCGGGTTGATCTGCTCCAATTTGAAAACGTTTTGTAATCGCCGTAATACTTTGCGGATGCCCTTGGATAGATGTACGTTGCATGTAGTGCAGCACACCACGTTTACCTCCCATTTCTTCACCTCCGCCGGCTCTTCCGGGACCGCCATGCGTTAACATTGGCATTGGTGAACCGTGCCCGGTGCTTTCTTTAGCACACCGCTCGTTCAATACTAAAATTCGCCCGTGCATAGATGCAGCGTTTAGCACGTAATCTGTCGCTATTTTGTCATCTGCCGTTACAATAGATGATACTAAAGAACCTTTACCCAATTTGGCAATTTCCACGGCATCTTCTAAATCTTTATATGGCATAAGGGTAGAAACCTGCCCAAAACATTCAATATTATGAACAGCTTGTTTTGTATGTGGGTTTTCGTTTCTAAAAACAATTGGCGCAAAAAATGCACCTTTATCTTTATCTGCACCTACTACATCAAAATTATCCAAATCACCAATCACAATGTCTTGTTCTTTTTGCAGCAGCTCGACATTTTCTCTCACCCGTTCCACCTGCAGCTTTGTTGCTAACGATCCCATGCGCACACTGGCGTCAGAAGGGTCACCAATGGTGTTTTTTGCCAGGCGTTTGCTCAAAGCATTTTGAACATCATCCATTAACTCTTCAGGTACAATAATTCTGCGAACAGAGGTACATTTCTGTCCGGCTTTCACCGTAATTTCGCGTTGTACTTCTTTTATAAAAATATCAAATTCTGGCGTTCCTGGTACAGCATCTTTTCCTAAGATAGCTGCATTAAGCGAATCTGCTTCTAAATTAAATGCTACTGAATTATCTACGATTTGCGGTAGGGCTTTTAATTTTTTCCCTGTTGCTGCGGATCCTGTAAACGTCACAACATCAGCGCTGGTTACATGGTCAATTATTCCGCGCCCAAGCCCTACTACTAGCTGCAGCGCTCCTTCCGGTAAAATACCAGAAGCAACAATGTCTCGCACCATCAATTCTGTCAAATAACATGTATATTCTGACGGTTTTACAATGGCTGGTACGCCTGCCAATAAATTCACTGCTACTTTTTCCAACATGCCCCAAATCGGAAAGTTAAAGGCGTTAATATGAATAGCCACCCCTTCTTTTGGTACCATAATATGATGCCCAATAAACGATCCGCCTTTCGAAAGCGGCACAGCATCTCCATCTACATAATACGGTAAATCTGGAAACTGACGTCTTAATGATGCATTCGCAAACAAATTCCCTATTCCTCCCTCAATATCTACCCATGAGTCCATTCGTGTGGCACCAGTGGCGGCACTTAGCTCATAATACTTGCGTTTATTTTTCAGTAAAAATAATGCCAATTCTTTAAGCATTAACCCACGTTGTTGAAAGGTCATCTTACGCAACGCTTTACCACCCTTATCTTTGGCATAGTGCAGCATTTCTTCATAATTCAACCCTGCCGAAGAACACGTACCAATTTGCTCACCAGTAATGGCATTAAACAATTCTGTTTCTATCCCTTCTCCACTTTTCCACTCGCCTAAGGCGTAATTTTGATATGATTTCATTCCGAATTATTTCAGTTTAAGTCTGGTTAAATTTACGGATTATGAACTGAAAAGCATTAAAACTGGTCAAGATATTGGCAAAGTTAAAAGAGTCTTACTACAAAGCACTGGTTATTCCAGCGCTTCCATAATTTCTGATCGATCCATTATACCATGCAGTTGGTTTATAAGGTTGGATAATGCATTTTGAAGTTCGTAAAGTTCAGCTTTCATGCGATAACTTGGTTTAGTACTTGTCACCTGTGTTTGATAATCGTCAAGTTGAGCTTTTAACCTTGATTAAATAAAACAAAAATGACGAAAGAGCAGAACGCGACCATTTTGAAGAAAAAAAATATATTTTAGTAAGCACTAATAAATCAAACCGACTCGACCACTTGTGTTAAGACGTCTTTTAATTCTAGTCCCGCAGCTTTAATTTGCTGTGGTACAATGCTTAATTCAGACATGCCGGGCGTAGTATTTACTTCTATCATAGAAACTTCTCCATTTTCTGACAGCATGAAGTCAACGCGTGCCAGCCCTTTTAAACCTAGCCTGCGAAACACAGATTTCGCTTTGTTTTGAACAAGTGCTGTTTCTTTTTCTGTTAAATCGGCTGGTGTTATTTCTGCCGATTTACCTTCGTATTTCGCCTCATAATCAAAAAATTCGTTTTCTGAAATAATTTCAGTTGGAGGCAACGCAACAACCGTTTTTCCATCAAAATAAAGTCCACATGTAATTTCGCGTCCACTTAAAAAAGCTTCTACCACCACTTCATCATCTTCTTCAAATGCTTTGGCAATGGCGTCTGGCATTTCCATTAACGTTTTTACCTTGGAAATACCAAAGCTTGACCCTGCACCGTTCGGTTTAATAAAACAAGGAAAACCAATTTCATCTGCAATTTCAATCGGGTTGGGTGTATCTCCAGCGCGAATTAAAATAGCGCGCGCTGTAGCAATACCAAAAGCGCGTAAAAAACTGTTGCAAGCCCACTTATTAAAGGTAAGTGCAGAACCAAATGGATTAGAATTAATATACTTCAACCCGATCATATCAAAGTAAGACTGTAGTTTACCATCTTCACCAGGCGTGCCATGTATAGTTATAAACGCAACGTCAAATGCTATAACCTTATCTTCTTTTATGAAGGTAAACTTGTTTTTATCAATAGGCGCAACTCCTCCTTTCACATCCACGTGCCAGCTTTTGTCAGAAACCTCAACCAAATAAGGCTCGTAAAGCGAACTGTCCATGTACTGGAACAATACACCTGCACTTTTTTGTGAAATTTTATACTCGGAAGAGAAACCTCCGTAAATAATTGCAACCTTCTTTTTCATCCTTAACCTGTCTTACGTTGACTAAATTTAAGGATAAATGAAATGATTGAATCAGCGCAATCAAAAAGATATTAACACCAAAAAATTAGAAAAGCGAAAGGAACTCTTCGAAGGTCATTTTATAGGTGTAATTCAGCGGAAATTTTTTAGTAATACCAAATGCACCCCCCTTTATGTTTCCTTTCAAATTAAAATCTATCCCCTGCCCGGTAACTAATGCCCAAATTGAGGCAAAACCACTTTTTACAAACTTAGACGCGTCTCCTACTAATACAAAAGGATATGCACCTTTTTTTTTGCGTTTCAATTTGGTTTTGTTCTCCACTCTCACCCAGCCGCAGTCTACACCGGCTATGGTTAAAAAAATAGAGGAAGGTTTCATCACAATTCCGTACCAATTCGGATTTTCAATCACATAGTCAAATCCTAAATAAATTCGTCCGTCATTTCGATCAACAGAAAAATTTTCCATGCTTAAAAACTCTAAGTCTTTCCAAAAAAAACCAGCGTTAGATTGCACACTAATCATTAAAAACAGGACGAAGAAAATGCGTTTCATAATTATTTTTTGATAGCGGCGTAATGTTTATAGAACAATGGAATCGTTTCAATTCCTTTGTAATAATTAAATAGCCCGTAATGTTCATTGGGCGAGTGAATCGCGTCAGAATCTAATCCAAAGCCCATTAGTACCGTTTTTAAACCCAACACCTTTTCAAATAAAGAAATGATTGGAATTGATCCTCCGCTGCGCATTGGAATTGGTTTTTTACCAAAACTTTCTTCCATAGCCTCACTTGCTGCTTTGTACTCTAATGAATCAATTGGTGTTAACGCCGGTTCGCCTCCGTGATGAGGTGTCACCGTTACTTTTACACCATTAGGCGCTATTTTTTCAAAATGATTTTTAAATAACTGCGTGATTTTATCCGGATCTTGGTTTGGTACCAAGCGCATAGAAATTTTAGCATTTGCTTTAGAGGGTAGCACCGTTTTTGCACCTTCTCCAATGTATCCGCCCCAAATTCCATTCACATCTAGCGTTGGCCGAATTGTCGCCCGTTCTAATGTAGAATAGCCTTTTTCTCCGTAAGTCGCCTCAATGTCCAACGCATTACAATACACCTCTTCAGAAAACGGTGCACGCGCCATCTCTTCACGCTCTGCAATGCCCACTTCGGCCACATCATCATAAAAACCCGGAATAGTAATGTGGTTGTTTTCATCTTGCAATGAGGCAATCATCTTAGCCAAAATATTAATCGGGTTGCCTACTGCACCTCCGTATAAACCAGAGTGTAAATCTCTATTTGGCCCTACAACTTCTACTTCTACATAACTCAAGCCGCGTAGGCCAACTGTTATTGAAGGAGTGTCTTGTGCAATCATTCCGGTGTCTGATACTAAAATTACATCCGCAGCTAATCGTTCTTTATGCGCTTTTAAAAATGTTTCTAAATTTTCTGACCCTACTTCTTCTTCTCCTTCAATAATAAATTTAGCATTGCAAGGAAGCGAGTTTGTTTTAACCATGGCCTCAAATGCTTTTAAATGCATATACATTTGACCTTTGTCATCACATGCTCCTCGGGCAAAAATTGCACCTTCGGGGTGAATCTCCGTTTTTTTTACTACCGGATCAAAAGGGCCAGAAGTCCACAGTTCTAAAGGGTCAGCAGGCTGAACGTCATAATGTCCGTAGACCAATACTGTGGGTAAAGCCGGGTCTATTATTTTTTCTGCATAAACAACAGGGTGACCATCCGTTGGTAAAATCTCAACCTTATCCATTTCTAACTCATTGAACCGGTCTTCTAAAAACTTTGCCGCTTTTTTAACGTCGTTATCGTATTTAGGGTCAGCACTAATTGACGGAATGCTTAATAGGTCAATTAGTTCATTTAAAAATTGTTCTTTGTGTTCTGAAATGTAGTGTTGAATCATATTTTTTTATCTTGAATTTCAAATTTAACAATAGTTTATGAGACCATTGGGGTTAACATAAGAAAAAAAAGTTGCTTCTTTGTGCAACGATTCTGTTCCAAAAACAGTCTTAGCTATACATTTACCTTTTTTATGAATAAATTAAAAACTTTAATGTGGTCTGGATTGCTGCTAACTGCTTCGGCAGGGCAAGCACAAATCACTGTCGAAAATACCTTAACGCCAGAAGAATTAGTGGAAACTGTTCTTGTAGGAGCGGGAGTAACCATTTCTAATGTAGAATTTAACCATTCGGTGCCGTTGGCCGGAGCTGTGCAGACGCAGGCTGGTTATTTTAACGCTGAGGGCACCACCTTTCCCATATCCGAAGGTGTACTTTTGGCTACGGGTAACGTAAGCTTAGCAGAAGGACCAAATGATAGTGGAAGCGCTACTGATAATAGTGGTGTAGCAGTAGACCCTAATGATATTGACTTGGATGCTATTGGAACTACAACTATTAATGATGAGGCAGTATTAGAATTTGACTTTATCCCTTCGGGAGATTCTGTTGTATTTAAATACATCTTTGCATCTGAAGAGTATCATGAATTTTCTACCTCTACTTTTAATGACGTTTTTGGTTTTTTTATTAGTGGTCCTGGATTTGCCGGGCCTTATGAGTTCGGCGCAGAGAATATAGCAATCATTCCAGGAGCAGGTTTACCTGTAACAATGAACAACTTAAACAATGGTGCAGCAAATGCAGGACCTTGTATAAACTGTGCTTTTTTAACTGATAATACGGGTGGCGTAGATGTGCAGTATGATGCACACACCATAATTATGTATGCCCGTGCTGGAGTTGAATGTGGTGAAACATATCACATTAAAATGGCAATTGGAGATGCTGGAGATATGTCTTATGATTCTGGAGTATTTCTGGAAGCAAGTTCATTTGCTTCAAACGGAATTACGATTGATATTGCCTCTGTTTTAGGTGAAGACGCCATTATTGAAGGATGTGATTCTGCATTGGTTTCTTTTATTCGACCGGAAGATGCGGATACAATCGATTTGACGGTAGAATATGGTATTGACGGTACTGCAATTAACGGCACTGATTATGACTTTTTAGATGGTTCAGTATTCTTTCCAATTGGTGAAGACACGGTTTCGTTTTGGATTACACCAACAGATGATGGATTAACCGAAGGCTTAGAAACAATTATTTTTACCGTGGACATTGTGAACGAATGTGGAGACACCATTACAACCACCGCAACAATTGAGGTGACAGACAAACTACCGTATGATGTGCTATTTGATGACATTGTATTTGACTGTCCGCTAGATTCTGTTTTATTAGAGTGGGAAATTGGTGGTGAAGGTGGAATTCCAGAATTTGATGTAACGTGGAGTACGGGAGAAACTGATGAAGATGAGTGGGTACCTGGCGATATAGTAGGAACAACAACGTATACAGTTGATCTGGTCGATCAATGCGGCGTAGAGTCTTCTGGCTCTGTAGATGTTACGTTAGACCCGGCACCGGTGGTGGAAATAACATTTAACGAAAACTTATTTATAATCTGTCCGGGTGAAGAAATTGAAATTACCAGTACGCTAACCAATGTATATGATGATGATGCAGTAACATACGAATGGGCCGCTGGTGGAGAGATCACTCCAGACATAACGGCGACTCCCGTTGATGAAGGTTTTTATTATTTAACCGTCTTTGATGGCTGTAATACTGTAATTGACTCTACAAAAATTGAATTTGGTGGTGTTGATATCACAGACATCACGGTAATTGATGCAACAGATTGCCCGGGTCAACCTATGGCTGTTTTAGGTTCTATTGTCGTATTACCTGAGGACCCTACTTGGAGTTATGAGTTAGTAGGTTATGTCCCGGTACAACCTAGTGGAATTTTCACAGATTTGGCCGGTGGTATTGATTATATTTTAGTCGTTACAGATGACAATGGCTGCGTAACTGACACTATTGTTCCTGTAGGATTAGGTGAAAATGCTGTAACGTTTGATTGGATTGAAGATAGTTTAAGGAATGTTTCATGCTTTGGCGCAATGGACGGCGGAGCCTATATTGAAAACATAGACGGTGGTATTACCCCGCCTTATGATGTAACGTGGACAAATACCGGCGGTGTATTTGATGAAGAAACTGTTGGTGTTGGAGGCGTAAGTGAGCATGATGATTTAGGCCCGGGCGGATTGTGGACGGTTACCGTTACAGACCAGGAAGGGTGTGCTTTGTCGCATTCATTTGATTTGTTTGAACCTCAAGAATTAGTGCTTGACATTACATTTAACAACCCAACTTGTTTTGCACTTTCAGATGGTTCAATCGTTGTAAACACAACTGGTGGTAACCCCGGTAAAGTGTTTGAAATTAGAAACGAAGATGACGAATTAGTAAATGCGGGTGGTTCAAACGCAGCGAACACATTACCACAAGGTGTTTATACTGTTACTGTAACGGATGAGAATGGATGTTCCGCAAGTGGGTCTGTAACCTTAGTTCACCCACCACAAATTGATATTGATTTAGAAATAGATCAACCGAATTGTTTTGGTTTCCCATCTGGAACTGCAGAGGTAGTAGAGGTATTAAACCCTGGAGGAAATCCAGATTTAATTGAATACTATTGGACACCTAACCCGGCCGGCGGTGACGGTAATGGTATAGGACAGAATTTAGTGGTGAAACTAGGCGAAGGCGAGTACACCTTAACAGTAATTGACAACAACGGATGCTCACGCACATTTGACTTTTTAATTGAGTACCCGGAACCGCTTGATTTTGTAGAGTTTGGAAGTACACCTGCATTTTGTAGAACTGCAGATTTCCAAAGTGGAAACGGAGTTGTATTTGCGGCTGCTTCTGGTGGAGGCTCCAATAGTGAAACAGGAGGAGATGTATACGATTACCAATGGACCTATCTAGATGACCCTACTTTAACAAGTATCAACTCAACTTGGGGCGGGCGTAACCCTGGATTATACGAAATCTTAATCACGAACGGATTAGGTTGTGAATTAAGAGACACAATTCGATTGGACTCCTTAAATCCAATTGCATCTTTTACCGTTAATTCAGACCAATTAAATTCAGATTGCCAAGGGACGGCAGATGTTGAAGCTTCATTTACCAATACGTCTCAAAATTATGTAGACCCTAATGATCCGACTGCGACATACAGATTCTTTTGGGATTTAGATTATGTTGACGGAGAAATTGATTGGGATGTTACAGATGATTTCAACTATAGCCCAGATACAACTTACGGTGCATTAGGAGATTCTTATGAGGTAGAGGTTTGTTTGATTGCTCAAAATAAAAACAATTGCCAGGACACGGCCTGTAAAATAATTACAATATACGAACCAATTAAACTGGTTAATGTCAATATATTTAGCCCGAATGGTGATGGTGTAAATGACATTTTCTCGTTTGATTTTTACGCCCGTTCAATTACCACATTTAACTGTGTAATTGTAAACAGATGGGGTGTTCAGGTAGGTGAAATAAATGATATTGCAGACGGATGGGATGGAACGGACAAAAATGGTTCTAAATGTACGGACGGCGTATATTATTACAGCTACACAGCAACTTCTGACGACAACACAACAATAACAGGTCAAGGAACAGTAGAAATCGTCAGCTCAAACGAATAAATTTAATTTCATAACAAGTTAAAAAAAAGGGATGTTTAAATTTTAAACATCCCTTTTTTACTACTTTGTAGTTTTTTGCTTTTACTCAGTAAAATGACTCCAACCCTGCGCTTGCATAGGCACACTAGCTCCACTTCGTTCAATCACGTTCATACCACTTCCCTTATCCGTAAAGTGACCAATAATTGTTAAATGCTCATTTCCTTTTACCTTATCAAAATCTTTTTGATCTACAGAAAACAATAACTCATAATCCTCTCCACCGTTTAACGCACATGTGCTTGGGTCTAAATTAAACTCACGTGCCACGCGGTGGGTTTCGTGGTCAATCGGTAACTTTTCATCATAAATAGCACAGCCCAAATCACTGTTTTTGCACAAATGCATAGCTTCTGACACTAATCCATCAGAAATATCGATCATACTTGTTGGGCGTACACCCAATTCACTTAAAAAATGTACAATGTCTTTTCTGGCCTCTGGCTTTAATTGGCGCTCTAAAATATAATCTACCCCCTCTAACGCAGGCTGAATTTCGGGATTTTCCTTAAAAATTTGCTTTTCACGCTCTAGCACTTGCAACCCCATATATGCGCCACCTAAATTTCCGGTAACCACCAATAGGTCATTTTCTTTCGCACCACTTCTTTTCGTCAAATTTTCTTTTGCAACCTCACCAATTGCCGTAACTGAAATAACCAACCCCGATAAAGAAGAGGTTGTATCTCCACCAACCAAATCTACTTTATATAAATCGCAAGCGGTTTTAATACCGTCATAAATTTCTTCCAATGCTTCTACCGAAAAACGGTTAGAAACAGCTATAGAAACCGTTATTTGAGTGGCCTCAGCGTTCATAGCATACACGTCTGATAAATTGACAATAACCGCCTTATATCCTAAATGCTTTAACGGCACATAAGCCAAATCAAAATGAACACCTTCTACCAACATATCTGTCGTTACCACACGGTAAATGTCTCCGCAGTCAATCACCGCAGCGTCATCCCCTATCCCCAAATGAGTGGAACCATGTTGTTTTTCTCCAAAATTTTCAGTGAGTTTATCAATTAATCCAAACTCTCCTAAAGCGTCTAACTCTGTTCTGTTTTCCATACTCTACTTTAAAAAAAGAAGTCCCGACGGAGCCGAGACATTCTTATTATTTATTTCTACTCAACTATTAAGCGTCTAATGATCCAATCATTTTTTTAGGATCTACCCATTCGTCATATTTTTCTGCGGGTACATAACCTAAGCGAATTGCTTCTTCTCGCAAAGTCGTTCCATTTTCATGTGCCGTATTGGCAATTTCTGCAGCTTTATAATAACCAATTTTAGTGTTTAAAGCTGTCACTAACATCAGTGAGTTGTTCAGCAACTCTTTAATTCTATCTGTATTTGGTTCTATTCCTTTGGCACAATTTTCATTGAACGATTGGCAAGCGTCACCAATTAACTCGGCGGATTGCAATAAATTATAAGCCATCATTGGTTTAAAAACGTTCAACTCATAATGCCCCTGTGTGCCGCCAACGGTTACAGCAACATCATTCCCCATTACCTGCGCGCACACCATTGTAATAGCCTCTGCCTGTGTAGGGTTTACTTTACCCGGCATAATAGATGAACCCGGCTCGTTTGCCGGAATAATAATTTCACCAATTCCCGAACGTGGTCCAGAAGCCATCATCCGAATATCATTTGCAATTTTATTTAACGAAACTGCTAGTTGTTTAAGGGCACCATGTGTTTCTACAATGGCATCATGCGCTGCTAACGCTTCAAATTTATTTTCTGCGGTTACAAAAGGTAAACCTGTAAATTCTGCAATGTATTTTGCCACCAGCACGTCATATCCCATTGGTGTATTTAGCCCTGTGCCAACTGCTGTACCTCCCAATGCTAGCTCAGAAAGGTGGGCCAACGTATTTTTTAACGCTTTTATACCATGTTCCAACTGCGAAGCGTAGCCAGAAAACTCTTGTCCTAATGTCAGGGGCGTAGCATCCATAAGGTGCGTGCGTCCAATTTTTACAACGTCCGCAAATGCTTTTGATTTTTCACGCAATGTGCTCAACAATGCTTCTACGCCGGGCAATGTTTTTTCTTCAATCGTTTTATAACACGCAATGTGCATTCCAGTTGGAAAAGTATCGTTTGATGATTGCGATTTGTTTACATCATCATTGGGTTGAAGCGTCTTTTCGCCTTCGCCAATTTTGTTTCCGGCCATTTCATGCGCACGGTGTGCAATTACTTCGTTAACGTTCATATTGGATTGCGTTCCAGAACCTGTTTGCCACACCACTAGCGGAAACTGGTCGTCTAACTTACCTTCCAAAATTTCGTCACATACTTTTGCAATTAAATCGCGTTTTTCTGCTGTCAAAACTCCCAATTCACAATTGGTGTAAGCCGCTGCTTTTTTCAAATAGGCGAATCCATATACCACCTCTAATGGCATTGAACCCGCAGGACCAATTTTAAAATTATTGCGTGATCGCTCGGTTTGAGCACCCCAATATTTATCTGAAGGTACTTTTACCTCTCCAATTGTATCTTTTTCTATTCTATAGCTCATTTTATTTCTTTTTTCTAAGAATTAATATTAACTTTACGGCATAATTTTGACACAAAAATAATATATAAAATCATGTTAGCATTAGGATTCGCGCTATTTCTTTTAGTTGGTTTAATGGCATTTTGGTTATTAACTTTTGTTCTTGGAGTTGCAGTACCAATGTGGCTTACAATAGGAGCTGTTGAAATGTTACGCCCAAAAAGATTACGCGATAAAAACGAAAAAGCTTAACATATTTTGAGCTAAAAAATAATTAAGAAAGGTGCTTAGGTTTAGCGCCTTTTTTTGTGGGTTTGATTTTACTTAGAATAGTTGCTTTTAGCCAAAAACTAAAAAAGTCTTTAGACTTGATGAATGCGTTCGCTTTTTTTTACCTACAAAAAGCGCTTTCAACCTCAAATTATAACAATTGCTCAACATTTTCGGGCGGCCTACCAATAACTGCCTTGTCTCCCTTTATTACAATCGGACGTTCAATCAATTTAGGATAATCCACCATGGCTTGTACCCATTGGTCTTCTGTCAACTCTTTGCCTTTAAAATTTTCTTTGTAAGCCGCTTCACCTTTACGAATAAGTTCTTTTGCCGGAATCTTCAGTTTTTTTAATACAGCCTTAATCTCAGTGGCAGAAAGCGGATTTTCTAAATAATTCACAATTTCCACCGATACATTGTTCGCTTCTAAAATTTTCAATGCAGTGCGACTTTTGGTACATCTATTGTTGTGTAATATTTTCATTAACCTATTATTTATGGTACAATTGTAACAATAAAAGACAACTTTACTTATCTTTATTACGTATTAATATACATATAACGCTTTCATTCATTGAACGCGACTATTACACTATGTTAAAAAAACTGCTTTTACTCTCTCTATTTATTTCATTTGCTCCGGCAGTGCTGTTCGCACAGTTCAACACCTTTGGAGATGCCGACGAAACAACTTGTAATTGTTTTGAGTTGACGGATGATGCAGCGGATCAAGTTGGGTCATTTAACCAAGTGGCTACAATTGACTTAAACAACCCGTTTGATTTAAAATTCACGGTTAATTTTGGGTGTGATGATTTAGGGGGAGAAGGACTTGCTTTTGTACTACAAGGCGGTGCCTGGGCAACTGGTGCTGATGGTTACGGAATTGGTTACGAAGGTATTCTTGGAAATGTACTTACAGTGGAGTTTGATACACGCGACAATGAATCATCTGGAGAGATTGCAAATTTTGACATAGCGGGAGACCATATTTCGTTGCAAGACAATGGTGACATTTTTCACGAACCTGCAAATCCAAACAATTTATTAGGTACGCCAAGTGGTTTAAATGCAGGCGAAGACCCAACACCCCATAATATAAAACCAGGCTTTCCAAATGTTGAAGATTGTGAAGATCATTTAGTAGAAATTGAATGGATTCCCGGAGCCAATCAAACCATCCGTATAAAAATAGATAACATTACTACCCTTACCTACATAGGCGACATGATTGACGACCAATTTGGAGGAAACCCAATTGTGAGATGGGGATGGACAGGAAGCACGGGAGTAGGCACCAATACACAATCTGTTTGTATGGCACTTGTACCAGACTTTAGCTACACACCTACAAACTGCCCCGGAGAAAATATTGATTTTTCGGATGTTTCATGCGCTTTTTATCCTATTACAGATTGGGAGTGGGATTTTAGCGGTGAAGGCACTTCTACATTAGAAAACCCGAGTTTTACATTTGATGACCCGGGAGAATATGATGTAGAACTAACAATTACGGACGATCAAGGATGTGAAAACACAGTTACAATTCCTGTTTCAATCGGCTTTAATACAGAAGTAACGGCTGACGAAACAACTGTATGCCCGGGAGGAAATACGGTACTGCACGCCTCTGGTAGTCCGTTTGTATCAACCGAATGCTGCTTTAAATTAGTTGTGAATGATTTATGGGGAGATTATTGGGGAAGCGGTATAAAAAATGAAGTAGAAATTATTGCAGATGGTGTATCATTCGGATTTTACACCCCTACTTCATTTGATCCCGGATCTGGAACAAGTGATACCATAGACCTGTGCTTTGAACAAGACACTGAACTGGAGTTTGTGATTCATGGAACCGATTCGCCGGGTGAATGTTCGTATTATTTTTTAGATGAAGATTTAGATGAGATACTATCAGTAAATGGCGCAGTTGGTGGCACGTGGACAGAAGGAGCAACAGAAACTTACACAGTAGACTGCGGGTTAGAAGTACCAGATTATGATTTTTTATGGGATAATGCTGCACTGCTTTCTGATGAAACTTCCGCTGATCCAACAGCTACTGTTTCGGTTGACACGTGGTTTCATGTTGAAATTACAGACCCCGAAACCGGTTGCATAATTCTTGATTCTATTTTAATCACCGTTTACCCTCCGGTAACCGCTACAATTTCTGGAATGGAGCAAATTTGTCAAGGCGAAACAGGTGATTTAATCATTGCATTTACTGGTGAAGGGCCTTATGACTTAACGCTGGAAGGGCCCTCTGGTCCACTTCCTACAATTGAAGATATTCCGGCAAGTCCTTACATTGCTTCTGTTGGTGAAGAAGGCGATTACACCATTACCTATGTAGACGGAAACGAATGTGAAGGAACATTTTCTGGAACAGGTACAATAGATGTTATCGTTCCGCATGATGTAGTTATAGAAGCTAGCGCTACCTATTGTGATGGCGACCCAATAGCAGATTTAAACGTGGTGGATACAGACGGTGGCACGGTAAACTGGTATGACAACCCAACGTTAACGCCACCAGCCGTTGCTACCGGAATGACATTTTCACCACCAGCTGTAGTCGGCACTTTTACATATTACGCAGCTGAAACAGAGGACATTTTAGGCTGTGTCGGGGCGATAGATGAAGTAACAATTACCATCAACCCTATCCCACCTGCACCCGGTTTTGTGGGTGATACAGAATATTGCGAAGGTGAAGATGCTGACGTGTTATTTGCTGAGCCTTCATTAGCCGGAACAATTACGTGGTATGATGCTGCGCCTCCCGGCGGAACTGTTCTTTCCACAGATATTTCCTATACACCTGCATTGGTAGCACCAGGACTAACACTTTACATTACAGAAACAGCAGATGGTTGTGAAGGCCCGGCAACAGAAATTGTACTCACCGTAAGCCCTACGCCAGATGCGCCTGCAGTTTCAGGCACAACAGACTATTGCGAGGGGGAAACCCCCACCCCACTTACCGCAACAATTTCTGGAGGCGGAGAAATTGAATGGCGGGCTCCGGGCGGAACTTTATTGGCATCCGGAACAGCTTACACACCAACGTTAGTGGCAGGCACAACCACCATTTTAGTATACGAAGTGTTGGGAAGCTGCATTAGTGAACCAACAACGGTAGAAATTGTTGTACAAACCGCCCCTTACATTATTTTACCAGATGACCAAGCCATTTGTTTGGGCGATTCTATTCAAATAACAGCTGACCATAATGGAGACATGGTGGTTTGGAGTGATGCCCAAGTAGGAGAAACGGTTTGGCTGCAACCAACCGTTACAACCCCTTACATTGCAACAGCAAACAACCCTGCCTGCGGTGTAGCTACAGATAATATAATTATTACCGTGAATCCTTTGCCTACTGTAAACGCTGGTGCAGATACACTAATTGGAATTGGTGGAGAAGTGGAACTAATGGCTACAAGTAATACGCCTTCTAACTTCACGTGGACACCTGCTGTTTTGTATTGTATTACGGCAACGTGTAACAAAATTTATGATGTTCCAAACCAACCGACCGTTTATACCGTATATGCAGTAGATGAAAACGGTTGTAAATCTTCAGACACTGTGTTTGTTGACATCAACGGAATAATGGAAGTTTTTGTGCCAAACATTTTTTCACCTAACGGTGATGGTTCAAATGATGAACTAAACGTACAAGGCCCACGACTATTTGATTATTCTATTGAAATTTATGACCGGTGGGGCAAACGCATGTTTGTAACAACAGAACAAGATGAATTTTGGGATGGTACTTTTAATGGAGAGCCACTTGCACCACAAACTTTTGTCTACGTATTAAAAGGTACAACCATACTGGGCGACGAAATCATAAAAGAAGGAAACGTCACCATAATTAAATAATAATTACTACTAATCAAATAACGACTGTAAAAAAACCAGACTATGAAAAAAATCTTTACTTCTTTTAGCTTGCTTTTAAGCATTGGCTTATTTGCACAAATAGGCGCCCCTACACAACCTCAGTCTCTTTCTGGAGGAACTGCTCCGGATTGGTCGGCAGCTTATGAAAAAGCCGTTGGTGATTCTTGCGGAGCTTATTTTAACAACTACATAGGTTTAGCAAAAACGTCCCTTATATTTTTTGAAGAATTACGCACAGGTAACGGAGCAGATTTTAACCCATACGCTGGGCGAGGACAACGTTTTCATGCACCACAGCCTATTGAGGTAAGTGGTTTGCAGTTTTATAGTTTTCAAACCAATGACGAACTTGATTCACTGATGGTGGTAACACTATTGTATGACTGGGATGAAGATTTGGATTCTACCGGTGCTGAACTGGCGCGTGATACTGTTTGGGTTAAACATACAGATTTTACTCCTCTACTCACAGACATTGCCGTAACTAGCGTATTTGACACACCCGTAACCGTAGAAGAAGATTACATTGTGGCACTTTACACACCAACAAATGATTCATTAAAAATAATTACAAGTTCTGCCGGAGGCGACGGTGCTATGGAAGGTGTTTCTTTTGCCTATTACGACAATCCGTCTGCACCAAGCTTTACAGGATGGTATCAAACACTAGAAACATTTGGCCCGGGGTATGATCTTGATTATTTGATTGACCCTTTAGTAAAGTATGATTTGCACGAGGAGTTTACAGTTGTAGACCCTACTATTTGCCCTACAATTGTAAGTGCCGGATGTGTTGAATATCCGCAATTGGCAATTTTTACGGATCCGCATTACAACAGTAATTTTGAAACACCGTCAAGTAAAACTTATTTTTATTGGGGAGATGGACTACAGATTAGTGGTTTAACTTCGGCGTGCCATACGTATGATGCTTCAGGCACGTATACCATCACATTAATTGATTCACTTATTCGTCATGATTTTATGGACGGTGTGTGCACGTTTGAAACTACAAATGAAATTGAAGTATTGGATTCGCTCGTTGCTAATTTTAGTTTTGCCGCAATCGGCTTAACGGCTACTTTTGATGGTGATGCCACAGGGGCTGATTCTGTTGCGTGGAGCTTTGGAGACGGAGAGACATCTACAGATGAAGACCCAAGCCATGCGTATACTACAATTGGTGAGTATGATGTTTGGTTTTATACGTACGGGCCATGCAATACAGACTCTACAATGCAAACGGTTACCATTACTGATGTGGGGTTAACCGAAAATAAATTGAACTTATCTATTTATCCGAACCCGGCGCAAAACAATGTCATTGTTAAAGGTTTAACAGGAGTAGAACAATTAGAAATTATTGCATTGACCGGAGAGAAGGTATTTACAGAAGTTAATCTAACGAATAGTTTAACTGTAAACACACAAAATTTCGCTAACGGTATTTACACGATTCGCGTAACGGTAAAAAACCAAACAGAAAATTATAAGTTAGTGGTACAGCACTAATTGGGCAAACTCTTTTTTTAGAAACGTCAATCTTTTTAAGGTTGGCGTTTTTTATTTGCCAAAATAACCGCACCTTTGTATCATGTGGAAAAATCGATTGAAAAATCCGATCTTTTTGATTTACGTTTTAGTGGTTTACGTCATTCTGCAGTTCAGTTGGTGGCTTTATTTGATTTTTTCACTGTACGATCAAATCTACTCTGACCCTATTATTCTGCAGCATAAAACATGGATGCTACTTGGAGAAGGCTCTGTTTTTTTCTTTATTTTGATTGTAGGTATTTATGTGATTTTAAGAGCGTTTAAACGCGAACGCGCTTTGGCTAAGCAACAAGAAAATTTTTTACTTTCTGTAACGCACGAGCTAAAAACCCCTATTGCGTCTGTGAAGCTATTTTTGCAAACGCTCAAAAAAAGAACGCTTGAACCAGAAAAAAGAGGTGAAATTTACGAACGCTCATTGCAAGAGGTAAATCGGCTGGATAGCTTGGTAAATAATTTATTAATTACCCGAAATATTGAGAATGAAAATTTCTTTTTGGATAAAGAAATGGTGAACCTCAAATCATTCATTGAAACCAAAGTGAGCATTTTAAAAGGATCTATTTTGAGTAAGCATACTGTAAACTTTCAGCTTTCCAATCAAACCCTTTTTATTGATAAAAATGCGTTGGACAGTATTTTGACCAATTTATTAGAAAATTCATCTAAATACGCTGAACCCAATTCCACCATTGAACTAACACTAAGCGGAGATGATGACCATGTGACCATTCAAGTAAAAGATGAGGGTAGCGGTATTTCAGCTGAGAATTTAGATGCTGTGTTTTCTAAATTTTACAGAGAGGAAAATGAAATGACCCGAAAATCTAAAGGTACGGGGCTTGGGCTTTATATTACACGTTATTTAGTCCGCCAACACAAAGGACAAATTTTTTTAAACCACAATAAACCGCACGGTTTAATCGTAACGATTCAATTTAAAAAATGAATAAAAAAGTAGCACTTCTCATCCTTGACGGATGGGGCCACGGAGACCACTCAAAGTCTGATGGGATTTTTAATGCACACACACCTTTTATGGACGAATTGGAGCAGCATAAACCTAGCGCAGAGTTATTAACCGACGGCGAACACGTGGGTTTACCTGCTGGACAAATGGGAAATTCTGAAGTAGGCCACCTAAATATTGGAGCCGGGCGAATTGTGTATCAAGAATTAACGCGGATTAACAAATCTATAAAAGAAGGTGATTTTAAGCAGAATAATGCATTAAAAACAGCACTAAATCACGCCAAACAACACAATAAGGCCCTTCATTTTATGGGATTGGTTTCTACAGGTGGCGTGCATTCTTCCATTAACCATTTATTTGCGCTGTGTGATTTAGCAGATGCTCACGCCTTAGACAATGTTTTTATACATGCTTTTACAGATGGGCGCGATTGCAACCCCACCACAGGCCTGGGTCACATTAAAGCGTTAGAAGAAAAAATAGCCAATTCATCCGCAAAAATAGCCACATTAACGGGGCGTTATTATGCCATGGATCGGGATAACCGCTGGGAGCGTATTCAATTGGCGTATGATGCGCTTGTAAATGGCAGAGGAACCCACTGCAATGATGCCGTAAGCGCCATTGAAGCCAGTTATGCAGATGGTGTTACTGATGAATTTATAACCCCAAAAATTATAACAGAAAATGGTGCACCTATTGCTAAAATTTCAGAGGGAGATGTTGTGATATGTTTTAACTTTAGAACAGATCGTTGTCGTGAAATAACACAAGCACTAACACAAACGGATTTTCCGGATTACAAGATGCAGAAATTGCCCTTGCACTATGTAACCATGACAAATTATGATAAGACGTTTAAGGGTGTTCATGTTGTTTTTGAAAAAGATAATTTAACGGCTACCTTGGGCGAAGTTGTGGCCAATGCCGGAAGAACCCAGGTACGCATTGCCGAAACGGAAAAATACCCGCATGTCAGTTTCTTTTTTTCGGGTGGACGTGAGGTGGCGTTTGACGGTGAAAAGCGTTTGATGATTCCTTCACCTGGAGTTGCTACTTATGATTTACAACCCGAAATGAGTGCATTTGAAATTAAAAATTCCATCATTGCAGAAATGCAGAACAATGCACCTGATTTTATTTGTTTAAATTTTGCCAATACGGATATGGTTGGACACACCGGAAATTATTCAGCCATATTAAAAGCAGCTAACACGGTTGATGGTTGTGTAAAAGAGGTTGTGGAAGCTGGACAAAAATTGGGATATGCTTTTGTGATTATTGCAGACCACGGCAATTCAGACTTTGCCATAAACCCGGATGGTTCGCCAAATACGGCGCACTCATTAAATCCGGTACCGATCATTGTTTTAGACGACACCGTTCAAAAAATTAAAAGCGGTACATTAAGAGATGTTGCCCCTACTGTATTGGAGCTAATGAATATTCCTCAACCACCTGAAATGACAGGGAGTTCGTTAATTCTAAAATAATTTTTTTGGCGTACCCGCAATAAAATCTTTCAAATAAAAAGGTTCAAAATAAGCCGTGTCTGCAAATTCGCTTTGTTGGAATTTACTAAACGCTAACTTGTTCATTCCTTTAGCGCTTACCTTTGTTTCCAAATCAAAAATGGCATTTGAATGATTGATTACTGATTGACATTTTTCTGCACCGGGACCAAAAAAACAAACGGTTTGATCCGTTAAAAAAGCCGCAAATGATTGCTCGTCTACCACCACGGCGGCAGTTGGCGAAACAGTTGCTAACTCAGCATTATATAAAGCGGCATACACTTCCATGCGTCGTGCATCAAATAATGGACAAAGCAAGCTGTTTGAAGCTGGTTTTAGTGCAGCCAGTGCACGTAATGAGTTTACAGCAATAAGCGGAATATCTAATCCGTAACAAATGCCCTTAGCGGTAGATGTACCAATGCGCAAACCGGTGTAAGAGCCTGGCCCTTCACTTACGGCAATTGCATCCATGTTTTGCAAGGTTACTCCTGCTTTTTTTGTTACGTCTAAAATTAAGGTATTCAACCGTTCAAGATGCGAATATTTCGCTGAAGTTTCAGATTGGGTTGCTATTTCTACTCCATCTTCAGCTACGCTAACTGAACACACTTTTGTAGCTGTTTCAATTGAAAGAATTAAGCTCATTTTTTAATCAATCACCATTATTTCCACCCTCCGGTTAGCTTCTTCCTGCCAAACTTCCTTTGGTTTTTCGTAAATCATTTCTGTATTGCCATGCCCCTCAATTTCTATCCGATCCGGATCAATCCCGTTATCTTTCAAAAAATTCCTTACTGCTTTTGCTCTGGATTCTGACAAACTGCGAATTTTTAAATTGTTTTTATAACCTGGTGCATTTACGTGACCTTGTATCTTGACTCTTAGTTCATCATTAACAGCCATAAAATCAAGCAGGCGTTTTAATGCAGGATACGAAATGGGTAAAAAGTCATCTGAATCGGCTTTAAATTTAATGCTTTCTAGTGCGAGTTTTTTACCCGGGGCTAACCGGTCTAACTCAAGTAAAATCTCCATTTTTTTTCCGGCAAGGCCCTTGCAATCAAAATCTGTAGAAAATAAAAAGTACCCTTGCGTGTTAGATTCAATGTGCATTTCTTTCGCACGGGTAGCGTCAAACATAAAATCTGTTCCTAAAAAAAGGTTATTATCTTTTCCTACTCCTGTAATAATCATATTTGCCTCTACTGGTTCTCCGGTTTCTCTGTCACGAATGCGCACACGCACATAATTCTCAGATTCTTTGGTTCTAAAATCCTGAATAACAGACTTGGTCACGCTTACTTTGCCAATGCGGTTGTAGCGGACATTTAAATTTCCCTTGTAGGTTGTATTTGTGTGGATGAGTAAATAAAAAACATCCGTTGGTTTGACTTGAATTGACTCTTGAAATTCACCATTCGGATCAGACTTAAGTCCCTTTGGGCGGTAAGATGTTGCCTGGTCAACAATGGGCTGCACCCGGTCTGCCTCTAAGTCTTCGCAAAACATATTACTCTCTGCCTTAAATAACATGTAGCTAAAGTCAACATTATTTTCAGTGGAAATTGCAAATTCGAATACTCCGTCTAAATTTGGCTCAAGCCGTAACCAAACAGAGTTGACTTCATGAAAATCCTCATCAAACCCGATAAAGTCATCACGATAACCATAATTTCCAGGAAACTGAATGCGAGAGGTCGTTTCGTAATTTAAAACTTCCACGGCGCCAAAACAATCAGCAAAAGAGTTTGAATAATGCATTTTAAACCCTTGTGCGCTAGCGTTCCAAGAAATGAGTAAGGCTAAAACCCAATATAGTCGATTGGTATTTTTCATTTCACGGTAAATATACTGTATTTTTGTAAATCATTAGCTTTTTAGCGGTTAACGCGAACTTCATGTCCGAATTAAAAACACTTTACGATCAACTTGGTGATGAACGACTGCAACAACTTGTAAACAGTTTTTATGCCAAAGTATTTGCCAATGCCGTTATCGGCCCATTATTTAACCAAACCAATGCCGAGACGATTAAAGACAAGCAGTTTCGTTTTTTGACGCAGTTTTTAGGAGGGCCACCCCGTTACATTGAAAAGTATGGGCATCCACGTATGAGAATGCGCCACGCCCCACATAAAATTGATGCAAACGCCGCCAAAGAATGGCTAAAATTAATGAAAGCGTCAATTGACGAACTTGACCTAAGCCCTAAATTGAAAACGGTACTTTACAATTGCTTTCCGAAGGTGGCGCAACACATGATAAATCACTAATTGATAGTATAAAATGAAAAATCCCCTCGGCTTAAAAAAGCTGAGGGGATTTTATAAATTCTTACGATTGACTTAATGCGCTTTAAATATCGCGTCAACAATTGTGTTTAACGTTGCACTTGGACGCATTGCCGCAGAAATTAATTCTCTATTTGGCATATAATATCCTCCTATATTTTCTGGATTACCTTGCGCGTTGTTTAATTCAGTTACAATTTTGCTTTCGTTGGCTTCCATCTTTTTAGCGATTGGCTCAAAATGCGCTTTTAATTGTGCATCTTGGTCTTGCTCTGCCAAGGCTTGCGCCCAATACATTGCCAGGTAAAAGTGGCTGCCGCGGTTATCCAACTCTCCTACTTTACGCGAAGGTGATCTATCCTTCAACAAAAATTCGCCTGTCGCTTTGTCTAACGCTTCTCCTAAAATAGTTGCCCGTTGGTTATTGTATTTTTCACCAAGGTGCTCAAGCGAAACAGATAAGGCTAAAAACTCGCCCAATGAATCCCATCTAAGGTGCCCCTCTTTGGTAAACTGATCGACATGCTTTGGTGCTGAACCTCCAGCTCCGGTTTCAAACAATCCACCACCGTTCATTAACGGAACAATCGACAACATTTTAGCACTGGTACCCAATTCTAAAATCGGAAATAAATCGGTCAAATAATCGCGTAGTACGTTACCTGTTACTGAAATAGTGTCCTCTCCTTTAATTATGCGTTCTAATGTAAAGTTAGTTGCATCAACAGGCGACATAATGCGAATATCTAACCCGTCCGTATTGTGGTCTTTTAAATAATGATTTACTTTTTTAATCAATTCAGTGTCGTGAGCGCGGTTTTCATCTAACCAAAACACAGTTGGTGTTTTAGTTGCCCGCGCGCGATTTACGGCTAATTTTACCCAATCCTGAATTGGTAAATCCTTCACCTGACACATTCTCCAAATGTCACCCCCCTCTACTTCTTGCTCTAACAATGGTCTTCCGTCGGCATCCATAACGCGAATTGTTCCGTTACCCGGTGCTGAAAATGTTTTATCGTGCGAACCGTACTCCTCTGCCTTTTGTGCCATTAAACCAACATTTGGCACAGTACCCATAGTGGTTACATCAAATGCTCCGTTTTTCTTACAAAAATCAATTGTTGCTTTATAAACACCTGAATATGATCGATCAGGAATAAGCGCATACGTATCTTTTAATTGACCATCTGGCCCCCACATTTTGCCCGAATTGCGAATTGCCGCAGGCATAGACGCATCAATAATTACATCAGAAGGTACGTGTAAATTCGTAATTCCTTCATCTGAATTAACCATTGCTAATGCGGGTTGTTTTGCATAACACGCTTGAATATCTGCTTCAATTTCTGCTTTTTGATCCGCTGGAAGGTCAGCAATTTTAGCAACAACGTCTCCAAAACCGTTTTTCACATCTACACCCAACTCCTTAAACAGGCGCATGTGCTTCATAAACAAATCTTCAAAGTAAATTTCAACCGCATGCCCAAAAATAATTGGATCAGACACCTTCATCATAGTGGCTTTCATGTGCAATGAAAGTAACGTGTCTCTTTTTTTCGCCTCATCCATTTCACGCTTTAAATAATCGCGTAAACTGTTAATATTCATAACAGAGGCATCTATAATTTCTCCCTTTTGCAAGGTTACTGTTTCTTTTAACACCTGCACATTACCGCTATTGTCTTCAAATTCAATTCGAACGTCTCCTGCTTTTTCAACCGTTATTGATTTTTCACTTCCGTAAAAGTCGCCCCCGGTCATACTAGCCACCTCTGCTTTTGAATCTGCCGACCATTTACCCATGGAATGCGGGTTTTTCTTGGCATAATTTTTTACCGCTTTTGGTGCACGACGATCTGAGTTACCCTCTCTTAAAACGGGGTTAACGGCACTTCCTTTTACTTTATCATAACGGGTTTTTATTTTCTTTTCAGCAGCATTAGAAGGATCTTCTGGATAATCTGGAATGGCATACCCTTTTGCCTGCAACTCTTCAATAGCCTCAATTAATTGCGGCACTGATGCACTAATGTTGGGCAATTTAATAATGTTTCCCTCTGGTTTTTTCGCCAACTCACCCAACTCTGCCAACGCATCCGGCACTTTTTGATCTGCCGTTAAAAAATCCGGGAAGTTTGCCAATATGCGCCCCGCCAAGGAAATGTCTTTTGTTTCTACCATAACCCCTGCAGAGTTAGTAAATGCTTTAACAATTGGTAAAAAAGATTGAGTTGCCAGGGCAGGCGCTTCATCCGTTATTGTGTAGATGATCGTTGTTTTATCTGATGCCATTCTTTTATATTAATTTTAAGTATTGTGCAATTAACAAATTTATACATTTGAAAAGGAAAAAGCATGGTTAACATCAATTATTTATGCTTGCCAAAACGAACGATTCATACTTACGATTAATAGTAGTTTTCACGTCGTGCATGGATTAATGTGATTTTTAAAACTATCAACCTGAGTTCGGTTATTAAAAAGTATATGTGCTGAATGAACAAACACGATAAACACCTGTTTTACATTATACTAGTTCTTATTAAAATAAAGATTTAAGAAGGCGAAACGATTGATCTCAATAGACGACGAACCTGTTCAACGATAAAGGCGAACTAGTCAAACCACGCGCAGATGAATCTAAACTAGGGGTGAATTATAAAACAGTGAATATGTTTAACTCCTTATTAAATGACGAATAAGTATGAACACAAAATTTAATTTTTATGCTTTACTTTTTGCAACAATTTTAGTGATTAGCGGTTGCGCAAAACAAAAGTCAGATTATAATAAGAACAATTATTTAATCGTATCCGGAATTATTTTAGATAGTTGTGGCGGTGCACCCTTTGCAAATCAACCAGTTATTTGGTCAAAATATTTTGATGATGACTTCCATTTTGAAACGTATACGGATGAGAATGGCTATTTTGAATTTAGTGGTTTACCGGCAGAAGAATTGCTTCGCTCTTATTATCCCGAAACAGCTGTTGATAGCGAAATTGAAATTTGCCTGGAGGGTGATTGGACGCATACAACGATAGCCGAAGGTTACTTGGGTGCTACCAAACATTCAACCGGTTTCCATGATTCAAACGGAGACCTTGGGACACTTTTTGCCCATAGATATACATTTGATTATCGCGTTCATGTGCCACGATTTTCTGACAGTGGAAATCGACTCGAATTTGAGGAGTATGATGCTGACGGCGGATATGGAAAAATTATGTCAATTGATAGCAGTAATGCGGATATGTTGGTACTTAACCTACAATTTAGAGATCCTGTAAAATATTTCGCTATTCACAAAGAGCCGAAGGAATCATCTGAATTTTATGATGGTTATCTGTCTTTGTATAATGGTGTGGTAAAATTAAGTGATGAGGCGACTGAAGAATGGGTTTATTACGAGCATGGAAAAATCTTTGGAACAGAATGTACAGATGAAGGTGATTTATATGTTACGTTTAAAGAAAGAAAACCATTTTAAGAGGTCTTTACATTCTGTATCATTCCTAAAATATTTATTCCAATATTTACAGCAAACACACTGTTGTATACTTTTAATTCATCTGCTTTGGCAGGGGCCAAAATATCGCGATTCCAATCTACCTCTAACCACAGTGCGTCTCCGAAGCTGCACCCTAAACCAACGATACCACCCAAATTAAAAGGAGAATATGCTAACTCAGTTGCTTTTTCTAGCACATTTGGAAATGGAACGGAGCCTGTAGAAATAAGCATTTTTTTATACAGATAACCTGCGCTAATTCCAAAGTTGGCATAAAGCCTTGTATTTTCAAAAAGTGCAAAATCGTACCGTCCTAATATATCTACCGATACATATTTAAACCGATTAAATGAAATCATATATTGATTGACACTCCAAAATCGTTTGGAAAATCCTTTTGACTCAAACCCGGCTTTTCCACGTAAATTAAATCGGTCTGCCAAGGCGTAATCCACAAATAAATCTAGCCCCAAACTGGCTGAGCGGTTAGTTTCTTGCTTGGCAAATGTTGCAGGCAAAGCATTATCAACTATTAATTGCCTGGAAAAATTAATTTTGGGCTGAATACCAAAACCTGTGAACTGGGCTCTAATAGGCAAAACACTGCCAAATACAAGTACAATAAGCACATGTAATTTCATAAACGGAGATTTTAAAGTTAGGTAGATGTGTTCAGATACGGTAAGGTTTATAGCCATAACGTACTTTTTTATGAAATAGTGTAAATCAATCGATTAAAATATCTTCTGGTGCTATTTTGGGCTTTAGTTTGGGGTTTGGGACAAAACGCAAACCTATGGTGTTAAACCTTAGTTTTTGAAAAGGAATGCGCTGCTCTAAAATGGAGTGTGTGGTTGTTGTTTGAAAAAGCGAAAACGCAAATAAATCAATTGAAGCAAAATAGGTAATGGAAAGTTTTTCATAACGCTCGGTGATCTGCGGTTGATAAACGAGCTTTAAAATTGGATGGTTGTTATTGATAATAGACGCCTCATAGCCTAACTGTTTGGTAGAGCCTTTTACAATTGCCGCAATGCCTACGCCTATGGAGTTGGTTATTTTGGTCGATTCGGACGGATTCCAATGCACATCTAAATAATGATTAAAACGAATCGTATGATAGTTTGACCGAAATTTGAGATCGTCGTAAAGGTTCACGATTGAGTCACGATTTGAGGTGGAGCTCCTCAAATATGCAAATTCACTCTCACCTTGAAAAAATGAATAACCTAAATCTAGCGAATAACCAACGGCTATTTTTTGCTTTTTAAAAAATTGTGAACCGTAAGACCGAATACTTAGACCGTGTGCCACTGCTCCCATTTTATTTCGCACGTTGTAAAAGTCTATCGTTTCGTTTTTATTGTACACCCCAACATTGTAATTGTACGTCTGCTCGCTTGTGCTTAAAAATGAAAATTCATAACCCAACCCAACGCTTTGTTGCGCCAATAGAGGGGCAGAAACCATTAAAACAAAACTTAAAAAAAGGGTACGCATACGCTACATTTGTGTTTGGAAGATACGCCTTTTTGGCGAAAAAGCACAATTCACTGTGTTAAGGAGCTAAAAAAAGTGCCGCAATTTTCAAATCTGCCGGGGTGGTAATTTTAATGTTTTCTTCGTTTCCTTCGATTAAGGTAATTGGTTCTCCAACGTGCTCTACTACGCTTGCATCATCTGTAAATATTGGGTTAAATGGTTGCTGGTAGGCTTGTTTTAATAAAGCAGTTGTAAAACATTGCGGTGTTTGCACCATTTTGTAATTTGACCGATCAACAGATTTAGATTGACCATTTACAACCTGCCGAATAGATTGTTTCATGTCTACTACAGGAACTATGGCAGGGCTGGTTTCTAATGCTGAAAAGCAATTTTTTATTACGGTTGCTGATACCAATGGGCGAACAGCATCATGCACTGCAGTATATTCACCATTGACCAACGCAAGGCCTTTTTGTAC
Organism: Crocinitomicaceae bacterium; assembly: GCA_963736585.1. GTDB lineage: Bacteria > Bacteroidota > Bacteroidia > Flavobacteriales_D > Crocinitomicaceae > Crocinitomix. Next base: position 419,598 of record CAVTPI010000004.1, on the reverse strand, counting down.
AGAATGGAAACGCTCTTTACCCCCTGCCACGGTTTGGTGTTGTATAATAAAGTTATGGGTACGGCATATGTTTTTCCATACGGTAAGTTGGTCTTGCGGCAGTACTACTATAATTTGAATGGATGTATCTACCTTATAAAACCGCTCTATGGTGTGCATTAAAATGGGTTTCCCCTTTAACACTAAAAACTGTTTAGGTCTATCGGCTTGCATGCGCTTGCCCACCCCACCTGCTGTTATGATAACGGAATAACTCATAATAAAAAAACTGCCGGTGTTTTTCCGGCAGTTTAAATGTACTAATTTTTAAAAGTTAGATGCCGAATTAAATAATCAGCATTGCGTCTCCATACGAGTAAAATTTATAGCCTTTTTCAATGGCCTCTGCATACGCTTTTTTTACAAAATCTAAATCTGCAAAAGCAGCAATCATCATCAAAAGGGTAGATTGCGGCGTGTGAAAGTTCGTAATCATACAGTTTGCAATTGAAAATTCATACGGCGGAAAAATAAATTTATTTGTCCATCCGGCAAACGGCTTCAAGTATCCATCTGTAGAAACGCTTGATTCTATAGCCCGCATACTTGTTGTACCTACGGCGCAAACCCGTTTTTTATTGCGTTTACCCTTGTTTACCATATCGGCTACCTTTTGGGTAATTTCTGCCTGCTCAGAATCCATTTTGTGTTTTGTTAAATCCTCAACATCTACACTTCTAAATGTACCTAAGCCAACGTGCAAGGTTAATTCAGCAAATTCTACTCCTTTAATCTCTAGCCGTTTTAATAATTCGCGGCTAAAGTGCAAACCTGCGGTTGGAGCAGCTACGGCACCTTCGTTTTTAGCATAAATGGTTTGGTAACGTTCTTCATCTTCCGGAACAACATCACGCATTCCTTTAATGTATGGCGGAATTGGTGTTTCGCCCAATTCTGTAATTTTTTCTTTAAACTCTTCATACGAGCCATCAAACAAAAAGCGAATGGTACGCCCTCTGGAAGTTGTATTGTCAATCACCTCAGCAACCAACGAATCGTCATCTGTAAAATACAGCTTGTTTCCAATTCTTATTTTACGCGCAGGGTCTACTAATACGTCCCAAAGTAAGCTATCACGATTTAATTCGCGCAGCAAAAACACTTCAATGCGCGCTCCTGTTTTTTCTTTATTTCCGTACAAACGTGCAGGAAAAACTTTTGTATTGTTCATTATCAACACATCTCCTTCATCAAAGTAGTCCAATACATCTTTAAACTGCTTATGCTCTATTGATTGTGTTTCACGATTAAGCACCATCAGTTTAGATTCGTCTCTGTTTTGAGGCGGATGTTGAGCGATTAAATCTTCTGGAAGATCAAAATTAAATGCTGATAATTTCATTAGTCTCTTTATGTTTTATTGTCATGGGCCACGGTAGGCCACCCAAATTTATAAGAGGCAAAGGTAACATTATTTAATGTGAAATAAAATAAATACGTTATCAATCCTCCAAATAGGTTAACGTTTAACGGCCTTGTTTTGTTTCTTTTTTTGCAGATTTAAATAAATGAAAAAACCAAGTGTCAAGATTATTAGAAAAGGCCATAATCGGATTAGAATTAAACCAACGCCTACAAGTCCGTTCCATCCAACGCTAAAAGCATCTGCAAATTCATTTTGCTCGATAATTTTTTCTGGAATTACCTTAAAATAGGTCATCACAATTGTAGAGTATGCTGCACTATTGCCTAATTTTATTAAGCGCGATTCGTAAGACTCAATCGTGGCTTGCAATGCCGATATTTCGCGTTCAATTTCAAAAATTTTGGGAATTGACGTTGCCCGATCTAACAGTTTAACAAATCGTTTTTTGAGTTCTTTTTTTGTTTCAATCCGGGCAGCAACGTCCACATATTCTTCGGTTACATCATTTACACTTATAGAACGTGACTCAAACTCGCCTACCCCCTGGGTGGCCATGTTCATAAAATCATCAAAATAATTGCTTGGAATGCGAACAGTTACGTCAACACTATTGCGTCCGTTTGACTCATAATGCTCTTCATTGGCAATGTAACCATCAAACTTTGTGGTGGCAGCGTCAATTATTTTTTTGCGCAGTTGTAAACTATCCGTTTCAAAACTAAGCACTGCATTTTTAACCAATTTACGTTTTACGCGGTTTACCACTTCTTTTTCTGCTGATGTAGCGGTGGGTGCGCCATTGCCTGCCGGGCTTTCTTGGTCGGTTTTTAATTCGTAATTAGCTTCATAATCGGCATAACCTTCATAAGCACCGCCAACATCTGCAGGTGATATTATAGAATTTTCGGCACTGTTTTCATTGCAACTTACTATACTTAATAAGGTGACGATTGGGATGATTAATTTTTTCATTTCTGTTTTTTTGTGCTTGTTTCAAGCTGGTTTATATTGACTTTATTGATTAAACAGCATTTTTTGAACTGTTTTCTTTAAATGAATCCTTAACGGTAACCCTTAGTCACCCGAAATGAAAGTTTTTTTTTATTTTGGGTGACCTTTTATTTTTTTTAGGATATATAGTATTGGACAGCTTGCAGACAGAAACAGAAATATCGTCCGGATTGATTGAAAAAATCCGACAGAAAGACCGGAGAACAATCCATAAACTATATAAGGAGGCCTATCCAATGGTAGAAAACTATATTCTTAAAAATAGCGGAACACCTGCTGATGTGCAAGATGTTTTTCATGATGCGTTCTATCTTCTTATACAAAAGGTAAACCAGATAGATTTTCAACTTACCTCAAAAGCCAGCACTTTTTTAGTGGGTATTGCACGCAACTTTTGGCTAAAACAGCTCACCAAAAATGAGGTGAATGAACAAGCTTACGCCACTGAAATAGTTTTTGAAGACCTACCAGAGGCGGAAGATTTGAATTATGTAGTGAATGTAAAAAAAATGAATGCTTCACTTTTGTCCATTGGCGAACCCTGCCGCACCATTTTAAAAGAGTTTTATTTTTTGGGTAGCTCTATGAAAGCAATTGCTAAGCAGCTGCATTATGCCAACCCTGCAACAGCTAAAAATCAAAAATACAAGTGTTTTATGCGGTTGCGAAAAATGATGACAGGCAAATGATGACGGAGAAAGACATATCGTTGTTTGATGCGTACCTGCAGAACCAATTAACTAAAGATGAAAGAGCAGCTTTTGAAAATGAATTGGCAAATTCACCAGCGTTAGCGCAAAAATTTGAGGGGTATACAAAACAGCAACAACTTATTGCTGATGCATTCGGCTACGAAAATTTTAAAGAAGAACTAAAACAGACACACCGCAAGCTATATGGCAAAAGAAAAAAATCAATTTTATTACGACCTGCATTTTTAATTCCGTTAGGCGCCGCAGCGAGCTTATTATTGTTAATAATGATTACTAATTTTAATGGCGCAACGGATGCAACATCAAAAAAAGGGTATCAAGAACTGTCTAACTTTTCTGAAAGTGCGACAGACGATTACAGCAAAACAGGCCAGGGCGCTGGAACTGTTGTAACCGAGTTTACGCCAAGCGCAAATGGTGGCACCTTTGGGGGTGATGCACTGCTCAGTAGGCTGCCGCGGGGAACTGCTTTTTTAATTTCATCATCTGGTTATTTTATTACTGCCAAACATTTGGTTGGTTCGCAAAACACGATTACCCTTCAACAAAAAAAACTGCAAATGACCTTTGATGCTGTTGTAGTGTATACCGATTCAATTGCAGATTTAGCAATTTTAAAATGCCCGGATAGTATTGCGGTTTTGTTTGAACCTGTGCCCTATAAATTTGTAAAAAATGCAATGGAGTTGGGGCAGGATGTCTTTACGTTGGGTTATCCGAAAAAAGATGTCGTATACACCGCAGGGGTGGTTAGTTCAGAAACAGGCTATAATTCGGACACATTGTATTTTGAGGTGTCTATGCCTTCAAATATGGGAAATAGCGGTGCCCCTTTGTTTGACAGCAATGGCCGATTAACCGGTATTATTACGGCAAACCATGCGGGTAAACAATCTGTTACTTACGCGCTGCGGCACGAACAAATTAACCGGGCTATTTTGCAACTATCAAACACAGAGCCGATCGATTTATCAAAAAACTACCCCCTACAATCTACCAAACGAAGCAAACTCATAAAAGCGTATCGCCCCTTCATTTTTGAGGTGCATTGAAGTTAGCTGCGCTTCTATTTACTCAATTTATCATACTATTTACCCGCTGAAACATACCCTAAATGCAGCCCACACCTCCCTATTCATAAGGTAAAATACAGTTTTTCGAAAATTAAATTCAAAAAAATTAGGAAAGCTCGCTGAAATTTGAATACATTTGTAGTGTACTATTTAACTAATACACTAATTCAAAAAAAACGAAATGATTGTATTTAATGATTTTAACTTTGCTTACCAAAAACGGTTTCCCATTTATTCAGACATGAATTTGGAACTTACCCCTGGCAAAATTTATGGCTTATTTGGTAAAAACGGGGCCGGAAAATCGACCCTGTTAAAAAATATAACAGGTTTAAACAGTCCAACTAAAGGCACAGTGCTTGTAAACGGAAAAAAGCCAGGGAAACGGCAACCTACTTTTTTAAATGAAATTTTTATGATTTCAGAGGAGGTTTACATTCCATCCATCAGCACCTCAAACTTTATTAATACCTATGGTGGTTTTTACCCGAATTTTTCAAAACAGGATTTTGAAGCACACTTAAGTGAGTTAGAAGTACCACAAACTAAAAAATTAAACAAACTTTCATTCGGGCAGCAAAAAAAGTTCATTATTGCGTTTGGGCTGGCATGTAACACCAAAATTGTAGTAATGGATGAACCCACAAATGGACTCGACATCCCCTCTAAAACACAATTCAGAAAATTACTTGCAAAAACCATAACAGACGATAAGCTTTTTTTAATTTCTACCCATCAAGTGCGAGACTTGGATCATTTGATCGACCATATTGTAATTGTAAATCAAGGCAAGGTAATTATTAACGAATCCATCCAACGCATTAGCGAAAAAATTGCCTTTAATTTTTATGTAACTAAACCCACTGAAGGCATCATTGCCGCAGAAGAGGTGATTGGTGGACATGCCGTAATGGAAAAAAATACAGAAGGCGAAGAAACCACCGTGAATCTAGAGCAATTGTTTAACACAGCTGTGGTTGATAGCGAAAAAATTACCCCACTTTTTAACTAAAATAATTATGACATCTATATTTAACATTAATCGATTTTTACTTTCATTCAGGCGATTATTAGTGGAGCGCGGGGTAAAGCTTTTTGGAAGTATTTTTGCACTCATCATCATCACTTTTTTGTTTATGAACATTAAAATGGATCCGAACATTTATTTTGGTGTACAAAACGCATTTGCTACACTTGGTTTGATGTTTGGCCCTATTTTATTCAGCCATATTTTAGCCAGTGAGTTTGATAGTCAACCCAAGGGGATTAGCTACCTTTTATTGCCGAATTCGTCATTTGAAAAGTGGTTGTTAAATGCCGTTTTAGGTATTGGGCTTTACTTTGTAATTTATTTGGTTTTATTTCGGCTGATTGATTTATGGATGATTGAACGGATTACCACAAGTTTAGCTTTGCCAGCGGGTGCTATAAATGTGTTGCCTTTTGACTCTAATCAAAGCGTAATTTCTATTCTAACCGGTGCCATCTTAGCCAATATTGTGTTAACAGGTACGCTCTATTTTAAAAAGAATAGCTTAATTTTTTCAATGCTAGCGGCTTTCTTATTTTTTGCCTTACTGTTCATTGTCAATTACTTTATTGCCAATGCTTTTTTTGCAGATTCGGTGGCTTTTTGGAACCAAGTTCCGTTTGGGACGGTGTTAATTGAAAGTGAAACGAGTAATTCTGGTCTATACGTTTTACAGCCCGACGTAGCTTTAAAAACACGCGCATATAGTGTACTTTTACCCTTTGTGCTAATTTTTTCGGGCCTTCACTTTGCGCGGATTAGAGAAAAACAATTGTAGCCAATGGAGTTTAAAAAAAAAACAAACAATTTATTTGCAAATAGCAACAAGTATTTGCAATAAAATATTGGAAGATGTGTATCCTGAGAATGAGAAAATACCGAGCATTCGGACGTTGGCGGTGGACATGCAGGTAAACCCTAATACTGTGCAACGCACCTATGAATATTTGCAGCAGCAAACCATTATTTTTACACAACGTGGCTTGGGTTACTTTGTGGCAGAGGGTGCTAAAAACAAAATTAAAAATCAACGGAAAAAAGCGTTTTTAGAAAAAGAACTGCCTCACCTTTTCCGCAATATGGAATTGTTAGAAATAGATATTAAAATGATTGAAGCGGCGTATGAACGCCATCAAAAAAATAAAACGAATTAACATGAAAACCAGCACTGTATTATTTATTGTACTCGCCTTTTTTTGCCTGGGCGGATTAACGTATACAAATTACGAACTGAACACGCAATACACAGCTATTGATAAGACAGACCCTTTTTACGCGTATGATAAGTTTGATGAAACGAATTATCATCATATCGTAATTAATGGTGGCAATAAAGATTTGGTTAAACTTACACCTGCGCCAAGCTCCACCATTTACAGGGATCAACAAGCAAAAAATGATATAGAAATTAAAACAATTAATGATACGTTATACATTAATTTTGCAGATTACTTAACGTATGATGATTACCGCGATATTCGCCCCCGAGACAACCCTACTGTTGTAGTACAACACTCTACAATTGAATCATTAACGGTGACTAATGGAGTGGCTGCTGTAGAACTAACTGATGATGCCTCTATGCTGTTTAAGTTAACTGAGGCTAGTTTTGTACAAATAGAAACTAGCGATTTATTGGGTGAAATTGGCTTAAGCATTCAAAATAAATCACGCGTTAATTTTATGAAAAACACTGAAAAACAACGCATCCGGCAACTGAACTTAAACTTAGCCGACAACGGATCGATTGATTTAAAGAACCTTATAATTGATAGTTTAACCCTTGATGCTGCCGATCAGACGCAAATTACTGCGGGCGCCAATTTTTTCCGCCGATAATATCATTTGTCCGTTAAACTGAATTGTTTATGCCTTTTTTTAAAAAGATGTGTAACTTTTCACTAAAAAAGTTGTCTTATCTACAGCGACGCACCCATTTTAAGAAGAATGAACGTTAAAAAACTTGTCCAAACCCTATGTGTATTTTGCCTTACCCTACAAATTGGGTATGGGCAAAGCATAACTGGTTTTGTGCTAGATGAACAAAACAACCCAATACCTTACGCCAAGGTTTACGTAAAACAATTTGCCAACACAGGTGCCATTACAGACATGGAGGGAAAGTACTTTTTTGGCTGTAATATGGGAACGTATGAAGTGATTTATAAATGCATTGGTTTTGATGATTTAACCGTAAAAGTGACAGTTGATAAGTTAGAGCCTACTGTGCAAAATGTTTACCTCAAACAAAAAGAAAATGAATTGGCCACGGTAGAAATTGAAACGAAACGAAAAAACATTGGGTGGATGATAGTACAACAAGTCATTGACAATAAACAAGACATGATTCAGCAAATGGATGGCTACACGTGCGAAATTTACATTAAAGGCGTAGAAACATTTGATAAAAAGCAAAAAAAAGAAAAGGTAGAGGATGACAATGAAGAGCCTGGTGACATTTTTCAAGAACAAAAGGATGAAATTCGAAAAAAAATAGAAGGCGACCAACGCTTAAATATGGTGGAAATTAATTTGACCAAACACTTTGCCTACCCCAATAAAATTAAAGAAATAAGAACGGGCTACGACAAGCTGGGGTCGCCCGATCAAATTTATTTTCAATCTACCGTAAGTGGCGATTTTAATTTTTACGAAAGCCTTATTCGTAAAGATGATTTACACCAAACGCCTATTGTTTCGCCACTGCACCCTTCGGGTATTTTATCGTACAAATACAAGTTAACTGAAATTAATGAGGTAGATGGTGATACGATTTACACTGTAAATATTTCACCGCGATCGGTTGGAACATCCACTATGGAGGGTAACCTTTATATTCTGAAAAATGAGTGGGTGCTGACGAAAGTGGATGTTTCTATGCACAAAGGGAATTTAAAAACCTATGACGATTTTAGAATTGTCCAGGAGTTTGTTCAAAAAGATTCACTTTGGTTATTAAAAAAACAACAGTTTGAATACAAAACAAAATATGGGCGTGAGACTGTTTTTGGCATTACGGATGTTGTTTATTCAGATTATCAAATTAACCCTGTTTTTCCACCTAAATTTTTCTCTAATGAGGTGGGCATTACCACAAAAGAAGCTTATAAGCGTGACACCACTTATTGGGATGCTATTCGCCCGATTCCGCTTACGAAAGAGGAACAGCGCAAAAAGTTTGTGCAGGATAGTTTATTGGCCATTTACACCTCTGAGGCTTATTTGGATTCGGTAGATGCAGACTTTAACCGAATTACCGCGTTAAAAGTACTTTGGTTCGGAATAGAACACCGCGACAGAGAAAAGAAAACGCAGTGGTATTTATCATCTGTAGCAGATGTAATAGAACCATTGAATATTGGTGGAGCACGTTTTGGCCCAGGGTTTAGCATTTTTAAAAAGTGGGAGGACGAACAATGGGTGGATTTTGACACCGACGTTACAATTGGCTTTAATAATGCCGACTTTAGAGGCTCTACCCGCATTTACCACCGCTACAAACCTAAAAAATTTGCTACATATTCACTTTGGTTTAATAAGGGCGCTTCATTTATTAATAGCTATGACGGTTGGATACAAACATTTAACCGAGAAAACATCTATCAGAATATTCAAGGAGGTATTTGGCACCGATTTGAAATTCTAAATGGCTTATTTTTATCTACTGGTGCGCGGTTAGAAAATCGTGCGCCTTTTGATTTAGACTACCGCTTTGTAACGTGGCTTGATGACGCTACCGATAATGGTTTGCCGATTCAATTTGATCCGTATATGGCGTTTAGAACAAATATTTCACTTTCATACACGCCTGCGCAAAAGTACATTTCAGAGCCTTATCGTAAAGTTATTTTGGGCAGCCGCTGGCCTACTTTTACACTGTATTGGGAAAAAGGCTATGACGGCCCGTTTAACTCTGTAGTAGATTTTGACTACTTGAGCTTTGGTGTGGAACAAGATTTTCAAATTGGTACGTTGGGTCAGTCTAAGTATCGTGTAAGAACCGGCGCGTATGTTAATCAAGACAGTATTTATTATATTGACCGAAAGTTTTTTAGAGAATCCGACCAAAGCATTTTTCGCTTTTTGTTTAGCGACCCGCTTTACTCATTTCAAAACTTAGACTCGTCTTACGAAACGCAAGAGTTTTATGTGGAGGCGCATTATATTCACCATTTTAACGGCGCCATTGTCAATAAAATTCCGTTTATGAAAAAAACGGGTGTAAAAGCCTTGATGGGTGGCGGTTTTATTTATTTACCAGAGCATAATAATTATTTTTACACCGAAGCCTTTTTTGGCGCGGAACGCATATTTAAATTTACCCGGCGGCGACTGCGAATTGGTGCTTATGTCATATTTAGTGTGGCCAATAATCAATTTCAGCTACCCCAGCCCGACCAACCCAAAAATGTCCAGTTCAAAATTTCGTTTGATATCATGAATGACAGGGATTTAAAGTTTAATTTTTAGTAGAAAAAATTTAAATTCAAAATAAGATCAATTGTTTGATCTTATTTAACTATCTTCGTTTAAGATCAACAAATTGAACTTAAATGCCAATTAATTTTTCAGAAGAGCAAATTCTTAAACGCATGGATTTTGAAAATCCGTGGTGGGAGACGAAAAAGATAGATCCCTTTTATAATAAAATGAAACGTAGGGCTTATTTTAATTTATTTCAGCCCTTGGTGGAGGAGCGCAGCATTAAGCGCGCTGTAGTATTAATGGGACCCCGCAGAGTTGGAAAAACAGTAATGATTTATCATAGTATCGCTAGACTAATTGAGCAAAAGGTCAATGCAAAAAATAGTTGTTTTATTTCTATTGAAACACCTATTTTTAATGGAATAGGACTAGATGAGTTAGTGCAACTTTTTTTGAAGCATAAGAACGTGGATAAAAGTGAAGAATCGTACATTTTTTTTGATGAAATTCAGTACTTGAAAGATTGGGAGGTTCATTTAAAAACGTTAGTAGATTCTTATCACAACATAAAGTTTATTGTATCTGGTTCGGCTGCGGCGGCGCTAAAATTAAAAAGCCGAGAGTCTGGTGCTGGACGGTTTACTGATTTTATGCTTCCACCGCTCAGTTTTTACGAGTACTTAATGTTAACAGAACATAAAGACCGTGCAAATGATTTACTTTTTTTGAATTTTAGCGAAGAAAAATCGGAATTGTTGCAATCGTTAAATGAAAAATTTCTTAATTATATAAATTTTGGAGGCTACCCGGAGCTATCCTTATCCGAAACCTTGCAAACCAATCCACAAAGGTACATTCGTAATGATATTATTGATAAAGTATTAATGCGTGACCTTCCAAGTTTATATGGTATTAATGACATTCAAGAATTAAACTCTCTTTTTACCTATTTAGCCTATAATTCAGGAAATGAAGTTTCTTATGAAACCATTTCCAAAAGTTCTGGCGTTTCAAAAAACACCATCCGTAAATACATAGAATATTTAGAAGCTGCTTTTTTAATTAAAACAGTTCACCGGATTGACCAAAGTGGAAAACGATTTTTACGCACTAATTTTTTTAAGGTTTACTTGACGAACCCTTCTTTACGCAGCGCATTATTTTTTCCTATAACTGCATCTGATGAATTTATGGGGAATATGGTAGAGACGGCTATATTTTCACAATGGCAACACTCAACTGAACAAAATCTATATTACGCCCGTTGGAAATCTGGAGAGGTTGATTTGGTTCATTTTGATGATAAATTACAAAAGCCCGATTGGTGTGTAGAAATTAAATGGTCTAATCGTTTTGTAAAAAAACCACACGAGCTAAACAACCTCGTTTCTTTTTGTAAAAAACAAGACCTTGATTCAGCAATGGTTACAACTATTGATAAGTTTGAGAATAGTAATTTAAATGAAATTTCACTCGCTTTTGTTCCAGCTAGTTTATACTGTCTTAGCGTGGGCACCAATGCCGTTCTAAGTAAATTTGCTGATGCACTTTAAAATTTTTTAGAATTAACTACCATTCTTCCAATTCCTTTATTCGCGTTATGCAATGCACATTTGTAGGGTCAATGTTCAATACCTTTTGGTAGGCTTCTTTGGCTTTGTCAAATTCTTCAGCATTGTAATAATCGTCTCCCCTTTTTATTAGCTTTTCTAGCATAGCTGAATGTTCTTGTGCGCTGCGCATTTTCATTTTTTGATAGAGGTTCGAAAGTTGAACAACCGCATACTTGTCATTAGGCTGATAATGCAGTGCATTTTCGTATAAATCTCTAATCGTGCCTAATCCATCCCAATACGTTTTGCCACCATCAGCACTTACAACAAAGGGGTTCGCCTCATATTTTGCCATAAGCGAATCTGCAAGCTGAATGGCTGAGGCATAATTTGTAACATTATGCGCATCTACTTCAGCTTTATTCAGCACCTCTTTCTCCTGACCAAATGCACTAGTGGTTATGGCCAACATTAAAATAATTACTGCTTTTTTACACGCATTTTTTACTTTATCCGTTCAATTTTAGCCAATTACACAATAATATGCTTGACACGTTAGACTTTTTTTACTAAATTGAATTTTAACCTTAAACCCGATTGAAATGGAAGATACACATTTTTTCCTTTGGAAAGTGCTTGGAATTGGTTGCGCCCTTTTTGTCGCTTATACCTTATTTGTAGTTAAACGCCGCAAGAAAAAAGACCTCAACTCCTAGTTCTGATAGTTAATGCGTTTCGTAAAAATATTTCCGTCATTGTTTTGAATGGTTATAATATAAAGTCCGGACGCTATTCCAAAATCATTCAAATTAATAAATTGACTTGCACCAACCTGTTGAATAAATTGACCTTGTAAATTATATAACTGAATGGTGGAACTGGTTTGTATACCTTTAAAATAAATGATTCCGGTTGTGGGGTTTGGATAAATTAAAACCGTATTAAATTCCGTTTTTTCAGTAGTCGCAAATGGATTATCTTCATGGATAACGCCTACCCCATCCAAATCAAATCCCCCGCTTTCAAAAGCCGTTGGGTAAGGATCATTAATTAAATTTCCGTCACTGTCAACCGACCCAAAAGCAGCATCAATTGTGCCAACTACATCAACTACTCTAACATAAAGGACGGCGTTCAAATCTATTCCGGTGGAGTCTGTAATATCCTCCAGATCAAAAGGCGTACCGAAGCCCATACGGTACTTGCCAGCCAAATTATTTACTTTCTCAGCTTCACTCACAGCAAAGCTACCCGTTTGTTCTGTTGTTTGGATTTGGCATTGTGAGGGAATCCGCACAAAACGTTCACCATCTGAACTTACTTCGATATGGGCAAACTCTAAATATGTATTGGAAAAGCTATTTTCGAATACTGCAAAATCCCACCCTTCTTCGTTTACAATGGGGTAAGGAAAAGCCAACGTTATACTTCCTCCATCTCCTAAACTAACAACATTTGTGCTGTTTCCTTCGGCAAAGCCCACAGCTTCACTAGGCGTACCAAAACTGGCAAGCGTGCCTGTTGGTGCTGTAATATCTTCGGGACCTCTTTCTATTAAAACCACCTCATTTGCCCAATTTATAATTAAAGAAGAGTCATTTGCAATGGCTGTTGTACCCTCATTGCCTGCGGGTGGGGCAAATTGCGAAAAAGCGACAACTTGGCCAATTAAGATAAGAATAAATAAAGTTGCTTTCATTTTAATTAAAAATTAGATCAGTTGCATTTAACCCGGCTGTAAAACTGAATTTAAAGTCACCCTGTAAATCGTAAACATGTACGGTAGAAGAATTTACATAACCATTGGCATCCATTAAAAAAAGGCGATTTTGGGCGGGATTAACATGAATACCGTAAAACGTTTCAATATCGCTAGCGTCAATAAATTTTTCGGTTTCAATTGTTTCTGTTAAGGTGTTCATTCTAAAAACCCCGGCGGCTTCATTATCATAAAAGTACAGCCAGTTTTCATTTGATTTAATGGATGCAACCGGTCGTTCAATGGTTTCTTCAACTTCATACGTAGCAGAATTTATTCGCAGCAATGCTGGTGAAATGTCATCATAATTTCCACGTGAAACCACGTAAATATCACCTTCTTCGTCTGTTTGTAAACTTGAACAGTTTATGCGTGTTTCAATCGTATTGATAAGCGTTTGGCTGTTTAAATCAATGACAGAGATTGTATTATCATAATCTGGAAAGTTTAAACCGCCAGAGTTGGTCACGTACAACCGATCATCCAAAACCAGCATCCCATCTGGGTTTTGCCCCACCTCTATTAGATTAACAATGGTATGGTTGCGCAAATCAATTACGGCAACGGTACCATCAAAATTACACACGTATGCTTTATCACCTTTTACTTTAACACGGCGTGGTGAACGTGCAGTTTCTCCGTTAAAGAGTGGAATTCGTGCAACTGTTTTTAACGTATAACGCTCTATAATTTCAACTTGGCTTGATACGTCTACCGCAATAATAATGTACGCTTCGCCGTCTAATTCATACGCCTCAAAATCATTAGCCGTGTCGCCTAAGCCCCGTTCATTTTCTGTTTGAAAAGCCAACTGAAAATCTGCTGATTCTGCATACGAATAAAACGTAATGCTCGCATTATTTTGCTCAAATAACCCTTCATTTAGCGCTAAAATGCCGCTTTTATAACTTTCTGATTGTTCAGGCGCGCTAGGTGGCTTTTTGCAGGCGATTACCAGGGTAAGAACAATTAAGTAACTATAGTTTTTCATTGCTCATTTAATTTAAAAATTACGCGTAGCTGATAATACCGTCCCGGCATGGGGAAACTGCGCACAACTTGATAGTTTTTGTTAAAAATATTCATGGCTTTTAGGTCGATAAAAAGTGCTGCTTTTTTTAAGCCAATTGTTTTGCCAACACCAAGGTTTAAGTCACTATAACCCGGCAAAAAATTGGCAAAATTATTCTCATTTAATGAAAACCGAAAGCCGGAAATTAAAATATTAGCGCTAAAGTTAAACCCCTTCCACAACCAGTTAAACCCATTACTACCGCTATAAAATGGTGTATATGGCAACTGGTTTTTGTAGCTTGGTGACGCTGGATTGGTTACATCTAGCGAACGATTAATGTTGTGATTGGTGTAAAATCGGATTGTTGATTTTTTCAATTTTATGGCAATATGCCCTGCAATGTCAACCCCATAGATGGCAGATTTTCCAATATTTTGAATACTCCAATTAAACAAATCTTTTGTAGCCACGGCTACAATTTTATCTGTCACTTGATTGTAATAACCGTCCACAGTGACGGCTGCATTTACTTTTTTTCGATTAATACCGTAGGTCAACCCTATATTAAATGCATTGGCATCTTCTGGACGTAAGTTAAAATTACCAATGGCATTGTAATACAAATCATTAAAACTTGGCATACGAAAGGCATTTTTGTAAAAGGCGCGAATACGAAAAGCGTGTTTTTTAAAAGGCAGTAATGCCACCGCAACAAAAGGGGACAATTTAAAACGATTGTTGGTTTCTAAATTTGCAGTTGTAGGAAATTGATCGGCTATGAATTGTGTGGTAACATTAGCAGCTACGTTAAAACGGCCGATCCATTTTGAAATCCCCAACACATTGTTGTTTTGTAAACGTGTGGGGCGAATGTTTAAGTTATTTCCAGTTAAATTCGTCGCTAAATAATCGCCACCAATAAAAATGCGTTCACTTTTTCGTTTCAGCTTTCGTTCAAGCACAAAACCCGTGGTGGATTGTTGTAAAAAATACTGCGCGTCTACCGCTGAACCTACTGTGCTAATGCCCCTATTTTGGTAACGGGTTCGATTATTTTGATAACCCAGGTGGCTCGTTAACTTCCAGCGATTGGTTTCATGCTTATAATTGGCATTTAAACGCGTGTTTTTTAACCACAGTTCCTTATCTGCAGACGGGTTAAACAGTACCGTTGCACCGGGTAATTCTTGCTCAGCATCATCAAAATATCCGCTTAAAATTAGTGCGTTTTTTCCGTTGTCAAAACCAACAACACCTCTTGTACGGTAGCTAAACAAGCGGGTATTTATGCGCGTTTGCTCTACTCCGGGTTCAAGTGGATGGACATAGTTGTACGCACCGTTTCCGTACCGTACCATGCCTTGCCCACCTACAAAAAATTGATTGCCCAATGGTTGTACAACGTAGCCGCCCTGCTCAAAAGCATTAATTGTGGTGGCGTTACCATAAACACCTAATTGCAGTCTTTTCGGCTTTTTAACGAGCAGAGAGGTGGTAGAAACAGTATTAAGTTGAGTATAAGCTGTGGCTGTTGCGTTATTTGTTTGATTTTGCCCCGAAGCAAACGCTACATTTTCTAGCCCAAAAGTTTCAAACCCCGATAAGTTAACCACCCCTGTTTGCGTATTTGCCATTACATTTCCATCTATCACCACCGCTGTATGTCCCGCTCCCGTTCCTCTAAATGCAGCCGTTTTTATTCCGCCTATTCCGCCATAATCCTGTATTTGAAAACCGGGTAAAAATTTTAAGGCTTCTCCTAAATCAACCACTCCTAATTCGGTTAATTGTTGTTGATGCAATTCAAAGTGAGGCACGGGGGCTGTAATTATGGCAATTTTTACAATCGAATCAAACGCGCGTTGTACATTAACCGTAGGTAAATTACGCGTACTGTCTTGTGCTGATGTGGACGTAGCAAAAAGGATAAACACTATCCCTACTATGTATGCTGCTTTATACATCCTTTTCTACCTTACTCCCCTTTTACTTATTAATGTTTAACAAGTTTGCTTGTCCACATTTTTTCTGCAGTAGATAACTGCACGTGGTACATTCCGCTTGAAATTGCTTCAATATTTATCGTATTTGCTCCGGCAGAAAGGAATTGACTGTGCACTACTTTGCCACTGATATCAACCAATGTAAGTTGCACATTTTCATCTACCATTACACGAACTACGTTAACAGCCGGATTTGGATAAAGACTTACATTGAACGTTTCATTATTTACAGCGTCTACCGCAATGGCCGGCTGTGGCATGCTTGGTGGCGTTGCTGGCGCATAATTTGTATATGAACATGCAAACCAATCTCCATGGACTAATTCTGTTGAAATACCACTGTTTAACTCCCAGCCGGCGCTGTTGTTTGCACTCCAGGTAGACCAAAAATCAGGCATACCACCTACACCTGTAATTGCTTCAAATTCATATTCTATCGTTGTTAAAAATCCACCTTCGATAATTGCATTTAAACCGTACGGAGCAAACGCAGATAAATCATTCAAAACTTGCTCTGCCGTTACCGTTTCTGTATCAAACAAGTATCCAAAAGCATACGAAAGGCCGGGCAACCATGCATTAAAATCAATTACAATTACAGTTTGGTTAACCCCTTCTCCGACTATAAACTCCACGTCTCCAAAATCAAACTGAGTGGCATCATTGGCTGAGATTGGATAAAAAGGACGACGCGGCTGCCATGCATCATACGAGCAACCGAACCAATCTCCATCTGCTATTACCGTGCCGAGTCCAGCGTTTAGCGTCCAGTCTGACAGGTTTGTTCCGCTGTACGTTCCCCAATAATGCGGGTCACCGCCTATACCTTCTAATCCGTTAAACAAAATATCATTTAAAAAAGCCTCTGCATTTATGGTAAGATTCATATCTGCCTCACTAATGTCTAACAACATGGTTGCAGCATCTGTACTACCATCAAACAAATAACCCCACGCATAACTTACGGCTTCACCAAACTCATCTGTAACAAAATCGACTACAAAAACAGCTGAATCTGCCCCGGAACCTACCCAAAACTGAACATCATTTGAGGTAAATTTGGTAGATGCATAAGCAGGCAAAGGCTCGCCCGGGGTTATTGCAGGGTCAAAATCAGTATACGAGCATCCGAACCAATCGCCATTACTCAATTCTTCACTTACACCGTCGTTTGTTTCCCAGTCTGTAGCGGCCGTTTTACTCCACGTACCCCAAAAGTTAGGGTCTCCGTTTGTGCCTATGTGTGCATTATAACTTATTTCATCTAAAAAAGCTCCATCAATGTTAATGGACAAATAAGGTTCATCTGCCGCAATGGCAAGCATCATAGTTTCTGCCGTAATAGTTGCTGTTTCATCAAATAAAAAGCCCCACGCGTAACTTGTATCTACGGTTTCATCCAAAAAATCGACAACGAATATAGCCGTGTCAGGACCTTCGCCAACGTAGTAAACCAAATCGTTTTGTGTAAATTGGGCTTTTCCCAATAGACAGGCGCTAAAAAATGCTGCTGTAAGTAAAAATTTTTTCATCCTTTAAAGTGTAATTTTGCCCGTTTTTTTTAAGGCGATTAATACTAAAAAAGGAATATAAACGAAGTGTAAGGGCACAGTGCGCCTCCTAAACTTTGCTTTTATCCCGAAAGCGTTGTTTTTGAGTATGGCAGGTCTTCTGACTTACTTCTTACTTTATTGCCCTTCCCATCCAGCATAGCGTGGACAGTGGTTTTTGCAACAAGCGTTGAAGCTTACAGCTGCGGGAACAGTTCAAGAATTTTATCGTAACCGATAAGCACTTGATTCCCATTTTAATTCCGCATACGCGGAAACCAAAACTCGCCCTAAAGGTAGTACATTAATTTGAATATTGCTTAGAAATATACTACGCTAACTGTTTTCAGTGATACCAAAATCATACGAGGCAGTGAAAAAAATTGGCTGGGATGGAATTAAATTTGAACCATTAGATGGAAAAATATGCGAAGATGTATTTTACCCTTTTTTGGACTCATCATTAATTTTTTATATTCGCAGTACCACCAAACCTAATTAAATGACTGACTTATCGATATACCATAATTCGATTATTGGCTACAGCTTAACTGTTGGTGTTGGGCAAACCGACCCTGAACATTACGGTAAATCCATAACATCTGTCGGGGCGGAAAATGATGCCACGGGGTTAGACAATTTAATAAGTGAAACGACGCTTTATCCAAAAGACAACAGGTGTGTATTAACCAATGAAACTGCTACGACCAGTGCATTTCTGAATCAGCTAAAAAAATTACAAAACAATGCCGAAAGCCATACTGGAGAAACCTATATTTTTATTGGCTTTTCTGGACATGGAGCCAAGTATAACCACCACGGAAAAAATTATGAGTTTTTATGCTTTTATGATAAGATGCTACTTGAACATGAGCTGATTGCGGCGTTGCATGAATTTAACTCCCGCACAAAACTTTTTTTAGTTTTAGACGCCTGTTATTCGCAAGGGATGACGACGTTGAAACGATTTGAGCGGTTTAAGGTTGATGATATTGGTGTAAAAACGCTACGCGAGGCAGATCTTGATTCTATTTTTGAGGTGAACGGAAATGCCGCTTACTACGAAGAAAAGTTGACCAATTTGCCTCACCGGGGCACGGTTTTTTCGAGTGAAATTTTATTTTTAAGCGCTTGTGAAAAGGATGCTGTAACTTATCAAGCTAAAAGTATAAACCACCGCAGTTTATTTACAGATGTGCTAATTGCTTGTTGGAAAAGTGGAAAGTTCATGGGCAACTACCGCAGCTTTTATGCCGAATTACGCCGTTTACTCCACCAAAAAAATGGACCGCAGTTAAAAGGTGAATGGGGCGACTATTTTGAGCATCACCGCCCATTTGTGTTTAATGAAATCGAAAATAATTGGAAAACAGAAATTCACGTTGATAAAAATGACCTTTACTGTACGGTGCATCATCCGGAGTTTTGGTTTAAACCGGGCAGCATTCAAAATGGGCATTACGGTTACTCAGAATTAGAGGATTGGCGGCATCCGGAATATAAAGAAGGCGACCAACTATTGATTTGTACTTTGGCGCATGGCGACATTACGAAACCTTCTAAATCCACCACATTTAAACTAAATTTTAAGGTGGACGAAGAAAGTGGAAAAACCACTTTTTTAATTCCTACTAATTACTTAAAAGGGCAAGAAAAGGCATGCAGTGCGGGTTTAAAATTGCCCTTCAAACTAAAAAAAAATAACATCACCCACTAATGGGAATTTAATTTAAACTAAAACAATTATGAGTTGGACAGTAACGATAAACGAACAAGTAAACCCTATTCAGTGTACGGTAAAGCACACCGGAGATGCGCGCGAGCGGGGTACGGTTAAAAAAGAAATTATTGGTAGAAATCATCCGGATTTGGCGGGATGGACTCCGCCGTCGGATTATAAAGACACAGATGCAATTGTATTGGTTTATTTAGAACATGACCCAAGCGGAAACAATACAACATCAACCACATTTAATTTGGAGCGCGACCCTAACGTAGAAAAAAACCATATTGTGGTTGTACCTTACGATAATACGGCTAACGGTCCTGTTTATGTTAAAGGAAAAGGGAAACGCACTTCTAAAAAAGTTTCGGACGAATTAGGCGGAGGCCACTAATTCTGCTCATTTTAAAAAGTAAATTGCAGGAGATTTGGCTGAGATGATGGAGCAAAAAAACTGGTTTTTAATTGGAGTAATGGTTGCCCTACAATGGGTGACAGCAACAGGGTATGCGCAAAAATCAACCGAAATTGACCGCATTAAAGAAAAAAACAGAGAAGCATACCGGCTAAAAGATGTAGACCCACAACGCGGACTTTCTATCAATGCCAAGGCGTTGGCTGAGGGTAAAGCGTTAAAAAATGATACGCTCCTTTCATTATTGTACAGTGCAAGGGGCGTTTTGTTTAAAAATGCAGGGAATTTTGATTCGTCAAGCTATTTTACATTGGCGGCATTGCAACTGCGCGAGGAAATTGGAGATGAAAAAGAGATTGCCAAATCATTGAATAATTTGGGTACGCTTTATTTTGAAACAAACCAATTAGACCAGGCAAAAAAGTATTACAAAAAAACGTTGGCCCTTCGGTTAAAGTTAAAAGACACCCTCCGTTTACCATTAGTTTATAACAACTTAGGTAATGTATATGATGCCCTAAACATAACCGACTCTGCGGTTTATTATTATGAAGAAGGGCTTTCATACCCTCAAGGAGATGCTTATGCCTTAGAGGATATCCGCCTAAATTTAGGCATTTTGTACAGCCAAAGTGGAGATGCCGCTGACGCTATTTTACATTTAAGGCAAACCTTTAAAATGCTTGACGACCCGCTGGAAAAGGCCTTTTGTTTGCACAATATTGGTTTGAGTTACGAAAAATTAGGGCAATATGATTCCGCTTTTTATTACGTAAACCGTGCAGATGCTTATGCAGATTCACTGGGGTTTATGGAGGTGAAAAGAGATGTAGCCCGCAGCTATTTTATTTTACAGCTAAAAGTAGAAAATGACACGGCTGCGCTAAATAAATGGAAAACCTTTGACTATTACAATGCATTGGTAACTGAACAAAAATTGGCCAGTAATATTGCTGAACTTGACTTAAAGTATCAAACTGAAAAAAAGGATGCCCAATTGCGTTATGAAACAGAACGGAATAAACGTATGGAGGCCGAAAATGAACAAAGCTATACTACTATTATTGCCTTGGTTTCTCTGCTGATTGTTGTGGTTATTTTAACATTGCTTTTAAGCCGATTTTCCAACCAAAAACGAAAATTAGCCCGTTTGGAATTGGAAACCAAAAAGCAAGAAATTGAACAACTCATACAAGGGTATGAATTGGATATTTACGAAGCTCAAAATTTTGGACAACAAGCTGAAAGAAGTCGTATTGCAATGGATTTGCACGACCGTTTGGGAGGTTTACTGGCAGCTGTAAACTTACAGGTAGAGCGCTTATTGAACACAGATGAGCGGCAAGATAAAACACAACTAGACCAGTTGAAACAGATGATTAATGATGGAATTGTAGAGGTGCGCAACATCTCACATAACATGCGGGCTGAAGCACTTAAAAGCCATGGTTTAAAAGGGGCATTAGAGGCTATATCAAGCTCAATAACATCTGCAAAGGAAATTAAAATAGACCTTTATTTAGACGATTTGTTAGATACTGCAGGTTCTGAATATGAACGCGAAGTTTATAAAATAATACTGGAATTATTCAGCAATACACTGCGGCATGCACAGGCTAGTTTAATTACGTTACAAATTAACCAAATAGACGACGAATTAACCTTGGTTTACGAGGACAACGGGCTAGGTTTTGACACTGAAAAAAAATCGGCTGAGGGGCTTGGCCTTTCATCTATTAATGAACGGATTAAGAATTTAAAAGGCAATTGGCAAATTGACAGCAGATTAAACAAAGGAACAACTATTATTATCAATATTCCAACATCATGATTACAATTTCTATAGCAGACGACCACCAACTTTTTAGACAAGGCATTACCTCTTTGCTAGGTACTATTGCGAACGTTCAAGTAATGCATGAAACCGAAACGGGTACGGAATTAATGGAGCGACTAAGAAAAGAGGTCTGCGATATTATTTTATTGGACATTAACATGCCGGAGCTGGATGGAATTGAATGTGCTAAATTGATTAAAAAGGATTTTCCATCCATTAAAATCTTAATCTTATCCATGCACGCCGACCATGAAACCATTGAAAATGCTGTAAAAGCGGGGATTGATGGTTATTTACCAAAAAATACGGGTAAAGATGAACTTGACCACGCTATACAAACTGTGCAACGGGGCGAAAAATATTTTAACGCGGAAATTACTGCTACTATAATGAACGGTTTGGTGAGCAACAAAATAATTCAGCCAGTGCGGTTAACACCAAGAGAAAAAGAGGTGTTACAATTAATTTGCGAAGAATACACAACGCAGGATATTGCCGATCAGCTTTTTATTTCGTTCAACACGGTGGAAACACACCGTAAAAATTTGCTCCACAAAACAGGCAGTAAAAACAGTTTGGGCTTGTTTAAATTTGCGTTGGACAATAAACTTTTTCAGCTGGATAAGTAATAACCTCAGTACCACCATAATCAACTTTATCTTCAATTCTAAGGAATTTTCACCTGTAAAACTACCGGAATACGGTTAGGCTAAATTTACCCGTTTTAGGTGATTGATCTGCCCCTATTTTTAATGACTTTTGGTATTATTAATTTATCAATCCAAAATAATATGAAAACGAATCAGAAATATGTGAAAGAATTAAAACGGCAATTGGGTTATTTTGCCACCTGGCTGCCTGGCACTCCGCTTGCATTAGGCGATATTGGTGTGTTTAAGCAAAATGTTTTTACAAAAATTGGCAACTTGAGCGATAAAGGTATTGCTTTTGACATTGAACGGGATACAACTCAATCAGATATTGAGCACCATTCATCTGGTGAGGTTTCTATTACCATTAAAGCAGCCGGACAAACGGTTGAGGGCAGCCAACTACCTTCTATTGACGCCGGTGTTACAGTAAACTTTGGTAATAAAAACTCCATTTTGTTTAAAGCGAATGGCACAACTTCTCCAAGCATTCAAAATCAAATTAAGTTGGGTAAACAGATTGTTGAACTCTACAGAAAAGGTTCGTGGGACAAAGATTGGGCGGTAATTACAGAATTGGTTCATTCTACCAGTAGTTCTATTATTATATCAAATGAATCTGGCGGAAAGATTGATTTAAAAGTAAAGGGAGATATAGGTGCCAACAACATTGACATTGCAGATGCGGATGCCAACTTTGAGCTGGTTTTTGCTAAAGGATTGTCCACCAAAATAATTGCAGAAAAAGGCTTAACGCCTTTGTTTAAAGTATCTAAAGTGAAAAGTCACATTTTTTCTAAGCCTTCTTTTGAACTAAAAGGTGTAAGAGGTATGGATTTAATGACGCCAGAGGAAGCGCAAAAAAATGAGGAGGCGGTTTATTTTGGTGAAGCCGATTTTGAAGATTCAATCGATTAATTCAATTCTTTTAAAATCCTAATTCGTCCGAGGGATCCCAAAATGCAGTTTTAAAGTTGAGAATTTGGTCATGCTCGATTTGGTGTCCTTCGGCGATTAGTTTTTCTGCCATAAGGGTAGGTGTTTCAAAATGCATTTTACCCGATAATATGCCCAATCTATTTACTACGCGGTGTGCGGGTAAGGGTTCATTACTTTTAATGGATGCATTTAATGCCCAACCAACAGATCGGCTTGCTTTTTTAGCCCCTAAGTAGTTTGCAATTGCTCCGTAAGAGGTTACTCTTCCTTCTGGAATTAAGGCAACTACTTGAAAAACGTCTTTAAAAAAGTCTCGTTTTTGATCCAATGGGCGAATTTATTAGAAGTTGTCGAAGCGGCTTTTTTATCTTCTTTCAACTGAAAAGCCGCGTTTAAAAGGTAAAACGTATTGTTGCCTATCCCTAAAAATAATAGCGGCTCTTTTTTACGCTCTTTGCTAAAACGGCCTTTGGCAGTGAGGATGTAAAAGCCTTTAAAATCTAGCCCTAAACGCCGTTGTTCGTTTTTAACTTGTAAAATTGTTTCTGCCGAATAGTCGTTTTGGTAGTTGAATGAATCAACAAATTTATACCTTCCCAACAAACATTTTTTAGAAATTTGTCGTTTAGAAAAAACATGGTCAATGTTTAACCGCGTTTGATCCAAGATTGTTTCGTTTACTGAATTTGGGCTGTACAATTCAATTAAAATATTTTCTTCAATTAATTGTTGCTGAAAAAACAAATTCTTTACCTCTTTCAACGCACCATCCGCACACGAAAATTGTGTAGATGAAGAATTTTCTCCGGTATTAAATCGTTTTAGCTTCACTTTGCCCTTGGTTTTACTGTATTAATAACGTTTCTGAGCGGTGAGCGTTGCCTATTTTGACATAAAAAATTAGTGGACGGTAAACTTACAGTATTTTATTGTGAATCCCTTAGCTGAAAAAATAGCTTCATAATGGGTACGGATGGCTAAAATTTCTTGTGTTTCATTATCCAAATTTTCTATCATTTCGCCGTATAAATCCCATGTTTTTTCAAGCGTCTTATAGCCGTGTTCTTCGATTTGCTCAAGGGTAGATTCGAACAAAATATCGCTATCTGTTTTTAGGTGGATCATGCCGCCAGGTTTTAAAAACTGCTTATAACGGTCAATAAATATTTTTGACGACAAACGCTTGTTCGGCTTATTGGGCTGTGGATCAGAAAAAGTTAACCAAATTTCATCCACTTCGTTTTTAGCAAAATAAGCCGTTACAAAATCTATTCGTGCGCGAACAAAAGCTACATTGGTTAACCCTTCTTCTCTTACCTGATTAGCACCTTCCCAAACGCGGGCGCCTTTCACATCCATGCCAATGTAGTTTTTATTGGGATATTTTTTACCCAGCCCTACGGCATATTCGCCTTTACCACACCCCAGCTCTAAAATAAGTTGGTTGTCGTTTTTAAAATAATCGCTGTGCCAATTTCCCTTCATCACAAAGTTATTGGTTTTGGCCGTGTCATAATCCGGTTCAAAAACACAACTCATGGTTTTCATATCAGCAAAACGCCGCAGTTTGTTCTTTGCCATTCCTTATCCGCTTTGGTTTAAAGTGTATTGTTCATTTGCTGTAACGTCAAGGCAATTTCTTTCAATAAGTCCATTTTTGCGCCCTTTTCTTCTTTGTTATCGTTCAAATATTCTGTGAGCACAATAAGTGGTTCAAATAGTTCTTCTTCGGTAGGGGCACCTTCTAGGTTTTCAATAATGGTAATGCATTCTAATGCATCCATCATTTCGCCCTCTGTTGCAGCCGTTACAATTTCGGTTAAAAAAGGGCGATAATCCAGCCCGGAATTCCATGCAGACGCCAATAAGTGGCGACGAATAGAAAAAAAACGTTCATCTACCAACGCATTTGCGATTTGTTCTGGAACGGCTGTGTATTTGGTTGTGTTCAACAAATCAATAATTTCAGCCTGTATGGGTTCACTTTCGGTACGCTCAAGTATAATTAGCAGCGGTTTTATCACAGTTTCATTTCCGTGCACTTTTAATGATTTTATCGCTTTTAATTGCCGACTTTCATCATTACTGGCTAATTCGCTCAATAATTCCTTAATTTTTTTCTGCTTTGTATTTTCCTTTTCTGCCATATTTCCCTATTTCAATTTGCAAAGATAGGAAATAGTGATTGAAGTGGGGGTGTTTTGTTTCTTGGCTTCGTACCTAACGGTTTAAAGTTTGCTGTAACCCAAAGAAAAAAACAAAAGCAAACCTATAAGCCGGGTTCTGTTTTTTTGATGTTGCCATCAAAAATCTTGTCATTTATCTAGACCCGAAGTTACCCGCGGGTTCCATCCATCTACCCTCCAAGATTGACCGAGTAAGTCTTAAGCCTTGGTATACATGATGTTTCAACGTATGAGGTTTACCCTGCCTCAACAAATCACTTTGCGAGCGGTGAGCTCTTACCTCACCTTTTCACCCTTATCGCGCCTAAGCGTGACGGTATATTTTCTGCGGCACTGTCTGTATCCGCCTAGGGCGGATCCTTCCCGTTAGGAAGCATACTACTCTTTGTTGCCCGGACTTTCCTCTTTTCGCCAATTGGCAAAAAGCGACAAGCCGGTTTGCTTTGCAGCAAATATACATTGAATAATAAAAGGACGTGTTTAAAAACTACTGAATAATGAGTTGTTTGACCTGCGTTTCACCGTCTCCGCTAAAAACTACGGCATATAAACCAGCTGCTATTCCATCCAGCGTTATTTCTGCTGTCTGATTGGTCAGTTGTTGGGTTAACACCGGTGCACCAGCCAGGTTATAAATTGTTACGCGGTTGTAGTTAGATAGGGCTTGTATGGTGATTTGCGCAGTTGCCGGGTTTGGAAACAGCACTACTTTTTCTTGCTGAGTTGTCAATACATTTGTAAACCCGTAGTAACTGTCTTTGTATCGGACACTGTTTACCACTTCTTCACCATCTGCTTGCTGGGCAATAACTTCTAATATCGGAACTTTTTGATCTTTAGCCAACCAAGTATACACAACTTGATTAGGTGTTGGTAATGGTAACCAAGTAGGTTCGCCACCAAAATTTAACCGCAACGAGTCTGTAAATTCTAGTTCTGCCTTTACGCGAACGACTTCAAATGTGCCAAAATTAGTTGCAATTTCACCATAGCCATCCACAGTGGTTGTGCGGGTTTGATACCGTTTTAAAATACCGTCAAATGCCGGGTTTAAATCAATTTCTAAAAGTGAGTTTGAAACGTTGATATCGCCAAAATTCAACGGAAATTCATAAACAACATCCACTATTTCTGACTTTACGGGCAATTCAAACCCTTCAATCTCTGCTCCAATGCCAACATTTGCTAAAAAATCATCTTCAACTTTTGTAAAGCCAACGGGGTTTTCTATTGTTACAGGAATAAAGTCGGTGGCAGGTATGGCAAAGTCTGCCAAGCTGGTATAATATTCAGACGCGTAATCTGGCTCTAGCCACACGTTGTTAAATACAAATTGATAGGAAACTGAAGCTTCGGAAATATCAAAAAAAGTATCAATAGCTTGATCGATTCTATTTAAATCAGAAAAATCCCAATAAAAATCTGCACCTGTTGCAGCAAAGTCTGCCTCAAATGAATCTGAAATGCTAACTAAGGCTGTGTCTCCACGAGATGGAAAATCATCAGCATCAATAGTTATTTGCGCATGTGCAAAACCAATTGCAAAAGTTGCTGAAAGGGTTAAAAAAAAATTATTCATGGATACCTATTTTATTCAAGACCAACACTAAAGGTACCAATCATTTCTGACAACACCAATGAATCTGTTTTATCTTGGTTGACGAGTGTGGCACTAAATTGTGCATCAAACTTCAATAATCTAAGGGAGGTTTCTTCTAAATTTTCTACGGTTTGTAAACTATCTACATTAAAAAAGTTAGCGTTGTTACTTACACTATTTTCAGAATAAAACCATTCACCATTTTTATAAAATGATACTTTCACGCGTCCGTAATTTCTTGTTTCAAAACTAGCCTCTGGTGCGCTATGCAATGCCATTTGCCACAAGCGTTTTCCTCCTTTTATTCGAACAACAGTTGCAAATACAGATGGATTATCGTGTATGTCGTAAACGATATGTTTTACTTCATATATACCCGGATCTGCCTGTACTTTACAGTTTTGCAATGTTCCTACCAACTCACCATCCACAAACCACTCGTGGCGTGTTCCGGCACTGTAAACAGGGTCGACAAATAGACTGTCTCCTCTCATTTCTGAAACAAATTCACCGTTTAAATATCCTCCAGCGTAGCCGTGATTAATTACAAAATTATAAACCTGATCCTCTGAAAAATCAGGGTATTTTATTTGTTTTGTGAAAATTCCAAACTCACTCAATATTATTTCATCCATCAACTCAAAAACGCCATCTTCATTCACCAGCATCATATTATTAAGCTGGTTGGCTACTCCTCCAAAATCAAAACTATAGGTAGCGGCCTCATGCACTAAAAACGGAATTTTTTGTAGCTCCACAACTTTTAACTCACCACCTACAATTGGTGTTTCTTGTTGTATAAATTCGATTTTTAGCTTTTCATCCGTCGGAATGGATTCTATTTCACCATAGTAAGTTATCAATCCATTTTCATTTGCCAAACCATGGTGCATAATCACCCCTTCATCTCCAATAACAAATGTGCGCTTTTCACCATCCAGCTCTCCTGTAAAATTATAAACTGGTGCATTACCATTCGGCAGCTCAGGCAAGGCTTCTTTTTTACAAGCACCTAAGGCCATTACTGCAATTATCATTAAAATATGTAAACTTTTTTTCATCTTATCTTATTCCTCTAAATAACACATACTTCACCCCCACCGTAATTGATTTTTCACGGTCATAAGCCATTGATTTAAAAAAGGTATTGTCCGTTCGGTCAACGGTACCGATTGTACCTTGTACTTGCACTGCAAAACGATTAGAAAAACGGTATTCATAACCCAAGCCCAAGTTTAGGTCGTATTTTGTCAAACCATTGTTAATGCCCCAATTGTCATTTGTAATAATGGCTTCTTTTTCGCTTTCAAATTCAGCCAAGTTGGTGTGTGCTAACATTAAGCGGGTTGCCCCCACATTAAATTTTAGCTTGTGCCGTGTATTAATTTTATAATTAACTAAAAAGTTAGCGTTGGCATAAAATGCGTTTCTATAAGTGACTTCGTAACGGTAACGCTCTACGTTTCCAAAATCATCATGAATGGTTGTTCTGTCAGATACATTTAGGTTGTTTAGCTGGACACGATTGTAAACTGCGTTTAACCCAAGCTCTAAGTTTCCTTTGTTACCAAAACCACTTATTAAATACTCAACCCCTACACTATTTCGTGTTTCTGCCTGTAAACTAGAATTATTATAGCTGTTTCCGAAACCTGTATTGGCAATAAGGCTAAGTGTTTGCATTAAGCCGGGCTTGTAACCACTAATTGGTGCTAACCTATTTAAGCCTTTATCTACTAATTTTAGCGGTATTTTATTTAACGGCGTGTTGATTTTATTCAATACTGCGTTCTCCATGTTAAGGCTTTCCGCATCTCGCATGGTTTTTTCAGTTTGATTTGTTGTGTTTCTTGTGTTGTCAGTATTTTCGGCTACTAAATTAGCTTCTGCATTATTTTCAATTGGTTGATTACTTGTCAGTATCACACCATTCGACTCAATTGTTCCATTTCCTATGGGTTCATTTGTTTGCCCATTATTCAGTTGCCCTTCTTCTGAACTTGTGTTATTCGTTGTTTGGTTATCGGCTATTATTTCTTCGTTTTCTGCTGGATTATAAATGCCATTTGTAGCATTGGTGTTTAGCGGCGCTACACTTAAGTTTGTAGTGCTATTCGTTGAAGTTAACGTGTTTTCGTTTAATTCGGCTGAACTTTGATTCTCTTGCGCCCCTGCGTTGTCATTCACCGTTATTTCATCAATAGCAACCGAGTTTTGGTTAGGCTGGTTAAGATTTAGCACATTTTGCGAATTTCCGTTGGCTCCATCACGGCTTGCTAAACCGCTGAAGAGAGCATTTTTGTCTACTAAATTAAATCCTGTCCAGGAAAGGAGTAGTAACATGGCTGCTGCCCCTGCCCATTTCATAAAAAACACACGACGGTCTGATTTATCTAACAGCGTTTTAGCCTCATTCCAATAAGCGCGTTTATATTCATAATGTAATCCTTCTTCTTCTAACGCTTCGTTGGCATCCATCCAATAAGCGGGATGATAACTAGCTTTGGTATTTTTGGCAGCATCATCAAATGCTTCGTCCATTTCCAAATTAGCACGTTGTGCATCAAATGCTGTCCAAAGTGCACTGCTGTAAGGCGTTTCAACTTTTGTTGCTGCTTCTTTAAAGGCATCATCCATAAAAGCGTCATCAATGGCATCAAAATCAAAAGCCGGCATTGCTGCGCTACTTTCTGCAGCAGCTTTAAATGCATTGTCCATTGCTGCATTATCCAACTGTTGCTTTGCTTCTACCCAATAATGAGCATGATAAGTACTTTGGTACTCCTCGCTCATTGCTTTGAAACGCTCGTCCATATTTTGGTTCTCATCTCTCATCCTCTACGCCCAAATTCTTTTATTTTCGGCGCTTCGCATTTTCAGCACCATTTCTTTTAATAGTTTTCGCGCATTTGACAAATGCCATTTTGACGTTCCATCTGAAATGGAAAGTAAATCACCAATTTCTTTGTGCGTGTATCCGTCAATTACATAAAGGTTAAATACTTTTCGTGAAACATCTGGTAGCCGTTTTAAGAAACCCATCAGAATGTCTGTTTCTAATTTTGACCATACTGAATTTTCTACAGTTGTTACGTGAATTTCTAATTCACGATCTGTTTCCTTCGCATCTACCAATTGTTGGTAATTTTTATTTTTTCTGAATTCATCAATAATCGTATTCATCACAATACGTCTCACCCATGCTTCAAACGGAATATTTTCTTTTAATTTATCAAGGTTTTTACAAATCTTTACGAACCCTAAGTTCAAAATTGACCGCGCATCTTCTTCATTTCGGTGATAGCGCATACAGGTAGGCATTAATTTTACATAACACCATTCGTAGAGTTTTTCCTGTGCACGCCGGTCGTTTTTACGACATGCTTCTATTATTTCGTGATCAATCATACACAATTTTCTAAACAAGAATAAAAGAACTAGCCGAACCGAAGTTCAGCTAGTTTGAATAAGTAGTTTGATTCACTTTATCATAATAAACCCATAACTATGATAAACTTCTCAATTTATATAACGGGATTTATTAATTTAGGGTTGGTAAAAATGGATTAATTTTTTGAATTTATGCTAAAATTGTTTGTACTGCGGCATGGTAAGGCGCAAAAACCGGTTGCAAACTTGCAGGATTTTGACCGTCGGTTAACCTCAAAAGGTATGGCGCAAGTTAATCAAGTGGGTTATATTTTAAGCGCGGAAGGTGTTAAAATAGACCAGTTTATTTCATCTGGTGCCGCTCGCACGGGAGAAACCGCACAGATTGCCACACATTACCTGGCAATACCCGAGGTAATGTATGATGATAAACTGTATTTAGCGGAGCGTTCAGAAATTGAATTTTTTATAAAAAAACATGCTACGCAAAAAAACGTTTTGTTGGTTGGCCATAATTTTGGGTTAAGCGATTTTGTTAGTTACTTAACAGGTGATGTTTTGGTGCTCTCTACCGGGATGCTTGTAGAAATAGAATTGGATATTGATAATTGGACAGAAATAGATGCTGGAAAGGGCACAATTATTCAAAAAATAAAACCTAATGTACACGTCTTTTGAAAAAAACCATAGCTGATAAAATGATATTGGGGATTGACCCGGGTACTTCTATTATGGGGTATGGAATTATCCATGTTCAGAATACAAAACTCAAGCTCATTACCTTTGGTGTTATTCACTTAAGCAAACTTGCCACGCATCCCGATAAGTTAAAGCGGATATTTGACCGTGTGGAACAACTTATTTTGGAGTATAAACCAGATGAAATGGCGATTGAAGCACCTTTTTTTGGAAAAAACGTGCAGTCTATGCTGAAATTAGGTCGTGCGCAGGGAGTTTCAATTGCGGCGGCGCTTAGTAAAAACCTTCCGTTTGAGGAATATTCTCCTAAAAAAATCAAACAATCCATAACGGGTAATGGCAATGCCTCTAAAGAGCAGGTTGCAGAAATGCTAAAACGTATGCTTAATATTAAGGAAATGCCCAAACATTTGGATGCTACGGATGGACTTGCGGCGGCCGTGTGTCATCATTTTCAAGGTGGCGTGGGCGAGCATAATAAATCTAAATCCGGCTCATGGAAAGCTTTTGTTTCTGACAACCCAAAACGATTGGGGTCTCCAAAAAAATAACAGCAAGCGGTGCACTATTAATGCGCTTTTATGCTTGAGATTATTACATTTAGCGTGTAAAATTTGCCTTTAAATTTTAACTATTTTTATTTTTGGTACAGGTATTGTTTAACCTTAAACGAAATATGCTTTAGACGGTGAAAAATAGCTGGAGTATTTTAATTATATTCGAAAAAAATGAATGAAATGAAAAAATTAATAATGGGCGTATTGCTAAGCGTATGCTCGCTTACGTTAAATGCACAAGTGGTGGAACCTTACGGCGGTGGAGAAGTTTCTGAAAATGCCGTAATGGACAAAATTGATTTGAAAGAAATAGGTCGATTAGTGCATGTGGCAAGTGTTGAAGATGGACAGGTAATGGTAAGACGTTTTTACCGCGGAAAGTGGGAGTTGATTGGAGAAACCCCGCTGAAAGGTATTGATAAATTGCAACACATTGAGCTTTTTGCTTACCGTGCCACGCCTTATTTGTTTTGTCAATACGACGATAAACTATCTGTTATTCGCTCCATTGACGACAAGTGGGAATTTGTTGGAAAACAAACATTTGGTGAAGGCACTATTGTAAATCCCGAATTTTCTGTTATTGGCGAAACGCCTTATATAGTATATGAAGATACTGATTATGAAATGATTCGGATGGTATCATTATTAAACGGATTGTGGTATGACCAAGATTTAATTTCTACCGAAAAGGCTACTTCTTATAAAATTGCTGCAAAAGCAAGGGGAGATTTATTTATTACATTACTTACCAACGAAGGGATTGAAATTAAAGAGGTGAACATGTCTGAAGATTTTGTGACGTGGATTCCGGCTGCAAAGGCATATAAAGTAGAAAATGTAAAGGCGATTGATGATTTTGATTTTGTTGAAAATGATGGCTACGTTACTTATTTAGATAAAAACGGACATATTACCATTTTAAAGTTATTGGATTTAGAAAAAAAGTGGGAAGAATTAGAAAAAGCCGAAAGCAAAATTGACATTGGCAGACAG
Organism: Crocinitomicaceae bacterium; assembly: GCA_963736585.1. Lineage (GTDB taxonomy): Bacteria > Bacteroidota > Bacteroidia > Flavobacteriales_D > Crocinitomicaceae > Crocinitomix. The sequence continues at coordinate 387,069 of CAVTPI010000004.1, read as the reverse complement.
TTTTACAATTTGAGTGTTTCGGAATATTTCTTTTTTACTGGTTTAAGTGATGCGGGTGTTCCGCAATTTCTTAAAAACAATAAGCGCGGAAACTGGGGAGACGTTACTGCTTTATCAACAAAAAAAGCCAAATGCATAGCTTCAGACGATTACAAGAATGTTATTTACGTAGCTTATGTAGATGCTCCAACGGGTAAACTGATGGTTAAAAAAATTGAAAAAGGATTAAACGACGGAGAAGAATCGCAGACGGGCAAAAAGAAATAATTGAATACTGTTTTTATGGAAAGCCGTTTATCCGCGTAATGCGGGCGAACGGCTTTTTTGTTAATCGCTTTTTTTTTGTAGCAGTTTGTAAGTACCTCATAATTATAAGTGCGCCAATTTTTGTACTTTACCGGCTTGCAAAAATGGCCTTACATATTTACTTTTTTTTTGTGCATAATTGCCAAAATCAATCCTGGCCAAGACCCTGCGCACTTTGTGATTGGTGAGGGTATTTTTTCTGGTAAGGATATTTACACCATGCATCAGGATTTGCAAGGTAACTATTGGTTCGGAACAAACTACGGTATTTACAAATATGATGGGTACAAGTTTAAGTTCATTGAATGTGACGAAATGTTGTCACCCTCCATCTTTAATCTTACTGAGGGGTACAATGGGGCTATTTACTGTCACAATTTGAGTGGGCAAATTTTTAAAGTTAAAAACGACGAATGCTCCGTTTATTACCAAATTCCAGATTCTCTTTTTTCATCTGAAATTGATTTTCAAATTGATAAATCAGAGTCACTTTATTTGATGACGCACCATTTATACCGCATAGATGTTGCGCAAAAAAAAGCAACAAAAGTTCACCTTAACTATCCCGGTGTAAACTCAGGCAGAATCTATCGGCATGCAGATGGAAGGATTGCTCATTATCAGTTTTATGCTACAGACTCGCTAAATAGATTAATCTGTATAGATGATTTGGACAACGCAAACAGCAGGCAATTTTTTAACATGCGGAAAGGCGAAATGCCTGGTGTTTTTAAACCATTGGTAATTAACGATTCACTGTACTTTTTTTCAGAAAATCGAACTGTTTTTTTTGGTTTCAGACGAGATTCGTTGTTGCCGATTAAAGCAATTTCAAAATCATCTACCATGAATCGCCTGTTATTTGCAAACGGCCCATGGTTATCAGACCTTTCGTCTCAACTTTATAAAATTGATAATGAGCTGAATCTGGTAAACAAACAGCATCCATTTTTGCGTGATTTTTCTATCTCTAGCGCCATAAGCGATAATGAAAACAATGTGCTTTTTGGTACATTTAACCGCGGGCTGGTTGTTGTGCCTAAAACACAGGTTTACGACATTAATACACCTCCAGAAAACGGGTTAGTAAGTGCTCTAACTCTGGGTCCTAATGGTACAATCATATATGGTACGAATAAAGGGGTTATTACCATTCGACAACCCAATGGTGTTACCACTAATTACAAAACCGGTGAGGCTGCTCGCATTGAAATATTACATTATTATCCGGCTACGAACAATATTTTTGTTTTTCAAGGTAAGTCTTTCTTAATTAATTGCTCTTCTCGGCAAAAAATAAGTTCTTCCTTTTCTTCGGTTAAAAATATTACAGCTGTTTATCCCAATGAGTATTTGGTAAGTTCAAACCGGGGAATAGCTTATAAAAGTTTATCAAAAGACTCATTACTTATAAAACGCACCCGCCAAGACTACGTTAAAAAAAGAGCGCAATATGAGTTTTTTATGAATCGTTCTACCTCTGCTTGTTACGATACTTTGAACGATATTTTTTTCTACGGTACATCTACAGGTTTACAACTTTCTACGGTGGACAGTGTTTATAATTTCAGGCTGAACGGAAATGTGGTTTATGCCAATGACATGCTGTTTGAAAACGGCAAGGTTTACATTACCACCCAAAGCAATGGGTTGCTTATTTTTGAAAACGGAAAACTGTATAAAAATTGGCGTTCAGATGTAAATGTGAGGCTAATCTCCAACCATGTTGAAAACATCAGAAGTTTTAATAAGCGCATTATCATATCAACCGATAAGGGCATGCAAATTTTGAATGACAAAGGAGAAAACCAAGCTGTGCTCAATAAATCAGAAGGGCTTTACAGTAATCAAATTAACGGTTTTGAAATTTTAAATGATACGTTGTGGATGCTCCACCCAAAGGGCATTCAAATCGTAGCGCTCAATGATTTTAAACCAACGGCCTACACGCCTTCTGTTGCCATAACAAAGGTATTGGTTAATGATGCTCCGATAAATACTCAGGCGACACCTCATACATTTGCTTTTCAAGAGAATAAATTTACATTTCAAGTATCCGCAAAAAGTTTGCGTTTTAAAGATGGTATTACGTATGAATATCGTTTAATTGGTGCAGATAAAAGCTGGCAACAAAACGTGTACGCCGAAAATAAAATTGACTATAAAACCTTGCCTCCGAATGAATATACTTTTGAGGTAAGGGCCAATTATAAAAATATAAAAAGTGAGCTGGCGCGGTTTTCGTTTGTTATTTTGCCACCATTTTGGATGCGTTGGTGGTTTTATCCTGCAATTATACTCGTAGTTGTTGCTGGTTTTGGCGTTTTTGTCTATTTTTTTGTGCGCCGGCAACAACGTAAAAATAAATTGCGCAATGAAATTAACGGGCTTAAATTAACAGCTATTCAGGCCCAAATGAATCCACATTTTATTTTCAATTCGCTAAACTCTATACAAGATTTGGTATTGCGAAATGATGCCGAAAATGCTTACAGCTATATAAGTAAATTTGCTTTAATGGTACGCAATACATTAAACCACTCCAAACAAGACTTTATTCAACTGTCAACCGAAATTGAATCATTAGCACTTTATTTGAGTTTAGAGCAGCTGCGGTTTAAAACCGATTTTAGTTTTGAAATAACAAGTAATGTTACTGAACAAATAATGATTCCTCCGCTATTAATTCAACCGTTTGTAGAAAATGCATTAGTGCACGGCTTAATTCATAAAGAGGGCGTTAAACATCTTCATATTCACTTTGAATTTGATACAGCTTTCACATGTACGATTGAAGATAATGGTGTTGGCAGAATCAGCCTCTAAGCTCATTAATCGGCGTCAGCGACTCAACCATGAATCATTTGCTATTGGCGCGATTAAAAAAAGACTTGATATTTTAGAAGACCATTACGGTGGTCACTTTCAAATTGATTACACCGATAAAAATGATTTAGATGGTGGTGGTACAATCGTAAAATTACAATTACCATTTTCGACAGATTATTAATAACCTCTGTTGAACTTTTCTAAACGCTCACAGTTGATTTCATTTTTCTTAGGCAAGGCATAAGTTTGAAGGAGTATTTATACGTCGAGAATTCATAACGCCGCATAAGGTAATTGAAATTAATCCCTACAACGACATGCTGAGAGCGGCGCCTTTGGAAAGTCTTGAAAATAGCAATTTTTTAACAAAAAAAGCCTTGAATTAACCCGTTAGTACTTCATTTCGACTGCGCTCAATGTGGCACGTTTTTCCTGTCAAAACCTCACTATTTTCAAATCTTCTGTAGAAATTTGGAATAATCGAGCTCAGGTTAATAGCAATCGTTGGTGAACGAAATGGTGTATTTGATAAAAAAAGCCTTGCTTTATAATGCTGAACACTTAATTTTAACGTTGAACATGACAACATTTACAGCTGTAATAATAGACGACGAGGAAAGCGCACGCAATATTTTAAAAGAGTTGCTAGCAAGGTTTTGTCAAAATGTAGAAGTTATGGGCGCCTACCGTAACTTAGAAGAAGGGGTTAAGGGCATTAAACAACATAAACCGGATGCCGTTTTTTTGGATATTCAAATGCCACAATATGCCGGCTATGAAATTGTCTCATTTTTTCCGCAGATTAATTTTGAATTAGTTTTTGTTACGGCGTATGATAATTATGCGATTAAAGCATTTGACCTTTCTGCAGTTGATTACCTTTTAAAACCCATTGAAATTGACAAGTTAAAAACAGCTGTGCAACGACTTTCGGACCGGGTGGCAACTAAGCACTTAAAATCTGACTACAAGGCGTTGGTTGAGAATTTAAGAGAAGATACAGTCCAAAACATTGCTTTTCCGCACGGTGGACAACAAAAAATTGTTTTGCTTACTGATATTTTAGCACTAGAAGCGCAAGAGTCCTACACGCGCCTTTATACCTTAACAGGCGAACAATATACCATCAGCAAAAATTTAAAGCAGTTTGAAAATATGTTAAGTGATATTTCATTTTTTCTTCGCACGCATAAATCATGGATTGTGAATATGAAATACGTCGGGTCATTCTCGCGTAGAAATCAAACCATTGCCTTATCAAATGACGTTACCGCCAGGGTTTCGAAACTTCGCCAAAAGACTTTCCAGGAACGTTTAAAGTCAATTTAGCGGTGGGATGATAGTGAACAGCTTAAGCGTGTTCTTTTATTTTTACTGCGATTTCGGCTAATTCATCCGAAGATAAATTCAATTTAGAACCAGAAAAATTCATGTCTGCCATTTCATTAATGGGCACTAAATGTACGTGTGCATGTGGCACCTCTAACCCAATTACAGTAACACCTATACGATTACACGGGTAGGCTTTTTGTAGCTGATGTGCTACTTGCTTTGCAAACGTCATTAAGCCCGCAAGGTCATCATCTTGCAAATCAAAAATATAATCCACCTCCTTTTTTGGCACTACTAAGGTATGTCCTTTTTGCAATGGTGAAATATCCAAAAACGCTAAGTAATCATCCGTCTCAGCAATTTTATGTGCTGGAATTTCACCTTGAATAATTTTTGTAAACAAACTGGCCATGGTCTAACGTGTAATTTCTATAATTTCAAACTTCATAACGCCGCTCGGTACTTGAATGTCCGCAATGTCCCCAACAGATTTACCCAATAACCCTTTACCAATTGGTGAGTCTACCGAAATTTTCTTCGCTTTTAAATCAGCTTCGTTTTCTGCAACAAGTGTATACTGTACTTCCATTCCGTTGTCCACATTCTTTATTTTAACTTTGCTTAAAATAAGTGCCTTACTATTATCTAGGTCTGAATCGTCTAACACCCGCGCGTTAGAAAGTATGGTTTCCAGCTTACTAATTTTAGCCTCTAATAAACCCTGTGCCTCTTTTGCGGCATCATATTCTGCATTTTCAGATAAATCTCCTTTGTCTCTCGCCTCAGCAATTTGTTCTGAAATGCTTGGTCTTTCAACCGTTTTTAGCTGGTTTATTTCTTTCTTTAGCTTATCTAGCCCCTCTTGTGTATAATAATTTATTGATGACATAATCAGTATTGTTTAAACATAACAAGAGAGCCCTTTTTTGAGACTCTCTTGAACATCAAAGATACAAAAATTATTTGAAAAATAAATCAATTCTTCTTTGGATGACAATTTTTGCAAAATGCATAAAAACAAGAAAACCCGCCAATTACGGCAGGTTTCCCTTAAAATATTCTGTTTTTTACTTCACTTCTATGGATAAACCAATGGAGTGACAGCCATCAAATAACTTGGTATCACGATACGTATACTGAATACCTAAAAGGTTGTTGTTTTTTCCAAGTACAGCATCAACCGATACACCTGCAGTAAGCCCGCTGATAGCAGTTACACGCGAACCAAAATCAAGTTGATCAGAGAATGCTCCCTGCTGATAAACGTAACCCGCCATTAAATTAAACTGTGCTTTTTCCAGCTCCATTCCATAGTTTAATCCTAATCTGAATTGATCGTTTGAAAACGAATTTGCTGAAAAGCCAAGTGCGGCTGTTAATTTGCTTGTTTCTGTAAAGTTAAAATCATACGACCCACCAATCGAAAGCAATGAAGGCATTTCAAATTGTGCAGAACGTTGCTCTAACGTTGCCAAGTCACCAGTTTCCGGATACATTACCTGAATTGATAAACCATCTCCCTTAAAGTTCATGGTTGGCCCGATATTTTTTAACGTAATCCCAAACTTCATCTGATCTTCTTCTCCAGTAACATAACGGATACCTGCATCAATCGCTACTCCGGTACCTCTTAAGTTGGCAATCGATTCATTGATTACCTTGAAGTTAATCCCTCCATAAATAGAGTTTGAGAATTCACGTGCATAACCAACGTTAAAGTTGCTATACGTTGGGCTAAATGTTCCAATTCCACCCTCTGGTAAGTCTACCGTTGTAATATCAATTTCACCAAATGTCATGGCCATTACTGTTACGGAAATTACGCTACTTTCAGAAATGCGCTGTGCAATTCCTGCAGTATTAATGCTTGTTCCAGAACCTGCCAGCCAATTGGTACGGTCAAATCTAATTTGGGTTTTGTCTGTAAACGCTAACCCAGCAATGTTTGTATACACTGCGTCGAGCCCGTTGGCGCAAGAAATTCCTGCATCTGCCCAAGCAGCGCTACGCGCCCATGGGTTAATCAACAGTTCTGTAGCACCGGCGGATCCAACTCTGTCTCCGTTTCCAGCCATTGCAGTTGAACCTAAAGTTAAGGTAGCTGCCGCTAAAAATGAGTTTTTAATTAATTTATTTACTTTCATTTGAATGCGTTTCAATTAATACTTAATCTTATAGGTTATCTAAATCTGGTTCTCTGAGCGCACCATAGAATTTAATAATCTTCTCATACTCTTCTACGTTTCCGCTTTCATTCGGAATTTCAACTTTAACGTGAATGAAGTACATTCCGCCTGCGATAGGAATACCCTGGTGGTTTTTCAAATCCCAGTCAATTGATGTCAATGGATCATCCTTTTGGAATGCTCTTACCAATGAACCACGTACGTTGAAAATAGTTACCTCGCATCTTTCCGGAAGGTTCGTAATACGCACTCTGTTATCAATCTTACTGATTTCATACTCACTATATGCATAGTAAGGGTTTGGTACTACATTGATGTTATCAATAACTGAAATTAAACGTTCGCTGTTTCCTGTTACAGATGGTGCATCCAACGTAAATCCGTAAAGCGGGAAGCCTTCATTGTCGCCATTCACTGCACGCTCGATATAAGGTTTTTCAATACGCGCACTGATTTTTACATCTGTCGACATGAACTCTTCATCTTGTGCTAAATAAGGCTCCATTACCCAGAAACATGTTCTCCACGCTTCTCTGTATCTTGTCCCTTCATCACCTGTTGTAGCCGCTCCTTCAATATCAAATTGATTTCGAAGCCACTCTCCCTGGTCATAAGCAGGACCTTCCCAATCGTTAACGTTTGCGCCGAATACATAAACATAATGCATCCCGCCAAATAATGGATCTCCACTCGCATCATTAAAGCTTGATGTTGGGTTCCAAATCATGTCGTCTCCATTATCTCCATTCAACCATGAGTTTTCACTAAACATCATGTTTAATCGCTCTCCTGTGTTTACATCAATTGCATACCCAGGGAACCATCCCATACCTGTTGCATTTACTAAATCACCTTCAGCTGGATTATAGCCCGGATCACCGGCAGCCAACCCATTTTTATCAACTGAAAGGTCGCCTCTTGGCTCTAAGATAAAGTCATCATGCTCTGTTTGTACACGGTTATCGTTGATTTCAATTACAGGACATCTTGTCCATAAATCTTTATTAGATGTAATAATAATATCTACATCATGTAAGAAATCAATACGTGCTTGAATTTGAGCAGTGTTGGCTGTTGAAAACCATGACTGGTTTGATTCATACCAAGGTGATGATGTTACCTCTCCTGGGAAACCATAAGGGCTACCATAAGGTCCTTTACCAACTAGTCTGAACGGTGCTATACCTCCGCCTAATAATTGCTCATAGTCTTGGTTGTCTTGATCGATTACCGCAAAATCGTCGTAATGACACGGTTGATAAATCCAGTTGTCTGCAACACATTCAGGGTTTGGTGTAGTCGCATGATTTGTTGCTTCTTCACTACTCCCTACTCTAATCCAGTTATTTGGATAGAATATGTCACTGTCTTCAATAAAATCTACCCATCTTTTAGTTGGATCTGCATACGTAATTGTTGCCCCAATTGGACGTGTATAGTTATTTGTTGGCGCACCGCTAGAAATAATTTGTTGTTGATCGATACTTACAGACAATCCCCAATCTAATATTAATTGCTCACGTGCCGCAGTAATACTGAAGTCAGAGAAAACGGTGTCACGAACGCCGTCGGCAAATCGCTCTAACCACCACGTATTCTCAACAAAATCAGCTGAATCACTTGTGAAACCTAAACGGTATTCTCCAGCCTGAACATTCAACGGGTCAACAACTTTAACACCAATTGGACCGGCTCCTGCTTTATAAGTAGGACGTGTAGCTTGATTGTTTGCCAAAATGTTTTCAACTGTCTGGTCTGTCAATTCAATAAATTCTCCACCGTTACCTAAACCTTCTAATTGTGTAATTTCAGGTTGGAAACCATAAGATGTAGTAAATGCGCGCCCGTCTGCTTCTGGTGTTGGGTCATGTGGAATTGCCACAACAGACTCAATGCTACCACCCGTTCCAGAAATTCTTGAACGCAAGTACGGTCGTTTTTGTCCATCTAACAATAGTGGATCATTTGGATCATATTCTTTATAATTGTTATAAGCATAAGATACAGCTAAGAAATAATATTTCTTGTGATTAACTAATGTACGATCTCCCGTTGCAAATAAATCTTCTGTAATTCTGAACGAGTGTCTGATACCTCCGTCCAACTCAAAATCTCCGGCAGGTTCTACAACTACGGCAGGAATTGAAATGTCCAATTCTTCATCAAATGTGTAGTTTACTAGTTTTCCTACACCATTCTGTACATCTGACTGAGCTACTAACCGTGCTTTTGATAAATCTCCAATATCTGATACCGAAGCTAACTCATCTACCATTTGGTAAATTTGGTACCCCTCAAATCTGAATGTATCATCATAAAAGATACCCTCATCAATAAGTTCGTCTGGTGTAATGATGTTTACTTCATCTTTTTGCTGGTATCCTTCAATGTCAAACGCTGGTGGATCTGTTAAGAATAAGATCACCTCATTTTCCATTTCTTGTATTGTTAATACAGGCGCTACTGGCGGCTCAAGTAATTTAAAACATACATCAAATAATGCTTGTGCTTTAGAATCGGCTGTTTTTAACGCTCTAATAGGCGCCTCTAAATCAGCTTCAGTACTTTGACCAATTACAACCCCTACAGTAATGTTATTTACAGCACCTGGCTTTAAGATAAATGGTCCAGCTGACTGCAAGAAACGACGGTCACCAGGAGGGTTTCCTGTTGTAATTTCATTCCAGGCTTCTGTAAACGGAAGTGGTTCTGGATATGTTGACCATCCCAATGGATCAGAATCATCTGGGAACATGTATCTTGTTGGAACACCACTACCTGTAACGTTACCATTACCGCCGTACTGCATTACCAATCCATTTTGCCAAATTCCTTGCAGGTATCCATAATAATCAGTTGCTGAATTTGGATCATTGTATGGTTCATCCTCCAATATCATGGTATACAAAACGCTGCATACCAAAACGCTCGTTATCTGGAATTAAATCTCCATAACCGATACCTAATCCACCGTAAGGAATACCACCTTCTGCAAATGCAACTCCTACGTCAGTTGTTAATGGGTTATCCATAAAATCATTATCCTTATATGGCCCTTCAAAAAAGTCAATCCCTACAGCTGGTGGGTTCGTACCATAACCAGGCTGTCCACCTTGTCCTGGATCAGAAAGTTCACCATTATATGCATACCCTAATCCTCTGGCTACATCACATCCTACATAGTCATTACTAGCCAATCCAATATCTGGATCTGCCCATTGACCAAAGTACGTGTTAAATAACGTTTGTGTACCACGGTTAATTAACTCGTAGTTATAAAATGTCATGTCGTTGATTTCATCATCCGTTGCGAAGGAGAATGCTTGCGCTCTCACTTCCATCCCGATTGGGTCACCACCTGTTTCTGTGTGAATGTTTCCTTTATCGTTAAACACCCACCAGTGCGTTTCATCACCAAAAAGTGTTACACGTCTGTCTCTTCCACACTCAATATCATCTCTTCCCAGAATATCATCATACCAAGGGTAATCACCATCTTCTAACGGTCGGTAATCACCGTTTCCAGTTTCACCCTCCAGTGCGTTGTCATAAAATGGTGCCAGGTAGTAATCTTGTCCTAAACTTGGGTCACCATGCGCAGGCCAATTTACAATGCGGTCTAATACTTCATCTGTTGGAGGAATTACATCTTCACAATCGTCAGCATCTGTTACACCATTTTCACAATTCCACCATGTAATGAACTGAATGATTTCATTTTTACGAATGGTAAAAAAGTCATCATAGAACGTACATGTTGCAGGAAACACCTCTGCCGCACCATTGTCTCTTAATAATGTTACGTCCGCATTTTGCGGAATAAACGGATCATAATTACCCGTTCCAGCAATCAAATCTCCTAACGGTCACTGCCCAAAAGTCATTCCCTTGACGGAAACGGTGTGCTGCTAACTTTAATTGTCCGTTAACATCCTCACCACCCATCCAGAGTGCTCCGGAGAAAAGTACGTGATTTCCACTTCCTTTTGGATACTCGTAAGACGCATTTGTATTGGAGCGATCTTGCCAAAGAGAGCCTCCTGTTTCTACTAATGCACGAATGTTGTTGAATTCCATGAATATTTTTTCGTTGGCAGGTGCACAGCCAGCCGCACGCGATTCAACGTCTACCGAAGGGCCATGGTGACCTTCGTAGATATAAGCAAACAGTCCGTTTGCTATACCTAACGCCAAAATATTTAATACTAACTTCTTCATAATTTCTTTATTAACTTTTAAATGTTTGTCGAATTAAAAATCGAATTTTACACCTAAACGAATTGTTCTTGGAATACCATAGTTAAATGGATTTTGAACCTTCAATCTGTAGTAATCTCTAAATGACTGCTCATCTAACTGATTTTGAATAGAAGCTTGGAATTGAGAAGCTGCCAAATAACCATCATCACCAGGGTTACCTGTCGCTCTGTAAACGTTTAACACGTTAATTACGTTTAAAAGATTTGTTACACGTACGTAAACATTTAAGTACGCTGATTTCTTTTTGTTTTCATCATCACCAAACTCTAACATAAAGTTACGGTCGATTTGTAAATCAGCTCTATATTGCCAAGGTTTTCTTGATCCGTTTAATGAACCTTCTAACGGCGCAGTACCCGGTTGTAGTAATGCTGAACCTACTGCTTGTTTGAATCCAGAGTATGGTGTTCCGGAACCAATTTGTGTCACAATGTTTAACCCTGTGTTTTCAAAAACGGCAAAGTCTTTAATTACTGGTCCATTATAATCTTTTCCAGAACCATAACGGTAATCAAACACAATGTTGAATCCGTGACGTTGATCGTAGTTGTAAGGGAATATTGTTCTTAGGTTAGGCTCTCCAGAGTTTACAAGGCTTGCTGCAGATGTTGCATCAGAACCTGTACCTTCAGCAAACTGCAATGTATATGCTGCTGTCATTCTAATGTTTCCTGTTCTTCTTAAATCATAAGAAACTGTTAATCCTTTTACCGTACCAAAATCTCTGTTTCCGAATGAACGGTAAGTGTTTGGATATGCCTGGAAAACGTTTACCAATTGTACCTGATCTCTTTGTTCTTTATAAAATGCTGAGATTTTTAAAGAAGATGATCGCGTTAATACTTGCTGGAAACCTAATTCGTAATCAATTGTTTTCTCCGGTCTTAAATTCGGGTTATTGATGATTACGTTACGATCTTGCAAAAATTGGTAGTCAATTGGATCAAAACGGTTACCAGTAGTTGGTCGTTTTGTTAATACATCATAGTGTGCAAAGAAAGAAGCTTCATCTGAAATTGGGAAAGAGAATGCAACACGTGGCATTACGTTAACTTGTGGTTTGTAATCCTCAAATGCATCTCCTGTAGGTGATGTTAAATCTGGATTATCCAAGTAAGGTGCAATACCTTTACTTCCTTCAATTACTGATGGGTCAGCTACCTCTACTCCGGCAGCATTATACCATGTATCTCCACTTCGGTAACCATTGATTGATGTTGGGTTTTCTACGTCGTTTACATAAACTACGAAGTCATCTCCAATATTTTCTGGGTGCGAAACGGGTGTTCCATTATCAAACTGCGTTACCTCACCAGCCGTTTTAGCTGTATATAACAAATACTTGTCTGATAACACAGGTTGGTTGGCATCATAAATATCTACACGTAAACCTACGTTGAAAATAATGTCATCAAATGCGAATTTATCCATAATGTAACCGGCCATATAAATCGGTTGGAAAGCACCAATTTTACGTTCAAAATTACCGTTTTCATCAAAGTCATTAAAGTAACCGTCAATATCTGTATTACCTCTTACTTTATCTCCTGTATGATCGTAACCAAACCAAGAAACATTAAATTGATTTACGTTACCATTGTTTAACACCTCATCCGGGCTAAACATGTCTATTGTAAAAAAGTCAGGATCTAATGCATCAATATCAACGAAATCTGTTCCATCAGGATCTAATCCTAATTTTTGACGTACGTTATAATCAAAGTAATATTGTGCATCATTATTTTGCTGCCCACCAAATTCACCTTCTGACGCATTTAAACGATCGTATGTTACACGTGGATAAGTTCCGTCAAAATCATACGTTGCTTTTGATCGATCAAGCTCTAAAATATGACTGTTCATGTACTGACGTGCAATTGTCCAAATTCCGATAGGACCGTTAACGTTGTAACCTCTATCTGTTCGTTGTTCATATTCGAACCCAACAGAAATTGCGTGGTCACTTAAGTTTGCTGTACCAGAACCTGTAATACGGAACTGATTTGCCTGGCTGTATCCGTAAAAGTTAAACGGTGTACCTAAGTTGTTCCAAATTCCATAAACATTTTGAGGAACGTCTCCGTTTCTTAATCCGTTACCTTGCTCAATTTGAAATAGGTTTTCATAGTTTCCTTCAGTTCTTCCAGCAAAAATATCAAAATATTGACTTGTAACAGCTGCTAACGCTGAATTGTTTGTAGAAGGCGTAAACACAACTAATGTATCATTGAACCCGTTATGGATTAAGCTATCCTCATCCTGGTTAAATTCGTATGTTCTTATTCTACTTGTTTCAAATTTACCAACATGTCCGTAGTTAAAGATTCGATCTTCATGTGTTACATCTTGCGTTCTGTTATGTGACTGTGAATAATCAACCATTAACGAGTAAAATGCACTTTTAATTTTTGCTGTTGAGCCTTCTTGGTTATTATTAAAACGTTGTGTAAATCGTCCGTAAACTCTCCAGTCATAAGATACTGACTGCCCAAAGTTATCGAAATTTAAAAGTGAATTTGCATAGCTGTAGTTTCTACCAGCATTTAGCGAGAAGTTACCCCCAAACGTTAAGTTTATGTTTGTTCCAGCGTTCACATCAATTTTACCTGCTGCAGAAACAGCTCTTGATCTTGTATTCATTCTCCAAGGCACTTGCTCAAAGCTAGATGCGTCTGGATCATCAGAAACACGTAAAAAGTCTGTATTATAATAAGCTCCACCACCTTCTTGTCCCGTTGGACGAAGTGGACCTGATAATGAAGGATCCAATAAAGAATCTCTTACTTCTTTTTTAATTCTATACGCTCCACCATTTGCTAACGGACGCGGATCTAATTGATCTGTATAGTTGGCAGAAAGGAAAAAACCTAAAATTGGCTTTGTTTTTTTACCTGTTGAATCTCTTTCCATTAAAAGCGGTTCCAGAGATCATACCTTCTACTAAGTTGTAGGCATATTTATCAAGACCTACAACTGTTCCGTCATATCCTAGCGGGTCGTTTCCGTTAAAATAAAACCCAGAAGTTACACCTTCAAATGAACCGAAATATTTTGCTGAAGGCCCTCTTGTGGTAATTGAGATAATACCCCCTGTCAAATCGCCATAATTTGCAGGTACACCTCCGGTAATTACCGAAACCTCTTGAATTGCTGATTTAGGTAACGCAGATGAACCACGTACCTTAATACCATCAATGTAATAATAGGTTGCATCTGAACGGGTACCTCTAATGCTCAAGTTTTCTCCGTCACCTTCTGATTGGTAAACTCCACCAACAGTGGCAGCAATTCCAGTTGCTGAACGCGTAGGCATTTTTGAAATATCGTCTCGTGTTACAGTTGCTCCGGAAGCTCCACCATCTTTATCAATCAATGGTACTTCGTAATACGTTACCTCAACAACGTCCAACATTTCGTCTGACGCTCCTAATTCTAATGGTAATATCGTATACCGGTCTGAATTTACAATTACACCTTCTTTTCTGATCGTTTGATATCCCACGAATCGTACTTCAACAGCATATTCGCCTGGGGAAAGAGAACTAACTAAGAATTTACCGTCAAAATCGGTAGCGGCAAAGCCTTGTTGTTGTCCATTTTGCAGTACCACCACTTTTACAAATGGCAATGGTTCTCCGGTACTTTCATCTACAACAGAACCTTTAATGGTACCTGTACCTGTTTGCGCAAAACCAAAACTTGCTGAAAGCAAGAGAATTGCGCATAATAATTTTAGGTTTTTAAGCATAAGTAAGCGTATTTGTTAAAAAATCTTAAAATACAATAGCCCGTAAATATAGGCAATTTATAATTCAACGGCTAAAAAAAAATTAAAACTTTGCAGGGATTTCCGTCATTACAAAGGTAGGAATAGAATTACGTTCATAAAAGTGTTGCAAAAAACAATTCTGACCAAATTATACAAGTCTATTGTTTTTCATTCGTTTACCCTTCTGTCGTCTTCTTGCATTCTTTGCCGCTCTTCTCATTCGCTTGCGGGTGGCTTTGTCTTGGTTCTTCCACCCTTTTTTCCGCTGCCTGCGTTGTTTTCGGTAATTACTCTTTACGCGTTTGCTCTTACTCCCTCTATTACCCGACTTAACACTTTTGGCTCCTCTATCTTGTAAAAAAGCTTCTTTTGGCATCACAAGAATGGATGCAATAATTATTAGTATCTTCGTTATAGTCTTATACACTAATCTATTCATGCGACAAATATATTTAAGTTACCTCGTAGTTTCTAGTTTTTTAACAAGTTTCTTTTTGACTTCTTGTAAAGATAATGACTATCCTATACCGGATGTTCCTGTAAATGTTTCGATTAATTTGGACTTGCCGTCATACATTCCGTTAAACGCTCCGGGGGGGTATGTTTATGTAAACGGCGGCTCAAGGGGATTGATTATTTACCGAAATTTTGATGAATTCGTTGCTATGGATAGGCATTCAACTTTTAATTCGGATGACCCATGTGCTGTGGTGGAAGTGAACCCCGATAATGCTTTTGAGTTAATTGACACCTGTTCTGGTTCTGTATTTAGCATTATGAATGGGGTTGTTTTGGTGCGGCGCAATACGGTTTAAAGCGTTATAATAGTTATTGGGATGGTGCGTATACTGTGACGGTTAGTAATTAGAACGGAAAGTGCACTTCGGCTGCGCTCAGCGTACTTTCCTTTGGGGTTTACTTTAACCTGCTAGTGTACTTTTCTTCGGGGTTTGTTTTAGCACGGTTTTTTTTGTGGCTTCGCTTGGCGTACTTTCTTTTGGGGTTTGTTTTAACAAGGTTTTTTTGTGGTTTTCTCCAAATTGTGCTTTGGTCAATTTTTTAAGACGAACAAAAGGCTTCCCTTTCGAGAAGCCTTTAGTTATCATGTACTGTGCACTATTGATTAATATCTGTAGTGTTCTGGCTTGTAAGGTCCTTCAACTTTTACGCCAATGTAATCTGCTTGATCTGTTGATAACGTCTCTAACTCAACACCGATTTTAGATAAGTGTAGCTTTGCAACCTTTTCATCTAAGTGTTTTGGTAACATGTACACGTCATTATCATACTTGTCTGCATTTTTCCATAACTCTAACTGTGCTAGTGTTTGGTTTGTAAATGAGTTTGACATAACAAATGACGGGTGACCTGTAGCACAACCAAGGTTTACTAATCTACCTTCTGCTAAAAGAATAATGTCATTTCCGTTTACGTTATACAAGTCTACCTGCGGTTTGATTTCTGAGTGTGATTCACCGTGGTTCGTTTTTAACCAAGAAACATCAATTTCATTGTCAAAGTGTCCGATATTACATACGATTGCTTTGTCTTTCATTTTTTCAAAATGACGCCCTACAATAATATCTTTGTTACCTGTTGTTGTTACGATAATATCACCTTCTGAAACGGCGTCATCCATTCTGCGAACCGCAAAACCGTCCATTGCGGCTTGTAGCGCACAAATTGGATCAATTTCTGTAACAATAACACGTGCGCCTGCACCTCTTAATGAAGCAGCAGAACCTTTTCCAACATCTCCGTAACCGGCAACTACCGCAACTTTACCTGCCATCATAGTATCTGTTGCTCTTCTGATTGCATCTACTAAAGACTCTTTACATCCGTATTTGTTGTCAAATTTAGATTTTGTTACCGAATCATTTACGTTGATTGCCGGCATTACTAAAGTTCCTTTTTTAACACGTTCGTATAATCTGTGAACACCTGTTGTTGTTTCTTCAGATAATCCTTTAATGTCTTTTGTTAACTCTGGGTAACGGTCAAACACCATATTGGTTAAATCTCCACCATCATCTAAAATCATGTTTAATGGCTTACCACCTTCAAACCCAAATAATGTTTGTTCGATACACCAATCAAATTCTTCCTCATTCATTCCTTTCCAAGCGTAAACCGGAATGCCTGCTGCTGCCATAGCTGCAGCTGCTTGATCTTGCGTAGAAAAAATATTACATGATGACCATGTTACTTCTGCTCCCAAGTCAACCAACGTCTCTATGAGAACAGCAGTTTGAATTGTCATGTGTAAGCATCCTGCAATGCGCGCACCTGCTAATGGTTTAGCTTCACCGTACTCTTCTCTCAAAGCCATCAAGCCAGGCATTTCTGCCTCTGCCAATCTGATTTCTTTTCTTCCCCAATCAGCTAAACTAATATCTTTAACTTTGTACTTCAATTTTTCTTCTGTGTTACTCATTTTTACTATTTTATTTCGTAAGATGGTGCAAAAGTACAAAACAAGTTCTAATTTGCATAACAAAAAGCATATCCTTTGAAAATTAAAACATCAACCGTTTCGGCAGACGAACATTTGGAAATCAAGTTTCTACAGTATGAGCACCATACGATAGATGAATTAGATTTGTCTGTTTTATCGGAAGTTGAAGTGGGCGTACTGCAATCATTTAAAGCTGATAAGCGAAAACTGGAGTATTACTTCACCCGTTATTTGTGGCGAAATTTCATGAATAATTACTCGAAAGAACACATTCAATATGAAGCGTCTGGAAAGCCCTTTATCTCAAAAGGTAACATTAGTATCTCTCATTCAAAAGATACAATTGCAATTGGTTATTCTAAAGACCATATTATTGGGATAGACATTGAACATTACAATGAAAAAATTAAGCGTATTGCTACTAAGTTTTTATCGGTTAAGGAACGTACAAAATTTGATTGTAATGATTTAACTACGATTACTACCATGTGGAGTGTTAAAGAGGCGGTGTACAAATTAGGGTTTGAGCGCGGAATGAGTTTTAGCCAACAAATTCAGCTACAAGAGGTGGGAGATGTTAACCGTGTGCTTGTGAGCACTAAAAATTTTACCGGATTACTAAAGTTTGAGCGCCTTTTATTTGATGAGTTTGTGTTAACCTTTTGCGATACTCAAAAAATTGAGGAATCAAATCATTTATAGTTCACGGTTAAAAACTCCGGTTTTTTGGTAATTTCGAACAACTTATGGGGATAAAGCAAACCGATTGGCTTTTAAAACCGTAGGTACTTTGTAAGTAAAAACAAACTTTTATCGCATGACTGGGTCTTTTCTTAAAACATTATCTGCCAATGATCAGCTCATTGCCATTCTTATTGATCCCGAAAAAACGAATGAAGTTGATGCATTAACGGATCTTATTCATAAACTAAACAGTTGCCAACCTGACTTTATTTTTGTGGGAGGCAGCACTGTTGGTGCTGAAGATATGGCTGAGACGCTCTCTTACATAAAGGCAAATACGACTATTCCTGTTATTTTATTTCCAGGCAGTTATCAACAAATTAGTGACCGTGCAGATGGCATTTTATTTTTGTCGCTTATTTCGGGGAGAAATCCAGATTATTTAATTGGACATCAAGTGGCTTCTGCCCATTTACTAAAAGAAATGGAAATTGAAGTAATTCCAACCGGTTATTTACTCATTGACGGTGGAAAGCCATCTGCAGTAGCGTACGTTAGCCAAACAACACCTATACCAACTGACCAAAGCAAAATTGCTGTAAAAACAGCTATTGCCGGTGAACTTTTAGGTATGCACACTTTATTTTTAGACGCGGGCAGTGGTGCTTTAAACCCTGTGCCTCCACAAATGATTAGAGCGGTGAAGAAAGAGACAAACTTACCGCTAATTGTGGGCGGAGGATTAAAGAGCGTAGCGGATATTCAAGCTGCTTTTGCGGCAGGGGCGAACCTTGCTGTGGTTGGAAATAAAATTGAAGACGACATTGATTTTTTACTAGACATTAAGTTATTGAATAGCGCTAAACGCAAAGTGGCTGAGTAACAAATGTGTTGCCTGGATGATGTAAACAAGCACGAAAATTTAAGCAACGCTTAGTGTTGCAAAACACCATCCCACCCTTTGAAAACAGGCTCATAACCCTGGGCTTTAATTGCTTCTACAAACGTTTGAGTGGTTCGCTTATCGTGAATTTCAAATTGCTCTAAATTAACATTTGGATTAGCATATCCACCAGGATCTGTTTTTGAATCTGCACTGATGGAGGTTATGCCTAGTTTTATTACATTGTTTCTAAACGTTTCAGATTCTCTGGTGGACATTGAAAGTTCTATCTCTTGATTAAAAATACGGTAAGCACAAATGAGTTGTACCAATTCTTTATCCGTCATTACAGATTTTAGTTCTACCCCACCTGCACACGGTCGTAAGCGTGGAAATGAAATGGAGTAATTTGCCTTCCAATATTTTTTTTCTAAATAATTGAGGTGTGCTGCAGCAAAAAATGAGTCTGTTCGCCAATCTTCTAAACCGATCAATACGCCTACACCCATTTTATGAATTCCGGCACGTCCCAAACGGTCGTGTGTTTCTAACCGGTAGTTAAAGTTTGACTTTTTACCTTTTGGGTGGTGTTTCTTATAATTTGCCCGATTATAGGTTTCCTGGTATACCAAAACGGTGTTTAACCCTTCATCAATTAAGGCTCGATAATCTGGTTCATCTAACGGTTGCACCTCTATTGCAATGTGCGAAAAATGCGGTTTTAAGAGACGAATGGCATTTTTAAAATAATCGACTCCTACGGTTTTATTTGCTTCACCAGTTACAATCAATACATGATCGTATCCATACGATTTTAACACGTTTACTTCGGCTAAAATTTCGGCATCTGTTAATGTTTTACGTGGTATTTTGACATCTAAACTAAAACCGCAATACGTGCAAATATTTTGGCATTCGTTAGAGAGGTAAAGCGGAGCATACATTTGAATGGTTTTGCCAAACCGCTGCAATGTTAAGGCGTGGCTTTTTTGCGCCATTTGCTCTAAATAAGGTTCGGCGGCCGGGGAAATTAACGCTTGAAAATCATCCAGCGTTGGTTGATCGGTCGCTAAGGCTCTTTCAACATCTGCACTGGTGGAGTTATAAATTTTTTCAGTTGCTTCATCCCAACTGTAATTTTCAAATATGTCCAAAAAACTTTGTTCTTTCATCCTACTCTTCTTTTGCACTGTTTACTCACTTAAAAAACGTGTTAACGGGCTGCTAGCTTCTGCCTGTTTTGACGGTTGAGCCAACTTGGCCTCATACGCCATACGACCCGACTCCACTGCCATTTTAAACGCCATTGCCATTTGTATTGGATTTTGAGACACGGCGATTGCTGTGTTCACAAGCACTGCATCTGCCCCTAACTCCATTGCATAAGCCGCATGTGAGGGTGCGCCAATTCCGGCATCTACCACCACCGGCACTGTTGCTTGTTCAATAATAATTTTTAAAAAATCATCTGTTTTTAACCCTTTGTTACTCCCTATCGGCGAGCCCAACGGCATGACAGCCTGCGTACCTACGTCTTGCAGGCGCCTGGCTAAAACAGGGTCTGCATGAATGTATGGCAATACTACAAAACCTAACTTCACTAATTCTGTTGCCGCTTTTAGTGTTTCAATTGGGTCGGGCATTAGGTATTTTGGATCGGGATGAATTTCTAGTTTAATCCAATTGGTTTCTAATGCTTCACGCGCCAGTTCTGCCGCCAGTATCGCTTCTTCTGCCGTTCTTACACCAGATGTATTGGGCAGCCAATTAAATTGTTTCCGGTTGATGTGCTTTAAAATATCATCCGAATCGTTTTTAACATCCACTCGTTTTAAGGCCATGGTCACCAATTCAGAACCAGAAGCCACCAATGCATCTTCCATCTCTTGATTGGACTTAAACTTGCCTGTACCTGTGAACAAACGCGAATTAAACTCTTTATCTGCTATTTTTAATGTACTCATCACTTCTGCTTTTCGTCGCTATTTTTATGGTTAAGCATTTTTAAAAATCAACTCATTTATTTCAGCCAATTGTCGCTGCTTGTTTGTACTGTTTTTTATTAATCCAGAAACGGCTATTCCGCTTAACAATTGGTTACCTCTACTATCTTTTAACGCCATTAATTGTGGAATATCCGCCAATTTTATACCACCAATGGCAAAAACCGGAATTGCACACCAATTTTCTTTTAAAATGGCTTCATAACCGGATAAGCCTAATACGGGACTTAACTCTTTTTTGGTGGACGTCCAACTGTAAGGGCCTAGACCAATATAGTCTGCACCGGCATCTACCCTGCTTTGGCAATCGGCTTTTGTATTTGCCGTACCGCCAATAATTTTAGAGCGCCCCATTAGTTCTCTCGCCATGTGAATAGGCATATCGTCTAACCCTAAATGAACACCGTCCGCATCTATATTTTTAGCTAATTTAACGCGGTCGTTTATAATTAAAATACATTTATTTTGACAAATGGCTTTTACTTTTTCTGCTATTTTCAAATGGTCTAGCTGCTCACTTTTCATCCGCAGTTGTAACCACTTACCTCCGGCGGCAACGTAAGCCTCTGCCTCAGCTAAAATTTCTGCTTCGGTGCTTCCGTTGGTGATATATTGTACATTTGTGGTTATCATTCTATCTCAAAATCGTCTAAAACATCTGTTTCTTCTTCTACCTCTTGCCCATTGTGGGCAAAATACACCTTTAGGATGTCTACAGGAATGGCTGCTAAAGCAATGTAAATTAAGTTATGTTGCACAAAAATTCCCAAAAGAATCCCCATGAAAAATAATGCTAACCCGACGTACCTTAATATAATTGCTTTTCTATTTGTGCGTGTAGGGTTTAACATCCCCTTACCCACTTTTTTGGCGTGCCCATTTAACACGTTTACAATAATAATGTAAGGAATCACTATGAACCAATAGTTTTCTCTACTAATGGCGCCTATTTGAGGCAAGCGTAAAATCCATGCGATAATGAAAATCATAAAAACTATTGAGGAGATGTTTACGAAAAGATATAACCGCAATGCTTTTTGTTTATGCATAATGATGTCCTAATAATGTTTTGGTACTTGCCAAAAACTGTTCAACATAACGTTTTGAACGCAGTATTGCTTTTTGCTCGGGATACCCCTTGGCCAAGTTTGCAACTAATGCTGCTGAAAAAACGCATCCACTACCATGTTTTGGGTGGTATTCGCCTATTTTGGGATTAAAACTGCGTGTTTCTCCGTTGTAGATTAAATAATCTTTCCCTAAGTGCGTTGTATTGTGTCCTCCTTTTAAATACACCTTGCAATGTTTACTCAATTCTTCCCCTATTTTTAAGGGGTCTTTTTCGTTGCTCATCCGGCTAATCTCGTTCCAGTTTGGTGTCAACATGTAAATGTGCGCCAACACGTTTGTTAAATTCGATAAATCATGGTCAAAATCGTACCCCGCACTGACGGATAAAACCGGGTCCCATATTATTTTAGTTTGGCTGTTTTTAGCCATCAACTTTTTACTAATTGTATTTACTAATGTTAAGTTGTGAATGAGTCCGATTTTTACATAATCAAACGTGTACTCTTCCAACAAAAAATCAAGTTGTTTAAGTACGGTGGCTTCGTCTATCCAATTGGGTGATTCAAAACGGTCTTCTGTTTGTATGGTGTTTGCTGTTTGAACGGCAAAACCAATACAACGGTGCATTTCCATTGTTTTTATATCCGCCAATAGCCCTGCTCCTCCAGAAGGGTCAAAACCGGCTATGGTTAATATGTATGGGCGTTTTTGCATTATTGAATGGTTTCTATAAATGTGAAATAAGTTGTCCAAATTGAGCCTAGCATGGCATAGCCGTCAAAACCTAAGTCGCTGCATGTCGTTAATTTATCGTTGTCTACCCCACCAAGCGCAATTACCCGGCGATTAGTGCGGTGTAAAAAATCACTTAAAATGTCATGATCTTCAAATTTAGAGGTGTAATTAGGTTTAGAAATGCTGTCAAAAATGGGACTTAAAAACACGTAACCTGTTTCAAAGTTTAACTGCTGAATTTCACTAAATCCGTGTGCCGAATAAGAAACCAAATCGGGTTTCATTCCATAACAATACACTTGCCCATCTTTAACACATAATTCTCTAATGTCGCAACTGCTCGTCAACTCATCTTCATACGTTAAGTTTGCCAATGCTTTTCCTGTAATGTTGATTCCCGCCACATCAAAATCGCGCATCAACTCGTAATGTGAGTGTAGTACAACTTTGTGGTGGTATTGCGGAATCATTTCTAAAAAATTAATTAACTCGTCTTTATCATAATCCGGTTTTCTAACATGTAAAAAATCCCAATCCTCTTCCATTAAGTTGGTGATTAATCGCGTTTCGTGCGGCAAGGCTTGTGGATATGTTACAAGTATTCGAAGCAATGTTTTTTGTTTTTAGTTGATAGATTTTAGACAATAGATTTTAGATATTAGATCATAGATTTTAGATTTTAGATTTTAGATTTTAGACAAGAGATATTAGTTTTTGTCTTTTGTCTTTTGTCTTTTGTCTTTTAAATTAGTAATTTCATTTTTGTCTAGTTGTACCACATTTTCGGTAATCTCCATGTACCGTGCGCCAGCCTATCGCTCAATTTCTTCTGGTTTTAAGTACACGTCTCCGCCTTTTTCTTTGAATTTTTCGGCCATTTCTTCCATTCCTTCTTCCAGTGCTTCTTTTCCGTCTAAACCGTGTTCTGCTGCGTAATCTCTTACATCTTGCGTAATTTTCATTGAACAGAAGTGCGGACCGCACATGGAGCAGAAATGGGCTACTTTAGCATTGTCACTTGGTAGGGTTTCATCATGATATGACCTTGCTGTATCGGGGTCTAACGATAGGTTAAACTGATCTTCCCAACGGAACTCAAAACGTGCTTTTGACATGGCGTTGTCGCGGTGTTGCGAACCTGGGTGCCCTTTGGCTAAATCTGCCGCGTGTGCTGCTAATTTGTATGTTATTACGCCTTCTTTAACGTCATCTCTATTTGGTAAACCAAGGTGTTCTTTAGGTGTTACGTAACATAGCATTGCTGTACCATACCAACCAATTTGAGCTGCTCCAATAGCAGATGTAATGTGGTCGTAACCCGGTGCAATGTCTGTTGTTAATGGCCCTAACGTATAGAATGGAGCTTCAAAACAATCTTCCAGCTCTTTGTCCATATTTTCTTTAATCATGTGCATTGGCACGTGTCCGGGGCCTTCAATCATCACTTGTACATCATGTTTCCAAGCAATTTTTGTCAATTCGCCCAACGTTTCTAATTCTGCAAACTGGGCTTGGTCGTTGGCATCTGCAATAGATCCCGGACGTAATCCATCTCCTAATGAAAAAGCTACATCATAACGCTTCATTATTTCGCAAATCTCTTCAAAATGGGTGTATAAGAAATTTTCTTTATGATGCGATAGGCACCATTTTGCCATGATCGAACCACCCCGCGAAAC
The DNA here is from genome assembly GCA_963736585.1 of Crocinitomicaceae bacterium. GTDB lineage: Bacteria > Bacteroidota > Bacteroidia > Flavobacteriales_D > Crocinitomicaceae > Crocinitomix. The sequence continues at coordinate 362,874 of CAVTPI010000004.1, read as the reverse complement.
GATCCCCGTTAAACGGTTTGCTGTCATAGGTACGTAGCGCAATAAAACACCGGCGTGGATGGTAAAGTAATCCACCCCTTGTTCGGCTTGTTCTATTAATGTATCGCGAAATAGCTCCCACGTTAAATCTTCTGCTTTTCCATTTACTTTTTCCAACGCCTGGTAAATTGGCACTGTTCCAACCGGAACCGGAGCGTTACGTATAATCCACTCGCGGGTTTCGTGTATATTTTTACCGGTTGATAAATCCATAATGGTATCTGCCCCCCAACGGATGCCCCATACCATTTTTTCTACCTCTTCTTCTATGGAAGATGACAGCGCGGAGTTTCCGATATTGGCATTTATTTTCACCAAAAAATTTCGCCCAATAATCATTGGCTCACTTTCGGGGTGATTAATATTGTTCGGAATAATTGCGCGTCCTGCAGCAATTTCATCCCGCACAAATTCGGGTGTAATTACTTTTGGTGTTCTTGCTCCGAATGAGTTTCCGGGATGCTGCGGCGCTATTTCATTAATTTCTTGCAATTTTTGATTTTCACGGATGGCTACATACTCCATTTCAGGGGTAATAATGCCTTTTTTAGCATAATGCATCTGCGAAACGTTACTCCCTTTTTTAGCGATTAACGGTTTTTTTAAATGCTCAAAACGCAGGTGATCTAAATCTGAATTGTACAACCGTTCTTTTCCAAAGTCTGATGAAATTTCATCTAATTGTTCCACGTCTTTTCTATCCTCAATCCACTGTTGGCGAATTGGTGGAATTCCTTGTTTTACATCAATTTCTATTGAAGGGTCTGTAAAAGGACCAGAAGTATCGTAAACAACAACAGGATCGTTTTGTGGTTTCACAAATTCACCTTTTGAAAACATGGCTTTAGATTCTGTCAAATTAATTTGACGCATAGCCACTTTCATATTTGTATGAATTTTACCGCTTACATAAATTTTTTCTGATCCCGGAAAGGGCTCTCGTGTAATTTGAGATTCGGCATTTGGAATTTTAATGTCTTTTTTCATCTTGGTTTATTTTATCGGAACTGTTGTTATTCGGTTTTAATTTTGGTTTTAGCCACCTGCGGTGGCTGTAATAATTGTAAGTTTATCGTCAGCACTTAATAAGGTGGACTGCCAACTTGATTTGGCCACTACGCGATTATTCAAGGCAACGGCTATTCCACTTTTATCAGCCATTTCATATTGTTGCAACACTTGATGCAATGAGGATTTTTCCTCAATTTCTGTCAATTCATTGTTCATGTAAATTGTCATCTTTTTCAATTTTACATTTTATTAATCGGGAAGTGATTTCGAGCATCAACCGACGAAGCGATTGTTTGGTGGCAGAAGGTACAGATTTCTATTTGCGACTGCCGTTTACTCGTCAATTCCCTACGCAGGTATCAGCCTGATCAGGTCAATGGGTATAATCTCAGTCCGTCAACCGACGGACACCCCTAGACGTGATACACATTTTGTGTACTATTTAAAGTTACGGTTTTTAATTGAATTGAATAAATGTTAAGCGAGTAAATCTTGAATTTTGTCAATTATTGATGGAGTTAACGTTTCTTTGTTAAAGTTCTTACGAATGAAAGCCCCTTGAAAATTCGTTTTTTCCGCTAATTGTTGCAATTCCCTTAGTGTGTTTAAACCACTTACAAAAATGGGCGTGTTCACGCTCATCAGCATCCAACCGTACGTTTCATTTTTTGGAGACAATTGCTGTAACCCTTCACTCCCTAAAATGGTGGGATTAGCTGTGATGTGTTGGCTGCTATTGTAATCAATTAAATCAACCCCTTTTAATTCCCAATTCATGCAATCGGTATTTGTAAAAGCTTGTCCGCAGGTTAATACTGTCATATTATTGGTGTCAGCTTCGTCCCATTCTGGCAATTTATAATATACGCCCCATTTTTCATTCGGCAGGCGATTCAAAAGCGCTGTATCTGCTAAGATGGTTAGTCGTTCCCCGTATTGCTTTGAAATGGCTAAATAAGCTGCCTCTGCCAACGTGGGTTGATTCATAAAACGAATAGCACCCATACCTAATTCTAGCGCACCTTCAGCATCTGACTTTAGTTCCGTGACAGTATCAGCCTTTGAATCAAAAATAAGTTTTGGCAACGTTTTCATGGTTTCACTTTACAATTTTAACAATTCTAACTTTAAATCCTCACCGTAAAAGCGCGAAGTGGAATCCTGAAAACCATCTGTTTTATCAGAAACATAAAATAAATTTTCTCCACTTTTTTTTGAGTTCAACATTTTTTCTGCCTTAAAAATTTTTTGAATTTTATGGGCTACAATATCTGTAGAGTCATACAATTTAACCTTACCATTAAAAAATTCATTGATTTCATCTTTAATCAACACGTAATGCGTACAGCCCAAGAGAAGTGCATCAACACCTTTAAAAATGGGATTGCTCAAGTAGTTTTCAATAACTGTTCGGCTAATTTTATCTTTGCTAAACCCTTCTTCAATCATAGGGGCAAGAAGCGGTGTTGGCAGCACCTTCATTTTAATAGAGGGGTTGCGCCGTTTCATTTTTTCTTGATACACACCTGACTGCACGGTAGCTTTTGTAGCAATTAGCCCAATTTTTTTGTGCGAACCATCTGCCACGGTTGCTTCAATTATTGGGTCAATAACATTAATAATGGGTATGTTGCCTTTGTGTTTATCGCGTAAATACTCATACGAAATGGCAGAAGCCGTGTTGCACGCAATTACAATGGCTTTACAGTTATTTTTTAATAGGAAGTTTGTTATTTTTTTTGAATAACGCCGAATAGCCTCTTTTGATTTATCGCCGTACGGTAAGTGAGCGGTATCACCAAAATAAATGAACTGTTCATTGGGCAAGTTGCGCGAAATTGCCTGTGCTACGGTAAGCCCGCCAATACCCGAGTCAAAAATGCCTATCGGACGATTCATGCCTTAAAGGTAAAAAAAAGGCCGCACCATGGCGACCTTTTGATTTAAGAATATTTTGTGTGTTGTTATTGCCCTGGTTCTAAGATAGGGTTTGCCTTTTCTAATTTCAACATTTCTGTAATTACTTCATTTGTCAGGTCTACTCCTTTTTCTGGGTTTACCCAAAATATTGAGTTTTCTGCATCATAATATAAAATGTAATCAAAGCCTTTGCGCTTTCCAACAATACCTACAGCCTCTTTCAACCATTTTTCTAACGGTGCAAAATAACGCTCTTGCACAACTTGTAATTGTTGTGAGTAGCTTTGCTCTAGCCCTTGTAAACGCGTCTGTAAGTCGTTAATTCGACTTTCTTTAATTTCACGCTCCATTTCAGACATTGTTTTTGCTTTTGACTGATATTCTTGATATTCCTTTTGAATTTCTTGTTGCAAAAATGCGGCCGTCTCTTGTGTTGATGCTTCAATGTCTTCTGACTGCTGCAATGCTTTTTTATACGTCTGTAAGGTATCCATTACGGCTAAGTAATCAATATGAGCCATTTTTTGGGCAGCTGCTGAGAACATACCTAAGGTGAATAATGCGACGAATGTTATAACTATTTTTTTCATTTTTGTATTTTTCCTTGTTTCTATTTTAGTTGTTATCAATTTTGATGCCCATTTTTCGAATCACCTGATCGCTGATGTCATATTTAGGGTCAGCGTACAGTAAATTAGACTGATTTGCCTTATCAAAAACAAATGCATAATTACGGTCAGCGGCAATTTGTTGGATCGCATCAAATATTCTGTCTTGAATGGGCTTTATCAATTCTTCACGCTTATTAAAAAGGTCTCCACCTACACCAAATCGTTTTTTCTGCATTTGTTTCGCTGTCAATTCGGCATTGGCTATTTCTTTTTCGCGTTGCTTTTTAATTTCTGCGGGTAAAAGAATAGCTTCTACTTCATATTCTTTTCTGCGTTTGTCAACATCATTGAATAGTAATTCTATTTCATTCTGCCATTCAATAGACAGTGTATTTAACTGTTCTTGTGCCTCTGCATACTCTGGCATTTCGCTTAAAATATATTGTGTATCAACATAAGCATAACGCTGGGCGGCGGCCGATTGTACAACTCCTACTAGCAGGAATAATGCTAAACCGATTTTTTTCATTTGTTTTGTTTTTGTATCGTCCGCAAAATTATTCGGCGAATTTACTATAATCTCTTATAAATCTCCAATATTCATTCCAATAATTGGGAAGAAACCAAATGTGAACCCTTTTGGACTTGCTCCCGGGTCAGATTCTGGAATACCTTTACCAACAGCCCCATTATCAAGTGGATCAAAGCCCCAGGCAAAATCAACTCCTAACATACCAAACATAGGCAGGAATAAGCGTACACCAAATCCGGCTGATCGTTTAACGTTGAATGGGTCAAACTTATTAAACGACTCCCATGTGTTACCAGCTTCGGCAAACATTAACCCATAAATAGTAGCATTTGGATTTAGCGATACCGGATAACGCAGTTCTAATGAATATTTTGCAATTACTGTTCCTCCGGTTTCTGAAGAAACAGGGGTGTTTCCTGTATATCCTCTCAACGAAATAATTTCGCGTCCATCAAACTGCCATGTACCGTTTAGTCCACTACCGCCTAAATAAAAACGCTCAAATGGTGAAAAGCCTTTTGCTTTGTTGTATGCTCCTAAAAATCCAAATCCGAATTTAGGGTGTAGCACTAGTTTTTTGTCGGACGTTAGCGGCGCATACCATTCTCCTGTAAACTTAATTTTGTAATACTCTGCATATTTAAACCGTTCTTGCTGACTTAACCCAGGGTATTCGCTATCTGCTATCCCGTCAAAAGATGAATACGGCAATGTGGCTTTTGTGGTTAATGTAAATTTAGATCCCGTTCGCGGGTAAATTGGTTCACTTACAGAAGTTCTTGATAGCACACCTTTTAATGAAATGTTGTTTGAATAACCATCTGTAAAAATGAAGAAACGAGATGCTTGCAAGTCATAATATTGATAATTAAACTCTCCGTAAATCTGAAAATAATCATCTGGCCATTTTAAGCGCGACCCTAACCCCACCCCAACGGATGTAATTGATGTTTGGCTGTAAGACGGGTCACTGCGTTGTAACTCATTTGTTAATAATGAATATGAACTAAAAACAGTAAATGAAGTTGGTTTTTTACCTCCAAGCCACGGCTCTGTAAATGACAAGTTATACGATTGGTAGCCTCTACCATAGGTTTGCCCTCTTAAACTCAGTTGTTGTCCATCACCTGCCGGCAACGGTTGCCACGCTCCTTTTTTAAAGAAATTTTTGGTAGAAAAGTTAGTGAAAGACAGTCCAAGTGTTCCAATCAAACGGTTTCCGCCAAAACCCCCGGAAAGTTCAATTTGGTCGGAAGATTTTTCAACTACGGTATACTCAATATCTACTGTTCCATCTACCGGATTAGGAATTGGGTTTACGCCAAACTGTTCAGGGTCAAAATATCCCAGGTTCGCTAACTCGCGTTGTGTTCTAATAATGTCGTTTCGGTTAAAAAGGTCACCCGGTTTTGTTCTAATTTCACGCAAAATAACGTGGTCATTTGTTTTGGTGTTTCCTTTAATGATAATGTTTCTTATTCGTGCCTCTTTCCCTTCAGAAATGCGCATTTCATAATTAATTTTGTTGTCAGGCGTAATGCTGGTTTCAATTGCCTGGATGTTAAAAAACAAGTGTCCTCTGTCCATATATAGCGAGGTTACATCCCGGCCATCCGGGCTAATAAACAAGCGCTGGTCTAACAATGCTCCGTTATATATATCACCATTTTCAATTCCTAGTAAGGTGTCCAACTGTCCGTCACGGTATTTGGTGTTGCCTACCCACGTTACATCTCCAAAATAATATTTATCGCCTTTATCAATATAAATATCAATGCCTAAATGCTTTTCATCAATTTTGTAAACTGAATCACTTGTGATGATTGCATCTCTTAACCCAATGGCGTTGTATTTATCAACTACTGCAGCTTTATCTCTCTCGTAGGCTGTGCGGTTAAATTTAGATCGTTTAAAGATACGCAGAATGCCTTTTTGCTTTGTATCTTTCATTGCACGGCGTATCCCTCCATCAGAATAACCGTATTTTAATTTCGTCTTTTCAATAATGGTAGCATCTGCAGGAATGTCTGTTACCTCATTATTGTAAATATTGATTTCTTTGATTTTAATTTTTTCACCCTTATCTACGTAAATATCAAAAATGCGCGAGTTGGTTGCGTTGGTATCTATAATTTGCTTTATATCTACCTTGGCGTAAAAAAAGCCTTTTTCCTGATAATATCCACGGATTATGTTTTGTGTGTTTTGCACTAAATTGTCTGTAATGGTTTGCCCGCTGTACAAATCAATTATTTCGCGTAAATTATCTTGTTTTCCTTTTTTTACTCCTAAAAAGCGGTAACGCGATAAGGTGGGGCGTCCTTTTAATTTAATGGTTAAGAAAACATCATTTCCAACATACTTATCTGCGTATATCTGCACATCAGAGAATAAGTCTTGCTCCCATAATTTTTTAATGGCATTTGAAATATCCTGTCCAGGAATGGTTACTTCTTTACCAACCGTTAAGCCAGATACTAATCGAATGGCAGAAGCGTCTAGCGTTGGCACACCTTCAATACGCGTGGCAGCAATGGTATATTTTTTTGGCGTAAGGAATGAATCATCCCCACCAATAACATTTAATTTGTCCTTTTGGGCAAATGCTGTGCTTATTGAAATAAGTGTTAAAAGAAAAAGGGTGAATTTATGCATCTTTTTTAGATTCTTTGAGTTGTTCACCAATTAGGCCAAAGCGACGCTCTCTGTTTTGATATTCGTAGATTGCTCTGTAGAAATCGTCTTTTTTAAAATCGGGCCAAAAGATTGGTGTAAAGTGAAGTTCGCTGTAAGCCAACTGCCATAAAAGGAAATTGCTAATGCGTATTTCTCCACTTGTACGTATCATCAGTTCGGGGTGCGGAATACCTGCGGTGTATAAATGCTGATCGATTAATTCGTCATCAATGTCATTTAAGGTAATGTCTCCGTCTTTGTATTTTGTTGCAATTTGTTTAATTGCCTGTTTTATTTCTGATTTGGCACTATAGTTTAATGCTAAAATTAAGGTTGTGCCGGTGTTTTCTTTTGTTCGATCAATTGCTGCCAATAATTCAGTGCGACAGCTATCAGGTAAATCATCTGTTTTACCAATGGTGAGCAGCCTTACATCATTGTTGTTTAATGATTCTATTTCGTTTGCAATGGTGTTAACAAGTAAATCCATTAACCCGTCAACCTCAGCCTTTGGACGGTTCCAATTTTCGGTAGAAAAAGCATATAGGGTCAAGTATTTAACTTTAATTTCGCTTGCAGCGGTTAAGGCTTCCCTTACAGACTCTACTCCTGTTGCGTGACCTACCAAACGAATTTGTCCTTTTTCTTTCGCCCACCGTCCGTTGCCGTCCATAATAATGGCCACATGTTCGGGGATATTGGTTCTATCTAGCTTATTTTTATAGTCCATTTTTCTGATCGGCTGAACAAATTTGCATGATTTTTTTTACAAATCAACGAATTCTAAACGTGTTTATTCCTATTTAATTGCATTCTTAACAAAGGTTAACAGCTTATTAGACGTATTGGCGAGTGAAACTTGCAGCATCACTTTGTTTCTCTTAAGCAAAAAAGGGATCATCCGTTTGGAGATCCCCTCTTTAAATTCAGTTTATTGCAGTTATTCTGCCAAGACAATGATGCGATCTTCTTTCACTTCAATTACGCCGCCGTTCACGTCAAACGTAAATGATTCTGTGTTTTTAAACTCACTGTTGTATTTACCAGAGAATTCGTCCGCAGTGTTTTCTGCCACTAATTGATCTACCTTTACAGTTCCTTTTGCTAACGCAGAAACCATTGGGGCGTGTCCTTTTAAAATTCCAAAAGAACCATCTAACCCGGGTAAAACAACGTGTGAAACGTTTCCCTTAAATAATGTCTCGTCAGGTGTGATTACCTCTAATAACATCTTTTATTTGTTTTTTTTAGTTTTCTGCAATCATTTTCTCTCCTGCTTCAATTGCTTCTTCAATTGAACCTTTCAAGTTAAATGCTGCTTCAGGATATTTATCTACCTCTCCGTCCATAATCATGTTAAATCCTTTGATGGTTTCTTTAATGTCAACCAACACCCCTTTTAAGCCTGTAAACTGCTCTGCTACGTGGAAAGGTTGTGATAAGAAACGCTGAACACGACGTGCGCGGTGTACAGTTAATTTATCTTCTTCAGATAATTCATCCATACCCAAAATTGCAATAATATCCTGCAACTCTTTATAACGCTGTAATGTTAATTTAACACGTTGCGCACATGCATAATGCTCTTCTCCTACAATTTCTTGTGTTAAAATTCTTGATGTAGAATCCAATGGATCTACCGCCGGGTAAATTCCTAGCTCAGCAATTTTACGTGACAATACTGTAGTTGCATCCAAGTGGGCAAACGTTGTTGCCGGTGCCGGATCCGTTAAATCATCCGCTGGTACATATACCGCTTGTACAGATGTAATTGATCCGTTTTTTGTTGATGTAATACGCTCTTGCATGGCTCCCATTTCTGTTGCCAAAGTTGGCTGGTAACCTACCGCAGATGGCATACGACCTAAAAGTGCCGATACCTCTGACCCTGCCTGCGTAAATCGGAAGATGTTATCAACGAAGAAAAGGATATCTGCTCCTTTTCCTTCTCCTTCACCATCTCTGTAATATTCTGCTAACGTCAATCCAGAAAGTGCCACACGTGCTCTCGCTCCAGGAGGCTCATTCATTTGTCCGAATACGAACGTTGCTTTCGATTCTTTTAACTTTTCTGTGTCTATTTTAGAAAGGTTCCACCCTCCTTTTTCCATGTCGTGTAAGAACTCATCACCGTAGTTAATAATTCCAGACTCCAACATCTCTCTTAACAAGTCATTTCCTTCACGTGTACGTTCTCCTACACCAGCAAATACAGATAAACCTGCATACGCCTTGGCAATGTTGTTAATTAACTCTTGAATTAATACTGTTTTACCTACTCCGGCACCACCGAACAACCCAATTTTACCCCCTTTTGCGTAAGGCTCAATTAGGTCAATTACTTTAATTCCTGTAAAAAGAACCTCAGTAGCGGTTGATAAATCTTCGAATCTTGGTGCTTCACGGTGAATTGGCAATCCGTTTTCTTTAGAAACCTCACCAATACCATCAATCGCATCTCCTGTTACGTTGAACAAACGTCCTTTTACTTCTTCACCTTTTGGCATTAAAATTGGCGAACCAGTAGCAACTGCTTCCATCCCTCTTCTAAATCCATCAGAAGCGTCCATTGCGATACTTCTTACAGCGTTGTTACCAATGTGCTGCTGAATTTCAAGCACTACTTTTGTTCCATCTTCTTTAACAACTTCTAATGCATCCATGATGTTTGGAAGCTCTACCCCGTTGTCAAAACTTACGTCGATAACCGGACCAATAACCCTCGAAATCTTACCTTTGATAGTAGACATTAAATTTATTTTTTGTGTAATTATTCAATTTTCGTCGTGCAAATTTAGTTCTTTTTATACTTTGACAAGGTATTGATGAAAGTTTTTTCTCTAACTTTGATAAATAATTATGAACAATTTAATTGATTTGGCTTGAAAGTACATCATTCCATTGACGATCTTCCGGCAATAAAAAATGCTGTTGTAACGCTGGGAACTTTTGACGGAGTTCATTTAGGTCATCAACAAGTTATTGCTTTTTTAAAGGAAAGTGCTGCTAAAATTAACGGTGAGACGGTGCTGTTTACTTTTCATCCGCATCCGCGCATGGTGTTGCATCCGGATGACCACGGAATGAAGCTGATTCAATCCATTGACCAGCGTATTGAAAAGTTGGCTAAGTATGGTATTGACCACCTTATTTTGTTTCCGTTCACTAAAGAATTTTCGCGTTTAACGGCTACTGAATTTGTTCGCGATATTTTGGTAAACACTATTAATGTTAAGTTAATGACAATTGGTTACAACCATCATTTTGGGCGCAACCGATCGGGTAATTTAAAATTACTGAAAGAGCTGGGGCCGCTTTATGAGTTTGCGGTGCAAGAAATTCCTGCATTTCAATCTGACGCGGTAAATATAAGTTCAACAAAAATTCGCAATGCTATTGCAGAAGGAGACGTGGAACGTGCCAACCAATTTATGGGAAGTTCGTTTCAATTTGAAGGACTAGTTGTGGAAGGGGATAAAATTGGGGCTACCATTGGTTTTCCTACGGCAAATATAAAACCGCTGGAGGTGCATCAAATAATTCCGGCAAACGGGGTTTATGCAGTTGGTGTAAAAATTGGTGATACGTTGTACAAAGGCATGATGAATATTGGCACGCGCCCAACTGTAGCAAATGACGGGGAGACGCGTATTGAAGTTCATTTGTTTGACTTTAATGAAATGATTTACAGCCAACAACTGCTGATTGTTGTACACGGTCGTATCCGTTCAGAACAGGCATTTAATTCGTTGGAGGCTTTACAGGCACAATTAAAAAAAGATGAAGTGGACAGCATTGCTTTACTGGATCAGCTTACTGGCGTTTTCGGCTAGTGCGCAGCAAGATCGGCTTTTTAAATCTATTGAGGCGGCACAAACTGTTCCGGCAGATTCTGTTTTTAGGTTGGATTTGAGCAAGGAACGCCTGGTTGATTTCCCCGCGGAGGTATTGGCATTTAAAAATTTGCGCGAACTATATCTCAACAAAAATAAGTTAACGACTCTTCCCGCCACGTTTTTTTTTCCAAATTTAGAGGTGTTGGATTTAACCCAAAATAAATTTGAAATTTTTCCAGACGTAATTTGTAAACATGCCAGTTTAACACAGCTTTACATGAGTAAAAATGCACTTTCTGCATTGCCCGAATGTTTTGGCAATTTGCAAGAATTGGTTGTGTTTGATGCGTGGTTTAATACCATTTCTGAGATTCCGGAATCGTTTAAAACATTGCGAAAGCTGCGCTCTGTTGATTTACAAGGAATGAATTATAGTGAAAATTTTCAGCAAGAATGGATAAAGGCTATGCCCTGGGTTAGATTTGAGTTTAATGTAGGGTGTGACTGTGGGTTTTAACAAACAATGTTTGATTTATTATAATATAACTTGAATGCTCTATTCTTCATCCGTATAAATCAGAATTAAAACCAATCATTTACAATGATTTAAAGGTGAAATGCTCAATTTTTACGTGTTTCGCCAAATATTCTTGCTCATATTGCCCTTTTGTGGGATATAATTCTGCTTGTTTATTTAACCCTGCAAGCTCCATTATGGAGGTGTAACCCGCCCGTGTAACAACGGTATTACTTTTTTGAATGAGCTCTTTTAGTTCGGCAGTTGTTGGGCTAGGAAAGCACGTCGCGTTATCAATACGAACACCAACAATGGCCATTTTTTTATTGTTTTTCGCCAATTTGTCTCTCATGCTGTTTAGAAAATTAGTACGCTCTGGCTCTGGGCCAGAAAGTATGACTAAATAATCGAATCTTGATTGTAGATTGTTAGTTGCTGTAACTTCATCAAACCGATTTAATGTACCGATAAACGAAACCGGGATGGTAAGTTGATGATTTGACAATGCTCCTGTAAATTGTTGTGTTTCAAAATCGGGTATCCAGCACAGGTCAAATTTCTGTATTTTTTTATGAATTAATTTTGTTGCGCTGTTTTTAAAAAACGGCACTTGTGGTGTTAGCTGGTGGGTAAGTATAATGTTTGTTATTTTTGGATGGTAAAGGCCGTACCGATTATCTGAAATAACAATATCCACCTGGTTTGATTCAATGAAGCGTTGCAGCCATTTGTTTTCTGTTTTAATGGCTTTTAAAATGTTACGGCCTTGTTTAATCAGTTGGATGTAGGTGTTTTTTTGTGAATCTAAGGTTATGTTGTAGCCATTTAAATTATGGGTGATGATGTTGGCAAATTCATTTTTAATGAAAGCGGTTTGTTGGGTATTTCCGGCAAAAATAACCTGATTGTTATTTTTAAGTAATTGGCGTATTAACGCAGCGCAACGCGTGGTGTGTCCAAACCCCCAATCCAGCGCAGCGATTAGAATTTTTTGATCGTAAATAGTGGCAGGAAACAAATTTGCCAAACGGTTTTCCATTTGGCAAATTTAGTTGAATCATTTTTAAATAAGATGTTTTGTTGTTGAAGTGTGCTTAATGGGACTGATAGTTGACCATGTTGAAAAGTTAAACGTTTAGCTAAATTTCTCTGAAATAAATAGCTTTTAGTGTTTATACTTTTTGCTCGACCAAAAAGTACCAAAAAGGTCTTCCTAGCAGGGCTCGCATCTGGAAGGCGCATTCTCGAATCAATTTTAACTTCCCTCATAATAACTGCGGGCGGGTGATCTCTTGCAGAGCTTCCCGCTCTTACTAATTATGAGCTTCAATAAAATCAATTCTCCGACCTTTAGGTTTGTACTAATATGAATTAAGAATTAAATTTAAAAAGAAAGGGGTGAACTTTTTCTCCGACTAGATTTGTAGATCTATCGTTCGTATTAGTCCCCTTTCTTTTTATTGTTGCTTTAGAACCATTTAGAATCATAGTCTTAAAGGACTCATAAAGGTCTTAGTTTTTAGCAACTTGTTTAACTTAAAATTAAATATATGAAATTTAAAGATTCAGTGGGTATTGATGTATCTAAAAAAACGATTGATGCAGCTGTATTCAGCTCTAAAGAAACCAGGCAATTCGACAATGATCCAAAGGGGTTCAAAGATTTAATCAAATGGATAAAAAAAGGAGCTAGTGTTGAGCCTAATCAGATCATTATTTGCTTTGAAAACACGGGTATTTACTCCTTACCTCTTGCTTTATTTCTTGATCAACAAAAGATCTCATTCTCTGTGGTTCCAGCCATGGAAATAAAACGATCTATGGGCTTAGTCCGAGGAAAAAACGACATTGTAGACGCAATAAGAATCGCTGAGTATGCATACCTGAGAAGAGAACTTTTGACACCTTCTAAAATGCCTTCAAAAAATATCCAGCACCTTCAGAAACTGCTTTCTACAAGAGAAAAACTAGTAAAACAAAAAGCGGGTTATTCTGCTGATTACAAAGAGTATAGCAATGTTCTTAAAGCTCATAATTGTAAGTCAGTTCTTGAGGTTCATAAAAAGATGATTCATTATCTCAATAAACAAATATTAATTCTTGAAAAAGAAATAAAAATACTCATTAAAAATGATCATAAGATCAATGAAATATACGCTCTAATAACATCTGTTAAAGGTATTGGACTCGTTTTAGCTTCTAATTTTATTGTTCTCACAAATTGCTTTACGAACTTTAAAGACAGCAGGAAATTCGCCTGTTATGCAGGGGTTGCTCCATTTCATATACAATCTGGGACATCTTTACTTTCCAAATCAAAAGTTAATCACTGTGCTAATAAGAAAATGAAAGCTTTGCTTAATATGGCTGCTTTTTCTGCTATTCAATGTGATCCAGAACTGCGTTTATACTATCAAAATAGAGTCGAAAAAGGTAAAAGTAAGATGAGTACGCTTAACATCATAAGAAACAAAATTGTACACCGTGTTTTTGCAGTGGTTAGAAGAGGAACGCCTTATGTGATGTCAGAAAATATCACAACCTGATAAAATAAATCCATATTTTCTTGTTTTTGTCTTAGAATACGAACGCCAGCAAACATTTTCGTTTTAATTAACAACCTTCGATTCGATCAAAAATGGAGAAAAACACAGTGCTCAATTTAGCTTGTTTATGACATTCATAAGCTTTCTCTAACTACCTTATTAATGCTATTTATTTCAAAAAAATTGAACCTTTTTTGATCGTAAATAGTGGCAGGAAACAAATTTGCCAAACGGTTTTCCATTTGGCAAATTTAGTTGAATCATTTTTAAATAAGATGTTTTGTTGTTAGTGTTGTGTTTAATGCACAACGGCTATGCGCCCCGAATGCTGAATGGCGCCATCAACAATAACATTGTAAATGTACAATCCGGTTTCTACTCCAGTTAAGTCAATTGTACGTTGCCCTTTGCCATTGGCAAGTGGTGTTTGGTAAACCCTTTGCCCATTTACGCCAAAAACCTCTAGTTGCGCGTTTTTGTTAGTGGGAATGGTATATTGTAAGTTTACCACACCTTCTGTTGGGTTTGGAAATAAAGCAAATTTTAGTTGTTCCTCTTCATTTATATCAACCACTTGTGGGGCATTTTGAGCATTTGGAATACACGAACGAAGCGTAACACTACCGGGGCTGTTGATTATTGAACCAAAATAAAATTCTGTAGCGTTAGAGGCTGACGGCGTTGTATAATTTGAAGCATCAACAAAGTTTGTGTCAGAACGATAAGCCGCTAACCCTATGCTTTGTCTTATTTTTTCTTCTTCATAAATAATTAGCATCTCGTTTAACGCCGAACGCTCATTCGAATCTAAGTCACAATAACTCAAGTTTTCTAAAATTTCGAAACCTTTTGCAGTATGCCCGAGCATACGCAACAATGCTGCTTTGTCCATTTCTAGTGTAAAACATCTTTTATAAGCTGTCAAATCAATGGTATCTTCTGCGGTTAACTCATTTAGCACATCCACGTATTTTTGAATCGTCGTATCAAACGTTGTTTGATTGTTCACTTTTAAGATGGTACTATCTGCAATGGCATATCCTACTGTATATTTTAACCCGTTGTACGCTTTTCGTAAAAAGTATTGGGTTTCCGTAACTTGCGCTTGCTGGGGCGACAATGGAGTTAGCAAGATTTGGCTGAAATAATCAATTGCATCTAAATCATTATTTGTTGTATTCCAAATTTTTGTCGCTTCTATTGCGTATTGCACAGCAGAATCCAACCGCATTCCTCCAGGAGGAGCGCCGGGTAAAAATATGGCTGGCAAATCATCTTCTACAGCTTCCTCTACGGGATAAACGGGACGAACCCGAAGGATCAAATTGTCCACATGTTCCACTTGTTGTTGGCGTGAACGTGTAACTAATTTCATCTGGCGTTCCAAGTGTGTAGACGTTTATATCACCAGAAGAAGGACTTGTATTTGACGCGTTCCACTGGTTTTGTTCCATACTGTAAAATACGTCTAATGGTTGTGTAAAGCTAACACCACCGTCTATAATTGCACCTGCAGCGCCATTGAACCGATTGTAACCTTGATGCAGTTCTAATTCATTTACGTTATTTAGTTTAATGTGTTCTGAAGCAATGCTGCTAAACCTGTTGTAGCCCACTTTGCGTTCGGCTGACATTTCAAGCGAAGATTGATTATCCATGGATAAACCATGTTCAGAAAGATTTAAGAAATCATTGCACCTAAGTGTTAATTGACCAAAATATTTGTGTACTCCCACATTTCCGCGATCAAATGTATTGCTTCGCATGTAAAGTTCACTTTCACTTACGGTAAAAATCACGTCATCATTCGCAGCTACGTCAGCATTAAAATCAGAATTAACAATGCTTGAATATGCAGTTAAGCCCATTAACTTTAAAGCTGTAGCCCGGTAGCCACTAAAGTTACATACATCTACAAGCACATTTCCATTCACCATGTAAATAAACGGATCATTTTTAGCGAACGAAAAATCAAAATCTGAAGCTCTGACCGTTAAAGAAGTACCGTCATCAATTACCATTTGGTTGGCGTAAAAACGTACGTCATCAAATGTATTGTTTTGCAAATACGATCGGTCATACAAACCAACTACCGGATGTACCCCCAAACTAACAACATTATCCTGCACCACGTAGGTTGCATTTGTTGTGAAAAATTCAGTGAACGATTTAACTGGTTCGGTAATCTCTGAGCGAAATATCACTCGACACGACCCTATAAAAACACGGTCCATATTCGACGGGAATACTAATTTTCCGTTTTCAAGCAGTTTTAAGTACGGGTCATATTGGTTGTCTCCCAGCAATGTGAATTGACTATTTGTCGCTGCTATAATTGTACCATCCGGGTTACCAATTTCTATGGTACCTGACCCAAAACCAACGTGTGTTGGTTTGAAATTGGCATTTTCGTGGATAGAAAGTTGTCCGTCTAATTTTAAAAGTGAGCCACCACCGTGAAGTTTAATGCTTCCTCCATCATAATAATGCAGTGTGCTTCCGTACTCAGCTATTAAACTGGCATCATCCTCTATAATTACGGTTCCCCCATTTTCTATACGCAATGCGGCCAATGAATGTAATTTTACGGTACTTCCAGACTTTATGGTTAATACAGCACCCGACCGTACAATAATTTCGTGTCCCTCACCCACTAAAACTGAACCTGTTCTTGTATTGCCGTCACCAACATTCATGTTGGCATTATTTTCGAGCGTTAAAATAACGGCAGGGTCATCACATACGGGACCTAAGTTTAACACAAAATGTGAATTGAGCTGAGGAAAGCCCAATACCTCTGGCGCGTAAGGCGAGGGCGTTAACCCAATGTGTTGATTGGCATTAACGTTGTATTGCGCATTGCTTACCGTTAGCGAACTTTCAAGTATACCACTTGTGCGAATAGGCAACGAGCTTTCAAAATCTGTAGTGGGAGACAAGTTTGTCACACCATAATTAAAGGTAGTGCCTGTTGAAATACTTGTTATGCCGTCTAACTCATTATTTCCCACAAGGTGGTAAAGCAAATACCGTGTTTGATCTTCTCTAAACCATGTGTGGGCTGTGTTTTTGTAAGACCCCGAAGCCGGATCGTTATCGTAAGTTACCGATCCGCTAAAGGCAAAATAACTATCAACACCGGGCATAAATCCGGCTGTTAGATCTGAAGAAGGATCATCAAAACTTCTCAATGTATTGTTTCTCCATGTATATCCAGTGCCGTCGTCATAATTAAGTACGCTTCCGGTAGGCGTAAAACAATAGGTATGCATTTTAAAGGTAGATAAGGCGTCATTAAAAACGCTTTCTGGTGGAAAAAATATACCGTTAACTCCAGCACCAAAAAACCCCCCGGGAATGTGGTCATATTCTGAAGGTGTTTCACGTTCGGCTGTGTTATAATGAACTACAATGGGTGAAGTAAGCGGAAGCCATAATGGATGGATGTAGATATCACAATCATAATACTTAAAATCTGGAGTATTTTTCATGGCAAAGAATTGAATATCCATTTCTAATACGCCACCAGCTAGCCAACCCAAAAGACCCAATCCTCCTTCTACAATGTCTGAACTCCAAGCCCCACTTTCAAAATAATCTGTGCCCGTTTCATTCTCAATCAGCTGGGCGGCTATCGCGCCTATTACCATGTGGTCTATATCTGCCCGTAAAATTAAATCTCCAGGCTCAAAAGGTTGTTTTCCACTAATTCCAGCATTTGAACCGTTCGTTATAACCAACACCTCACAGTCATTAGGCATTCCACCGCTTGAAGGATCGTGCAACTCTGCATAATAATCGTCAAAAAGTGATTCGGTGTCCCGGTCAATAAGGTCTCCTGTTTCTTCACGCGCACTTACACTGCCAAAACCGATTGTTACATCATCACATTGTTCTGTAATCATGGTACGGGTTGCTGGCGTGTACAATGTTTTTAATAAATCTTTCATTGGAGAAACAAACTGAAACAGAAAGCGATCGTCAAACGAATAAGGAAGGTTTACCCACAAGGTAGACATATCTAACAAACTAGCTTGAGCCACCATTGGGATATTGGCCCCACGAATTGGACTGTCAAATACAATGAATTTTTCACATTCATGATCAATCTCAGCATTTTCCATTTCTTTTAAGGCCTGCATTGTAGCTACACCGCCCATACTTTGGCCCAAAATAACATTTTTAGCATTACTACCCGCCGAGTGCTTTTGCGTGTTTACCCACCCAATCGCTTCTTCTATAAACCGAGCGGTTCTTGACAGTTCGGCTGCACCGTCTACGTAGTCTAAGACAATTAAATCATAGCCGTTTTCCTCTAAATAAATTCGTAGAGGTAAACCATCTACCTCCCCAGCCTCGTGATTTAATCTTGCTAAAATCGCTGCAGGGGTTAAATTCGTTTCCACATAGCCAATGGACGGGTTGAATGCCTCTGCCCAAATAAAGGGTTTTTCAATTCGTTCATGCCCACAAGCTAAATATACATTTATAGTTCCTCCTACGTTTAGCGGGTTAGCCCCAATAGCGTAATCCATATCAGGACTATCACTATACGTCTTGGTTTGAGTCCCGAAAACATTGATGTCAAAATTGGTTTCGTACGTACTTGCGTCTGTATAAACAATTTTTATTTTAAAATTTTTCCGCCCATCTGTTACAAAATTAACTGGAATCGGCTGGTTAAAATTGACTAAACCATATCCTTGTCCATTCCCTTTATCCATAAGCAGTGAGTCTATTGTTTTGCCCGTATTGGTGTAAAATAAGGTAGAATCAATAAAAAAAGAAGGGTTGCTCTGGTTGGTACGATCGGTTGCCGGTGCTAACATAAATGCCTCGTTTTTAACATAAGGGCTTCTTGGACGCGGAAGAACGTCCAGTAAATTATCACCCGATACCGTAAACAAACTATCTTCTACAGCCGAAGAGTCTATTCGGTAATACTCTTGATGTAGCCCCACAATTGGAATTAAAGTAGAATTAATCGTTGTGGAATCCATAGCCGCCATATAATCATCAGGTGGCGCCAATGCTTTTGAGTTATCCACTGCCATAGAGGTCAGCGACGCATATACCAACCCGTACGTTAAGGTATTTGCTTTGCTCGAATCTGTTATTGTCCCACGAAACGGTCGCAATGTAATGTATGGAACGCCGTGGTCATATAATAAGCCACTCGGCACCAGAGATAAATCGACTCCCGCAAACATTTCTGCCATTTTGTTTTGAAAGGCAATGTTGGTAGAATCTGAATTTTTTGTGGCAGTTGAAACTTGCTGTCCAAAGCTAGTTGAAGATACAACAATGCCCATTAGTAATAGGAGCATTTTACTTTTCATAAGGTGAAATTTTTAGGTTAGTAAATTAGAATTAGCACTAATTCACATGGGGTTGGGTAAGTTTTAATAACGGAAGTCGAAACGACCGTCGGTAATATTCATGACTGTATCTCCATCACAATCCGGATTAATTAGTGTCATGTAAAATGTACCGGCGATTATGTTTTTTTCTGTATCAAGATATTTAATATTTAATTCTCCAAGATTTGGAGTATCCTCAAAATAAAAATAATCGCATACTGAATCCTGGAAAATGCTAGAGTAACCTAAAGATTTTTCTTCGAATATTTTAAATTCATAGATTCCCTCTTTATTAATTATGTCGGCTCTAAACCTTACATCATCAGGAGCATCTTCTTCTTCTAAAATTCCATACCTATAACGTGTTCCCTGTATCTTTAACAAACCTGTTTCCTCATTAAAACTCCCACTAACGGGTGGAATAGCCCAAACAGACTCCCCATCATTCGCCACAAACAATTCCCCATCAATATAACACCCAAAGGTATTTAATCCTTCATGGGTCATGGGTGGCAAAACAGGTTCATTTGATGTTTCTGGAGGATCATTTTTTTTACAGGAAAACAGTAGTAAAAATAGCGTACTGAATAGGATTAATTGTTGTACTTTTTTCATAAGGTTAATGTATGTTGTTATAAGTTAACACTTTAGTTTGGATTTTGTTCAGTTTTTTTAGAAAAACTAATGTTATTTTTTTAATAATTATGTACGGTTTTTTAACGGTTTTTGTTGGAATTTTATATTCATTCAATAACCCACTCGGCATAAGGGATAAATCGACTCCCGCAAACATTTCGTCCATTTTATTGGCGTATGCTTGGTGGGTTGAATCTGGATTTGCGGCAATTGATTGATGCGAATTGATTGCTGTGGCGCATAAAACACCCCATAGCAATATAATTGTTAATTTACTTTTCATAAGTTAAAGTTTTATAAATTAGTTAATGAATTTTGGGGATTTATGTCGTATTTGGATGTAAAGTTTCAGTAACGGAAGTCGAAGCGACCATCAGTGATTTCTTTCAGTGTATCAACACAATCTGGGTTTATAAGTTTCATCTCGAAAATTCCAGCTATAATATTCTTTTCATTATCAAGATATGTTATTCTAACAAACCCATAATTGTCAGGATTGTGATAATAATCACAATTCTCGAATCCAGAAGTTATGTAACCCTTCAACTCTGTGCCAAATGAAAACATTGAATATTCTCCTTCTTCTGTAATATGCTTAACTTTAAAGCTTATATCCGCTAAATACTCCCCGTTTTCATATCTAGTACCTTGAAGCTTCAAAATATTATCTTCGCCACCAAAACTTCCACTTAGTCTTGGTATAGAAACAACAGAGGGTCCATCATTCGCCACAAACAATTCCCCATCAATATAGCACCCAAATGTGTTTAACCCTTCATGCGTCATGGGTGGCAAAACAGGTTCATTAGAAGTTTCTGGAGGATCATTTTTTTTGCAGGAAAACAGTAGCAAAAATAGCGTGCTGAATAGGATTAATTGTTGTACTTTTTTCATAAGGTTAATGTATGTTGCTATAAGTTAACACTTTAGTTTGGGTTTTGTTCATTTTATAATGGGAGTTTTGTTCTCGACTCCGCTCGAACGGCACTCGACTTAATTCGGCTGCACTCAGCACAAGCCGCTCGAATGGCACTTGACTTATTTGTTAATAGCGGAAATCGAAACGACCGTCTGTAACGTTCATTAAAGTACTCCCCATCCTTAGGACAGGATTAATATAATCCTTCTATTTTAAGAAGCCATAGCTTTTTGATAAAATAACTCATCAGGTGGAATTTTTCCAATTGAAGTATGGCGTCTTTTTTTGTTATAAAATTCAATGTATTTTCTTACATTTTGATACAGTTCTAATCCTCCATTTGCTGGGTTTAGGTATATTTTTTCCTGCTTTAATGTTCTCCAAAAGCGTTCAATGTAAATGTTATCCAGAGCTCTACCTCTTCCGTCCATTGAGATTTTAATTTTATGATTTTTTAAGGCATCAATGTAAAGGTCGCTTGTGTATTGGGATCCTTGATCCGAGTTGTGTATCTCCGGCGCACCATATTGCTCAACAGTATCATTCAGTAGCTCTACGCACCACTCTTTACTCATTGAGTTAGAGATGCTCCAATTGAGAATTTTACGACTGTAAACATCAATAATAGCAGCCATGTACATAAAACCTCTAAACATTGGAATATAGGTGATGTCCGTTTGCCAGACTTGGTTGGGGTGATCAATTTCTAGTCCTCTGAGTAAATAGGGATAAATATAATTGGTCTTGTCTCTGATTGTGGTTTTAGGTTTTGGGTAGATGGTCTGAACTCCCATCAATTTATATAATCGTCTAATTCTTTTTTTGTTGACTTTATAACCCAAATCTAAGTTTAAATGGTCAGTCATTCGCCCTACACCGTAATGAGGGTGATCAAATAACTGCAAATCAATCTTTTTCATCAATTCAAGATTCAATGAACTTTCTCCCTTAGGCTTATAATAAAGCCCACTTCTGTGAATTTCGAGGAGTTCACATTGCCGTTCCAGACTCAGTCTTGGATGAGATTTTACAACTTTTTGTCTTTTTTCGGTTGTACTCATTTGCCCAAGACTTTTCTTAAAAAATCATTCTCTACCTCTAATCTTCCGATTTTACCATAGAGCTTGTCTTTCTCTTTTTCAGAATCATCATTTTTTGATTCCTTTTCAAATGCCGCACTAGCATTGTTTAAAAACTCCTTCTTCCAAAGCGTTATCTGATTCGGTTGGAGTTCGAACTTGGAAGCCAACTCTTGCAGAGTTAGCCGTTCTTTCAACGCTTCCAAAACTACCTTCGTTTTGAAACCTGCTGTGAATTTTCTTCTTGATTTTTTCATAATTGACAGTGTTAAATTTACGATTTAAATTACTGTCCTAATTTTGGGGAGTATTATACATAACGGTATCTCCTTCACAATCTGGATTGATTAATGTCATATAAAATGTTCCGGCTATTATGTTTTTTTCTTCATTGAGATATTTTATAGTAGCTGAACCTCTATTAGATAAATCATGAAAATATTCACACTTACTTAGGCCAAATGACGAGTATCCATCATAATGATCGGTTTCAAAATACATTTCATATTCATCTGCAATATCTAAGAATTTAACTCTAAATCTTATAGCATCAGATTTCACATTACTTTCTGTTCTTTCCACCTCTCTAGATCCTTGTATTCTCAGAAATTTCTCTTCCTCATCAAAACTCCCACTAACAGCAGGTAGAGAGACAACAGACTCCCCATCATTCGCCACAAACAATTCCCCATTAATATAACACCCAAAAGTATTTAACCCTTCTTGGGTCATGGGTGGTAAAACAGGTTCGTTAGACGTTTCTGGAGGATCATTTTTTTTGCAGGAAAACAGCAGTAAAAATAGCGTACTGAATAGGATTAATTGTCGTACTTTTTTCATAAGGTTAATGTATGTTGCTATAAGTTAACACTTTAGTTTGGGTTTTGTTCATTTTATAATGGGAGTTTTGTTCTCGACTCCGCTCGAACGGCACTCGACTTAATTCGGCTGCACTCAGCACAAGCCACTCGAATGGCACTTGACTTATTTGTTAATAGCGGAAATCGAAACGGCCGTCTGTAATGTTCATGACGGTATCTCCTTCGCAGTCTGGATTAATTAGTGTCATATAAAATGTTCCGGCTATTATATTTTTTTCTTCATTTAGATAAGTTATAGTCAACTTACCCAAATTAGATATATAATCAATGTAGAAATAATCACATTCATCACTATCCCAAGTATTCGTATAACCTCTTGTAAAATCTTCTGAAACATTAAAGTCATAAGAATCTTCCAAATTTAAAATGTAAGACCGAAATCTGACATCATCCCCAGCTTCTTGGTTTTCTAATATATCTTCTCGATAACGCGTTCCTTGTATTTTCAAGTAACGTGTTTCTTCATCAAAACTCCCACTAACTGCGGGTATAGCCCAAACGGATTCTCCTTCATTAGCCACAAATAATTCCCCATCTATATAACAGCCAAAAGTATTCAGCCCTTCATGGGTCATAGGTGGTAAAACCGGTTCGTTTGATGTTTCGGGTGGGTAATCTTTTTTGCAGGCTGATAGAGTAAGTAAAAGTGTGCTGAACAGCAGTAGTTGTTGTACTTTTTTCATAAGGTTAATGTATGTTTTGGTAAGATAACAATTTATTTTAATAACTTTTTTGATTTACAATATCAAGTGGTGGTGGCTTTTGTAACCAATTTGATTTAACCCAACATCACGTTGTATTGTTCATCTTCATCCTTTTTTGTCTTGACACAAAAAAGGATGCAAAAAAAGTCAAGACACGCTTTTTCCTCACGCATGGCACTCCTCCAACCCGACAACGTCGGTGATCTACTGCGTAGCTACCTCTGTTATTGGCTGGTTACAGTTCGCTGCATTTAATCGGTAAAAGATGGTCGGTTAGCATCTCGTTTTTTGGGGGCAAGGCGTGGCAGTTTTACTAATAACGGAAATCGAAACGGCCGTCGGAGATGTTCATGACGGTATCTCCTTCACAATCTGGATTGATTAATGTCATATAAAATGTTCCGGCGATTATGTTTTTTTCTTTGTCTAAGTAGTTTATGGATAAATAACCTAAGTCTGGAATATCGTAATAGAAATAATCGCAACGCTCATTATAAGATTCTCGATAACCTAAAATATCTCCATCATAGATTTCATAATTGAGTTGTGTATTTAAATTATCAACAAAAGCCTCAATAGTAACAAAGTCATTCTTTTCTGAATTAGTTTCCTTATATCGTGTCCCCTGCAATTTTAAATGCTTGTCTCCTTCATCAAAACTACCGCTTACGGGTGGAATAGACCAAACCGAAAGGCCATCATTGGCTACAAACAATTTGCCATCAATGTAGCACCCAAAGGTATTTAATCCTTCTTGTGTCATGGGAGGTAAAACAGGTTCATTTGATGTTTCTGGAGGGTCGTTTTTTTTGCAGGATAGTAATGTGAGCAAAAGTGTGCTGAATAGGATTAATTGTTGTGCTTTTTTCATAGGGTTAATGTATATTGTTATGAGTTAACACTTTAGTTTGGGTTTTTGTTCTGAAATATTTTAAAATTTTGATGAAAGGGCGATAAATTAGTGGATACTCTCGTAAGCGGTTTATCTTCATTCTTTTTTGTCTAACGGGTTCGTCTTCATATAATTGCGAGCAAAAAAGTCAATCCTCGTGTTTTCCTCGAGCATGGCACTACTAAGCTACGGGCAATGTCGGCGATCTTCTTGTGGAGTTTTGTTCTCGACTCCGCTCGAACGGCACTCGACTTACTTTAACTACATTCAGTACAAGCCGCTCAAAGGGCACTTGACTTAATGTTCTCCGTGCAGATCAGCTCGAAGGGGATGAATAATTGAACTCAGGTTAATAAGCATTCTCCTCGCCGCGGATCATGTTTAGAATGGTTTTCCAAATGATTTTGAGGTCCAGGAAAAAGCTCCAATTCTCTATGTAATAAATATCATATTTTACGCGGCCGGACATGTCTTTTAGGGTGCGTGTTTCGCCCCGGTAACCATTTACTTGTGCCCACCCTGTAATGCCGGGCTTGGCATAGTGCCGTACGAGGTAATTTGAAATAAGCTCCGAATATTGCTCCGTATGGGCAACCATGTGCGGACGTGGCCCTACTACGGACATATTGCCCACTAGTACATTTAAAAATTGGGGTAATTCATCTAAATTTGTTTTACGCATAAAAGCGCCTATTTTGGTAATGCGTTTATCATTTTTTGTAGCCTGTAATTCATCCGACGCTTTGTTTACCCGCATGGTGCGGAATTTTAGGCATGTAAATGTATTGTTTCCCTCGCCCGATCGTTTTTGTTTAAAAAACACCGGCCTTTTTGAGCTTAATTTTACTAAAATTGCTAAAACAGGAAACAACCAGGTAAATATTAACAGTGTTACGCTTACTGCAAAAACGAGGTCAAATATTTTTTTTAGGATACGGTTTAACGGGGATTCTAACGGCTCTTTCCGAAACATCATTACAGGCACACCGTCATAAAAGTCAATTTTTACGCGTTTTGCACGGGTATATTTACGAAAATCGGGTACAAATTTTATTCTTACAAAATATTGGTCACACAATTGGATGAGCTCTTTTATTTTGTCGTGCTGGTCGTAATGCAAGGCAATGTACATTTCATCTACATTGTTTTGTTGTAAAAATCCTTCGACCTCTTCTATTTTTCCTAAGTAATTTTCATCCGCAGGGTTTTGTTTTGGATTGTTATCAAAAAAACCCAAAATTTGATATCCGAAAGTAAGATCCTCTGTCAAAAACTGGAAGATATGCTGCCCTCCATCATTGTACCCTACAATAATTACTTCGCGGCTATTTTTGCCTCCTTTTCGATAAATTTTCAAAAATTTAAATATGCTGGTGCGAACGGCAACAATAAGCAAGGCAAAAACAACATAAAAATAAAAGAATGACAGCCGCGAGATGTAGTCAAAATTCATGAAAATAACAAGGGCAGAAAGTAAACCACCGTGCAGTATTAACACACCCGATACTTTAATGAGCATAGATTCTACCCGCTCAACCCGGAAGGATTTTAGCGTGCGTTTGTACTGCACAAGCAGTAACCAGATAATGTTGGCAAAAATGACGAGTATTTGATAGTCTCTGCTGGAGAGTAACGATAAATCTCCTGTTCTTAAAAACACGGCTACTAGGAAGGATATATTTAAGATTATGAAGTCAAAGACATACAAAATCTGTTCTAAATATTTAGACCAAACGCTTTTTTTAGGACCTGTAGGTATATTTTTCATGTATCAAAAAAAGAATATTAATTGGAGGTAGGCTCCGTATTTTTATTCTTGCGGTGCGGTGCTGTTTTTGTATTAATAAAGTCATTCAATTCTTGTTTAAACCGATTTACGTCAAATTTGTGTGCATGGTTTTGAATTTTTTGAGGGTCGAGTGTTGTTTTTATTGTTTCAAAGCGTTGGAGCGCGTGTTTTAATGCTTCTGTTGTTTGTTCGTAAAAAAAGCAACCGGTTTCTCCTTCAACAACAGTTTCCAATGCTCCACCTTCTCCAAAAGCAACAACGGGAGTGCCGCACGCCTGTGCTTCTAGCGGAACAATGCCAAAATCCTCTTTCGCAGCAAAAATAAAGGCTTTAGCATTTGCCATTTCTGAGCGCAGCACCTCATCAGTCTGGTAGCCCAGAATTTCAACGTTTGCACCAGCAAGGGCTTTTATTTTAGCCATATCTGGCCCCGTGCCAATTACTTTTAATCGCTGATTTGGTAATTGAGCGAATGTTTTTACAATCAAATCAATTTTTTTATACGGAACCAACCGCGAACAGGTAATGAAAAAATCGTGTTTAGTGGTTTGTAATTTAAACTGATTGACCGATACAGGCGGGTAAATTGTGGTTGCCTCACGGCGATAAACTTTGGCTATTCGGGCTTTTATAAAGTCTGAATTTGAAATGAAATGATCTACCCGGTTCGCACTCATTACATCCCAGAGGCGTAATTTGCGGAGTTGTTTTTTTATCAGCCAGGCTTTTGGTCGATTTTTAATCCCTGCTTCTCTCATGTATTGGTGATACAAATCCCACGCGTAACGCACGGGCGAATGGCAATAACAAATATGTGTTTGATCGCTGTGGCATAGTACGCCCTTGGCTACGGAATAAGATGATGAAATAATTAAATCATAATCAGACAAATCAAAACTTTCTATGGCTTTAATAAAAAACGGTAAGTAGTTTCTATATTTTTTTTTGCCAAATGGTAATTTTTGAATAAATGATGCGGTTACTTTTTCTTGTTTAATGTTTAATTTATCAAGCACAGCATCATTGTAAACAAGGGTGTAGACGTCTGCATCCGGGTAAAGCATGCTTATTTCTTTAAACACTTTTTCTGCGCCGCCCAATTCGGTTAACCAGTCTTGTACTAATGCTACTTTCATGTTGTATTTTACGCTTCTCTGTTTATGTTAGCTACTTATTTTTAAAACAGAATCAAATATGCGGCATAAAACATGCCAAAAATAAGGTGTATGACAATTGTCTTTTTATAGTAAATGCCGCTTTTTACTAAAATTAAATGCTGTCCTAAGAATAACGTAAAAATTGCCCAAACGTTGATTACAATAATACTTTTTAATGATAATGTGCCATACATATCAACGAACTGTAAGGTTAGTAACATCATTACAAAAACAATAACTAACAATATTATAAACTGTTTCATCCGTTTTTCACGGGTTAAAATGGCTTCAAAAAAAGAAGTGTTTATCCAAAAAAGCACTTGAAAAAAACACAAGGGCAAAATACTTGCATACGGCTGATAATTTGGAAAATAGCTTAACAACGAATTGCCCAAGGGGGTGTAGTACACCACTAAACAAGCTGCCATTAAACCACTTATTGCCAATAAAACGTACGCCATGTAACGGTCTAGGGTTTGATGTTCTGAAATAAATATGCGCCGGAATAATAAGATGTGGATGACACGCGAAACTAAAAGCAACGCTGAGGCAATTCTGAAAAAGAAGGAGTAATGCCCTACCTGCTCCAAATCTAAGTAATGTTTAATGAATAAACGGGTGTTATTGTTAATTAAAAAAACAAGTGGTGCGGCTAGGACGATTAAAACCCCAAATTTATAAAGCTCTGCTAATACAGCGCGTTTAAACACAAAATTTTTGAACCCACACCTGCGCAAATGATATACCAATGTAAAACCCAAAATAACAATTAACAATGCCGAAAACCACAATTGGTTTGTGTAGCTGCTTTCTGTCAAATAAAGGTAAGCCACAATTGCAGTTAATAAAATGTAGATGCCCGTATCTGCTATAATCGACAAATTATTGTTCCCGTTCACTTTTAAAATAGCTGCGGTCATTATTTGATTGGCCATCATAACACCCACAACTGCTGCCCCAAAATAGAGATTATTAATAAGCGGTGGGTATACACTAAATGTGAGCAATAATAAGCCCGCGAGTAGTAAAAAATGGAGGTGGAAATACTGCACCATCTCGGTTCGCCCATTTTTAAGCACAAAAAAAGCATAAGCTGCGGGCAGCCCCATTGCAAAAACGCCCATTAACGTCATGCCCAGGTTAAACGCATATTCAAACTCACCAAACAACAAGGGGTCATCACAAATTTCGCTCAACAACAAGGGTGAAATAAATGCTAGGCCTTTGAGCAAACCAAATACAAGAAACAACCCAATAATTTGCTTAAGACTTACCTTGCTTAAGGCATTGGAAAACTGCTTATGTAATTTACTAAACGGCTGCATTTTAACCCGGTGAATTTGTTTTGCCGTAAATGTACGTACTAATGACTGCAAATAGCACAATACTTGTTAAGGTGAAGATGCCCCCTGCCCCGCTTAAGAAATTAAAAACAGGCCAAAAGGATAGAATAAGAAAGAAATAAAAGTACATGATAATCGCCCAATCTGTCCCTTTTAAAGCGGTGGCGTGGATGATTTTCACAACCCTTCCAAATAAAAACATAAAGGGGATTAAAAACCATCCAAAATCAACAAATAAAGGGCCTAACAAGGTTGTATAAACGCCAGATCGCGGTAAAATATCTTCTGGGTCGCCCATTGATAACTGGACGGGTGAAACTTTATCAATAAACCGAAAATAAACATCAAAGGTATATCTACCGTACGTGTAATTCGCATCATACTCCGCGTATAAATAAGGGAATTCCAGCATACCATGCGTAAAGTATTGGGTGGTTACCATGTAAGTAAACCAAATACTTTTTTCAATGTCTCCTTTGGTTTCAAAATTTTGTTTAAACGCCTCTGTAGAGGTTGACGTAAAATTAAAGTTGGATTCGTTTAGTACCAATTCGTATACCTGATCGCCAAAAAACTCTTTGGTACGCTGAACAAATAAGTAATTCATAAACACTACAATACCAAACAACCCGATACCCAATAAAATATAAGTGCGTAGTTTCAATACTATTTTTTTAAAATAAATGAGGTATAACAACATGATTATGATGTTGACAAATATTACGGAGCGCGACCCCAACAAAATGGCATCTAAAATTTGGGTGAAGAACACAATGTAAGCCAGCCATTTGAGCATGAACCACATTTTTTGTTTGTATTTCCAACTAATAAAAAGCGGAATGTAGCTAAAGGGTGCCAAAACAGAGGCGATTATACCAATTGGGTTACCACTACCTGTTGCCATTAAGTCCCGGTTCATCATATTACCCGTTCCAAATGAAATGCCCCGAATTAAAAATCGGTCGACTAATTTGAATGTTAAACCAATGCACGCCATGACCAATACAACCAGAAAAACAGATTTTAAGCGGTTTACGTTAACTTCATACGTTTTAAATGTACGCGTTGGTATTTTGCAGGCAAGTATAAATGCAAGCATTGATAATCCCATTAAAAGGTAAGCACTCCAATGAATGTCTATTTTTATTTTTAACGGAGCGGTAAAAAATAGCAGTGCCCAAACTGCAAATGCCAGTAAGGTGACTTTTACAGGATTAATTGTATGTAAAAATGCGCTATTTCTGTAAGGTTGACTCAACGTGTTTAAGTATAGCGTTAAAAGCGTTTAATAAATCTTGCTGGTTTTTTGGGTTCTCCAGTTCGTCTTTGGTTAAGAAACCATCACAAATTACACCGCTGTAACTTGTTTTAACCAATTTATTTAAAAACTCAATTTTTTCTGTATTGGTGAGTGTTGGAAAAGCGGATGATTTTGTTTGTTGGATTGCCGACGGTAATTCTGAAAAATCAGACAAGCGTAAGCAGTTTTTTTCGTTTGTCTGAATGCCCTGCCCCAGCGCGACAACCGGTTTATTTGCAAATATACATTCTATTGAAACAGTTCCGGTAACGGTTACGACCAAATCTGTAATTTCTAAAACATCCTCCATTTTACTGGAGTGCTGCAAGGCAAAAACGCGCCCTTTCTCCGCTTGAATAAATGCCAGCAGGTCGTCGCTTATTTCGTATTTTGATTTGGGGTTTGGTTTAATTAGCAGTACCTCTCCCGGGTTTAGTTGACTTACAATGTTACGAACTACCGCTACTTGGTTGCCGTGCGGATACCCCCATACATCAATGTTAGCTTCTGGCTGCATTTGCAACGGATACATTACTTTAAAACCAGCCTCAACAGTGGTGTAATCGACCGCAATTTTCTCCCACATGGCAATTCGTTCGTCACTTTTTTTTGTTAGTTTACGCTTAACAAAGGGGCTAGGTGTATTGTATTTCTCGCCTTTGTAAAAACCACGAATCAACCGTATTTTATCGGAAATTATAGCCGCCTGAGAAAATTTTGGCTTTATTTTTTTCATGTAGTCGGGTTTTACCGTTCGCCCCACAATGTTATCTACTATTTGCTGTGCTTTTTCCGTTTCGAACTCCTCTCCCGACCCTTTATATGGTGTTAATGTATCGTATTTATAAAACGAAAACCGACGGCTAGGGTAACGGCAACTGGAAGGATTTAAAAATAAAATATCTTGTGATTTGCACGATTTTATTGCCAACAATTCATGAAAAGCTGTTGACTCTCCAAAAACAACATTCGGTTTAATGGTGTTAATTATCTCTTCTATTTGCGCATCATATTGATAAATAAAATCATCTGTTTCAATCTCAAAATAATTTAAGCCTCTGTTTGATGCAATAATTTTTTGAAGTTCTTCATTGGCTTTTTGTTTTTTATTCTCCACCTTTCCCGCTGGAAAAGTCAACTTATGGACTGTGCCAAAAGACGGTGTAAACAGGTGGTTTTGCACAATCCAATGAATGGTGTGTCCGTTTGCTTCAAGCGCTTTTCCAATTTGCTCCCAAAGGGCTGTTTTATATCTATTTTCTATAAATAAAATTTTCATTTGATATGGTCTAATTTCAATGGTGTGCCACGTTCAATTTTTTGACGGGCCTTTTTACCCATAATTTCAGTCAAATATTTTGGGTGGAGTCCATATCCGGGTCGAATGGAGCGTACGTTTTTTTCTGTAAGTTCTTCACCTTCCGCTATGGTTTCAACAACAAATAATGAACGGGCAAATTTTCGGTTTTCATTTACTTTTTCTGAAATTTCATACGAAACAGTCCCTAGTAATTGCTCTGCTTTACGCACTTCGTTTACCATTTCTGTAAATTCCTCAACATCTAACGAAAAATCAGCATCCGGACCACCCACTGATTTATCTAAAATAAAATGTTTTTCAATAACACAAGCTCCCAATGAACGAGCTACAACAGGTGCAATAGCACCATGGGTATGATCCGAAAAGCCGACGGCTACACCAAACCTTTTTCGCATGTCTGTAATGGTGTTTAAATTTGCCAAATTAAGTGGCGCCGGGTAAGACGAAGTACACTTTAACAGTATAATTTCATTATTTCCCACTGCTCGGCAGGTGTCAATTGCCAGTTGAATGTCTTCCATCTCTGCAATTCCGGTTGACATAATAATGGGCTTACCTTTTGAGGCTGCATATTCAATTAGCGGAATGTCCTGAATTTCAAAGGAGGCTATTTTATAAGCCGGTACATTTAATTTTTCTAAAAAATCCACTGACGTTTTATCAAATGGTGACGAAAAGCAAATTAAACCTTCTTCCTCCGCAAGTTCGAATAGTTCTTTATGCCATTCCCAAGGGGTATACGCTTCGCCATACAATTCATACAGCGTTTTTCCATCCCATAAGGTGCCGTGTCCAATTTTAAAAAATTCATTGTCACAGTCTATTGTTAACGTATCAGGCGTGTAGGTTTGTAATTTAATAGCGTCTGCACCTGCTTTTTTAGCTGCACGCACCGTTTTTTTTGCAATTTCTAAATTGCCATTGTGGTTTGCAGAAAGTTCTGCAATTATAAAGCAAGGTTGCGCTGCCCCTATCGTTTTTGTTGCAATTTTCATTGATTGAATATTTTTTTTGGTGCCAATAAATGTTTATTTGTGCGGATGTTAACTAAGGTTAACAAGCCACTGCCGGTTTGCACGATCCACTCATTGTTTATTTTTTGCAGTTGTCCGGGCACCATTTCTGCTTCCATTTTTGCATTCGTGTGCGCCACTTTGTCTATTGTTATTTTTGCAGTGCCGATAAATGAAAATGCTCCGGGGTATGGATTCGCCTGGGCACGCACCCAATTTCTAATCCGCTCGGCATCCCAAGTCCAGTCTATGAGGCCGCTTTCAGGTGTTCGTTTTCTGAAATAAGTGGCAAGTGCCTCGTTTTGCGGTTGCGTGTTTAATTGATTATTTTGTAACTTTTGCAATACCTCATCAATTAACGGCAGGTATAAGGCGTTAAATTTTTCTAAAATCATGGCGCCTGTTGCCTCTTTCTCAATGGGTATTTTTAGTTGTTTAATAATGGCGCCGGTATCGCAGTTGGCATCAATTAAATGTGCAGTTATTCCAGTTTCTTCTTCCCCATTAATAATAGCCCATACATGAGGGGTTCTTCCGCGGTATTTTGGCAATAAACTACCGTGGATATTAAAAATTAGCCGACTTGGGTATTCAATTATATCTGATTCAATTAAAAACAAATAGTTTACGGAGGCGATTACCTCCACTTCAAATTGTTTGATAAAAGCACGCCCTTTTCCGCCCCGCGGGTTACCTGCAAAAAAAGGAATGGACTGCTGCTTGCAGTATGCAATAATCTCAACTGACTGCTTATCGGTAAACACACAGGTTAAGTTATGCCTGTGTGTTGCTAAATGCTTAACAGCCTTTAGCCCCAACCCCCCGCTTGCTAACACTGCAATTTTTAACATAAGCTGAGAATTAATTGGTTATATCGGTCTGTAATTTGATCGTCAAACAGTTGCCGTTGTTTTACCAGTTGATTGTTCAAGCGTTTGTTTTGCAAAACTTCTGCAATACTTGTAATCAACTTTTCGGGCGATAGCTCGTTAAAATCGCCTAACCCAAAAATAGCCTTATGCTCCAAAAAACCATTATAAATTCGCGCTTGATTTTCAACATAAAAACCGGATAAAACAGGAATTTGAACGGCGCACACCTCATATAAAATCGTACTTGAAGGGACAATTGCCAATTGGCATAATTGCATAATGTTTACCATCTCGTCTGACGTGATGTTTTTATGAATTTTTATTGTTTTGTTTGATTGGGGTGCATCAAAATCAATAGCGTGCTGATAAGCGGCACCCACTACAACATGTATTTCACTTATCTCATCAAACTGAAACAAGGCGCGAACTGTTTGAGCCGTTAAATTTTTGGGATCGGCACCACCAAAACAAACAAATGCATGTTGCACAGTGGTTATTGTTCGCCTTTTGTGCGTAGCGTTTAAAAAAGGAGGACGTAAAATGGCATAATTTGTACCCAACGCCATAGTGGTATATGGTTGCTTCTTGTAATCATTAGCTGTAATACCTACCGCATGGTTTACCACAATATCGGCAGCCATCTCTTCTATCGCCAAATCATCTATATACATCAATTTAAACCCTGCTTTATGGAGTTTCTGTTGATAGTTTGCCGTAAACGCATAACCATCTGCAATAATTATGTGCTTAGTTGGGTCGAATTTTTTTTTTAGCCAATCCGGCTCATCAATTGTAGCAACCTCAGCCGGAATACATTTGATTTCATATTCTTTGGGAATGACGTTTTTTGCCGATAATTCAGAAGTTAAAAAAACACACTCAAAATTAGCCTTTAACATTTCTACCAATGCAAAAAGCCGGTAAAGATGCCCTAAACCAGCAGTGCTGTTACCGTCAGCACGAAATAGTATTTTTTTATTTTTATTCAACGTCTACGCGTCTTTTAGCTTTTTTTGTTCGATATGCTCATTCATTTGACCAAGTTCAGGATTCTCTTCAAACAGCTTAACGATTTCTGCGGTATTCTTTTTATGTGCTTGATAATTTTCTATCAGCACTTTGATCAAATCAAAATCTTCGTTTGTATCTACCGTTATTCTGATAGCATCATTATTCTTTTTATTCTTTAAGGAGATTTTATCAAAAGATTTAGTGTCATTTTGATAAAAATAGGGTGTAACATGTTCTTTTTCCAATTCAAGTGTTGCATTTTCATACGCTTTTTTCAACATCTCGAAATGAAATATTTCAAAGTCCACTCCTCTTGGAAAGCTGCGTTCCATTGTGTTGGACAAATAAGTTTTTTTATTATTGATTTGAAGGTAACGATCAACCCCCTGCTGGATCAGTTCACTATCAATTAGTGGGCAATCAGATGTAACCCGCACAATAATATCTAACCTATACTTTTTTGCGCAAAAATAGTAGCGTTCCAGCACGTTGAACTCGTCTCCGCGGAACGTTTCAACTTTTTCTTGCTCGCACAGTTTAATGATACCATCATCTGACTTGTTGGTTGTTGTGGCAACAAAAACAGGTAGTCCGGCTATTTTAAGTCGATCAAGGTGGTATTTTAGCAATGGAATACCGTTAACATTTTTCAATACCTTCCCCGGTAATCGAGTACTAGTCATTCTGGCCTGTGATATTATTCCAACCTTTTCATCTTTCATAATAGCGAATAATTGTATCAATTACACGTGTTAAATCAGTTTGCGTTAATGTTGGAAACATAGGCAAACTAAGGCAGCTTTTATAATACGCCTCTGCCTGGGGTAAGTCGCCTTCATTCCATCCTTGTTTTTTGTAATAGGGCATTAAATGGCAAGGGATGTAATGAATTTGAGCAAAGATATTATGCGCCCTCAAATGATTGTACAGCCCTAACCGATCATCAACTTGAATAACGTATAGGTGATACGCGTGTCCCTCTACCACGCCAGACTGACCTTGAATAAACGGCTGCTTATGGAACGCATCAAAATAACGTTGAGCGATTTCACGTCTTTTTTTTATGCCGCCATGCGCTTTTTGCAATTGCGAAATGCCCAACGCGGCTTGAAAATCGGTTAGTCGGTAATTGTAGCCCAGGGTTTGCATTTCCATGTACCAGGCGGGGTACTCTGTTGTTCCCCCGGCAAACTCTATACTATTTTCATAGGCGTCTGCGTCTTTTGTAATACCATGTGTGCGCAATTGGCTTACTTTATCGTAAAGTGCTTTACTATTGGTTGTAACCATTCCTCCTTCCCCACATGCAATATGTTTTACAGGATGAAAAGAAAAAATAGCGAGGTCGGCAAAGTTTCCATTGCCGCAATTTTGCTGTTTATTTTGGCTGTCTGTTAAATAACCACCCGGCGCATGGCAAGCGTCTTCTAACAACCAAAGGTCATATTCGTCTGCCAATTTGCGAAACGCTTCTAAATCTACCGGTCTACCAGCAAAATCTACCGGAATAATGCCCTTGTACGTTCCTTTTGGAGCCGCTTCAAGTAATTTTTTAACGGCGTTAATATCTAATAAATAAGTTTCAGGATCAATATCTGCAAAAACCACATCACCACCACAGTAACGTATGCAGTTTGCACTTGCCGCAAAGGTTATCGGAGTGGTAATCACTTTATCGCCGGGTTGTAAGTCCAACGCTAGTACGCTAAGATGCAGTGCAGCCGTTCCGTTACTCACTGCAATGGCATATTTACTGCCTACATAATTGGCAAAAGCCTTCTCAAATTCATTAATTTTTGGCACCTGGGTTAAGTAATCCGCTTGTAGCACCTCAACCACAGCATTAATGTCATCTTGATCTATTGATTGTTTACCGTATGGAATTACATTTTTGCTCATTATAGTTCAAATGTTGGATCTACATGCTCACGAATAAGGTCTCTCATGCTTTCTATAGTTTCCCATTCATCATTTTCTCCAGAATTATAGGCAAACCCTTCTGGCACTTTTTTAGCGTTGAAACGGGTTATAAATTCATCTAATTTCCAACTTGGTGTTTGCGGTAAAATGGTGTAATATTTTCCTAAGTCATACGTAAAAAACGAATCTGAGGGTGTAATCATTTCTTCGTGAATTTTTTCTCCGGGACGAATCCCCACGACAATTTTTTCACATTCGGGGCCTACCGCTTCGGCTACGTCTACAATTCGGTACGAGGGTATTTTAGGAATGAAAATTTCGCCTCCCCAGGCATTTTGCATGGCATGCAGCACCATATCTACCCCGCCTTGTAATGAGATGTTAAAACGCGTCATTGATTCTACCGTAATGGGCAATACCCCTGTCTCTTTTTTGCGCTTTAAGAAAAATGGAATAACAGACCCGTTTGAGCCCATTACATTGCCATAACGCACCACTGAAAATTTAATATCGTGCTTGCCTTTAATATTGTTGGCGGCTACGAATAATTTATCTGAGGTTAATTTTGTTGCACCGTATAAGTTAATTGGCGCGCACGCCTTATCTGTTGATAATGCAACAACATGTTTAACACCCGTTAACATTGCCGCATGGATTACATTTTCTGCACCGCCCACATTTGTTTTAACACACTCACTCGGGTTGTATTCTGCAATGTGCACGTGTTTCATGGCCGCAGCATGAATTACATAATCAATCCCTTCAAACGCCCTTACCATTCGTTCACGATCGCGAACATCACCAATAAAAAATCGAATTTGCGGATATTCGCTTACGGGGTATTCCTGCGCCATTTCAAATTGCTTTTGCTCATCTCTTGAAAAAATGACGAGCCTACGTACATTGGGCCATTTCTTTAATATGGTACGTGTCAATTCTTTACCGAGTGACCCCGTACCCCCTGTTATTAAAATACTACCGTTTGATAATTGCATGCTTTATGTTCTGACTATTTTTATTTTGAATCCATTGCTACGTTGTGCAGTCGGCGTACCATTCTACCAATTAAAAGTATGGCAGCAAAAACAATAACGCCTGCAAGAGCAAATTTTATGGAAGTTATTATTTTGCCATTTTTTACCTGCTCTAACGGATACTTTGGTCGATCAATCACCTCAATAAGCGGCGTTTGATCCATTAACCGCACTTTTGCCATTTCTAAATTTTTTACCAACTCTTCTAATATGGCACTCGATACCTGAATGTCAACTCGTTTTTGTCCCTCGGGCACCCGCTCCACGATAAATGCCGGGTTTAATCCAAACACTTCATCCGTGGCATAGGCACTTCCAATGAGCGCCTGGTTCAGCACCTTTCGTACAGAGTCGGTTTGAGCCTGCAAAATTTCCACATTCTCTTTTGCGAGCCTTGTTTTTGCCGCCAGGTAATTTTTGCAAACCACATCTAACAATGTGCTTGAAAAATTATGTGCAATCTCTTGACTTTTAGAGGTAAAATCCATTACAATAATGCTACCGTCATCATCCGGAATAGAAATACTCAGTAATTCTTCTTCTAAAATGAAGGTATACATTTCAAAAAGCAGACTGTCTTCTTGAATTGTAAACTCTCCGCTTGCTTTTGCATCATTAAAATTAACATGGCTTAAATTGGGGTCATTTTGCCATTCTTCCTCCCACCCGTAAACGCTGGCAAATTGTTGTGCATACGTTTGTTTTGTATTGGGTATTTCTAGTAATAAGGCTTCTTCTATTACGGAGCGTGATTTGAAATAGCTCATCAAATTAGCTTGATTGTCATATAGCCCTTTTTCTCCACCTAAACTTCCGAAACCGAAATTGCTAACAAGCCCGCTAAGTGCGCTCATGCGAGAAGAAGTACCCGGTTGTTCTACAATGAATGATAATTTAGCCTTGTACTTTATTGGTGTTAACCATGCATAAGTAAATCCAATTAGCCCGGCTACTACTCCAACGCCAATAATCAACCATTTTTTACGCCACAGTGCTACTAAACCGCTCCAAAACTTGGTGTACAGTTCAACTAACGATATTTCGTCTTTTTTTTCTTCCATTAGGGTTGCACGAGTGTTATAATTGCAATGGTAATTCCAGTAATACTGCTCAGAATGGTAGATAATGCAACTACTTCCTGCGTAGTCATTCCGTCTTGATTTATGTTTTTTTCAGGCACGATAATACTTGACCCATAATCTGGCTTTGGATAAACCTTAAACAATAAAAAGTTTTTGGTGGTTTTAGCCATTCCATTCGCATAAATAACATAGGTTTTTTTCTTATTTGCCTCTTGTTTAAAACCGCCGGCTGCGTTTACATAATACCGTGCGCTTTTGCTTCGTTTAATTGGTATTTCGGTCTCTATTGCCACCGCACCATTTACTTTGGTTGTTTGAATAAGGCGTTCAACGTAAATTTGATCCCCGTTCCGCACCCGTATGTTCGCGTCAGAGTTTTGGTTATTTACAATTTTTTTATAATCGATAGGTATAATTATCGTGCCGTCATCTTCTTCTGAAGTGCGGTTTACATTGGCATTTCTAACAATTTTTATCCCTTTTATATTTGCGCGGTCTTTAAGCCCGCCAGACCGTGCAATAATGTCTCCAATGCGTTCATTTTCTTGCTGAATAGCATACGTTCCCGG
This sequence comes from Crocinitomicaceae bacterium, assembly GCA_963736585.1. Lineage (GTDB taxonomy): Bacteria > Bacteroidota > Bacteroidia > Flavobacteriales_D > Crocinitomicaceae > Crocinitomix. The sequence goes on along the minus strand of CAVTPI010000004.1, from coordinate 324,304 downwards.
AAAATTCACCTCTCCGGCCACCATAACTTCTTCTATCATTTTATAATTCCGCGCTTTTCTTACAGATACAACATCATACGGTTGAAGTTCGAAATTTTGCGCATTTTTTTCAAATCCCTGATCGATTTGAATTGTGAAAATTTGAGGTTCAACGCGTGAAGAATCTCCGCCTTTACCTGTTGGAATACGCGCTATTTCTACTTTATTAGATGCTGATTCTTTAAAACCACCCGCTATTAAAACCAAATCGTACACCGTTAAATTTTCGGCATATTCATAACTCCCTGGTTCTAGTACTTCTCCGGCTATTCTCACATTCAGCGTTTCTTTCAATTCGTTAACGGATGAAACAATGAGTTCATCATCTCGCTCTAATGGTATATTAGCCACTGCGCCCGAATCTGCTAAAATGGCGGTTAAATTAAGGCCAATAACGGTGGGTTGCAATTGATTTCCTTTACGCATTAATAAAGCACGCCCTGCAAATGCGTCCTCCGTTAATCCATCTGCCTGCATTACCAAGTCGTAAATTGTCATTCCTTCTGTTAACTCATAATCAGATGGTCGATAGACTGCACCACTAATGGTTACTTTGTTTTGGTACGTTTCTAATAATTCACCTATTCGCAGTTTATCACCTGGTTTAAATGAAATGGTGTTGAACTCGTCTTTTGCAATGGTTTGGATTTTCAATTCAGTATCCGTGGTGGTGGTTAACTGTGCGGTTTTAAGGTAAGCATTTTCGGCAAAACCAGAGGCGTATTCAATTAACGCATCAAAGCCTTCTGTTGGTTTTAATTCAAACATTCCCGGCCGCTTAACTGCTCCTACTACCTCTACTCTGGTTTGGTACGTAGGTACGCGGATAATGTCATTGTTTTGCAAGCCTACGTTTCCAGAAAGGTCTCCTTTTGTTAAAAAACGATATAAATCTATGGTTTTTATTACTTCGTTATTTCGGATTAGCTCAATGTTTCTGTATGACCCATTTTCGCTTGGGCCACCACCAATGTGTAATGCGTTAAAAACCGTTGCTAATGATGACAAGGTATAGTTACCCGGTTGTTTTACCCCGATCATGGTAATCTGAATGGTCTTAAAATTGGTAACGGTAACAGAAAGTTGTGACCTGCCGCTAGCCAGTGTACTATAAATGGTTGATGCTTTTTTCTCAATCAATTGAATGGCTGCACCCAATGCTAACCCACCTACCTGAACCGAACCAATATTGCGTAGAAAAATTTTTCCTTGTTTGTCTATTCGTGTTGTTTGAGTAAATTCTTGTATCCCATAAATTACTACTTCTAGTTCATCTCCTGTGCCCAATAAATAAGCATCTGGTGTGGAGAGTGATTGATTGGGTTCAAAACTTAGGGCTTTATTTGCAAAAATTTCTGAACCATACACCCATGTATCCGACTGTGGGTCATTGGGTTTTTCAATTTGGGCATTCAAGTCTTGTTTAGTCGGTTTCGATTGGTCAACGGTTTTATTTTCTGTTGAATTGTTTCCCGTCACCTCCAGTTCTTCCAAACGTTTTTCAAGCAGTTCAAACTCTTGCTGCGACATTCCTTTTTGCACGGCAATAGTCCTTAATTCGGTAATTGAAATGTTTTGATCTTTTAACGTTTGGTTGATTTGGATTAACTCAGCTTCGGAGAGTAGGCGCACCTTCACTGTTGATAAATTTTCCTCTTCAAATATTTTCTGTCCAAAACAAGCGGGTATCGCTAAGAAACAAAAAAGAAACAACAACACGTTTTTCATAAAGTAGATTTATACGAACGCCAAAAAATCTTACAAAATAGAAGTCTGCCCCTGCGCCTCGTTTAAAAACGCAAAGATATGCAATAGGGAATTAAATTCTACACTTTTCCACTAATATTATGTGTTTTTTAACATTTTCATTCTACATCTAAAAAGGCTACAACCCTCTGAAATTAAAACACATAAACAAATTGCATTAATAAATATGTTAAAAAATGGTCAATTAACATAGCAATCTGTATCTTTGCACTTTGTAATTTGACACAATAACATGAACAAAATGAAAAAAATTATAACTATTTTACTAGTGTCCCTGACATTTGGGTCAATGGCACAGACGGAGAAAGGCTTATTTTTTGACGCAAGTATGGGAGCTCGATTTGGTGGAGCAACATCTAACCAAGTTACTATGGGGCCTGGGTTTCATGCCGCTGGCGGAATCGGATATATGTTTTCTAACATTATAGGAATTAAAGGACATTTAGGCTTCAATACATTTAACGCTGTTAGCGTAATGGATGAAGGAATCAATGACCAATCGGTAATGTTTAATACTTCTTTACAAGCTGAGTTTGTACTTTCACAATTAATTGGTTTTGGTACTGAAAAGTTTGATTTAAACTTACATGCCGGATTTGGATTTACAACATTTTCAAACCGAGGGTTTAAAGAATCATATAAACAAAACAATGAATTTCAAGATCGTTTTTTCGAAGGGAATGATGAGGCAGTTAATATTAATTTTGGTTTGTCTCCACGTTTTCACATTAACGAAAAAATTTCATTAAATGTTGATGCTTCTTACTTCGTAATTTTTGGTCAAAATCACTCAATTGATCGTGAAATTGGAAACACCTTTATTGAAGGAACAACGGGCATTACAACGGCTTCAATTGGTATGACTTATCGTCTGTAATTGAAGTAGAAAAATTAATTAATAATGAAGAGGCTGTGTTTTATCACAGCCTCTTTTTTTTATCTAAGAATTGCTAACAGTCATAACTAGTTGGCTTTTTTTGGTGAATGTTTGAAGAAACGCCGTAATCTTTTCATCCTCAGCTAATTTTAGCTTCTTTTTTAAGCGATATTTATTCATCCGTACGCTTTTTGGTGTTATATTCATTAATGCGGCTATTTCTTTTGTAGATAAATTCATTTTTAGGTAGGCACAAATCCGTAAATCATTAGAGGATAGTTTAGGACAATGGTTCTGTAACCGCTCAAAAAAATACGGTTGCACATTTTCAAAATGAATTTTAAATGTGTTCCAATCTTTCTCCTGGTAGGCTTCTGTGCGAATTATATCTTCTACTCTTTTCAATGCTTCTGCCCCGGCTGTGTTTTGTTGGATGGATTGGATGGACTCCTTCAATTGGTCAATCAGTTCATTTTTTTGGACAACATAAGTGGCAAAAGAGGTTAATTCTCGGTTTTTGGCCGCCAATTCTTGCAAGCGTTTTTGCTTTTCATTTTCTAACTGCTCTTTTTCTTTTTGGTGAATAATGGCTTTTTGGATGAACACCCGCTTGCGTAAAATGTAGAGGTAATAAACGAAAATCAAGGTTAAAAAAATTAGCACTGCCAACAGAATGGCACTATTTTTTGTTTGTTGACTTTGTACCAGTTTCTGGTCAGAAATTAGGGCATCTTGTTCTAATAACACAATTTCATTTTCTCGCTTTTGCGCCTCAAATTTTTCTTGATAATAGCCAATTTTTTCTTGTACGTTTTGGGTGTAAAGTGAATCTTTAATCGTTATAAGTTTATCAAGTGCTGCTGTTGCATTTTTATAAGCGCCCATTCCCATGTACGCTTCTGCCAACCCGTTGTAAACATTTTCTTTATACCGCAATGCTTGTTGTACTTCTGTGACAGCTTCTGCTTGCAGAAAATAAGTAACAGCTGCCTTAAACGCGCCTTTTTCTAGCTTTAAAAAACCAATATTTAATGCTGTTAAACCTATGTTTAACTTATCGTTCCGTTGGGTAAAAAGCATTAAGGCTTTCTTGTAGTACATAAGGCTTTTATCAAATTTTTCACGATCTGCATAGATTACGCCTAAGTTTAAATAAACCCCAGCCACAGCACGGGTATTACTCATATCTGCGGCTAATTGTACACACCTCAGCGATATTTCTTCTGCTTTACCGTATTCTTTTAGATCAGTATAAATTGTAGATAGGTTTATTAGTGAACTCAATATCCCACGTTGATCGCCAATGCGTTCACGAATAAGCAATGCCTGTTCTAAAAAGCGACCCGCTTCTTCAAAATTGCTTAAGTTCTTATACAATAAACCAATTCCATTCAACACATCAGATTCTTGTTTGGGCAGGTTTGCATTTCTGTATAACTCCAATGCTAAAAAGTAGTAATCAAATGCTTTTTCATACCGTCCTTTTTGCCGATATAACCCGGCTAAATTTGAAAGTGTATAAGCAATTCGGACGGAATCTTTTTCAATGGATTTTAGTTGTAATGATGCATTGTGATAGTAGAGGGAAGAATCTAAATGGCCGGCCTGCTGAAAATAAACGGCTAAATTGTTGAACGCGTCTGCCTTTTTTGTTATTTCATGATACGGAACCATATCTGCCACTTGCCGCCAATAATAGTAGGTACTGTCGAAATCACCCGTATAAAAATAAGTCGTACCCAAATTTTTTGTTAACTCATAGGTACCGTCAAAAAAATCAAGTTGCTCTGCCAAGGTTTTACCTGCCTTAAAACTTGCACGCGCAGCAATTGGGTTACGTTTTAACACTTCGTTTCCATGCGTGTTAAATAGCCAAACTTTCACTGTGTCTTTTTGTGGGTATTCGTCAATTTGTTTTTTCAAACTGTCCTCATTTGCAGAAAGCAACAGTGTAGCCAATAAAAGCAGACTGAGTTGTAAAAATCTAAGCATCCTCTTTAATGTTTTAGGTGTTCACACTTATAACAAATCTACACTTTTTAATAAAAGGGACGTTTATTTTGACGCGGCTAGCACCGAATCAACAATTTGATGTTTAACTGTTTAAAACTATGTAGACAGTTTGTCGACGTTTTTTTAAATAAAAAAACAAGCGGCAGAATTTGAACCTGATGTTATAATTATAAAGAGAGGGAACTGGAGTATTTCTTCTCTAGTTTAATTGATTTTTTATTTGCTGAAAATGCTTTATGATTCGGCGCGTTAGCTCTTGGTTATTTTCCTATCGGAATGCGTATTAAAATTATTGCTTTCCATTTGAACACAAAAAGGGCTGTCTAAAATAAATCAGACAGCCCTTTAAATGCTTGTTGTGTTCGATCAGTTAATTAATCTTCGATCTCACAAACAGTTTTAAAATCTCCAGAAGAAGTTTCTGTGTTACATGCATCTTCTGCATCACCTTTAGTTGCATTGATCGTTGTAGAACTTTCTGCAAATACTTCTCCGTCGTCAGTTGTTGTACAAGTACATGTATAATCTTTCTTACAAGAAACTAACGATAAACCTCCTAAAATCACTGCTGCTAATAATACTTTTTTCATTTTGTAAATTTTTAATTATTTTTAGTTATGCAATAATACAACTTCAAACGTTAAATCGATTAAGTGTTTCCCGCAATTTTTAGTTTTTTTCAAAAAAAAAACCATTTTTCATCAACAAAAACCAATTTATTCGAATAATAAAAGTTGATTATTCACTTTTTTATTCTTTCTTGCCCATCCGTTAACTGTTCGTCCGCCGTATTTATACGAGTTTTCGCGTTCATTTGCAATTAATTTTTCAAAACCACCGGGTTTGGCGTTAAAGTCTTGCTCATTGCTTTGTGCCATATTGGTTAAACTTTGAATCGCTTTTCGCTTATCTGACAAATCAATTTTTGCCTTATTCAGTGCTTTATGCAATGTTTCAATGGTTTCATCATACGTGAATGTTGGAACGGGAAACGGGTGTCCGTCTTTACCACCATGCGCAAATGAAAAACGAGCGGGGTCAGAAAAACGAGAAGCTGTTCCATGAATAACTTCACTTACCAGTGTTAACGATTGCAAGGTACGCGGCCCCAAGCCGTTTAGCAATAATAAACTTTCAAAATTAGGTATCGCTTGTTCTTGTGCTAATGTTAAAATACTACCTAGCCGTTTCAAATCAACGTCCTTTTCACGCACATCATGATGGCGTGGCATTTTTAAGTTTCGTATTTCACTTAAAATATGTACAGGTTTTTCTCCAGCAATTGCTAAAATTCCATCACGCGTAGGTGATGCACTATTGGCTGTTAAATTTAAAATTTGTCCGTGGTTTTGTCCACAAATAGCCGTGTGTGGTTGGTCAACGAATGATTTAACGGAGTTGGAATGCCAATGATAACGCCGTGCCATTCCGTTTTCGCCGTTCATTCCTTGTTGTACTACCGCCCATTCGCCTTCATCTGTTACTATAAATGAATGCAAGTATAATTGATATCCATCTTGTATGGCAGTATTATCTATTTTTGCGCTCAGTTTGCTTAGTCGCCCAAGTTCGGTACCGTTTAGTCCGGTTTTGTAGCCAACTTGAACCAATTCTTGCGGCGTACGCTTAGAATGTTTGCCTCTTCCGCCGCAAATATAAATGCCCAGCTCTTTTTCACGATAGCTCAAACTTTTTTTTAATGCGCCCATTACAGATGTTGTAATACCAGACGAATGCCAGTCCATCCCCAATACACATCCAAACGACTGAAACCAAAACGGATCGCTCAACCGGGTCATCAATCCGCTTTTGCCATAGTCTAAAATAATAGCCTCACATATTGCGCCACCTAGCTTGGCCATACGCTCTGCCAACCAAGCAGGCACTTTACCATGGTGTAACGGCAAGTCGCTATGTCCCGATTTTTTCAATTAAATTGATTATTTTTTAATCTAAAAATGATTAATATATAATCAAAAATAGGTAAAATTTATGATTTTTTACTTTTGTTGCACAAAACTTTATGAAGTTGACTTTTATTTAGTCTGTTTATTCCGTTATTAAACCTACTGCTCATTAGCCTTCAAATGAAAGCCCGAATCTATCAATAATCAATATTAAACAGTCCGTTAGAAATAGAAGCCCCGTCTCCGGAAACACTAAATGTGCCTTCAATATGCCGTGTTTCTTGATTATGCAGGTTTACGAAAATTTCTCCGCTTGACATGTTTATTTCAGTCGTATCATTTTTGTGGTAAGTTACTGTGTTTCCATCTGCTGTGGAAGGTAGATACCAGCCAAAACCTGCATTTTTGATCAGTGTCATGTTTATTCCGGGGTAATCTGTGCTTGTTTTAGAAACAATTGTTATTTTTTCATCTAAAATTGTTGCAAAAATAGTTGTGGGAAAATAGTTAGACCCGTTAATTTTTGCAGTTAGTGAATTTTCATCCTCAATTGTTTCCGTCACATTAGTTATGTATGGAATATCAAAAAAACTTCCACCTTTAATTTTTATTTTTTCTCCTGTGACGGTTTGTACACCTTTTAAATAAAACGTACCGGAGATCAGTTGTGCGCTTTTGTTTATATCCGTTACCTCTACACGACCATGCCCACCATCTACATGCGATAAGTAAGTTGAATCTGAATAATTTGGCTTATAAATAGCTGCGTTTCCAGAGCCTAATGAAAGGTCATAGGTCGCTTCGTCGTCTCCGCTTAACGCTAATTTGATGGATTGTCCGGACAATGAATCCGTGCCATAAATTTTTATCGTCCCGTTGGTTATATTGGCGATTGCACTCGTAGATTGCCAATAGTTACCGTCAATTCTGGCATTCATAACACCGCTAATGGGCTCTACCTGCTTGCCTTTGCAGCTTATTAAAAAAATGCAAAGTACACCGAGTAAAAAATAGGTTTTGGATGTTGTTTTCATAATCTGTGTAAAAGTAATCAGCTAAAACGATAAAACATTACGTGTTTACCGCAAAAAAGCATCTTGCACCATAGTTAACTCAACTTTAGTACATATATTTTTCTAAGTCTTATTTAAATTTAAAAATCTCTTTAATAATAAGCACCTCATTCGAGTGCTATATCGTTAAATACATTACGCAATGATAACCGTTGCCTTGGTGTTCCAATATTTTTATTAGCTTCGTTTTTAAACGTATTACTATGAATATTGAAAACGACCTTTTAGATAATGACCGCGCAGATTCCGGTACACAACTGTCTCATAAAGCTATGAGTGATTTACACACAACTTCCAAATGGACTCACTTTTTATCTATTTTAGGATTTATTGGACTGGGTTTAATTGTTATTGCGGCTCTTTTTATATTAAGTGGAAGTTTACGCATGAGAAGCGACCAACGCATCATAATGGGCTTCGGTTATTTGATTATGGTTGGAATCTATTTCTTTCCGATTTACTTTTTAACCAAGTTTTCTATCCGGGTAAAAGAGGCTATGGTTACCAATCCGCGTATGAATTTAGAGGAAGCAATTAAATATTTAAAAATGCATTATAAATTCATTGGAATCTTCACAATTGTTATTGTCTCACTTTACATTCTTGCGGCCCTTATTGGAATTGGTTACGCTACGTCTATCTCGCGTTTTTAATTGTTTTTTCGTGCAGCATACGGTCTTTTTTAAAGAATAATGCGTAATGCTTGTGCTTCATTAAAAGGGGCATTGTCTATAAAACATGGTCGCATGTCGATTAATTGATACAAAACCAATAATATCGTTTATTTTAGTAAAGGGTGATTGATTTATACATTACTTTCACCCACTTTATTTATCTAACTAATTATGACGCGTTTTTTTGGTATTCCGTTCGTTTGGCTTGCTGTTTTAACGATAACAACGACAGGATATACACAAACCACAAATGCCGATAGTTTAACGGCTGTTCAAGACTCTTTAAATAGCAATAAGCTACAAGCGTTTGATCAAAAATTGGCTGAAATAGAGTTTCAACGCGTCCAAGATTCGCTTAAAAAAGTAGCGCTGCAAGAAGAAATTGATGCGCTTAAAACTACCGATAATTTAAAAAAAGAAGAGTTACAGGCTGAGCTAAATGCATTAAGCGAAGCTGAGGAGCAACGATTGACTGAAAAAAAGCTTCAAATTGATGCCATGCGGCTCACCTCTGAGGGGTTTCCAGTAATTGATTTTTTTGACGACACCCTATTTTCTATCTATACGAAACTGGGTAGTTTTTCAGCAATGGAAAGGGCTTCAACAATTTCTGCACGGATAATAGAGCTTGAGGATGATTTTGATGCAGAAACTGAAACGTTGACGGTTGTCGAATCTGAAGGTGTGTATGACATTATGTACAATACGCGCATAATTTTGACGGTCACAGAAAATGATGCCCTTTGGAATGATAAAACAGTGCTTGAATTAGCCAATGACTATGCTGAAATTATTACCAATTCTATTTTGCATTACCAAGATGAAACCAGTTTGGGCGTGGTGTTAAAGCGCATTGGCCTTGTCATCCTTGTATTGCTTATCACTATTCTTTTAATTTTTTACCTGGGTAAATTATTTCATTGGACGGCACAAAAAATAGAAGAGCAAGATGGTAAAAAACTAAAAGGAATTACGATCAAAAACTACACGTTGTTTGACTCTAAACGTGAAGTGCAGGCACTGTTGACGGTAAATAAAATTATAAAATGGCTGTTTATCTTGCTCGTTGTTTACATTGCGCTTCCTATACTGTTTGGTATTTTTCCGTGGACGGCAAATTTTGCCGACACCCTCTTTGGCTACGTGGTAAATCCGGTTAAAAAAATTGGTTCTGGCTTTATTAGTTATTTGCCTAACCTTATAACCATTGTGGTTATTGTATTTATTTTTAGATGGGCCATGCGCGGCATTCACTTTTTAAAAACAGAAATTGAAAAAGGGAATTTGCAGATTAATGGTTTTTATCCTGATTGGGCTAACCCAACCTACCACATTGTACGCGTTTTAATTTTCGCGTTTATGATCGTCGTTATTTTCCCCTATTTACCGGGAAGTGACTCTCCTATCTTTCAAGGCGTATCTGTGTTTTTAGGTTTTTTACTCACGTTTGGTTCGGCGGGGTCGCTTTCTAACATTGTGGCAGGCTTGGTGCTTACATACATGCGCTTATTTAAAATTGGTGATCGGGTTAAAATTGGAGACGTGGTGGGAGATGTGATTGAAAAATCACTTTTGGTAACCCGCGTGCGTACGGTTAAAAACGAAATAATTTCTATACCGAACTCTACGGTAATGAGCAGCCACACCATTAATTACAGTAGCGACGCGCCGGCAAAAGGGCTAATTGTACATACTACCATAACCATTGGTTATGACGTTCCCTGGAAAAAAATGCACGAAACGCTAATTGAAGCGGCAAAGCGCACTGACTTGATTTTAGACGAACCGGAATCGTTTGTTTTGCAAACAAGTTTGGAAGATTTTTACGTGGCTTATCAAATTAACGGGTATGTGCGTGAACCTAACAAACAAGCTAAAATTTATTCTGATTTGCACGCCAACATTCAAGATGTTTGCAACGAAAACGGAATTGAAATTTTATCACCACATTACCGCGCAGCACGAGATGGAAACACAACAACAATTCCGGCAAATTATTTAAATGCAGATTATGAAGCCCCTTCGTTCAATGTAAAAATGAAAAAAGATTAATTCATCCTTTAAAACAAACCAATCATGCCATTTTCAGATTTTCTTGACTACAAATTGTTGGATTTGGCCAAATTCGACATTACTGTGCTAGACCTTGTTTTAATTGGTCTTATTTTACTGATTACGTCCATTTTTTTAAAGTATTCTACCGCCTTTATTACAAAGCCCAATAAGTTTAGACGGTTAGACAAAGGCCGAAAAAAAAGCATGGCGCTTATTTTCAAATATTTCGTCTGGGTTGTTGCGCTCAGCTTTTGTTTGCAGGTTATTGGTATTCAGCTAACCTGGTTAATGGCAGGATCTGCCGCGCTTTTGGTTGGGTTGGGTATTGGTATTCAACAAATTTTTAATGATTTGGTGAGTGGGGTATTTTTATTATTTGAAGGTACCGTGGAGGTGGATGATATTTTGGAAGTGGACGACATGGTTTGCCGCGTGCGCTCAATTAATTTAAGAACAAGTAAAGTTGTGACGCAGGATGATGTTGTGAAAATTGTTCCAAACCATAAATTTATTACTGAAACGGTTACCAATTGGACAAAACAAGAGACCAAACATGCACGTTTTAGAACCGTTATTGGGGTCAGCTATAATAGCGACCCAGAAGAAATTAGAAGCATTTTACTTGAAGCACTGCAAGGTCATCCAGAAATTTATCGTTCTGAAAAATGCGAACCCTTTGTACGTTTTATGGACTTTGCCGATTCCAGCATAAATTTTGAATTGGTTTTTTGGAGTACAAGCATTTTTACAATTAAAAATGTAATGAGCGATTTGCGCTATACCATTTTCAAAACGTTTAGAGCGCGTAATATTGAAATTCCTTTTCCGCAACGCGACTTGCACATTAAAACACAACTGCCGATAGAACGGGTTAAAGACAACGAAGAAATTCGTTAAACTTCAAAAAGTTGATTTTTAATGGCGTAAATGGCTAGCCCCACACGCGATCGTACATTCAATTTGTCAAACACTGCGGCACGGTAGCCATCTACTGTTTTAGGGCTCACGCACATCTTGTCGGCAATGCGTTCATACGTATCTTCTGAGCACGCCAGCCGAATAAAGTCCAGTTCACGCTCTTTTAACGTTCCTATGGCTTGCTCCACTTCAGAAGGTTCCACTAATGATTGAATCAATCGTCCGGTTAAAATATCTGTATAATGAAACCCTTTTTGGTGCAAGGCTTTAATGGCTTTGTGCAGCTCTGCGGGTTCAACATCTTTACCCAAATAACCTTTTACACCCAAGCGCAACATTCGTATAAGTGATTGTTCGTCGTTATCCATGGTTAGCACCAATGTTTTTACGGATGGAAAGCGATTTTTGAGTTGCTCGGCGGTTTCAAAACCATCCATTTGAGGCATGTTTAGGTCTAAAATGGCAATGTCGGGGAGATTTTTTTGCTGTGTAAGTGCTGCTATAAACTCTTGGCCATTGTTGCACTCCATACAAATTTCAAATGCCTCATCTAATGACTGTATAAGGCTTATTAAGCCTTTTCTGAACAGAATATGGTCGTCAACTACGGCTATTTTAAGTGTTTCCATTTTCGTGTATTAAAATGATTATTTCTGTACCGCTTATTTTGTTGCTGTTAACCGCAAATGATGCACCAATCATTCGGCACCGTTCCTTAATGTTTTCTAAGCCTGCTCCTTTCTTCACCGCGGAGGGGTCAAAACCTACCCCATTGTCTGCCATCAGTAGTCTAAATTTATTGTCGTTAGTTGTGAGGTGAATTTTAACATGGCTTGCCTTGGCGTGTTTCATGATATTGTTAAAAACCTCTTGTTGAATACGGTATAAAAATATTTGATACGCTACTGGTAGGGTAATTTCTTGCAAGTTGGTTTTGTAATCAATAGTTGCGGGCGTTATTCTGCGGTAACGTGAAATATCATTTTCAATCATACCAACAAGCCCAAACCGGCTTATGTTGTCACCGTTTAGGCCGACTGAAAGCTGCCGTATGTCTCTAATCATTTGTTTTAGCAGCGCTAATGAATCATTTATTTTGGTTTTATCATCTGGCGGCAACTCCGTGGTCAATAGGTTTAAGTTGATTTTGATAAGTGAGGCGATTTGCCCTAAATTATCGTGCAATTCGCGTGAGATATTACTGAGTGTTTGCTCTTTAATTTCTACTTCTGTTTGAATTAATGCTTGTTTAAAGTATTTGCGTTCATCAAAAAAATGCCGTTGCTTTTTGCGGTATAAAATCATAAAGTAAATCACAAAACTAATCATCAACCCTATTAGTATTGTGGCCGATAATATTGGAAACGACACTATGTCTATTTTTGCATTATTCAAGCCGTTGTTTTTGATTGAGATAAATGCTGATAAAGAAGAAACTGTAGATGATGAAGTTCGCTATTCGAATAAGGTCATAAATCCAATTATTAACCATTACATCAAAAATTTGATTGTAAAATGCGAATGCAAAAAAAGTAATACCGTAAAAAATAAAATTTCCGGAGTTGAACCAAAAAAGCGGTTGTTGATACAAAGCCTGCCTGCTGGGCTGGTTTAGCATTATGGTGTAGGTAATAAGTGCAAATGGAATAATTAAAAAACTTTGCAAAATCAACCCATTAGAAGGAAAAACAAAAAGCCCTTCTATCCATATTAGGTTAGCAATGGCAAGAAGCAAAAAAAAAGCAGTCGTCAGCTTGACTGCTTTTTTTATGTGTTGTTTAAAGTTTACAAGTGCTAAATAAATTGCACTGTTCCACACCAAGCCTACTACTAACGTGATTTGCATTACCGGAAAACTTGTTCCAAAGGTCACGCTTGTGTAATAGTTTGCTATTTCAGAAATCAATACAAAAACTACATACGTCATCAGCATTTTATAGCCCTTCGTCAGTCGGTTTAGTTTAAGCAAACCGTAACTAGCTGTAGCGACTAGAAGCGCAAAATATGCGAAGTATATTTTCAACGTTTTGGGTTTTGTTGTCTGTAAGTTACTGAAAATTTAGGACTTGGTGGTTTGGAGGGTTGTTAGTCCGTGCAGGGTTGAAATTCTGGGCAATTTTTTGGGCATGGGGAGAAGTATTCGCGGGCAGAGTCTTGAATGACATCATTCACCATTTCGACTAAAGCTAATGTAAAATAAGGTTTGGCAAGTTTCGTAACACCATCATTTTTGGTGCTTACCAAAACTGCAATCAAGGCTAACTCCTTATCTATTGATGCATCAAAAATTTTAAATTTTTCCAAATCTACTTCACTAATAATCAAGCCTTGCGTTTTATATTCAAGACCTGCGTGCTCATGAAAAAGTATTTCATTTTCGTCAACAGGTGTGTTTTTCAGATATTCTCCTAAATCCTTAAGAAGGTTTATAAGAGAATAGTCTTTTCCAGTTATTGATTGAATAATTGGTTTAGGAATCGACTTTTTTTTATCGTTAAAAATCAAATCTTCCAATTTGTCAACATCTATATCACCTTTACTAGTTTGAATTTTACCCTTAAAATAATCATTTCTTAAACTATAAAGTTCATTTTTCATTTTCTTCTTTCCGTCGATTTCAACTAAACCTGACAACACTAGCTCCAATTGATTATCGTCTGATTTTCCAGCTAAGGCGAATTTAATGCAAACTTCATTCAAATCCTTAGCATTTGTGATTCCGCTAGGCTTCAAAAGAGAATGGAAATCTCTTGATGTTAATTTGTACTGAGTAATAAGTACATTTCCATTGTTTAAATGATGTTCATTACAATATTTGGTATAATTATTAATTTTCTCTTTTGCGTTTACGCAATTAATCGATTCACTCATAATTTTAAGTTTTAAAGTTTCTCAAACTTAACAATACATTTCATTGAAAAACAACTATTTAAACAATTAAAGGGATACTCCTGTTGTGGGTGTAGGGAATTTCCTTAACGCATAAAACCGCAGAGTAGATAACAAAAACGACTTAATAAAATAACTTAGAGAACGTTTTAGACCGCCAATTTATTTCTACTTTTAATTTGATGAGAAAAGTAAAAGCGAAGCTGAAAGTCAAAAATAAATTTAAGCAACAAAACCACCGGAAATCAATTGGGTTAACGCCCGGTACAATTGTTTATACGGGTGATAAAGGCGAGCAGAATTTATCTATTGAACTATTTGATTATACCAAAACGGAGATTAATGAAAGCACAAGTGAGGACATTGCCGCCGCGTTTGATTACAAAAATTCAGACTCCATTACATGGATTAATATAAACGGGATTAACCATACGCACGCTATTAAAGAAATTGGTGAGCATTACGGCCTTCACCCGCTTATTATGGAGGATATTGCCACCACCCAACAACGCCCAAAAATTGAAGAATACGGCGATTATATTTTCATTGTGTTTAAAATGCTGTATTATGATGCCGAAAATGAGCTGGTAGTTGAACACGTGAGTTTGGTGGTTGGGGATAATTATGTGATTACTTTTCAAGAAGCAGACGGTGATGTATTTGACACAGTACGCGACCGCTTGCGCAATGCAAAAGGCATTATTCGCACCAGTGGCTCTGATTATTTAACCTACGCATTGATGGATGCGGTGGTGGATAATTACTTTTTAATTATTGAAACGCTCGGTGAAAAAATTGAAACGATTGAAACCAGTTTATCGGGAGATGTGCCGAAAGAAACGGTAAATGATATCCAGGAGTTAAAACGAGAGGCTCTAAAAATAAGACGCTCTATTTTTCCATTGCGCGAGGTGGTAAGTAAGCTGGAAAAATCTGAAAATTCAATCATCAACCAGCGTACGGTAAATTATTTTAGGGATTTATATGACCATACCATTCAAGTTATTGAAACCATTGAAATATACCGTGATATGTTGTGGGGCTTAATGGATATGTATATGTCTACCGTGAGTTTTAAAATGAATGAAATAATGAAAGTGCTCACCATTATTTCTACCATTTTTATCCCGCTTACGTTTATTGCCGGTATTTATGGGATGAATTTTAAAAATATTCCAGAGCTTAACTCGGATAATGGGTACTACATTTTGTGGGGGTGTATGGTTGCTATGTTTTTATTAATGGTGTGGTATTTTAGACGAAGAAAGTGGTTGTGATGAGTAGCTCAGGTATATGGTAAATTCTCAACAGCTAATATTGATACTTATGCCACTATCCGTCAATATATTATGCTGATATTTAGTTGAGTTCACGCTCAGATGAATACGATTTGATGCGTCTGTTAAAAACTTGAAGATAGGCAGTAGTGCCTGTTAGAGGGTCATTTCAAGGGGCTAAACGCCTTTAAAATCAAGAATTGATTTGCTTTAGGACTCGACATATAGAAAAAATAAAAGGGGGTATGCATGACTGCATACCCCCTTTTTTTTAATAAAAACAACTATAAATTAATTTGCGAAGACATTCTGTTGTTTAGGAAAGCGAGACCCCAAGATTGGTGATACCAAATATTACTCCATCCCCATGCCCAAAGTGTGACCATTTTGCGTCGATAGAAAGTTCTGTCATATACATTGACAAAACCATAAATGGAAAAATCAAAATGACGGGACACCGTATTGTTATATCCAGGGACAAGTATCGCACTAGCAGAACCATGGATCCATGAAGCCCCACCTATGTAGTCTTTATGAAGAGTAATCGCACCTCGATCATCTGCAGCGCCTGGGAAGTACCGGTCGATTAATGCATTTTGATAGGCTATGAAGTCCTCAGAAAGAACACGATCACTTTCGTAAGCTTCAATAATACCGTTATCATTAATATAATTGGTGAGTTCTGTTTCGAAATCGTCCAATGTACGCAACGGAATATCATTGTCGTCACCATATTCAAGCATTAAATCCTTCGTTGTAAAGGCTCTAATATTGACATAGGCATCTGTCTCATTTCCATCTACGAATAAATGCAGCTCTTCATTTGCCGGATCATAAGTACCTGGTTCCACAATTTCATTGTCTAGATAATATTTGACCGTGTCATTATCCACACAATTCAACATATTTTCTTCATAGTCGCCAATTACATCTGTCGTCTTCGCCTGGACATTTGAATTGGTTTCGTTCGGCGCAGTTTCAGCGACTTTTTCTTTTTCACACGAATAAAACGTTACTGCAGAAATTGCAGCAAATACAAATAAATTTTTCATTGTAAATTAGTTAAGGTTAATATTTAGTTTAATTGCGAGAAATGTATTTCATTTTTAAATATGAAACAACATTTTAAGAAAAAAAAATCAATAAATATTTCTGTACCTTACTAGCTTTTAGTTTATTACGCTGATATTCATTTAGTTAAATTCGCGCTTAGATGAACAAGATTTGGTGTGTCTATTAAAGATTTGGAAAATAGACAATTTATAGCGCCTGCAAAGGTTTATTTCTACACACTAAATGCTGTTAAAATCAAGAAGCGGACCATTAAAAACATATTTTTTGTTTCTATTGAAAAGTATTAAACCCGCCCCTTTTAATAAAAAAGCCCCTGCACAAAATGTGCAAGGGCTTTCAATTTTTAATTAATGTGCTCTACATCTTGATAATAATGAACTCTGTTCTACGGTTCATTTGGTGATATTTATCAAACTTTTTACGGTCTTTCGATTTAAACCCATTGATAAATTCTTCCGTTAAAATCGTATTTGGATAAAGCCCATCATCAGTTAAGTCTACCGTGTTTGGTGTTGATTCACCATATCCTTTTCCATAGATACGGTCTGGGTTGGTGATTCGCTCTTTAATGTATTGTGCAGACGCTTTTGCACGACGGTCTGAAAGGGATTCATTGGACGAAACACTCCCTCTTGAATCGGTATGTGAACCGAGTTCGATTACCATGTTAGGGTTTTCGTTCATTACCTTTACAATTTTATCTAGCTCAATTGCGGCATCCGGTCTAATTTTGGCTTTGTTCAAATCAAAATAAATAGGGTTAATGTCAATGATTTTTGACAAGTCACCCCCTACTTCAATCGGTTCTAGCGTCAAATCTAACGTTGAATGTACTTCGTATCTGCCTTCGCGGTCAAACTCAGTATTGTACGTTACTGTTTTACCTAAATATCCTTCTTTCTCTAAAATTAGGTTATAGCTTCCGCGGTCGTTTAGTTTTTTATCGTTTAATGGTTTTAAATAATCTCCGGTTGCCGGGGTGGTGAATTTCTGCTTTTCACCCGTCATATTATCAATTAAGGTAATTTTAACTCCCCCTAATGGTAAGCTCGATTTTTTATCGGTTACCAATGCATAAAGCGATAAGCCCGGATCTTTTTCTAATTCCAAGTTAGCAATTACAACATCCTCTGGCGTATCTGTACTCGCCGTGTTTTTACCCGAAAAATATTTTTCCTTATCTCCGGTTAGTTCAAAGTTTTTATCTGCCTCAACCGTAAATGCATAACTTCCATCATCTCCCGTAGTTGCGGATTGTACTTCCTTCCCAGCTGCATCATATAATTTAACTGTCGTACCTGCTAAAATTTCACCTTTTTTGTCTTTCGCTACACCTTTAATGGTTTTACCAAATACAAACGGTTTTAACATTTTTACGCCGTAAATGTCATCACTCCCTTTTCCATTTTCACGGTTTGATGAAAGGTAACCGGTTTTTTGGTCTGCATCTAATACCAAGGCAAAATCATCTCTGTTTGTGTTTACAGGCGCACCAACGTTCATTACTTTTCCAGTACTGGCGTCTTCTTTAATTTGAGCCACAAAAACATCTAGTCCACCTAAACCAACTTTACCGTCAGAAGCAAAAAATAACATTTCATTACTGGCATGGATGTACGGAAACAATTCGTCTCCTTCTGTATTTACATCATCTCCCATGTTTATTGGCTCGCCAAATGTACCATCTTCATTTATGGTGGCTTTGTAAATATCTACGCCTCCTTTTCCGCCTGGCATGTCTGAGGCAAAATAAAGTGTTTTTCCATCTTTACTAATGCTTGCGTGTCCGCATGAATAAGCCGGCGAATTATACGGCAACGGTTCTGGTGCGCTCCATTGACCATCTGCCAAAGTAGACTTGAACAATTTTAACCGAATAACGTCATCTTCTGCATTGTTTTGATAGTTGTTTCGCGTAAAAATGGCCATTGTCCCCTCTTGGTTAAAGGCTACGGGACCGTCGTGAAATTTGCGGTTTATTTTTTTACTGAAACGGTTTGGCATTACCAATTGGTCCCCATCTTCGTCCGCTACGTAAACATCTAAAAACGGAAGTTGATTCCAGTTCCATCTGCGTAAAATAGGTTTAACACCCTCTCGGCTTGATGCAAAAACAATTTTATCTCTATAATATGATGCAGCAAAATCTTGCTGTTCACTGTTGATATCCAAATTGCTTAACACAAACTGTCCTTTATCTTTTGACAATTCATTGTAAGCTCCCATATTATCAGCATAGGCTTTTCCGCGGCCATCTGTAACGTTCATTTCGCTAAACTTCTGCATCCATTGGTCTGCCTCACTGTACTTTTCGTTTTCACGTAAGATGCTGGCATAGTTGTACAGGTCTTCTGCGGTGTATCCCTCTGTGGTTACAATTTCACTGTAAAGTATTTCTGCCTCTGCTGTTTCGTCAATTTTCCAATGGCTGATCGCCAATTTTCGTTTTTGATCCAACTCTGAAACATCCAATGTTTCGTAACGGTCTATTGCATTGCCGTAAGAAAATTTGGCATAAGCGGCTTCTGCTTTTTTTAATTTACCTCCTCCAGCTTCTTGTGCAAAGCTGACGATTGTACCAAGGGCTAACGCGGTGATTAATAAACTTTTTTTCATAATGTGGTTAATTAAAAATAGCGTGGTGATAAGATTCTTCCTTTGTCTTTGAATATAAAATCGTAGCGTAGCATTAACTCATGCGACCCTGCGTTGTAGGCTCCTGTTGTGTTTCCGTACGACCAATCAAATGAATAGCCAAGGGAAAATTGATCGGTGATGTTAAGCCCTGCCAAAACGCCTACTGCGTCTGTTGTTCTTAACATTGGACCCACCCAATATTTATCTTGAAAGTAAAAAAGTGCTGTTAAATCAAGCTCGGCCGGTGCACCTTGTGTTAACTTAAAGAAAGTTGTAGGGCGCAATTTAATGGTTTTTGACTCGTTTAATGGGAATACAGCACCTGCTATAAAAAAGTAGTGGCGTTGCTCTCTTGATGTTATACTGCTTGTTGAACTGGCATCCAAATCATTTTCCAATAATCGTGGGGTAGATAGCCCAACATAATATTTAGGTGTGGAATAATATAATCCGAAACCAAAATTGGGTAACAAGTCTGTTTGAACATCATTTTGGAATGCGTTATCACCACTTTCTGTCGTTGTAACTTCAGAAGCTAAACGATTGCTGCGCATGTTTAACCCGGCTTTTAAACCAAATGCCAGTTTCCCCTTTTCACCTACTTTAATTTTGTAAGCAAAATCAGCGTTAATCCCTGTTGAACTTGTTGGTCCAATTCTATCATTTAAAATGGACAAACCTAAACCGATTTTTTCGTTGGCAATGGGTGCATGCAATGTTAAGGTTTGCGTTTGTGGTGCCCCCGGAAAGTTAACCCATTGTGAACGGTGAAGCCCTGTTACTGTTAAAGCATCCCGGCTACCTGCATATCCACTATTTACCGCAAGGGTATTAAACGAATAATGCGTAAACATAGCATCTTGCTGCGCTTGCACCGTTTGTGCGGCCAACAGGGCGAGTAAGAAAACTGATGTGCGTATAAATATTTTTTTCATACTTTTTGTTTTAATGTGGGCGTTGTACTCGAGTGTGAATGCTGCCCTCAATTTTTTTATTTTTTAATGGCATCCGCGGCGTTTTTTGCACCGCGGATGCTATTTTTTTAGCGTTGTAGTTGAACGTAGTTTTTAATAATTTCTGTTCCGTCTCCAAGGTCAATCACATAGAAGTAAGTACCTACTGGTAATTCTCTACTTCCTGTCGTCATACCAAATTGGTTGGTTCCATCCCAATCATTCTGATAAGATCCGGATTCGTAAACTTTACTTCCCCATCTGTTAAAGATCGTTACACTTACGTTTGGATTATTACCGATTCCTTCAATTACAAAGAAGTCGTTAACGCCATCACCGTTTGGTGAGAATCCGGTTGGAACGGTTAGACCGCATGGATCTGCATCCAAATAATCTGGTATACCGTCGGCGTCGCAATCATCATAAATTCCGTCGTTGTTCTCATCCAACTCATTTTCTGTCAAAATACCGTCGTTATCATCATCCGTATCCAGGTAATCGTCGATTCCATCTTGATCTGTGTCATCTGGTCCGTCGCCGTCACCGTCTGGATCATTTTCTTCTGAATCTGGAACGCCGTCATTGTCTGAATCTTCATCCTGGTAATCATCCATTCCGTCGCCGTCTGTATCTGGAGGAGTTAATCCACCGTCATCATCTAATCCGTCGCCGTTTTCATCTGTAAAGTCATCAATTTCTCCGTCGCCGTTGTCATCAATTCCTCCACCTTCAATTACGTCGTCGATTCCGTCGTTATCGCTGTCGATATCTGTATCATCAGGGTTACCGTCACCGTCTGTATCGGTTTGTTCAGTTGTTTGATTGTCATCATCCCATCCGTCACCATCTTCATCCGTGAAATCATCTACAACACCGTCACCATCTTCATCCGGTTGTCCGTTTTCTTCAGCATCTGTAATTCCGTCGTTGTCTGAGTCCAAATCTTCATGATCTGGTACACCGTCACCGTCAAAATCTTCTAAACCGTCGGTCATGTTATCGTCATCTGCTCCGTCTCCATCTTCATCTGTGAAATCATCAACCATTCCATCACCGTTTTGATCTGTTCCACCATCTTCTAAAATATCCGGCGTGCCGTCGTTGTCTGAATCTAAGTCACGGAAATCTTCTACACCATCACCGTCCGTATCTTCTGTTCCGGTTGTTGCGTCATCATCATCCCATCCGTCTCCGTTCGCGTCTTCATCAAATTCATCTGCAATGCCGTCACCGTCTTCATCATCTCCAACTTGTAGGGCATCATCTATTCCGTCGCCATTATCATCCGTTCCACCCGTTTCATCTACGTCTGCATAATCTTCTATGCCGTCGTCATCTGAATCCAACCAATCATCAATGCGTCCATCATTATCTTCATCCACACCACCGTCTTCTACTATATCGTAAATACCGTCGTTGTCTGAATCTAAGTCCTGGAAGTCAGCAATACCATCCTCATCTGTATCTGGATTTGGAATATCATTTCCGCCATTGTCTGCATCATACAAATCGTCTAACCCGTCATTGTCACTGTCGTTGATTAACGTTCCGTCTTCCGCTAAATCGTCTACACGTCCGTCGTTATTATCATCTGTTCCGCCAGCTTCTACAATATCCGGAATGCCGTCATTGTCAGAATCTAAATCTAAAATATCTGGAATGCCGTCTCCGTCTGTATCAGTAGGATTCGTCGTTGGATCGTTATCACCATCTTCGTTTTTATCTTCTACTGAATCTGGAACACCGTCGTTGTCGTCATCCAAATCTACACTATCATCAATGCCATCACCATCTGAATCCAACTCACGGAAATCTAAATCTCCTACGCCTGGTGAATCTGCATCTGCAAACACGCCATCTGTTAATGGGTCTGTTGTGCCGTTGCCAGCGTTGGTGCCACTTGTGCCCGGTGTAAGGCCGATTGTATCGAAGGCGTCATCTAATCCGTCGTTGTCGCTATCTGTTCCCGTTGGAACGGTATCCGCTACGCCGTCGCCATCTAAGTCATGTCCTTCTAA
Organism: Crocinitomicaceae bacterium; assembly: GCA_963736585.1. Lineage (GTDB taxonomy): Bacteria > Bacteroidota > Bacteroidia > Flavobacteriales_D > Crocinitomicaceae > Crocinitomix. Next base: position 302,133 of record CAVTPI010000004.1, on the reverse strand, counting down.
AATATCGTCCTCACCATCATTGTCTGAATCGGTGTCTTGATAATCTGGGGTGTCGTCTCCATCATGGTCGTTTGGATTGATGGCTGTACCGCCGTCATCTAAATCGTACGCATCATCTATGCCGTCGCCATCTGTATCGGTTCCGGTTGGTGGGGTATAACCTGCTGTGGTTTGACCCTCAACATTATCTGGAATACCGTCGCCATCTGCATCAATGTCTAAGTAATCAACTCCGCCTGTACCATCTGTATTTGGAATGTCTAGGGCGGTTCCGCCATCTCCTGTTCCCGGTACGGTGTTGTCATCTGTATCTACTACATCAGAAAAACCGTCGCCATCAACGTCTGCAAAGTCATCTAAAATACCATCTCCATCATCATCTGTACCACCTGCTTCGATTGCATCTACAATACCGTCGTTATCGGAATCAAGGTCTAAGCTATTTGGAATGCCATCTAAATCTACATCTCCATTTTCTAGCGGGGTTCCGCCGTCACCTGCACCCGGTACGGTGTTGTCGTCTGTATCTACTTCATCTGCAAAACCATCTCCGTCAACATCTGTAAACCCGTCGATTATTCCGTCGCCGTCATCATCTGTACCGCCATTTTCAATTACATCTGCAATACCGTCGTTATCGGAATCTAAATCTATGCGATCATCTACGCCGTCGTTATCTGTATCTGGATTGTCTAATGCCGTTCCACCATCTCCTGCTCCCGGTACGGTGTTGTCATCTGTATCTACTACATCTACTAAGCCGTCTCCATCTGTATCGGTTAAATCATCCACTACGCCGTCACCGTTGGTATCTTCTCCGCCTGCTTCTGTAATGTCTGGAGTACCGTCGTTATCGGAATCTAAATCTTGTGCATCTGGTAAGCCGTCGCCGTCTGAATCTGGATTGTCTAGCGGTGTACCGCCATCATCTGTATCAAAAGTATCGGCCAGTCCGTCGCCATCTGTATCCGTCGGGTCATCTACTAGTCCGTCACCGTCTGTATCTGTTCCGCCTGCTTCAATAATATCTGGAATACCGTCATTGTCAGAATCTAGATCTAAACTATCCGGGATGCCGTCGCCATCTGTGTCACCTGCGCCCTCGGCTGTATCCAAAATACCGTCGTTGTCGTCGTCTAGGTCTACACTGTCTTCAATGCCGTCTCCATCTGTATCGATTTCTCTAAAATCAAGGTCACCTACTCCCGGTACGTCTGCATCTGCAAACACGCCATCTGTTAATGGATCTGTTGTGCCGTTGCCAGCGTTGGTGCCACTTGTGCCCGGTGTAAGGCCGATTGTATCGAAGGCGTCATCTAATCCGTCGTTGTCGCTATCTGTTCCCGTTGGAACGGTATCCGCTACGCCGTCGCCATCTAAATCATGTCCTTCTAAAATATCGTCCTCACCATCATTGTCTGAATCGGTGTCTTGATAATCTGGGGTGTCATCTCCATCATGGTCGTTTGGATTGATGGCTGTACCGCCGTCATCTAAATCGTACGCATCATCTATGCCGTCGCCATCTGTATCGGTTCCGGTTGGTGAGGTGTAACCTGCTGTGGTTTGACCCTCAACATTATCTGGAATACCGTCGCCATCTGCATCAATGTCTAAGTAATCAACTCCGCCTGTACCATCTGTATTTGGAATGTCTAGGGCGGTTCCGCCATCTCCTGTTCCCGGTACGGTGTTGTCATCTGTATCTACTACATCAGAAAAACCGTCGCCATCAACGTCTGCAAAGTCATCTAAAATACCATCTCCATCATCATCTGTACCACCTGCTTCGATTGCATCTACAATACCGTCGTTATCGGAATCAAGGTCTAAGCTATTTGGAATGCCATCTAAATCTGCGTCTCCATTTTCTAGCGGGGTGCCGCCGTCGCCTGCACCCGGTACGGTGTTGTCGTCTGTATCTACTTCATCTGCAAAACCATCTCCGTCAACATCTGTAAACCCGTCGATTATTCCGTCGCCGTCATCATCTGTACCGCCGTTTTCAATTACATCTGCAATACCGTCGTTATCGGAATCTAAATCTATGCGATCATCTACGCCGTCGTTATCTGTATCTGGATTTTCTAATGCCGTTCCACCATCTGCTGCTCCCGGTACGGTGTTGTCATCTGTATCTACTACATCTACTAAACCGTCTCCATCTGTATCGGTTAAATCATCCACTACGCCGTCGCCGTTGGTATCTTCTCCGCCTGCTTCTGTAATGTCTGGAGTACCGTCGTTATCAGAATCTAAATCTTGTGCATCTGGTAAGCCGTCGCCGTCTGAATCTGGATTGTCTAGCGGTGTACCGCCATCATCTGTATCAAAAGTATCCGCTAGTCCGTCGCCATCTGTATCCGTCGGGTCATCTACGAGTCCGTCACCGTCTGTATCTGTTCCGCCTGCTTCAATAATATCTGGAATACCGTCATTGTCAGAATCTAGATCTAAACTATCCGGGATGCCGTCACCATCTGTGTCACCTGCGCCCTCGGCTGTATCTAAAATACCGTCATTGTCGTCGTCTAAATCTACACTGTCTTCAATGCCGTCTCCATCTGTATCAATTTCTCTAAAATCAAGGTCACCTACTCCTGGTACGTCTGCATCTGCAAACACGCCATCTGTTAATGGATCTGTTGTGCCGTTGCCAGCGTTGGTGCCACTTGTGCCCGGTGTAAGGCCGATTGTATCGAAGGCGTCATCTAATCCGTCGTTGTCGCTATCTGTTCCGGTTGGAACGGTATCCGCTACGCCGTCGCCATCTAAGTCATGTCCTTCTAAAATATCGTCCTCACCATCATTGTCTGAATCGGTGTCTTGATAATCTGGGGTGTCGTCTCCATCATGGTCGTTTGGATTGATGGCTGTGCCGCCGTCATCTGTATCGTACGCATCATCTATGCCGTCGCCATCTGTATCGGTTCCGGTTGGTGGGGTATAACCTGCTGTGGTTTGACCCTCAACATTATCTGGAATACCGTCGCCATCTGCATCAATGTCTAAGTAATCAACTCCGCCTGTACCATCTGTATTTGGAATGTCTAAGGCGGTTCCGCCATCTCCTGTTCCCGGTACGGTGTTGTCATCTGTATCTACTACATCAGAAAAACCGTCGCCATCAACGTCTGCAAAGTCATCTAAAATACCATCTCCATCATCATCTGTACCACCTGCTTCGATTGCATCTACAATACCGTCGTTATCGGAATCAAGGTCTAGGCTATTTGGAATGCCATCTAAATCTGCGTCTCCATTTTCTAGCGGGGTGCCGCCGTCGCCTGCACCCGGTACGGTGTTGTCGTCTGTATCTACTTCATCTGCAAAACCATCTCCGTCAACATCTGTAAACCCGTCAATTATTCCGTCGCCGTCATCATCTGTACCGCCATTTTCAATTACATCTGCAATACCGTCGTTATCGGAATCTAAATCTATGCGATCATCTACGCCGTCGTTATCTGTATCTGGATTGTCTAATGCCGTTCCACCATCTGCTGCTCCCGGTACGGTGTTGTCATCTGTATCTACTACATCTACTAAACCGTCTCCATCTGTATCGGTTAAATCATCCACTACGCCGTCACCGTTGGTATCTTCTCCGCCTGCTTCTGTAATGTCTGGAGTACCGTCGTTATCGGAATCTAAATCTTGTGCATCTGGTAAGCCGTCGCCGTCTGAATCTGGATTGTCTAGCGGTGTACCGCCATCATCTGTATCAAAAGTATCGGCCAGTCCGTCGCCATCTGTATCCGTCGGGTCATCTACTAGTCCGTCACCGTCTGTATCTGTTCCGCCTGCTTCAATAATATCTGGAATACCGTCATTGTCAGAATCTAGATCTAAACTATCCGGGATGCCGTCGCCATCTGTGTCACCTGCGCCCTCGGCTGTATCCAAAATACCGTCGTTGTCGTCGTCTAGGTCTACACTGTCTTCAATGCCGTCTCCATCTGTATCGATTTCTCTAAAATCAAGGTCACCTACTCCCGGTACGTCTGCATCTGCAAACACGCCATCTGTTAATGGATCTGTTGTGCCGTTGCCAGCGTTGGTGCCACTTGTGCCCGGTGTAAGGCCGATTGTATCGAAGGCGTCATCTAATCCGTCGTTGTCGCTATCTGTTCCCGTTGGAACGGTATCCGCTACGCCGTCGCCATCTAAATCATGTCCTTCTAAAATATCGTCCTCACCATCATTGTCTGAATCGGTGTCTTGATAATCTGGGGTGTCATCTCCATCATGGTCGTTTGGATTGATGGCTGTACCGCCGTCATCTAAATCGTACGCATCATCTATGCCGTCGCCATCTGTATCGGTTCCGGTTGGTGAGGTGTAACCTGCTGTGGTTTGACCCTCAACATTATCTGGAATACCGTCGCCATCTGCATCAATGTCTAAGTAATCAACTCCGCCTGTACCATCTGTATTTGGAATGTCTAGGGCGGTTCCGCCATCTCCTGTTCCCGGTACGGTGTTGTCATCTGTATCTACTACATCAGAAAAACCGTCGCCATCAACGTCTGCAAAGTCATCTAAAATACCATCTCCATCATCATCTGTACCACCTGCTTCGATTGCATCTACAATACCGTCGTTATCGGAATCAAGGTCTAAGCTATTTGGAATGCCATCTAAATCTGCGTCTCCATTTTCTAGCGGGGTGCCGCCGTCGCCTGCACCCGGTACGGTGTTGTCGTCTGTATCTACTTCATCTGCAAAACCATCTCCGTCAACATCTGTAAACCCGTCGATTATTCCGTCGCCGTCATCATCTGTACCGCCGTTTTCAATTACATCTGCAATACCGTCGTTATCGGAATCTAAATCTATGCGATCATCTACGCCGTCGTTATCTGTATCTGGATTGTCTAATGCCGTTCCACCATCTGCTGCTCCCGGTACGGTGTTGTCATCTGTATCTACTACATCTACTAAGCCGTCTCCATCTGTATCGGTTAAATCATCCACTACGCCGTCACCGTTGGTATCTTCTCCGCCTGCTTCTGTAATGTCTGGAGTACCGTCGTTATCGGAATCTAAATCTTGTGCATCTGGTAAGCCGTCGCCGTCTGAATCTGGATTGTCTAGCGGTGTACCGCCATCATCTGTATCAAAGGTATCGGCTAGTCCGTCGCCATCTGTATCCGTCGGGTCATCTACGAGTCCGTCGCCGTCTGTATCTTCTCCGCCTGCCTCAATAATATCTGGAATACCGTCATTGTCTGAATCTAAATCTAAACTATCCGGGATGCCGTCACCATCTGTGTCACCTGCGCCTTCGGCTGTATCTAAAATACCGTCGTTATCGTCGTCTAAATCATCTCCATTACAAACTCCATCATTATCTGTATCAATATCTACAGTAATAATGACATCATCTGTACTTGGAGGGCAAACACCGTTAGAAACCGTCCAACGCAATGTGTTAGTACCAACTGTTAAGCCCGTCACCTCAGAATCAAAAGCAGTTGGGTCAGTTACCGTTCCGCCACCTGTTATTACTGTCCATACACCAGTTCCAACCGCTGGGTCATTACCTGCCAGCGTTGTTGTGTTGATTGCACATAATTCTTGATCTGAACCAGCAGCAGCCGTTGTTGGTGCTTCGTCTACATTAATTGTAATTTCGTCACTTGAAGTTGCCGGACAAGGTGCATTTGTAATTGTCCAAACAAATGTATTTCCCCCTACTGTTAAACCTGTTACCCCAGAATTAAATAATGAAGGGTTCGTAACCGTTGCTCCACCGGCCGTAACCGTCCAAACGCCTGTACCAATTGCCGGATTATTCCCTGCTAAGGTAGCTGTTCCAGGATCACTACAAAGTGTTTGATCTGCACCAGCGTTTGCAGTAGTTGGTGCATCACCATAGCTATCTACTGTAATTTCAACAGTATCAGCACAGCCTGGGAAGGTTGCTTGAATTGCATAATAAGTTCCTGTACCATCTGCCTCTGTTACAGGGGCAAAAGCGTCGTCAAAAAAGTCATATCCCGGATCATAAGGGAAATCTGCGAAAGTGGTTCCAAAACAATACAGTGTAACAGTTGTATCTGGCGGTAATGAACACTCTGCAGTATTAACAGGAGTAGAAGTTGTACCCGGTATTGGGCAACCGTCCGCGTCAAAAACACCCGGATTACTTCCATTATTCAATGTATTACCAGAAGTTGGCCCTGTTCCAAAAATATAGGCTTGGTTATCTACAATATCATCACACGCTAACGAGACACAATTTTCTGTAATCACGGCGCAGAATTCAATGACTGTACTATCCATCCCCGTAGGGTCATTCAATACAATACCACCTGTAACTCCGGTTGCACCTGTTCCGATACGCACGGTAACGGTTTTGTTTACATCATCATATTCTGCCTGATCATCAAGGGCTATATCTGTTTTAGGCCCTGCATTTGGTCCAAAGACAATTTCTATTGAACCGGGAACAAAGTCAATGTTTCCTTCTAATGTATCTGTAATAAAGGTATTAATGGAAGGATCAGAACCAATGTTAATTCCTTTCAGCGTATATTTTAATGTATCGCCAGGAAATGCATCTCCGCCGTTTAAATCTTCAACCGTAACTGAGGCTCTAACATCTGGTTCATATACATCAATTGCCAGGGTCACAACTTGACTTAAAATAGTTTCACCGCCTGTTGTTATACGAATATCGGCCGAAGTAGCGGAATTTCCGATATAAGTAAACAACGAGTTATCTGGTGAAAAAATATCTGCATCAATTGAAATATTATTTTGAATTAATGGGTCTTGAGACGTACTAATCACATCTCCATCAGTAATTGAAAAGTTAAAGATATCATTCGTTGGATTGGTTGTATTAAAAATATTTGTGTATCCTGTTCCACCATCAAACAATAATTGATCACCCGTAAAGCCGCGATCACCATCATACGCAAAAACACCAATATCAAAATTAACGGGCCCCAAAGGTGGTGTTAAAAATCCGTCGATTTCGATATCTACGTCAGTTGCACCAGAAACATTTGCCACACCATCATAAACGGTAAGGTTTTTCATGGTTTCCAGGTCATTTCTATAAACGACTACAATATTCCAACCGGCCCAGTTGTTTGTACCGCTTGTTTTACCATAAACATCTGCAACAGTATACTTTGCATTAATTGGATTTGCTTTTACAAGGTCTGTAATATCAGCACGGCAATGGTACGAGATATAACCTACAGTGTTGTCTACTAGCGTATCGGCAACAATTGCTGTATACGCACCTCCATCTACTGCAATTCGAATGCTATCTCGCCCTACATGAAATGGATCTGCAACGTCTCGTCTGGCACCCCAATAAATTTCGGCAAAAAGCACCTCACTACAAAGTGGTAGTTGCAAACTGTCAGCACTTGAACTAAATGTGGTTAAATCACTATCAATATCAATGAATTGTGAACCGTGATCGTTATTTTGACTCCACGAAGCACTTGCTGGAGGAGCCTGTGTTGCTAAGTCTGCACAATTTGCCGCACCACCTCCGGTTCCGTTACACTCAATACTGGCATTGGTAACAAATGTTATGCTTCCTTTTTGAGTCGCGTTGAAGCGTTGTTCAAATGGCACAACAACTTGCGATAATGCTGCTAAATTTATACTGATTAGGGTAAATAAAAGTATAATTCTTTTCATAAAAATACGTATTGTGTTAAATCTGATATTGGATTATAATGAGAATGTAGTTGTAATGGTTTTTTCTTCACCAATTAACTCAATTTTATACTCTCCAGATTTGAAATCTTTTTTATTAATTACCTTAAATATTTGATTTTCCATAACCTCAACTTCTTGTGTCAAAACAACTTGTCCGCTACTATTGCGAATAACCAATTTTGCCTGCTCGTTAATTAAGTTTCCATCAAAACGAAGTAAAATTTGTTCATTTTGCACCTCAACTACGATTTTATTGGTGATTTGGTTTTGTGATGTACCGTCAATTGTCAAGTTGGGTTGAAATGCTGACGACAATGTCGAAGTCATCATCACCCCTAAAAATGCCGCAAGGACAATAGGGTTTACGTTGATTCTTTTCATGTTTGGTTAATTAGATTCATTTTGTAAATACGAATCTTTCGATTGGTAATTTCTATTGCTTATTCGTATTACTAATTAAATAGTTACGAAATTTTCGGGGAAATTAAACATTTTTTTGTTAATAACCGTAAAAGTTAAACGGTTGAGGACTACATATTCGTTAACACGTAAAATTAAATGGATAAAACGTATCTTAAAATTAATCATAAAAAAAAGCGCTTATATTTGATTTAATCATAGAGTACAGGTTACTACACTTAGTAACGTGGAATTCGTTTCTTTACAGTTTAGCATTAAACACACACGAAATTAGACAAAATGAAAAAGCGCATTGGAATTATTGGGTTAGGTTGGTTGGGACAACCGTTAGCAAAGCGTTTAGCAGCAAACGGGCATTTAATTAAAGGAACTGTGACAACTTTAGAAAAATGCGAGGACTGGAATGCCAACAACCCCGCTATTAAAGCATATAAGGTAATTGCGGAAAAAAATCAAATACAGGGGGATTGGGCTGAATTTGTGACTGAACTTGACCTACTCATATTAAATATCCCGCCTAAACGGCAGAAAGGCGTCGAACAAAATTATCCGGCAAAAATTGAGCAATTGCTTAAGGCGGTACCTTCTGGTTGTTCTGTTATTTTTATTAGTTCAACATCTGTTTATGGTAACCATGCCGAATTTGTAGATGAGCAAACTCCATGCAAACCCGAAAAAAATTCTGGAAAGGCCGTTTTGCAAGCAGAGCAATGGATTAAAAGTACGTTTAAGGAGAAGATGGCGATTATTCGGTTTGCAGGGCTTTATGGTCCAAAACGCAACCCTGCTCGCTTTTTAAAAGGTGAACGCACTTTTCCAAACCCGGCGGCACATATTAACTTTATTCATCAAAAAGATTGCATAAACCTAATAGAGGCAGTAATTAAAAATGACGCTTATGGAGAAATTTACAATGGATGCGCTGACGCACATCCGCAAAGAGAAGCTTTTTATACGCTTGCTGCCGATTATACCGGAAACCCAATACCACAATTTGATTACAGTAAAAAAAGTGAGGGAAAAATAGTGGAAAACAAAAAATCTAAAACACTTTTAGGGTCCGATTACAACTATCATAATCCGCTTGACCTGTACCGTGATTAAACCCGTATTTGTTACTGATAATTTCGTATATTGGAGTTTACAAATTTGAACACAATGGCAAAACGAATTCTAACAATTTTTATTCTATTTTTTTTAGTCCGCGGGTTTTCGCAAACAACTACAACTGGTAGTTTTATATATGACGGGCAGTTGCGCACATACCGATTATACGTTCCAGCAATTTATGATGGAACTAAGCCTGTTCCGTTAGTGTTTAATTTACACGGCTATAGTTCTAGCGCTGAGCAACAAGAGTTTTATGGTGACTTTAGACAGGTGGCAGATACCGCCAATTTTATAATTGTACATCCACAGGGACTGCTGGATGATTTTGGTGCAACCCACTGGAATACGTTTGAGACTTCAGAAATAGATGATGTTGGCTTTTTATCGGCTTTATTAGACACGGTTTACACTAATTATAATATCTATGGCAACCAAATTTATAGTGTGGGGATGAGCAACGGAGGTTTTATGAGTTATAAACTGGCTTGTTTATTAAGCGGCCGTATTGCTGCCGTAGCATCAGTAACGGGTAGTATGACGTTTGTAGAGGAAGAGGGTTGCATTACAAACCACCCTATGCCTGTGATGCAAATACATGGCACTGCAGATGGAACTGTCCCCTACGACGGAAATATGTTTTTTATGCCCGTTGAGGATGTAGTTGATTATTGGGCTGATTATAACTTGTGCGATACGGAGCCGATTGTAACCGAGGTGCCCGATACTGACCCAAGTGATGGATCTACAGCTACGCATTATGTTTACCCCAATGGCGTAATTGGATCAAGTGTCGAATTTTATAGAGTTAATGGTGGTGAACACACCTGGCCCGGAGCTGATTTTGAAATTGGTGTGACGAATCAGGATTTTGATGCCTCTGCTGAAATTTGGCGCTTTTTTAGAAAATACAGCCTTGATGTATTGACGAGTTCTGTTGATGAAATAACACCAACCGATTTATCTTTTTCTGTTACTCCAAACCCTTCTGAAAATGGCTTAATCACCTTGCAGTTTGAAAACAGCACTACGCGAGAAATATCTGTAACCACTTTAATGGGGCAAACGGTTTATCAAAACAAAACCAGCAGCACTACCTTAGAACTTAACCTTGACACAAAAGGAATTTACTTAGTAAATGTAACCGAAAACGGAAAACATGCGGTGCAAAAGGTTGTTCGCAACTAAAGGAATAACTTGCCGGAAATTCTTCTTCCGTCTATCAAAACGGTATAAATATAAATTCCGTGGTCGATTGACCGAGGAACACCTACGCGACTGTTATCGAGGCGTGCATTTTCAATAATTATTTTTCCACTTACGTCCATTAATGTAAAAAGTGCCGTTGTAGGTAATGTGGTGTTAAACACCACTGAATGTTCGTTAGCCGAAAACCAGCCCTTGATTGATTCAATTTGTGTTTGTTCGTATAAATCCGCTGTATAATCGGTCACTACATCCATCATTACAGGTAAATGATCTGACATAAAGTACAAGGCTTCTGAAATTGAATCGGGTACGGATGCATTGTAGGGGTCTACGATCGATCCATTGTACCGTTCTCCATCTTGGCCAAGTGCCTGGTAACTATCGGACAATAGCCTTAACCCATTCGTATTATCGGCTACATCTGCAGTGGTAAAAATTAAATCAAACCGGTCATCCATACCTCCTCCCGAACCGTCATCTAACGGACTTGTTCTGGTGCTTTGCGTGTGAATGCTTGCATAGGCAGAGTTACTACTCCAGTCCCCAATTTCATCAATGGGATCAAACAGTTTTACAGCACCAACATCACGCAAGGTTAAGCAACCGGATTCATTTCCTGAATAAAAATTAAAATCCCCGCCAACAAAAACATTTTCAATTCCACTTTTAGTATTTAAATGAAATTTTAAGGTTTGTACCTCTTCTTTACGTTGGGCAAAAAAACCTGAACCTGCCTTTAAATGTACCGAGTATAGGTTTAATTTAATGGTATCTGATGCGAGTGACAAACCGGGAGATTTGTAATACAACTGGTATTCACTTATGTCTCTAAGCGTAGTGGGAACTTGTGCTTGTTGTATAAACCCTAATTTATCGGAATTATAGTACAACATGTTGTCTGTATCTGGTCCATTAATAAAATTAGCTCCTTGAAAGTTCGTGGCACCCCACGTGTTCAGCCCTTCATTTAAAATAAGGTTTGCTCCATCTAACGTTAACAATTCATTCACCACCAAAATATCCGGCTGCGCATATTGTATAATTTTGCGGAGATAGGTTACACGTTCGGGCGTTTCATTCGGAAAATTAAGGATGTTGTAATACATGATGCGAATTGTGTCTTGACCCCAGCAATTCAACCCCATAATTAAGCAAAAAAACACCCCTAAACCCTTCATTCTATTCATGTGAGAGACAAAGATAATCCTAATCTGCGAGAATTCGTGCAGAAGGATGGCGGGCGGTCGATTTTTTTTATGCGTACATACATTTTTTTCGTATTTTTAGGTATGAAAAAAATCTGTGTATTTGGCACATTCGCATTTGTTGTGTTTTTGCAAAGTTGTGCCCCCTCACGCTTTGTTCAGCCGCTTGAAAAGAATGAAATAAGCCTTGGCGGTTCGTTGGGTGGGCCAGTAATTGATTTTGGTGCGCCAATTCCCATGCCCATTAGCTCTGTAGAGATTGGTTACGGTTTAGATACGAACTTTACTATTTTTGGTGCATTGCATACAACAGCCGCTGTTTTTGGCAATTTACAACTGGATATTGGAGGAACGTATCAATTTTTAGAACAAAAAAATTACCGTCCGGCATTATCTGTTTCACCATCTGTCAACTTTATTTATGACGTTGCCGACAAAGTTGGTAAACTATGGCCTGTTTTAGACCTTAATGCTTTTTGGAATTATGGCGACCGGCGCAACTATTTTTATGTGGGCTTCAACAATTATTTTGAGTTAAGCAGCACCACAGCAAACGATCAACCACAGCCTTATAATTGGTTATTTAATCCGCAAATTGGGCATATCATAAAAGGTAAAAACCAACAATGGGAACTGACCACAGAGTTTAAATTTTTAGCCCCTTATATTGATAATTCTTATGCTTTTATTCCGTACAAGAGTTTACTCGGCAGCCGTGGGGCAACCGGTTTTTTTATTGGGTGTAGATGGATAATTGGAAAATAATGAAGATGATGAGAACAATTTGCTTAATAATTGGAACCGCCTGTTTAATGATGAGCTGCAAAAAAGCGAAGTTAGATGCCCTGGCATTTCCAAGTAAACAGTTAGACGCTTATGAGTTTGAAGCGTATGATGCTGGTGATGGCGCCGTGCCTGAGGTGTATGCCATTAATGCTGATAAACGCACGTTGGTTACAATGACGTCAACAGATAAAAACGCGGGTGAAGCGTATACCATTTATGGCGTTTATATTGGTAATATTGACAGCATAGCTACGGATACTGTAATTATGTATTGCCACGGACAATCTGCCCACATGGATTTGTATTGGCCAAGGGCTTCATTGCTTGCTAATATTGTTGAAAAGTACCACTATGGGGTTTTTATGATGGATTATCGTGGATACGGACGCTCGGAGGGCACACCAACAGAACAAGCCTTGTATGATGATGTGGATGCCTCTATTGATTGGTTAATTAGTAAAGGAGCCGAACAAACAAGAACGTTTTATTATGGGTTTAGTTTGGGCTGTATTCCGGTAATTAACCGAGCCGCAGATCGTACTGATTTTAAACCGGCTAAAATTATATTGGAATCGCCATTGGCTTCTGTTGAAAACTTGGGTAATTCTTCCCTTATTATAAATGTAGACCCCGCTTTTGTGTCGACATTGGTATTTGACAACGCCGAAAAAATTAAAAGTGTGGATGCCCCTCTTTATTGGCTGCATGGTGTGGAGGATGATTACATTGCCATTCAGAATGGTGAATTGGTTTATGCGAACCATAGTGGAAGTTTTAAAATTGCCGAGCGTGTTGCCCAAGCCGGGCATAGTGACATCCCAAAGGTTTTAGGTTATACAAATTACCTGAACGGACTTGAAGGTTTTTTGAAAGAATAACGCGTATTTTTTTGAGTTAACGTAAACTGATTTATTATTCTAGTGACGAGCTGTTTCTTATCGGCAAATAGATATTTATGGATGTGAAGTTTAATTCAATTTTGTTTTGATTTGAAAAAACAAAGCCTCAAATTTGTACAGGGTAAACTTCATGGAAGAAAACGATAACGATAAAAAAGAAAAGTGGTATGAAAATGACTGGTTAAAACGCATTGGTGTTGCCGGTTTTCTTTTCTTTTTAATTAAGGGGCTTGTTTGGTTAGCTCTTGGATTTGGGCTTTTGGAATGGTTTAATCGTTAAAATTTGCGATTTCCGCAACTGTTCAGTTTATCTTGCTGAAGTCAATTTCATTATAGTCCACTTTCGCTGTAATTTTGGTGTAACAAAAACACTAATTATGAGCGTTAAGAGACTAAATAAGATCAACATTTTCATTTTTCGAATGGTTATCTATGTATTGTTTGGCTGTGCAGCTGCCTACGGACAATCAACTGTATTAACTCCTTCAAAAACCACTGAGAAAGTACCTTCTGTTCTGCGTTTAAAAAAGATAGACTTTTCGTCTGCTACGGTAAAGGTGGATTTGGGTAAATTCAGCGCATTGGTTACTCCAAAGAAAAAATTAACGGATGGTACACAAACGTTACTTAACCCCTTACGTGTTGGTTTAGGTTCAAAAAAATTTGATACCTATTACCCGGTTAACTTAAAAAGCGGATTTGTTTACTATACCTTAAGAGATCCATTAAAATTTCCGACGAATGCCGGGTTAGAGACGGTTAATATTGGCTTTGCATTTACAGCCAACTTTTAATCTAAGTCGATTATTAAAACCACACTTTGTAACCAATTACTGGAATTATGCCATAATCTTTAATTTCTTTCGCCTCTTGTATTCTTTCGTCCCACTCTCTGCGTAAAACAGTCCGTTGGTTCATTAAGTTTTTTATTTGCACAGAGAACTCACCCGTAAACCGTTTATGGATACCTTTTAAACTCAGCGTAAAATCAAAATTTACTAAATCGGGTTGACGGTCGGAATAAGGGTTATCAAAATCATAACGCGTAAACCCATAAAATGACGACTGTTCAATATCTACCGGTGTTTGCCACGTACCACCCGAATGGCGCAAGTTGATGTTTAAACCCAATAAACGCTCTTTATTTTCTTTTGGTTTTAACTTATACTCTTTCCCCAATAAAATATTGTACGAGTAAGTTTGGTTAAACTCAGTGTTACGCCATATACCGTCTCCCCCTTTGTACTCTGACTGAAACAATGCACCGGTGATTAAAAAATAAAAACCTTCTTTAGTAAATCGTCTCAAACTTAATTCTACCCCATAATTTCGCCCTTCGCCAACATTTTCTAACGTGTATGCCGGGAATTGCCATAGCAAGTTCTGAACAGAAAATGCGCCAGTTGGGTCAGCCGGAACGTTATTTAAGTATTGCAAGTATGTTTCTGCCGTAAACTTTAAATTCTTTGTAAACATATACGCAAAACGCAGCACTCCCTGGTGCGATTGCATTAAGCCTAAGTCACGATTAGGAAAAGCGGTGGCTCCATCAGGCATTTCTTCCTCATAAAAATAAACGGATAAATCCTCTACTCTACTGTGCAAACCATAGCCAAGCGCAAAACTTGTTCGCGGTGATGGACGGTAGGTTAACCCTACGCGGGGTTCAATAGCTGATTTTGAATTTAAAGCAAAATGTAAAAAATGAACTCCAGCCGTTAACCCTAATTTATCTGATAATGCAAATTTAGATTGAGTAAATGCCTGATAAATTTGTGAGGCTCCTGCCGTTACACCTAATGTATCTAATTGGTCAATTGGTTTGCTGTAAATAGCTTCGCCATAAGAATGGTCAATATGTGTAAGAATTAAACCTGTTTTGTTGGAATGGCGGCGATTAAAACGGTAATTATAATCAGTAGTAAATGTAAGGCGCGCATCTGTATATTCAGAAACTTCACGATCCGAATACGTTAAATCATCTTGAAAATAGGCTGCATTATCGTAATATTCACCGATAGAAGCTGCGGCAACAGAGTGCCAATACCCTTTTCGCCCTGTGGGTAAATAATGTACCAAGCCCACCGCACCAGAGTTACTTCCTAAATTTCTGCGCACGCGGTTTCGGTCTCCGTCCCATTTTGTAGTATCCTCTTGTGCTGAAATTAACAAATTACTGAGCCCGCCAATGCCAAATAGTTTAAATGTGCCTGCTTTTTTAGTTGGAAAGTTAAGGTTGAAGGACAAGTCTTGATAGGCCGGTACAATACTTTCAAAGTTTAACGCCCTTGCTAATAGCCCTAATGACGAGTAGCGGTAATTAATTAAGTAAGATGCTTTACCGCCTTTTTTAAACGGGCCCTCTGTTGCAAAATCAACTCCAAAAATATTGATGCGGGCTGCGTGTTGCCGTTTTGAGGCATTACCGTTTCTAAACTTAAAGTCAAACACGGCGGTAGTGGCGTTGCCAAATTCTGCCGGAAAAGCACCTGCAAAAAACTCGCTTGTGGTTAATAATTGTGTGCTGAATTGGGTTACAAAACCACCTGTGCTACCTATTGAAGCGAAGTGGTTTGGGTTATGTATCGGAATCCCCTCTAACCTGTAAAGCATGCCTACAGGGGCATTTCCGCGAACGGTAAAACTGTTGAAACCGCTGTTTAGCTGAACAACACCGGGGTACGCTGTTACAACACGCATAGGGTCATCCCAACTACCGGCAAATTTTTGAGTTTCTTCAATATTCAGAACATAGGCACTTACTGCAGCCATTCGGTTAATGGCTTCGCCCTTCATTTTTTTACTGGTTATTTTAACCGTGGGTAAATCTTTCGGAAGCGCTACAAGCTCTGTTACAATATCCGTTTCTTTACCGGAAGCCACCAATAGATCGGCTGCCTCTACAGGCTCATAATTTTCTGCTGTAAATGTTAGCGTAATTCGTCCTACAGGAATTTCTGGAAAGCGAAAATAACCATCCGTATCTGTTGTGGTTGTTTTTTCAGTTTCGTCACCGTTTAGTAAAACGTTCACTTCACTTATTGGCATTTGCGTTTCTTCGTCAATAACGCGACCTTTAACGGCTTCGGTAAATGTTTGCCCATACGCATTTAACCCGCTAATAATCAACGTAAAAATTGACAACAACAATGCTTTTTTTCCAAACATGGTGCAAAATTACTTTAATCCATGTGTGGAATTGTCACGTATTTGTCAGATTTAACTATTTTTTGTTTTTAGGGTAGGTGCTTCTCGACTGCGCTCTAAGTAACTCAAAGGTTTTACTTTTTTTGTAGATTAAGAAAGTGCTTCTCGACTGCGCTCGAAGTACTTTCTGTGTCGCTCAGCTCGAAGTACCTCAGGTTTTTACTTTTTTGTAGATTAAGAAAGTGCTTCTCGACTGCGCTCGAAGTACTTTCTATGTCACTCAGCTCGAAGTACCTCAGGTTTTTACTTTTTTGTAGATTAAGAAAGTGCTTCTCGACTGCGCTCGAAGTACTTTCTATGTTTGGCTTTGCTCGAATTACTTACGCTTCTGTTGGTGGGCCTCCAAAGTTCATTGGCACTCCTTTAAACTGGTCGTGGCTTTTAATCGGGCCATGCACAGCTTCGTATTTTGAGATGTTTTCGCGCAGGGCGTGCATTAATTTTTTAGCGTTATCGGGTGTCATTAACATCCGCGATTTCACTTTTCCTTTTGGTACTCCCGGCATCAACTGAATAAAATCAATGATAAATTCGCTTGGTGAATGTGTGATGATTGATAAGTTGGTATACATTCCTTCTGCCACTTCTTCTGGTAATTCAATATTTATTTGATTTTTCTTATCTGCTGATTCGTTCATACTATTTGTTATTTTGCTATTTAAACGTTCGTTTGGGATCGCCCCGATTTTTAGCTAAGATACAAAAAAACGTCCCTTCCAACGAATTGAAAGGGACGCAATTAATTTATTATTACGATTAACTTAGTCGTTTTTAGCCTCTGTTAACTGATCGTATTCAGCCTGGCTTCCAACTACTACGTTTTGGAATTCTCTGAAACCTGTTCCTGCTGGAATTTTGTGTCCAACAATTACATTTTCTTTTAGTCCTAGTAAGAAATCTTCTTTTCCGTTTAGTGCGGCTTCATTCAGTACTTTTGTTGTTTCCTGGAATGATGCTGCCGAAATGAAGCTTCGTGTTTGAAGTGAAGCTCTTGTAATTCCTTGTAGTACTGGTGATGATGTTGCAGGAATTGCCTCTCTTGCCTCCACTAAGTTTTTATCCTTACGTTTCAACATTGAGTTCTCATCTCTTAACTTACGTGCTGAGATAATTTGACCTGCTTTCATTGTTTCCGAATCTCCTGGTTCAACTACAACCTTTTTCGCAAATAATGCATCATTCTCTTCAAAGAAATCTGCTTTATGAATTGATTGTCCTTCTAGGAATTTGGTATCACCCGCTTCAAGAATTTCAACTTTAAGCATCATTTGGCGAACAATCACCTCAAAATGCTTATCATTAATTTTTACCCCTTGCAGGCGGTAAACTTCTTGTACTTCGTTCACCAAATATTCCTGTACGGCTGTTGGCCCTTTAATATTTAAGATATCTTTTGGTGTAATCGCTCCATCTGTTAACGATTGTCCCGCTTTTACGTAATCATTTTCTTGTACCAAGATGTGCTTAGACAATGGTGCCAAATACTTGCGCTTAACGCCTGTTTTTGACTCAATGATTACCTCACGGTTACCCCGTTTAATTTTACCATACGTTACGATACCATCAATTTCAGAAACCGTTGCCGGGTTAGACGGGTTTCTTGCTTCGAATAACTCTGTTACTCGAGGTAGACCCCCTGTAATATCCCCAGACTTACCTGCTACACGTGGAATCTTCACCAAGATACGTCCTGCTTCGATTTTTTCACCATCTTCTACAATAATGTGTGCCCCTACCGGTAAGTTGTATGAGCGTAACTCTTCTTTAGACTTTGCATCAATAATTGTTACAGTAGGAACATTTTTCTTACGTCTGTTCTCTGTAATTACTTTTTCTCTAAAGCCTGTTTGCTCATCAATCTCCTCACGGAACGTTTCACCTTCAATGATATTTTCAAACAATACCTGTCCTTTGTTTTCAGACAAGATTACGGCGTTGTATGGATCCCACTTACAAATCACTTCTCCTTTTTTAAGGATTGTGTCTGGTTTTGCAATCAACTCAGCACCGTAAGGTACGTTTGCTGTCATCATTACAATTCCAGTTTCCGGGTTAATGATTTTAGCTTCGCCTGAACGACCTAAGATCATTTCAACGTTTTCACCGTCTTTATTTTTGGTTTTAACCGTTTTTAATTCTTCAATTTCAAGACGACCTCCAAACTTGGCCATTAAGCTTGATTCATCTGCAATGTTAGATGCTGTACCCCCAACGTGGAATGTACGTAATGTAAGCTGTGTACCTGGTTCACCAATTGACTGTGCTGCAATAACACCAACCGCATCACCTTTAACCGCCATTAAGCTAGTTGAAAGGTTACGCCCGTAGCATTTACCACATACACCGCGTTTCATTTCACATGTTAATACTGAACGTACTTCAACTTCATCAATTTCGGCTTGTTCAATTTTTCTGGCAATCGGTTCGGTAATTTCTACTCCAGATTCCACGATCATATCGTTTGTTCCAGGTACAAATACATCATGAACAGTTACACGACCTAAAACACGATCATGCAAAGATTCTACGATATCATCATTCTTTTTTAATGCTGTTACCGTTACACCTCTTAGTGTTCCACAATCATCTTCATTAATTACAACATCTTGCGCAACATCCACCAAACGACGCGTTAAGTAACCAGCATCTGCCGTTTTAAGGGCAGTATCGGCCAAACCTTTACGGGCACCGTGTGTTGAAATAAAGTACTCAAGTACCGATAGTCCTTCTTTAAAGTTTGAAAGAATCGGGTTTTCAATAATATCTTGCGAAGAAGCACCAGATTTTTGTGGTTTCGCCATTAATCCACGCATACCAGATAACTGACGAATTTGCTCTTTTGACCCACGTGCACCAGAATCCATCATCATAAAGATAGAGTTGAACCCTTGTTGGTCACTAATCAAACGATTCATCAATGCCGACGTTAATCGTGTATTGGTGTGCGTCCAAATGTCAATAATTTGGTTGTAACGTTCGTTGTTTGTGATAAGCCCCATGTTATAGTTCACCATCACTTCTTCAACGTCTTTGTTGGCTTTTTCAACCATCACTTCTTTTTCCGGCGGAATAATTACATCATCCAATACGAATGATAGTCCACCTTTAAATGCCATGTGATATCCTAATCCTTTAATATCATCTAAGAACTGAGCAGTACGCGCTGTTCCGCAAGCTGCCAATACTTTAGAGATAATGTCTCTCAGTGCTTTTTTAGTAAGAATGTCATTCACATATCCAACCTCTTTTGGCACCATTTGGTTAAAAATAACGCGTCCTACGGTTGTTTCAATAATATGGAATAATTCATTTCCGTCTTCATCCAAATCACGTGTTCTTACTTTAATTGAAGCGTGCATATCAATTGCACTTTCATTTTTAGCAATAATTACTTCTTCCGGAGAATAAAATGTCATTCCTTCACCCGCCACTTTTACTTCATCTGTTGATTTTTTCAACTTTGTGATGTAGTACAATCCAAGTACCATATCCTGCGAAGGAACGGTAATCGGTGCTCCGTTTGCTGAGTTACGGATGTTGTGCGAAGAAAGCATTAATACCTGTGCCTCTAATATTGCGGCGTTTCCTAATGGAAGGTGCACCGCCATTTGATCCCCATCAAAATCGGCGTTGAAGGCCGTACATACTAATGGGTGAAGACGAATTGCTTTTCCTTCTATTAATTTAGGTTGGAATGCCTGAATACCCAACCTGTGCAATGTTGGTGCACGGTTTAGGAGTACTGGATGTCCTTTTAAGACGTTTTCCAAAATATCCCAAACGATTGGTTCTTTTTTATCTACAATTTTCTTAGCTGACTTTACGGTTTTAACAACCCCTCTTTCAATCAACTTTCGAATAATAAACGGCTTAAATAACTCGGCCGCCATGTTTTTAGGTAAACCACACTCGTGTAATTTCAAGTTAGGTCCAACAACAATTACCGAACGTGCTGAATAATCTACACGTTTACCCAATAGGTTCTGACGGAAACGTCCTTGTTTACCTTTTAATGAATCAGACAATGACTTTAACGGTCTGTTTGATTCTGTTTTAACCGCAGATGATTTTCTTGAGTTATCGAACAACGAATCTACAGACTCTTGCAGCATACGCTTTTCGTTTCTCAAAATAACCTCAGGGGCTTTAATTTCTAATAATCGCTTTAAACGGTTGTTTCTGATAATTACACGACGGTAAAGGTCGTTCAAATCAGATGTAGCAAAACGCCCACCATCTAATGGCACTAACGGACGCAATTCCGGTGGAATAACCGGTACTACTTTCACAATCATCCATTCGGGACGGTTTTCAACGCGTGTTTGCGATTCACGTAACGATTCTACAACTTGAAGACGTTTTAATGCTTCTTTTTTACGTTGTTGAGACGTTTCTGTGTTTGCTTTGTGCCTTAAGTCGTAAGATAATGTATCTAACTCCAAACGTTGCAATAAATCGTGCAATGCTTCTGCACCCATTTTTGCGATAAATTTGTTTGGATCGCTATCCTCTAAATATTGATTTTCTTTTGGTAATTCATCTAAAATATCAAGGTACTCTTCTTCTGTCAAAAAGTCCATGTATTCTAATGCCTCACCATCTAATCGTTCAGCTACACCTTTTTGAATCACAACATATCTTTCGTAATAGATAATTTGATCCAATTTTTTGGTAGGTAAACCAAGTAGGTAACCAATTTTATTTGGTAATGATCTGAAATACCAGATGTGTGCCACAGGTACAACTAATGAGATATGCCCCATTCGTTCTCTACGCACTTTCTTTTCTGTTACTTCAACACCACAACGGTCACAAACAATTCCTTTATATCGGATACGTTTGTATTTACCACAGTGGCACTCGTAATCTTTTACCGGTCCGAAGATTCTTTCACAGAATAGTCCGTCACGTTCCGGTTTGTAAGTTCTATAATTAATCGTTTCCGGCTTTAGCACTTCTCCGAATGACTTTTCTAAAATCATTTCAGGAGACGCCAAGCTAATGGTTATCTTATTGAAATTACTTTTTGTTTTTTGCTCTTTTCTGTAAGCCATAATTCTTTTCGATTAAAGACATAAGATCAAAGATGAAAGACTTTCAGTTTTAAACCGACCGCTTTTGTCTTTTGCCTTTTGTCTATGTTCTTTTTTCTTTCAATTAATCCATAGTGATGCTAAGCCCAAGTCCTGCTAATTCATTTAACAATACGTTAAATGATTCTGGAATTCCTGGTTCCCCAAAGTTCTCACCTTTTACGATAGACTCATACGCCTTCGCTCTTCCGATCACATCATCCGACTTAATTGTCAAAATTTCTCTTAAGATGTTAGACGCTCCATAAGCCTCTAGTGCCCAAACTTCCATCTCACCAAAACGCTGACCACCGAACTGAGCTTTACCTCCAAGTGGCTGTTGTGTAATTAATGAGTATGGTCCGATTGAACGCGCGTGCATTTTGTCATCTACCATGTGACCTAATTTAAGCATGTAGATCACACCGACCGTAGCCGGCTGATCAAATCGCTCACCTGTGTTTCCGTCAATTAAGTAGCTTCTACCAAATTTAGGTACACCTGCTTTGTCTGTATATTCACTAATTTGATCGATTGAAGCTCCGTCAAAGATAGGAGAGGCAAATTTAACGCCTAGCTCCATTCCTGCCCATCCTAAAACAGTTTCATAAATCTGTCCAAGGTTCATACGAGAAGGTACCCCTAATGGGTTCAATACAATATCAACTGGTGTTCCGTCGGCTAAGAAAGGCATATCTTCTTGACGAACAATGTTCGCAACAATACCTTTGTTTCCGTGACGTCCCGCCATTTTATCACCCACTTTTAGCTTACGCTTTTTAGCTACATATACTTTCGCCATTTTCACGATTCCTGTTGGTAATTCGTCACCAACTGAAATTTGAAATTTCTTGCGTTTGTAAATTCCTAATAAATCGTTTGCCTTAATGGAGTGATTGTGTAATACACGTTGAATTAATTTATTCGTGTCGGCATCTGCTGTCCAATCGTTCGGGTTTACAATGCTAAAATCTACAGTCATCAAGTTCTTTTCAGAGAACTTAATTCCTTTTTTCAAGATTTCTTCTTTATAGTTATTGAAAACGCCTGCTGATTTGTGCCCTTCTAAAATCTTTAACAATTTGTCGATTAACACCCCTTTTAGCTCGCCTGCTTCTACTTCGTAATCAGCGTCCAACTGTGCCAACATTGGCTTGTCTTTTGCTTTTGTTTTTCTGTCTTTAATTGCGCGAGAGAAAAGCTTTTTACCAATTACCACACCTCTTAATGAAGGTGAAGCTTTTAATGAAGCATCTTTCACATCTCCTGCTTTATCTCCAAAGATGGCACGCAATAGTTTTTCTTCTGGTGATGGATCTGTTTCTCCTTTTGGTGTAATTTTTCCGATTAGGATATCTCCCTCACGAATTTCAGCACCAACGCGGATAATTCCATTTTCATCCAAATCTTTCGTTGCTTCTTCAGATACGTTTGGAATATCAGCTGTTAATTCTTCTAATCCACGTTTTGTATCACGTACATCTAATGAATACTCATCAATGTGCACAGATGTGAAAATATCCTCACGTACTACTTTTTCAGAAATCACAATGGCATCCTCAAAGTTGTACCCTTGCCATGGCATAAATGCCACTTTTAGGTTTTGTCCTAATGCCAATTCACCAGCTTGTGTTGCGTAACCCTCGCACAATACTTGTCCTTTTGCCACTTTGTCTCCTTTTGAAACAATTGGACGAAGGTTAATAGTTGTGCTTTGGTTTGTTTTTTGGAATTTAGTTAATGCATACGTTTTCACGTCTCCATCAAAACTTACCAAATGGTCTGCATCTGATAATTTGTAACGGATTTTGATTTCATTTGCATCTACATATTCAACAACACCATCTCCTTCTGCATTAATCAATACACGTGAATCACGTGCTACGATACCTTCAATACCTGTTCCTACAATTGGAGAATTAGGTTTTAGTAAAGGTACTGCCTGACGCATCATGTTAGATCCCATCAATGCACGGTTGGCATCATCATGCTCCAAAAACGGAATAGATGAAGCGGCGATTGATGCAATTTGGTTAGTTCCAACATCCATCAACGCAATTGCCTCAGGCGCAATAACCGGGAAGTCACCTTCTAGTCTGGCTTTTATACGCTCGTTAACAAATTTTCCGCTTTTATCTAATTCAGCACTTGCCTGTGCAATAATTTTAGATTCCTCTTCTTCTGCACTTAAGTAAGTTGGTTTTCCAGATTGGTCTACCTTACCGTTAGTAACGCTCCAATATGGTGTTTCGATAAACCCTAACTTGTTCACTTTTGCATATACACAAAGCGAAGAAATCAAACCAATATTCGGTCCTTCTGGTGTCTCAATCGTACATAAACGACCGTAGTGCGTGTAGTGTACATCACGTACCTCAAAACCTGCTCTTTCACGCGATAAACCTCCTGGCCCAAGGGCAGATAGTCTACGTTTGTGCGTTACCTCAGAAAGTGGATTGGTTTGATCCATGAACTGAGAAAGCTGGTTGGTTCCAAAGAATGAGTTAATAACAGATGAAAGTGTCTTTGCATTAATCAAGTCAATTGGTGTAAACACTTCGTTATCTCTAACGTTCATTCGTTCACGAATTGTTCTTGCCATACGTGCAAGACCAACGCCAAATTGATTGTGCAATTGCTCACCTACTGTTCTAACACGTCTGTTTGACAAGTGATCGATATCATCAATTTCTGCTTTTGCATTAATTAACTCAATCAAATATCGAACGATAAGGATAATGTCCTCTTTCGTTAATACTTTTTGTTCAATGTCTGTGTCTAATCCTAATTTTTTATTGATTCTGTATCGTCCTACTTCACCAAGATCATATCTTGAATCAGAGAAGAATAGTTTTTCAAATACTCCACGTGCTGTTTCAAAATCTGGCGGCTCAGCATTTCTTAATTGACGATAAATATGTTCTACTGCTTCTTTCTCTGAGTTAGAGGTATCTTTTTGCAATGTGTTATAAATAATTGCAAAATCAGCAGTGTTTACGTTTTCTTTATGTAAGATCACAGATTTTACACCTGCATCTAATATTAAGTCAATGTGTTCATCTTCTAAAAGCGTTTCACGATCGAGTAATACTTCGTTACGTTCGATTGAAACAACTTCTCCGGTATCTTCATCCACAAAATCCTCTACCCACGTCTTTAGTACTCTTGCCGCTAATTTACGACCCATTACTTTTTTAAGACCCGATTTAGATGCTTTCACCTCGTCTGCAAGGTCAAATATTTCTAAAATATCTTTATCACTTTCGTACCCTAAAGCACGGAAAAGTGTTGTTACCGGTAATTTTTTCTTACGGTCGATATAAGCATACATCACACTGTTAATATCCGTAGCGAATTCGATCCATGACCCTTTGAAAGGGATAATTCTTGCTGAATACAGCTTTGTTCCGTTGGCATGTCTTGACTGACCAAAGAATACCCCTGGCGAACGGTGTAGTTGCGAAACGATTACACGCTCTGCTCCGTTAATTACAAATGACCCTTTTGGTGTCATGTAAGGGATTGTTCCTAAATAAACATCTTGTACAATTGTTTCAAAATCCTCGTGTTCAGGATCTGTACAATACAACTTTAACTTCGCCTTTAATGGCACGCTGTACGTTAGTCCACGGTCGATACACTCTGCGATTGTGTAACGCGGTGGGTCAACGAAATAATCTAAGAATTCAAGTACGAACTGGTTTCTAGTATCAGTGATTGGAAAATTTTCACTAAATACCTTAAACAGCCCTTCGTCACTTCTATTTTCTGGCGTCGTTTCCAACTGAAAGAATTGGCGGAAAGACTCTAATTGGATATCCAAGAAATCTGGATATTCGAACAAAGCTGTCTCGCTTCTAAAGTTGATTCTTTCTTTTATAATGTTATTTGGTACCAAGGCTTAATTTTTTTGTTAAGAAAATAAATTCTATGTAATGCTGCAATTGAATGCAACTATAAAACAGGAGTAGGCACATGCCCAAAAGGGCAGTGCCTATCCTGTAAAACTGTAAGTATTCTTACTTAATTTCAACTTCAGCTCCAGCCTCTTCTAATGAAGATTTAAGACCGTTTGCTTCGTCTTG
Organism: Crocinitomicaceae bacterium; assembly: GCA_963736585.1. Lineage (GTDB taxonomy): Bacteria > Bacteroidota > Bacteroidia > Flavobacteriales_D > Crocinitomicaceae > Crocinitomix. Next base: position 276,454 of record CAVTPI010000004.1, on the reverse strand, counting down.
AGATACACCTTCTTTAATTGCAGTTGGTGCACTATCAACTAATTCTTTAGCTTCTTTTAACCCTTTTCCGGTTAATTCTTTCACTAATTTTACAACAGCAAGTTTAGATCCACCTGCAGCTTTTAAGATTACGTCAAATTCAGTTTGTGCAGCAGCAGCTTCACCGTCACCACCTGCAGGACCTGCAGCCATAACAGCAGCAGCAGCAGCTGGTTCAATTCCGTACTCTTCTTTAAGGATGTCAGCTAATTCGTTAACTTCTTTTACTGTTAAGTTTACTAGTTGTTCTGCGAATTCTTTTAATTCAGCCATTTTATTTTGTTTTAATTAAGATTAATGATTATGCTTCTCTTTCTGAGAGCGTTTTTAAAATACCTGCTAACTTGCCACCGCTAGACTTAAGTCCAGAAATAACGTTTTTGGCAGGGGATTGAAGAAGTGCGATAATATCTCCGATAAGTTCTTCTTTACTTTTGATAGAACTTAAGAATTCTAAGTTTTCGTCGCCTGTGTAAATTGCTTCTTCAATAAAAGCACCTTTAATTAGCGGCTTATCATTCTTTTTACGGAAATCTTTAATCAACTTCGCCGGAGCATTTCCAGTTGTCGAGAACATGATAGCTGTAGGACCTGCTAAAACTGCATACAGTTCAGAATAGTCTTTATCTTCAATGCGTTCCATGGCTTTTTTAAGCAACGTATTTTTTACAACACGTAACTCAATATCACCCTTGAAACATTTCTCTCTCAATTGGTTAACAGTTTCAACAGTTAAACCTGCTGTATCTGTTAAATAGAAAACACCCGACTCAGACAATTTTCCAGCTAAGTCTTCAATATACTGTGATTTTTCTTCTCTTGTCATAATTTCGGGGTTTATTAGTTAGCATAACTTTTAGCGTCTACCGAAATTCCAGGGCTCATTGTAGAGCTGATTGAAATACTTCTGATGTAGGCACCTTTGGCTGATGCTGGTTTTAGTTTAACGATTGTCATTAACAATTCGTTTACGTTATCCTTAATTTTGCCAGGCTCAAAAGAAGCCTTTGCAACTGCAGAGTGAACGATTCCGAATTTATCAACTCTAAAGTCAATTTTACCAGCTTTAACTTCTGTTACTGCTTTTCCAACGTCCATAGTAACCGTTCCGGTCTTCGGGTTAGGCATTAGACCTCTTGGCCCTAAAATTCTACCTAACGCACCAACTTTACCCATTACTGATGGCATAGTTACAATTACATCAACATCTGTCCATCCGCCTTTGATTTTTTGGATATACTCATCCAATCCAACGTAATCCGCACCTGCAGCAGTTGCTTCTTCCTCTTTATCGGGTGTACACAGTACTAAAACTTTTACGTCTTTACCTGTTCCGTGAGGGAGCGCTACTGTACCACGCACCATTTGGTTTGCTTTACGAGGGTCTACACCTAATCGAACTGCAACATCAATGGAAGCATCAAATTTAGTTGTTGTAACTTCCTTTACTAACGCACAAGCCTCATCAAGACTATACGCTTTTTCTTGGTCAATTTTCGCCAAGACCTCTTTTCTCTTCTTACTTACTCTTGCCATGACTTAAAATTAAACGGTTTCAGGAAATTTACCTGCTACGGTGATACCCATACTTCTTGCAGTACCGGCAATCATACGCATTGCAGACTCAACTTTAAAAGCATTCATATCCTGAATTTTATCTTCAGCGATTGCTTTAATTTGATCCCATGTTACTTTTGCTACTTTTACTCGATTTGGTTCTGCTGAACCTGATTTCAGTTTAGCTGCTTCCAGTAATTGAACTGCTACGGGAGGAGTCTTTACGATAAAATCGAACGACTTATCTCCATAAACAGTGATTACAACCGGAAGTACTTTTCCTGCTTTCTCTTGGGTTCTAGCATTGAACTGCTTACAGAACTCCATGATGTTCACCCCTTTAGCACCTAATGCTGGTCCTACTGGCGGCGAAGGATTAGCTGCTCCACCTTTAATTTGAAGCTTGATTAATCCATCAACTTGTTTTGCCATTATATATGTGTTTTTCGTAGTCAAACATACCTTTATCCCGAAACGGGAAACATTCTATATCATCCCGGAGGTACTCCTACACGTTAATATACTCGTTAAGTGTTTTTTTCAACTTGCATATAGCTCAACTCCAACGGAGTTTTACGTCCGAAGATTTTCACCATCACTTGCAACTTCTTCTTTTCTTCGTTTACGCCTTCAATTACGCCGTTAAATCCGTTGAAAGGACCGTCAATTACCTTAACAGTTTCTCCTTCTACGTAAGGAATGTTCATTTCCTCTTCTTGTTCAGCCAATTCATCAACTTTACCAAGAATACGATTCACTTCGCTTGTTCTCATTGGCATTGGATCTCCACCTTTTACGGCACTCATAAATCCAATAACGTTGGGAACACTTTTGATGACGTGTTGCACCTCTCCTTCAAGACTTGCTTCGATAAGCACGTATCCGGGAAGGTAATTTTTTTCTTTACTAATTTTTTTTCCATTACGGATTTGGTACACCTTTTCCGTAGGGATAAGCACTTGTCCAACCAAATGTTCGATTTTGTGCCTTTTTATTTCAAGTTCGATATAATCACGAACTTTTTTTTCTTTACCACCAATTGCTCGTACAACGTACCAACGTTTTTTTACTTCACTCATGTTGTGTCCGTTTATTTGTAAGCTCCAAACAAGTCATAATACAATCCAAGAATACCACTCCAAAGTGGGTTTGTTGGTTGTCCTGCCTCGTCAAATTTGATGTTAATTCCAAAAACATAATCCATAGCAAAAATCAATAATGCAAAAATTAATGATGCTACAAGTACCACAATTGAACTACTCTGCAGTTGTTCCCATGTTGGCCATGTTACTTTATTCACCAATTCGCTAAACGACTCTTCTATGTATTGTACAATGTTTGCCACTTTGTTGTTTTTTAATTTCGTTCAAGCATAACGCGTTTCGTTAGTCTTTTTTGTAAGTATGGAGCCTTTATAAAAGCTTCATTTCACTTACGTTGCACGGGCGGAAGGATTCGAACCCTCATCAGCGGTGTTGGAGACCGACATTCTACCATTGAACTACGCCCGTAAGAGAGAAATTCCCGTCTCGGCTTAGCCGAGACAGGATCTCCCAATTTTTATGTCGAGTATATCTTACTCAATGATTTCAGTAACCTGACCGGCACCTACTGTTCTACCACCTTCTCTGATCGCAAATCTCAATCCTTTGTTGATTGCAACAGGAACGATAAGGTTTACAGTAATTGTAACGTTATCACCAGGCATTACCATTTCTCTTCCTTCTTCAAGGATGATTTCTCCAGTAACGTCAGTTGTTCTTAAATAGAACTGCGGACGGTACTTGTTGTGAAATGGTGTGTGACGTCCACCTTCTTCTTTTTTCAAGATATAAACCTCAGCTTTAATTTTTGTGTGAGGAGTAATTGAACCGGGCTTAGCGATTACCATACCTCTACTAATCTGAGCTTTTTCAATCCCTCTTAATAAAAGTCCTACGTTATCACCAGCTTCACCTCTATCTAAGATTTTACGGAACATCTCAACTCCAGTCACAGTTGACTTAAGTTTAGTGTCTCCCATTCCTAGGATATCTACTTCTTCTCCAGAGTTAATTACACCTGTTTCGATTTTACCTGTAGCAACAGTTCCACGTCCAGTAATAGAGAATACGTCCTCTACTGGCATTAAGAATGCTTTTTCAGTATCTCTAACCGGTAATTCAATCCATGTGTCAACTGCGTTCATTAATTCCATGATCGAGTTTTCCCACTTTTCTTCTCCGTTTAATCCACCTAAAGCAGAACCTGCAATAACTGGAGTGTTGTCACCATCATAGTCGTAAAAAGAAAGCAATTCTCTGATTTCCATTTCTACTAACTCTAAAAGTTCCTCATCATCAACCATATCCACTTTGTTCATGAATACAACCATTCTTGGAACTCCTACCTGACGTCCTAAAAGGATGTGTTCTCTGGTTTGAGGCATTGGTCCATCAGTTGCAGCAACTACTAAAATTGCTCCATCCATTTGGGCAGCACCTGTTACCATGTTTTTAACGTAATCGGCGTGACCCGGACAATCTACGTGTGCGTAGTGTCTAGATTCCGTTTGATACTCTACGTGAGAAGTATTAATCGTAATCCCTCTTTCTTTTTCTTCCGGTGCATTATCGATAGTATCGAAAGATCTTACCTCTGCTCCACCAGCTTTACCTAACACTACAGTAATAGCAGCTGTTAAGGTAGTTTTACCATGATCTACGTGACCAATTGTTCCAATATTCACGTGTGGTTTGGAACGGTCGAATGTTTCCTTAGCCATAATCTACAATTGTTTACTTTATTATTTAAATCAAAATTATACAACAACAAAACACACCTTACAAAAGTGTGTACTTATCCTGTTAGCGTCAACGACATTTCTGTCTAAGGGTTATAACGTCTCTAACTCTTTTCCTGTCATTGAATCTTTTCAGAGCCAATGACGGGATTTGAACCCGTGACCTCTTCCTTACCAAGGAAACGCTCTACCCCTGAGCTACACCGGCACACTTATCTTTCCTTTTTGCCTCGTTAGGCAAAATTTCAAAGCTGTGCTTTAAAAAAATGAGCGGGAGACGAGACTCAAACTCGCGACCCTCAGCTTGGAAGGCTGACGCTCTATCAACTGAGCTACTCCCGCTTATTAAAATTGTTTTGTCGTTTCTTTTTTAGTGGGGAGAGCAGGATTCGAACCTACGAAGACGAAGTCAGCTGAGTTACAGTCAGCCCCAGTTGGCCACTTTGGTATCTCCCCAAAATTAAAACTAAAAATGAGCCTCTGGAGGGACTCGAACCCACGACCTGCTGATTACAAATCAGCTGCTCTAGCCAGCTGAGCTACAGAGGCATTTTCTCAAATTCAATTTCTATTAAAAAGAACTAAAAAACTCCCGCCTTTTTCAAACGGGAGTGCAAATATATATCAAACAATTTTATTGTCACACTATTTTTCTACTTTTTTTTATTTTTTTTTATTTTCCTAACATTTTCTTCTTCAATCCACCGTCAGCTGGCTCTTCTCCTAACCACACGCCAAAAAGTGCTTTTTTGAAATCAAGGCCTGAAACTGACACTAATGTTTCGCCATTTTTGATTAAAGTACAGCCTGTACCCGGTTGGTAAACAAGGTCATAAACATCATTGGTTTGGATATCGTCTTTAAACCCTACTTTAATCATTTTTTCCATTCGTTCTTTCACTGGCTCAATATTTCCATTTGTGGACTTGTCGAAACCTTCGCGCAATGCCTCTTCAAAATTTTCATTGTCTACCATTCCGGAAATAATTTTGATTTTAACGGCCATTGGTTTATCGGCGTTAATAATTTCGCTTGCATTATCTGTTTTGTCTTGTAAATAAAGCACGCCTACATACAGGTCAATAAACATTTTTTCGCGGATTCCTCCGCCATTCATTTTAAGGTATTCGCTACCTACTTTCATTACGTTAGGCATTACGTTACCACTAATTTTTGTTTGTGCCATGGCCGGCGTCATTAAAAGAGCGGCTGCCAATATCATTATAATTTTCATGTCTTATTTTTATTTAGTTAATTAGCCTACTGCAAGTAGCGCGCCAAAATTTAGGTATTTTTTATTCAATAGTTGCTTTATTTGAGTGCAAAAAAAACTCTCGGCGTAATTTACCGAGAGTTTTTTAGCGTTATGCTACGCTCATTTTTTCTTTGTGTTTCTTTACTTGTCTTCTTAATGCTTCGCAAGCTAAATCGGTTGCTTCCTCAAACGTCTTGCACTGTCGTTTTGCAAACAACTCTTTACCTGGTATGGATAGTTTTATTTCGGTGATTTTATTTTCAGGCTCGTTTGTACCTACTAGTCTTAAAAAAACTTCTGCGTTTACTATATTATCAAAATATTGCTCTAGTTTTCCAATTTTCTTTTTTATAAAATCAACTAATTTTCGGTCGGCGTCGAAATGTACTGAATGCACTTGTAAATCCATATTTTTTTGGTTTTAGCTCGTCATGGACGAGACGCACCTCTTGGATGCGATTGTTCATAAATGGTTTTAATTTGTTTGAACGAATTATGGGTGTAGATTTGCGTTGAAGATAAATCCGTATGACCGAGCAACTTTTTGATGCTTTCTAATGAAGCACCGTTATTCAACATGTGTGTTGCAAAAGTGTGCCGGAGTACGTGGGGGCTCCTCTTACTCAAATTCGTTGTTAATGAAAGGTAGTAATTTACTTTACTATAAACAAGTTTCGGCGTTAGTTTTTTTTCATTTTCACGCACCAACAAAAGGGGGCTTTTTAGGCCTAGTTTTTGCTTCTCAGCACGGAAGCTATTAATGAGTGAATCTAACGATTTAGCAATTGGAATAATACGTTCTTTGTTCCGTTTTCCAAGCACTTTTATCTGTGTTTGCTGTACGTTTTGTTCTTTTAATTCTATGAGTTCACTTAACCGAATGCCTGTTTGGTAAAAAAGCTCCAAAATAAGCTCGTCCAATAAGGCTGTATATTCATTTTCTGCCTGTTGAAAAACAGCTTTTTCCCACAATTGCTTTTCTGGCACGAACTGGGGGAGTTTTTTTTGCTGTTTGAGGCTTTTAACTTTAACTGCCGGGTTTACTTGAATCTCACCTTGTTGTCTCAGAAACCTAAAAAATGTTTTAACGCTTGAAAGTTTACGGTTAACAGATGAATTTTCTAAACCACTTTCAACCAATGCCACCAAATAGGTTCGCATTAATTTATGGTTTACTTCTTTTACATCATTGTTTGACGCTAACCCCACAAGCTCGTAAAACTGTGTCAAATCTTTTTCATAGGCGGTTACCGTATGAGTTGACGCACGCTTTTCATGTATGAGGTAGTTGGTAAAATCTTCAATATATGGCATAAAAAAAAGGAGTATGGTTTCCCTATACTCCTTTAACGTGTTTTTAAAGAAAATGTTTCTTACATTTCTTCTCTTCTCATTTGTTCAATGTAAGCCGCTTTTAATCGCATTTGACGATTTTCTACAGATGGCTTAGTGAAGTGTTGTCTTTGTCTTAGGTCTTTCAACATTCCTGTGCGCTCAAATTTTTTCTTATATTTTTTGAGTGCTCTCTCAATGTTTTCTCCTTCTTTCAATGGTATAATTAGCATATCTTTTTTCTTAATGTGTGTTCTAAACGAGGGCGCAAATTTAAAATAAAAAAATGGTGTAAACAAATCTATTTTAATATTTCTCTCGAAATTACTAGTTTTTGTATCTCTGACGTTCCTTCTCCGATTGTACAGAGTTTTGAATCGCGGTAAAATTTTTCTACCGGAAAGTCTTTTGTATAACCGTATCCGCCAAAAATTTGTACTGCTTCTGTAGAAACTTCTACTGCTACCTCTGAAGAGAAATATTTTGACATAGCTCCTTCTTTGGTCATTTTTTCGTGTTTGTTTTTCTTGTCTGCCGCTTCTAATAATAATAATTCTGCTGCAGTAATTTTGGTTTTCATCTCGGCTAGTTTAAAGGCGATTCCTTGAAATTTCGAAATTGGTCTGCCAAATTGCTCGCGTTCTTTTGAGTATTTTACAGAGGCATCTAAAGCTCCCTGTGCAATTCCTAGCGCGAGCGCACCAATTGAAATTCGTCCACCGTCTAAAACAACCATAGATTGAATAAAGCCTTCTCCTTCTTTACCAATCAACTGATCTTTATGTATGCGGCAATTATCAAAGATTAACTCTGCCGTTTCTGAGGCACGCATGCCTAATTTATTCTCTTTTTTACCTGGAGAGAAACCGGGTGTTCCTTTCTCTATAATAAAAGCACTCATTCCGTGTGAGTCTCCTTTTTCACCTGTTCGGGCAATTACCACTGCTACATCTCCTGAAATGGCATGTGTAATAAAGTTTTTAGACCCGTTTAACACGTAATGGTCGCCATCTTTAACGGCTGTTGTTGCCATACCTCCGGCATCTGACCCTGTTCCTGTTTCTGTCAACCCCCATGCTCCAATAAATTCAGCGGTGGCTAATTTTGGAAGGTATTTCTTTTTTTGCTCTTCTGACCCATGATAGAGAATGTGACCTGTGCAAAGTGAATTATGCGCAGCAACAGATAATCCGATTGACCCACATACTTTTGCAATTTCAGAAATAACGGTAATGTATTCAAAATAACCAAGTCCGCTCCCTCCGTATTCTTCAGGAACTAAAACACCCATTAACCCAAGGTTTCCAAGCTTTTTAAACAGCTCTACCGGAAAAATTTGTTCCTCATCCCATGCCATTACATTGGGTCGAATTTCTTTCTCGGTAAAGTCTTTTACCATTTGTCGAATCATTGCTTGATTCTCGTTCTCTTTTATTATCATGTCAAAATTTCTTAAAGGTTGGTAAATTTAGCAATATTCTACCGATTTAAGAGATTGTTGAGGCATTAAAAGTTGGTTAAAGCCTTCTCATTTTTATTGAATTGGACTAAAAATGGAATGTTTTCGGCTTTTGAGTGCTTTAAAAGCCAATATAGTAAGTCATACGGTCTAGGTTGGCCGGTGAAATATCTGTGTCTGACAAGAAGTTTAAATCGGTAAGTGATTTTGCATCTCGCGCTTTTAAAATTTTTGAAACAACTACCCAGTTTGTATACGGAATCGCCTTCAATTGCTGCTTAGAGGCTGTATTTATATTTGTTTTTTGAACGTCAAGTGGATTGATTATTGCCGCTTGTTTTAAAATTTCCTTTGCCTCTTCGGCCATGTAAATTTCATCAATCTGGCTTTCTTCTACGAATCCTCCGGTTTTTTGTCTGAATTCCAAAACTTGATCTGCATAATAAGGGCCAATTCCTTTAATCTGCATCAATTCTTCTTTGGTTGCTTTATTTAATTTGATCTGGATAATCGGCTCAGCCTTGTTGTCCTTATTTGATGTTGTATCAACCCATGGCTGTTTTTTTGTTTCGCGTACTTGCTTTATTTGAATGAACGGTTCAATCTCATCAAATTTTTCTTTACTGATAACGTAAACATCTGCTAATTGCTGTTTAGAATCAAACCGACCTATTGTACGCTTAAATTTAAGAATGGAGGCCGCTTGTTTTTCTGAGAAACCTAAATTTTCCCAACCAGATTGACTTAAGGTGTTGGGGTCAAAATTAGTGAGTTGTCCGGTTGTTTCATTTGTAGTATTGGCATAGCTAAATCGCTTCTGCTTTTCTTGCTGAATACTGTCTTGTTTATAGGTAAAATAAGTCAGTTTACTTTGGTCAACCTCAAAAGGGTTGGGAACGTATACTGATTTACCAATATTTAACACCACAATTGTTGCGAGTATTGCACTGAATAATACTACGGTTCCAATTTTGTCTTTTTTGCTAAAATTGAAATAGTTTTTCAACGTTTTTATTTATAGCGTTTGATAATTCCAGAACGCACACGCGAAATGTAGTCTTTCATGTCTTCGCGTACCTCACCGGATAAGAATACCAGCCCAAGAATATTCGGAAAGGCCATTCCTAATATCATCAAGTCTGAAAATGTCATTACATTTCCTAAACTAGAGGCTGATCCAACAACAATAAAGACAAGGAAAATACCTTTGTAGATGTACTCTTTAACTTTTCCTTCTCCAAATAAATAAGTCCACGCTTTCATTCCGTAGTACGACCATGAAATCATTGTGGAGAATGCAAATAAGACAATTGCCACTAATAAAATCCAATCAAACCAAGGAAAAACACTTGCAAATGCCTCTGATGTTAATGCGGCACCTTCTAGTCCTTCTGGATTACTATCATACCCTGTAAAAATTAATACTAAAGCAGTCATTGTACACACGACAACGGTATCAATAAACGGTTCAAGCAATGATACATAACCTTCGGTAACGGGTTCATCTGTTTTTACGGCAGAGTGTGCAATAGAAGCCGAACCAACACCGGCCTCATTAGAAAATGCGGCACGTTGGAAACCAATAATTAGTACTCCTAAAATACCTCCTTTTGCAGCTTCTGGCGAGAAAGCACCAGAGTAAATAGCGTTAAAGGCATTGTCTATATTTGAGAAATTCATAAAGATGATGATTAACGCTGTAATCACGTACATCCCTACCATAACAGGCACAATTTTGTCTGTCACTTTGGCTATGCTTTTGATTCCGCCAATAATAACAATGGCTACAAGAATTGCCATTACAATTCCGAAAATAACGCCTCCGTCCATTCCTAAGAATGTAAAATCTGCTAATGAAGTAAATTTATTTACCACTTGCCCATACGCCTGATTGGACTGGAACATGTTACCGCCTCCAAATGACCCACCTACGCAAAGTAACGCAAATAAAATAGCCAATACTCTACCTAAACCGGCTTTGCCTTGTTTAGCTAACCCTTTAGAAAGGTAATACATTGGTCCACCAGAAACTTCACCATCTGAGTTTACATTTCGGTATTTTACACCTAAGGTACATTCAATAAATTTAGACGACATCCCTAAAAATCCTGCAATAATCATCCAAAACGTGGCACCGGCTCCACCCACTGCAATTGCAATTGCTACACCGGCAATATTTCCTAATCCCACGGTTGCTGAAAGGGCTGTTACCAACGCCTGGAAGTGAGAAACCTCTCCCTGCTCGGCATTTTCACGGTCCATCTCTGCCTGCGGAATGGTCTTATCATCTTTAGGCGGGTCAAATTTACCGCGTACTAGTGCTATAGAGTGACCTACTCCACGCACATTGATGAAGCCTGTTCTGATGGTAAAGAATAACGCCCCTAATACGAGCCATATTACAATAAAAAGAATTGGTTTTTCAATTGGTGTATAAAAGGATACGTCGCTAAACGTAGTGGTTAGCGGCTCATTAACTTTAAATTGATAATCGTCTATAATTTCTGATACACGATAAACATTGCCATCAATAATAAGTTTGCTTCCTTCTTTAATACTTGAGAACTGTGTACAGTGTCCGTTTACAATGTCAGAACCTTTTTCACCATAAACGCTTCCTCTTACTTTGGTTGTGGAATCCACGTAAGGTTTACCCTCATCATACACAACCGGGTCGTACACTCCCATAGATTCGAACGGGTCCCAAAAAAGCACACTTGCCAAGCCGTTTACAATAGGCTCAAAACCGTCATCTATTTTTTCAGACATGGTTCGCTCCACCTTTTCTATTTCTGGGCAATCACTTTGGTCAATGGTTTGACCCCAAGAAAATGTTGTGAGATGTGTTAAAAAAATAAAAAGAGAAAATACTGCTATTTTTCGTTTCATGTATTGGTTTTACGGATTTAGATTCCTCATAATGCGAGGTAGACAAATATAGAAAAAAAAGGGAGAATCAGTCAACTAATCGGGAGAGACTTTCCTCAAGTGTCATGGGATTATACCCTAATTCTTTTTTAGCCTTTTGCAGATTGAAGCCCGTTTTTGGCGGACGTTTAGCACGTTGATTTAAGGTGGCGGATTTAATTGGTTTTACATTACCGGCGGTTAAACCGTAAAACTTTGCAATGCGTTGAACAAGTTCAAACACTGAAACAGTTTCTGGTCCCGGAAATATGGTAAATGCCCTTTGCCTCGTTTTCAACCACCTTAATGCACGCCCATGCCAAGTCGTCCGCCCATGTGGGTGCGCGAAATTGATCTTCTACAATCGTGAGTGGCTTATTCTCATGCAGGGCTTCCTTTGCCCAGAGCACGATATTTGAACGACTTAGATTATTGCCCTGCCCAAAGACTATGATTGTGCGCAAAATGCTCCATTTTTTATACTCATTTTGCAACAATATATCCTCAGCATCTGTCTTTGATTTTGCGTAAACACTTAAGGGGTTTCGTTCATCATCCTCAGCATAAAGGCCGTTTTCGCCATCAAAAACAAAATCTGTAGAGAGTTGAACAAAATAAATACGATTATTTATGCACGCCTCAAACAAATAGTTTACAGCTTCTACATTAATTTTTTGGCAATTCTCATTATCGGCCTCACACGCATCTACATTCGTCATAGCAGCCGTGTTTATAATTGCCGTGATGTTATGCTGATTGATTACGTTATTTATTTCTGCCTTTTGGGTAATATCCAGCGACTGATAATTGTCAGACGGGCAATCCGGATTACGGTTTTCTCCTTTTGATGAGGCGATAAATGGCACTTTTTTTTTCAGTAATTGGCGTACTATTTTTTGCCCCAATAAACCGTTTGACCCTGTAATTAAAATTGCCATTTTGTTTTTATTTTTCAGTGTCAATTCCTAAAACGGTGTTCAATTTGGTAATTTGCTCAGGGTTGCCCAACACAAACAATTTTGAATTTGGTAAGATTTTAATGTCGGACGAAGGGTTAATAATGTACTCGCCATCCTCTGAACGGTAACCAATAACATTACAGCCCGAAAATGATTTTTCCTGCAGCTCACCAATTGTCGTATAGCGCGCATCATCTGGTAAATCCTGAAAGGTTATTTCCTCTAAATTTACTGCCGCTTTGCCCGAAACCTGAATCAGATCCATAAATTCCATAATATCTGGATTTACTACAAGTGAAGCCATGTGCGCACCGCCAACTGTATCCGGCATTATTACGTTGTTTGCCCCTGCAATTCGCAATTTTCGCATAGACGAGTAACTGGATGCGCGGGAGATAATTTTTAATTTAGGGTTCAACTCACGTGCAGATAGTACAACAAATAAATTATCAGCATCTTTTGGTAGTGCCGTAATTAGCGCCGTCGCATCTTTAATATTAGCCTTTAACAAAACCTGATCGTCGGTGGAGTCTCCCTTTATAAAAGAAACATTTTGGTATTGCGTGTCCTCGGTAATTTTTTCATTGCGCTCAATGATTACAAACTGCTTTTTGTAAAATCTTAAATCATGCGCTGCTTGTTTACCTACTCTACCGTAGCCGCATACAATAATATGATTGTTCATTTTATTTACTGTTTTTAATGACTTGTATTCTTGAAAATATGTTTTGTATTCGCCCCCAACTACATAAGCAGTAATGGCAGACACCGCATAAGCAAATGTACCAAAACTTGTTACAATCAAAAAAGCGGTGAATAGTTTTCCGTAGGTTGACAACTCGTTTACCTCATTAAACCCAACTGTAGAAACGGTAATGATGGTCATGTAAAGCGAGTCGAAAAATGACCATCCTTCTACCATCATAAACCCAACAGAGCCTACAAAAACGATTACCAATAGTAAAAATAAGGCGTAATAAACCTTTGAAAAATATTTATAATTCAGTAGCATATCTTACAGTTCCCAAATTGATTTACGACGGCGTTGTAATTTAAAAAGGTGTTTATGTTCCAACACAAAGGCCATTATCATGTAAATTATTATGGGCGAACCCAATGCTAAAAATGAAGCGTAGATAAAAAATAAACGCACTCTTGATACTTCAATCCTTGTTTTGCGGGCAAGCCAAGTGCTTACTCCGAATGAGCGGAGTTCAAAAAATAGGGATGTTTTTTGGATTAAATTCACGTTTGTAAGATGGTTTTTCCTATGCCGCAAAATAAGCATTTTTTTTGATTACACCGTTCTTTTTGTTGTGCTAATAATGATTGCGAATCAAACGCGGATTTGATAGAAAGACCGAGCTTGCCCCACTCTTCAATAATTCTATTTTTTTCGGGTGGCAATTTTTTAAGGTGTTCAAAACTCGCTATTTTCAATTCATTATTCCCTTCTAATAAACCAATAGCGTACTGATAGGGAATAACAACGTTAATTAAAATCAACTGTTTGAATGCTTTTGAAAGTACAGCGCTTTTACGTTTTGTTGATTTGCCAAGAACAAAATGTGTTTGCCAATACGGGTTGAGACTGTGCGTTATTGAATCAAGAAAAGGGGCGGGGTTCCAATTTGGTTTAAGTAAAGCTGCGGTGTCTATTCCGTTATTTAATAGGGTTGCAAATTGTGCCAATTTAATATCCGGAAAAGCATAAGGACGCATAGTGGCGTATTTCCAAGTAAACTTTTCAAGCGGTTGAATGTTCCATTTTTTTGCCAGAAACTCAAAGTCTTGTTTTAATTGGTTACAATATGGTTCGTCATCTTTTTTTGGAATTAACCCTGCCGTACCCAGCAATAACCCATCTACCGCCTGTTGATTATGGTTCAATTTGCTGACCCAGTTCAAATTTATTTTTTCAACCAATGTTTGAAATGGAAGTGCGTTTATTTTCCCTCCAAAAATGCGTGCCATACCCAACCAAAAGGCTTTTTTTCGGTCGCCATTGTATCGCTCTAAATCGTGTAATATTGCCAGACTTTTTTGCCATAATCGTTGCCGTATCATCTCTTCTTTTTGATTTTCTATTACCGTTTCGCCTACGTCGTTTAATTGTCTTGAACAAGGTATTGCATTTGCTTTTTGCCTCGCAAGATTTTTGTATTTTGCATAATGCTTCGCATCAATAAGCGTTTTTAGTTCTACGGTGGGGATGTCAAAACCACCTAATTTTACTTGCTGATTGTTGTGCAAGACAAAATGGGCGATAACTGCATTGTAAGCCGGATCTTTTTGATGGTTATGCGCATACCAATCTGAAGCATTTACATGAAATTCTATTGCCCCGCTCCACAACGCGCCGTCGTATTTAATTTTGGTGTCTAAAAAATCGGGGCCAGCGTTTGGGTTGTGTTCACCAAAGTCTATTACCTCAATGGTTTTGTTAGTAGCTGTGGTAAATATATTGCCAAAACGCTTTTGCTTAAATGCAAAATGCAGGTACTCTTCTTTCATTTATTAAATTCTCAAAAAGGCTGTGAACGTTAGTTGAATGACGAAGGTGACTGTCATTACGCCTTTTTCGTTAGTGGGGTTGAAAGGTGAATTTACGAAATATGAATCGTTTTTTAATTTTTTCGATCTAAAAAACAGCCTTTGCAATTGATTTTACAGCGTCTGACTTACTCATGGTGTAAAAATGAATACACGGTACGCCGGCTGCTTTTAATTCTTTTGATTGTTGAATCCCCCACTCTATTCCTAATTTTTCAACCTCAGCGTTTGTTTTGCATTTCATTAACTCATTGGCAAAAGCATCTGGAAAATCAATACTAAAAAATTTAGGTAAGAATGAAATGTGTTTTAATGTTTTAATTGGTTTTAATCCTGGTATGATGGGTACCGTGATACCAATTGAACGGCATTTCTCCACAAAATCAAAGTATTTTTTATTGTCAAAAAACATTTGGGTTACAATATAATCTGCACCTGCGTCTACTTTTTGTTTTAAATAGGTGAGGTCTGAATTTAGATTCATGGCCTCAAAATGCTTTTCGGGGTAACCTGCCACACCAATGCAAAAATCCGTTTTATCCAAACTAACGTCATCCATTAAATAGCGCCCCTCATTCATTTCTACCACCTGGTCTACCAACTCTTTTGCATACGAATGACCATTTGTGTGCGGTTTAAAATTAGGTTCTGTTTTTACAGCATCTCCGCGAAGTGTAAGCACATTGTCAATTCCTAAAAAGTGTAAATCTATTAATGCGTTTTCTGTTTCCTCTTTGCTAAACCCACCGCATATAAGGTGCGGCACGGCATCTACATTATATTTATTAATAATAGCAGCACAAATACCAACTGTTCCGGGTCTTTTGCGAATGGATATTTTTTCAAGCAAGCCGTTCTCTCTTGTTTTGTAAATATATTCTTCGCGGTGATACGTTACGTTAACAAATTTCGGATCAAACTCCATTAACGGGTCAATACCGTCATAAATAGACTGGATACTTTTTCCTTTTAAGGGAGGTAAAATTTCAAAAGAAAATAATGTTTCTCCGTTGGCTTTGTTAATGTGGTCAATTACTTTCATGCGCTGTTTATTGGCAGCAAAAATACAAGACTTAATGTAAATGGTGCAACGGATGATAATGAAAGTTGATTATTTCGCCTTTGTAGCATTAAATTTCTGCTATTCTGACTACTTCTGTTTTTTTTATTTGGTGGGATTAAAAAATCAGTTAAAATCACCTATTTTTGTAGTATGAAGAACATTAGAAACTTTTGTATCATAGCGCATATTGACCACGGAAAAAGTACGTTGGCAGATAGGCTATTGCAAACTACGGGAACAATATCTGACCGTGACATGCAAAACCAAGCGTTGGATGATATGGATTTGGAGCGTGAACGCGGGATTACGATTAAAAGCCACGCGATTCAGATGGATTATGTGCATGAAGGCGAGAAATACACGCTTAATTTGATCGACACGCCCGGTCACGTAGATTTCTCTTACGAAGTTTCTCGTTCTATTGCTGCGTGCGAAGGTGCGTTGCTTATTGTAGATGCTGCACAGGGTATTGAGGCTCAAACTATTTCTAACCTTTACTTAGCGTTGGAAAATAATTTGGAAATTATTCCCATTTTAAATAAGATGGATTTACCGGGTGCCCAACCCGAGGAAGTAACGGATGAAATTGTTGACTTAATTGGTTGCGATCCTGGTGATGTGATTCCGGCAAGTGGAAAAACAGGATTAGGTGTAGAGGCGATTTTAGAAGCGATTGTTAACCGTATTCCTGCCCCGAAGGGTAAACCAGATGACCCCTTGCAAGCTATGATTTTTGACTCTGTTTTTAATTCATTTAGAGGGATTATTGCCTATTTTAGAGTAAGAAACGGAACAATAAAAAAAGGAGATAAAGTAAAATTTGTCAACACCGGTAGAGAGTATGACGCGGATGAGATTGGCATTTTGCGTATGGAAATGGAACCGCGCAAAGAGGTTAAAACCGGAGATGTGGGGTATATTATTTCGGGAATTAAAAAAGCGAACGAGGTAAAAGTTGGAGATACGATTACAACGGTAGATAACCCTACACAAGAGGCCATTAAAGGGTTTGAGGATGTTAAGCCCATGGTTTTTGCGGGTGTTTACCCTGTGGATACGGATGAGTACGAAGAATTGCGTTACTCTATGGAAAAGCTGCAGCTAAATGATGCTTCATTGGTGTTTGAACCGGAATCATCTGCCGCGCTGGGGTTTGGTTTTCGTTGTGGCTTTTTAGGAATGCTGCACATGGAAATTATTCAGGAGCGTTTGGAGCGCGAGTTTAACATGACGGTAATTACGACTGTACCCAACGTTTCGTATAAAGCGTATATGCGCAAGAATGACGAAATGTTGATCGTAAATAACCCATCTGAACTACCCGACCCTTCTCGCATGACGCATGTTGAAGAACCTTATATTCGCGCGCAAATTATAACCAAGTCTGATTATGTTGGGCAAATTATGAATTTGTGTATTGAAAAACGGGGTGAACTTAAAAATCAGGTTTACTTAACCCAATCAAGGGTGGAAATTACCTTTGAAATGCCAATGGGTGAGGTTGTTTTTGATTTTTATGATAAGTTAAAGTCGGTGTCGCGCGGATATGCTTCGTTTGATTATTACCCGATTGATTATAAAAAATCTGACTTAATTAAACTTGATATTTTGCTAAATGGCGACCAAGTGGATGCTTTATCGGCATTGGTGCATAGAAGCAACGCGCACAGTTTAGGTAAAAAGATTTGCATTAAGCTGAAGGAGTTAATTCCAAGACAGCAGTTTGAAATTCCTATCCAAGCAGCTATTGGTGCTAAAGTCGTTTCAAGAGAAACTGTAAAAGCCTTGCGAAAAGATGTAACAGCCAAATGTTATGGTGGTGATATTACACGTAAACGTAAACTTTTGGAAAAGCAGAAAAAAGGTAAAAAACGAATGCGCCAAGTTGGGAATGTTGAAGTGCCACAGGAAGCATTTTTAGCTGTATTGAAGTTGGATTAAGGGGCTGGGTCTTTTCTACTATTCGGTTAGAGAGGCTTGCCTCTTTGACTGTTCGATTTAACTCATTTTTTGGTTGGTTTATTCTTCTAAGAACTCTGTGGTGCGTTCTATTTTCATAAACTGTGTTTTATGTAATTTTGTAGCTAAAAATAACACCCCAAAAACTAAAATCGGAGAAAAACGAATGGCATAGGGGAGTTTATAAACCACTCGTAGTACTTCTGCTATAACAACAAAAATAAGCGTGATATAGAATGTTTGACGCAATTTTCTTTTAAAAGATCTGTTTTGACTTAATATTAGTTGTTCAATAACCACACCTTCTTTGATTAAAGAACAAATTGTAGCGGTTTTTCCCAATTTTAATCGTGTCCTTAGTTGAATATTATACGAAAAGCCTTCATTGGTAGGTATTTTATAGTCCGCTTTTATTTTGGTGCGATTTTTCCGTTCTATCACCAATTCATTATTTAGGTAGACCTTTTCTTTTCCGCTAAAACCTTCAAGATGAAGATGAATAATAGTTGATCCATCCTCAAAAACGAACCAAGTGCCATTCTTTATTCCATAAGATGATGTTGTTTGTAATTCAATACTCTTCATATTGCTAAATTATATTTTTTTAATGCAGGTCACATTTTCTCAAGTATTCATTTTAATTAAAAGTTTAAATTTACGCTTGCTATGAAAGTATTAGGCATTATTCCTTCCCGTTATGGTTCAAGTCGGTTTCCTGGTAAACCGTTGATTGATTTGGCGGGAAAATCTATGATTCAGCGTGTATATGAGCAGGCCAAAAAATGCGCTGCATTTAATGCTGTTGTGGTTGCTACGGATGATGAGCGGATTTTTAACCACGTTAAAACATTTGGTGGAGAAGTGATAATGACTGGCACGCATCATAATAGTGGAACTGAGCGCTGTGGCGAAGTATTAACCGCTTATCCGGATTTTGATTTAGTTGTGAATATTCAAGGTGACGAACCACTTATCCGTCCGGAACAACTTTCATTATTAATTGACTTGTTTGCTGATGATGCTGTGAAAATTGGAACACTGGTTAAAAAAATGACAGAACCTGCGGACATTCGCAACCCGAACCGTGTTAAAACCGTGCTGGATAAACACCAAAATGCGCTTTACTTCAGTCGCAGCCCAATACCGCACGTTGCGAATACTCCGCATGATGAATGGCTGAACGAAACCACATTTTACAAACACATTGGTATTTACGCCTGGCGAGCTGCCATTTTAAAAGAGCTGCTTTTACTTCCCGCCTCAGATTTAGAGCAAATTGAATCACTCGAACAGTTACGTTGGTTGTACAACGGTTATCAAATTCGCACGGTAGAAACAACCATTGAAACACCAAACATTGATACCCCCGCAGATGTTGCTGCTGTTTTGGACCAATTGCATTGACATTTTAATTGACAATGGGCGCACACTTTGCCTTGTTAGCGAGCAATAATTGTTGACAAAACGAATAATTGTGGTGATGCCACTTTAATCATCCGCTCTCAGTTTATTCTTCTATCTTTGCATTTAAATTCATCCAATCTTTGGATTGTTGGTGGACATAAATGACGAATAATGAGCGAAAGAAAAGGCCGATCAACGGGTGGAAAAAAATCATCTCCGAGGGATCAAAAAGATAAGAAGTTTGATAAAAAACCCAGAGGAAAAGGTGGGCGTCCCACAAGTTTTAAAAAACCTAAAGGCGACCCTATGCCAAGTATGAGTGATGAGACGCGCTTGAATAAATACATTGCGAATGCCGGAATATGTTCTCGAAGAGAGGCTGATGTATTGATTCAAAGCGGTATTGTAGAGGTGAATGGCAAAATTATTACCGAAATGGGGTATAAAGTAAAGCCTGGTGATGAGGTAAAGTACGACGGCAGCCTTTTGCAATCAGAAAAAAAACAATATGTTTTACTAAATAAACCTAAAGATTTTATTACCACAATGGACGACCCTATGGGACGTAAAACCGTATTGCAATTGGTAAAAAATGCCTGTAAAGAGCGCATTTATCCGGTGGGTCGTTTAGACCGAAATACAACGGGTGTTTTGTTATTTACGAATGATGGAGATTTAGCAAAAAAATTGACCCATCCGCGTTATGAAGTAAAGAAAATTTACCACGTGGAGCTGGATAAACCCATTATACCAGAACATGTGGAAGCCTTATTAACGGGAGTCGAGTTAGATGATGAATCTTTCGTAAAGGCGGATAAAGCAGATATTTTGAAAGACTCACGTATGCGTGAAGTTGGTATTGAGCTCCATTCGGGTAAAAACCGTGTTGTTCGGCGTATGTTTGAATCCATTGGTTTTACGGTAACTAAACTTGACCGCGTAAAATTTGCCGGATTGACCAAAAAAGATTTACCGCGGGGTACATGGCGACACCTTACTGAACAAGAAGTGAGTTTTTTACGTATGTCTTAATTGACAACAGAGCAGCCGCATGGGCATTAATCCATTGCGAACACCTCTCCGCGTAGTTCTTGTTCTTTATAATGTTTTACAAGGTCTAGCGCTTCAGGAATCACATCACTACTTAACACTATGAGTGAACCTTTAACGGCGTTTTGAATGGCATGCGTTATTGCTTCTCTTTCAGACGGAATAACGGTTGTTTTAATGTTCGGGTTTTTCTTTTTAATACCATCACTCAACATTTTTATCAACTCCTCTTCTGTTTTTCCGCGCAAACGCTTGTCTTGACGAATAATAATTTCATCAAATGTATCCGCGGCAATGGCGCCCATTTCGTTATTGTCCTCTACTCTCCTGTCTCCAATTCCAGCTATTATTCCTACTTTAACCGTTGCTTCCATTGAATCTACAAATTTCTTCAATGCCCGCATTCCTGCCGGGTTATGTGCATAATCCAACAGTACAGAAAAATCATTAAACTCAAATAAGTTTAACCTTCCTGGTGTTTGCGAAGCTGACGGAATAAATGTTTCCAGCGCAGCACGCATATCTTCAATACTTACTCCTTGTAAATGTGCAGAAAGAATAGCCGGCAACACATTTTGTATCATAAACTCGGCTTTTCCGCCATAGGTTAATGGAATTTCCTCAACACGTGCCACGCGCATTTTCCACTCACCTCTGCAAATCGTTACGTATCCGTTTTCATAAATCGCGCAAACCCCACCCATTCGTTGTATGGCTTTTATGCGCGGACTTTCCTCATCCATTGAGAACAAAGCGATATTTGAAGATACATCTCTGCGCATTTCATACACCAAATCGTCATCTGCATTTAAAATGGCGTAACCGTCGGGCAGTACCGTTTCTGGAATTACGGCTTTTACTTTTGCCAATTGCTCAATAGTATGAATCCCTTTTAAGCCTAAATGATCTGCCGCCACATTGGTTACAATACCAATATCGCATTTTTTAAAACCAAGGCCGGCACGTAATAATCCGCCTCTTGCGCATTCCAATACAGCAAAGTTTACCGTTGGATCTTTTAAGACAAATTCTGCACTTGAAGGTCCGGTACAATCACCAGTCATTAACAAACGGTTTTGAATATACACCCCATCTGAAGTGGTATAACCGACACGGTAACCTTTCATTTTTAAAATATGAGCGATAAGGCGGGTAGTCGTTGTTTTACCATTTGTACCCGACACAGCAATAATTGGAATACGCCCGGTTGTTCCTTGTGGAAATAATTTATCAATTACCGGAGCCGCTACATTTCTTGGCAAACCACTAGTGGGTGCAAGGTGCATTCTAAACCCAGGACCAGCATTTACCTCTAAAACTGCACCACCAGTATCTGAAAGTGGTTGAGAAATATCTGTCGTCATAATGTCTATTCCGCAAATATCTAAATCAATAATTTTAGAAATGCGTTGCGCCATTGACACATTTGCCGGGTGTACAATATCCGTAATATCTTCTGCCGTTCCACCTGTAGAAAGGTTTGCCGTGTCTTTCAACACAACTACCTCATCTTTTGCAGGAACAGAGTTTTCATCATACCCTTTTAATTTAAGGATGCTTTTAGTTAAATCGTTTATGGTAATTTGGGTCAATACATTTTCATGTCCGTACCCTCTTCTCGGGTCTTTATTCACTTCATCTACCAATGCTTGAATAGTGGATTTACCGTCTCCAACCACATGTGCCGGTGTGCGTTTAGCTGCGGCAACCAACACATTATTAATTACTAATAAACGGTAATCATCTCCGGTAATAAACTTTTCTACAATCACCGCGTTGGATACTTCTTTTGCTGCTGCAAATGCTACCAAGGCATCTTCATAATTATTTACATCCACCGTTATACCCCGTCCATGATTTCCTCCTACGGGTTTTATCACAAGTGGATACCCAACATACCGACACGCTTCTTCCAAACTCTCCTCTTTCCGAATAATGTCTCCTTTTGGCACCGGAATTTCAGCTTGTTCTAATAAATACTTCGTATCCTCTTTATCACAGGCTATTTCTACGCCAATGCTACTAGTTTCACTTGTAACGGTGGCTTGAATTCTTTTTTGATTGGCACCATAACCCAATTGGCACAGTGAATATTTATTTAGTCTAATCCATGGAATTCCGCGCATCTCTGCTTCTTCAATAATAGAGCCGGTACTTGGTCCTAAACGATAGCTCTCGCGTAATTCGCGCATTTTTTGAATAGCCGCATCTAAATCATACGACGTATTTGAAACAAGAGCTTTACATATTGCTACAGAAGCCTCTGCGGCAAAACGTCCAACACTTTCTTCCATATAAGCAAAAACTACGTTATAAACACCTTCTTCTCCATAACCGCGTGTACGTCCAAATCCGACATCCATGCCGGCTAAGGTTTGTATTTCTAAGGCGATATGTTCGATCACATGCCCCATCCATGTGCCTTCATTCACGCGTTCAAAAAAACCGCCTGCTGTCCCCACAGAACAACGGTGCTCATACATTCCCGGAAACATTTCTTCCAAACGCTCTCTAAATCCATCTACCTTATTGGTTGGATTTTGCTCCATTTCTTCCAGATCAAGCACCATTACAATGAGTTTGTGTCTTCTTACTGACCAATAATTGGGCCTGTCTCATTGCATTTATTTCGCGGATTTTCATAGTTATATTTTTCTGTTTTACGGTTGATTTTAAACTATTTAACCGCTCATTTGATCAGAAAAAAGCGGTTTTTTATTCGTGCAAAGGTGAGTTTTACTTTGGGCTTTATTCAAGCGCAATTGTTAACGAATCGTTATAAATATATCACTTTTTTAATCAATTCCGCTAACTTTGTGCAAACGGACTACTAAAAACACTTTCATGGTAACTTCTACAGCTAAAGGAATTTTAATTCCAATCGGGGGAAACGAAGACAAGGGGGGAAACGATAATGAAATGCACACGCTTGAATTTGTTGAAGAAGGCATTTTGTATCACATAATTCAAGAGGCAGGAGGTGTTCATTCTAAGATTGTATTAATTCCGACAGCATCCAGCATACCGGATGAGGTATGTGAAATGTACAGAGCTGCTTTTGCCAAATTAGCTTGTACAAATTTTCACTTTTTAGACATAAGAGAACGGTCAGACTGTGAAAAGCCAGAAGCAATTGAATTGGTTAAATCAGCAGATTGTGTTATGTTTTCAGGTGGAGATCAGTCGAAGATTACAAGGCATATCCGCGAAACACAACTGCACACTATTTTGGCAGACCGTTACCAAAATGAGCAATTCGTAATTGCAGGAACAAGTGCGGGTGCAATGTGCATGTCAAAAGAGATGATAAGGGGTGGAAATAGACCTGAATCATTCAGAAAGGGATTGGTGAAGATGGGAAAAGGAATGAATTTTGCCCCGCAACTCATCATTGATTCTCATTTTATAAAGCGTGGACGTTTTGGGCGTTTAACAGAGGCGGTGGCGCGTTATCCAAAATTAATTGGAATAGGATTAGCAGAAGATACGGGCATTATCATACGCAACAGCACGCAAATTGAGGTAATTGGGTCAGGAATGGTAATTGTATTTGACGCCCGCAACTTGCAACACAATAATTCTGGAATTTTAGCGAATGGCGTTCCAATGACGATAACCAACATGACGAACCACGTGCTAGCAGAAGGCGACAGTTATGATTTGACAACGCATACGATCAGTGTATTGCCATTAGGGCTTAACTCGGTTAAAAAAAGTGTGTTGAACAAAAACTAATCAAAAGGGCTTATCCGTAAATGGAAATTTGCTCCTCTCCGTTGGATTTTTTATACGCGCGATACATCCCCTCGGTATTAAACGGCATTGCTATTTCACCTTTTTGGTTCACTGCAATTAGCCCGCCATCTCCACCTATTTTAAGCACCCGATTTTGAATCACCTCATCAGCCGCCGCTTCTAACGACATGTTTTTATGCTCAATCAAACACGCCACATCATACGCTACTACGCCTCTAATAAAAAACTCACCACTGCCGGTACATGAAATAGCGCACGTTGCGTTATTGGCATAATTTCCGGCACCAATCATGGGGCTGTCTCCTACTCGTCCAAACTTTTTATTGGTCATTCCACCCGTTGATGTAGCCGCAGCTAAATTGCCCATTTTATCGCAAGCCACTGCCCCTACTGTTCCAAATTTTGAATCTTTTTTAGCAGCATGGTCTAGCTGGAAATTATCGGTATCCTTAAGGTCTACCCATTGTTGATGCCGCAATTCATCATAAAAATAAGCCGCATCTGCCATTTCATGCTTATTGTCTTTTGCGTATTGCATAGCACCTGCGCCCGCTAAAAAAACATGTTCGCTGTTTTCCATTACATCTCGTGCCAATGTAATTGGGTTTTTAACACCTGTAATCAACGATACTGCACCTGCATTTAAGGTTTTTCCGTCCATTATTGACGCATCCATTTCGTGCGATTCATTTGCTGTAAAAACGCTTCCTTTACCCGCATTGAATAAATGTGAATTTTCCATTGAACGCACTGCTTTTTCTACCGCTTCGGTGGCTGTACCTCCTTTTTCTAAACAGGCGTATCCGGCGGTTAACGCTTCGTTTAACGCAGCTTTGTATGCTTTTTCTTTTTCGGGTGTCATCATCCCTTTTACTAAGGTACCTGCTCCGCCGTGTATGGCAATTGAAAATTGGTTCATTTATTCTGCTTTTATAGTTTTTGCACTTTTTTGGTGCGCAATAATATTTTTTTTCACGCGGCTGTACACATGGCTTTTTGCTTCTGCAAATGAAACATCATACAACCGCTCAATTTGCCGATAATCTTTTGGGTAATGGCTTAACAATTGGTCGTAAAAGTCATCCAATGTTTTTTTAATTGGGTTTTTAAACTCTAACTGACTATCAAACCGGCGAAGCAAGGCTTCATCAATTAATTGAATTTGGTTGGTTGCGCCAATTAAGATCGCATCTTCTGGAAAATCGTCAATTAATTGTAAAATGGTATTAACGACCCTTTTCATTTCATGCGAATCATTATTGTCATAATCGCGAATACTGCCAAGAGAGTCAAACTCATCAAAAAACAAAATGGCTTTTTTATGTTCAACATTTTTAAAAAGTGCCGCTAAATTTTTTGCCGTTTCGCCTAATTTTGAACTGACGATTGCACTTAAATTGACTATAAAAATTTTCTTACTTAAGCGGTTTGCAATGGCTTTGGCTGTCATGGTTTTACCACAACCGGTTTTTCCGTATAAAAACAGTTTATTGGCTACGGGTAACTTGTATTTTTCCAACGCTTCTTTATGCTCGTATTCCTCTAAAAAATCATGAATTTGTTGCCCTAATTTTTCATCAAAGACAATGTCTTCAATTTGAACGGGTATTTGATTTGTGAGGTAGAGACTATTCATTACGTGCAAATGTACATATAACCGAGCATTCAACAGAAAGTATCTTTTTTTTAATTTTTATATATTTGATTAAAAATGGTAAACTATGAACTATAAATTCCTATTGCTTTTAACACCCTTTGTGTTAATGGCTTGCAACAAAAATGGTAAAGAGGGCTGTACGTATGAGACAGCCAGCAATTATAATGCTGAGGCTGAGGTTGATGATGGGTCTTGTGAATTTAAGGGCTGTACAGATGCAGACGCGTCTAACTAATTACCAGAGGACCCTCAGGGAATAAAATAATAATTTCTAATTTTAGAGATGATGGTGAAACGCTTAGCGCCACCATTATTGGTAATGGTAATGAGTTTGAATATTCAGCAGTAGTTTCAGATGTAGGATTTATTGGTACAGGCTTTATCGTTGACGGCGTTATTACGCTGGATTACGCGGCGTGCGAAGATTACAATTACCCAGATGAATGTGATGAATCTTATGACCAAATGACGTTAACACGTCAATAATTTTATTTGAAAAACTGTCAAAAAACGGCTTTTAGTAAGCCGTTTTTTTTTATATCCAAAATTTTACGGCATCTTCCAACTTAAAAGCATCTAAAGAAGGTAAAACGGCATCTGCAATAATAAAACGGTCATCTTTTTGATGCGTTTTTTCTGGCACTGCTATTACTTTCATTCGTGCTGCTTTTGCGGCTAACACACCATTAAACGAATCTTCTATTACCAAACAATCTGTAGGGTCAACACCTAGTTGTTTAGCACAGTTGATGAACACTGCAGGGTTCGGTTTTCCATACTCTTCATACTCGGCAGAGTGCATTACTTCAAAATAATCGGCAATTTTTAATTTGTGCACCACCACATCAATAATGCGTTGGCAAGATGAGGTTGCCAAACCAATTTTTAACCCCGAATTTTTACACTTTTCTAAGGTTTCCATTACCCCAGTTAACGATTTGCCTTGCGCGCGAATTTCGCGAATTAAAACGTCCACAATATCTGTTTCTACCTCTTTAACTGTTTTGCCCGTCCACTTTGTTTTTTTGTACCACATTTCCACCACCTGGTCTATTCGCAAGCCCACAGTTTCCTCACAGTCTGTATGGGTTAAATCCAATCCAACCTTGCCGAAGCCTTCAACTTCGGCTATTTTCCACAATGGTTCAGAGTCTATAAGTACGCCATCCATATCAAAAATTATTGCTTTCATAGTGTGTTTTTTTAGGATGGTTTTAGCGTGTTTATTTTTGTTCTGCCATCATTACGGCAGCATAGGTATTTACTATTCCACCCGTTACACAAAGTTTAGAAAAAGTAACATTCTCTCCCAGATTTCCGGGTTGTGGTGTTGTGCGCTCTATTTTTTGAACGGATGCTAAAATAATGTCCTTAATTTCAATCATTGTAAGCGCTGGATAATACGATTTTAACAAGGCTGCTAAGCCAGAAACCATTGGGGCTGCCATTGAGGTTCCGTTATAAATATCATACTTACTTTCTGGAACGGTAGAGTAAATATCGTAACCAGGGGCATATACGTCTACAATTTCATCTCCGTAATTTGAAAAATCTGCTGCTAAACCCGGATGAATTAAATAGCCTTTTTTAATTTTCCCTTTTTTGTAGCGTGTTGATGCACCCACTTCTATCCAATTGCTAAACTTTTCGCTCATGGATTCATATTTAGGTGTTGGGAAATTATCTCCCAAATCATTGTCATGCCCATCATTACCGGCTGCGTGTACCAATAGCACTCCTTTTTCTTCGGCATAACGCACAGCCGCTATCACACCTTCTTGCTGCGGCGAGTAGGCTTTTCCAAAACTCATGTTTATTACCTGCGCCCCGTTGTCCACCGCGTATCGTATGGCATTTGCAACATCCTTGTCCCATTCGTCTCCGTCTGGCACTGCTCTTATCGGCATAATCAACACATTGTCTGCAACGCCGTCATTTCCTATTCCATTTCCTCTAATCGCTCCAATAATACCTGAGCAATGGGTTCCATGCCCTGCATCTGGGCCTTCTACATCATTGTTGCCATAGTTATGGTCTGAAAAATCGGTTACATCATCACCAATAATTTCTGCTCGCACGTTTAAATCGGGGTTGTAATTGTAATCTAACTGCGATTGGTAATAGTTGTTATATTCTCTTAAATCCGCTATGGTGTAGCCTTGTTTATGGTACTCATACATCAGTTCAGCTTCACTTTCAATCGTAGCATCTTTCCGTGCTTTTTTCAAATCTGCTGTTGTGTAATCTCCAAGTTTTTCGCGTAGTTTTTTATCGGCATCCTCAAACATATCATACGCTTGTTTTAAGTCATCCAAACTACCTTCTGCTGTTTTTCGCACGTTATCTACTTCCTCTTTTGCTTTTTTATAAACCGCATAATCTGGTTTATCGTCTTCTGATAAATCCGCATAACTTTTCCCCTCGAACTTAGTACCTAAGTCATGGTAAATTCGGGTAACTTCCAGCCGAACATCATCTATATTTTCACCTGCCGCATTGCCTAAAAAATTCCATCCGTGGATGTCGTCAATAAACCCATTATTATCATCATCAATTCCATTTCCGGGTATCTCTCCTGTATTGGTTCGATATATGGCCTTGTAAGTCTTCATGTTCAATGTCTACACCAGAATCTATTACCGCTACAATTACAGGTTTAGATTCTTTAGTTGCCAACACTTTTGCATACGCATTGTCGGTATGCATTCCAAATTTTGCCCCGTTATACCAATTTGCTATTTTTTTTGGTGCTTGATTATATGCTATGGTTCCTGTTAGCAACAAGGCTGTTAGTAGTCCGATTCGTTTCATTTTTCTTTATTTTTCAATTTTCAGGTATAGAGACCGTATATAAATTTCCGCCGCCTAAACCTTTTTTATCTTCATCCGTCACAAATAAACAGTTTTTTCCGTTAAAGCACACCCCTTCGCGTTGCTTTACAAGTGGTAAACTGTAAGCTTTTATTGCACCACTCCAGTCGTTATCAATGCTGAAATTTGAAATAATGTAGCATTTAGAGTAACTTAAAAGCACCAGTCTTTTGGTAACGGGGTCATAATCTGCACCGGTAATGGAACAAAACCGCCAACCTGTTTTGCACAAAAATAAACTGCCTATGTATTTGGCTTCATGTTTTCCTTTTTTTGCCGGTAATTCATAAATTCTAGACTCACCTGTAAACGGTTTGGTGCGGCATTTTGTAAATAAATAAAGTTTGTCACCAATACTTACAAAGGCTTCACAATCATAGTTTAATTTCTCTTTTTTTGGTGGAAATTTTTTCTGATCTTCATACGTAAATTCAATTTTTTCGGGCTCAATGGATTTTTCTTTTAAAAAATCGGGCGGTAAAATATAAATTTCGCATTCTTTACGGTCGTTATTATTGTTTCCAAAATCACCAATAAACAAACGCCCGTCCTCATGCTGTGCCAAGTCTTCCCAGTCTTTGTTTTTAGTGTCTTTAATGTTGATTGTTTGAATGATTGTTCCTTTAGTGTCTAACACAAAAATTTCACTCTTATTGCCACCGTCGTTGTGGGTGATAAGGTATTTATTTTGATAATAAACCAAACCAGAAGTTTCATGAAGATCTTCGTTTAGCTTTGCTATTTTTTGCATTTTCGCCTGCCCAAATCCTAAAATGGGGAGCGCCATTACAAAGCAAATGAATATGAGTAGTTGTTTTTTCTGCATCATTTATTTCACTCAAAATTAATACCAATTCAGTAAATAAAAATTAAATTCCACGTTATTTTTGTTTTGCATTTGGTTCGCTGTTTTTTAAATCGCTACTTTTGAAAGAGACGACTGATTGAATGATTTGCGCGACATGATGAATCCAAGTAAAAAGGGGTGGATAAAAAAATATTTTTCACTTCTTGATGATTATACTGAACGTTTGAATAAATATCCGGGGGCTTTACTCACCGCGGATGAATTATTCTATGGCTATTTACAGCCAACGGGAATTATGTATGGTTTTCCAACCAGTCTCCTTTTTTTGCCGAATGATTTAATGAAAGGATGGTCTAGCGAAGAAAGTTTTAAAGTGTTGCTACTTGAGGGGCTGATTTTGGTTGACCATTTAAAAAAAGGTACGTTTGACCGGCAGGCGTTAGAAGATTCACTGAAAGAGTTTGTGAAATTTTATGAAGAGACACAACTTGAAAAAGCAAAACGCGGCTGGCTGAATTTTAAAGGGCTAACGGTTTATGAAAAGTTAGAATCTATTATTGCGCAACGGGTGGACGTTAAAGCCCGATTATCCAACAAATTGTGGACGAATTACTTGTATAACAGCTTAATTTTTCAAGATTTATTGCTTTACAACGAGTACCACAATGGCATTGGCGCAGAAAAACTAGTGGAACGACGCACCAAAATTGCGGTGGATTTGATTAAAATTATTTCTGTAGCCGCTCATGCAGACGGTCAACTAACGGATGAAGAAGAGGCGATATTTGAAATGTTTATTGCCTCCGCCGAATTGGACCGCGAAGCCCGAGATGAAGCCAAAAATTTTTGGAAAACGCATCAAAATTTAGATGCGATTGATTTAAACTATGATCGGTCATGGGTGTTGAATCGTTATTTTTTAGAGATTGCCGTTTTAACCATTTGGAGTGACAGAACGGTGGTGCAGTCTGAATATGATTTTTTAACTAATTTAACCGAGCGATTAGACATTCCCGAAGATGAAACTGACCGATCGTTTATCGCTATTCAAGCTTTTGTAGTTAATAACCACGAAACTGTTCCGTTTTTAAAAGGAAAAAAAGACAGCGAACTTTTAATGGAAGGTGCAACCGAGCGCTGGAAAAGTATTTTAGGTCGCAATAAAGAACAGCTGGCAACAGAGTTAAGAGACAGCAAAGAGTTGTTGGGGCTTATTGCCAAATCTACTACGGAAGAATTGTCAAAAGAAGAAAAAGAAAAGGCAAAAAATCAATTGAAAGATTTAGCGCGCACGATTCCCTCGTTAACCTTGTTTTTATTGCCGGGTGGTAGTTTATTATTGCCTATTATTTTAAAAATTATTCCAGATTTGGTGCCTACGGCTTTTCGCAGTAATCAAATTGAGGAAAAAAAGGAAGAGGATAACAAAGAATAGTAACGTTTGCTTAGGCTTCGGAAAGTCATGAAAACAGCAATTTTTAACAATAAAAGCCTTGAATCAACCCGTTAGTACTTCATTTCGACTGCGCTCAATGTGGCACATTTTTCTTTCAAAACCTCACTATTTTCAAGCCTTCTGTGGAAATTTGGAATAATCGAACTCAGGTTAGTACAAAAAGTTGTGATATGGGTAGCGAATCTGAAAAATAGCTTTTGCTTCTTTATACAACACCGCCTTAAACTCGTCAATGTTAATTTTTTCTTCGGCAGAAATAAAGATGCAATCGTCCGCATCAAGTTTTGCCATCCAGGTTTTTTTCAATTCTTCCAGCGCAAATTTTCTTCCTTCCGGATGGAAACCAATCTCGTCCGGTCTAGGGTTGTAGGCATCTACCTTGTTAAATACAACAATGGTTGTTTTGTCCTTTTTATTTTCGTCAATTTCGTCAATGGTTTGGTTTACCACTTCATATTGCTCTTCAAAATTCGGGTGTGAAATATCCACAACGTGTATCAGAATATCTGCTTCGCGCACCTCATCTAACGTTGATTTAAACGACTCAATAAGTTGTGTAGGCAATTTCCGAATAAAACCTACTGTATCTGACATTAAAAACGGCAAGTTATCAATTACGACCTTACGCACAGTAGTGTCGAGCGTTGCAAATAATTTATTTTCTGCAAACACTTCAGATTTACTAAGCAAATTCATAATGGTGGATTTACCAACATTGGTATACCCCACCAAAGCGGCTCTTACCAGTTGCCCGCGGTTACCCCGCTGAACAGCCATTTGCTTGTCAATTTTTTCTAACTTCTCTTTTAGCAAGCTAATTTTTTCGCGAATAATCCGTCTATCCGTTTCAATTTGCGTTTCACCCGGCCCACGCATACCAATCCCCCCTTTTGTACGGTCAAGGTGTGTCCACATACCTGTTAAACGTGGCAATAAATATTGATATTGCGCCAATTCCACTTGGGTTTTGGCATGAGAAGTTCGCGCTCGGCTTGCAAAAATATCCAAAATCAAGTTATTGCGATCCAACACCTTAATTTCTAAAATACGTTCAACGTTTCGCAACTGCGCAGGTGACAATTCATCATCAAAAATGGCGATATCCACCTCATTTTGATCAATGTAGTCTTTAATTTCTTGCACCTTGCCCGACCCAATGTAGGTTTTAGGGTTTGGTTTATCTATCCGTTGCAAAAAAGTTTGCTTGGTTTCTGCACCCGAAGTTTCAGCCAGAAATGCCAATTCTTCAATGTACTCCTTTGCTAACTCTTCTGTTTGATCAGACGTAATTACGCCAATTAATACAGCGAACTCTTTTTTTGATTCTATGTGTGAAAACCCTGTCGACATTGTTTAAAACCAACCTCCTCCTAATGCTCTAAATGGCCACGGAATTGCAGCCAAAATGATAATTAAACCAATTGTATAAAAAATAGCTAACGATTTAAACTTAGCCGTGTCATTTACTTTCCGCTTAGCTTTAGAATAACCAATCGTAATTAACACTGCCGCAATCAACATCATTGTAATATGCTCTACAGTGTAAAAACGCAATACCGAATTTTTCATTGTCTCGGCAGAAAAAACAACCAACGGACTGATAAAATAAAGTACGAACCCCAACACAATTTGAATGTGCGTAAACATTAAAGCAAAAAGTGCTAATTTTTTATCACCACTTGTAAACAACTTCTTTTGTTTCCACCCCAGGTGCATTTTTACAATTGCCGCTAATAACAGCAATAATACCACCCATCTTAATCCTGAGTGGGCACTTTCCAATATCGTATGCAATTTTGACATAATTGACTATTTTTAGACAAATTTACAGTTTTAATCAGATTAAAAATGCCGCAAAAGATTAAATATGTGTTTTGGTTGATTCCTTTTTTACTTATTGGTAAAAGTTACGGGCAATTAACTGAGCCAACAAACGGGGTTGAAACCTCAAATGCCACCTTTGCTTTTACCAATGCCCGCATTGTTATAAGCAGTACTGAAATTATTGAACGCGGAACGCTTGTTGTTAAAAACGGAAAAGTTGTAAATGCAGGGCTTGCTGTTATTGCGCCAAAAAATGCGGTTAAAATTGATTTGAAAGGCTATACTGTTTATCCCTCCTTTATTGAAATACACGCTACAGAGGGCATGCAGCCGCTCGGACTAAAAAAAACGGGACGCAAACCACAGTTAAATACGCTGAAAGAAGGCCCTTTTTATTGGAACCAAGCTGTGCACCCAGAAGTAGATGGTCTGGATTTTTATGATGAAAAAATATTTAAAGAAAAAGAGGCTTATAAGAAAAGTGGTTTTGGAGCAGTCTCCACCCATCAGCAGGACGGTATTTTACGCGGAACGGCTGTATTAACCACCCTTGGAGACAATACTATTCAAAAGCAAGTTATTAAAAATAGAGCATCTAACCATTATTCATTTTCAAAAGGGTCTTCTCAGCAAGCCTATCCCTCATCACAAATGGGGGCTATTGCCCTTATTCGTCAGTTTTTTTATGATGCAAAATGGTATTCGGCGTTTAATGACAAACAGCAAGAAAATCAATCGTTACAACGTGGAATTGACAACTTATCGTTACCGCAAATTTTTGAGGTATCTGATAAATTAGAGGTGCTGCGTGCTATGAAGTTGGCCAATGAATTTGATGTGGAACTTATTGTAAAAAGCGGTGGTGATTCATACGAGCGTATAGCTGAAATAAAAGCTGCTAATGTTAAGTTAATTGTTCCGGTTGATTTTCCAGCGGCTTTTGATGTGACAGACCCGTACCTTTCTCGTTTTGTATCATTAGCTGATTTGAAAGATTGGGAAATGAAACCAGCCAATGCCTATTATTTAAATAAAAATGATATTCCGTTTTGTTTTACTACAGCGGGGCTTAAAAAGAAAGAAGATTTTTTAAAAAACATCCGCAAAGCGGTTCAAAAAGGATTACCAAAATCTGCCGCGCTAAAGGCCTTAACAGAGCTGCCCGCGGCATTTTTAAATGTAGCTGACCAAATTGGAACGCTGGAAAACGGAAAAATTGCAAATTTTATAGTTGTAAAAGGTGATTTGTTTGAGGATGGTGAAATTTACGAAAACTGGACGCGTGGGGAACGCATGATTTTAAAAGACATTGCCGCGGTTGACATTCGTGGTACCTATAATTTAAACATCAATAAAATTGTATACAATTGGAAAATTGAAGGCACGTCAGAAAAACCAACTGCTACTATTCAAAGCTATGTTTGGCGAACAGATTCGCTAACGCAAGTGCGAAAAATGGACACCCTACAACTAAAACCTACGTTAACGTTGACCGATTATCAACTTAGCCTTTCGTTTTACGAAGATGATGGAAATGTAGACGGTGTTGTACAATTAAACGGTACGTATAACCCCAACCTGGCTATTTTTCATGGCAGGGCGTTGCTGCCTAATGGCGAGTGGGCAGATTGGAGTGCTATCCGTAGTGAAAAACACCAGGAAAAGGCAAAAGAAGATCAATTTGAAGTAGATACCTTAACAACCCACCCTTATTACCCAAACATGGCGTATGGGTTTGACAGCTTGCCAGAAAAGGGTATTTATTTTATTAAAAACGCCACCATTTGGACAAATGAAGCAGAAGGCATTTTGAAAAACGCTACACTTTTAATTAAAGATGGTAAAATTGCGGCCGTGAATAAAAAAGTAGTTCAAATTCCAAATGATGCCATAATTATAGACGCTACCGGCAAACACGTAACATGTGGAATTATTGATGAGCACTCGCACATTGCCATTAGCAAGGGGGTAAATGAAAGTGGCCAAAGTGTTACTGCCGAAGTTTCCATTGCGGATGTTGTGCGGAGTAATGATATTAATATTTACCGGCAATTGGCAGGTGGGGTAACCGCTTCTCAACTATTACACGGATCTGCAAACCCAATCGGTGGAAAATCAGCGCTTATTAAACTAAAATGGGGCTTTACACCAAACGAAATGCTGATAAAAGAGACGGATGGCTTCATAAAATTCGCGTTGGGCGAAAACGTAAAACAATCCAACTGGGGTGCAAACAATACGGTTCGTTTTCCGCAAACGCGTATGGGGGTTGAGCAAGTGTTTTATGACGCTTTCATCCGCGCAAAAAATTACCAGGCCCAATGGGATGCTTACAATGATTTGTCCGATAAAAAACGGGTGGGCAAAACACCTCCACGCAGAGATCTTGAACTTGAAACACTCTCAGAAATTTTGAATAAAAAACGGTTCATCAGTTGCCATTCTTACATTCAATCAGAAATTAATATGCTTATGAACGTGGCGGATTCAATGGGCTTTACGCTAAATACATTCACCCATATTTTAGAAGGGTATAAAGTAGCCGATAAAATGAAAGCACATGGTGCAGGTGCCTCTACGTTTTCAGACTGGTGGGCTTATAAGTATGAAGTGAATGATGCCATCCCTTTTAACGCCGCAATTTTACACAAGATGGGCATTGTTACGGCCATTAATTCTGATGATGCCGAAATGGGGAGACGCCTAAACCAAGAAGCAGCTAAAATTGTAAAATACGGTGGTGTTTCTGAAATTGAGGCGTGGAAAATGGTGACTTTAAATCCTGCTATTTTATTGCATTTAGACGACCGAATGGGCAGTGTTAAAGTTGGTAAGGATGCTGATATTGTTATTTGGTCAGACAACCCACTCTCCATCCAGGCAAAAGCAGAACAAACCTTTGTAGACGGAATGTTACTGTACGACATCAACCGAAGCGTGGAACTACACAACCGCGACCAATTAGAGCGCAAACGCATTATGGGGTTGATGTTAGAGGCGAAAAAGAAGGGCGAAAAAACGAAAAGTCCGTATAAAAAATTGAATCCACATTATCATTGCGATAGTGAGGGTGAATAAATAAAATTAGATGAAAATAGTACTCAGTTTTGTATTAATGGTTGTAATGATTGCCGCTTTTGGGCAAGTACCATCACCACAACCACAAAAATATAATCGTATTTTGTTTCAAAATGGAAATGCCCATATAGGAGACGGTACAACCATTCTCAATTCCAGCATTGGTGTAGAAAAAGGTAAAATTGTTTTAGTTAAAAATGCACTAACCTACACAGTAGATAAAACAGATTGGGACACCATTATTAACATAAGGGGGCAACATATCTATCCGGGTTTTATAGCCGCCAATCTTACATTAGGGCTTACTGAAATTGATGCTGTGCGCGCCACGCGTGATTTTGATGAGGCGGGAGCAATTAACCCCAATGTACGTGCTTTAATTGCTTTTAATTTAGATTCAAAAGTTATTTATACTGTGCGTACTAATGGTGTTTTAGTAACCCAAGCTACCCCGCGTGGCGGACTTGTTTCGGGCAGTTCATCCATTATGGCGTTAGACGGTTGGAACTGGGAAGATGCTGTTTACAAAAAAGATGACGGTGTACATATAAATTGGCCAAAAAAATACAATACATCTGGCTGGTGGGCACAACCGGGGCCAAGTAAAGCTAACGAAAATTATAAAAAAACAATTGACGCACTTTACGCATTTTTTGAAAAGGCCAAGGCCTACGCAGCCGAAAAATCGCCAGAAACAACTTATTTAAAAATGAATGCCATGCGCAGCATTTTTAACGGTGAGCAACGCGTTTACCTGCATGCCGATTTAGCGCCAGAACTGAATGACATTGTTGATTTTGTGCGCCATTTTAGCCTTAAATTTCCGGTAATCGTGGGAGGGTATGACGCGCATTTAATTGCCGAGCGACTGAAAGAAAATAATGTTGTGGTAATGATTGGCAGACCGCATTCATTGCCCGAATTTGATGAAGATTATACGTACGCTCCATTTAAAGCTGCCGCAACATTGCAACGCCTTGGTGTGAATTATTGCATTCAAAGTGCTGGTGATATGGAAGCCATGAATGCACGTAATTTACCCTTTTTAGCTGGAACCGCCTGGGCTTATGGCTTAACCGAAGAGCAAGCCGTAGCCTCCGTTTCACTAAATGTGGCAAAAATCACCGGAGTTGACCAAAAATTAGGATCGATTACAGAAGGAAAAGACGCTACCCTTTTTGTTTCATCCGGAAATGCCTTAGATATGCGCACCAATAATGTAACCATTGCAATGGTAAGGGGTCGGTTTATTGTGTTAGACAATCATCAAATGCAACTGGCACGCAAATACAATCAAAAATATGGGATTGATTAAGACAAAAAATTTTTTAATAGCAATTGCCTTCTTGTTTTTACAAATGAGTTATGCGCAGTCATATGAGAGTTACTTTACAGGTGATCCAGAAAATTATGAAGCTGTAACCAACGGTGGTGTTTGCTTAATGGGTGGCGCGGGTGATAATGATGATGCCGTTGCCTGGTTTATAGAGCGTGCCAATGGTGGGGACGTGCTTGTTTTGCGCGCATCTGGTTCGGATGGTTATAACGATTATTTTTATTCGGATTTTGCTGCGGTAAACTCGGTAGAAACGATTGTATTTATTGAAGAAATTGCAGCAGCTGATTCTTATATACATGAACGAATAGCAAAAGCAGAGGCAATATGGTTTGCCGGTGGTGACCAGTGGAATTACGTCGATTATTGGCGGAATACACCAATTGCCGAACTGATAAATGAAGCTGTGAATGAGCGGAATATTGTAATTGGAGGAACCAGCGCGGGCATGGCTATCTTGGGTGATTATTATTTTTCGGCAGAAAATGGAACGGTTACTTCTGAAACGGCATTAACAAATCCTTACCATGAAAATGTTACTGCTGATTCTACCGATTTTTTAACTAT
Source organism: Crocinitomicaceae bacterium (assembly GCA_963736585.1). Taxonomy (GTDB): domain Bacteria; phylum Bacteroidota; class Bacteroidia; order Flavobacteriales_D; family Crocinitomicaceae; genus Crocinitomix. The sequence continues at coordinate 238,782 of CAVTPI010000004.1, read as the reverse complement.
TCCTTACTTGAAAAATACAATCACCGATACGCATTATGACGACCCCGACCGCAAAGGGCGACATACTACATTTTTAGCCCGTATGTTATCCGATTACGGTGTGGAGGGCTACGGAATTGCTTGTGACGAATACACGGCCGTTTGTATTGCGCCAGATGGAATGGCAACCGTTTTTGGCGCTTATCCGGATTATGACGATTACGCTTATTTTATCCAAACAAATTGTGAATTAACCGACAGAACACCAGAACTGTGTGAGACGGGTACCCCTTTGGAGTGGAACCGTGGTGGGGAGGCGTTGCGGGTGTATAAAGCAGCGGGAACGTACGAAGGTTCAACTCAATTTAATGTTAACAATTGGGAAGATGGTACGGGTGGTGAATGGTTATTTTGGTCGGTAGAAGATGGTGAGTTAACCGAAAGTGAGGGCAGAGCACCTGATTGTAGTGTGATAGATGATGCTTCATTGCCAACAGAATCGCTAGTTGACTTAAACCTTTACCCAAATCCAAGTAATGGATTGGTTCAATTATCTGCAAGTGAAATTATTCACCATGTTTTAATTTTTGATGTAATGGGTAAAATTGTTTTTCAGCAAGCTGTTGAATCCAATACTATTGAGTTAAATGTCTCTGATTTAATGCCGGGTATTTATCAGGTAGCTGTAAAAACTAATCTGGGTGTGCAGCTGCTTCCGTTAAGTCTTTTTTGATTTTAGAAGTTGTTTATTAAGTTACAGATGAAAAATGCAATTATTAGTTCTCTAATTATTCTGCTACTAGCAGGATGTGGTGAATTTTCAAACCCAAAAGAAAACACTAGCCAATTAATTGAATTGGATTCAACCCTTTTAATCGGAAGTTGGCGACTTGACTCTTCCTCCGATTGTAACTACAGTTGGGATGAATTATATATAGATGATGAATTCGATTATTATCTTTTTTCACGTTCAAATGGCGGAGGGCTAAGGGAGTACGGCCAAATACTTTATAAAGACAGTTTGCAGAATCAATATGGAACAATGAATAAAATAGAACTGTTAGACTCCTTCAAATTAAAAAAAACTTGGACAGGATGGGTTAAGCATGAAGAATTTTATAAAAAACGGGAGCACAATTTTGTGAATGAAAAACTTAACTCTGCCATAAAAAAAGATAGCCTAAGATCGTTAATTATTGGGTGGTGGAAACTCAAAGAATCCGGTCGTGCAATCAATCTTCTGAATGCATCCAACGGTTATTGTGAAAAGGTAATCATGCAAATTAAAAATGATGGTGCAGTCATTTTTTATAAAGAAAATCAGTTAGATTCTACCGTAAACTATTCTTATGATATGTATGAAAACGGAATCTCATTAAACCGTGGCTGCATATCTTCTAGATGCTTTTCTCATATAAACGAAAATGGAGATCTACAGTTTGAATTAGATAGAAGGTATCAAGATACACTGCTGTTTGAAAGAATAATTGAGATAAATTAAGAAAGTCTAAAAGTTGAACTACACAGACGGTCAAACTACCTCAAAAGCATGTAACCGTTCTCCAAAATTACATCAAACTTAAAAACTCGCTTTATTCTACAAAATAAAAGTTCAATTATGAATTTAGAATAATCCCCAACTTTCAAAATAACGAGTTGACAATTTATCACTTCTCTGATTAAAAAAAACAAATACAACTACTAAACTTTATCCTGCGAATGCGGTAGGTTCTTTATAAAACATTTAATTTTCACAGAATTATTTGCGTAACCGAATGATTACACATATATTTGTAACCGAATAGTTACACGAAATATGAGAAGAGATGTTTTTCAAGCAATTGCCGATCCGATTAGAAGAGATATTATTGAACTACTTGTAAAGGATGCATTAACCGTAAATGAAGTAGCAGAAAGGTTTGAAATTAGCCGACCAGCAATTTCTAAACACCTGAAAATTTTAAACGAATGTGGAATAGTTGATTTTAACCAAAAAGGAAGAGAACGTTTATGTTTAATACAACCTCAAAAATTAATTCCGGCATTTTTATGGATAAAACAATACAATAAATTATGGGAAGACCGAATAGATTCTTTCGAAAATTATATCAATCAAATACAAACAAAAAACAATAAAAAATGAGTGATTTAGCGAACAGAACGTTAACAATTGAAAAAACATTTAATGCCCCCGTACAATTAGTTTGGGATGCTTGGACGCAATCGGAACACGTTCTTAAATGGTGGGCTCCAAACGGAATGGACATTAAAGTAATTCAACACGACTTTAAAGTTGGTGGCAAATGGAAATATTCAATGCCAATGCCAGACGGAAATGAATTTATATCAGAAGGGACGTATAAAGAAATTGAAGAATTAAAAAAAATAATCACATCTGCAGATTTTAAACCCATGACTGAAAATGTAGAACTGCACACCTATTTTGAAGCAGATGGTGATAAAACAAAATTGACGTTTAGTGTTGTGCATGCTACAGCTGAATACTGTAAAAAACAGGAAGAAATGGGATTCTACAACGGTTGGGGTTCGGCGTTGGACAGATTAGGAACAGTATTGGAAACATTAACCAACTAGCGAATGCCTATTAACCTGAGTTCGATTCTTCCAAATTTCCACAGAAATATTGAAAATAGTGAGATTTTGATAGAAAAATGTGCCACATTGAGCGCAGTCGAAATGAAGTACTAATTGGTTAATTCAAGGCTTTTTCCGTTGAAAGATTGCTGTTTTCCATACTTTTCGAAGAATTGATTTCATATTTCCTTATACTTCGTTATGGTTTTTCAAAGTGAATACTCCTTCAAAACCATGCCTTGCCTAAAAAAACTGAAATCAACTGTGAGCGTTTGGAAGAATCGAACTCAGGTTATTAAGAACAACAAATTACAGAAAGCATTGTAATCTGATCACATAAACCCTAACAATTAAATGAATAGGCAGAAGGAGATTGTTAACAATACATAAAATAATAGCGGCTTTGGTACTTAATCAACGTCGCTTTTTTATATTTACAATACACCTTAACAAAAGTGCAACTATTTTAAAATCAGCCACATTTGTTACACAAGACCATTGGTAAACAGTAATTGTATGAATAAGAAGTTTATTTTAATAGCAGTTATACATTTCATGACGCTAAATTTTTCATGCGCCGGAGAAAAATCGTCTGAAAAGGAAATCACTAAATCGGAATTTTTAAACCCATTAAAACCCGATACGCTAAAATTTAATTCTGGAATTCGAGCCATTTTTCAAGCGAGCAACGGAAATTATTGGATTGGCAGCCACCAAGAAGGTATATGCCTATTTGACGGAGAATCATTTCAATATTTCACAAAAAATGTTGGACTAATGGATAACCAAATCCGTACCATACAAGAAGATGAAAATGGAAATATTTGGATTGGAACAGCGCATGGCGTAAGTAGGTATGATGGCGAAAAATTTACAAATTATACAACTACAACCAGCCCCTCGAAAGTGGAACTGAAATCGACAGACATAAACTTATGGTTTAATGCCGGAGAGAAAGCTGGAATTAATTGGTTTGACGGACAAAATTTAAACTATATGCCCTTTCCGCTACCAGAAAATGAAAATTCTGATAAGTCCTACGGTGTAACAGGCATCTCAACAGATAAAGAAGGTAAAGTCTGGATAGGAACTTACTCCGGTCTATTCAGTTTTGACGGCAATGAAATGAGGCTTTTTGACAAAAGCGTTTTGAATCTTAACGACAATGAGCAACTGCATATTCGGAGTGTGTTTGCCGACTCCAAAGGACACATTTGGATAGGAAATAACGGAATTGGTGTTTTATTGCTAGAAGGCAATTCCGCAGTGAATTTTTCTGCTCAAAACGGACTTATTCACCAAAACAGTAATAGAAGCGGAAGCACTTCGCCAGCAGGAACCTTACAACATGTTTTTGTTATTGCAGAAGATGCAGAAGGCAACATTTGGTTTGGCGACAGAGACACAGGAGCCTGGAAATTTGACGGCAAAACAATGACAAATTACACAATAGACGACAACCTTTCGACACCAATGATTTGGAGTATCTATAATGACAATGACAACAATTTACTATTTGGAATGGCAGGTGGTGGAGTTTATACATTTAACGGAAAATCATTCGACAAAACGTTTTGATAATAAATATGAACGTTCAGCAAAGTTGATAAAAAAAGCGTTGGTAGTGTTGTTAACATAGCTATTGTACGCTTTTGTCAAGGTGCCAATCTAAAGTTTCATCCAGTTCAGGCAAATGGATAGCAGGTGTTTTCAGGGTTATTTTTTGTATGCTCCACCATTGTACAACCACTTTGCAGCATTATAAAATACCTCCCCCCTCCCGGCAGCCAAAAAATATTCATACATTGAGTAAGTCTATCAAAGTAAAAAAAATGAAAGAAATCACAACAGGTGTAATCGTAGCAATCATTTTCTTCGTTATACTATTCTACGTCTTCAAATTGGTATTGATAACCTCACTCATCATTTCAGTATTGATAATCGTCATCCCAATCCTGTACCTTGTGTTTAAAGCTAAAAGTGATTAACTGACAATATCATGGATTCATTAAAAAATTCTTGGGTACAGTTCAATTCGAACAACAAAACGCATGCGACAATTCAAACGACCCAAAATCAAAAAAGTCTATTGGATTCGTTAAATTAGTTGCACAATAACTTGTAAAAGGAATAGAGGTAACTGTTTTTAGCTGGATGTTGTAGTGCATTTAAAAATAATTATTAGAAACAAATGAATTCTCTGATCGAACCAATTCTCAAAAGATATAAAGGTAAAATATCAGTAGGCACTTGTAAAAAACGAGAATTGTATGAGATATTGCAATTTGACCATCACGTTGTTGAAATCAATTGCAAAAAAGGAGTTCTAATTACGTATCATTTAATGATGAATTTGACAAACGATAATGAAAGTTATGAAATAATTGTTGTCCATGCCAACGTAAATACGCATCCGACAGCTCCTGATAATGTCAAGCAAATAGTCAATAATATTAAATGGGAAAGAATGTAAAACGCACTACAACAAAACCTAAACTGCATTGAAACGCAGTTTAGCCAAATCGTTAGCATTAATTATGAAATTAGCAACTTCTATGCATCAAAGTAATATGAAAGTCTTAAAAAAGGTAGGGGTTGCTATTGTAATTTTAACAACCTCCCTTTCTTCTTGTATGAAGAGAAATATAACTGGCGATTACGCTGCGAAAATATACCATTATCCTAATGGAGGTCATCATGAAAACTTTGAAGAAGTAGAAAGAAAAATGGTAACCGATTCAAATGGCGTAAGTCATATGATTTCTGATACTATATTCCTACACGTTGTTCCAGATCGAATGGAAACAACGATTCGATTTTATTTACATATCGATAATAAGTTGAATATTATGGTCTCATATGATAAAGGGCCGTTCACCGCCCCAACAACATATTTCGGAAAAGGAAAAATTAAAAGAGATTCTCTTATTGTTGATTTTTTTTACTGTGAAACCAAAGAAAATGGACTCGGAGGAAAAGTTTATGATTCGCTTATATATTCTCCTCCACTTTCACTCAGATTTTACAGAAGTAAGGATTTAGATAATACATATTTTGAGTATCACCCTATTGAACAAAACGTTGACAGTTTAGATGAATATTGGAGTTCATATTACTCATTTAATATACAAGAATAATGCTAACAAAACCTAAACCGCATTAAAACGCAGTTTAGCCAAACGTTGGCAGTAATGCTTACGAAACTCGTGAAAACTAACAATAATGAAAGAAAATATTTATTTAGAAAACCTTTTGAAAACTATTGATGAGAATCAATGTATAGGTCTTGGAAATCCTAATTCAAAAATTCTATTTATTGGAAAAGAAGCAGGTGTAAAAATCGAATCTGAAGTCTTTCACGGAAATGCGAAATCGTGGAAAGAAAAAGAATTTAACTATTCCGAGAAATATGTTCCACAAGAAGGAAAATTAAGAAACTTAAATCATACTTGGCAAAGATATCAGAAACTATATGATTGTATTTTATCAAAACTTGACTTAAATATCGGAATTGAGAAACAAGATAAATATGAAATTAGTTTTGTTGAAAATGTATTCACAACAGAATTAAGTAATTTACACGCACCAAATACTAAAGAGGCTAAAAAACAGGAAAAATTCAGTCAAGAATTAAAATTAAGAAAAGAAACATTTTTCAAAAGTGAATTTATTCAACAATTTCCAATAATTATAATTTTTGCAAGTGACAGTAAATATATTGAAACTTATCAAGGTGAAGTTTGTGAACTTTTTAATGTGAAATTCAACAATTTACATAGCGAAACTGCAAAAGACAAAATCTGGATTCATTCTGAACGTGAAAACGGAGAAAATCCCAAATTACTAATTCATACAAGGCAATTAACAAATAGTATAACGTCAGAATTAATTCCAAACATTTGCAATTTAATTGTCGAATTTATAAAAAGTAATTCGATTGAAATAAAACTGAAATAAAAAACACTACTGCCAACACCGTGTAAAATTAATTGCTGGTTTTAGCCAATTTACGACAATCCTCGCGGACTTTCTATCTGTGTTTATCTGCTAACTTTAGTGTTAAATCAACACAACTAATCTTATACAAACACGTTAGCAACAAGCAAATGAAACTCTATCAGAAGTTAGAAAACACAATTGATTGGAATAAGTCGGTAGAACTTCAATTAGAAGCATTGTCTCAATATGACAATATAACTGAAGAAGAGATTCAGGAGTTGGCAGGAACATGTCATAAATGGACTGAAGCCGGAATACTTTTGGAATACTTAGGCTTTGAGAAATTAAGACCCTATTTACCAGTATTCTTGCAGTTTCTTCAAGATATGAATTGGCCAGCTTCTGGAGGTGCTTCAAGAATGCTGTTGAAAGCTGGCAAAGTGATCATTCCTGAAATACGAAGAGTTTTTAATGAAGTGCAAAACGACTAAATCTGGCACTATTGGATTCTACTAGGAATAGTTCAAGGTTTTGAAAAGGAATTAATTATGAAATTGAAACCTGATTTAATCGAATTAATTAAAAGAGCTGATAAGGAGGGTGCTTCAATTGTAGCCTTGCGAATTCTAAAAGAATACGAAATATTATCCAAAGACGAAATTGAAGTTCAATATCATTATTTACTCGATAAGTATAAAGGTGATGAATATTGGACAAATGATTTAAATGAAGAAATAAAACCAGTTGCTAACAACAAATAAAATTTACTCCGCATCTGCTGGGTGAGGCATAAATGGCTTATTTTGCTTAACCGTTATGCATTATTCAACAAAACACTACAGTAAATGAATTATCAAACATTTCAACCAAATTCTGATTTGGAATCCCTTATTAGTTGCTATTGGACTTTAGAAATTCCTACCGAACCTGATGCACAAAAACAGCGGATAATTCCAGACGGAACAATTGAAATGGCTTTTATACTTGGAGACGATATTAAAAGATATACTTCGGAGAACGAATTTATTATACAACCGCGTGCAATGGTTCTTGGACAAACAATTGAGCCATTTTATATCCAACCAACGGGATTTGTAAACACTTTTGCAATTCGCTTTTATCCTTATGGTTTTTCAAATTTTGTAACTATGCCAATTAAAAATTTGGCAAATAAAGAAACGGCAATAGAGTTATTGTTCGGAGAAAAAACCGCTAATGAATTAGAGCAAAAAATAATTGAGGCAGCTAATACTAATGAACGAATAGAAATTATTGAAAATTTTCTTTTAGATAAGTTAAACGATAAAACAACAATTGACACTATCGTAAAAACTACAATAGATGCCCTTTTAGCAACAAATGGAAGTGCTTCAATAAGCAAAATTCTTAAAGAAGACTTATCAAAACGGAGACAAATGGAACGAAAATTTATAAAACAAATTGGTGTCAGTCCAAAACAATTGAGTAAAGTAATCCGACTGCAAACTGCTCTAAAATTGCTGCTTAATAGAAACACAGAAAACTTGACTGATATTGCGTATCAAAGTGAATACTTCGACCAGGCACATTTCACAAAAGATTTTAAAGAGTTTACAGGAATTAACCCAAAGGAGTTTTTAGGCAATGAGAATATGAAACTTTCTACCCTTTTCTACAAATAATCTTCGTGTCGCAATTTTACAATTTTTGTATTTAAATGTAATCTAAATTTGTCTTGTCAAAATAAACAGGACATTAATGAAAAAACCGATACTTTATACAGCCATAATTCTTTCCTTTAGCATTACAGCCTGTAAAAACCAAAACAAATCTAAAACCGACACCATCTCGGTTGAATCGAGTATTAATCAAACAACAAAAGAAATGAAAAGTCATATTTCAATTTTTGAAATTCCGGCAACGGATGTTTCGAGAGCAATAAATTTTTATCAAGTAATTTTAGACATTAAAATTGAAAAAATGGAAATGCCTGAAATGGAAATGGGCATATTCCCTTATGAAGGACAAATGGTTACAGGAGTTATCATTAGTGCAGAAGGATACGAACCTTCGGCTAATGGCGTAACTATATACTTAAATGGTGGAGATAATCTTCAAATTATTCTTGATAAAGTTGAGAAAAATGGCGGCAAAATAATTGTTCCCAAATCATCTCACGCAGATGAAAGCGGTTTTTACGCTCTATTTCTTGATTCGGAAGGAAATAAAATCGGTCTGCATTCTCCAAACTAAACATGTGGAAAAGAACCAACTCAAAACGACGTATACATTTCATAACTAAATAGTTGACAGACTAAAGTTAGGACGTATTTGCTAAATCGAAAAATTCAACTTGTGCTTAGCCGAAAAACCAATACCTTTTTATACGCTACGTTTCACACCAGAAAGCATTTTGCTTTATATAAGAAAATGAAAAGGTGATTTTATCTTGTTGTTATTTCTTGTGAGAGTAGTTTTTTGCAATTAAAATTTTCATCTAAATCTTTCTACGAATTACACCACCTCAATTCTTCATAAAAAAACAAGGTCACGCTTTCTTATTTTTCGTATTATTGCAGTAAATGCAAACACAATTACATAACCGCTATTATTATTCGACTACCACTGAGGGAGCCGAATAGCATTATGTATTAATTATACTAAATTTATATAAACCGGTCTCTCATTTGGGAGATCGGTTTTTTCGTTTATCCCAACATGGTGACCACAATTACACGATTATGCAACAAAACATGGACGCTTACACACCTCAAGACAAATTGGTGTGGAAAACACTTTTTGAGCGACAAACAACTAACTTACAAAGCAAAGGAGCAGCAGCTTATTTAAACTGTTTAGCGCAAATGCAGCCGGTTTTAAATGCGGATGAGGTACCTAATTTCGAAAAGATAAACAATTGGTTTAAAAACAGCACGGGGTGGAAAATTGCCGTGGTGCCAGGCTTAATTCCGGTTGAAGATTTTTTTGATTTATTGGCAAAAAAACAATTTTGCTCCTCTACTTGGTTGCGCAGTATGGAGCAATTAGATTACTTGGAAGAACCCGATATGTTTCACGACATTTTTGGGCATATTCCATTATTGGCAAATTCGGTTTTTTCTGAATTTGCACATGAGTTTGGACAGCTTGGAAAATCATTAAAAGGAAATTTACCTGCATTAAAAATGCTACAACGACTTTACTGGTTCACCATTGAGTTTGGTGTGATTCAAGAACAAGGTGAAGTAAAATCGTACGGGGCTGGTATTTTATCATCTTTTGGTGAGACGAACCGCGTAGCAGTTGGTGAATGCACAATTTTGCCGTTTGATGTGGATGAAGTAATCAATAAATACTTTGAAACCGACCATTTACAGGAGGATTACTTTTTGATCCAATCGTTAGATGAGTTAAAAGCGGCGTTAGAACAGTTAAATATTAGTTTATTTCGCGAAATTGTTATTTAACATGAATTCGGGATGAGCACATTAGATTAGTTGTAAAGAAAAAGTTAAGATCCAAGGCACATTTTAGCAAAAAGTAAACGGAGGGAATTTGGTTTTCTGCACATTCATCTATGAACAATGAGGCTCAATTATTTGTTAATGATATAGTGACTTTTATTGAAAACTATAAACAACAAATTATGAATTGGAAAGAAGAAGATAGCAAACTAGTGCGCACGTATGAATTAAAAGATTTTTCTGCCGTTATTAACAAGCTGGATGAAGTAGCACGCATAGCAAATGAAATGAATCACCACCCCGATTTTAAGGTGCACGGGTATAATAAAATTAGCTTTGAATTATCTACCCATGATGTAAACGGTGTAACAGAAAAAGATCAAGAATTAGCCAATAAGATTAATAATATTTTTGGGTAAGTTTAGCGCACAGGTATTTAAGTTACTTCAACAACCAAAACAACCCAACTTTACCGCCTAACCACCATTTTTTTTGTGATAAATACGGCTGTGAATCGGCTTTAACAAAAGTATAGTAGCGCGCAACCGGGGCAGCAACCAAGCGCAAGCGAGGCGTAAAGTTATAACTTGCCGCAAGGTTTAATTCCAATGCGCCTAAGTATGTTTTTCCAGCAACTTTTTCGGACTTTGATTCCAAGTCAAAGTTATTTTCTGTGAATAAATCGTAATACGTATAATCTGTTTTGACCCTGTACGGAAATTCATTAATGTAGCTGATTCCGCCTGCAAAATTCCAACGTGCGTTTTGTGTAAAACTGTATTGCAAGTGTATAGGAATGGCAAGTGTGGATAATTTTGAATTCAATTCATAATAATTATTACCTGCATTTACAATTACTTTTTCATTGTAGTTAATGCGTGCAAACTGCCAACCAGTGCCTATTCTAAAACGTGGCTTCAAGGCGTAGTTTACTGAAAAATCAATACTCGGTGAACGGCTAATTTTAGTGGTTGTTTCACTGTTAAATGGAAGTAATTCATTTAAAGTGATCGGAGTTCCGGAATAACTATCTGTTGCCTCAACAAGTGCATTGTCGCCGTTAGAGGTTAAGTCATCTTCTGAAACTCCAGTAATGTAGCCTGCAGACACCCCAATTTCCCATTTTGGTTGGTACACTACCTCGGGTTGGATTGGAATTAAATTACCTGCCGAAAATGCTTGGAGCATTCCATTTTCTAATGGCACAACTTCTGTTAAAACCAGTAATGGAATTTCCGTTGATGGGCGTAGTTTAGGAGTTTGTTTTTTTGTTTTAGTGGATGATTTGGTAGATGATTTCACAACACCTTCACCATCCTTTTTAACAACATCCGCACTACCCTCACCGTCCGTTTTTGGCAATTTTTCATTCTGGTTTTTGTTGGATGAATCGTCTCGTTGAGCATTAGTATTGGTGGTTTCTTTATTTAATACAACAGTTGTTTCTGCTACGGTTTTTTCATTTAACCGTGGCGTGTATAAATGATTTTTCTGAACGTTACTTGCGTTGGTCGATTTATGGGTAAATATTGTAGGTGAAGTTGCAGTCAATTCAACATTTGCAACTAGAAAAATAACGGCAACAGCAGCCGCTAGTCCGGCACCTGCCCACCACCAAATAACACCCCGCTTTTTTTCTTCGTGGTTTAATTCACCCTCTACCTTTGCCCATAACTCAGCCGAAGGTGTTGCACCGAACTCCTCAAACGTGGTTTTAAGCCTACCTCTATGTTCGTTATCTTGCATAGTTCAGTTTATTTATTTCGTGTTGCACTTCATTTTCAATCATCTCTACTAATAGTTTGCGTGCTCTGCTAAATTGCGATTTGGATGTACCTTCAGAAATTTCCAGTAATTCGGCAATTTCTTTGTGCGTATATCCCTCTATTGCATAAAGGTTAAAAACCGTTCTGTACCCCACAGACAATTGCTGAATTTTCAACAATAAATCTGCTGCGTTTAAAGTGTCCAGTACAGAATCATCTACTAACGGATCAAGTTTGCTGGTAGAAAAATCTACCGCCATACTTTTTAAGCGTTTTTTTTTGCGGCAATATTCCAGCGCTTTGTTTACTGTTAATTTTCTCAACCATCCACCTAAGGCACCGGTGCCGTTATACAACTCCAGCTTTTTAAAAGCCAATACAAACGCATCTTGTAAAATATCCTCAGCCTCCTCCTCATTACTTGCATAGCGCAAACAAACACCCTTCATCATATACGCAAAACGTTGATACAACTCGTGCTGGGCTTTCCGTTTATTTTTCAGACAAGCCGCTACCAATTTTGCATCTGTATGCGCTGAATAGTTTGAGATATGGTCAGTATTTAGTTGTTTATTAACACAATATTAAGCGAATTTATTGGAATATAATGCCTACGCGAAACTCATAGCGGTTAATTTCACTTATGGTCACAAAGTCATCAAAACCGCCCCAGTTTGAAAAATCACGCAAATATGCAAACCGATATCCAATGGATGTGGAAATACCTACGTGCGGATTTACAAAAAAGTCAAAACCTAACCTTCCGCCGCAGGTAAACCCTCCCCGGTTATCTGAAACATTGCGCATAGGTAATTCATAACCCGACATAACACTTAAAAAAGGAGAGGTTCCGTTTTTTAATAAGCGGTAATTTCCTTCAATAAAAATAGGTATGTAACCCCAACCTAAAAATTGTTCTGTCCCCAAACCTAAACCGGCACTCCAATGCCCATTAAAACGATAGCCATTTACAATGTGGAAGGAAGGGGAGGAATTGCTCCCTCCCAATACTCCAACACTTATTCGGTTATAAAAACCACCGACCGTATTCTGCTGAGAGCTGACCGATTCTCCTTCTGACTCGGTCGGTGGTTTTGTGCTGTTTAAATCATTAACCTCACGCTGAGAAAAGCTCACACAACTAATGAGCATTAAACTAATAATTACCAGATTCGTTTTCATATTTTTAAAATTTAATTGAGCTCAATAAAACAAGGTCGCTTGGGTCGGTATAATCATATTGGTAAATACCATCTTCACCAATTACCATTGCCACGTTATTAAACGGAATAACATCTGTCGCTTCAATTTTTTTGAAACGGTGCAATAGCTTGTCTCCAACTTCTAACGGATTTGTTGCATCTAAAATTTTAAGTCCGGCTTCACCGTCACATAAAAAAAGTAAGTTACCATCTATACCCAAACCATGCGGGTTTTCAAACTCAAACGATTTTTCAAGAATAGGATTATAAATATCAGAAATATCAATTACGTCTAGTTGATTTAACGTACCGCCACAAGCGCCGCCAGAACGTACGGTTACGTAAGCATAATTATCCTGCACAACAACGGGGTCACACCCACGGGCATGGCTCACGCCAGCAACATAAACTGGGTTAGATGGGTTTGACGTTTCATAAATTAGCATACCTGTAGGTGTACCACAAAAAATATAATCGTTATGTGGAAAAAGGGTTTCTACCTCCCAAACACCAATTGGCGTATGCGCTTGCGGACTTGAAGGGTTTGTTATTTCAATCGGATGCATAGACCATCCGTTTTCTACAACATACAAGTAATCATTTACAATGGTAAACAAAGAGATGGATCCGGAAATACCGGTAGAAGCACCACCTCCAGAATTATTTTGCAGGGATATGGCACCATCAAACTCAGCTACACTGCAATTGGGGCAGTTGTTAAACCAAAGGTTTTGATTCACCTCTTCTGTTACTTCTTCTTGTTTCCAACTTGTTACGACTCCCCTGTTTTTGTCAACTACGCCATGCGGATAATTTTTGTCAGAAACGGGAACCGCTGTCGGAAAAACATCCTCCAAACGTTCTACCAAAACAGGTGCTGATAAAGATGAAATGTCATACACCACTAAATCAATTAAACTATTTGCATATAAATAATTGCCTTTAATGGCCATACCGGTGGCACCTTGAATATTTAAAAAACCGGTTTGCACCGGGCTGGATGGGTTTGCGTTATCAATAAAGTGGATTCCCTTGTCTGGTTCTACCATAAACAAGAAGTTGTCTTTAAAATAAATATTTCCTTGTTTTTCTATTGATCGTGCACCCTCAAAACCTCCACCCGTGCGAAAGGTTGTATAATCTGTATAAACAGGCACATTGGCTATGTAGCGTTGTTTTATTTTGTCTTGACAAGCAGTAAGCACTAAGATCAATCCAAAAAATAATGTTGCTTTTTTCATTTTGTTTTCAGTTAAAAAGTTGTAATCGAACAATGTATTGCGCGCACTATCTCGATTTTACCCCTTTGATGCTGCTATTTAAAAAAGGGTTGCATTGTAACTAAAAAAAGCTCGTCATAAAAACCTTGTACAGCACTTATCTGCACAAAAAAACCGCCCTTTCCAAAGAAAGAGCGGCCTTGCAATAATTCAAAACTAGGGCTTACTTTACAATAAGCTTTTGGCTTTGTATCATTTTTCCGAACGAGGTTCTTACAAAATAAACTCCTGTGCTGAGTTCACTTAAATTAATTAAAGTGGTTGTTGAAAATTGGTTGTTGTAAACCACTGCACCGGTAAGGTTAATAATTTCAACATTCACTGTTTCTGTTCCGTTACCTTCAAGGTTTAAAGTTACTTGCCCATCTGCAGGGTTTGGATACAATGTAAAAGCAAACGCTTCATTTTCAACTACACCTGTAAAGGCTACGTCAACAATAGCTTCACCATTACAGCCTGCATCATTTGTTACCACAACGGTATATTCTCCATCTTCTGTAGGTACATATTCCATTCCTGTTGCTCCGTCAATTTCTGTTCCTTCAAAATACCATTGGTAACTTGCAAAAATACCTGTGGATAATACAGCATCCGTTACTGTGATGATAGGTGTTGGGTTTGCCAATTCAGTTACAAAAACAGAATCTGAAGTTCCTTCGCATCCTTCTACCTCATTTAAAAAGGTAACTTGATAAAAACCAGTTTCTGTTGCAAAGTAATTGTTTGTTTCGGCACCATCAATTGTTGTCCCGCCAAATAGCCATTGGTAATTTACATCATCATTTTCAGTTGCTGTAATTTCCAATGAGTCTTCCTCGCAAAACGTCAATAAATCATCTGCCGTAGTAATGGCTAATTCAGAAAGTGATAAACATGAGTTTACTTGGTAAATGGTTAACGTGCTTGACACCTCATTTGCCAATACAAGAATTCCATTATCGTTCGGCGAATCTTCTGCCGAAATAAAAATCATTCCTTCAGCGCCACGGTCAGGGCCGTTTGTGGCAACATCACGGTTATTGTGGTAACCAATGTATTCTGGACTCTCTGGATTGTTAATGTTAAACACCATTACCCCACCCACACGTTCTAACGAAACGAATAAAAATGCATTTCCTTCTATCATGGTAGCAACAACACCTTCTGGCTCCGGGCCTTTGTCGTCGCTTCTGTCTTTGGCTTCGTCATCTCCCATGTCATTCCCTGCATTAAACAGTTCCACAAAATCCGGATCAGCTGCAATGATACGCTCAATTAGGTCTCCAGAATCAAACACAAGTTCACCGTCTGTATTCCAAATAGAAAATGAACGTGTACCGTAACTGTGAATTACATCAATATCTCCGTCATCATCTATATCTCCTGTAGCGCTGGTTGTTTTTAAACGTCCAAATAAATGGTCATTTTGTAGAAAGTCAGCAGTTGGAAAAATGGTTTCGTCCAAGTCCAAATCATCAATTCTTTCTTCTTCACTGTATCCGTCATAATCGCGTGAATCACCTTCATTTGCTGTAAATAAATAGTTTTCTCCTCCAACGGCTAATTGTGCAATTGCATCTGGCTGGAACATGCCTCGCGTTGGTACGTTTACTATGTTAATATCGCTTGTTCTGTTTGATGGATCAAACCCAAAACCGAATAAGCTGTGGTCAATTGTACCTAAGGGATAAATTTCAACAATTTCTTTTGAAATTAAATCAACCTCAGCAAGGGCATTATTTTCTTGCAACACTACAAAAGCTGTTGCGTTATCTCCTAAAATGGTAATATACTCTGGCTCTAAATCTTGCGCAACGCTTGCTCCAGGCCCAAAAATCCGAACACCATCTGCTTTCAATTCTGCTTCCATTGCATTGAATGCGGTAAAATCTAAATTGGTTACGTCTGCATTGGTTAGTTCGGTAATTGCTCCGTCAATTTCAATGATTGAAACACCTCCGTTTGGATCCACTGTATAATCGTCATTCGGCTCACCTTCGCATGCAATAACCAACTGCGTTCCGTCATTGTTAAACGTTAACATATCTGGTAATGCACCTACTGTTAATCGGTTTAAGAATACACCATCTGTTGTAAAAAATGATACAAAACCAGAATCTTGTGCAACAGGTGCCTGAATGGCTACTGCTATTACGCCGTCATACACCGCTACTGAATTGATGAACCCAACAGAGTCCAAATCAATCGAATCAATCAATACCGGTGCAGCCGGAATGCTAAAATCAACAAAATCTACCTGATTGGCAATGCTATTGGCAATAAACAAACGCTCAGAAGCTTTATCAAACACAACAATTTCTGCCGAGCTTAATTCTTCTATTCCGGTAGAAAAACTAGTTAGTAATTCTAATTTTAATTCATCTGTAGCAGTTGGTAAACCACGATCGTTGTCTGAAATATAAAGAAACATAGCCTCATTTGCGCCCAATTCAGCATTTATAAGGTTATCAAAATAAATGGTAATGTATTCTGACTGTTCAACCGTCATATCGTCCAAAATATCAAACGAAAAGGTTAAGGTTTCATCTGTAATTCCAGCTGCCTCAATTGTCGTATCGAGTAATACATAATCCAACCCATTTGTAGCGCTTGAACTTGCGTTAATCACAATATCTACAAAAGAAGGTGTACCGTTTGCATCTGTCAATTCAAACTCAACAGCTACCGTTCCGGCAGCCTCATTTACAGTAATGTCTTCTTCTGAAAATGAGAATTTTGGTGGTACAATTGCGGCAAACGTAATGGCAGAAATACCATCTGTTAATGTACCGCCTTCAAATGTTCGGGCTTCTACAAACATAAAGGTGGTTAAATCATAAACACCTGTTGCAATGGTTAAATCTTCGTCTACAGCAATAAAGCTATCATCCGCTAATTTGCCACCTGCGTAATGGTCGTTTATAGGTAATTCATACCCCTCTGTCGGGCTAACTACTGCGCCACCTGCACCACTGCCATAAAAAATAGCATCTGTTGGTACGGTTGAAGCCGTTACTGCAGCGACTGGCACATTAAAAACAGCAATTCCGTCACCATTTGAACCACCGTTTCCAAAAACACCTCCTGTATTAGCAGAACCTATTGCACCATCTCCGTCATCTACTCCGGTGTCAATGCTGCGTAGTATTGTTCCTGTTGGTTCCATCATAGAACCTCCTACATAAACAACATCACCTACGTTAACTGTTCCGGTTGAAATTTCAAAAGCGTACGTAATTGCGCCACCTTCTGTCCAGCCATTTGTAGTTGCTGTTCCGTTGTTGGATACGATAATTGTATACGGTGTTGCTGTAA
Source organism: Crocinitomicaceae bacterium (assembly GCA_963736585.1). Classification (GTDB taxonomy): domain Bacteria; phylum Bacteroidota; class Bacteroidia; order Flavobacteriales_D; family Crocinitomicaceae; genus Crocinitomix. The sequence goes on along the minus strand of CAVTPI010000004.1, from coordinate 221,284 downwards.
AATCAATATTGTCCGTAGCAATAAGTTCTACATACTCAAACGGAGAGTCTGTCCCTCCAGGATTTTGGAAAAATTCGGATATTAATAATCCAGGATTTTGGGCAAAGCTGGCTGTCAGCACACCAAAAAATCCAATTAAAATTGCGTAAATTTTCTTCATAACTTGTTCGTTGATATTCGATTTAGCACAAAGCTACTGCCGAAGCATCATTCTAATATTAGGTGATAATTATGCTAAGGTTAATGCGGTATAACATTTGGTTAATGTTGGATTAATTCAACCAGAAATCAATTTGTTTAAGTCACGCTATTCTAGATGTAGTGCAATACGCCATAACGTCGGCCGTTTGTTTCCAGAAAAATTAAATTTTATGAAAGCCACTATTTTGATTTGCTCTTTTTCTGCGGGTTAAGTTTTAGCGAATGGTTTTTTAGTTAGGCGAGCAAGCAAGGTTATCACATTTTTTCTAAGCTAATAATTAGCCCGAAACTTTCTGAGGTTAATTCTAGCACCAAATTGCGATTTGTCAATTCATTAATGGTATATAAATCGGGTTCTTCTACATTTTTGTGCTGCTTCGCCTCTACCGTTTCGCCGTCATCAATTATTCGATAGATGTAAGAAAAAAAGTTAATCTCTCCATTAATCGTTTGTGATAGTTGCAACAGGCAATACCCTTTTTTTTCGAGCTTACATTTATTAAATTCAAAGGTATAGGCTACACCTCCACTAACATCCGTTTGGCTTCCGTTTTCTTCGACAAAAATTACTTCGTAAGACACCCAACTACCAAATAAAGAACGGACGGTTTTTTGTTCCTTATTACACCCGGCAACAATAAAAAGTATGCCAATAAATGCGATTATTTTTCTGCTCATTTAAATTAATCTATTACGTTAAAGTTTGCATCTACTAATAATTGCAACATTACTGGCTCATTATTTTTTGTATACTTAACGTCAACCTCAAAACCGGCAATATTGGCCCAAACACTTCGGCGTAAGTGCATTAAAACACGGTTGGTTTGTTTAAAATCTGTACGCTTTGCAGTCAATTGTGCCTGCCTTAGTTTTAATTTTAGTAAATCCACCTCAGTTGTTGCAAGTGAGTCTTTATATTTTGATTTACGGAGCAGTGTTGTTTCGTCAACTTGTTTTTGATACGCTAACATTTTATATGATCGGTCATCAATCATGAGTGAAAGTGTATCCAAATCTTGATCGATTAAAAACATGTTTTTTTCAATTTGCGCAATTAGCTCATTCAGCTCCTCAGCGTGCATGGTGTCGGTAATTTCTGTTTGGACTGTTGCAGAATCGTTCAGAAACAAATAGGCTTTTACCTTTTCGGTTAATTCCGTTTCATCCGTTTTGTTAGATTTTTCAGTACATGCCAAAAGAGCAATAAATACAATTGAAATGATATGAATTGGTTTAAACATGTTTTTTTTGGGAACAAAGATAATTAATTGCGGCGGTGTGGCTTGCGTTTTACTTTTTTTCGTTGTTTGCTCACCCAATTCACAAATTTGCGCAGTTTTTCATGTTGAAGTAGGGTGTCTTTTGTAAACTGATTTCTTCTTTCTTTGAGAGTTTACATTTTATATATTGTTTTAACGTCATACTTTTTAAGTCACTACTTTTAGTATAGCATAAGTTTCCAAAAATAAGTTCAATGCGAATTAACAACAATGATTTCCATTATTTGAAACTTTCTTAATTGTAAATCAGAAATAGAATTAAAAGAAGTGAAACAGAATGTATCTGCTTTTATTTCAAACACTTGAACTGATGAAATATCCGTTCTTGCAACTATCGTGTCTTTATAAGCAGCATTTTTTAAAGGGTTAACAATAACGAATCCCTCCTTATTGGCAAACTCCTTTTTCACATTAAAATAAAATCGTCCCTTGTCATTTGTTTCGACTTCTTGAAACAGTTGATTATCTGTATAAATCGAAAGTTTAGCAGGTACTGGAAGTAGATATTTAGAGACAATAACATTACCTCGAACATCAATTGATTTTTGTTCTCCCTTCAAAAATGAGCATGAAATTAAATTCATTAAAACCAACAATGGAACTATCATTCTAATTTTCATGTTTAATAATTTTAGCTTTAATATTTATTTTATCATTTGTTGAGCGCAGTACTAAAATATACATTCCCTTGGGCAAGAAATCAATAGCTACATCAATTATATTTTCACCCTCTTGGACTTCCTCCGTTTGCGATAAAACAGATCGTCCGCGAATGTCTATTAATGAGAGGTTTAATTGATTATTGTCAACGGAATGAAATTCTACTGTTAGCTTATTTGATACTGGGTTTGGATAAACAGTATAACTAAATTGATTATTTTCTAATTCATAAATAGCAACAGTGCTGCAAGGATTAGGCAGCTGCAATATGTTACTGGTAACTCCACAGGTTGTAATATTTGAAGGGTCTGTACTAAAATCCATGATCCAATTTCCTCCTGCATCACATGAATGATCTCCTACTAAATTAATAACGCCTATTGAACCAGGCGCTATTGCATAATACATAAGATTACTTGAACCCATAACGTGTTTTAATCCATGAGCGTGACCTAATTCATGCAGAATTGTTGAATATATGTTTTGTTGTCCCAATGGCACGGGAGAGCCAAGCGTATCACAAAACCAATCAAATGTAGTATCAATCACAATATCTGTCTCGAAATGAACGTAATCTGCACAAATAGCTTTATAAGCACTGGTTTTTGCGTAAACAGATCCGCCACCAAGGTTTCCTAGCTTTAATATACACAACGTATCATTCAAAACTGAACTATGAGTATATGCGGTATCTGCACCTAAATACCAATTGATGCCTGTTAAACACGTCCAGTCTCTCAATGCTTTATCAATAACTGCTTTCATAGCACCTCCTTTATAATTGGCCAGTGCAGTGTCACAATGGAAAACGAAAGCCTGACTAAACTCATTTCTTGGTGTTAATAAATAAGGATTTTTTGATGGGTGGTTATCTACCGAGTATTTTATTGTCAAAGGAGAAGGGCTAACAACTGATGAACCATCATTCGTAAACACCTCAAATAAGCCTGAACCAGCAGCTTGCCCTGTTTGAGCAAAACCACCCACAATAGCCGTATCATAAGACGGTACTTTTATTTGAATTAAAGTGTCTGACCACAAAACGAAGTCTCCATTGTTTAAAAATACTTCTGATGTACCACCATCATCTGCATTTTTCATAAAAATTGCTCCGTTACCTCTTGTTGCTCCAAATTGAAAACCTCTAATGTTAAGAATTTGCTCAATTCCCCCTGCGACAATTGTAGGCGAAAAATCAGTAATTGTAGGAACACAAGCAGGAACAGCTTCAACTTGACTATGTTCAATGAATTCGTAATAGGTTGAAAAGGTATCTGCTGGAAAATCTGAAAAAGCGGAATAATTCACCATTAAACTTGGCCCGAAAAAAGTAGCGGTGTCTTGTAAAATAATGTCAGAAGGTATAGTGCAATCAAGGATTTCCATTTTAACGTGCATTATACATTGTGGTGTGGTTAAAATGGGGGCTTTGCAAGACGAATACTCTGTTTCAAATGCAGGAATCAAAACAGTATAAGAATTGTCGTCGCTAGGAATAGGATCGGCATAGCAAGCAGGATCAGCATTTAATGTTCCTCTCGTTACAATTATATTCGCATTAGCAACTACATTCGAACCAAATACAGCAGGATCGTATTTTAATCTTACTCCCGAAATGTCCAAATACCCTAAGCCGTAATCATCTTTAGCCGTTACGTCAAATTCAAGATATTTAGTACTCGTTCCAGTAATTATTAAGTCTTCAATATTATAGAATATTTTATGTTCGTCTCTGTCATCATTCGTTCGGGTGTAATGTCTCCTTTGAAATTCAGCATAAGCCATCAACGAATCAAAATCCGCTTGCCGATAATGAGGAAATATGACATTATCATCATTTGGATCATGCGGAGGTACACCGTGAATTGCACCACCAGTTCCTTCGCAGTCAATCAGGCTAATTCCTGTAATGGCTTCCATTGAATTATAAACAGCATATAAACTATCAAAGTTGTTCCAAATATCAGCTGCGTTTACTCCTTCACCATCCCACCAGTATCGCATAAAAGACTGATCTTCATAAGTGGCTTCCAATTTTTGGGTATTGGTTTCAGGATAAAAATCAACCACGCTTACTGGTATATCTGTATCGGTACACAAAAATATTCCAATACTTCCAACACTCAATGTTAGCGAATGACTGACTTGAACTTGACTCGAATCTGTTTGACCACCAAGTGTTATAATCTCAATTGTTCCACAATTTATTGCGCCCTTTAAAATCTTTTTAATCGCTACTGTGTTTGATGTGTGAATGTACGCTCCTGAATTTGTAAAGTAGGCTTGTGAATTGATTACTTCTCCTTCAAAAATATAGTCAACTGCATTTACACGATCTACAATATCTAGCGGTATTTCTTGGGCTTTTGCATATATGCAAGTAAGCACGGTTAGAATCACAACAGCGATCTTTTTCATTAGTTTTGGTTTTGAGTTAAAATTTAAGTGTAAAATAAGTTGTTTTGTAGGATTTAAAAAACAGTATAAATACTTCATTTTATTTAAGAACTCTCACAATTGTATAAAAACGAGATTTATGGACGACAAGATTACCTTAAGACTTCTGGAACAAAGATAATTAATTGCGGCGGTGTGGCTTGCGTTTTACTTTTTTTCGTTGTTTGCTCACCCAATTCACAAATTTGCGCAGTTTTTCATGTTGAAGTAGGGTGTCTTTTGTAAAATAATGCTCTGCCAAGGTTTGATGATCGAATAATCTATGGATTTTTTTATGACAATCCTCACACACCCAAATTCCGTAATGAATAAGTTCTTTATCTGCGTGTTTTTGAACGACCCAACGCTTGTCGTGCATTTTTTTAGGAACTAAATGATGAAAACTCAATTCAACTTCACGTTTGCACAATGAACATGTATTGGGTTTTTCTGGTTTCAACGGATTATATTTAGCTTACCATTGAAGAGGCTTTAAGCACAATTCCTTCCATTAAACTTTCTGCTGATTTTATCATGGCTTTTACATCATAAAAGCACTCTTGATACAACTCATTTTGTGTACCGTGGTGCACAAATTTGTCTGGAATACCCAAACGAACTACTTTAGCGGTGTAACTATGGTCTGCCATAAATTCAAGAATTGCGGCACCCATTCCCCCCATTAAACAGCCATCTTCTACCGTAATTACTTTATCGAATTTTGAAAACACTTCGTGCAAAAGTAACTCATCCAACGGTTTTACAAAACGCATATCATAATGTGCTGCAGAAATGTTTTTTTCGCTCAATCTATCAATTGCTAATGCAGCATAATTTCCGATTGCACCAATGGTTAAAAAAGCAACATCACTTCCGTTGCGTATTTTTCTACCTGTACCTACTTCTATTTCTTTGAACGGTGTTTTCCATTGTGGCATTACGCCTTTTCCACGCGGATAACGAATTGTAAACGGCCCTTGGTTTTCAAGCTGAGCGGTGTACATTAAATTCCGTAATTCAGACTCATCCATTGGCGCAGAAACTACCATATTAGGTATACAACGCATATAAGCTAAATCGTACGCTCCGTGGTGTGTAGCACCATCTGCACCCACTACTCCTGCTCTGTCCAAACAAAATACTACGTTTAGGTTTTGCAGTGCAACATCATGTATTACTTGATCGTAAGCCCGTTGCATAAATGATGAATAAATATTACAAAACGGCACTAAACCTTGTGTGGCCATACCGGCAGATACCGTTACGGCGTGTTGTTCTGCTATCCCCACATCAAACGCGCGGTCTGGCATGGCTTTCATCATTATATTTAATGAACTACCCGTTGGCATAGCCGGGGTAATTCCCATTATCTTATCATTTTTTTCTGCCAACTCTACAATTGAATGCCCAAAAACTTCTTGGAATTTAGGTGCTTGTGGAGAGGTTGGAATCACTTTTACAATTTCTCCGGTTAGTTTATTAAAAACACCCGGTGCGTGCCACTGTGTAGCATTTCCCTCTTCTGCGGGTTTGTATCCTTTACCTTTTGTGGTAATTACGTGCAATATTTTTGGCCCGGGAATGTCTTTTAAATCTTGCATGATTTTAACCAACCCAATGGTATCATGCCCGTCAACCGGTCCAAAATATCTAAAGTTTAATGACTCAAAATAGTTGCTATCATTCAACAATGAGCCTTTTAGCGAGTTGCTGATTTTAGAAACAATGGTTTGCGCGTTTGGTCCAAACTTAGAAATTTTTCCAAGTAAGCCCCAAACCTCATCCTTCACTTTATTGTAGGTGTGTGAGGTTGTAATGTCCGTTAAATATTCGCGTAACGCACCAACATTCGGGTCAATAGACATGCAATTGTCATTCAACACCACCAATAGGTTTGACTTTGTGAAGCCCGCATGGTTTAATCCTTCAAAAGCTAAACCAGCTGTCATAGATCCATCTCCAATAATGGCAACATGTTGTCGATCATCTCCTTTATACTCATTGGCAATTGCCATGCCTAACGCACCAGAAATAGAGGTAGATGAATGCCCAACTCCAAATGTATCGTATTCGCTTTCACTTCTTTTCGGAAAGCCGCTAATTCCTGTCTTTGTCCGATTGGTATGAAAACGTTTACGGCGACCTGTCAAAATTTTATGTCCATAAGCCTGATGCCCAACATCCCACACCAGTTGATCTACCGGTGTGTTAAAAACATAGTGCAATGCTACAGTTAATTCAACAACGCCGAGACTTGCGCCAAAATGTGAATTACCAATTTCTGAAATAACGTCAATAATGTACTGACGCACTTCATCTGCAACTTGAGGAAGCTGCTCAATGGTGAATTTTTCTCTTAAATCTTTCGGAAACTCTATTTGGTTTAGGAGGTCTCCTGCTGTATATTCTGACATACGACGAAATTGAATAACAAAAATACGCAAACTTGCGTTACTAACACAACGTTTAAAAAGTTAATCTGTTCGGTGAACTTAACATTTTTTACAAAAGCTGCATGTGTTGAATATACGTAGAATGTGAGTGAGTTGGATGTTGAAAATGATGAACTATTAACACTTAACCCTTCATTGTTATCTTAAACGGCGGGTGTTTTTGTAAAATTTCTTTTGATTTGGATGTTTTAAAAAAGACGCTATCAAAACGAGTATCTTAACCCCAACCCATTATCACTCAATTCAACACGCTCTAAAAAGGGCGATAATTTCTCTTTGCGGTGGCGGCTGTGTAAAAGTGTTGCGGTTAAATCAAACAAAAATAAAAAACCGCCTTGTAAAATGAGTGAATTTCCCCATCCTCTGTACCTAAAATAATTCGTTTCGTCTACCAAGGCGCGTTGTTTTAAGAAAAAACCACCCGTTATGTACGTTAAATCAAGTGCTGTATTGAATAAAAAAACTTTTTCAGTTTTTTGTTGTTCGTGCCATGTTTGCGCAAATGTTAATGAGGGGTCTCCATTTTTTGCTTTAAAATAACCGGGAATAGCTAATGCAAGGTTAACCCCTGTCCACATTACATTCATTTGATGAAAATATAAGGCTTCATTCTCGGTAGTTGCCCAACCATAAGCCCCAACTAAGGCATTAGCAGTGGACCAACCCGTTAATGTTAACATCAACCGCTTATCGAGTTGTAATCGCTCTTCATTATACTCTTTTAGTTGCTGCGCTTGCCCAAATAAAGGCAATAAAATAATAGTTAACCACACGTTTTTCATCATCACATTAAAAAATTGGTTTTCTTTCCAATTAAACAGGCGGGCGGTAACAATTGTTCTATTTGAACGACCAATCGTAACTATCAAGCGCTTTTAAACAGGCGGTTAACAAATCTATTGAGCCTTGTATATCTGTTTTATCGGCCATTTCAATTACCTGATGTAAATGCCGAGTTGGAATAGAAACTGCGCCAGCAATAGAGCCACCTTGTACCATGCGCTGAATTCCGGCAGTATCTGTGCCACCAGCGGTTAAAATTTCAGGTTGCCATTCAATGAGGTTGGCATCTGCCGTTTTTTTCATAAAATCAACCATTCGATAATCACAAATGGTCATGGCGTCCATTATTTTAATTGCAGTTCCTTCGCCCAATTTTGTAATTTTTTCATGATCGGCTGCGCCGGGTAAGTCATACGCAATTGTGGTGTCTAGCCCAAACCCAAAATCTGGGTTAATTTTTAAGGCAGACACATTTGCGCCCCTTATGCCCACCTCTTCTTGTACGGTAAACACCCCGTAAACGTCATACGGCACGTCTTGATGTTGTAACATTCGCAAGGTTTCAATCAAAATAAAAACAGCTAAGCGATTGTCCAGTGATTTTGAATTAACACAGTTTCCCATTTCTATGAACTCACGTTCACGCGTTATGGAATCGCCTATGTTTATTAACTTTTCAACCTCTTTTTTTGGCAAACCGGTATCAATAAAATAATCAGAAATTTTAGCTACTTTATTGCGCTCATCTGCCGTCATTACATGAATGGGTTTTGATGCCATTACGCCAATCACATCTTCTTTACCATGCACAATAACACGCTGAGCGGTTAGCGTTTTCGGGTCAAACCCACCTAAGGTATGGAAACGAATAAATCCTTTATCATCAATATGTGTTACAATAAATCCAATTTCATCCATGTGCGCACCAATCATGGCGCGTTTTTGCCGTTTTCCGTCTTCAACTTTGGCTGTTCCGCGTTTTATAGCATACACATTTCCCATATTGTCCACTTCCACTTCATCCACCAACGGGGTAACTTCTTGAATAACTAATGCACGCACTTGTTGTTCAAAACCAGGTGCGCCCGGTGTTTTGCAAATTTTTGCTAATAAATCCAACTTCATTATTGTTCGGTATTATTGGTTTTTTCTTTTGGAGCTGTTTTGGGCATTGCCAAGCGATACGCCATCATTAATGGAACACCTATCAAACAAATAATAAGAATTGCCCATCCCTCCCATGTTAATTTGACGGCAGTCATTTTTGGTAGGTGTACAGCTTTTGGTAAATACTGATGGTCTAAAAAGCCGCGTAATGAAATATCTAAAGTGTATTTTAATTCCCCTTCAAAAATATTGGCTTTAAAAATGTCCGCCGGATAAAAATAGAAAAAGCAACCGAAAACGGCTGCTATTCCTATAAAATACAATGCTATTTTAGCGTAATTCACGAGTGTCTAAAATCAGTTAGTTAGCAATACTCGTCATACGCCATTGCTAAATTCTCAGCAATCATTTCGGCAGATCTTCCTTCAATGTGGTGTCTTTCTATGAAATGAACCAACGTTCCGTCTTTAAACAACCCTATTGATGGAGAAGACGGAGGGTAAGGAAGTGTGTATTTTCTAGCTTGTGTTACAGCTTCGCCGTCTACACCTGCAAAAACAGTTACCATTTTACCTGGTAATTTTCCGTGTTTTGTAGAAAGTAAAACACCCGGGCGCATTGTCCCTGCTGCACATCCGCAAACAGAGTTAATTACGCAAAGGGTAGTCCCTTCTGCATTTATTGCTTTATCTACTGCATCTGCCGACTCTAAGCTTTCAAATCCTGCCTCAGTTAACTGTGCTTTCATTGGTTTTGTTAATTCTTCTGGATACATTTTTTATGTGTTTTAATGTTAATTTATTTGTCTTAATTGATCTACTTCGATAGTCGTTTTTCAACCAATTTTCTTACAAAGTTGCATATTATTTATTACTCCGTCCCTTGTTGGGAGAAAAATTTTTGAAACCGTTCGATACTTGCATCTGTTGGGAGTGTATGGTTCGAATAAACATGTTGGTAAAGTTCCCACGCTAAAAACGGGGCTATCATAACACCTTTGGTGCCCAGTCCGTTTAAAATGTGTGCGTTTTTTTGAACGGGATGCGTTCCGGTTAATGGTTTTCTATCTGTTACCGTGGGGCGTACTCCTGCTTTTTGATCGACCACCTCATAATTAAAGTTGGTAAAGGCATTTAGGCGCGCCGTTAAATCTGTTTTTGCTTCATTGGTTGTAACGGGTGTTTTTAATTTCCAATTGTATGTTGCCCCTACTTTATACAGTTTGTTTCCTAAGGGCAACATGTACAAGTTTTTATTCAGCACCTGGCCAAATGTGTAATCGTTGGTTTTAATAATAATGGTTTCACCGTGTGTTCCTTTTAATGGAAGGTAATTAAAAAACGGATTATTAAAAAGCCCTACCCCTTCGCAAAAGAAAAAATTTGTTGCCGGTTCATTTTTTACACGATCATAACGGAACGTTTCATTCAAAAACAGTATACCTTTTTCCTTAAAAAATGCTTTAGAGGCATCTATGAACACATTTGTATCTAAAAACCCAATGGTTTCTACTTCTCCCATCCCGTAAGGATAATCTACATGACCTGCTTCCGGGAGCCTTTCGTTTTTTGGTGTTTTAACGTAGTTTACAAAACGGTCATCCCCTTGTTTGGCAGACCAGTTGTTTTCTTCTTCAACCGACGCAAAAACTCTGAAAATATTTTTATTGGTCAGCAGTTGGGTATTCAGTAATTTTTCTATTTTTTGATAAAAATTTTGCGCGTGAGGCAGCAATGTATCTGCCATCCAGCTTTTAGTTTGTTTTCTAAAAACAATCGGGTTAATTAAACCGGCAGCTGTTCGGGTAGAATGTGCCTGATTATTGTCAAACACCTCAAAAGTAAGTTCGTTAAAGTAAAATTCCCACGCCAGTGTTGTGCCGGCTAATCCCCAACCAATTATTGTTTGTTTGTTCTGCATTTCATCACAATCTGGCTGCTAAGGTAGCAATACTTACGGTGCAATTTTCAACAGTAATCATTTCGTTAACGCAGGCTTCAATAGTCGCACCGGTAGTTAGCACATCATCTACCAATAAAATATGCTTGTTTTTAAGTTCGTCCGCTTTTTTTACGGCAAAAATAGACCGCACATTCTCCCAACGGTCATATTTGGTGAATTTGGTTTGCGAGGCGTTGTGTTTAACACGTTTTATCAAATCATTACGCAACGGTAAATCATGCACTGCCGCTATACCTTTGGCAATAACTTCACTTTGGTTAAACCCGCGTTTACGCAATTTTTTAGGGTGTAGTGGAACTGGCACAATAGCATCAAAACCCACCTCTTTTGGCATAGCATCTCCTAATAATTGCCCCAAATGAGCTCCTAGTTTAGTTCGTTTATGGTATTTTAATTGATGCAGTAGTGTTTGTACCTGGTTCCCCTTTTTATAATCTAACAAGCTGTAAATATGTTGAATGGTGGTACGTCCCCAAAAAAGCTTATGCAGGGTTTGTAACGCAGACTCACTTTGTACGATATAAGGTAAATCGTACGAACAAGAAAGGCACAAATGTTTTTCAGAAAGGTTTAATTCTGTTTGACAAAGCTGGCAATAATCGGGGTAAAAAACGGCTAAAAATGCACCCCCGACTGACCGCAATTGGTGATTTAAATTCATATAGCGATTCAATAAGTTTTGGTGATTTAAAATTACAAATACTTTTGCACATTCCAAGGTGAATAAATTAAAACCAAAAACTCCTTGATTCGTACATGCGTTTTTCTGTAACTTGTAAGTCCTTGTTAAGGGAAGTTAAGCAAATATTAACGTTGTTAACAGATTGTTGATTTTTCAAATAAATAAAAAATTAAGACGCCGAAAAACAACGAACTTAGCAACAATTAAAAAACTGAAAAACAGTATTTTAACAGAGTGTTAACGCGTCAATTGTTGAAAACTATAAAGGCATTGTGAATTAAATTAGATAGGTTCTTCGACAAAAAATCGCAACTTTTGTATTCCGATTTGAGTCCAAGAAAATTTATTTTTTTCACAACTAAAGTTCGGCACAACACAACACTAAAAATTAAGTATAAATACGTACTTGGTTCATAGTAACAGAAACGGAAATTTTTAACCAAAATAAACGAAGATAATGGCAACAGCAGAAGAACCGATTTTGAAAAAAAATAACGAACGATTTGTTCTCTTTCCAATTGAGCACAATGATATTTGGCAATTTTATAAGAAGGCGGAAGCTAGTTTTTGGACTGCTGAGGAGATTGATTTGTCGCAAGATTTGGTTGATTGGAACGAGAAATTAACCCCAGACGAGCAGCACTTCATCAAGCATATTTTAGCCTTTTTTGCTGCATCTGACGGAATTGTAAACGAAAATTTAGCTGAAAACTTTTTAGCAGAAGTTCAATATACCGAAGCAAAATTCTTTTACGGATTTCAAATTGCAATAGAGAATATTCACTCTGAAACGTACTCACTTTTAATTGATACGTACATTAAAGATTCGAAAGAAAAAAGCCACTTATTTAACGCTGTTGACACAATACCATGTGTAAAGAAAAAAGCAGATTGGGCACTAAGGTGGATTGATGAAGGGTCTTACGCGGAGCGTTTAATTGCTTTTGCAGCGGTTGAGGGTATTTTCTTTTCCGGTTCATTTTGCTCTATTTTCTGGCTAAAGAAAAGAGGATTAATGCCAGGATTGAGCTTTTCAAATGAATTAATATCAAGAGACGAAGGACTACACTGTGACTTCGCTTGCTTGCTTTACAATAACCACTTGGTAAACCAACTTTCAAAAGAAACGGTTACCAAAATTATTACAGATGCAGTTGAAATTGAAAAAGAGTTTGTAACAGATGCAATACCTGTTAAACTGATTGGAATGAATGCCGAACTAATGCAGCAATATATCGAATTCGTAGCGGATCGATTATTGGGTGAATTGGATTGTGATACGGTATACAGCTCATCCAATCCGTTTGATTTTATGGACATGATTAGCATTCAAGGAAAAACAAACTTTTTTGAAAAACGCGTAGCTGAATACCAAAAGGCAGGTGTACTTAACAGTGGCGAAAACCAATCTTTCTCATTAGACGAAGATTTTTAAAAAACATTTAATTATTAAACCCCGATTGTTGTCCTACATGTATTAATCCCCATGGGATAACTATTGATTAAATCAAAGACTAAACACTATGTATGTAATTAAAAGAGATGGTCGTAAAGAGCCGGTGAAGTTTGACAAAATCACCGCACGTATTAAAAAATTATGTTACGGTCTCAGTACAATCGTTCAACCAGAATTGGTTGCAATGAAAGTTATTGAGGGCTTGTATGATGGCGTAAGCACATACGAGTTAGATAACCTAGCGGCAGAAGTAGCTGCATCAAAAACAATTGAACACCCGGATTATGCTTTGTTAGCTTCACGTATTTCAGTGTCTAACTTGCATAAAAACACTAAAAAATCATTTTCTGACACGATTGAAGATCTTTACGCATACATAGATCCGATTACAGGAGAAAACGCTTCATTAATTGCAGAGGATGTATACAAAGTAGTACAAGATAACGCAGAGTATTTTGATTCGCACATTATTTATGACCGTGATTTTAAATATGACTTTTTTGGATTTAAAACATTAGAGCGCGCTTATTTACTTAAAACAAACGGTAAAATTGTTGAGCGCCCACAGCACATGTTAATGCGTGTTTCTGTAGGAATTCACAAAGACGATATAGAGTCTGCTGTGAAGACTTACAACGCTATGTCTGAAGGATGGTTTACACATGCTACACCAACGTTATTTAATGCAGGTACACCTAAACCACAAATGTCATCTTGCTTTTTATTGCAGATGAAAGAAGATAGTATTGAAGGAATTTACGATACATTAAAGCAATGTGCTCGTATTTCTCAATCTGCCGGTGGTATTGGCTTATCTATTCATGATATTCGTGCTAAAGGTTCTTACATTAAAGGAACAAACGGCACATCTAACGGAATTGTGCCAATGTTACGTGTGTTTAATGACACGGCGCGTTATGTTGACCAAGGTGGAGGAAAAAGAAAAGGTTCTTTTGCAATTTACGTAGAACCATGGCATGCTGACATTACTGATTTCTTAGATTTAAAGAAAAACCACGGTAAAGAAGAACAACGTGCACGTGACTTGTTTTATGCTATGTGGGTGCCAGACTTGTTTATGAAGCGTGTAGAAGACAATGGTGATTGGACATTAATGTGCCCGAACGAATGCCCAGGACTTTCTGACGCGTATGGTGAAGAATTTGAGAAACTTTATACAAAGTACGAAGCAGAAGGACGTGGTAGAAAAACCATTAAAGCACAAGATATTTGGTTTAAAATTTTAGAATCGCAAATTGAAACCGGAACACCTTACATGGTTTACAAGGATGCGGCAAACTTAAAATCAAACCAAAAGAATTTAGGTACAATTAAGTCATCTAACTTATGTACTGAAATTTTAGAGTACACTGCACCGGATGAGGTTGCTGTATGTAACTTAGGTTCATTAGCGTTACCAAAATTTGTTGATGTTGATACAAAAACATTCGACCATGACAAGTTATTTGAAATGTCGTATCACTTAACAATTAACCTAAACAGTGTAATTGATCAAAATTATTACCCTGTGGAAGAGGCGCGTAACTCTAACATGAGACACCGCCCAATTGGTATTGGTGTACAAGGTTTGGCAGATGCTTATATTTTAATGCGTTTACCATTTGACTCAGATGAGGCGCGCCAATTGAATAAAGAAATTTTTGAAACAATTTACTACGCAGCTGTTACAGCATCTAAAGATTTAGCGATTAAAGATGGTGCTTACCAGTCAATTGAAGGTTCACCAATATCTAAAGGAGAGTTCCAGTTTGACATGTGGGGCGTTACGCCAACCAGCAGATGGGAATGGGATATTCTAAGAGACGAAGTGAAAGAACACGGTGTACGCAACTCATTATTACTTGCGCCAATGCCAACAGCTTCTACCGCTCAAATTTTAGGAAATAACGAGTGTTTTGAACCATACACTTCTAACATTTACACACGTCGTGTACTGTCTGGAGAGTTTATTATTGTAAACAAACACTTATTAAAAGACCTTGTGAAGTTAAAGCTTTGGGACTCTAACATGAAGAACAAGTTAATGGCTTCTAACGGATCAATCCAAAATATTGATGAAATTCCACAAGACATTAAAGACCTGTACAAAACAGCATGGGAAATTTCACAAAAAGTGTTGATTAATCAGGCGGCTGATCGTGGTGCATATATTTGCCAATCTCAATCATTGAACTTGTTCATGGAGAATGCCAACTTTGCTAAGCTAACGTCAATGCACTTTTACGGATGGAAAGCAGGCTTAAAAACAGGAATGTATTACTTACGTACAAAAGCAGCTACGGATGCTATTAAATTTACGTTAGACAAACAAGCTGCTGCAAACAAAACAGTTGTTGCGAAAACAGAAGAAGAGCGAATGGCTGAAATAGCCTGTTCTTTGGATGATCCAGATTCATGTGAAATGTGCAGTGGATGATACCAGTATCTATGAGACGTAGTCTTATTAGTAATGGAGAAGCCACAAACATTAGAACGCAGTGAAAAATGTGTTCAGGGTAAGAAGCGAACGTCAGTTTGCTGAGTAACGTCGGTTTAAGCATTTGAGTAGTTAGGACTACCGTACTTCGACTCCGCTCAGTACTCCTATTTAGCCTAAAAAAAATTAAAAAGGAGACTTTTTAATACATTTAAATTAAGATTAGAAAAAACCTCAACTAAGCAATTGGTTGAGGTTTTTCTGTTTTTACTATCTTAGCTTAAACTAAAATAAACCATGGCAGAGAACAAAACAGTAGCGACAGACGACAGTGTTAAAGCATTTATAGAAACTGTTGATAATGAGCAAAAGCGCAAAGATGCTTATGAATTAGTGGCACTTTTTGAAAAAGTGACGGGAGAAAAAGCCGTTATGTGGGGTTCGTCTATTATTGGTTTTGGACAATACCACTACAAATACGATAGCGGCCGAGAGGGTGATTTTATGCTCGCCGGATTTTCACCGCGCAAAACAAAGTTCTCTATTTATATTATGGCGGGGTTTAGTCGTTACGATAATTATCTTGAAAAATTAGGCAAGCACAAAACAGGAAAGTCATGCTTGTATGTTAACAAACTAGCAGATATTGATCAATCCATTTTAGAAGAAATGATTAAAGATTCCGTAAAATTCGTTCAAGAAAAATATCCGGATTAATCCAATCCGTTGAACTTTGCTGCCTTAATTGGCAAAAATCATTTGTTTGCTATCCACTGCTACACCATCCACAACTAAGGTATAAACAAAAGTACCTACTTGACCAAAACCATGCGTGTACAATACTTCACTTATTTCATTTGTTAGTTTGATCGGTAATTGCTCAATTTGTTTTCCGTTTACATCTCTCACGGTAATAAATGCCGTTTTGTAGTTCACCTTTTTATGCATCCGCACACCAATAATTGTTGCCTCATCAAATGGATTTGGTCGGTTTTGCATGAGTTCAAATGGTTGTTTTTTCTCTATCTCATCTTTTACAGATAGTTCTTCGTCTAAAAATGCAATTTCGCGTGAGAACAAACTCTCCACCCCATTTTCATCTACAGAAGCAACGCTGACAATGTAATTTGTAGTTGTTGGTGGATAAATCGTATCACGTGTGCCTGCTATAGTGTAAACCGAATCCCAATCATTTGAAGCGGTGCGCAAACCAACGCGGTACGTTTCATACTCAACTTCTCCATTAATTTTAATGATGATTCCTCCCGGATCTGTAACCGATTCCACATTAAAATCTGTCGCAACAGGGCCAGTGGCTATCATAGCCGCTCCAACACCATTAATTACGGCATTGCGCGCTAAGTAGTTAAAGTCTACAAAAAAACTATCAATTACCATATCACCATCCGTATCTACCCCCAACACATCTTCTGACGTGTGCTGCCGGTCTTCATAATCTGGACCAACAGCAGCGTTGCCATGTTCGTGTGCTGATGTAAACCGCATGGCTTTAAACCCATCTTGCCGAAAAGGAATGTGATCTCCACCGCGTCCCGTTCTGTCTTCTGCTGACATTACAGTTAACTCCATTGGAACGCTCACAATAGGCAGCAGTTCTTCTTTATATTGCAACTTTATAAAACGCGCCAATTGTTTATGCGGCGAATTAAACCCACCAGAAGTAAAAAAGCGCACTTGCGTGCTATCAATTTCATTTACTCCCGGACATGAAGGAGCAGAAGAGGTTTCTCCGCAAATAATACCGCCAATTACGTCATTGTTTAAAACGGCTTTTATAGGCATATCATTGTCTCTGGCGTATTGCGAAAAAGCATTTGCTCCAAAAAGTCCTTGTTCCTCACCAATGGTAAGCATAAACACAATTGTATTTTCAAACGTAAATTTTGACATCACCCTTGCCAGCTCAAGCACCAAAGCAGAACCCGAACCGTTATCTTCCATCCCTTGTGCTTCACACTCAATATCACACGCCAAATCGCACCGGCTGTCAAAATGTGCCTCTATAATTATTACTTCATGATTTTCTGCATCTGCACCTGGCAATACCGTAAAAATATTCCGGTGCTGGGTCATGGAACAAATTGTTTGATCAAACTGCAAATAAGAAGTAACCAAACGATTTTCAGAATCAGCACTGAACGATTCAAATTTATTAAATGCCCAACGTCGTGCTGCACCAATCCCCGTTTCTGCAGACACGGTATCTGAACCAGTATTGCGGTTCATAAATGCATTCATTTCAAACAAATATGCCTTTAAAGAGTCTGGATTAATTAGGGTGTTGATACCTTCAATAATATCATTATGGTTGGTAATTGGAACGTCCGAAGCATAGTCTGAGGGATCAAAATCTCCCAACATGATCGCTTCAGCAGTGGTATTTGTGCTTAAAATATTTAGTTGAGAATGGCTTGCACTGATGCAAAGCACACCAAAAAAAAGTAAAATATGTTTCATGATCTTGTCATTTTTCATTTACAAGATACAAAAAAGGGATTCAGCGCGGCCAAATCCCTTTTATTTTAACTGTTTCCTTTAGTTTAACTGTTTCCTTTAGTTTAACTGAAAACTAATCGGCAATGTGTAACGCACGGCTACATCTTTTCCATCTTTCATCCCCGGTTTCCAATCAGGCATTAAACGCACAACGCGTAACGCCTCAGCATCTAATTCGGGGTGTACGGGTCGCATCACGTTTGCTTCTGTAATTTCACCGTATTTTGACACTACAAACCCCACGTAAATTGTACCTTCTACACCTTCATTTGCAGCATTTTTAGGATATTTAACTTCGTTTTGAATGTATTTTACCATGGCTTCTTGCCCGCCATTAAATTCTGGTTCTACATCTACTTTATCAAACACCTCCATTTTTTCTTTTTTAGTTTCGGCATTTGAATCTGTTTTTTGACACTGCACAAACCCAAACCCTAATGCGATAAGCGGAATGATAAATAGCAGCTTGCTTTTTGTTGTTTTATTCGTTTTCATAATTTTAATTCTTTTTTTAATGGTTAGCCGATTGTAAAAACGGCTGATTAATAAATAATTTGAATCTGTAGCACCCAATGCGTAGTTCACCAAAAATTTCATATAGTTCACACGGTGTTTGTTAAACATAATTGTGTCCACCTCAAACTCATGTAAATTGGTAAGCTCTTTTTTCATGAAAATCAAAACCGGATTAAACCAAAATACAACGTGAATAAACTCAAGAATTAGCGTATCCAACGAATGCAGTTTTGCGGCGTGCATTTTTTCATGCTCAAGCACAATACCTTGGTCAACTTCTGTAAGTTCAGGCGTAATTTGAATGCGATTGAAGAATGAAAAAGAGGCTTCTCCTTTAACGGTGTAAATGTAAAACCCGTCTTTCAAATCTGCCGTGTGCCGGGAGAAAAACCACCCTAATTTACCAATTTTGTAAATGGCATAAACCCCTAAGCATATTGCTACAATTATATACGTTAAGTACGCTACATCTGCAACAGATACCGCTGATGTGATATCATTACTAACGGCATTGTTTTGCCCAACCTGTACTGGATTTAGCGTGATTAACGGAATGGCTATGCCATAACTTACAGAACTAAACGCAGATTTTAAGGTAACAACAATGGTTGCAATAAACGGAATACCTAATAACAGCCACCGTTGCTGGTTAAAAGAGACCCGTTGTTTAATGCAGGCATAAGCGCCAAACAAAATTACAATCAGCAGGTTAATCTCCAAAATAGTAAAAGCCAAACTAGTCATTTTCTTCTTTTTTAATGATGTCCATTATTTCATTCAAATCTTCTAAACTCATTTGATTTTCTTTCATAAAAAAAGAAAGAAACTGTGCATTGGAATTGTTGAAATAGTTCTTTTTAAGCCGATCCAATTTTTGAAATGAATACGCATCTTTTGTAATAGTTGCGTAATATTCGTTGGACTTGCCAAATGTTTTGTATTTCACAAACCCCTTTTGCACGAGCACCCGAATAACCGTGAGCACCGTATTGTAAGCAGGTTTTGGTTCTTCTAATTCCGCCAAAATAGCTTTGGCAAACCCTTTTTCTACCTTCCAAATGGCGTGCATGATTTGTTCTTCTGCTTTTGTTAATTCTTTTTTCATTGTATGCTATTAATTGTGTCGACAATGCAATTATATAACTATTTTTATAATTATACAACTATATTTATAAATATAATTATATGCTACCAAAAAAAGCACCCCGTATATGGAGTGCTTTTTCTTCGTTTAGCGTATACTCGTTTAGATATTTGCTAATATAGATTCAAATAAATGTTTACCGTCAGTGTTGCTTAAGTTATCGTCAGCAGCTCGCTCTGGGTGCGGCATCATTCCAAAAATATTTTTTCCTTTATTGGTTATTCCAGCAATGTTATCGATTGATCCATTTGGGTTAAACGCTTCGCTCACCTCACCGTTTTCATTGCAATATTGGAACAACACTTGATCGTTATCGTAAATTCCTTTCATTACATCTTCGGGAGCAAAAAAGCGTCCTTCGCCATGAGCAATAGGAATTTTATACGCTCTGTTTTCTAAACTTTTTGTTATTGCCGCATCTTTAGATTGCGACTTTAAAAAGATGTTTTTGCAGATAAATTTTTGGCTATTGTTGTGTAATAAAGCTCCTTCTAACAAAGGTGTTTCGCATAAAATTTGGAATCCGTTACACACCCCCATTACATATCCTCCGCGTTGACCATGCGCCACAACCTCTTGCATAATTGGCGAAAACCGTGCAATTGCACCTGAGCGTAAATAATCTCCAAAGGAAAAGCCGCCAGGTAATACGACAAAATCTACTCCTTTTAAATCATGTTCTTTATGCCAAAGCTTTTCTACTTTTTGACCTAAACCTTGCTCTAATGTATCAATCATGTCTTGATCACAATTTGAGCCTGGGAATGTTACAACTCCAAATTTCATTTTGTCCGTTTTAAATGCGCTGCAAAGTTAATATTATTCGCCAATATTTAATTCAATAATTTAGTGAAACTTAGAATCTAAGTTTAGAATAAACTATTCACAATTATAAGCACTACCCAACCGTACAGTAAGGTGTTGAACCAAAAATTGTTTTGTGTATACAGCACTTGAACCGCAAAAACAATTGCTAACGGAATAATTACACCGAGCACTTGTGCATCATAAATTAACCAGCCTAAAACATACGAAATAATACCTAACCAAATAAAATGGAACAGTACCCTACTCCTTTTTTTAAACACCAAAAGCTGACTGCTTGCCAATTTAAAATAGCTCCAACTACCAATAATGGCAAGCATTGCAACAAAACCGTACAACACTAATTTTGGAATGCTGTTATCTAAATCAGAAACAACAATTGCCACTCCTTCAAACTTCATTTTTGTTGAACCGGTAACAAAAAAATAAACGCCATAATTGTACAACCATGGAATTGTTGCCCCTACTACTACCATAAACCACTCTCTCCATTTGGATGATCTGAAAATAAATAAAACCAACCACGGTAAAATAAGTACCGGGGCAAGCATCCAATTACAAACGGTGGCTGTACCAAAAAACAATGCGCTTAAAAAAACAGATTTGCCGGCAGGGTCTTGCCGATTGATGTTAAATAAATACCCCAACCCGACAATTAAAAATAAATAACCCACCACCAACATGTTGAACGTAAACTGGTCAAAACTCAGTAATGCCAAGGCATATATAAAGCCGGGTAATGATGTGTTTTTTGTAAAGAAACCATAATTATTGACCACCACATTCAACTGCACTGCACTGATGTAAACAATTAAAAAAGCAACAACATAGTGCAAACCTAAATTGCTTTGCACGGCATTAATCAATACGGTTTGCCACGAAAAAATGGCACTAGGTATTTGGGTATCAACCCAAAACAAAGAAAGCGCCATTAGCGCAAGCATTATTGGCAGTGCAAAGAGTGCCAAAGGCGTTTTGGTTTTGTACAAATTTACGAGCATGGGCTTAAAATTAATGTAATTTATTTATTACATTTGTCGTATAAATCTATTATTATGAGTTCAGCAGACGTTTTTTATGCAATTAAAGATGGAGCCTATTGGTTATTTCAAAATACATTGGAGCCTATAGGAGATGCTTTTTGGATTGCCGTTTTACTTTTTGGATTTGTAGCTTTCGGTTATTGGATGTTTCGCCAGGCGAAATTTAATAAAATTGCTGAAAACGATCCGAATCAAATCAAATAATTTACCGGAGAACGGTTAACGATATTAAAAACCTTTTTGCTTTTAGCCGAAAGGTTTTTTTATGTCTGAAAATCTCTTTTTTGTTAACTGCGTAGCGAAAGTTCCACTGAAGTGTTACTGGCTATTTTTTCACAACGCATACATTTAAATAAATCAGAATTTTTAACAGTAGCCTGCGCTCATGCAATAGTTTAATCTGCTATAACGCTCAATTATAAATTTTTAAAGTTGGTTTAACTAAGAAATGTAGAAACTTTAGGAATATGGTTACTTCTCCTAAGTACACATTAAAATGGCTTTAACTATACGAGTTGGAATTTAACTTTTTGATTCGGCAATACCTGCGCTGCGCAACTCTTTAATAAATCCAACGATTTTTTTACGAAAAGCAAAAAACAAGATGATATAAGGAATTACCATGATATAAATAATTCCGGTGTTGATGGTACTACCATCCTCATTTGCCTGCTCCGTTGCAACAGCTTTGCACATGGCACATTGCGCCATTAAGTCTTGAACAAAAAATAAGCACAATACCAGCAAATAAAGTTTTTTCCGCATCTCGATTCTGTTTGTGGTACAAAGGTACAAAATGTATTGCTAATCTGTTTAAAAATAGCGTTATTTGCACCACAGAAATGGGCGTAATGTTATGGAGAATGTTAAAACACTTGGTGAATTTATTATTGAACGGCAATTGGATTTCCCCGATTCAAGTGGGGAGTTTTCACAACTGTTAAGTGCCATACGGTTGGCTTCAAAAATTGTAAGTAACCAAGTGAATAAAGCGGGGTTACTCAGCCACATTGTGGGTGCGGCAGGCTCAGAAAACATTCAAGGTGAGGCACAACAGAAGCTGGATGTTTATGCCAATAACCAATTCATTAAAGCACTAACGGCACGCAAAGTTGTTTGTGGCATTGCGTCTGAAGAAAATGATGACTTTATCCCAATTAACGAAGACGGTAGCTATATTGTAGCTATGGATCCATTAGATGGTTCTTCTAATATTGACGTAAATGTATCTATCGGTACTATTTTTAGTATTTACAAGCGTGTTACGCCCATTGGTACTCCAGTTAAAGAAGAAGATTTTTTACAAAAAGGTGTTGAACAATTGGCGGCAGGCTACGTTATTTACGGATCATCTACCATGTTGGTTTACACTACAGGCAATGGTGTAAACGGTTTTACCTACGACCCGGGAATTGGAGTGTTCGTTTTATCGCATCCGACCATGCAGTTTCCTAAAAAGGGTAAAATTTATTCTATGAATGAGGGTAATTTTTACCGCAGTTCAAAAGGAATTCAAGCCTATATTAAATATGCCCAAACAATTGATAAGGACACTAACCGCCCCTATACCGCACGTTATATCGGATCATTAGTGGCAGATTTTCACCGGAATTTAATTAAAGGGGGCATTTACCTTTACCCGGCTACAGATAAAGCCCCAAAAGGAAAACTACGATTACTGTATGAATGCAGTCCGTTGGCATTTTTAGCAGAACAAGCCGGCGGAAGCGCATCTAACGGTAAAAAAAGAATTATGGAAATTCAGCCCAAAGAATTGCACCAACGTGAACCTTATTTTGCCGGCAACACCAAAATGGTGAAAAAAGTAGAAGATTTAATTGAAAAAGAGGGTTAACGGAAACTGCACTTGGTGTATTTAACGTGTTTCGCCGAACAATGTAAGCGCTATTTTGTTTTCTTTTTAAACGATTTATTTTAAAACTAGAAAACAAAATAACATGGCAGATATTACATTAGGAGGAAACCCTACAGCAACACGTGGCAATTTACCCGAAGTGGGTTCAGAAGCACCCGATTTTTTACTGGTAAAAACAGATATGTCCCGCGTATCTTTAGCAGACTATAAAGGGAAAACAATTGTATTTAACATTTTTCCGAGTATTGATACAGGCGTTTGTGCCAACTCAGTACGGACGTTTAACGAAAAAGCGGCACGTTTTAATGATACGGTAATTTTATGCGTATCGCGTGATTTGCCTTTTGCCCACTCACGTTTTTGTGAAGCAGAGGGGATTAGCAACGTTATTCCATTGTCAGATTTTAATGATGGCTCATTTGGACATGCCTATGGTGCAACAATTACAGATGGTGATTTTGAGGGGCTTTTAGCACGGGCTATTGTAATTGTAGATACGGATGGAAAAGTAAAGTACACTGAACTAGTAAACGAAATTGGCAATAATCCCGATTTTGATTCAGCCATAGCGGCAATTTAAAACAATACTTGAGGTTTGAAAAAACGACAAGCGGGCTTTGCTTGTCGTTTTTTTTGATCGGTACCACATTGAAATTACGGTTTATACCAAAAAATAAAGTTCTAACGAATTATTTCAGCATTCTTTAGTCGAAATCAAGCATATATTTGTCGTTATCTTTATTCACACTAATTCAAAGGTTGAACTGCCTTACGGTAGCGGGTCTGGTAGCTGTTTTGTTTTAGATATCGGATTTTTAATTTTAGAGATTAGTCCGTCTATGTGCTCAAATAAGTTTGGTTTAATTGGATTCCACATTGGATCTAAAAGAAAATCTATCCCCTCTCGTCTAGCAAGTTTTGATGCCGGCACAAAGTCACTGTCACCAGATACTAAAATAATTTGATCAACCTGCTTTTTAAGTGCCATTGAAGCAATATCTAAACCTATTTTTATATCTACTCTTTTCTGAGAGAAATCAAATACCACATCATCCTCTGTTAGGTCATCAATTTTAATTTTTTTGTTTAATAATTCTTTTGTCCTAGAAGGTTTTATTATCCAACGTTTTCTATCTTCCAAAACACCCAGCCTCAAAGCAATTTTACGCTTCTTTTTAAGTTCATTCAAAAAAGCTATTTGGAAATTGTATTGATCTGTTTTTGCAAAATCAATAGATTTACCACTTAGTGGGTTGTGTTGCTTTTTATCGTAAGGCAAACAATCATAATAAAAAATTCTGTACAAATCGTACGACTCTCCTTTTTGGTTAAGGTGTTTCAAAGACATTTCCCACAAATCTATCGCAGTTCTCAGTGGATCAAGGTTTCTGATTTTATGGATAGAGCGGTATCTTTTTAGGAAGAAACCGCCATCAATCAAAATTGCAGTTCTTTTTTTCATTTTGGGTTAAAAAAAAGCCCAAGGGTCGGCACTCTCTCTATTATATAAGAAAAAAATGAGAATACGTTACCATGAGCATAATCTATGAATCAAATATAATATTTTTTTTTTAGTCGTCAAATTATTTTAAACAAATAAACTCCCCCCAAATCAATCCTCTTTTTAAATTATTCACCTTAACTTTGCAGCATGACGGTTGAAGAATTCAAATCAGCTTACGCGACTTCGGAAAAAGTCGAATCAATAGCCTCATTACTACAAGAAGACGAAAAAAGAATTGCGCTGAAAGGGTTAATCGGTTCTTCTGGTGCCATTGTGGTTAGTGCTGCACTTCAAAAAACTAAAACGAACCACCTTATTTTACTTTCAGATAAAGAGGAGGCGGCGTTTTTCTTAAACGATTTGCAAAATTTGAATAAAAATGCATCCAACATTTTGTTTTTTCCGCACAGTTATAAAAAAGCTTATGACCAAAATGCACTACCTGGAGAAAATACAGACAATGCCAACGTTGTGTCTCGCGCAGAGGTTTTAGAACGTATTAATCGAGGAAGTAACTCCATTATTGTTAGTTATCCGGAAGCTATTTTTGAGAAAATCATTACCAAAAAGCAGTTTGCCAAAAGCATTTTAGAAATTAAAAAGGGGGTTGAATATTCGATTGACTTTATTAATGAATTGTTGATTGAATATGATTTTGAAAAGGTTGACTTTGTTTACGAACCGGGTCAATTTGCTGTGCGTGGTGGAATTGTAGATGTTTTTTCATTTTCAAACGATTTGCCTTTCCGTATTGAGTTTTTTGGAGATGAAGTTGATTCTATCCGTACGTTTGACCCTGTGAACCAACTTTCTGTAAAGTCAATTGCGCGATTTACGGTTGTGCCCAATATTCAACGCTTTAAAACCGAAGAAGTACGTGAAGATTTGTTGCAATTTATACCCGGGCAAACCAATGTTTGGCTGCGCGATTATTTAATTGTTGGCGAACAGCTTGATAAAGAATATACGAAAGCCGTAGCAAATTTTAATGCCTTACCTGAAACGCCTGTTAAGCACAGCCCCCCGGTTGATTTATTTTTTAGCAAAAATGCATTTGAAGCTGCTGTGCAACGGTTTAACATTATTGAGTTTGGTGAACGGCATTTTTTTGATGAAGACAATTTTCATTTTAATACAACTGCCCAGCCAAGTTTTAATAAAAACTTTGATTTATTAATTGAAGATTTAAAGAAAAACGAGAAGGCGAGCTTTAAAAACATGATTGTTTCGAGCCAGGCGAAACAGGTAGAACGACTCTACTCTATTTTTGAAGACCTCAACTCTAGCGTGCAGTTTACAACCCTTTCTTTTGCCCTGCATGAAGGTTTTATTGACAACGACCAAAAATTTGTGTGTTATACTGACCATCAAATTTTTGAGCGGTATCACCGGTTTCGGCTCAAAGACGGATACCGGAAAAACCAACAAGCTTTAACACTAAAAGAAATTTACAACCTTCAAAAAGGTGATTTTGTTACCCATATTGATCACGGTATCGGTAAATTCTCGGGGTTAGAAATTATAGACGTTAACGGTAAGCCACAAGAGGCGATTCGGTTGCTTTATAAAGACAATGATGTTCTTTACGTCTCTATCCACTCATTGCACCGCATTGCTAAATATACCGGAAAAGATGGTACACAGCCAAAAATGCATAAAATTGGCACCCAAACGTGGAACAATACGAAGAAGAAAACAAAATCGCGCATAAAGGAAATAGCGTATGATTTAATAAAATTATATGCCAAACGCAAACAAGAAAAAGGGTTTGCTTTTTCGCCTGATACCTATTTGCAAAATGAGCTAGAGGCTTCTTTTATTTATGAAGACACGCCAGATCAATTAAAAGCCACAATTGCGGTAAAAGAAGATATGGAGGCAGAAGCGCCAATGGATCGTTTGGTTTGCGGAGACGTTGGTTTTGGCAAAACGGAGGTGGCAATACGTGCGGCATTTAAAGCAGTAGCAGATAGTAAACAAGTAGCTGTTTTAGTACCCACTACCATTTTAGCACTACAACATTGGAAAACCTTTAAAGCACGTATGGAAGGTATGCCGTGTACAATTGATTATGTTAACCGTTTTAAAAGTACAAAGCAGGTCAATGAAACGCTAAAAAATTTAGAGGCTGGCAAAACTGACATTATTATTGGCACACACAAATTAGTTGGAAAAGGTGTAAAATTTAAAGATTTAGGACTGATTATAATAGATGAAGAGCAGAAATTTGGTGTTGGCGTAAAAGATAAACTCAAACTTTTCAAAGCATCTGTAGACACCCTTACGTTAACTGCCACACCTATTCCGCGTACCTTACAATTTTCATTGATGGGCGCGCGCGATTTATCCATTATAAATACACCGCCACCTAACAGACAACCTGTTGATACGGAGGTAATCACATTCAATGAAAGCCGCATACGTGATGCAATTTCTTATGAAGTGCAACGCGGTGGGCAGGTATTTTTTGTGCATAACCGCGTACAAAATATACATGAAGTTGGCGGAATGATTCAACGACTATGCCCCGGAGTGAGAGTAGCCATTGGACATGGACAAATGGACGGTAAAAAGCTGGAAAACCTCATGTCAGATTTTATTCATCATGAATATGATGTGTTGGTTGCTACCACAATTATAGAGTCGGGTATAGATGTTGCCAATGCCAATACCATTATTATTAACAATGCACAAAATTTTGGGTTAAGCGATCTGCATCAAATGCGTGGGCGCGTTGGGCGAAGTAATAAAAAAGCATTTTGTTACCTCATTGCGCCACCCATGCACACCTTGCCTTCAGATTCAAGAAAACGATTAGAGGCCATAGCTCATTTTGCCGAATTAGGCTCTGGGTTTAACATTGCCATGCGCGATTTGGACATACGTGGCGCAGGTAATTTGTTGGGTGGAGAACAGTCTGGTTTTATTACAGATATTGGTTTTGAAATGTATCAAAAAATACTGAATGAAGCTTTGAAGGAATTGAAACAAGAAGAGTTTGCAGACCTTTTTGAAGAGGACACTTCTGTAGATGACATGGAATTTGTTTCAGACTGTATTTTAGAAACTGATTTGGAATTATTGATCCCCGACACATACGTTAATAATGTAACTGAGCGTTTGATTATTTACCAACAATTAGACAATTCAAACACGCAGGAGGATTTAAATAAATTCCGCGCCGGCTTGGCAGACCGTTTTGGTCCGGTGCCAGATGTGGTGGATCAGTTAATACGTTCTGTTGAATTGCGTTGGTTAGGCAAGAGCATTGGGTTTGAAAAAATCGTAATAAAAGGAAAAAAAATGCTGGGGTATTTTGTCTCACAGCAAGATTCGCCCTATTATCAATCGAGCAAATTTACGGCAGTGCTTAATTTTATACAAACAAACCCTGCAGATGCAAAAATGAACGAGCGCAACAATAAACTTCGCTTAATTTTTAGCAATGTTAATAGCATTAGCAAAGCCATTGATAATTTGCAGCGGGTGCAATTGAAAAAGTAATCAAAAGAACACAATCTCCTCATAGTCAACACTCATCATAAGAATTTAATAGTAAATTTTTTTTAGTACTTTATCTTGCCATTCTTTCTTAAAACCCATTACTGCATTACGATTTTACGCTTTAGCTCCAATTCATCTGTTGTGTAATTCAAATAATAAACACCTTTAGCCAGTGCTGTAAAATCAAACTGAACCAATGCATCAGCATTATTTTGTGCGCTAAATACTAATTTACCATCTGCTGTAAACAACTTTACGGTATAAGGCGTAATTTGCCCTATTGTGTTGATGGTTACCAATCCTGTTGTTGGGTTCGGGTAAATTTCTACCGTTGTTAATTGATTTTCATTTACACTTACTTGTCCTTCTATAAAAACAGTAACCGTATTGCTTGCCAGGCACCCTTCTTCATTTTCTACCGCTACAGTGTAAACCGTAGTTTCTGTAGGGCTAGCATCTGTCATTGCCGCGCTTGGGTCGGTTAACCCTGTGGTTGGTGTCCAACTGTAAGCTGTACCGCCTCCGGCTGTAAGTGTTGTCGTCTCTCCGCTTGCCATTGTCACATCATCACTAATAGACACATCAAAAGGCTCAAACTCGACAAGTACGGCGGTTCTAGGGCTCACACAATCTGCACCGCGTATTTTCCAATCAAAGAAATAGTAATAATAATCCAACGGTGCACCTGCATTAGAGCCTGTTAACGAAACCACACCCGGAATCTCATACGGATACTCTGGTGAGCCGTCGCTAATTCTAAATAAATTAACTAAACCACCTGTAACCTTAATGTAATAACCGTCATACGCCTCTATTTCAAAATTTAGCTCAACAATACTTTCACCCGTAGGAATAAACACGTTGGTTTCATGCACCACAGCACCTTCCTCACCATCCAGCACTTGAATTAAGCGGTTACCACTTGCATTTGAATATACTTTTACGGTTTCCAACGTAAATGAACTGTGTGCATCAAAAAAGATTCCTCTTAAATCATTCGCATCAAAATAAGCTCCTGCTCCAAATGTATTGTCGGGCGGACCAACAGAAAGTTGTTCACTTGGTGTGCGCTCTTCAACATAATAAGTGGTTGTTTCTGCAACAGTGGTTGTAAAATCATCTCCAACAGAAAGTGGCTCCCCTTCTGTAGGCATATCGTACCAAATTAAGTCGCCTTCATCTGTTCCTGTTGCACTGAGGGTTACCTCTCCTTCTTCACAAATGGTTTCATCAGCCGCACTTGGCGCACTTGGTCGATCCACCACAATGTAACTGGTAATTGTTTCTGTATCTGTACCAGCCTCGTTTGTTACTGTTAAACTAACGGTATACGTTCCATTTTCAGTATACAAATGCGTCGGATTTTCTTCTGTTGTGGTGGTTCCGTCTCCAAAACTCCACAGCCATTCTGTTGGAAAAAACTGCGACTGATCCTCAAAATAAACTTCACCCGTACATGTGGTAGTGGTGCTTGCCTCAAAATCTGCAATTGGATTTAATATTACGTCATCATCTGCCGTAAACGCAAGGTCAGAAACAAGAATAGCGCCATTGGCCGCCTCATTGAATAAAAACCGAACGTATGCAATATTTGTCATGTCTACTCCTGTAAAATCCGCAAGCGGAATGCTTATAGTATTATGCATTGTGCGCGGTAATGTTGTTCCGAAGTCTCCCGGCGGAAAGTACAATGCAGCTGTGTAGTCAGATACCGTTATTGAACTTGTGTTTCCATCATAATCCGTCAACGCTACTTTAAAATCTGGTTCGGCACCAAAGGGCGATTCCTGAAAGTTAACAGCTGCTCTAAATTGCACGGCATCAAACTGTGTTAAATCAGCCAAATAATCGGGTAAATCGTTACGCCACCAATCATCTGCAGAGTTCCATTGCAACTCTAACTGCGAAAGACCAAGCATTGTTACGCCTCCATTTTTATTGTGCGGTTCTTGAGAAGCGCCTGCCCCGATACAATATTGTTCACCAAAGTCGTCTCCGCAAATATCGTAAACAACCAAACCGTTATCAGAAACAGCCGCGCCCAATGTGTTTGTCACTTCTGCATCTTCGCCAATTGTACGGTTAATGTCTATCCGTTTATTACTCGGTGGGTGATAAGACATAAATACCTCACTCCCCTCTAAAGATGATGATGCCGGTGGATTGATGTCCTTCGTACGCAACAAATCTTCAAAAGCAACTTCACCGCCTACGTAATATCTAAAAAATGCACTTGCATAAGCCTGCAACGCGTTGCGCTGCGTTTCGGGATTGTTTCTACCATTGTCCGCCGCAGATGTACCGCAATGCTCGTCAGACTGGCTAAAGTTAACGAATTGCCAATCATCAGCCGTGCCGGCAGGAAATAAGCCTGGTGTCCATACCGTATTGTAATAATTATGGTTTGCCCCTAACATTACTAAATTGTGTTTCGGCATGGTATCGCTATCATCCAAATAACGCGAATCATCATAAAAATGTACCCCTTGCAAGTCAGACACATCACCATCACAATACGGAGCAATGTTCATAATTGGAATTCCGTTTAACACCGGACGATTAAAATCTACCGGAGCTAAGGTTAACACGGCGTCTATACCATACGGGCTGCCTTCTTCGCGGTTAAAAAGGGCATGTTCTATTACACCTTCACCACCACGCGAATGCCCCATGGTGCCAATACGGTTCATATCTAACTTACCAATAAACAAATCATCAAAAGCGCCACCACCTGCGGTGTTCCACTCATTCCATAAATCTAAATGATGCTGTAATAATTCGCCCCTAC
Organism: Crocinitomicaceae bacterium; assembly: GCA_963736585.1. GTDB lineage: Bacteria > Bacteroidota > Bacteroidia > Flavobacteriales_D > Crocinitomicaceae > Crocinitomix. The sequence continues at coordinate 190,110 of CAVTPI010000004.1, read as the reverse complement.
CTTGCATGCCGTAATCTGGGGTGGAGTTATCTGTAGAACTTATGCTATTGGCGGAAACTGAAATGACAATGTAACCGTGGCTTGCCATTTGCTCGCCTAAATAAGCATACCCTTGATAGCTTGGAATGGGGCTAAATGACCCTGTACACGGCCACGCAATGCTTGTGGATGTTCCGCTATAACAAGTTGAATGCCTACCGTGCAAAATTAAAATAACAGGAAAAGGCCCTGCTGCTAAATCTGTCGGGTAATGCACTGAACCGCGCACCTCTATCAAATCTGGAAATGAGGGTGCGCCAAAGGCTTCGTCACCAAAATCATATTCATCAGACGATACGGCATAAGCACCGGGCAAACCAGGGTCTTGACTGAAACTGGCGAATTGCGTTAGAAGAAATAAGAATGTGAGGTATAATTTAGTTTTCATAGGTTTGGATTTTGAGCATTTTTTTTTGAGATACTTAGTTGAATTTTCCTAAACGCCAATGGCTGCCTGTAAAACCACTGGACTGTTCGCCTTCTCCATCTTGCAGCGTGTTTTCATGGTAATACCCATACACCAACACCATTTCTGCGCCTTTTTTTATTTTTTGAAATTCATCTTCAGATAAAATAAATTGAATTTCATCTAAACGACCTTCTGGATGCAAACTTCGTTTAAAATTATGCGCGCCAATGTGAAGCACGTAGCGGTTTGCTCCTACAATAAAACTGGAACTTGTTTTTACAGAAATGATATAATCTCCGTTATCTAACTGGTTATAATGACTGAACTTGATGCCCTCATTTGGCTGGGCAAAAACGGTAGCAAATCCTGTAAAAAAGGCAACTAACAACAGTAAGTACTTCATTTGAGGTGGTTTAAATTCGTGTATTCTATCTATTAAAGATAGCTATTATTCGCTGAATCGCCTTGCCGTTTGTGTAAAATGTAATGGCTTTATGCCTTTTTAAGGGTAAATGAGAAAGTAGAGCCTACTCCTTCTGTACTTCTGACGTTTATTTTTTGATTGTGCGCTTCCATAATATGTTTCACGATAGAAAGTCCTAAACCGGAGCCTCCTTTATTGCGTTCTCTGCTTTTATCTACCCGATAAAACCTTTCAAACAAACGCGTTATGTGTTCCTCTGCCATTCCAAGGCCATTATCTGTTACTTCTATCAGCACTAGAGAACGGTCTTGGCTAACGAAGTTAATCGTTGTTTGACCATCTTCTTTCCCGTAAGAAATGGAGTTCGAAATAAGGTTTACCATTACCTGGGTAATCCGCTTTTTATCGGCGACTACATAAATGGGTTCAAAATGTTTTTTCAATTTTAATTGAATGTCCTTTCGCTCAGATTTGGACTCTAATTCTGCAAATACAGAACGCGTAAGCTCCACAACATCAAACTTGGTTAATTTTAATTGAAACCGGTCTGTTTCGTATTTTGAAATTTGATCTAAGTCTTCTAACAAATGTAAAATTCGATCCACCCCACCTAATGTACGCTCCAAAAAATCGCGATTTACGCGTTCATCCTCTAACCCACCTTCCAGCAACGTTAAAATGTATCCTTGAATACTAAAAACAGGGGTTTTAAGCTCGTGGGCTAAATTGCCCAAAAACTCTTTTCTAAACTCGGCCTGTTCTTTTAAGTCTTTAATTTGTTTTTGCTGGAGTTTTGCCCATTTTGCAGTGTCTTCTGAAAGTTTCGTCAACACATTGTCTGACATTCCGTATTTTATCGATTCTTCTGCAACGTGTTTATTTGAAATAATGCGGTAAATGAATTGTATTTTCCGGTTAATGAATCGCCCGACGAGGAGCGTGAACAACACTAACGACATAAAAAATACGACCAATGGTATACTGATAAACAATGATGAATCTATCGTTGTGCCTACCGTATTTTCTATTAAAACAAGTGTAATTAAAACAAGAAATGCTAAAATGCTGCTTCCAATTAAAATGATATAAATGGGGCGAGAGAAGTTCATGTTTTTATTATTCCGGATTTATCCATTGAACGGTTTCCACGATATGGTCAATGTCTTCAACAATGTATTCTAAACTTGTTCTTATACTGTCGTAATTTGGCTTTACGTTAAAGTAAAGCGCGCCTCTTAAAAAATGGTTGGTGCTATCCGTAAGATAAAACTGATAGGGAGAGGCGGCATCTCCTTTTATTTTATACAATAAGCCATAGGCATTATTGGTTGCATAACGCACGGGTTTTTCCTCAATAGCATCTGCTTTTATACTGTGGTCATACACCAACTTACGCGAATACTCAATATTCATTATAAGATTTGTATCAACAGGCACATAGGTTAAAAACAGGGTTGCGTTAAAGCGTTCCATCTGAATGTCCTTATCGCAGTTTTCTTTATCTATTATTGTAAAATACTCTGGAATTTCAAATGAGTAAGGGCAGTTAGATGCACTGTACGTTGTATACTCCCGTTCTGGAAAATCAAGCCGCATATACCCTCTTGGTTTGGGATAATAATCGTAATCTACCTCGTTTCCGCCGCATGCACTGAGCAAAACAGCTGTAATAACTATAAAGAGGTAATTAATTTTCATTGGTTGATTCTTTTTCAGGGTTTACCGTTACTTTTATTCGCTTTACTTTACGGTTATCTGCCGCTTCTATTGTAAACGTATAATTCGCAAAGGTTACACGTTCATTTTTCTTTAGAATTTTGCCTGCTTGTTCTATCACAAACCCGGCAATACTATCTGACTCTTCTTTTTCTTCTTCAAAAATTTCGCCATCAATGCCCATTACTTTGTACATATCCAGCAATGCTGTTTTCCCTTCAAAAACGTAGTTGTATTCATCTAGCTTAGAGTAAGCCAAGTCATTGTCATCAAACTCATCTGATATATCGCCAACAATTTCTTCCAAAATATCATCCAGCGTAACAATGCCCGATTTTCCGCCGTACTCATCTGCCACTATTGCCATGTGCATTTTGCGTTCTTGAAAGCTTTTTAACAGGTCGTCAATTTTTTTATTTTCGGGCACAAAATAAGGCTCACGTATAAGCTGTTGCCAATTAAAATCGGGACCTTCGTCCAAATAGGGCAATAAATCCTTTACAAAAAGTACTCCTTCTATGCGGTCAAATGATTCACGATAAACAGGTAATCTTGAATGGTGTAGTGTTCGATTTTCGCCTGTTAGAGATTTTGTAATTTCACCGTAAGTGTCTTCAATGTTAACAGCTTCTACATCTAACCTTGGATGCATAATTTGTTTTACATCTTTTTTACCAAACTCCACAATGCCTTGGTAAATCTCTAAATCTCTTTTATCCTGATAACCATCACTTGCTAACTCAATGGCATCAGCCAAATCTTCTGGAGACAGTTCTTTTACCCGTTTCTTAACGCGGCGGTTAATCGCTTCTGTGCCTCTAACCAACCCTTTACGCAATAAGCTAAATGGAAATGTTTTACCAATTACGTTAATGGGAATAGCCATAAGCATGGCTACTTTAATGCCATTTTTAGCCGCATATACTTTTGGAATTACCTCACCAAAAAGCAACAACACGAAGGTAATTACCACAATATCAATTACAAATTTAATGGTAGTGTCAACTTGTCCTGGTGGAAAAAGCTGATCGGACAAATAAGCCGCTAACAAAATAATGCCAACGTTAATAAAGTTGTTTGAAATTAAAATGGTTGCCAATAAATGCCGCGGTTTTTCAAGCAATAACAATGTTGTTTCAGCAGCTTTTCCGTTTTCTTCTAAAATATGTTCTTTATCAGAAGGTTTTAGCGAAAAAAAGGCCACTTCTGACCCCGAAATAAGTGCTGAGCAAAATAAGAGTAATAGTAATATGACAAATGAGATGGTAAGCGGCAACCACATTTCTCCCCAATTTATTGATGCCAGTATAGTTGATGTGTTTGTTTCCAAGTGGATGGTGTTGGTTCAATTTAAAATGGCAGATCGTCTTCTGGTTCTTTGTTCAAATCTGCGTTGGCAGGTTTGACGGGATTATTTTCTACCGAACTTGGGTATGAGGTATTGCTGTTTTGTTGCCCTTCGGCACGTGAAAGCATTGTCATTTCATCCGCAACTACCTCTGTGGTATATTTAGTTTGGTTATTTTCATCTTGCCAAGAGCGTGTTTTCAACTTTCCTTCAATGTAAACTTTCATTCCTTTTTTGAGGTAGGTTTCTGCTACTTTAGCCAGTCCGCGCCAAATTACAATATTATGCCAGTCTGTAATTTCGCGTTTGTCTCCGGTATTTTTATCGGTATATGATTCTGATGTAGCAATGGAAAAGCGCGCCACGGGGGTTCCGTTTTCTAAATAACGTACTTCGGGGTCTCGTCCTAAATTTCCAATTAAAATAACTTTGTTTACGCTGCCTGCCATAATCCTATACTAATGTATAACAAATATAGTTATTCTGCCTCGAAATGGGCAGAAGCTTGCAGATATCTTATTAACAACTGCGGCATGGGGTAGCTGCCAATGGATTGCCTGTTTACAACTATCTCATTAGATTGAGGATCAATTTGATCGACCGTTAAAAACCAAAAAGTAGCTTGAATAATTTGATGGGATAAAATATGCTTGAACTGCCCATCTTTTTGGACGGATTCGTATGCTCGCTCCTTCAGTTCATCCGTTAACTCTTTTTGCGTTGATTTTTCAATTAACGGAAAATCGTACAAGCCTTCCCATATCCCTTCTCCTTGTCGCTTTTTTAATACGATTGATTTTCCATCTGAAATCACTAAATAATTAAAATAGCGCGTACGCACTTTTGTTTTTTTCGTTTTTACGGGATATTCAAGTTGTGTTTTTGCTGCAAATGCCAAACAACCATTTTGCAAAGGGCATTCATCACATTTCGGATTTTTGGGTGCACAGACCAAGGCTCCAATTTCCATTAACGCCTGATTATGGTCACCGGGGTTGTTTTCATCCAGCAACTCATGCGCCGCCGCCTTAAAGACTTTTTTACCTTCTGTACTATCAATGGGTGTGCTTATTGCCAAATAACGGCTCAAAACACGATAGACATTACCATCTACAACAGCATGTGGCAAATTATAAGCAATAGATGCAATTGCTGCAGCCGCATACTCCCCTACTCCTTTTAACGACAAAATGGTTTTATACGTTGTTGGGAATTTACCGCTAAAACTATTTACAACCTGTTTGGCCGAGTAGTGCATATTACGCGCCCGACTGTAATATCCCAGGCCCTGCCACAAATTGAGCACTTCGTCTTGATTGGCATTTGCGAGGTGTTCTACAGTGGGGTAGTTGGCCACAAACTTAAGGTAATAGGCGGTTCCTTGGTCAACCCGGGTTTGTTGTAAAATAATTTCTGACAACCAAATTTTGTAGGGATCATTTGTTGATCGCCAAGGTAGGTTTCTTTTGCTTTGTCTAAACCAAGAGCGTATTGATGATGAAAAATCAGCCATTTGTATAAAAAAATCAAAGTTCTATCCTTTTTTTTAAAAATGTTAAAACAATTAGAATTATTTTTGCAGTGATTTACAAAAGATTAAAAATTAACAAGTTATGACCAAAGCAGATATCGTTACAGAAATCGCAGACCAAACAGGGATTGAAAAAGTTGCAGTACAGGCTACTGTAGAGGCTTTTATGGATTCAGTTAAATCATCTTTAACCAAAGGAAACAATGTTTACTTAAGAGGTTTTGGATCGTTTATCGTGAAAGAGAGAGCAGAGAAAACAGGCCGCAACATTTCAAAAAATGAATCGATCATTATCCCTGCGCACAACATCCCGGCTTTTAAACCGGCAAAAACTTTCGTAGAAGACGTAAAAGAGAACGTAACCGTAAAATAAACGGTGATTGATTAAAAATCATTTATTTTTACTAACTTTGTCCCCCGATAAAGGAAAGATCGTTTAAAACTTCCTGTTAATCAGGAAGTTTTTTTACATATTAGAAATTATTAATTTAAAAAAATCTTTATTATGCCAAGTGGTAAAAAAAGAAAAAGACATAAGATGTCTACTCACAAGAGAAAAAAGAGACTTAGAAAAAACAGACACAAGAAAAAGAAATAATTTATTTCTTACCTCTTAAATTTAGTGTGACTTTGGGGAAACTTAATGGTACTGCCATTAAGTTTCTTCGTTTGTCATTATTTTAATCTAATCTACATACTAGTGAGTTTTGAACTTATAGTTAATTCAAAACCCAGCGGAGAAATCGTAATGGCTTTGATGCGTGACTCAACGCTTATTGAGCTACACGAAGAAAAGGGAAACACGGATTTTGCCGTGGGTGATATTTATTTAGGCAAGGTACGCAAAGTAGTTGCCAGTTTAAATGCTTCATTCGTTAACGTTGGTTACGAAAAAGATGCATTTCTTCATTATTTGGATCTTGGACCACAATTTAAATCGCTTGATAAATTTACGCAGGGCACCTTGCGTGGAAAACAAAACGTAGCGGATTTATTGTATTTCAAGTCTGAAAACGACATTGAAAAAGACGGAAAGATAACGGACATTTTGTCCAGCTCGCGTGAGATTTTAGTGCAAGTGGCTAAGGAGCCTATTTCATCTAAAGGCCCACGATTGAGTTCAGAAATCACTCTTGCGGGTCGGTTTTTGGTACTTGTGCCGTTTTCTAATAAGGTTTCTATCTCTCAACAAATTAAAGACGTTGAAGAAAAGAAGCGTTTAAAGGATATTGTAAAAAGCGTTTTACCAAAGAATTTTGGTGTAATTATACGCACGGTTGCAGAAAATAAAAAACTACAAGAAATTGATAGTGATTTAAAGGATTTGTTAGACCGTTGGCGAAAAATGCATGCCAATTTAAAAAATTCAAAAGCGCCTAAACGCGTGTTGGGTGAGCTAAACCGTGCATCTTCACTATTGCGCGATACGCTAAACGCCAATTATTCTAAAATTCATGTCAATGATCCGGTTTTGCTACAAGAAATGCGTGATTATGTGCAATCTATTGCGCCGGATAAAGCAAACATTTTAAAGGAATACAAGGGACGCGTTGATATTTTTGAGCATTTTGGTGTAAACCGTGAAATTAAAATTTTGTTTGGTAAAAAAGTACCGTTGCCAAGTGGTGGTTACTTAATTATTGAGCATACAGAAGCCATGCACGTGGTAGATGTCAACAGTGGTAACCGAAGTGCTAAAAATGATACGCAGGAGAACAATGCCATTACAGTAAACCTGGAGGCGGCAGAGGAATTAGCCCGTGTTTTACGTTTGCGAGATATGGGCGGTATTATTTGTGTTGACTTTATTGACATGCATAAGCGCGACAACAATAAGTTGTTATACGGCAAAATGCGCGAGTTATTAAAGCAGGATAAGGCGAAACACAGCATTATCCCTCCAAGTAAGTTTGGAGTTGTTGAAATTACCCGCCAACGTGTGCGCCCGGTTACAAATATAGAAACGTCAGAAGGTTGCCCAACCTGTAATGGAACGGGTAAAATTCAAGCATCTATTATGTTTGCCGAGGAAATTGAAAGTAAATTAAAATATTTACTTGTTGAGAAAAAAGAAAAAGGCATTCAATTGGTTGTACACCCGTATTTAGAGTCCTACTTTAAAAAGGGAATTATGTCGCGCCAACGCAAATGGTATTTACAATTTAAAAAGTGGATACCGGTACGTGCGAACAATTCAAACCATATTTTAGAATACAAGTTTTTGAACAAAGCTGGAGAAGAAATTGATGCATAATTCGGCAACGAATGACACCACAATTCTCTATACTTGAAGCGAAGCAAAAACTAGAGGCATTTTGTGCCTACCAAGAGCGTTGCGACCAAGAAGTTCGCAAAAAAATTAGGAGTTGGGGGTTAGATTCGGAAGATACCGATATTCTAATCTCTGACCTTATTTCCAATAATTTTTTAAATGAACAACGTTTTGCAGAAGCCTTTGTAAGCGGAAAATTTAGGATAAAACGGTGGGGACGGATCAAAATTAAGCAACACCTTAAGCAAAAGAATATTTCTACCTATTCTATTAACGCAGGGTTAAAGGAAATTGATCCGGAGGAGTATTTATCTACTTTAGCGCATCTAGCAGCATCTAAAAACAACTTAATCAACGCTAAATCTATCTGGGATAGGCGCGCTAGATTACAACGCTATTTGGCAGGCAAAGGGTATGAACAAGAGTTAATCCGTCAAGCAATTGACCACCTTTTGGGGGATCAGTCCTGAAAAAAGGCTATAATTTCATTTTCCACACGGCTTTTATGCTGCCATAAGTCTACCGTCAAAACTATTTTCACCTGCTTAAATTGCTGTTTTAACTGATGATAGGCAGATGATAAGTCAGTGACTTCATTTTCATCCAAACACGGATTTACCAATAAAATTGATTTTCTGTTTTTGCATAAAAAACAGTTAACCGTGTAGTAATCTTCTGTTGTATAGTACTCATACTTTACGCCATTCTGATCCAATAAATCACCAATATATTTCTCTGATTTTGATTGAAAATGGGTAGTTGTTGCTACGGCGTAATCACCTTGCGCGTAATGTAAAAAGTCTTTTAAAATAGAAATGCCATAATTGTCTGACAATGGAAAATCGGCCGCAGTGACGGATGAAAACACAACCATTTTTTCTTTTGCGCGCGTAAATAAAACATTTAAACGGTTCGCACCATTCGTTTGGTTTACAGGGCCTAAATTTAAACGAAAAACCCCTTCATTATTTGGCCCGTATCCAACAGATATTAAAACCAAATTAGCTTCAATGCCTTGCGCATTTTCTAAGTTACGAATCAGAACCATTTCTGCCGTTTTACCCAAACGACGCTTTAATCGTTGTTTAATTTCTTTTTCCTGCTCTTTCGAAAATGCTATGACAGCCGTTTGTTTGAGCATTTGTGGTGTTAAATTTTCGCAATAGGTCACAATTTCATCTGCCTCTTGTTTGTTTTTACCCGCATCAAAAACACCTTTAACATGCTTAAAAACGATAGGATTTTCTGTGTTTTTTGGTGGTGTATAAACCAATTCGTTTTGATAAAAATGCTGGTTAGAAAATGAAATAAGTGCCGGGTGCTGGCTACGGTAGTGCCATTTTAACATCTCTGTTGGGTACACCATTTTTGCCTGATGCAAAATTGTTTTTGTATCGGCAGAATGGCTTGAGAAAAATTGGCTCGGCGGCATTTGTTGATCGTCACCAACAATTACCACCCGTTTTGCACGGTAGATCGACGGAACTGCATCTTCTAACGGAATTTGACTTGATTCATCAAAAATAACCACGTCAAATAAATCAGCAATGCACGGCAAATTTTCAGAAACCGTTAAGGGGTTCAGCATCCACACCGAGCACAAATCCAACAGGGTTTTTTCTGCTTCAGCAAAACACGCTTTTATTGATAAATGACGTTGCCTTTTATTCATTTCATGAATGAGTAAACGACGCTCTTGTTTGTATTTTTTCTTTTCCGTTTTTTCAGTATCTGTTAACTTAAATGCCGGGGTTTTTGATTTTTTTTCGTTTACAAAAAATTGATTACTCCGTGCCTGGCTAATCGTGTTTTTAACGCGTTTATATACGGCACTTTTTTTATTTTCGTTATCCTGCAGCTCTTCGGTTAGCATCCATCCGTTTAAGGTTTTAAAATAGGGATCAAAACGGGTTTCGTTTAATAAGTTTGCATACGCTACCTGCGCATTTAGCAACGGTAATTTAGCTGAATTTCGCTTTAAAAATTCTCGAATGTCCGGCGGTAATTTAAAAAACGCAGTAAGTTCGGGCAACCATTTTGCAATGAGCGGTAATTGTGCAATTAACTGATGCAACCGCACTTCAAAGTCTCCCAAATTATCCACTTCAACATGATCAAATACAAAACGAACCTGGGCATTAAACCGCACCAAATTTGGATGCATTGCCGCTAGTGTTCTTATTAATTTTTGACTATTTGGATGTTCTAAAATTCGTAAATATTGCTGTGTTGAAACAGCATTTAATTTCTTTCTTAATTGAAAGATATGGTTGATTTCATTGGCGGGCTTATGAATACCTAAATTATGTTTGAGCTTTAGCTCTATTTCGTCTAATTGGGCTTTTAGCTGCCATTCGGTTTCAAGTGAATCTAACAAGGTTAGTTTTGCGGTATTACTTAGCGTTGGTTCACGTCCTTCAAAAGCCCTTTTTAACTTTTCAGGCGTACGTCGAAATGCTGAAAAAAATGTTTTTTTTGATTGTTCTTGCCGTTGAATCAAATCGCGCAATTCTATTATTTCATTCAATGTTGGCTTATTTTGCCATTTTTCATTCGCTTTTTTCGCTTGGTCTAGCTTATTTTTTATGCGTTCATACTTTTTTGCCCAGGTATTAAATGATTTGTACTCCTTCGCATCTTCATTTAATAAATTGAGCTGTGCTTTGTCTACCATATTTAAAACGCTCGCTGAAATTGCCAGTTGAACAAATGCTTTATAACTCATTTGTTTTAACTCAAAAGCACGTAAAACAAGTGTTGTTTCACTTAATACTCCTTGCAGGTCATTTAAGCGTTTCTCTAATTTCAACAGCACCTCTTGCTCTGTAAAAACAGCAGGGTTTAAAGTACAGAATATAGCTTCTGAAAAATGGGAATAATCAAAATCGGCAGAAAGTTTTTGATGGAATGTTTGCAAGAAACCATAATGATTTTTCCAATCAGAAAAATTTGGAACTTTTCCAATAGGCGTCAATTCATTAATTGGTTGATTTTCGGTTATTAAAACATCTATTAGCGCTTGCAAAGATGTGCCTAAATTTGGACGAATTGAAGTCAGCTTCGTGGTGTAATAATGCAATAATTCACTTTCGGCCTCATGAGCTATTGCCACACTTTCCTCTGTCAACGCATTATTTTGAAGGTATTCCCACGTTGACTTTAATTGCTTATAAAACAGCTTTTTTTGATCGGACGACGTATCAAAATAAGCCACCCAACGACCAATTTTCAATTCGTCCAAGCGACTTTTCACGACCTCTAATGCTGATTTTTTTTCAGAAACAAACAATACCTTTTTATTCGCCGCCATGTATGAAGCGATTAAGGTTGATATGACGTGAGATTTTCCGGTGCCCGGTGGCCGTGGATGGTTACATCTGTATTAAACGCTTGTGTTAACGCCCTGCGTTGTGATTGGTCAACAGCCGTAATTAATAAAGGCTTTTCGTTTTTTACTTTGTGTGGCAGCCCATTTTGAAATAACCTGTTTAAACTTTCATTCGGTGCGCTTTCTATTTGCTTATAATCTGCACCAAGCGTGCTTTTTTTATAGTTGAAATTACCAATTGCGGTAGTTTTAATAATCGCCCAACTTTCATCTGCTAACGCATCAAAACTATGTAATAAAGGAATTTCTGCTGTATTTGTTGTTTTAAAAAATGCCTTAAACCGATCTATTTCTTCAGTGGTATCTTCGGTTATTTCTCCAAGTTTATACCCATAAAATACTTCAAAATAATGATCTATAATCGGGTTGGTCAACAGGTTCTCTTTTTCGTGTAGAATCTCATATTCTTTTTTTATTTTCTGCCGAACTAAAATTTTGCAAGGTTCAAAAAAAAGTGGCGAAATCATCCTATTTTCGGTGCCCAACGACTTGTTAGGGGGCGTCCACACCAAAAAATAGTGCACGCGTAATGTGGTTTCTAAACCGTATTCCCGCTCGAAAAGAGTGGCCTTTGCATGAATCTTTTTTAGCGTACTTTCTAAGGGATTTCTCTCAAACCATAATTTATTCAAACGGCAGTTTACAAACGGATTTCTTTTGGAAAAATCAAATAGTTTTTTTTGTAAAACAAGAAGTTCTTCTTTTGTTTGCATCAATTTTTTAATTCATCAAGTAACCGCAGGCTGAAATTACATCTGTATTTTGCAGATGAATGGTTTGAATCTCTAATTTTTTAGCGCCCTCAATGTGCTGTATACTGTCGTCAATAAACAAGGTTTTTTTTGGGTTCAACTGCTGTTCATTTAGTACGGTTTTAAACGCAGCAGCAGTTGGCTTTCGTTCGCCTACAACATGCGAATAATAGGTTTTAATAAATAGTTTTTCAAGTAAGTCCGCATCACCATAATCCGCTAAAATCCGTTGGCGAAAGGCATTGTAATGAATGGCATTAGTGTTGCTAAATAAAAAAATAGGATACCGTTTACCAATTTCTTTTAAAAAATCAATTCGCTCTTTTGGTAAATCCAACAACATTGCATTCCATGCTGCATCAAGTTGATTGTCTGACGTGTTGGTTTGTAATATTTCTTTTAAATCTCGCCGGAAAACGGCCGGGGAAATTGCACCTGTTTCTATGGCATCAAATAAATCAGTTTGTTGTGCCTGATCGTAAAGCTTATCAAATTTTTTTGAAGCCAATTGCTGAAAAGCGTTAATCGTACGTTGATAATTAAGATTGAGGATAACGCCTCCCAAATCAAAAATAATGGCTTCTACCGGTTGTTTCATACCTTAAATTTAGTGTTTTCCGACTGATTATGGGGTGATCGTCAAATAAAAGTAAGATTTGAAAAAAGACGAATTTAAATTTTGATTAATTGATATAAAGAGATACATTTGCAGCCGTTCTTTTTTTAGCTGAAACATGACTTTGTACAAGTTGCAGGTTTGAATCCTTTCGGGGTCATGTAGTAGTTTCGGTTAGGCTTAGGGCAGAGCATCTCGTTGCTCTTTAAATAAGTCGGGCCTATAGCTCAGCTGGTCCCGAAAAATGGCAAAATCGTTTGCCCCATTTTCGTGGATCCTCGAAAAAAAATAGAAATCAAAGATTTCAGTTTTTTCGGGATTAGAGCACTTGACTCATAATCAAGGGGCAGGAAATGATGAAGAGCCTCTCGTGGCTCTATAAACAAAACGGGCCTATAGCTCAGCTGGTCCCGAAAAAAGGCAAAATCGTTTGCCCCATTTTCGTGGATCCTCGAAAAAGAATAGAAATCAAAGATTTCAATTTTTTCGGGATTAGAGCACTTGACTCATAATCAAGGGGCAGGAAATGATGAAGAGCCTCTCGTGGCTCTATAAACAAAACGGGCCTATAGCTCAGCTGGTTAGAGCACTTGACTCATAATCAAGGGGTCCCTGGTTCGAGCCCAGGTGGGCCCACAAAAGCATCTTCAATTTTTGAAGGTGCTTTTTTTATGATGTTATATTTTTAAGCTGTCTATCGAATAGCTTTGTAGACATCAAGCCGTTGCACAACTAAAAATAAAATAGTTCTGTTATTCGAAAAATTTCAATCTTCTAAACGAATCAGTATTTCAGAAAATTATTAAATTGTAGCATTAATCCAAACTTATGTTATTAAAAAGAGTCATCTTATTGACGAGCTTATTTTATTTTGCTCCAAGTTTTTCACAACAATCACCTATAGAAGTTACCGATCAAACAATTAAAGTTGGCGGTACTATTAGACAAGAACTTTATTTTGGGTTTGCAGAAGGTGATGAAATCATTTTCAATTTTTCGGAATTAAAAGGTAAACCCTTAAAGACCATCACAATTGATGACGAAAAAGGAAATCCTAAATTTTCAGAATTTAAAAGTTCTTCTGTTATAGATAAACGAATTAAAGTGAATCAAAAAGGCGTCTTTCGGTTTACTCTTCATAATGGTTCTCTATCCGGCAGGATATGTAAAGTGCACATTCAACGTATCCCCGCTTCAGATAAAACAAAAAATTTTAATACTAATGTTGTTTGGAAAACTCTTTATGACACTACATACATTCCATATCAAAAAGATAGCTTAGTAGGGTACGATTCTATTCCGTTCAAAGAAACAATAAAGGAACTAATTTCAACTGAAATAAAAGAGGACATGATATTGGATAAAACCCAAAGAGTTCACTCTTATTTAAACGAAAACCCTAGTAAAACCTATCTTAAAGTAGATTTACCTCGGAATATAAAAGAGCCTTATCAAAAAATAAGAACTATCGCATGGGCTTACTGGATAGGAGTTGGAGACGAATCAAAACAAGCATACGCTCAAAACATTAAATCTTTTGGAAAGTTAGCTAGTGGTATTGCAAGTACCTTTGGTTCACCTCTTGCTGGATTAGCTATTGGAACAGTAACTGACCTCATTACACCTAAACAAGGAGAAGATGTAGAGTATTATTTTGTAAGTAAATTTGAAGATGTACAAAAGTTCCAAGCGGGTTTAACATTTTTACAGTTTAATAGAGGAAAAGGCATTGCGGCATACGGTAAATATGACCGTGGATTAAATGGTAGCTTTTACGTAGCCTTAAAAAATGATAACAATGTAGTTGGCATTGACGTAAATCTTAAAATTCTTGTTCTGCGGGAGGTTAAAAAATTTAAAGACATAACATACAATAAAATTCGAATTAAACCGAGATACTTAACGCTGAATAAGCTGAAAATGGAAGTCACTACTCGAAACATTAGAGTCTGTGAAGAATAATTTTAGAGGAACTCATACTATTCGTGGAGAGGTTTTTCGATTTTCCTGAGTGACTTTGCGTCTGGATTGATTGTTCAAAATTGAAAATAAAACTGAATTTAATACCATTCGTGAGATTATATTGATAAATTTGCCCAGCTTAGAAATAAGCAAAAATGGCTCCGTGGCGCAACCTCTTAAATAGAGATTTAGTTGCCCCCCGAAGCAAAAATGGCTCCGTGGCGCAACCTCTTAAATAGAGATTTAGTTGCCCCCCGAAGCAAAAATGGCTCCGTGGCGCAACTGAATAGCGCATCAGATTTCGGCTCTGAGGGTTGCAGGTTTGAATCCTGCCGGGGTCACAAAAAAAGTCCAATCTGCCCTGGCGGATTGGACTTTTTTATTTTATGAAACGAGATGATTTTATTCAATCGAGAGAAATAAAAAAAGATCAAGATTAAAAGTTGGGGAGAATATATTGTTTTTGTCAATCTAGAGAGCTTGCTTATTAATTAAATTCAAGAGCTACTAAATGCGGATAAAATATAACCATACTGATGTACTTTTTGCTCGACCAAAAAGTACCAAAAAAGTCTCCCTAGCAGGGCTTGCATCCGGAAGGCGCATTCTCAAGCCGCAAGCGAGCTGATAAATCAATTTTAACTTCCCTCATAATAAGTGTACCGCAGCAAACGCGGCATAAACTTCGGCTGATCTCCTACGGAGCTTCCCGCTCTTTCTAATTATGAGCTTCGATAAAATCAATTCTCCGACCTTTAGGTTTGTACTAATATGAATTAAGAATTAAATTTAAAAAGAAAGGGGTGAACTTTTTCTCCGACTAGATTTGTAGATCTATCGTTCGTATTAGTCCCCTTTCTTTTTATTGTTGCTTTAGAACCATTTAGAATCATAGTCTTAAAGGACTCATAAAGGTCTTAGTTTTTAGCAACTTGTTTAACTTAAAATTAAATATATGAAATTTAAAGATTCAGTGGGTATTGATGTATCTAAAAAAACGATTGATGCAGCTGTATTCAGCTCTAAAGAAACCAGGCAATTCGACAATGATCCAAAGGGGTTCAAAGATTTAATCAAATGGATAAAAAAAGGAGCTAGTGTTGAGCCTAATCAGATCATTATTTGCTTTGAAAACACGGGTATTTACTCCTTACCTCTTGCTTTATTTCTTGATCAACAAAAGATCTCATTCTCTGTGGTTCCAGCCATGGAAATAAAACGATCTATGGGCTTAGTCCGAGGAAAAAACGACATTGTAGACGCAATAAGAATCGCTGAGTATGCATACCTGAGAAGAGAACTTTTGACACCTTCTAAAATGCCTTCAAAAAATATCCAGCACCTTCAGAAACTGCTTTCTACAAGAGAAAAACTAGTAAAACAAAAAGCGGGTTATTCTGCTGATTACAAAGAGTATAGCAATGTTCTTAAAGCTCATAATTGTAAGTCAGTTCTTGAGGTTCATAAAAAGATGATTCATTATCTCAATAAACAAATATTAATTCTTGAAAAAGAAATAAAAACACTCATTAAAAATGATCATAAGATCAATGAAATATACGCTCTAATAACATCTGTTAAAGGTATTGGACTCGTTTTAGCTTCTAATTTTATTGTTCTCACAAATTGCTTTACGAACTTTAAAGACAGCAGGAAATTCGCCTGTTATGCAGGGGTTGCTCCATTTCATATACAATCTGGGACATCTTTACTTTCCAAATCAAAAGTTAATCACTGTGCTAATAAGAAAATGAAAGCTTTGCTTAATATGGCTGCTTTTTCTGCTATTCAATGTGATCCAGAACTGCGTTTATACTATCAAAATAGAGTCGAAAAAGGTAAAAGTAAGATGAGTACGCTTAACATCATAAGAAACAAAATTGTACACCGTGTTTTTGCAGTGGTTAGAAGAGGAACGCCTTATGTGATGTTAGAAAATATCACAACCTGATAAAATAAATCCATATTTTCTTGTTTTTGTCTTAGAATACGAACGCCACCAACCACTCTAGCTTCGAATGAATAAACTCGTATTCTTGACATCCGAAAATCTTTAAGAAATGAGTAAACAACTCAGTTCTTATTTGCTAGCAACTTTTAGCTAAGTTTGATTCTTTTTCTAAGACTCCTCTCCAATAATTGGGACTGATCCAAGATAAGGATCCGTCCCAATTGTTAGGTAGAAATGCCAAGACACTATCAACAAATTTGATAAATACCCTTCATTCATAATTTAGCCAAAAGTTGAACTTTAAACCTCAGCAATTGAAAAAATGTCAGGCCTGGAAATCTCGTCAAATTTGAATGCAGACTGCGCGCGTTTGGAATAACCCAACTCAGGTTACTAATAAATTGAACGAATTGCCACTACAGTTGTAGTCTATTGTATAAAACATTTTATTTGAGACGTATTTTTTTTCTCTGTTTACTGTTACAAGCAATAGTTGGACATGCACAAACGCATGACTCGTTGAAACTAAAATTACATCCATGGAGCAATTTGACAACAACCGTATTTACAACTGATACATCTATCAATTACTTTCCTTTTTACAACGGTGTACAAGTAATAGAAGTCAATTATTATGTGCGATCTGTTCCAAGGGAAGATCCATTGCCACCAGTTATTGGACAAAAGCCTGTAGTTTTAATTCATAACGTACCAAATCGTTATTTGATACGCGATACCAACGGAGTAATTGTACAAAATTATGGTGTAACCGATATAGAAAAACTAGCGTTGCAGCCTCCAGCTAACGCACCAACTATGTCTCACAAAAAACGCCTGGACAATGGCAAAGTTAAATGGTACAATGTTAACGGCAATAAAAAACATACCGAGTTTTTAGAGAATGGTTATGGTTACGTGTATAGGGGAGAAAACAATTCCTACACCATTATTGATACTTTTGGAGTTGCGCGCCTTAGCAACTATCAATACATAGCTTTTCTAGGGTCTTGCTACAGTGTTATGGAAAATGGTTTCTTTGCCTTGTTTGATCAGGAGTTCAGGCAAAGAACACCGTTTAACTACCAAAGTATACGTTTAATTTCAGAAGGCGTGTTTTTGGCAAACTACCAAATCATTAATATAGATGGAGAGCTACTGGATACAAATCAGTATCAAAACATTACTTTTAATAGCACCCAAAATTCGCATATCATCTACAAGTTAAATGGCAAATACGGCTTAATGGATCGGAAATTAAACCACCTTACAGAACCTCGTTTTAAATCCATAGATACATTAAATGGAAAGGGATACGCGGTAACAAATGATAATGATAAACTGGCTATTTTGAACGTTCATGGCGAGCAAATTACACCGTTTAAATACGAACCAATTTGGGCCTATTGGCGCAAAGATGGATATTTGGAAGTAAAACAAAAGTATGAGGGCTGGCATAGGGATAGCAAGCGACCTCCTATTGGTATTGGTCTTTTAGATTCAACAGGGCAAGAGGTTGTCCCGCCTAAATATGACAAGATTGAATTAATTCACAATGGTGTGGGTAGTGCACATTTAAGAGATTATAATGACTTATACTATTACAAAGGATTAATCAATACAAAGAGAGAGGAACTGACGGAATTCATTTATACAGACCTTAAGTTTTACCAGGGGTATTTTATTGCAGAAATTTCAGGAAAACAAGGTTTACTAGATACAAATGGCAATGAGGTTGTTCCATTAAACTATAAACAAATTAACACTGTGCGAGAAGGAATGGCTCAAGTGAAGGGCGACAACGGAAAGTACGGGTATATAAATTTAAACGGAGGCAAGGATATTCCGTTTATCTATCAGGGTGGAAGCCCTTTTTTAGGTGGAGTAGCAGCTGTAATAGTTGAAGGAAAACAAGGGTTAATTAACCAAAACGGAGAAGAGTTGACCGATTTTAAATACGATATTATTTTTAGCTATCATATTGGTTACTGGTTGGTAAAAAAAGAGGGAAGGTACGGCGCAATAGACAGCACCGGAAAAGAAATTGTACCACTCATCTACACAAAAACAGAACAACTACCAGATGGCAGAACAAAGTTCTCAAACGAAAGTGAAAGCTATATACTTTTGGAGTGAAGAGTGTAGGATTATTATCTAAGTTTAAGGAATCTGATTTTCACCCCCTCGCTCAAACCTCAACCGCGGCAACACCACCAGATACTCCTTCCCCTCCTTTGCATCATACCAATAAACCAAATACTCCACCTGTGCCGAACTTAATTTAAAGCCACTCTTATTAAATGAGGTCAGCTTTTTTTCTACAAAATCTTTCGAGAATAATAGCATATTTCCCTCTCCTATTTTTGCTAAGCCCGAAGCTTCATTATCCTTAAAGCGCATAACATCTTTGATTAAGGTTTCTCCAGTTTTTAACTGCTGAATAATAGTTACCGCGCGCGGATATTTTTGTGAGCCCAAATTAATTTCTTTATGGCTGAGTATAATCTCGTAATAATTGGGTTGATGCAGCTGCCCGGTGAATTGGTATTGAGACAACTCATCCAACTCAAAATTCTGATAAAAATTGGTATTTGTATGGATGTGTAAGCTTTCTTTCGCTCTGGTGCTGGCAACGTAAAGTAGTCGCTTGGTTTCATCCGTGGGGTATTCGTAACGGTCAACCAACATAAAAACATGGTCAAATTCTTTTCCTTTGGACTTGTGCATGGTAGATACTACAATTGATTTTGGGTTGGCGTGAATAGCATCTTCCATTTTAATTTCACGGCAATATTCCCACCAATCTACCATTAGCTTTTTGTCAGGATATGTCTTGTCAAAACTATTGATAACTGCAATGCAAGTTTCAAAATGTTTGTTGGATTTGTAGTTATGGGTAAAAGTGTCAATGGCGGCTAGCCAATCATTCTCAAATATAATACCTGATTCATTGGTGGATTCTTTTAAACGATCACTAAAAAACCGAATTTCAGCCAATACCGATAGTGTAAACCCCTCAAATCCGGCTAGTAATCGTGTTTTGTAACCCAGTTCAGTAAGCAACGAGCTAATAAGCAATGCTTCATGATTGGTTTGGGTTAATACTGCTTTTGTACCCGTCAAATCAAGTTGGTGCAGGTGTTCTACCAAGGGTTTTGCCAGGTATTTACCTGTATAATTGGTGATCGTAATTCTGGCACTGTGTTTAGTTTTAGCCGGAATAAGTTGTTGCCTTTTCATTCGGCTTTGCAACTTTTCAAGTACTAAGTTGTTAAAGTATACTATGCCGGACCGACTCCGATAATTTTTTGGTAGGGTGTAAGTTGTTGCATTAAAATTTGTGCGAAAGGCAGCCATATAGTCATTTGAAGAACCCCTAAATCCATAAATGTTTTGGTCATCATCACCAACGGCAATTACCCGCGGTTTTTCAGCAATTTTAATAATGAGTTGAATCAACTCCCATTCATCTTTATTAATATCTTGAAATTCATCAAATAGGATAACACTTTTATTGGAGATAGAAGAAATGTCTACTTCTTCATTTTTGATGGCCTTGATACAATCTTGTATAATATTTGCTGACCGATCTAAATCACCTAGCTGCCCCAATAGCTGAAAACAAAACCCGTGGAAGGTCGTTAACTTTATAAGTCCCGAATATTCGGGTACAAGTGCTCGAACGCGTTGGCGAAATTCTATTGCTGCCGCTTTAGAAAAAGTGAGCATTAAAAATTGCTCTGGTTTAATATCTTCCAGCAATAAAAGGCTTGCAATTTTGTGGACAAGCACTTTCGTTTTCCCACTTCCGGGCCCTGCTAATACAAGTGTATTATCTGATTTATTTTCAGTTAGAACCGCCGTTTGATGTGTATCCAATTCTTTAATCACTTCTTCAAACCGTGCTGGTGTGAGCGACCGTTGAATTTCGGTTTTTCGTCTGGGGAAGTGCAGGGCTAAAAATTCATCATAATCCAATGTGAAATAGTCGTTTACAAATGATAAGGCAGATTCGTAATTTTCAACACTTTTTTTAGCATACTCTCCAACAATATGAATTTGCTCTGTTTTATGCAGATAATGGGTTTCCATTTTTTCATAATTCTTCTTGGTGAAATGATGCCTGTTTTTGTCAATTTCATCAATGTTTAATTTATTGTAGGAAACCATAAAACCACCCTCTAATTTAAGGGCTTTAATGTCATTCATATAAAGTAAAGTCGTTTCGTATTTTTTTGTGTTAGACTCCACTACATTTCCCATAAATTGATTCGAATCACGCAGGTTTAAAAGTGAAAATAAAACGGGAACATCTTCCTTTCGGTTCAGCCTATTTTCAGTTGCAAATGTTTCGAGCAATAGAACAACTGACCGCGTAAGTTCATGCCGCCATTTAATGTCTGCAATTAATTCCTCTTTGTTGATTACTTCAACTTTATAAATATCGCGCTCTTTGTCTGTTCTCCTTTTTTTGACAAATTTTCGTTTATCCCAATATATTAATAACGTTCGGATTTGTTCAACAGTAGAGTTTAAAATACCTTTATCCATCAACTGTTGATTCCATTGTCGAAGCGGAATTTTAAACTTTGATTTGTCGATTAATTTTAAAAGTTCTTTTTCTACATTTAGGTAATTGGCAACAATTTGCTTTGTCCCTTTTTTGGAACGACTCAGATTTATAAAGGCCGTTAAGTCTTTTTTATCGCCCAAAATTGACAGATCGCGTAACATTCGAATAGCATCTTGCACCCGATAGACGTTTAATTCTGTTCGATCCGCTAAATAATCTATTCGCGCTTCATTGTCTGTAATGATGCGTTTTAACACCCGTTTGCAGTCCATTTTATCTTGATCGGTGATTTTTGGACTCTGCGTAATTAAATTTTTTCCTTGCTCAAAATTTCTAACCATTAAGCTGTCTGCAAATACCCGCGGACTATTTAATTTTCGCTTTAAAAAGCCTTGATCTTCCAAAGCTGAAATTGCCGAAGTTACACGGGTTTCTAGGTCTCGCATTTCTGCATCCCAACCTGATTTTTTAGCAATTTCAAGTGCAGATTGACTTAATTTTTCGCGGTATTTGGCTTGATGCTTTATAGCGCGCCATATATCTTTTATTTCTTTTTGATTTAACTTGGTTTGTTGAAGCAAACTAAAGTGTTTATTCAAATCTTCCTCATTAAAAAGGATATAACATTTTGCTTCGATCGTTTCATCTCTGCCTGCCCGTCCAGCTTCTTGCACGTAATTTTCTAACGAATCTGAGATGTTATAATGAATAACGGTTTTAATATTTTCTTTGTCCACCCCCATTCCAAAAGCCGAAGTGGCAACAATAATATCTTTCTCAGAATTCATAAAAGCAGACATATTCGCTTTTTTAACTTCCTTGTCTAATTTTCCATGAAAAAAAGTCGCATTAAAATTCGCTTCTTGTATTAAACGACAAACCTCTTCCACCCTTTTAGTTCGTGAGGCATATATAATTACCGGTTTTTCACAGTCTTGCAGCAAAGGGAGCAGGTACGCCATTTTCCGATTGGAATCTTCTACCTCAATCACTTCATACGACAAATTCGTTCGTCCTTTGGTGGTTATGAATTCTTTTAAGTCAATGTCCAACCGCTTTTTGAAATAATTCTTAATTTCAGTAATAACCTTTGGTTTGGCTGTCGCGGTAAAACAGGACACCGGTATTCTTCCAATTTTTTTATCTTCTTGAATGAGCTTGATGAACTCGGCAATGTATAAATAATCGACCCTAAAATCCTGTCCCCAGCTGGAAAAACAGTGTGCTTCATCAATTACAAATCGTGCGATAGAACGTGAAGAGATAAGCCTGTAAATAGTTGGAGAACGCAACGATTCTGGCGAAATATAAAGCAAATTAGCTCTTCCATCTTGAACCATTTCAATGGCTTCTTGTCGTTCTAACGGAGATAAAAGCCCGTTAATTGCAACCGCTTTTGTAATTCCAAATCGGTCTTTTAAATTATCAACCTGATCCTTCATCAGTGAAACCAGTGGCGATATGATTATCGTCAAATGACGCGTACTTTGGCCGCGCATCAATGCAGGTAATTGAAAGGTGAGCGATTTACCACCCCCTGTTGGAAAAACGGCTACGAAGGAATGATTTTGCAATCCGGCACGAACCGTTTCTTCCTGCAAGCTAATAACACGGTTTGGTTCAAACTTTCGGAAATTAGTATATCTGAAATAACGATCTAACGCTTTTATGGGATCTAAATGTGCGGTGCAATAGGTACAATCAGAACGCTCGCAGGCACTAAACCGCAAATCTTCTAAAATTTGTTCGGCTTTTGGGTAAACATGCCGCACCCACACTGGCAAAATAGAATCTTCATTCCCTAACCGCAACAACGCGAATCCGTAAGCCAAATCAATCGGGTGTTGACGTTCATAAATACTAAAATCTGTGAAACTACACACTTGATTTTCCAGCAAGGTTTTAAAAACTATAGGGTAATTTGTATGCGTATCATTTTTGAGATTAACAAATTCAAAAAACACGTTAAAACTGGATGAATCACCGAGCAATTGATAAAACACTTGCTGGTCGGCAGCTGCCAACTTATCGAACGCATTTAATTCATCTATCAGTAAATTACGTGTAAGTTTACAGTCTGACAATGGATTGTTAACCTCCCCGTCGTTAACAATTTTATATCCTTTTACTAATTTATGATAAGGGTTTTGTGCAAATAGTAATGGTGACCACAACAGCGTATCAATATACGTTTTACCCTCAAACAGGTCTGTCCCCAACAGCTTTTTTAATTCTGGAATGTCATGCGCAATAATATTATGCCCACAAATATAATTGGCCGCGGCAATCCATTGTTCTAATTGGGCAGTGTGCTTTTCGTGCAATTCTTGCCCATTATATACCGCACCAAAATCAGTAGGTTTACCGTTACGGTCAGTTTCAATATCTAAAAAAAGAATGTTTTGCATTTTGGGTTGAAGTAAATCTTCTATAAAAATACGTTAGAATGGCTTTTTGGTTTCAATGGGCTAATTACCAATTGTCAGCAACTTGCGGATGTTCAATTATAGCAACCTGCTCCATTCTATTATTAGGCGAATGTAAAACCATTAAAATACAGCTATTACAGCTAATGTTTACCAAATAGCACCTTACGATTGACCGAGAAATTGGTGAATGGCACTATTCTGTCAAATCCAAGAGTAAATTTTAAACAGTCCCATTTAAAAAGTTATGCCTTAACGAACGATCTTAATTTTAATGGTTGGGTGGAAAAACGAGAAGTGAATAAATTGGCCATGATTCGGTTAACACTTTCTGATAACCTGAGTTCGATCTTGGAAGTTAAGAAAACGCTTAATGGGTTAATATAGAATTAGGGTTTGTGCTGAGAAACTGAATTTTCCAATAACGCCAAATCCTCCCACAAAAAGTTCGAAATATCCCCGTTTTCGGTCACTTTTTAAAGCCAATCCGATCAGGGTTAGCTTTTTCATTAAAAAACTGAACACAACGCCCCCTGGTAAACATCATTCTTTCTCTTTACGATATCCCAAAAAATCTATATCTTCATTCTCAAAACGAACGTGAACAAGCCTAAGCTCATGTTTACCGTGTAACGTTAGCATCAATAAAAAACAAACTAAAAAGTGAGAAAATTCCTTTCCAACTATATCAATTTTACGGAGGAAGAATATGAAGCTTTCATATCCATAGCTGCAATAAAGAAATATAATAAAAATGAATATTTAATCCATGCCGGCAGATCAGTGCAGAAACTATTCTTTGTCACAACTGGATTTATGCGTGAATGCACGGACATAATATATCCTGTACTTTTGTCTTATCTCTTATGTCTTTTGTCTTATGAAAGTTTTACAATAGTATGAAAGTTTTATTATTAAGTTTAATTCTCCTCTTCTCGCGACAAGCCTCCTCTCAATCAGACCGCTACTATGTTGATGAGCGATTACCCAAAACCAGCTATTTAGAAGATTTTGACCAATTGGTAGACTCTATCCAAGCTAATCATCCACAAGCCTACGAATTCATTTCAAAAAATGACTTTGAACGGTTCGTGGACCTGAAAAAAAATGCTATTACGGACTCAACCACTATAGGAGAGTTTTCCTGGATTTGCAACGCCATTACTTCAAAGGTAGGTTGCGTACACACCTATACCTCAGCAGGAAATATTTTGCATTTTTCTCCAGAAATGTTCTTTCCTGTTAAGGTACACTATTTAGATTCTAAACTCTACGTAATAGAACCCTATAAACCGAATAACGAATTAAAAGCTGGAACAGAAATATTGAAAATAAACGGGATAGATGTGCAGGATTTAAACACAAAAATTGCCGCGCATATTTCATCAGATGGCTATAACAAAAAATATACAGACGCTCGGTCAATTAGAAGTTTTGGTTATTTCTGTGCCTATCAACTAAATTTTCCAAAGGCCTACACGGTAGAAATACAAGAAAATGGAGTTAAGAAAGAAGTGTTACTGAATAAAGAATTACCCGACACTACGAACGCCTTAAATTCGCCAACTGAAAATTTAGATCTCACGCTCAAGAAAGACGAAAACCTGGCCATTGTTACGATTAAGAGTTTTGTGTATTATGGTGATCAACTTCCTGTTTTTACATCTTTTATAGACAGTTGTTTTAAGCAAATTAAACTTCAGAATATCGGAAATGTGGTGATTGACCTAAGAGACAATGGCGGAGGAGACCCGTACTGTGCTGCACATTTATTGCAATATATTTCAGATAAACCTTTTAGGTATTATAAAAAAGGCACCACAACTCATTATAAGGATCTGGAAGAGACAATTATTCCGTATGAGCATAAATTCTCAGGGAAACTCTTTGTATTAATTAATTCCCTTTGCTCCTCCACTACCGGGCACCTTTGTTCGATTTTAAAGCATAACAACATTGGAAAACTAATTGGCAGTGAAACGGGAGCAACGTATAGCTGCAATGCTCATACCCTTAATTTTCAATTGAAAAACACAGGAATTTATGCCGCTGTAGCCACAAAAACTTATCAGACAGATGTCACTGGTTTTGCAAAAAACCGCGGAATTATTCCAGACTATCAAATCAGTAGAAATCTTGAAGAAATTTTAGATCATAAAGACCTGGAGCTTGAAAAAGTAATGGAATTGATACGTGATGAATGAGAAATAAACTGATGCTAATAACCTGATTTGGATTTTTCCAAATTTCCACAGAAGTATTGAAAATAGTGAGATTTTGATAGAAAAAATGTGTCCCTTCGCTAAAGCTATGGCGACATGCGAAAGTACTAACTGGTTAATTCAAGGCTTTTTCCGTTGAAAGATTGCTGTTTTCCATATTTTTCGAAGAATTGATTTCATATTTCCTTATACTTCGTTATGGTTTTTCGAAGTGAATACTCCTTCAAAACCATGCCTTGCCTAAAAAAACTGAAATCAACTGTGAGCGTTTGGAAGAATCGAACTCAGGTTAATATTATCTACACAGTGTCATGTGCGGGCGACCAGGACGGAGTTTTTCGAGTGGTATTTTTTATTGGTGTGGGTAGATTAGCTTTCAATTATCTGGACGCCAAATATTACTTCTTAGTCGATCTTCAAAGGTGATTTTATTTTTTTGAATAAATGCGTGTGTTGATGTTTCATTTTCACTCCAAGACACGCACAAAAACACCTAAGACTTCAAATTTTCCTTCATCCTGCGATAGCAATCTTATGGGTTTGTAGCTATCATCAGTAGAGACCGGCTTCAACAAAATTTTCGAATGTTTCCAATTCCCTTCAACTACAACCTTCTCGCTGTAATACTCCTTTATAGTATATCCAGAACCATAATCTGAATCGATAACTTCGGTATGTTTTACCAGCACTATCATACCATTTCGAGAACCTCCGGCATACTTTTTAAAAACCGCTATTGCACCATTCGGAATTACTTTATTCATAGATTCTCCCAATACTCTACACGCGAACAGATTGTCCAAATTAGCGTTATCATTACCTACATACAACCAATCATCTACATTATCTTTATTTGGTTGCTTTTTGAAATGTCCTGCAGCAATTGTAATGTCATAGAAGGGAACTGCATTTTTGAAAGGAATCAGATTTTCTGTTTTGTCAAGTTGTATTTCCTCCGAATTTGATTGACTTATTGTTGGAATCCAATTGGAGAGATAGTTGCGAAGATGGACGTCACAAGCGTAAACATAGGTTCCGTAAATCCCTCTCGTGAGCAATGTTTTATAAATGTTGATGATATACTTTTTTAACTCTCTAGGGTCTTTGATTGACGATTTTCCATTCCGATCGAAATAATAATCTTCTCTAATCTCAATACGTTTTTTTTCTGGGTTATATACGATTTCATTTCCAAATATTACACCTGCATAATTCAAATCATATCCTTGTGCTGTATGTATACAGCCGACTTCATTAATCGCATTTTCAGAATTAATCCAATCGATTGATTTATGATTCCATCTTAACTCAAGATCACCAATCTTAATATCTTTGAGCGTTGAGTCGGTTTTTGATATCCAGGGCCAGGAAAACCCAGCCAATAACCGCGACAAATTGAATTTTTTCTCTTTGGATTGTACTTTTTCAATCATATCTTCCAATGATTCGAAAAGTAGAAATTCGTAATTGGCATGTTTATATAGTTTAATTTTTTCATAAGCATGATTCAATATATTATTGACATGACTCAAATATCCGTTTCCACCATTTACGCGAAATTGCGACTTTAATCGCAACAAGGCAGTAGCTTTGTTCTCTTTTAGTTTATCAAAATCTTCTTTTCTGACGTCACCTGGCCGAACAGATTGATATTCGTCGTAAAAAAGAATTAGCTTATTGGATTGCTTGATTGCGAAATCAAGTTCATTACTTTCTTCAGGGACGAACTCCAGTCGTCGAGCTGCATTTTTAAAAGCATTTGAATAGGTTCCTAAATTAACCGCTCTTCTTAATCGGTGTGATTCATCTACTATTACAATATCATATTTTTCCCTAGACAAGGCTGCCGGCCCGATAACCATATTTGACCTAAGTCCTTTGGTACTGCCAAACACAGATTTCATAGTCTTTCGGAAAGAGGATACAGGTATTACGAGTGCCATACGTAACTTAGGAAACTTTTGACGAACTAGTTTTACTTTTTGAAGCAATCGGTTTTCAATGTCATCAGCTACGTCAAATTCAAAATTTTGATGATATGTCATGAGTATTTTAAAAAGGTAAATTCCAACAATTGTCTTCCCCGTACCCGCACTCCCTTCAGCAATCATGTTATTAACATCATCACTAATTAAATGATCAAGTATCTCATCAACTACTTCAAGTTGATTTCCTAATAGTGATTTGTAAGGAGAATATTTAAATAAATCAGAGTTTGAAAGATGCTGTAGCGAATGGACGGCTATTCCTTCATACCTTAATTTATCCCAGATTTTCTCAAAAATTGGCCAGTAAATTTTATCCTTTTGATGGTACTCGTGACGTGAGCCACCTTTTACGTTAATCAGCTTGTATTTGCTATCCGCAGCCATATATTGGATTAAATTAGCCTCAATATCTAGTGTCGCAGATTTGTTGAAAAGATGGCTCGAAATCAGCCTCACGAACGTTAGTTTCGCTTTTGTCTCATTTTTAATATGATCAGATAAGCGAACTTCAACGTTGGTCGTTTCGCCTATATATATTATTTTTTTTTCTTCACTGCTAAGAAGGTAAACAATAGGCCAATTAGATACTTGATCAAAGGTCGTTTTGTCATCTAACACATTTCTATCAAAGGAAAGGCTTACTATTTCGAACTCGCTAATTGATTCCATTACAATTGATCGTATTTATCTGATTTACCTTTCGCTTTTTCAATAGGGTACTTCAATCTGTTCTGCTCAATTTTGTTTAGAATAATTTGCTCAACATCCAACCCGTGCTTTTCAGCCAACAACAAACAAAAGGATAAAACATCTGCTAGTTCTTCCTGAAGACGTTTGCCTTGAACATTTTCGTTTTCTTTCCATAGGAAAAGTTCTAGTAATTCAGCAGATTCAATAGAAATTGCCAGCGCAAGATCCTTGGAGTTATGAAACTGTTTCCAATCTCGCTCGTCTCTGAAGTTTAATAAGGCTTTTACAATTGAATCTTGATCCATAATACATACTTTTTATAAAAATACTGAAAAGGATTTGATTTGCCTTTCCCCTTTACTAAACTTGAATACCTAACTGGAATGCTTCAAAGCAACACGAGTAACTTTCCAGTGAAAATTGACTAACTAGAAGAGGTCTTAGGAGTTCAAAGAGATAAAGCATATGTATTTCTAAGAGGTTTTTCAAGAACAGCAAGACACATTTAAAAAAATCGTATCTTAAATCACATATTTTTAGAAAACCCGAAACTAAGCTCCACTATTGATTAATCTATTTTATATTTTCCGTATTGAACCTTTAGGTACTTTTTTGACTTAATTACAATGAACCATGACTAAAAATTGCAATAAGAGCTTTTGTAATTGATAAGAGTGGGAAAGAGTTGAACGATTTTAAATACGACCTTATTTATAATATTGGTATGGAATAGACAGCAGCAGAAAAGAAATTGTACCAATTATCTACACAAAAACAGAACAACTACCAGATGGCAGAACAAAGTTCTCAAACGAAAGTGAAAGCTATATCCTTTT
The DNA here is from genome assembly GCA_963736585.1 of Crocinitomicaceae bacterium. Classification (GTDB taxonomy): domain Bacteria; phylum Bacteroidota; class Bacteroidia; order Flavobacteriales_D; family Crocinitomicaceae; genus Crocinitomix. Next base: position 160,970 of record CAVTPI010000004.1, on the reverse strand, counting down.
GGAGTGAAGAAACCATGTTAAACCATAATACCTTCTTCTCATTTTTCTTCTTCTTTTAAGTTTTTTAGTAGGGCATTTAGCTGCTGAATAAGTGGCTTCCAATTCACCTCAGCGGCTTTTTTGTTCATCCATCCTATGTATCCAAAAACTATGGCCAATATTATTGTTATAACAATTTTTATCTCCCATTTTTCTGTTATTTGATCTAGTAAAGTAGATGTATCATTAGGCTTTGAAAGCCCCCAAACGATAATTGAGTTAGCCATGAAAAGTGGAGTTGAAACCCAATAAATAACTGTATCTAGTAGTTTATATTGGTTGAGCATGAACCTGTGTTGATGAAGCATCTGCTCTCGAATTGGGAGAAATAATTTTTGCCCCGTTTTATTTTTTCGATTAGATCTCAATTTATAAATAATATAAATTAATGCGAGTAACCCAAGAATTGAACCTACACGTGAAAATGTATTTGAATAAGCATAATATGAATATCCAAAACCAATTAACCCTATTAAAGCTGCGATAATTTCTCTGAGGTCTCTTCTGCGAACAATTTGCTCCCTCCGTTCCATTTTAAGTTTAAAATCATCCATAAGTTGATCGGTGTTTATTGTGATTTCTTCTTTAGAAGCACTCTTCCAAATATTTTTCAAGTCTTGTCCTTCCATTTTAACTTAATTTAGGGCGAATACAATTCAATAATTTTTTTCTAATCCGCTTCATTTTAACAGCAATGTGATTTTCTGTCAAACCTGTTGTTTCCGCTATTTGTTTATAAGACAATTCTTCTAAATACAGTAAAACTATCACCGTATCACCGTCATTTAAAGTGGTTATGCATTGCTTTAATAACTCAAATTTTTCTTCGGTCTGATGACTAGTTGAAGTTTGGCTTTCTTTGAATTGAATGGCATCAAATCGTATTGTTCTAGCACCATCTTTCTGTAGTTTTAATTTTAAACGCATGCACACATTTAATGCAATACGGTATACCCATGTATCTACCGAAGAATTGCCTTTAAAGGATGCAACCGATTTCCAGATTTGATATACCACTTCCTGAAATAAATCTTGCGGTTCAATTGGAGCCACAGCATATATTTTACAAATGCGATAAATCTTTTCTTTATTGGTTTCGAGTATTTCTTCGAAGTTTAATTGTTGCATGTATTTTTTATCTCTCAATTATTTAGTGACAACATTTAAAGAAATATGACAAAGGAAAATTTAAAATAAGAAATAAATACAAAAAAATACAGCGTAACGCTTATGAACATTAGGTTATCAGCGTTATAAAATAAGCTCTTAAATTGAAAACGTAATTGCTAAAATCACCATTATATATACTACCTAATCCAAATTAAACAACATCCCAAAAAAAGACTAACATCACTCACCCCAAAACCCACTCAATAACCCCCGTACCCAAATAAACATAACACCCCACCAAAATAACTTCCCCCACGCCCACACCAACCAACAAATATTTGATCGGCATTTTTACAATACCAGCCAGGTAACAAATTAAATCTGTAGGAACTAGCGGAAAAAACGACCAGACAAGCACAATCCAAAAGGCCTTTTTAGATTGTACGCGCTTTTTCCAGACCTCCATTTTTTCGGGAAATTTATTTTCTAACTTTTCACTAAAACTTAACAGATCTGAAAAATAATAGAGCAGGATTGCGGACAATAAAATACCCACCATTGAAACCACAATTACAAAAACCGGGCTGGAAGGAAAGAGCATAACACCAGCCAATACAAAAGGGGTACTTGGAATTAAAAACACGCCTCTTAAGCATGAAATAACAATGTAAACGACCATTAGCTGCATTTCAAATTTTTGGATAAATGCCACAAGATTTTGCACACTAAAAAAAGAAGGGTTTACGATTAACGTAATAATAACCGTGAGGACAATTGTTATCCAAAGGCCATAAATTATTCGCTTTAAGGCAGTCATTTTTTCTGTTGGTAATGGTCGTGTTTTAAAAAATTTAGCGAATAGTCGGTTCAACTTTTTAAAAACAAGGGCGGAAATTAGTCATTTGCAATCTTACAGTAATAAAAAAAACACTTTTTTTTAGCGAAGGAATCACATTGAGACTCTGCAATGGAGGATACGTTTACTTTTTCAACCCATAAATCATACGCACAAGAAAATTAGACTCAATCATTTGGTAATTCATTCTGTTGACCTGCTTTCCCTCATTCAACCATTTTATCCACACCCTACCTCAACGGAGTAATAAACAATAGCTTCTAAAGCCTTTAAAGCTGTTGTTTAGACGCTAAACTCATCTTTGGAAAGCTAATTGCAGCCAATTTAGTAGAATTTAATCTTAAAAACAGAAAATATGCAAATCACAGAAAATGTAGTAATTATAACAGGGGCATCTAGCGGAATTGGAAGAGCAACGGCAAAAAATCTTGCCAAAGCTGGAGCAAAAGTAGTATTAACCGCAAGAAGCGAGGACGAATTGAATGAACTTAAATCTGAAATTGAAAACAACGGCGGAACGGCACTTGTTGTTAAAGCTGATGTGACAAAAAAATCAGAGTTTGAAAATGTTGTAAATAAAGCACGCGAAGCGTACGGTACTGTACACACGCTAGTAAACAACGCCGGGCTAATGCCACTTTCTTACATAGAAAAGCTAAAAACTGATGAGTGGGAACAAATGGTAGACGTAAATATTAAAGGAGTTTTAAACGGGGTAGCTGCCGTCCTTCCGACTTTTATTGAAAATAAAAAAGGAAATATTATTAATGTATCATCTTCTGCCGCTTACAACTATTTTCCGGGTGGTGCCGTTTATTGCGCTACAAAATCAGCAGTAAAAATGCTTTCTGAAGGGCTGCGAAAGGAATTGGCGCCAAAATATGGCATTAATGTTACCTCTATTGAGCCCGGAGCAGTGGATACGAGCTTATTTGAATCCATTACGGATGAAGATATCTTAGATGAACTGGAAGGTATGAAAAAAATGACTATGCTGGAAGCTGAGGATATTGCAGAAGCCATCCATTATTCGTTGACACAGCCTGATCGTGTAAATGTGAACGATTTATATATAGTGCCAACTGAACAGGGGTAAACAAGCGTTTTTTAACATTCAACTGAGACTTTAATGCCTCTATTTCCAATAAGGTAAGTAGAGGCATTTTTAGTTGTGCTGACACCTCTCAACCCGCCATCAGAAGTTTACAACCTGAGTTCGATTCTTCCAAACGCTCACAGTTGATTTCAGTTTTTTTAGGCAAGGCATGGTTTTGAAGGAGTATTCACTTCGAAAAACCATAACGAAGTATAAGGAAATATGAAATCAATTCTTCGAAAAGTATGGAAAACAGCAATCTTTCAACGGAAAAAGCCTTGAATTAACCAGTTAGTACTACATTTCGACTGCGCTCAATGTGGCACATTTTTCTGTCAAAATCTCACTATTTTCAATACTTTTGTGGAAATTTGGAAGAATCGAACTCAGGTTTACAAATAAGACCCCAATAAATTACCTGCAATACGGTTTAGGTTAACCTCTATCAACTTAAGAGAAAACTGGGCTTGAAGCAGGACGATTCGTGCGTTCAAAAAAGAAAGCTGTACGTTTCTAAAATCATAACCGTTAATTTCTCCCTCTTTTAACTGATCTGCGGCTATGTCGTAAACATCTTCCATGGTTTCAGCGTTATTTTGAGCTAATGTGATGCGCTGTTGGATCGACTCATACTGATTGTAATAAGTAAGGGCTTCTGCAGTTACATTCACTTCTACCTGTTTGCGATTTAGGGTCGTATTCTCTTGTTCAATTTCTGCATTATTTATTGCAATATTGGTGCGCCCACCATTAAATAGATTAAAATTAACATTCAACCCAATGGTAGGGCCTACGTTTCTGTTGAGTAGAATGAATCCAACCTCTGCCGTGGATTGCGAAAACTGATACCCGCCATAAAGGTCAATTTTTGGATAACGGTTGGCTTTTTGTATTCTGACTTGTGTTTCAGAAATGAGTTCATTCAGCAGCTGAATCTGTAACATTTGATTGTTTTGTTCAATCTGGCTAAACAGTGAATCTTTATTGGGAATCACCACAAAGTCAAAAGACGAATGACCCTGCCCTGCGGTAATTTCATTTTCAAGTTCGTTGTTTAAAATACGGTTTAGTTCGACGTGTAAGTTTTTAATTGTATTCTCTTGTTCCATTAACCGAATACTATCCGTTTGGTAAGCAACAAGTGCTTGTCCATAATCTATTTTTAAACCCGCCCCAAATTGTAGCCGTTGTTCTTCTAAATTAAGCCGATAACTAGAAATTGTCATACTTTCCTGATAATAGTCCAGTAAAAGTTGCTCATATACCAATTGGTAATAAGCTGTAACGATATCGGCCACGGTTTGATCAATATAATATTTACTGTTCAATTGCCCCAATTGTTCTAAATAACCAAATTGATCTTTCAACGCATAAACGGCAAAACCATCAAAAACAGTCCAATTTGCCAATAATGAAAGGGTTATATTAGAGCTGTTTGCCGAATTACCTTCCTGAAGTGTGCCATCTGCAAGTTGTTGTTCTGTATTATTTGTAGCTGCAGAAAAATCTCCGTTTAGCCCGACAGACGGCAGTAAACCTGCGTTACCCCAGGTATTGTTATTTTCTGCCATTGTCGTCTCATTCCGAAGAATTCGTATTTGATAGTTTTTAGCCAGCGACGCATTAATGAGCTCAGCTAATGACTGCCCATTTGAACTATTGACCCAAAAAACAGCAATCAATAGTAGCAGTATGTGTTTAATAATTTGATTCATCAATAATCTTTTTCTCTTTTGAAGCGATAAATGAATAAAGCGCCGGAATGAGGTATAACGTCAACACCAATGAAAGCAATAAACCGCCTATAATGGACATTCCCATGGGAATGCGACTACTTGACGATCCACCAAGGGCCAGGGCAATGGGTAGCGCACCCAGCATAGTGGAAAGGCTCGTCATCAGAATGGGCCTGAACCGCTGTGCTGCAGCTTCTGTTGCCGCTTCTTTTAATGATTTTCCCGCATCTCGTTTTTGATTGGCAAATTCTACAATCAAAATTCCGTTTTTAGTCACAATTCCAATCAGTACAATCATTCCAATCTGGCTAAAAATATTCAGTGTCTGATCAAATAACCACAGGGTTAAAACCGCTCCCGCTAAAGCTAGTGGAACTGTCAACATAATGATTAACGGATCGCGAAAACTTTCAAACTGAGCAGCCAGCGTTAAATAAACAAGCACTAGGGCAAACAGAAAAATTAGCAAGGTACTCTCAGAGCTTTCGGCATAGTCGGCTGAGCTGCCTGATAATTCTGTACTAAATGATTCATCCAGCAATTGTCCTGATATGCGATCCATTTCTGCAATTCCATCTCCCACGGTATACCCTTCTGAAGGAGCCGCCTGGACGGTGGCAGAGGTGTATCTGTTGTACCGTAAAAGAGATGGCGGGCGACTTTGGAAACTCATATCAACTAAGTTGTCAAGGCTTACCATTTCATTGGTTTTATTTCTGATGGTGATTGTGGTTAAATCAAGTGGTTCATCTTTACGCTCTTTTTGTGCCTGTGCAATTACATAATATTGTTTGCCCTCTTTCATAAAATAACCGAGCCGTTGTTCGCTTAAAAATGTTTGAAGCGTAGTGGCAATATCCATCACATCCACCCCCATTAAATAGGCTTTATTCCGGTTGATACGCAATACCATTTCAGGTTTATTGAATTTTAAATCTACCGTAGACACAGAAAAATAAGGGCTGTTGCTTACACTGTCCATAAATACAGGTAGCACTTCTCTTAAATGCGCTAAATCTGGGGCTTGTAACACATATTGTATCGGCAATGTGCCTGAACTTTTACTGCTTGATTTAATGGTGGGTTCCTGCACAACAAATGAGCAGGCAAATGTTAATTTTTGTAACATTTGATTAACTTCTTGCGCAATTTGATCCTGTGATTTTTCACGCTCGCCCGGTTGTTTTAGTGGCATGTAAATAAAAGAGGAATTTGCCGCCGTGGAAGCCCTAAAAGTGGGAGAAGTTACCCCCAGCAAAAATGCTTTTTCCGGTATCGTGTCTAACAGATGCATCAACCTTAGTTGATAATTGTCCATGGCTTCAAATGAGGTGCCCTCGGGTGCGGTGGAAATAACCCGCAATTGACTTTTATCTTCCATTGGGGCTAATTCAGACGGTAATTGACTACCAAAAAACAGAAAAAGACCAGAAATAAGAATAAACAAAGGGAACGCTAACCATCTTCGTCCCATAAATTTTTTTAAAGATCCGGTGTATGATTTAATCAAACGATCTACCAGATTACCAAAAGAGCGCATCAAGGCATTTTCTTTTTTTGTTTTACGCAGCATTCTTGAACTCATCATGGGTGTTAATGACAAGGTAATAAATGTAGATATAACCATTGCACCCACCACAACCATGGCAAACTCTCTGAACAATTGTCCTGTTAATCCGGACATAAAGAAAATCGGCAAGAAAACACAAACAAGGGTAATTGAAGTGGCAATTACAGCAAAAAACACCTCCCGCGCTCCTTCAAATGCAGCTTTCATGGGATGCATCCCCTCTTCTACCTTGGCATAAATATTTTCCATCACCACAATTGAATCATCCACCACTAAACCGGTGGCCAATACTAACCCAAGCAGTGAAAGTACGTTGATGGAAAAACCTGCCGCATACAATACTCCAAAACTGCCAATCAACGTAATCGGAATTAAAATGACTGGAATTAGCGTTGTTCGCCAGTTGCGCAAAAAGAAAAAGATAACAATAAGAACCAAACCAAAAGCCATGAAAATGGTATTTTGAACTTCATCAATCGCCTGGCGGATTGAGGTTGTTTTATCCATGGCCACATCCAGCTCAATATCCGGAGGCAGGTCTTTTTTCATACTTTCCAATCTTCTGAAGGCTTCGTCTACAATTTCAATAAAATTAGAACCGGGCTGGGGTTGCAAAGCGATACCCACCATTGGAATAACGCCATTTCCTCTTAACAAGGTTCTTTCTGCTTCTGCACCTAACCGTACCGTACCAACATCTTTTAATCGAATCAAATTTTCGTTCTGTTCGCCTATTATCAGGTTTTCAAAATCTTCTTCTGTTGTCAACAGTCCAATAGTCCTTACGGTCATTTCTGTTTCTGTTCCTTCAATCCGACCAGAGGGCAGTTCAACATTCTGCGCCATAAGTGCGTTTTGAATGTCTAATGTAGAAACATTTAAAACCCGCATTTTAGACGGATTAAGTTCTAACCGCATGGCGTATTTTTTCTCTCCCCAAATTCGAATACTACTCACACCCGGAATGGTTTGTAGCCGCTCTTTAAAAACATCATTTCCTATTTTTGATAGTTCGAGCAAGCTGCGTTTTTTGCTTTGAACGGTTATGGACAAAATCGTTTCTGCATTGGCGTCTGCTTTATTAACTACCGGAGGGTCTGCATCTGGCGGAAGGTTTTTAATTCCCTGTGAAACCTTATCGCGAATGTCATTCGCTGCGTCATTCAAGTCAATATCTGGAAAAAAATCAATGGTGATGGTGCTTCTACCGTCTGTACTTATCGAGCTAAGTGTTTTAATGCCTTCAACACTATTAATTTGTTCTTCAAGCGGCTCTGTAATCTGCGACTCAATAATTTCTGCATTGGCACCAATATAATTCGTTTGCACCGTTACTACCGGAGGGTCTACACTTGGATATTCTCGTACACCCAATGAAAGAAACCCCACCACACCGAACAACACAACCACGATTGCAAAAACGGTTGCCAGCACTGGTCGTTTTATACTTAACTCAGAAAGTGTCATTTAGCCTTGTTTTGAAGGTTCTGCAGTGTAAGGTTCATTCCCTGTTTTATTTGTAATAAGCCCGTAGTAATAACCGTATCTCCGGGACTTAATCCACTTACTATATGTACCATATCTGCATTTCGGTTGCCGGTTTTTACCACTTTTCTTTCACCTGTTCCATTTTTAAACAAATACACCGTTTGGTCATTAATTTCTGGAACAATTGCTTGAGTAGGTACTAATAAAGCATCATCCGCACTATCAATAGAAACAATCACTTCGGCATAAGTACCCGGCAAAATGGTGCGCTCATTTTCTTGATTTAAAAAAGCACGCGCTCCAATGGTTCTGGAGTCTGTATTAATGAGTGGACTGATGGCATAAATTTCTGCACTCAGTGTATCTTCTTCTACAACAACAGTAATGTTTTTTCCGATTTTCAAGTTGTTTTTGTATTGAGATGGCAACGAAAAGTCTACTTTCAATTTTTCGGTTTCAGTCAGTATGGTAATCACATCTCCCTGGCTTAGGTAGGCACCAAGACTAAAATCACGCATCCCCACAGTTCCAGAAAAAGGAGCCCTTACGTTTGCAAGGTCTATATTAATTTCAAGCTGGCGAATCTCTGACTTTAAACGTTCAATAGTTGCAAATGCCTCCTGTACATCTTTTTCACTGCTTCCGCCAGCATTAACAAGGTTTTTTTTGCGGTCGTAATCTTTGCTACTTTTTTCAAGTTCTGCCTCTAACCCCATTAATTGCGCTTTCCAACTCCGGTCATCCAACCTAACGATAGATTGCCCTTTACGAATTGTGGAACCTTCTTTAAAATTGATGTTTAAAACTTGACCTGAAATCGGCGCTTTTACTTCTACCTGCTCATTAGCCATTAAGTTTGCGGTTGTAACAAATTTATTGTCAAACGTACTCGTTTCAACCAAATATCCCTCAACCATTAATGGAGCTTTTGCACCTTCAGTTGAGGTTTCTTTTTCATTATCGCACGATAGCAAAAAGGAAGAAATGACCAGAAATAACCAATACTTTTTACTATTGTTCTTCATTTTTGTTTTCTTTATCTGTTGCTCTTTTCATTGCATAAACTATAAAATCTGCCGGTGGAAATGAATTAATGATGTGATGCAGCTACTCTAATTTTACGTCCGTTGAACGTTTATTCAACTGCATTTTGGCTATGCTTCCCCAATCAAAGCCTCAATTTCCTAAATTGTACAATAGTCAGCTAGTTTAATGTGTAACAGTTACGAATGTACAAATGTTTTTACCTAACTAGATGTTTAAACATTTTTTAAGCGCATGTTTTCCAGTTTCCCGCTGCTGACATAACTGATGGGCGTGCGTAAGCGTTTAGCGATTAACGGAACACTACAAAAACAATAGAAAACAAACCGCGTAGTTGAAATCATTTTTTTTTGAAAAAAAGTAGTTGTAGAAACCAATAAACGGAGACAATTTTGCGCGTAACAGCAGCACAAATAGTTTACCAAAACGATTTAGCAGAATAAAAAATGTTTAATGTTTAACTATGCGCGTTAAACATTAATTAAAATATGTACATTTCCGCTTTCAATTATGAAAAATTAGAGAAAAAAATGAAAACCCCTTATTTGATTATTTTTTTACTTCTGCCATTTATGGCGTTTACGCAGGAGAGTGATTTTGGCAATTGGTTAATTTACTTTGGCAATAAAAAATTTAATTCAAAATTAAACCTGCACCATGAAGTTCAATACCGTAACTATAATGCAGTTGGCGACCTTGAACAACTGCTTTTAAGAACCGGATTGGGATATAACTTAACCGAAAACAACAATAACCTATTAGTGGGTTACGGATATATTTTAAGCCAAAATTACGTTGGTGAGTTAAATGAAAAAGTGGCGGTAGAAGAACACCGCATTTACCAACAGTTTATTACACGCCAAAAAATTGGCAGAGTGGCTGTACAACACCGCTACCGTTTTGAGCAACGGTTTATTGAGGATGATTTTAGAATAAGATTTAGGTACTTTTTAGCCCTCAACATCCCTTTAAATAAAAAATTAATGACGGACAAAACCCTGTACATTTCTACCTACAACGAAATTTTTATAAACGCAGATGGCAACCTATTTGACCGCAACAGGCTTTACGGTGGTTTAGGCTTTAAACTCAATAAAAACATCCGATTTGAGGTCGGCTATATGAACCAGTTTTTAAGCAATACTAATCGTGACCAACTCAACTTAATTACTTTCTTAAACTTTTAAACTTTAATGTATGATCAGAAAAATTCAAATTGTAACATTAGCTATTGCCACTTTAGCTTTTACGGCTTGCAATAACCAAACCGGAGAGCAATCAGAAAATGAGGAATCAACCACACCCAAAACGGAAGAAACAGCAGCAACAGGTGACGTGATTGATGAAGAAGGGCTGATAGTTGATATTTTAACTAAAGAAGAGCAGGATGCCTTAACACCAGATGAAGTAATTCGTACACTGAAAGATGGTAATGCTAGATTCATGAACAATGATTTGACCAAACGAAACCATTCTGAACAAATTAGGATGACTACTATGGCACAGTATCCGAAAGCTATTGTACTTTCTTGCGTAGATAGCCGAGTGCCGGTTGAAGATGTTTTTGACAGAGGCATTGGTGACCTTTTTGTGGCACGTGTAGCGGGTAACTTTGTAAATACTGATATTTTAGGCAGCATGGAATTTGCCTGTAACGTTTCTGGCTCAAAATTAATTTTGGTAATGGGGCACGAACACTGCGGTGCTGTTAAAGCTGCTGTAGATGATGTTAAACTTGGAAACATTACACCCATGTTAGAAAAAATTAAGCCGGCTATAGCAAGCGTAAATTATGAAGGTGAAAAAAATTCTAAAAATCAAGAATATGTTCACATGGTTTGTGAAAGCAATGTGCGCAACACAATAAATGAAATCCGAAAAAACAGTCCAATACTTAAAGAGATGGAAGATAACGGCGAGATAAAAATAGTAGGTGCCGTTTATGATATGGATAACGGCCAGGTAGCATGGCTGGACGAAGAGTAGAAGCATTTGGTTCACCTTTAAAAACGATTCGGGCATTAGGTTCGAATCGTTTTTTTTTGCCTGGTGGTTAATGTGCTTTTACTCATTAAATAATAACAGAAAAAGTATTGATAGCCGTCGCAACCGGCAGATTAGGTGAAAAGTGAACTGTGAGCGTTTTGGAATAATTGAACCTTAGGTTAGTAGTCGTAGAAACCAAAAAAACCGTTACAATTTACTGCAACGGTTTTTTTAAGTACTGCGTAGTCTTATAAAAAGATAACTAATAAAATGATAATCAATATTAATGTACCACCTCCGATATAAATTCCTGGACCTTTCATAATGTTTTTGTTTAAATTGTTAAATAGTTGTGTTTTGTTTAATACAGAGGAACAATCGTGCCATGTGGATTTTACTTGCTTTCAGCACTTATTTACACAACGTTGTGTATCTAAATTTCCACACCACGGGGTTTTAAATTCCTTTATGGTAGTGTTTTACTAATCGTTTAACTGAGGTTGCATGGTATAGATGATAAACTAATTACAGCTTGGGTACAGCCATCATTCAATAAAGTGCCCAGTATTGAAATAAAAAAAGCGAGCCAGTTTAAAACCTTACCCCTATACCAACATACAAAATACTTGTGGTGGCTGAGCCGATACGAATTGTAAGCGGAATATCCTCCGGAACGAACCGCAATCCTACTCCCAAATGCACGCGCTCATACCACGCGAGAAAATTATTATTCATATCTCCTAACGGAAAATTAGGTCCAATTGCAAATTCCAGTTTACTTTCTTGAGCGCCGAATAAGCCCACAAAAGCTGCAGAAGCTGAGTATAACCGGTCACCATCAAAATCTAACCCCGCGTTGAAAGCAACGCTATAGCCCAAATCAACATTGGGTCCGTTAAAAAGAAAATGATCTGCCCTAAGTTGAGCGCCTACAAACTCTAGTGTAAGGCTACCAATATAGCCGTTTACACTTATGTTAAAATAAGGGTTAGCTCTCTCTTTTTTGTATTCTTTTTTAACTGTTTGTTTTGAATGTTGAAACGCATACCCTAAACCGGCATAAGCCGAATACGCAAAACTAAAAAAACCGTTTCGCCCATAATTAGAAGCAACGCCAAATCGCAGCATCAAACCCCTGGGCGCAATATATTTATAGCCCGTTTGCAATCCAAATTCCATTTCAGCATTGGAAATGGCGAACCCTGGTTTTTTCATTAACCCGCCTCCAATAATTAATGAAGATTCCCACAAATGCCGTCGGCCCAAATTAAACCCAAGCCCTGCGTACCCGCCATTGTAATTAAAAAATAATAAGTCTGATTCAGGCATGTCTAAAAAGTTAAACACAGCCTCTGGATGAGCATAGTTATTTACGTACCTGTAACCCAGCTTAACAGCTAACAAAAAATTTGGACTTGCCACTATGCCCGTAGTGGCTAAAAACGAAAAACCAAACGTTTCTCTTGTAGGGTTTAAATTTGGGCTATTATAATGATCTACACTAAAAACATCATACTGTGCAGAAAGGGTGGTGTAGTTAAAGTATTCTTTTTCTTGCCCATAACAGGTCACTTCAGTTAATTGAAAAGCTAAAAAAAATAGAATGAATAGTGGTTTCGGCAATTGCATGCTCTAAATTTACGATTTTAACTTAACAATCACTAACAACTACAGCCCATCCAAACTCCGCACGTTTTGGCATAGGCATCATCATAAAATTTGCGTGCTTCGTTTAACGCTTCTTTAATCACTGGCGCACCTTTTTCTCCGCTTGCTGCCACTACAATATAATAACCTGACGTAAACCCTTTAAAACCGTTTGAGTATTCTACCGATATGTATTTTGACTCCCCGTAATCTTTCCGCGGTAAATATTGCGGATAATCCACCACGTCTCCCCCGCAAATCGATTCGCACACGTCTTCGGGTAGTGATAAACCAATATCATCATGCGGGTGTAGCCCTCTTAAGTTTAACGGATAACCCAATTTTTCAGAAGCCTCTGTTGCGCGTTCAAATGCTGAATCATAGTTTTTGGTGGATATTAAAATCACAAATGAATAATCTTTAGTCATGCTTGCTTCATACTCATTCCAGTCAATATCCTCATATTCGTTGGGCACATTAGTTTCAGCGGATGCTTCATGCATTTCGGCGGCATTTATCACGTCCATTTCTGCAGATTCATCTGCCGCTATCGCTTCACCTGAATTTACAACATCAGGGCTTTCAGTCGTTGTAGTTTCTCGTTCTCCGTACTGTTCGTTTTTTTTGGGTGATTCTGAGCAAGCACCTGCCGCAAGTAGTAATAAAAAAATGAAATATAACCGCATAGTAAAATTTGTTTATATGTTTTAAAGTTAATGCAAAAGTGTGCGTTTACTTACTTTTTCATTAAAAATATGGAAATCAACCGTTCTTGGCTTAACCAAAATTGAACTGATAGAAACGCTGTAAATCACGGAAAAAAGCACTACAAAAAAAGTGAATGAAACGCCCGCATCTCACCACTTGCCATTTCTTTAGATAAATATGTACTATATTAGGCTCCAAAACTTTAATTATTAGCTATGAAAACACTATTATCTATTTTTGCCGCAGTGCTTATTTTGGCACCTTGCGCCAACGCTCAAAGTATACCTTTATACGTGGGCTTTAATTATTCGAACCAACTTGGTGTTATTGACACTGCCGTTAGTTATGATGTTTCTGAATTTATAACCCTTACCAGCACAGTTGATGGTGTGGACGGTTGTTATGGTTTAGCTTTAGAACCTTTTTCTGGAGAAATGTACATCCTTTACCAAACAGATGGTGGTTCGGCTACCAACAGAAGATTAGGAACGGTTGACGTTACAACTGGAGTGATTACGGATATCGGAGACGCAGGTAACATGACAGATATTGCCTTTTATAATTCAAATTTATACGCTTTTTCTGGCAGTTATTCTGGTCAGGGCTTTTATAGTGTAGATATTACAGATGGTTCAACTACACTACTACTAAACCCCTCAAGCGACAATGAAGCAGGTGCAATTGTGCATAATTTTTATGCCAATGAAATGTTTTTTGTTGATGAAGATCACTTTACAACGATTGATTTGATTACAAATACAGAAGATGTAGACATGGCGTTTTTAGGCTTTGATGACGAATGCAATGCCATTGCAATGAAAAATGATAACATAGCCTTAGTATCTAATTATGATGATTTGTATGAGTTTAACCTTACGACCTACGAATTTGACCTTGTAGCAAATTATGACAATAATTTGCATGCCATGGCATTTGCTGAACTTCCGCTAATTGTTACGATTAATGGACCAACGGATTATTGTTCGACTGACCCGTCTACACTTGCAGTAAATGAAGTAGGTGGATCATACCAATGGTATGTAGATGCGTTAGAAATTCCCGGCGCAACTGCAGCTACTTATGAGCCGTTAGTTTCTGGAACGTATTTTTGTGTAGTAGATGGTGAAGAAACAAAAAACACAATTACAGTAGAGGTAACCGCTTCACCAGAAGTTTCTTTTACAGCAACACCTAACCCTGTGTCACTTATTACCGACCCAACAGGAACAGTAAGTTTTACAAACACAACTCCAACGGGAGATAGTTTTTTCTGGGATTTTGATAACGGATTTACCACAACAACAGAAAATCCTTCATTTCCATTTACAATGGTGGGCGAATATGATGTAACCCTTCACGTAACAGATTCTGAAAGTGAATGTACTGGAACTGCATCAGTAACTGTTGTGGTTACAGATATAGTTGGTATTGAAGTAAATGAAAAAAACTTTTCTATCTTCCCAACGGTTACGGCTACTACAGTAAACCTTGCCTACACTGGTGGTTCTGTTAATTTAACAGCAGCATTGATAGACATGAGCGGAAGAACAGTTCTAACGCAAGCCATCCAATCATCTAACACTACTTTTGATTTGTCTACGCTAAATAGTGGCACTTATTTGATTAGAGTTATTGATAAAAACAATACCGTTGCCACGTTTAAAGTAACAAAGCAATAAGGCTAATTTTAAATTTAAAAAAAAGGCTGCTGAGGTAATTCTCGGCAGCCTTTTTTTGTTATTATAACACATTGTTATTCAGTTATTTTGACCGAAATAAATTTTGTGTGATAAACAGGTGTAAATAAACATAAAAAAGTAGTTATTTACAATCATATTTATACATTTGACCCAATTAAAAAGCAACATTTAACTTATACAATATGATACATCCAGACACAGAAATAAAGCACATTAACAACGAGGTTGGATACGGCGTTGTAGCCACTCAATTTATTCCCGCAGGCACAATAACATGGGCGTTAGATGAATTTGACCGTGAATTTACCCCAACCCAGTTTAAGGCATTAAAACCCATTTATCAAGACATATTAGATACCTATACGTTCAGAAACAACAAAGGTAATTTTGTGCTGTGTTGGGACAATGGCCGCTTTGTAAACCACAGCTTTAATTCAAACTGCCTAACCACCGCTTACGATTTTGAAATTGCAATTAGAGACATCCAACCCGGAGAGCAACTCACGGATGATTATGGCTATTTAAACATCTCTGAACCATTTAAAGGAATTGATGAAGGAACCAAAAGAAAAATTGTTTACCCAAATGATTTGGAAAAATACTACAAAGTATGGGACAAAAAAATAAGCAACGTTTTTGGAGAAATAATTGCCTTAAAACAGCCATTACAAACCTTAATTCCAGATGAACTTTGGAAAAAAGTAACACGCATAGCAGAAGGAAAAGAGCAATTAGACTCTATCTTGAATAATTATTATAATCCGGAAAAATAATCTTGGCCAACTAAGGCAGAGATCGGTTAATATGGCATATTGATTTTGTTTTGAATCAATTGGAGAAGGGCTCTATATTGTTTTAAGCACGGTTATTCGTCATTGAAAAAGTGAATAGTAAAACCAAACACCACCACAAAAAAATAGAGGCCGGTCATAATAACCAGCCTCTACTCAATTTAAAAGTAAGCGCAATTAAATTTACTCGATAATTAATTTATAGTTTGATGAGCCTTCTGCTGAATTAATTCTCAACATATACACACCAGATGCTAATGCGTTTAAGCCTAAATTATTGGTGTATTGGTTAAAAATAAACGTTTGTACAATTTTTCCAGAACCTAATTCGATAATATCTCCTTGTAAGTTTTCACCTTCAAAACCGCTTGAGGTAATTGTAAAATTACCGTCCGCAGATGGGTTTGGATAAATTGTTAAGTCATTCAACGCGTAATTTTCAGTAGAAGCTAAATCCATTTGAGATTCAAATGCTCCAATGTCTCTACGTGCATCAAACACTTCAGAACCAATTTGGTCAACAAACATATCCGCTGGGTTACCGGCATTGTATGCTGGACTTGTTGAAAGAAGTGCATGCGTCCGTGTGGTACCGCCATTATTCGCTAATGGTCCAATTAATGGAGAAACCGGAGCTTCTGGTGTTCCAACTAAATCTCCGGTTGCTGCCGGAAAGGTTAATAAGCTGGATTCACCAATAATGTTGTAACCACCACTTACGTAAATTCCTGTTGATGAATAAACATCTGCTTCAGTTCCACTGTTCATAGCAATTATTGTGTTTTCCACCATTGGGTTTGTTTCAAAATCACTAGCAACTCCACCGCCGTTTCCAGCTGCTTCGTTATTTACGATCGTACATGCATTGATAGATGCCATAGCATTGGTATAGATACCTCCACCGTCTGCTGCAGATGAGTTTCCAGAAACTGTACTCGTCATTAGCATTAATGAACCCGATTTTACGTGAATTGCTCCACCATTTCCAGTTAACCCTGTTGATTCATTATCTGAAAGCGTTGAACTTGTTACGGTTACATCTCCACCGTTTACAAAAATTCCGCCGCCACCAAATGTAGCACCATCTCCACTTGCAATGTTATCTTCAATCGTTACGTTTTCAATATCCATTGTACTTCCAGATTGGTTCCATAAAGCACCACCTTCTCTTGCCGCTTCATTTTCAGCAAATTCTCCGCCTGTAATTGTTGTTACTACTGCTCCCGTTATGTGAATGGCTCCTCCGTTGCCGGGGTTTGCTGTACCGGCCGTACCGTTTACGTCATTATTCATAAATTCCGAATCAGTAATGGTAAGTACGCCATTAATTACTTCAATGGCTCCACCAGCGCGGTTTGCAGCATTCATTTCAAACGTTGACAATGAAATGACAATATCTCCATCTACACTTAACAAAGCGCCACCCGAACCGGATGTTCCTGTACTTAAGTTATTTTCTAATGAAACAGATGTTAGTGTCAAATCTCCACCGTTATTGAAAATTCCTGCTCCACCATGGTCTGCATCTGCGCCCATTGCGGTGTTATTTTCAATCTCTACACCATTTAAGGTCATTGTTCCTGTACCGTTCCACAATCCGCCGCCTTCTGAAGCTGCGTTGTTTCCGTTTACTGTACCACCAGAAATTGTTGCACTACCAGAACCAGTAATGTGCAATCCACCTCCGTTTCCAGGTGCGGCCATTGCGGTGTTTTCATCTAAATTTACAGATGTTAAAACAATTGTGCTCGTACCAGAATTGTCTTCAATTCCTCCACCTGCTCGCACAGCTGAGTTTCCAGTAATGGCTGTATTTGTAACGGTTAGTTTTCCGTCTACATCATTTAAAATACCACCACCTGAACCGGCAGCACCATCAGCATTGTTGTTAGCAATTGTAGCATCTGAAATAAATAAGCTACCGCCGTTAAAGTTGTAGATTCCTCCACCACCGTTGTCTGCAGCTGCTCCTGACGCTGTATTTCCGTCAATCGTTGTACCGTCTATTGTCATAGTACCCGATCCGTTCCACAATCCACCACCTTCTGCAGCAGCTGTGTTTCCATTTACTGTTCCGTCTGTAATGTCAATTACACCAGGGCCTGTCATGTGCAAACCACCACCATTTCCGGGTGCGCTCATTGCACTGTTGTCATCTAAACTCGTTTCGGTTAAGGTAATCATGTTTGTTCCGCCCATAGCGTTACCTTCAATACCACCTCCCGCTCTTACAGCCGAGTTTCCGTCAATTATACTGTTTTCAACGGTTAATGTTCCATCAACATCATTTAAAATACCACCACCAGAACCGGCGTCACCGTCGGCTGTGTTATTAGTAATTGTGGCATTTGAAATTGTTAACGTTCCGCCCATTAGGTTGTAGATTCCTCCACCACCATTATCGGCTGCATCACCAGACGCTGTGTTACCGTCAATCGTTGTTCCGTCTATAGTCATTGTGCCCGATCCGTTCCACAATCCACCACCTTCTGAAGCAGCAACGTTTCCGTTTACTGTTCCGTCTGTTATATTAATTATTCCAGGACCTGTCATGTGTAATCCTCCACCGTTTCCGGGTGCGCTCATTGCACTGTTGTTATTCAGGTTTGTTCCGTTTAGCGTTATGGTATTCATACCGCCCGTTGCATTTCCTTCAATTCCGCCACCTGCTCTTACAGCAGAATTTCCGGTAATTGAAGAGACAGATACAGTGAGTGAACCGTTTACATCATTCAAAATACCTCCACCAGAACCAGCGTCACCGTCAGCCATGTTGTTAGAAATAGTTGCTTCTGAAATAATTAATGTACCTCCGTTTAGGTTATAAATACCTCCACCACCATTATCGGCTGCGTCACCCGACGCTGTGTTACCATCAATCGTTGTTCCATTAATGGTCATTGTGCCTGTTCCATTCCACAATCCACCACCTTCTGAAGCAGCAACGTTTCCGTTTACTGTTCCATCTGTAATGTCAATTGTTCCAGGGCCTGTCATGTGCAATCCACCACCATTACCCGGTGAACTCATTGCACTATTGTTAGTTAGACTTGTTGCTGTAAGTGTAATGTCATTATCACCATCTGTTGCATTTCCTTCAATACCGCCACCTGCTCTTACTGCTGTGTTATCCGTTATTTCAGAATTATCAATCGTCAACGTTCCGTCAACATCATTTAAAATTCCACCGCCAGAACCTGCTGTACCGTCTGCTACGTTGTTTGAAATTGTGGTAGTTGAAATGACTAATGTACCTCCGGTTAAGTTGTAGATTCCTCCACCTCCGTTGTTTGGCTCATCACCAGACGCTGTGTTACCGTCAATTGTTGTTTCGTTAATGGTCATAATACCTGATCCATTCCAAAGCCCACCACCTTCTGAAGCGGCAACGTTATTTGAAATTTCACATGCTGTAATTGAAACAGTTACTGAACCTGTAGCATGAAAACCACCGCCATTTCCGGGTGCAGCTACTGCGGGCGGTACACCGGCATTATTGGCAATTAAATCTACATTGGTTAAAAGAACACTTGTCCCTGTAACGGCCTCAATTGCTCCTCCGGCACGGTTGGCGCGGTTATTTTCGAAAGTTGAGTTTGCAGCCTCCAAGCTAGCCCCTTCTCCAACGTAAATTGCACCACCGCTTCCGCTTGCGCCTTCGGCAATGTTATTTTCAAAATCTACGTTATCAAGTAACAAAGTAGCATCTGTTAACTGAATGGCACCACCATTGTCTGCTATTCCGTTTTCAAACGTTAAGTCATTTAATATTAATGTCCCTGTTGTTACATCAAAAATTCGATCGATCGAACTTCCATTAATTGTATTTCCAAAAGCATTTCCATTAATTGTGAGCGACTTATCAATTACGATTTGTCCTTCTGTTAAGGTAATATCACCCACCAGAAAATCAATATCGATTGTAGCACCTGGTGCTGCTGTTGCTATTTGGCTTCGCAATGTTCCCGGTGATCCGTCATCTGCGCCAGTTGAGACTGTTTGTGCGAATGACCACATTGTTCCAAAGAACAATACGGCACTAAGCACGGCTGATTTAAGCGTATACGTTGTATTCATAGTTGTCTATTTTTTAGTTTAATAAATTAAATTTAAAATAGGCCTTGGATTGTTTTGTCGTGTTGTTAGGTGGGGATACCTCTGTTTGTTTAAATGGTTTATTTTTCTAATAAAGATGTCGATTTGCGACTATCTGCGGTTGTTCAATTCATAATTGTTTTACTCTTTTAAATGGTTTGTTATATATCACTTACGTCAGACTTTTTATCTTGGATTTTTTTTTGCTGTTTTTTTTGAAATAAAAAAAAGGGGAGCAATAAACATGGTTTTATTATTCTTTGCTGTCAATTTGTTGGCTAACCGTTTTCATACTTTATTTAAAAAACTTAATTTTGTTAGAAACAACACTGAGAATGAATCTTTTAAACATTAAAGTAAAGGGGTTAACTTTTGTACTATGTGTTATTCTATTTGGATGTAATAATGATGAGGAAGGTCCAATATTAGCTATAGAAACTTACCCGGGTTTAGTGGGTAGTTGGAAGACTGAATTACCCTGTTATGACCCATGTCCCATATTTACATTAAGATTTAATGAGAATGGTGAAGGGTACTATAATAAGTTTCATGATGCCACACATACGACTACTACGTTTGAAGGAGCTGCCACTCTTGATGAAAACAACACAGTATTTATTGATGGTGAAGCTTTTTTTACCATCAAATATAATACTCCCCAAAATTAGGACAGTAATTTAAATCGTAAATTTAACACTGTCAATTATGAAAAAATCAAGAAGAAAATTCACAGCAGGTTTCAAAACGAAGGTAGTTTTGGAAGCGTTGAAAGAACGGCTAACTCTGCAAGAGTTGGCTTCCAAGTTCGAACTCCAACCGAATCAGATAACGCTTTGGAAGAAGGAGTTTTTAAACAATGCTAGTGCGGCATTTGAAAAGGAATCAAAAAATGATGATTCTGAAAAAGAGAAAGACAAGCTCTATGGTAAAATCGGAAGATTAGAGGTAGAGAATGATTTTTTAAGAAAAGTCTTGGGCAAATGAGTACAACCGAAAAAAGACAAAAAGTTGTAAAATCTCATCCAAGACTGAGTCTGGAACGGCAATGTGAACTCCTCGAAATTCACAGAAGTGGGCTTTATTATAAGCCTAAGGGAGAAAGTTCATTGAATCTTGAATTGATGAAAAAGATTGATTTGCAGTTATTTGATCACCCTCATTACGGTGTAGGGCGAATGACTGACCATTTAAACTTAGATTTGGGTTATAAAGTCAACAAAAAAAGAATTAGACGATTATATAAATTGATGGGAGTTCAGACCATCTACCCAAAACCTAAAACCACAATCAGAGACAAGACCAATTATATTTATCCCTATTTACTCAGAGGACTAGAAATTGATCACCCCAACCAAGTCTGGCAAACGGACATCACCTATATTCCAATGTTTAGAGGTTTTATGTACATGGCTGCTATTATTGATGTTTACAGTCGTAAAATTCTCAATTGGAGCATCTCTAACTCAATGAGTAAAGAGTGGTGCGTAGAGCTACTGAATGATACTGTTGAGCAATATGGTGCGCCGGAGATACACAACTCGGATCAAGGATCCCAATACACAAGCGACCTTTACATTGATGCCTTAAAAAATCATAAAATTAAAATCTCAATGGACGGAAGAGGTAGAGCTCTGGATAACATTTACATTGAACGCTTTTGGAGAACATTAAAGCAGGAAAAAATATACCTAAACCCAGCAAATGGAGGATTAGAACTGTATCAAAATGTAAGAAAATACATTGAATTTTATAACAAAAAAAGACGCCATACTTCAATTGGAAAAATTCCACCTGATGAGTTATTTTATCAAAAAGCTATGGCTTCTTAAAATAGAAGGATTATATTAATCCTGTCCTAAGGATGGGGAGTACTTTAAAAACCATAAAAGATACAGTTGGCTATTTTGTTTTTGATTCCGGCTGCTATTGTTTTGAAGAAGACTCTATACGGTATAACCGGATAATGTATACCGAACAAGATACGTATTATCAATACGAATTATGACAATGACTAAATTGCCTGTTCATGGATTAAAAGTTATTAATTTCGGATAGTTGCAATATGACATTGAGAACACTGATTGTTTTGATGAGAATGATAAACTAGAATGTGCTTACAATCATTAATTAATGAGATGAGCACACCATTTACTACAGCGGGAAAAGGTTGTACACCCACTGGTTTTTCATTTGACGAGGAATTGCCTGTTGGAGATTACGAGTTATATACAAAAGTGACTAAAAATGGAGTTATAGTGAACGATATGTTTACTTTTAACCTTAGGTATTAACCCTCAACTCCAATTTAGGCTGCTTGCTTTCTGACAAAAGGCAAGGTTTCTCTGTTTTTAAATGCATGAAAACCACTTGCAATAGCCAAAACAACTGCACCGGCTAAAGCCGTATATTGAATGGCTTCAATTTCGCCCCAATGGCGTACTGCAATTCCAATAAATGCCCAAATACCAACCGCAGCAAACTCGCGCATGTTGCGGGCAAAAATCATGAGCAAATTAACAAGAGTGGCGGTAATTAATAAAATAATCGTCCACATTACCTCATCTTGATTAGCGGCCCAGGCAGTGGTGTTTAAATGTGCAGAAATATTAGCAATAGCTGCTACGGCAAGCCACCCGGCATATAAATCTATTGGCCACCATGCCCCTGCAATAAACGAAACCGGTGGATCAAACTTTTGCATGTTTGATCGAAAAACGGCAATTAATAAACTCAAAAAAATTAATGAAATAAGTACGGCGCACAAGCCGGTGTACTCGTTCAGCCAAAACCAAAGCCACGTGCCATTTAATGCATGTGCTAAGGTTACCCAGGGTGCTGTTTGCAAAATAAAATTAACCCCTTTTTTATTGGAAAAAGCCGTATACAACATGTAAACGCCATAATAAAGTAGGCCTAAATATATTACACCCCAAATGGCAAATGTATAGCCGGCGGGAGTGAACAAACTGTCGTATTTATCGCTCATTTCGCCAACGGTAGTTCCGTTAATGTTGCCCGTATTGCTATAATAATTCCAATAAATAACACCCAACAAAACTACTAAATGTAAAATGGCCCAAACTTTTGCTTTACTTCTCATTTTGTTTGTTTTTATTACTAACGTATGAGACCATTAAACTGTTTTGAAATAAACTGGTATGCCTTGTTTGGATTAGGAAATAGCTCAATTCAAGGTGTAAAAAAATGCCGAAGAAATTTTCTTCGGCATTGATACTACTTTCTAATAATTCAATTATTAGAGGTTTATGGCCGCCATTCGGGCATCACGTCCAGCAAATCCTGAATTGGATTGATAACCAAAAATAATCGTATTTCCTTTTTCGTTGTAATGCGTTATTCCACGGGTATGCTCGGTTGAAAATGTTTTATTTTCGAATGATTTTCGCGCAATAGTTTCACCAGTTGTTAAATCCACTAAATGATAAATGAAACGATCACCTTCTTTTTCTTCTCCTGCGACATAGTTAAAATCTTTATTTGCATAGTTTACTGACGAGCCATGAGAGATATAAATCATCTTATTATCATCAGTAAAATCCAGCATTTCTATTTTTCCTTTACCATCATTTACGAGTATTTTTTTCCATTTTAGCTCACCTTCACCATCTAAACACACCAAAAAATGATAATTTTCCAATGCCTCACTTGTCTTATCATCTGCATACGGGTCTTTATCGGCGGCAGATAAATTGTCATAAAACAAGACATAATCACCATTTGATAACTTTTCACTTCTTACAACACCTTTGGTTTTTGGGAACATATCACCTCCAATTTTCTCACTCATTACGCCGGTAGTTTTAATAAATTCACCATTTTCACTATTCATTATATCACCATAAGTGTATCGTGTTGATTTACTCTTCATCAACTTACCACTTACTGCGTTCCATTGGTACATTGCATAACCAGAACCAGCGGCATCTTTAAATTGATTTTTTCCCATTTCGTGCGTTTCAAAAATACCCGTTAATTTGTTCGTTCTGAAATCATAAAAAAAACTTGTATAGCTATAAACCAACCCATCAGGAATATCCAGTGCGAAACTTTTCTGCTTGCCGTTAGGAGCGAAAATCATTACTGCGGGAATTGAGCTATTTACTGACTTTGGACGTTTGAACATACCACAATCATCACACTCTGCTAAGTTTAATTCGTAAATCAACATACCCGTTTTTTCATCAAACTGAATGTCTCTAACAATTCCACTTCTTGCATAAAACTCAGTCAAATCAACCGACCAGTCTTCTTTCAAGTTTTCATCAAACCGCTTGAGGTAAGGTTTTGCATCCGCAATTTTCCCTTCAGCAGTTGTGGTTACATAAACCCCTTTACTATCACCATAAAGTGATAAATGCGGGCTTCCGTAATACACATTTAATTCTGTTACTGGTAAATCTCGACCTATTTCCTTTGGTTCGCCAATCAAGTCAAACGTTTCCATACTTCGGCGCGCAATGTAAGTTAGCGAGTGCGTAACCGCTAAGCCATATTTGTGACCGGAATAAAGTTCAATTAATTCATCTCCTACCTGAACTGCATCTACCAAGCGTAAACTATATCGGCCGATTTTTAATTTTTCTTTTTTATAAAATGTAGGTTTAGCGTCTGTTGTAGAAAGTGTAAAATAAGTTAACTCCTCGCTAAACGGAGGCAATAGTTTGGTCGTCACAAAAACAGAATGATCTGCCGTTTCACCTACTTTTTTTAACTGATTTTCGTACCACTTATAGGGTGTCGTATAATTTAATTGTGCAAATGTTATACCGCCTATGGTAAGTGCAAAAAGTAAAAAAAACTGTTTCATAATTAAGGTTTTTGGTGTACCGCGTTCGTAAATTAGAAGACTATATAAAGTATTATCAGGTACAAAATGATTATTAATCCTGCAAAAATACGCTGTAAGATTTGATATTGCTTACGTAGTTTCCGCATTTATTTTATTTCAGAATATCGGCCTTATTTTAAAGCACCATTTTTATTTCTATGATTACGTAAATGAAACACGAACAAAAAACGACCATTTCTTTAAAAAAAATCAGCTTCAGTTGACAAAGGGTTGTCACTACCTATTGTTAATTTTAACATAAATAACTTAGTTAAGTATGATTATCAACGATTTCGAACCGTTTAACGGGCAGCATTGCGAAACTACAACTACAGGCAGTTTGCTTAAGCAGATAGGAATAGAACTTTCTGAACCCCTGCTGTTTGGTATTGGTGAGGGTTTGGGGTATTTATTTTGGAATATGAAAGTTATGGATTTTCCATTTATTGGGGGGAGGATTAAAACCGACTTGTTAACGGAGAATATTTGCAACAATTTAAACCTGACGTTAGCCGTAAACGAAACTTCGTCTAAAAAGAAAGCGTGGGAGCATGTTAAAAAGCACCTGGATGCCGGAACAGCCGTTGGCTTAAAGTTAGACTGTTACCATTTAGATTATTTTACGACTAAATTTCATTTTGCGGGACATTACGCGTCAATTTATGGGTATGATGACCAATTTGCTTACCTCAATGACACAAACCAACAAGGCAGAAATGCAAAAACTACGCTAAAAAGCCTCGCATTGGCACGAGATGAAAAAGGGCCCATGTCATCAAAAAATCGTTCGTTTACAATTTCGCAAAAAGGTGATTTACCAAATTTGGAACATGTCATTAAACAGGCTATACTTAGCAATGCTACCGATTTTTTAAACCCACCCATTAAAAATAGTGGCTATAAGGGCATACACAAAACAAGCCATGAGATTAAAAAGTGGTTTAATGAAAGTGCTGATCTAAAAAAAGATTTTCAAACATCTGCCTCAATAATGGAGAAGGGCGGAACGGGTGGTGCGCTTTTTAGAAATATTTACAGGGATTTTCTTTTAGAAAGTGCTGAACGAATTGAATCGAAAGATGTACATATTGCAGGGCGTGAATATGGCGAAATTGCTAAATTGTGGAATGAGGTTTCAGAATTATTTATGCAAATTGGGGAGACAAAGGATATAAAATATGTAAACCGAGCTGCCGAATTATTAATTGATTTAGCGCAAAAAGAGTGGACAACCATGGATAAACTGAGAGCAGCATTACGTTAATAGAACAGAAAAAATTTGAATAAATAAATCACCAAAAATTAAACTAAAATTGACCACTGTATGAAACACTTTTTAATGGGATTACTTTTAATACTAAACGCATTTTTAGGACAAAGTCAGTCTGCCGTAACGGATACGCTTACGCCTTATTTAACAAGCTGCACGTTTACGTATGACCAAAGTGTTGAAATGGAATACCAAAATGGTTTGGAGGTACATGGGCATACATTCGTCAACCGGACATTTCATTTTTTTAATGATTCAACTTTTCAAGAGGTTATTTTAAATGAGTACGGCGGGTATTCTGCTCATTTAAATGATGAATCTGGTTTTGAACCAATGAAAAACGGTTATGAAATTGCTGTTTTAAAAGGTAAATGGGTGCTTGAAAATGATACGGTTGTATTGCATTATCAAGAAGAACTTATTTTTGATTATACAGCTTACCTAAATTTTGTGCATTATAAAAAAACCAATCCTAACCAGAACATTACAGCCTTGCGCAGCAGAACTTGGGCAGCAGAAAAAAAACTGTATTTTTCTTCTGAAAATTATTTGAGAATTGTTGATGGTGCCAATTGGAATTACGTACCAAATTACTAATGTCATTATTCATAACCTAAGACATGAAATTAACAACCGACCCACGTGTACAACCTGTTTTTGACAACTATCCCGAAAGTGTGCAGCAGCAACTATTGGCATTGCGCGAATTGGTCATAGAAACCGCGCGAGAAACGCAGGGTGTTCAGCAATTAGAAGAAACCTTAAAGTGGGGTGAGCCAAGTTATTTAACGAAGCATGGCAGCACAATTCGTATGGACTGGAAAGCCAAAAACCCCGACCAATATGCCCTTTATTTTAAGTGTACGGCTAATTTGGTGCCTACTTTTAAGTTACTTTATGGCGATAAATTTAATTTTGAAGGAAACCGTGCCATTGTTTTTAAACTTGACCAACATGCTGTTGCAGTAGATGAACTGAAGCACTGCATTGCCCTTGCTTTACGTTACCATAAATTAAAACAATTGCCTTTGTTAGGGGCTTAACGCAATTGTAAACCGAATTCACGCCAAATAAAAAACGGCAAGTGCTTAACACACTTGCCGCCACATGGATTCTACCACGAAACCACATTAATCATGGGTTTATAATTGGTTATTGTGCTAACGGTTTTTGGCATCCTTTTCCGTCCCAGGGTAATAAGCCGGCGGGCATTGCTTCGTCTACAGTAATTAAAGGCAAAAACACCTCAGCATCCATAGCAGAACTGCCTCCCTGTAAATTTAAGCCCAGCATACTGCGCAATTGATTAGCGCCAGAATTACTCGCATGTACAGATGCATCTAACTCTTCGCGACTCATTTCTACCCGAGAGGCATAAATTGCTGCCCAACGCTCAGCCACCGGAATTTCAATTAATGCTGTTTTGTTACCCACACTGTTTTGGTCCAACATAGTGGATTCATCTAAGATATCTGCTACCTTCATTTTATCATTCACCTCTTTATAATCGTACTTTGAATTTCCGGTAAAAAGGTTATTGTTCATAATAATGTTTGTGCCTTTGTTGTAAACACCACCCATGTGCCCAAAACCAAACACATTGTTCTCTAACGTGGCGGTTAAAAACTTTTCTACGGCAATGGCATCTCCACCATAACTTGCAACAGCATCATGCTTCCAATTAAAAAGGGATGTATTGTGTCTCACAATAAAATGCGGAATCAACTGAGCATCTGAACCTGTGTAACCAGAACGCAATTGAATACCATAACCGGTGTTGTTAATGCAAAAGTTATTTTGAATGATTCCTGTTGCACCATGAAAAATACGAACAGACAGTGCCCCCTCTGTTGGTGCGGTGTTCATTACAACACAGTTTTGCACGGTTACATCTGTATATTTGCTGGCCACAATTGCTATTCCGCCCGATTCTGGACTTGGGTTTCTTCCCGATTTTGGACTGGCTTGCCGACGAATGGCTAATCCTTTTTCTTCGTGGTAACGATTGCGGGGGCCGTTGTCAAAAATAATCCCATCTATCACGATAGATGAACCGGTAGAAAGCTGCCCGTTACTTTCACGTTGCTGATCGGTGCGAATGTACAAGCGTGGTGTGGTCAATTTCATGTACTCATTTGTTCCGGTAAAAATGGTTTTCGTTTCACCCCAGGGATCGCGCTTGGTAAAAGCTTCGTTATACCCGCCATAAATTTTAACCGGTACATTAATTTCATCTGACCCGCGGCTGCCTTTGCTCACATACTCGCCACCGGCAATGTAAATTACATCATTGGGTTGCAATAAGTGAATGACATTACCCAAATCTTTTGAAGGGCGCTCTTTTGTACCTAACTGTCCCGAACCATTGGTTTTGGAAATGTACCACTCTCTTCCGCTATTGGCAAAAATTGGGGAAGTGTTTTGGTTTCCTTTAGTCGTTTTTGATGCTGTTTTTTCAGTTGTACCAGAAAGCGCGTCTTTAAATCTTCCGAGTTTAATTTGCGCATAGTTTGGTGCCGTTAAAAATAAAAAAAGGCAACAAAATGTAATTGATTTTTTTAAAGTAGTCATACGTGTTATTATTTATGATTAATGTGAAAAATTGCCGTTAGCAGTGGTTATATGTGGTTAGCTAAACGACACAGCAAACGTATGAGGTAATCTTAAACAAATCGACACCTAGATGGGTGAAATACACAAAAATACGCCTCACCCAAACGGGTGATTTTAACGATTTTCGTTCAGTTTTAGGAGGCTTCCCTTTACAGCCGCTTGGGTGCGGTTATTCACATCTAATTTTATGTAAAGGTTGTTAATATGGGTTTTAATGGTGTTGACGGATAAGAACAATCGTTCACCAATTTCTTTATTTGACAAACCAAAAACCAATAAATCTAAAATTTCTTCTTCGCGCTCGCTCAGCTTTTCTTTTAGTATAATATTAATGCCTTCAATGCCAGAAACCTCTGTTTGTTTGGATTGGTTTAATTCATCTTTTAGTACTAAAATCTCACTTAACCTTAACCGTACTTCTGTGCGCAACTGATTTTCTTTTAATCGCGTATTTCGTCGATAAATAATTAATAATACAATTAATGCCGCAGCAATTAAAATACTTAATGCCGTCCATAAACGCTGAACAGAAAGTGAATTTTCTGCCACTATTTTTTCTTTTTCAAGAAGCACCGTTTTAATCCGCATTTTTTCTTTTGACAAACTATCTACCAGCTGTTTTTTATTATAAGCCAATTGGTACTCGCTTTCAATAATTTTCTTTTGATTATCAATGCTGTTTAAGCTATCTTCTAAATTCTTGTACTTCTCTAAATAAAACAACGCCTGGTTCGCGGCGTTTTTTTCTTTATAAATCAAATACAATACTTTAGACGCATCTTTCTCTTGCGTTTTAAATCCCCATTTAACAGAAATGGCATAGGCTTCTTTTGCAAACTTTTCTGCGGCGGCATAGCTTTTTTGTTTTAGGTAAATATTACCAATTTTATAAAGTGAAATAGCAATGCCTTTTTGGTTTTTTAGTGCCCTGCGAATGGTTAAACTTTGTTCGTAGTAAGACAAAGCCACCGTTTGGCTGTCTAAATCTTCATAAAGCGTACCTAAATTACTGTAAGTGGCAGAAAGGCCAATGGAATCATTAATTTCTGTACGAATGGTGATGGCTTTATTGTAATAATGCAAGGCAGAATCTAGCGTTTCTAAATTACGGTAAACCAATGCCAAATTATTGTAATTAGCGGCTAAACTTTTTAAATTTTTTGATGCACTGTTTCGTTTAATACATTCTTCATAATACCGTTTGGCCTGGTCATAATTTTCTAGCTCTAAATGCAGTGTTGCCAGGTTGTTTAAAATACGTGCATACTCACTTTCAAACCCTTGCGCTTGTATAACATATAAACTTTTTAAGTTATAATCAATAGCGGCGCTTAAATTTCCACGTTGCCGGCTTAAAAAACCTTTCCAGCCGTAGCCTTCGCCTATTCCATTGGCATAATTTGTTTTTATGGAAAGTGTAAGTGCAGAATCCACATGGCGTTCGGCATGGTTAATATCGCGGTAAATGTATTGCCCGGCCAGCAGGTAATGCGTTTTAATTTTTGACGTATCGGGCAGGTTGGTTTGCAACGTTTGGTGCAGCGAATCCAGCCTGTTTATGCTTTTTGCATCTGTTGAACACAACAAAAAACTAAAAAGCACCACAATTAAACCACCTGAAAAATTATGAAATACTGAACTAGAAAAGCGCATCTGGTTATCGTCTAACGGGTGTTGTGTGGATACTGTTTTTTATACCAATGTCCACCGGCATACAAAACTAACAAAAGGTTGATTGTTTTGACCGCTGACCTTAAAAAAAGACACCTAATTTACATTCCGTTAAATAAAAAGCTGTTTAGTTACTACTTACTTTTCATTTAAAACATTACACTAATGCCAGCATTACCACCCACCCAAAAGTAAGTTTGCCCTTCGCCATTGCGCCAATCGTATGTAATTGGGGCGTAGGGTATGGCTAACGCGGCTGTTTCATTTTCTAAATTGTGCTGTGAGAGGTAAACGTTAATTGACGGACCGATAAAAAAGTCAATATAATTACCAACGGCATACCGCATGCTAATGTCTAGTTTATTCAACATTTCTAGTTTCGGATTAACGTTTTGAGGGATTATGTGGTTTGCCGAGCCGTCTAGCGACAGACTAAATTTTTCTGACAAATTTACTTTTGACCCTAAACCAAAACCGTATGTAATGTATTGGTTATTACCCCGCGTTGCAAACCCCATTTTATAAATGGTATACAATTTTTCTACTCCTAATTTTAGGTTTAAATTACCATAGATGGCATCACCACCGGCTAGCTCAATTGCATGATACCCGTTGCGGACATACGATAAAAGCCCAAGCGGCACGCCGCCTTCAAATTCGTTTGCTATGTTAATTAAGCCAAATTGAAAACCATTTACTTTTTGAGCGCGATTAATTAAGCCAAGTTGCGCCCCATACAAATCACCTTTATTTACATTAGAAATACCGGCGGTTTGCACTCCTTTAAACTCACCCGTGTTTACATTTACAATGCCCGCCGCTTGTAGCCCTTTAAAATTGCCGTGGCTTACATTGGCAATGCCTGCTGTTTGTGCGCCTAACACATTACCATTTACAATATTTGTAATTCCAGCCATTTGCATCCCTATATAATTTGATCCTATTACATTGGCTATACCTGCTGCGCAAATGGAATTGGATGAATCTGCCACAACATTTGCTATTCCCGCCATAATTAGCCCGTCGGCGGTTTGTGTATTCACATTCGCAATCCCTGCAAACTGTGCCCCTTCAACAGGCCCCGTATTGGAATTTACCAAACCACCTACTTCTATCCCTTTTAACCCTCCATTAAGGCCGTAAAGTATGTTGAACGAAAAATTATTTACATAATCTGCCGAATTAACACCGTTTGTGCCTAGCGGGTAAAAGAAAGTGACTTGCGTAATGCTTGATTGTGTTGAGTCTTGCTGAGCGTTACCACTAATTGATAGCACTACGAGGGCAATAAAAAAACCTATTTTTTTCATGTTTAAAACTTTATGGTGTAAATAATGTTTGGAATAAACGAAAGCTGTGTATCGGTTTCTACCGTGCCTGTTCGGCCATTGTAGTATTCAGAAACTACAGCCGCGTTATTGGTTAAATTTTGAATGTCTATTTTAAAGGAGTGGCTTGCGCGTTTCATATCGCAACGGTAGGTTAAGCCCAAATTAATAAAGAATACCGGCTCCGCTTTTTTACCCCAGGGGTTCGCCCAATCTCTAATGGTATACCCGGCATCTTTAGAGGCCGCTAAATCAATTGGGGTAAACCGGTTGCCACCAATTAATGAAACCTTGCTATTAATGCCAAACGTTTTATTGTTGTTCTTTTTCTTTCCGAATTTAAATTCTTTACCGCCTAATAAATTCGCCGCGAAGTTGGCATCATACCGCGTGTTTCTTTGCACTCCGTCAGAACCTGTGTACACCGATTTATAAACTGAACCGGTTGCCAAAAAATAATAGTTATTTGCAAAAAAACGCTCCACGGTTACCTCAGCACCATAATTTTTTCCTGTACCTGTATTGACCAATTCAAAATCTGGCACCCCGGCAGACCAATTCACAAAGCTGAAAAACCCAGACTCGCCTGCGGTGTCTTTCGCCACTGGAATATTGGATAACGATTGATAATACAGTTCTGTTTTGAAACGCATGTTTTCAGAAATCCTTAAATCATACCCCAAAACATAATGCGTGCTTTTGGTAAAGTCTAAATTTCTGTTGGGATAATTATACGACCCATCTGCCTGTAATTCGTTATACAAATAAACAGCTGGCGATTCAAGCCTGGAATGCATTCCAAAACCTGCCGAAAAACTATGCCTTGGATGCACCTGCCATTGCATACCCACACGTGGTTCTAATGAAGCATTATCATTTAGCAAAAAATGGGTGTAATGAAAACCCGACACGACGGTTAAATTATTCGTAATTCTATACTTCCAGCTTAAAAAGGCTTGCATCATAGTCGCATTTCCGGTGGAGTTGGTGTGGCGGGTCATTACACCGTCTTCATCATCATAATCATCTTCATAAAAAAAGTTGTAGTTAAAATGTGTGTAGGTGCCGCCTAACTGAAAAATGTTCTTTTTATTCATTTTATAATTGGCAATGGTTTGCGCTTTGAATTGATTATCTGTATTGCCTTCTCTTTCAGAAAAAAACAGGACACTATCTTTGTTGAGCGAATAACCGTCTCCACCATTGTATTGGGTGGAGGCTGATACAAAACTTTTAAAATAGAGTTTAGGACTGGCAATAATGGTATGTTTTAAACCAACTACCCCTAAGTTTGCCTTAAAATCGTACCTACTATATAGTTGCCCGGTTGAATCGTTTTGATCTGTTTGGTCAATTTTGCTCATCCCACCCAAACCGATTAGGCTAAAAGTGCCGAGTTTTTTTGTTGGAAAGTTAAATTTAAACGCAGCATCTTGATAAATGGGTATGCCGTCAAAATCTAAAATCCCAGCTTTATCTAACAGTGCGATAGAAGAATAACGGTAATTTACCATATACGACCCGCGATAATCAGCCGCAAATGGCCCTTCTAACGTACCGTCTAAACCAATTACTCCGGCAGAAAATGAATATTCTCTTTTTTCATTGTTTCCGGTTCTCATTCTTACATCAAAAACACCCGAAAGTGCGTTGCCATATTCTGGGGCAAAGGCACCCGAAAAAAAATCTGAGTTTGCCAAAACAGATCCGTTTAAGGCGTTAATAGGCCCACCAGTGGCACCATTATTTGAAAAGTGATTCGGGTTTGGAATATCAATTCCCTCTAACCGCCATAAAATTCCTCTTGGTGAGTTTCCTCTTACTACAATATCATTGTCTCCTTGTGCGTCTCCGGTTACACCTGCAAAACCAGAAACCATTCGCGCAGGGTCATTCAAGGAACCGGCGTAGCGGTTTGTTTCTTCAACAGTAAACGTTTTGGCACTTACGGTAGCCATTTTATTGACAGATTCTGATTTATCTTTCTGTGCGGTGATTTCAACCGTGCCCAATGTTTTAATGTCCTCTGTCATTTCTATGTTCAGAATTTTTTCTTTTCCAGATTCAACCAATACGGATGGCAGAGAAACAGGTGTGTAACCCGTGCTTGTAATTTGCACGCCAACACGGCCAACGTTGACGTTTTCTATTTTAAAATCACCATTGATATCTGACACTGAGCCTTGAAGAGGGTCTGTACCTAACACAATAACTTTGGCACCAATTATCGGTATTTTTGAGTCAAAATCTATAATTGTACCTCTTAAGGTTTGGGTAAGGGTTTGGGCAAACGCCATGTTGCCCAAAATAATTCCAATTAATACTAAAAAATGTCTTGTTTTCATTTGCTTTAATGTGTTTCAAATGAATGACAAATTAGAATGGGTTTACCACTACTAAGAATGTGAAATTAAAATCTAAAACCAAGTTGACCGCCCACCCATGCTTGGATACCGGCATTAGAATTTTGTTGGGTGTAAAACGGATTAAATGCAATTTCTGATGCGTAAACGCCTTCGTTATTTTTAAATTGCATGACATTTAAGTTAAGTGAAGGCCCTGCAAAAAGCGTCACCCATCTGGCTAATTTAACATCAACCGTGGTGGACAGTTTATACAGTTGCGCAAAACTGTTATTAGTGGATTCTTTAAACACTAAGCCTCCGGTTAAATCAATGCTTAACTGCATCTTTTGATTCAAGTCAACATACGTTCCAAAGCCTAACCCGGCAGCATAAAACATTTTTGTACCAAACCTTAATCCAGCATAATAAGTGTTATAAAGCCGTTTTGTACCTGTTTTAAATACCACATTAAGTGGAAAAATTTCGTTAGCGGCTACTTCCGTTTTATGGTAGCCGTTCCGTACAAAATTAAATATGCCCACTGCTATTCCGGTGCTTGATTTGCTGCAGTTTACTAAACCCAACTGAAAGCCGGAGTTAACCGTTGTACGATTAAATATACCGCTGAGTTGAACTCCGGTTGTGGAATCTGCAATATTAGCTATGCCAGCCACCTGAGTATAATTAATGCCATGAGGAGCAAAATTTACAATCCCCGCCACCTGTATGCCAATTAGCGTATCGCGCACAGAATTGGAAATACCTGCCAGTTGCACCCCGTTTGAAGTTTCGTAGGCAATATTACTAATTCCGCTTAATTGAATCCCCTCAAACCCTCCACGAACGATAGATGAAATGCCACTTGCCTGCACACCAACAAAATCCCGCTTGACAATTCCACTAATGCCCGAAAACTGCCCGCCTTCAAAATTACCTTGCACCAAATTTGCTATGCCCGCACCTTGCACGCCTTGCACATCTCCACCCACTAAATTTGAAATTCCACCCATTTGCACACCGTAAACATTTTCTTTATTCATGTTTAAAATACCCCCAACCTCAACGCCTTTAACACCATTTGAATACCCCGACAACACATTAATTGAAATTCGGTTAACGATTAACCCGTTAGTACTGAAGTTAGACCCAATACTCACCGAAGGGACAAGTGAAATCTGCGCCATCCGCACCTCTTCAATCCCCTCTAAATTTTCTGAATGGATATAAGTATCTTCTGATATCAACGCCCCGGAAAGTGCTCTTTCCTCTATCGGAATTTGAACTTTTTGAATTGTAGGCGCGCCCATTTTTTCCAGTACTTCTTCCAATGGCTCTAGTTTAATTATATTTACCCGATTCTTAGGGTTGTCCGCCGTTACAACAATTACTTTTGCCTCAAATCCTTTCTTTTTAAAGTACAGCCCGCGTACTACTTCCTCTTTAGGGATGATTAATTCGTAATTACCCTCAGCGTCTGACTTTACGGCAAACCGTGCGTCCACATCATATATACTGGCATCTGCGAGTGGCAATCCGTTTCGTTTATTGAACACCGTTCCGGTAAATACAAAGTTATCGTGCTCTTTTTTACGCTCTTTTAGGGTTGCTTTTGATTCATTTTGCAACAATACAATGTGGCTACCCACCTCTTTAAACCGAATAGTACCATCAAAAATTAAAGAAAGACCATAGCGAATGGTCTTTTCTTTAATACTTAAACTCACAATTTTATTTTCATCAATCAGTGTGGGGTCATACGAAAATTTAACGTGCCCTTTTTCTTCAATTTTTAGCAAAATTTGTTTGACCGGTGTTTTTTGAATATCCACCGTAATTACATTATCTAACAAGGCATATTTTGCGTGACCAAAATGGACGCAGCAGAAGAGGGGTAGCAAAAAAAATAGCTTTTTAATCACAGGTCAAAATATACTTCTTTCTGGTTGTTATGAGCGTTAAATCATGCATGGATGAAATGACGGCTAATATTTCTTCAAGGCTTTCATGTTGATGTTTTGAAACTACTTGTGCGCTGCGCTTAGCCTCACAATTTAACTCAATTTCCACCTCAAATATATCAGCAATTGTTTGGAGCGCTTCGGCAAGCGTTGTATGGTCAAAATTCAGTGCTTCTGTTTTCCAGTAAAGGGATTTAACGCTTTCGTTTTTGTCAACTATTTTTGTGACATTGCCCGTACGGTTGTTCATCACTCCTATTTCGCCAGCCATCAAAATAATTTTATCGGACGTTGACCCAAATTCAACTTTACCTGTTTTAACATACACCTCCGTTAAACTGTCACCCTCATTTGCGTTGATATTAAAGGATGTACCCAGTACTTTTACATAAAAATCATGGTGTAAATCAATAATAAAAGGCTTTTTTTCATTGCGTTCTACCTCAAAAAAGGCTTCTCCCACCAATTTTACCCGCCGTTGATTGGTTGAAAATTCACTCGGATAGCTCAACATTGAATTTTGGTTTAAGCTAACGCGCGTTCCATCTGCCAATTGATCCTCCAACACGTTATTTTCAGCTTTTAGCTCCAATTGCCTGGGCGAATTAAATCCGATAGAGTTAAGCAAGCCTACAGCCCCCACCAATAGTATAATAACCGCGGCCGCAGAAACTACAATTCGCCGATAATTAAAGCGTGGCGCGCGCGCAGGTGACCGATCGTTTTTTCTAATTTGAGTCAACACATTTGCCAATGCTTTTTCAACATCCACCACCACCGGAACAGGTTTTACCTGTTTTGCTGCCAGCCATATTTTTTCTATTCGTTCCATCTCCGCTTTATTTGCATCAGACTCCGCAAGCCAATGCTTTACCTTGCTAATTTGTTCATCAGTTAGCTCACCATTCATGTAAGCCATCAATGTTGCTTCTGTTATCAATATGTTGTTTTCATCTGACATTTTCTGTTGTTATAACAATTCTCTTAAATCTATTGCGTTGTAATTAAAATTAGTACTAGCAAGCTGACAAGGTACTCTGCCAATTCGGTTTTAAGGAATTTTAAAGCACTACCCATTTGGTTTTCAACTGTTTTTATGCTGATATTTAATTTATCCGCAATTTCTTTATATTTCAACCCTTCATACCTGCTCAGTACAAAAACGCTGCGGCGTCCGGTTGGTAATTTATCA
The DNA here is from genome assembly GCA_963736585.1 of Crocinitomicaceae bacterium. GTDB lineage: Bacteria > Bacteroidota > Bacteroidia > Flavobacteriales_D > Crocinitomicaceae > Crocinitomix. Next base: position 123,878 of record CAVTPI010000004.1, on the reverse strand, counting down.
ATAGCCGTTTTTATTTTAAGGGCTAATTCTTGCCCATCTTCAGCAGTGCCTAATCGCATTTCTTCTTCAGCCATTTCGCGTTGGTTATGGGTTTTGTAGGCTTCTTTAATTTTTAAATGCTTTAATTGATTGAGGCAATTGTTTTTAACAGCCGTAAACAAATACCCCGTAACCGATTGGTTTACTGTTAAGGTATTTCTGTTTTCCCAAAATTTTACAAAAATGGACTGAACTGTTTCTTCTGCTGCATCTAAATCTTGCAAATAACGGTTAGCAACGGCGCATAACTTCTCATATTCCGCTCTGAATAATTCTTCAAATTGGCCAATGGATATGGATTCTGTCACTAATTTCACTGGGTAAATATAAATAATGTGTAAGGACGAGCCGCCCTATTTATTAAGATTTAAAACTTTTGAATGGTTCCAGAGCCTGACACATCAGAATCAACAACAGGTGCCCCCATGTAACGCACCTTTCCCGAACCAGAAATGCGTGCTTTTAACCTGTCAATTACATGGACATCACAATTACCAGAACCTGAAATATTAATGTCGGCGTTAAGTGTTGGCATGCCAAATGCATCTATATCTCCAGTGCCCGATATGTTAATCTCTTGTGTGGTTAATGTATTTAGGCTGACAATAAATAAATCTCCTGAACCTGAAATGTTTGCGGAAAAATTATCGGCTACTAAGCTGTCTATTTTTACTTTAGCCGAACCAGAAATATCAACATCAAAATCAGGTGAGTTTAGCTGTGTAGTGGCTTCGATCGCTCCCGAACCAGAAACGGATAATCCGCGGAAATGAGGGGCGGAAATATAAATGTTGATGTTGTTAGTACCTTTTAAGCAGGCTTTTTTCTGTAGTTCTATTGTTAACTTATTACCCGCTACTTTTGTCTCTATAATGTCTTGTAAATTTTGGCTTGCATGCACTTCAACAGCATAATCTGGTGACTCTTTTAAATAAACATCTGCAGCCATTGCCACTTCTATTTTAGAAAAATCGGCGACTGCTCTTGTTTCTACAACAATATCACCTGTTGAGCTGTGGCAAAATAATCCGCCTTTTTTTTTACATGATGAAAGTGCAGCACCGGTAACAAGTAGGGTTACGATAAATTTGTTTGTTTTCATTTTATTCATTTTTAGTGTATTCACTAGTATGACAAACGCATTTAGGTTTACCCCTATTTAAATTTTGAAAAAAAATCAAAATCTTATTTTTGTTGATGATTTATTGGAAGAATAGCTATCGGCATTTCCACCTCGCTTAAATGTATTAATCAATTGATAAACAAGTATTTGCAGAATTTAAAACCGCAAACGATTACTCTTAATTGATCTAAGAAAAAAGGGGTGGTTTTGGTAGAGGAATAATTGAATCGTAGTTTGGATGTTTACGATATTGAAGTTAGAAAACGAATACAGGCTAATACTTTTGAGCCTCGCACCATGTAGCACTGTCAGAAACGACAACTTTAAAAATATTGTCGTATTCATTATTCTCTAATTTCTCTTTCGGGCGTTTGGCGCCAAGGTATTCAATCATTGGCAGCAAATTATCGCCGTGTCCGCAAATTAAATAAGTATTGTTTTTGTTGAGTTTAATTTTATTGAGCATGGGCTGCCAATTGTGCCAGTCGTAATTTTCTATTTCTAAATTTGCTTCATGCGATAGTGGCAATACGGTGCTCATGTTACGCTGAAAATTTGTACTGTAAATACCATCCAGCGCTACGCCGTCTAGTTCTGCTACTAATTTTTTTGCGCGTATTTCTCCAGCTTCGGTCAATGGGGGATTTGCAGTAGAGTCGGTTAAGTCTTTTTCTGCATGCCTTACAAAGTAAAAGGTGGCTTTTTCTGTATTTTCTTTGGGTTGGCAACTTGCCAATACAACCACCCCAACCAACAGTATTAAATAACGTATTTGTTTATGCATATTTATTTTCAATTAAGAAGCGCAGTGTTACAAGATACGACTTTTATTAGCCGGTTCATCCTTTTTTTAAAAAAAAATTAATTGGTTTGGTAACGCCACTCTTTAATAACGTACACCTAGTTGTTTTGGTTTGTTGTATCAAAACTGCATTGTCTCATTTTGCTCATTCTTTACTTATGCTATTATGCTTTTTTCTGTTTACTGCGCGCAAAAAAGCGGTTATTTTAAGGGCAAATGCGGATGTTAATTTTTCTAAAATACAGTTATCTTGTCAAAATTAAGTCACTAAAAAAATGTACCTTTTGTTTATGCAAAAATACGGGTTTGCCATACGCGTTTCAATAATTATGACGGTGCTAATGGCACTGATTGGTTACATGGCTATTTATGCATACGAGCGTTTTTCAGAAACAACAAATGAAATTCAGCAAGATTTGCGCCCGGATTTGCGGTTGGTTACAGCAAAATCATTATTAAACTCGATAAATGATGCTGAATTGCATGTAAAATCGTTCAGAATAACAGATGACCCTGACTATTTAGCCAATTTTTACACTGCTGTACAACAAGTTGAAACGAAATTAGCCAATTTCCATTCGTACACCACTGCATTAAATGAAGAAGCCAATTTGGTGGAGTTAGACGCATTAGACACGCTGATTAATCAAAAGATAGAGGTGCTTAATGAATTGCTCTTTTTGCAGGATGGTATTCGAACGCAAAAAGCGTTAGATGAAGTTGTTGAAAAAATTGAGCTATCAACCGAAACGGATACCATTGTAAAAAATAATGGTGCAACTGACGACGATAAAAAACTAAAACGTGGTTGGCTGTTTAAAAAAAGGAAAGTAGAAGAACCTGAAGATTCCATTATAAAGGTGGATGTGGTGCGTGTGGAAAAAATTAGTGATGATTTATCTGACATCAGACGAAAAGAAATGCGCTACACCCGCGCTTATAAAGAGCGTGAAATTGCACTAATTGTAAAGGATGAAGTAATCTCAAAAAAAATTAATGCTTTTTTTGATGACTTTGAAATTGAGGAGCGAAACCGCTTGAAGGAAAACACGCTAAAAACTGAGAAAAACATTCAAAAAACCAATCGGCAAATTGCTTGGCTGTGCACCGTAGCAGGTTTATTATTACTGATTATGGCTGCCGTTATAATTAGTTATGTACGCAAAAACCAACGGTATCAAAACGTACTACACGACGCTAAAATTAAAGCGGAAGAGATGAGCGAAGCACGGAAAAAGTTTTTAGCCAACATGAGCCATGAAATTCGCACCCCACTAAATGCAATTATCGGTTTTTCAGAACAAATAGGCACGCAACCGCTTAATAACGATCAAGAAAAATACTTAGGAATGGTCAAAAAATCTTCTGACCATTTGCTGCATGTTGTTAATGAAGTGTTGGACTTTAGCAAACTACAAGAAAGTAAAATTCAACTTGAAAAAATTCCGTTCAGTACAACAGATTTATTTAAGGAATTAGATGAATATTTAAAAATGAGCCTTGTTGCAAGCCCTGTTAATTATGCAGTAGATGTAGACCCGAAACTACCAGCCTATTTGTTAGGTGATTTATTTAGACTGCGCCAAATTATTTATAATTTACTGAGCAATGCCCTAAAGTTTACTGCCAATGGCGAAATTAAAATAGCTGTGGATGTTAAACAACTAGGCACGCAACAATGTATTGTTGAGTTATCAGTTTCGGACACTGGCATAGGAATAGATGAACAACACATCAATAAGATATTTGAAGATTTTGAACAAGCAACGGCGGGTACTTCCAGAAACTATGGCGGCACGGGGCTTGGTCTTTCTATTGTAAAACTACTTGTTGACCTGCACAAAGGTGAGTTAAATGTAACATCTGAATTAGGTAAGGGAACAACGTTTAGCATTGAACTGAATTATGAAATTGGCGAAAAGCAGCAGGAGGATCACCCCTTGCCTGCAAGTACACCTTTTTTAAGCAAAAACAATTATGTACTAATTGCAGATGATGAGGATTTTAACCGGAAATTACTCATTAGTATTTTAAAAAAGCATAACGTACGAGTGGATGAGGCTGTTAATGGCCAAGAAGCGCTGGAAAAAGTAAAAGCGAATAATTATGATGTGTTACTTACAGATATACGCATGCCACTGCTTACCGGGAAAGAATTAACAACTGCAATACGCAGCCTACCCGATCCGCAAAAAAACAAACTATCCATTATTGCACTAACCGCCGCCGTAAGTGAAGAAGATATTGCAGATTACCACAAAATTGGATTTAATGACACATTACCCAAGCCTTATAACGAAAATCAATTAATTGCACTATTGAAAAAACACATTACCTCAACTCCTGTAAAAAGCAATCAACCCATAGATGAAGCACCAGCAGATACTGCGCTTGATTTTTCACAACTTAAGTCCCTCAGTGGGTCTGATGATGATTTTTATTACGATATGATTCAAACGTTTATTACCGGTACATCCACCGGGGTGGCAGAATTAATAGGCGCTCTTGAAGAAAAAAACCACAAGCAGGCAAGAGAAATTGCGCACAAAATTGCCACACCTTGCAACCACATGGGCGCAAAAATGCTTTACGGTATTTTAAAGGAAATTGAAAACCAAGTGCAAAAAACAGGGCAGGTTAGCGAAATTTCACAAAAAATTATCGCGCTAAATAAAGCAACCACTAGTGCCCTAAAATTAGCAACTGAAGAATTGAACAAGCGCTAACAAAACGTTATTTATCGTATCTTTATCCAACTAAAAAACGGATTAAATGAGCACAAAAGAGGCGGGGTTTAAAATTTTTGTTGCAGAGGACAATGAGTGGTACAATAAATTGATTTCGCACCACCTTTCGCTCAATCCTGATTTTGAGATACAGTCGTACTTCTCTGGTAAAGGTGTGCTTGATAATTTACATCATAACCCGCAGGTAATAACCATAGATTACCGATTACCCGACATGCTTGGTGATGAACTTTTGCAAAAAATTCATGCATTTAATAAAGATATTAAGGTAATCGTAATTTCTGAACAAGATGAAATTGAAGTGGCAGTAGAACTGCTAAAAGCTGGCGCTAGCGATTATATTGTGAAGGGCAAAACCATACAAGAACGCCTCATCAACATTATTAATTCTATACAAACAACCGCGCATTTAAAAACAGAAATTGTCTCGCTAAAACAAGAAGTGCGTTCAAAATATGGGTTTGAAAAAACCATGATTGGTAACAGCAACGCATTAAAAAGTGTAATGCAACGGATGACCAAAGCGACCGGGACAAATATTAACGTATCTATAACCGGTGAAACCGGAACGGGTAAAGAAGTAACAGCAAAAGCCATTCATTATAATTCGTATTGTGCAGATGAGCCTTTTATTGCCATTAATATGGCAGCCATTCCAGAAAATTTGCTTGAATCTGAACTTTTTGGGCATGAAAAAGGTGCTTTTACCGGAGCCGTTAACCGAAGAATTGGAAAATTTGAAGAAGCCGGCAACGGCACTATTTTTTTAGATGAAATTGGCGAAATGGACATTAATTTTCAAGCCAAACTGCTCCGCGTATTGCAAGAAAGAGAGGTAACGCGTGTTGGGGCAAATAAACCTGTTAAAATTAATTGCCGCGTAATGGTGGCGACCAACCGCGATTTGAAGGAAGAGGTAAAAGCAAAAAACTTTAGAGAGGATTTGTACTTTCGATTAATCGGGCTACCCATACTTTTACCACCACTGCGCGAAAGGGGTAACGACATTTTGTTATTGGCGCATCACTTTATCCAAAAATTTTGTGCGGATAATAACTTACCCGTAAAAGCTATCAGTAACGCAGCCCAAAAGAAAATACTCGCTTACCAATGGCCCGGAAACATACGCGAATTAAAATCTGTAATTGATTTGGCGATTGTACTTTCTGGTGAAGCGCAAATTATGCCCGACGATATTTCTATTTCTAGCGAAGATGCCTTGCCTACTGTTATGGCAGAAGAATGTACCATGCGCGAATATAACCGCCGAATTGTGGAAATGTACTTGGCAAAGTACAATAATGACACAAAGCTGGTTGCTCAAAAACTAGCGATCGGGCAAACAACTGTTTATCGCTTATTAAACGAAGCCAAAGCGCAGTAATCAAATTGCTGTTTTTGTAAAAAGTTCAATTTATCACGTGTTGCTTACCGTTCTTTATTGTCTGTTTTTGTTGGACGGTTCGGCATTCGTATGTTGGAACGCTTTACGGTTATTAGCCTCAATTCTTCTAACTTTTTTCATTTTGAAAGCTGTTTTTTCATTTTGAAAAAAAACAGCGAACCTCCATTTTATTAACACATTGATTATCATCATCTTAAATCTAAGCAACTGCTGTGGCACGAGTTTCGCCAATGGATCAGTGAAAATAAATACTAAAAATGGAAATGAAGCAAGACATAGAAAAACAAGTAATAAAAATCGCAGTAGTTGAGGATGATTTATTTTTCCGAAACTCAGTAGAGCGTTACTTGAAAAATCTGTGTCAACGCAAAGAGACACCAAAATTGATATTTGAAATTAGTTCGTATGCTGAAGCTGAAAATGCGATAATGGCATTAGAAAACCAGCTAGACATTATGATTTTAGATTACAATTTTGGCACAGCCGGAGGAGAACAATTGACGGGTGAAGATGTACTTTTTGCGGTGCAACATGAATGTCAACATTGTGAAGTTATATTAATGAGCGGACAGCGCGATCCTGAATTAATTGAACGCATGAAGCAAAAAGGCATCAGCAAATTTATTGATAAAAACGAATCAAACATTGAAGTATTTGGCAAAATAATTAACCAATCTATTCAACGCGCAATTAAACACTAATCTTACAAAAACACAAGACAATGCAACAAGAAAAGAAAAAAAACAGAACGTTAGCCAAGGTGGGAATAGCTACATTATTTATTGCAGTAGCAGGGCTGGGAATCGCGGCATTCGCAATGAAAAAAAGCCACGACGAATTTAAAGAACAAGCTGAACTAGATCAGAATCAACTGATTAAAAAGTTTGATAATTCTTACCAACAAATTGAAAAAAACCTCTTCGAAATTACGGCACATGAAAATATTTTACGCGCCAATTTTTCTGGAAATGGTGAAATGGAAGGACCCATGACTGCTGAGGAAAGAATCGCAAGAGAAACGCAAATTATCCAATCGTTGATTGAAGAAAATGAACAGCTAATTGGAGAATTGCAAGCAAAATTAGGCGAGCGTGATGCGGCTGTTTTAGAAGTGGAATCAAAAAACAGACGATTAAAACGAGATTTAAAATCGTTTAAAGCGCAAATAGGCGAATTACAGATGGCGAATTTGGCATTAACTGACAGCCTTACAACAAAGGAAATTCAAAACAAAGAGTTAATGAGCAATTTGGAGATGTCACAAGTTGAGAAGGATTCATTGAATGCTAACCTAATGCGTCAAAACGAAGCGTACATGGAGCAAGAAATGGTAAAGTCAGAATTAAAAACTAAACTGAACACATCTTATTACGTTGTTGGAGCTTACAAAGATTTAGCTCAGATGGATGTTGTAGAAAAAGAAGGTGGAATTTTAGGCTTAGGAGCGACGAAAGAGCTAAAAGAAGATTTTGACCAAGCCCAATTCACCGCTATCAACAAAAATGAATTTACCATGATTCCGGTTTTTGCTAAAAAAGCAGAACTAGCCACTACGCACCCAACGGGAAGCTACGCATGGGTAGAAAATGAAAACGGAGTACAATGGTTAGAGATAAAGCAACCTGAAAACTTCTGGGAACAATCAAAATACCTGGTAGTACTTACAGACAAAAAATCAGAACTGGCAGCAGTGAGTGATTTTTAATAAACACAAACAAACCAAAACAAAGGGCACGGAGGCAGCTAGATTAACTCGATTTTAGGTTTTCGATTTCTCTTGCACGATCAACTGAATTCGGCCCTTTGTTTAAAAAATACACATAACAAACAGAAAGAAGTTTCAAGTTGCCGTCAAAAGCCTGCTCGACTAACGTTGAGTGGGTTTTTGCATTTTAGGACTGTTTGTACCCCTTAAATTCACATTAACCTCAGCTATTGGTTTAGCTGAGGTTTTTTTATGTTAACGTGAATTCGGGATAAGGCTCCCGCCTCTCAATTTCAAAAAATAACAATCCATACTAATCTTCTATTGGAAACTACTCTGTTTTCGCTTAAATCATCCCCCTTTTTTATTCACGTCGAATTTTGCGCGAACACTTCGCGAAATAAGCGTTTTGTTCGCCCTTTTAATCCCGTTAGACTTACCCTAATTTTGAAGTATGAAAACGAGCTAAACCAATGCAATTAGCTACTGCAAGGTAAAAAAGAAAGTCGACACTTTTAGTTCATTTTCTGCTTTTTCAAGCCTTCCATAACTAGGAAGAATTGAGAGGTGAGGAAAAGCAAACTCTTCCTGTTTTAAGATCTGAGCAACAAGTGCGAGGACAATAATTTTCATAAAACAAAATAAAATGGAAAATTTAAAAACAGTAAAAACTTTGTTCACTTTGGTAGCCATGGCATTTTCAGTAGCCGTTACCTCTTGTGAAAAAGAAGAAGTGGCGAAAGAAACCAAGTTTGGTAAAGTAATTACCACGCCAATTAGTCAAACCAAAGGTGGTGGGGATGAAGAAGAAGAGCCCTTTATTGATGGTTTAGTTGAAAATGCCAACGGTGTGGGTGTTGCAATGGCTGAAGTGAAGCTTTTTGAAGCGGGCAGCAGCAATGTGCTACAAACGGAAACAACCGATATTAACGGAAAGTTTTCAATGACAGTTGCTGCAGGCACCTATTATTTTAAGGTGACTTTACTTGGAACAACAACAACGACAAACAATTTTGTTATTTCGCAAGACACGCAAGTTACAATTGTAATTTAATGCAGTATTAAAATTGGGGAGAGAGCTGGCAACGGTTCTCTCTTTTTTTTGGATTTAATCCGGAACGTGAATACGAATTGAAGTGCCCCTTTCTGAGATACTACTGTAATGAATTTCAGCACCGAGAGGATGCAGCATTTTTTCAATCAATCCTAATCCTTTGGCGTCTTTTTTTGTTTGAGCGGTTTCACTAAGCCCTACACCATTATCAGCAATGGTAAGGTTGATAATACTTCGTTCATCTTTTAGTAAAACAAGTTTTATTTCAGGGTTTTTAACACCATCAAAACCGTGTTCAAGCGCATTGTTGACAATTTCATTCATTACCAACCCCAGTCGTAAAGCCTTGTCATAATCTACCGAAAGGGTTTCAAATTGATGTTCAATTACCACTCCGGTGTGATTTAACGCCAAACCAATATTTGCCAGTAGTTCGTCTAAGTAAAGGTCTATCTGCACCTCATGCGTAGCTCCTTCTGAAATGGTTAAATACCGCTGAATTTGCGCCATAGCTTCTACCCTTCCAATGTAACTCTCTAATAGCTTATCTGTATTTTTATCTGTAGCGTTTTTACGGTCATGCTTTAAAATGCCGCTAAACATTTGGTAATAATTTTTTGTACGGTGGCTCAGTTCTTTGTGTAAGGCATCAATTTTTTGATTGCTTTCATTCAGCAGTGTATTTTTAATTTCGGTCTCCTTTTTACTGCGTTTTAATCGCCAAAGTGTAAAGCTAATTGCCAAAATAAAGAACAGTGCTACCAACACGAGTATAAACAAAAACTTATTTCGTGTATCCAGCTTTTCATTTTCTGCGCGTTGCAACACAAGCCGCTCATTTTTTAATGTAACCTGTTTTTGTGATTTTATTAGCTCATCTAACGCCTCTATTAATTCTAAATTTAACTTGCTATCTCGGCTATTTACTTTTTCATTTAATTGTAAAAGTTCTTCATAGAGCGGCGGGGTTTTCACTGCTAAATCCAATAATTTGTAAAGGTCTATTTTTTGGTTGGTAATTTCTATCAGTTCATTGTCCAACTGGTACATCTTAGCCATTTGATAAGCACTGTCATTGTAATGCAGCGCAGTTTGGTAATCCTCTTTTGCAATAAAAAGGTTAGACAAATGTTTGTAGTTAATAGCAAAGTCCACTGAATCATTATTTTGTTTGCGCTGGCTTAACGCCAAAAACAAAAAATAGTCTGCACTGTCCAACAAACTAGTTCCCAGGTAAGAATAGCCCAACTGTGAGTGTACACCAGCTGTATTTTCCCCAATTTTTAACTTTAAGCTTTTGGATTGATACAAATAGGGACGTGCTTTTTCAAACGCCGTGCTATCATTAAACGTTTGCCCCAAATTTAAAAAGCTACGCGCTAATGCGGCCGGGTCACCATGTTTTTTACGAATCAGAATAGCATCTTTAAAATAAGCAATGGCTTCTAAATAATTTCCTGAATTATTTTCAATATTACCAATGGCGTTGTACACTTTGCTTAATGCCTCTTCATCATTCAAATTCTCAAACATTTTTAGCGCAATTCGGTACCGATCTAACGCCCTGTCATACGCGCCAATTTGTTTGTAACTAAGCCCTATATTAAAGTGTGCCTGTGCGATTAGAGTGTCGTTGCCCATTTTTAATCGCGCGTCCAACAAATCGTTGTATTGTTTTAACCCCTCTTTATAATCTCCCTTTTTAAAGCAGACGTAACCCATTATGTTTTTAGCTTCGGCATAGACGCTAAGATTTCCTGTTTTTTCGGCAGATTGTAATGCCTCGTTTGCCGTTTTCAGTGCATTATCCCAATCCTTGTTTTTCCGATATTCTTTAGCCAATGAAAGCAATGAGTCTGCTTCACTATTTGCTAAAGTTTGAGTGGTAAGAAAACTAAAAAAAAGAAAGAATAACCATTTACTTTTCATTTTTAACCTAAATTTGGGTGAGCTAAATATAATGAAACCCGGACGAGATGCAGATTATTTTGGTAGAAAATGACCCCTTGATTGCTGAAGACTTAGTGGACAAGTTAAACGATTTAGGTTATGCCAAGCCTAAAATTGCAGACAATGTTGAAGACGCTATTGAGCTACTTAAAACTGAAAATGCTGACCTTTTTTTAGTAGATATTGAGCTGAATGGTGAAAGAGATGGTATTGATTTGGGTAAAATATTGAACAGTAACAATGTAAAATTCATTTATTTAAGTGAGGTGCAAGACTCAGCTACCTTTAACCGCGCTAAAGCTACAAACCCCGAAAGTAACTTACCAAAACCAATTAGTTTATTGCAATTGCGCAATGCCTTGCTGGAGATTGATTTTGATGAAGATGCCAAGTTCGAAACAAGTGACGCTTTTATGGTAACACACGGTGGAAAACGGTTAAAAATTGACAAATCAGATGTGATTTACCTGGCTGCCGCCCGCAATAACTGTGACATTTTTACAGCAGAGGGGCGTTTTGTATCGTCAACACCTATGAGTAATGTTATTCGTATTTTAAATACCAACACCATTGTTCAAGTACACCGTTCGTATGCTATTAATACAGATAAGTTACAAAGTATTCAGGGCAATATGATTCAACTAAAAGGAATTGACGCCACATTGCCAATAAGCAACAAGTACCGCGATAATATTACGGGAAATTACAAGCTGGTTTAAGCGTTAGCCTTATTTTTTGCGCATTCGTACTGGTTTTTGCCACATTGGGCAATTTTTTTTTGATTTCTCCCAACCATTGGGGTTATTACTCAAAAAAACCCTATGGCTCAAAAGTTCGACCCGCGCATTATTCTACACCTTTTGAGAGTGTGCACGTGGAAAAGTAACGCTACTTTCAATTTTAGCGGATTTATGCAAACTGCTTCTGAAATTGACGCTGCGCAATTAAAAGCTAACGCGCCCAAGCAATATGTGGAAATTTCTCAAAAGTACCTTAACGATTTAAAAAATGATGCTGAAAAAGCATTGGAAAATGGTGAACAGCTAGGCAAATCACCTCAAAGTATAGCCACAATTCTTAATTATCTTGATTTTAAAACGTGGCAGGCTTATGTAGAAGCATTTAACAGCTTTGGTGTTTTTTTAGACCCTACCAAAATAAAAGCAGATGCGTTTGACAAAAGCGGGATTCTTATTTTATCAGGCAATCAACAAGTTGATGAACTGAAGCAAGTACTGGCCAAACCAGAAAAATTAGCAACGCTACAATGGTATTTTAACAATACCGCAGAAAAAAATGTGCTAACCGTAACAAAAGCTATTCGTGAATTTTTGCCAAAATACCCCACTATTATTTGGATAGTGAATGATAATTGGTACAACCAATTAAGTGATTCAGCAGCACAAATAGAATATGCCGAACTGGTAAAATCATACCAGGTGTTGCCGATTCGGATAGGGCAAATAATAGGTGATTCAAGTTTAAAAACAACCCACCTTAATGAAAAAAACTTACCCACAGGGCTGAACGGTCTGTTAATGGCACTTGCCTTTGCAACGCATGAAAATACTCCTTTTTCAGCTACACAAAAAAAGGCTAAGCCCGTTTTTGGCGGCCAAACCCAAATAGGTGTATTTAATAATAATGAGGGTACGGTTTATACGGGTAAAGTTGACATTAAAAATGAAGGGGGAAATGTTGCAGGCGGCAATTTTATCCAACACAACTACTTAAAAGGAAATGATGACGGAAACAAAAATTGAAAACTTTGACAACACTGGTAGTTATGTTAATGAGCAGAACGTAAACGTAACCGGCAGTAATGTAGCGCAGGGCGATTTTATCCAAAACAACCACAACTACGATTACTTTGAATCTAATCCCTCATTTGCCTCAATTAATGTTGATGAACAAGAAAATACTCCGGTTCCACTATTTGCACCACAGGTGTTTGAACTTATATTGGATAAACGTGTGCTAATTTTGCAGGGGAATACCCATTTTGACCAAATGACCTTTGGCCGGGCAATTGTCCATTATTTGGTTAAAAAAAACGAAGCACTTTCTGCTATTGAGCTTATTCAGAATGAAGAAAACAAAACGCTAATTAACCAATTTCAAACGCAAGACGAATCTCAAGTTGTGTTGTTAAACGGCATTCATCCACGCCATATCCAATATGATTTAAACCAACTTGTGGAAATAGCCGAGCGCAAACACTCCTATTTTATTTTAAACATTGAACACGCGGCAAAAACGTGGACACTTTCTGTACCCAACTGTGCAGAATATTGGTTTGAAATTCCAGACAATGAAGTATACGACCACCAAACGCTTTTAAAATGGTTTATTGGTAAAATTAACCAGCGTAACTTGTCTTTTTTCACCGAGGACGAGGAGGTAACACCCACTACTTTAATTAGCGATACAAAGTCGGTAGAACAAGTAGTACATGAAATTGGAACGCCTCAAAAGCTGTTGCTGTTTTTGAACAACCTAGCCCGCTCAAAAAAAATTTTTTCAGACATAAAGGCAAACAAGGTAATTACTAACCTACAACAATCACAAGAAGAAATTACACTGAAATGGTTTAATAATTTAGACGTTGACCAGCAAATAATTGCAATAACAGCAGCCCTTTTTAACGGACTGTTTTGCACGCAGTATTTTGAAATTTTGTCAACAATGATTGAGAAAACATTTTGGAAACAACAGCAAAATACCTTGGAAGCATTAGACTATTGCGACCTTAATTTTTTACTCGGTTTTTTTAAGATTGAACCAACAGAAGAGGGCGATTTATTAATTGCGCGGCACAATGCTACCCGTATTCATATTTTAAAAGTAGCCCTTCATTATTATCCGCGTCATATCCAAAAAGCATTGTTCATTTTTTCAGACATTGTTAAGTTATCTTATAAAAGAAACCAAAATTGGGAATTACACGGCACCAGCCAAAAACGGGCATTGCTGCGCCAGGTTTTTATAGAGTCTACACGAGATATTGGCTTAAATGCGTTAATAAATATTGAAAGTATTTATTTAGACTTAGCCGCAAGTATCCATGCCTACATTCAAAACATAGCAGCAAAATCATTGGCACAATACCGGCTGTACGACAAGGACAACCTGCTTTTTGAAACCTTAAACAAATGGCTGCACAACCACAGCATTAAAAAGCAGGTAGATTTGTTTTTACAATCGGGCGACGGTAAAAATACAGAAACAATTTCTTCGATTAAAACTACTACAGTTCGTGCATTGGCTTACGCTGCAGACTACGACCGTCCGAATAAATTACACCCGGAAATTGTGGAGTATTTAACCACATTTGCCAGAGACAGTAACCGAACAATTCAAGAAGCAGTGGCAAATGTTTTACCCAAATTTATTATTCATCATACCATACAGTTGCGCAATGAGATTTTTGACATTTTAATGCCAAACGAAATTTATTCAGAACCCATCTCCAGCGGACTAATGCAGGCTTATGCTAACTATCCACGAAACACCAAAGAGGTGATCGACCATTGGCTCTCCATTTGTATGACAGACAGCTCAAAGGATAATCGTAGATACAAAACCACGTTCAGAGACAATGCCCTAATTTCTATTTTACGGACACTTCAAAAAATAGAACTTTCAGAAGAAGGTTTCCAGCTAAAAGACCTGTATGAAATAGCCAATGAACTATTAAAAACAGAAAAAAGAGAGGCCGTTATTAATGCCAATTTACACTTGATTGCTTATTTGCATCAAAAAAATTATTCGTTGGCATACACTCAAATTCCCAATACGTTTGCCCGTTTTAGCCGCAAACAACGGTCTAATATGGTGAAATACTGGACACTTCAGTTTATTGAGCAACGCAAATACCTGCCCGGTGGTGAATTTACCATTAACGTAATAAATGAAGATTTCCCCGCCTGGGACAAATTAAGAAAACGCCCCCTAACAGCAATTGAAGAAACCCTTTTTACATGGTTAAACTCAAACTCTAAAATTGCACAAAAATTTGCAACCCTTACCTTTTTAGAAATTTCACGATCATTCGAAAATGAAGAGTTTCGTAAAATGAAACTTTACCGTATAGAGGAGCAAAAACGCCAAGTTCGGTCAGCTGAAGCAAGGCGAAACCAGGAAATAACAGCGCGCCAACAAGCTACGCCAATTAGCCAAAGAGGACTTGGGTTTTGGTTGCGCATTAAAATATTCTTTTTTCTGTTGTTTGAGGATAAAGAAACAAAAGCCAGCCTAAAAGATATTATAGAAACATTTATTGCAGAGCCTTACTCAAAAAAGGATCTTCAATTTGTAGTGTACAAATGGCGTGTGCGTGAAAAAGGTAGCCTATCGTCCAAACTGGCAAAGTGGCTTAGTAAATTAATGACCAATATTTGATTTTAAAAACCCTACAAATTATGCTAGACTATTACCAAAAAGGCTTTGCTTCAGCACAGGAATCAAATTGTAGTGCAACTGCTTTGCCCAATTATTTAAACACTATTTTTGCCGACCTAAATGACAACACCCAACTGCGCGAAACCGAGGTGGACCAGTTTGACAAAGTGTTAAAGGCAGAATTAAGTTTGCGCCAACAAGAGCAACTAAAGCTCGATAAAAAAATACAATTGGTAAACACGAAGATTGAAGCCAAAACAGACCTTCTGGAAAAACTAGAATTTGAATCTGACTCCAATCATTACGCTACAAACGATCAGTCAAACTCATTTATATGGTTTGCAATGGGTGCCATAATTTTAGTACTGCTTACACTTTTTTTGGTTCTTTTTTATGCCTCTGCCGGATATTCGGTTTTGTTTGGTAATCAAACTGTGATGAATAGTGTTTTTAATCCGGATGCGATAAAAAGTGCATTAAGTAAGGGCGGAAGCGCTATGGGTTTTACTTTTCTGTTTCCAATTATTTTTATAGCCACCGGTTTTGCACTCTCTATTTTATTGAGTAAAAGAAAACAAGTAAATGATGCCAATAAACACAAGGCGCAACGCGCTATCCTTTTAATTTTTCTGTTGGTTTTTTTGATGGATGCCATGATTGCTTATAAAATCACACAAAACATTTACATAAACCAATACGAATCGGGTTTTTATGACACGCCGTGGAGCGCCACTTTTTTAATGTATGACGTTAATTTTTACCTCGTCATATTTATGGGTTTTGTCGTGTACATACTTTGGGGTGTATTGCTCAATTTCGTATTGAGCCATCCCTATACAAAAAAGAAAGTAAACCAAAATGAAAATGAAGATCGTAAAATAGATCTGCACCATGCGCTTAGTCATTTAAAAAATGAGCGAGATGATTTAAACGCGGCTTTTCAGCGCAATGTTTTAACCATCAATAAAAACCAACAGGCCAGGCAACAGTTAAACAACGGTGCTTTCACAGCAACGGTACATCCCATTTTTTTAAAAGCTGTTGTAGATGAGTTTATGAAAGGGTATAATGCTTATGCCGAAAATGCTTTTTCTGAAATTGAAAGCGGTTTGCAACACACGCGGGCAATAGAGAAAGTGAAAAACGAGTGGCTAGCTGCCAAAACAGGTGTTACTAATTTTAATACGGATCAACCATGACCAATACACGTAAAAACAATTTAATTTTAGGGGGAACTATTCTGGTTGTACTCGTTGGTTTTTTTTGGTTGATTTTTTCTGGATCAAGCTATAGCGAAGCAATAGCGGAACTGGATGTATGTACAAACCACGCTGAAGTAAAAGCGGTATATGATAAACACCGCACCGCCTTAAAAAACGACAATGAGTTTGACCAAGCTGTGCGCAATAAACTGGATGCTTTTAACTTGGCACAACAAGAAATTGATGTATGCGTGCAATGGCTACCGCCTAAAGATGAGTTTATAAATGTTATTGTTCTTCCAGACTTGTCTAACAGAATTTACGATACGTTGAATAATCCCGATCAGACGCGCAGAGACAGGGATATTTTAAGGGAAATTTGGAAGTGTTTTGAGCGCTATACAGAAAAAAAACCGCATTCTAAAGATCGGTTAATTCTACAAATTACTAACACAGACCTTGCGAATGGCCCATCCGCCGGCATTGCAAAAAAACTCGTAACGGACTTAAAAGAGATAGACCCGACCAAAACGAATAAAGATTATTATGGGGGAAGATACAGACGTGACGTTTTTTACAGCAGCGTTGGATCACTATATGCAGACGCCAGCAAGCAGAATTATGTCCCTAATTTTTTCGAGTTTTTTAGCATTCGTTTATACGATTTACTGAAAAAAAACACCCTGTATGAAAGCTACCACAATAAGTTAATTATACTCACAGATGGTTATATTGATGGTAAAGAACCTGGAAAAGGTACACTTATTGAACCGTTTAAGGCAGATTCTGTTGACTTAGCTAATTCGCAAGCCATCACTCAATATATGTATGACAATAACCTTAGGCTCAACAAACCGGGGGTAGAACTTTACAATACAGAAGTGTTGATTTGTGAGATGAATGCCCGTAAAGACCATGCCTTTGAAATGCCTATTTTAAAAGCCTATTGGCACGATTGGTTTGTGCAATTAAATGTTCCAAAAGAGAATATTCAATGCCTGCACCGCGACCCTGCACTAAAACCAACGATTAGTACGATTACGGATTTTATTACTAACCTCAGCTCACTTATTCCAAACGCTCACAATTGATTTTAGTTTTCTTAGGCAAGGCATCAGTTTAAAGGAATATTTATTAATTCAAAATTTGAAATAAGCGAATTGAGTGCACTACTAAATAGGTTATTGGGTAGATAATTTGAACCACTCGGATAGTGAATTTTAGTTTTCGGCAGTTTTTTTTCAGTAACCTGCTTTTTAGTTACACATTTAGCCGAAACCTTAGCTTATGGAATACCGACGTAAAAAAACCAGCAATACCTGGCACAATTGTACAAACTGCACAAATTGGCCTGTGTTTAATTATGAAAAAAAATTATTGCGCCCGACAACGGGTGAATTGTGCAAACAATGTGATGGAAAAACAAAAAATGCTGCTTGTAAAAATGATTAACGTCCGCGGGTTAAGGTGATGGAGCCTTGACCAGAAAATTCTTCGCCGTTTTCTGCCGTGGCTGTGTAAGTATAAAAGTAAACCCCTTCTGAGCACGGTTCACCATCATAGTCGTTTCCGTCCCAACCAGCGGCTATGCTGTTAATTTCACCAACTTGAGTACCCCAACGGTTCACAATAATACATTGGAAATCTGCAATTCCTTTTTGCCGGTGCCAAAACGTCATTAAATCATTTTGACCGTCACCATCAGGAGAGAAGATATTGATTGGTTCTAATACAGGTGGCTCCCAGATTTTTATGATTTTACACGTCGTATCAGAACAGCCGTTTTTATTAAATGCAATTAAACAGGCTTCTACTTGGTACGCCTCTCCTCTGGCGCCATAAACACCCGTAAACTTTTCGTAAACACTTGTGCTAATTTGCCAGTCGTACGTTTCAGTCACATCTAAATCCCATAAAAATAATGTATCCGCAATTGGGTTATTTGGGTTGGCATAATACTGCGAATGGTTAGTAAACTCTACCATTACATCTGCCGTTCCTTCACAATTCTCATTCAACTCAGCAGATACCATGGTAAACTCAGCTATTGGATTCACTGAATCTACATAAATTTGTTTTGTTAATACACAACCAGCAGCATCTGTCACACGAATAATATGATCGCCGGCACTTCGGCTACCCCAAGTGGAGTTGTTATGCGTAGACCCATCTGCTAAATAAGTCCATTCATAGTCATAATTTGGCACACCTCCAGCGGCGGCGGCATACACGTAGCCATTGCCACTTTGGTAAGCATGTAGCCTACAATAAGCCGTATCCCATCCGCACTCTGTAAAATAAAGTTTTGGTGGATCAATCAACGTAAAATCTTCCGACACAACACACCCTTTTGAATCGGTTACAGTTACGGTATAGTCACCCGCTACCATTTGATATGACGAATCGGCATCTGTTCCGCTTATTCCTGCCGGATTAGGATCCCATGTGTACGTAATGGGGTTGTTAAATGATTCACCGGCCACAGAGTCTACAACCGCATAACCAAAACCACCCTGGCATGAAGGATTTTGCCAACGCGAATAAATAATCAACTCTGGCGGATCTATGAGTTCAACAGTATCTGTATTGGAACACCCCGTAAAATCCTCTAAATAAACGGTGTAAAACCCAGCACCCAACCCATTGGTTGTGTCTAAATTTTCTGCATTGTAAATGGTGCCACCAAAATCAGAAACATCAAGCGTATATGGCCCTATCTGATCAATTTCACGCACAATAATCTGCCCGTCCTCATCTTCATAACAAGTGGGCGGAATCACGACAACCTCCATTTCTGGCACAAGGTACACTTCAAACCCAGTGGCGGTAGAACTTTTACAGCCGTTATCTGCAGTTACTACAAGATTGGCAAAATAGGAGCCGGGTTCACCATAATAACGAAACGGATCGTCGATATAGGACGTATCCATCCCATCAAATGTCCAATAAAAAGATTCAATGGTATTTGGCGCAGATATAGTGGATAAATTGTAAAAATTAACTTGATTATCCACACAAAAGCTAAAAATATTCTCACCAATATCATACCCCTCAATGTCGTACTCAAAATAGGCAATTGGTCCGGTTTGTAAATTCACTGTCATCCATGCTGTATCATTCGGACAAGGGGGTAAACCAGGTACTACATAGGCAAATTCAAATGTTCCGGTTGTATCTCCGGCAAAAAACACCCCTGACTCTTCATCAAGCAGTCCTGTATCTTCCCAATCTACAAAATAACCTGTGCGATTAGCAGAATCAGACAAGAAAGTAGTCAGAAATATATTTAAACTAGATGCTGCACAAAGGTTAATTGTTGTGTCCAAACCGGCAGAGCCCTCTCCTGTAAAATTAAGCTCAATTTTTATCCAATCATAACAGCCTGTGACTGTATCACCACACATTAACCACACATCATCTGTCGCATCCATCCAAGGCCCTTCAAACTCAGGTTCTGTTTGAGTAGCGCTACTCGGTTGTTCCGATAAAAATATACAGTTTACATCTTCGCCGTCTCCTTCACCTTCATCTGTATAAATGAGTGTGTTCAAATCAAATGAATCACAAACAGCTTCAGGAGGATCCCAATAAATTTGCGGACCAATATCAAAAACAATCGAAACGGTTTTTAGAATTAACCCACTTAAACAGGGTTGTGTTGGTACGCCTACTACCGAGTACATTCCTTCTTCTAACGGAGCAATGTAAACAGAATCATTTTCCACCCCGACAGGGTTCCACATCCAATCATATAAATCTACCCTTGGTCCATCAACGTAAAGTAAAATTTCATTTCCTGAACATGCACTGAGCACAACAGTAGCAGGATTACAATCGGCAGAAGCACCTCCACCTACATCTGTTGGTGTTTCATAATTCACAAAATAAAGGCTAGAAAATGCAGCTTCTAACGACCCTGCATCCAACACAATTGCATACGTAAAGTTAACTGTACCGCCTGCAGGTATGTCTGTTTTATAAGCGAGTGATATGGCTTCATCTGCAGTGACAACCATCCCGTCTCCAGAATTTAAACCGCCCGTACCATTCCAAATATCAGAACCACTGCGGTTAGAAAAACCTCCGTGTGACACTTTAAAATTTTCGCCAAGCGCCCCTAAACTAAGGTATGAATAATGAGGTGAGAATTGCTCTGCTGATACTTGTGCCTTAATACAGTCTGGACTAGATTGTGAAACAATTGTGTTTTGTGTAATAAATGTTCCGCCAATGGACTCATTATTATCCGGATCCACGTTTCGATAATAATAAACGTCTGCTAAATTTGAACCTGTTGTATTTGTTAAGGTAACTTCTGTTGTGTAAAAATAGGCGTCTTGCCTTAAGTGATATTTAACATTAATGCGTGCACCTGCAACCAAGCCTTCCCACTCCACTGTTAAACAGCCTTCTTCATTTGTATAGGTAATTGTAGTTCCTGGTGCTTTTGGAATTTGATGAAAAAAAGGTGTAATAGCGCCCGCGTCCCATCCATTATTGCTGTAATTCGTGCCGTTAATTTCTAAACCAAAGCCGTTTTCGGGCGAGCCCGCTGTAAAAAAATCACCATTGTACTCTATCCAGCCATCATTTGCCGGATTGGCAACAAAACCAAAAGGTACTTCATCCGTACCACCTCCACGGGAATGGCTTCCCGGTAAATCTGCGGTACCTTCATGCCCGCCTGTTCCATCTATCGCAACCTCAACATGGTCACCAATCAGATATGCGTTGCCACCCACAATTTGTCCGCTAACGGGCAAACCTGTAAGCAAAATAATGGCCACCACGAGCCAATTACGCTTATGCGTTTTGTTGTGAGTGTAGAGTTGATGCATTTTTTTCACAAGACGGTCATTTCATCCGTCCGTTGTCAATATACAATTTTTTTTTAAACTAAGCGCATTCATCCGAACTACAACAATCTGCTTTTCAAATGATTCTGAAATAATTCCGTATAATAATTCCGTACAAACACGTATCTCTGCGCCTATACGCCTAATGTTTTAAGTAAAAAAACTACCGAAAAAAATAATTGAATCGGCTGAGGTAGTTTTTACCACCTCAATGACCTTTTTATGGTAAAAAACTTGACCATTGTTCAACTATAAAATTGTAGAAAAATCACCCCACACTGTCGAACTATTCTTCAACTCACCTGTTTTAAATAGACATAGTCAAGTAGCTTGTTTCAATTCTTTTAACGCTCATCATGTGACACGGCGTGACATTGATGACTCCGTAAAAATTCAACAGAAAAACAGAAGCTACGTGGCATATAAATTGAGGGAAAATAAAAGGTATTCTCCTATTAAATTGAGCTGATTTTAAGTAAAAAACAGCCAAACGAAAAAGCAAAAATGAAAGCAGCTGAATTATTTATAAAAACATTGGAAAATGAAGGGGTAGAATATATTTTTGGACTACCCGGAGAGGAAAATCTAGATTTTCTTGAAGCGCTGCGCAAATCAGACCGTATAAAACTAATCATTACGCGACACGAGCAAGGTGCCGGATTCATGGCAGCAACGTACGGTCGATTAACAGGAAAAGCTGGTGTATGCCTAAGCACATTAGGGCCAGGCGCTACAAATATGGTAACACCAACGGCTTATGCTCAGTTAGGTGCCATGCCCATGGTGATAATAACCGGCCAAAAACCAATTAAATCAAGCAAACAGGGTAAATTTCAAATATTAGATGTGGTGGAAATGATGAAACCACTTACAAAATTCACCAAACAAATTACCCATAGTGCCACCATACCGGCTGTAACCCGAGAGGCATTTCGGTTGGCGCAAGATGAGCGTCCAGGCGCAGTTCACATAGAACTCCCCGAAGATATTGCAGCTGAAGAAGTAACAAAATCAAGAACGTTTGATGTAGTCAATTATCGCATACCAACGGTAGACCAAAATGATTTAGAACGCGCTGTTGAACTAATAAGTGAAGCTAAAAATCCGTTATTAATGGTGGGGTCTGGTGCAAATAGAAAGCGCGCCAGCCAAGCGTTAACAGAATTTGTTGACACAATAGATATGCCCTTTGTGAACACCCAAATGGGTAAAGGCATTATTGATGAACGCCACAAAAATTATGTGGGTACTGCAGCCCTTTCTGACAATGATTTTGTGCATGAGGCATTTGATGGAGCAGATTTAATTATTAACGTTGGACACGACACCATTGAAAAGCCACCGTTTTTTATGTCAGAGGAGAACGACTGCAAAGTAATACACATTAATTTTTTCCCGGCAGAAATTGATTCGGTTTATTTTCCGCATTTAAACTTAATTGGTGATATTGCCGCAACAATTAATAAGCTAAAAAATGCGCTAACGCCACATATCGGCGGGTGGGATTTTTCTTTTTTCAATGCCGTAAAAAATAATGTAGAAGTACACATTGACAAATACGCCAATGATGATCGTTTTCCGATTTTACCGCAACGGCTTGTGGCTATTTTGCGCCAACAATTACAGGCAAAAGATATTATTACGCTAGACAATGGTATTTATAAACTATGGTTTGCGCGCAACTATCCTGTATACAGCCAAAACACATTAATTTTAGACAACGCACTAGCCACCATGGGGGCGGGCTTGGCCTCTGCAATTATGACAAAAGAACTAAACCCATCACATAAGGTTGTTTCTGTAAATGGAGATGGCGGGTTTATGATGAACTCGCAAGAGCTGGAAACAGCAGCACGAATGGGGCTTGATTTGGTTGTGATTATTTTGAACGACAACGCGTATGGAATGATTCAATGGAAACAAAAAGACATGGGGCTTGCAGATTATGGGTTAGACTATAAAAATCCTGATTTTATGAAATATGCCGAAAGTTTTGGTGCAACGGGTTACAAACCAACATCTGTTACCGAATTTAATGCCAATTTACAAACCGCACTAAACGGCAAAGGCATTCATTTAATTGATTTAGCCGTTGACTATTCACTAAACCATCAAATTTTAAATGTACTGCTACCAGCACATCCCAATAAACTTTTAAACCACAACAACAATGAATAAAGTAACACTCATAAATCCCGCAACAGAAGAAGAAATTAAATCATTTAACCGCCATAACGACCAAGAGGTAGATGACAAAATTAATAAAGCGCACGAGGTATTCGGCTCGTGGCGTGAGCTTAGTTTTAACGAACGGGCAGGCTATTTTTACAAACTTGCCGACCATTTTGAGGAAGAAAAAGAAAAGTACGCGCAAATGGCGACACGTGAAATGGGTAAAACCATTGAACAATCGCGTAAAGAAATTCAAAAATGTGCATTAGTTTGTCGTTATTATGCTGACAATACAGCCGATTTATTGGCCAACGAAACAGTAGATACGGAAGCACAGAAAAGTTATGTGGTTTTTCAGCCACTTGGTGTTTTACTAGCCGTTATGCCGTGGAATTTTCCATTTTATCAAGTAATTCGTTTTGCTGTGCCTGCATTAATGGCTGGCAACACAGGGGTACTTAAGCATGCCTCTAACGTGCAAGGATGTGCATTTGCATTGGAACGCGCTTTTAACGAAGCTGGTTTCCCAAGTGGTACGTTTACTAACCTCAACCTTGAGTCTGACAAAATGGAAGCGGTAATAAAGCACAAACATGTAAAAGCCATAACGCTAACGGGAAGCGACCCCGCCGGACGATCGGTTGCGAAAATTGCCGGAGAAAACTTGAAAAAAACTGTATTGGAATTGGGCGGAAGTGATGCTTACATTATTTTGGAAGATGCAGACCTTGACAAAGCAGTGGAACTTGCTACTTTTGGGCGTTTACAAAACAATGGGCAAACCTGTATTGCCGCCAAGCGTTTTATTGTTATCGACACCATTTATGACGCTTTTTTGGAGCGCTATAAAAAAGCCATGGAAAGTAAAAAAATGGGTGACCCAACGGATGAGGAAACCTATTACGGCCCTATGGCACGTGTAGACTTAAGAGACGAACTGCACAAACAAGTGCAAAAAACAATTAAACAAGGAGGAAGACTAGTTTTGGGTGGCGAAATTCCGGAGTTAACCGGAGCTTATTACCCAGCAACTATTTTAGCCGATTTAAAACCCGGTATGGAAGGGTTTGATGAAGAATTATTTGGGCCGGTAGCCTCTGTTATTCGTGCCAAGTCTGAACGTGAAGCCATTTCACTTGCCAATAACTCGCAGTTTGGATTAGGCGCCGGAGTGGTTACGGCAGATGTTGAACGCGGAGAAAAAATTGCTTTACAATTAGAAGCGGGAAGCAGTTTTGTTAACAAATTAGTAGCTTCTGACCCACGCATGCCATTTGGCGGCATAAAAAACAGTGGTTACGGACGTGAGCTATCTGGCTATGGCATTCGTGAATTTGTGAATACAAAATCCATTTGGATTGATTAACACGATTATCGCCAAAAACTTTTAAAAATCAACTTAAAAACAAACAACAACATGGATAAGCGAAATTTAGACACCTTGTCACAAGCTATGAATGCATTAAACAAGGAAGGTTTTAAAGAATCTTTTAAAGCTACAGATAAGGGAGTAGAAGCCTTAAGTGCAAAACAAACCTACAAGCCCCAAGCACTTAAAATTGTGCATAGATTTAGATTTGACGGTATGACAAACCCAGCTGACGATACTGAATTACTGGCCTTGGTAGCTGATGACGGCACAAAGGGAACTATGACAATTTCTTACAGCGCAGAAAGCAATCACAACGACGACATTATTCGTCAAATTGCAGAAGCAGACGACAAATAAATTGTATCTCATTTATTCCTAAAGAGACAAGTAAACACCTTCAAACTTGAAGGTGTTGGTAAAAACTATTGTTGATTTGCGGCAAAATAACAAGCACATCTAATGCAGAATTTTCATGTAGCCATTAAATAACCTTTATTTTTGTTATTGCACATGAAAACCACATCAACCATTCAAATTTCGGGCGCACATGAAAACAACCTAAAAGCTGTTTCACTCGAAATTCCTCACCATCAATTTATCGTAATCACCGGCGTATCCGGCTCTGGAAAATCTAGCTTGGCATTTGACACCATTGCTGCCGAAGGTCGCAGAAGGTTTATGGAAACGCTTCCTTCTTTTTCGCGTCAATTTTTATCTAAAATGAATCCGCCAAAGGTGGCGGCTATTAACGGACTTTCTGCCGTTATTACAGTTGGACAAAAAATAAGCACGGCTAACCAACGTGCAACTGTCGGTACACTTTCTGAAACGGACAGTTGGCTGCGATTGCTTTTTGCACGGGTGGGTACTTCCACAACACATCCAGCTATTTCGCCCAACAGATCTTTATTTTCTGCCAATGCAAAAGCTGGAATGTGCGAGCGGTGTAATGGGCTGGGGAAAGAAGAACAAATTGACACAGATAAACTAATTGCCAACCCAACATTAACATTGCGACAAGGTGCGCTTGCTCCCACCCTCAAAACGGGCTATATTATGTACTCTCAAGTGACAATTGATGTACTGAATGATGTTTGCAACGCCGAGGGGTTTGACGTGGATACACCCTGGAATAAACTTTCTGAAAAAGAACAAGCCATTGTTTTACACGGTAGTGAAAAAATTAAAGTTCTGTTTGGCAAACACAGTTTAGAATCGCGCCTAAAATGGACAGGCATGAAAGCTAAACCAAGAGAAGAAGGTTATTATAAGGGACTTTACCCAATCATGGCAGATATTTTAAAGCGAGATCGGAATCCCAGTATTTTAAAATATGTATCGGCAGTAACTTGCCCAGCTTGTAACGGAAAAAAACTAAATGCCATTGCGCGCTCGTTTAAAGTGGGCGGACAAAGTATCGTGGCATTAGTAGACATGCATTTAATGGCATTAAAAAAATGGTTATTGCAACTAAAAACGGATGCCGTTAGCCATGTCGTTGTCAAAAAAATGATTCCACAATTAAACCAACTCATTGCTCTGGGAATTGGGCATTTAAAACCGAACCAACCCTTAAAAAATTGCACGTTAAGTGAGGTGCAGCGCATTCGCGTAGCCAATCAATTGTTAACCAACCTTTCATCTGTTTTATATGTTTTTGACGAACCAAGCATTGGGCTGAGTCAAACCGAAAATGCAGAAATGATTCGTGTGCTAAAACAACTTGTTGGACAAGGCAATACGGTTATTGTTGTGGAACACGATTTAGATACCATACGGTCGGCAGACTGGATTGTGGACATTGGGCCTGAACCAGGTAAAAATGGTGGTGAACTTATATTTAATGGTACGTATGCTGATTTTTTGAAAGACAAGAAAGTGGCGACTGCGAGTTTAACCCATAAAGCCCTCCACAAAAAAATTGAACGCCCTGCAAAGCCTAAACCAACTAAAACAGGCCGTTTGATAATGCATGATTGCAAAATTGAGCCCTTTTTCGGTGAGACATTCACCTTTAAACAACATCAGTTAAATGTAATTACGGGCGGATCTAGCCATGCAAGAGCGGTTTTTATTAAACAAATTTTAGTGGCAGATCAAAACAACATTGGCCGTTATTTTAATCGGCTAAAAAGTGATACGCCTATTCACAAAATTATTCATGTAGACCAAGCACCCATTGGGCGTACACCAAGAAGCAACCCTGCTACTTACCTAAAAATTTCAGACCACATTCGCGATTTATTTGCCAGTTTACCCGAAGCAAAAGCAAACGGATTAAAAAAATCGCACTTTTCATTCAACACCAAAGGCGGCCGTTGCGAAACGTGTGAAGGTGCCGGAAAAATAAGAATAGGACTGCACTATTTGGGTAACGTTGATTTGAATTGTGAAACCTGCAATGGTAAACGCTTTAAGGCTGATGTACTAACCGTAGCGTTTAATCAAAAAAACATAGCCGCCATTTATGAATTATCCGTTAATGAAGCCTTGTCTTTTTTTAAGGAGTATCCAAAAGTGACGCGTGGATTGGAATTACTGGCACAAATCGGGCTGGGTTATCTGCAACTCGGGCAGTCTTCTACCACACTTTCTGGCGGAGAAGCGCAGCGCATAAAAATTGCCAATGAATTACAAAAAAATCCAACACACCATTGCCTTTATTTTTTAGCTGAACCAAGTATTGGTTTACACCCTTACGATAGCTCAAATTTATTGCGATTGTTCAACACGATTGTGGCAAAAGGGCATACCATTATTTGTTTGGATCAAGATGAGATGCTGGTGGATTATGCGGATCAAGTTGTCCATTTAAAAAATGAAAAACTGCCTAAAATTGCCCCCGAAAACAATCGAAACACTTCACCTGTAAATAACATTCAACTAAAAGGCATTACAACCAATTTACTGCAAAATATTTCGGTTACCTTTCCTAAAAACAAGCGCACCGTAGTTACAGGACTATCCGGAAGCGGAAAATCATCTTTAGTGTATGACACGTTATTTGCTACGGCCAATAGCCGCTTTATGTCCTCATTATCTGCTTACAACAGAAGTTTGTTTACAGATGAGAACAACGCAAAATTAGATGAGGCCAGCGGTTTAACACCGACCATTGCGTTGGGAAGAACCTATGCTTCACCCTCTCGCAGATCTACCGTTGGTACACGTACCGAAATTTTAACCCACCTGCGTTTACTTTTTTCTCGCATTGCACAACAAGCCGGTTTTGATTATTCTGCCCAGCATTTTTCATTTAACAGCAAACTTGGGGCGTGCCATACTTGCCAAGGCACAGGCATTGTACAAACCGCCAACCCAAATGCATTAATCGAGCATCCAGAAAAATCTATTTTTGAGGGCGCGCTAACCACCAATAAAGCTGCAGAATATTATACAAACCCCGCAAGCCAGTTTATGGCTACGTTAAAAACAGTTGCAGCCTCAAAAAACTGGAATTTGAATGTACCGTGGAATACGCTTACAAAAACTCAAAAAACCATCATTTTAAATGGAACGGGAGACGAAAAATGGGATGTTACATGGACGTTTAAAAATAAAACCCGCGCAGGAGAACAAAATATAAACACCGCATGGAAAGGGTTTTGTAATTATATTAATGAGGAGTATGAACTGAAAAAAAACAGCAAAAGTAAAGAACGTATTGCCACGTTAATGCAAACTGTTAACTGCCCGGTATGCGCAGGAGCGCGGTTGAAGCCAGCACTTTTAGCCATTCAGTTTAAAGGGTATACGATCCACGAAATAGGTGAATTGGAGTTTGCAACATTGGACAAATTATTAGCTAAAACCAGTGCACAGCCGGCTTTTGTACCAACTATTTTAACGGCTATAAAAAAAACGTTAAAAGCCTTGCTTCAATTAGGGCTTGATTATTTAACGTTAAATCGTTTAACACAAACATTATCTGGCGGAGAATTTCAACGCGTACGCATAGCGGGGCAAATTGCCGCAAACCTGTATGGTGTTACGTATATACTGGATGAACCCACCTTGGGGCTGGACACGCATCAAATAAGTGTGCTAGACGGTTTATTGCGGCAATTGACTGAACAAGGCAATACGGTTATTGTAATTGAGCATGCCGTTTCTTTTATTAAATCGGCGGATTATATAGTGGAGCTTGGCCCCGAATCTGGAAAAGATGGTGGGCAACTTATGTTTCAAGGTTCATTATCAGAATTAAGTAAATACCCTAAAAGTAAAACGTTTCAGTTACTGCAGGGTGCTTTGCCTGTTCCAGCAATTACCGCAGATGGTTTAACCGAAAAATTTGGCGTAAAAGGTGCTGTTAAAAACAACTTAAAACGCGTGGATGCCTCTTTTGCATGCTATCAAATAAACAGCATTATCGGGAAATCAGGTAGCGGAAAATCTTCTTTATTACGAGATGTGCTTTACCCAAGTTTTAAAACAGATAAAGCAACGGGTTGTGCAGCTATTTTCGGTAATGCTTTGTTTGATGATGTACATTTTATAGATCAGCGCCCGTTTGCGTTAAACCAACTGGCAACACCAGCTACGTTTACAGGAATTTACGACAGATTACGAACACTTTTTGCAGCAAGCCATGGCGCTAAGGAAAAAGGGCTAAAAAAAACTGATTTTTCTTTCCAAAGTAAAAAAGGGCGTTGCCCTAACTGCAATGGTTATGGCGAAATACGCACCGCTATGGATTACATGCCGGATGTTTGGACGCAGTGCAATACTTGCTGCGGAAAACGTTACAGTCAACTCATATTGAGTTGTACAATGCAATGGCAAAATGAGCAACTTTCGTTAGGAGATGTACTCCAAAAAACCATGACAGAATTGGCACAATTAGCAACAGACAAGCGCTTGAAAAATAAATTAGAAATTTGCCAGCGGCTAGGTGTAGGTCATTTATTATTAGGCCAGGCAGGAAACACAGTGTCTAGCGGTGAGGCACAGCGATTAAAATTAGCAAAAGTGATGATGGACGCACCAAAAAATCAGTTGTTTTTGTTTGATGAACCTGGCAACGGCCTGCATTATTTTGATTTGATGCGCTTAATGGAAGTTTTTAAAACAATAGTTGAACAAAACAATACCATTATTTACATTGAACACAATCAACAATTAATTGACTTTGCCCAGCAACAGGTTGAGCTTGAACCGGAAAGCGGCCATAATGGAGGACAAATTATTCGCCAAACGCTTTAAAAACGAACCAAATCAATGCATCAATTTTTATAGCACGCTATTTGCAATAAATAAAATTAATACGGCATTAATGGTTTAATTACTTGTTTAAACATTAAATTAGATTTATTTGACGAACTAAATTTTTAATATGAAAAAGCTTACTTTACTTTTTACCCTTCTTTTGTCTGCAAGTGTTTTTGCGCAAGAGATGAAAATAAATATGCAAGGTGTAAAAATTACCTTTATAGCTGAAATGCAAAACACGGCAGGTAGTGTTTCTGGCTTATCGGCAAAAATTAATTTTAATACGGCTGATTTATCCAAGTCATCCATTACCGGCACGGTAGATGTCAGCCAACTTTCTACTGGAAATAATAAACGTGATGAGCATTTAAAAAGTGCCGATTATTTTGATGCGGAAAAATATCCAACCATGTCGTTTACAAGTAAATCATTTGAAAAAAAGGGTGATAACTATGTAATGACAGGTACAATGCAAATTAAAGATGTAAAACGTGAAGAGCAAATTACCTTTAGCTACACGAACAAAACATTTACAGGGGCTACAACAATACAAGCTGCCCATTATGGTATTTTTGACAATAAAAAACCAGACAAGACAGATATTGAAATTCAATTCATTATTCCGGTAAAATAACCAAAAAAAGCATTGATTAAATCACTAGTCCAAGGTACTGTTCTTGGGCTATTTTTTTTGCTCAAAACCTCACTGTTTTCAAGACTTCTGAGGAAATTTGGAATAATCGAACTCAGGTTCCGAGTAAAATCACCAATTTATCTAAGGCATCAATCACTGTAGCAATAGCCGTGCGAATTCCGTTTTTTTGCGTGGCAGAAAAATAACCCAAATGATGTCCAATCGTCACGAGCTTTAACACCTCTCTTAACTCTGCCATTACGGTTAAAAAATCTTCATTTTGCTCATCCTTATCCTGTTTTACCGTTCCGTGTGATAAAAATGAA
This sequence comes from Crocinitomicaceae bacterium, assembly GCA_963736585.1. Classification (GTDB taxonomy): domain Bacteria; phylum Bacteroidota; class Bacteroidia; order Flavobacteriales_D; family Crocinitomicaceae; genus Crocinitomix. The sequence continues at coordinate 92,879 of CAVTPI010000004.1, read as the reverse complement.
GAAATAGCTAGCACTTTTTTACGCAGTGCGGGGCCAATGCCTTCTTTATCTGCAACTAACATATTATCGGTCACCACAAACGTTACACGAATTAACTCGCGCGAGTGGTAACGCGTTTCAATTTTTGCTTGTAGTATTTTTCTGATGTGCTCCATATTAGTTGTCCTTGAAGATACGCATTCCGATTTAGTTCAGATAATTATTAACCTCAATTCGATTATTTTCAACAACAAAGTAAACACTGCTTAATTATATTAATTTTGTGCCTTAAGTAAAAGAATATGAGTGTAGTTGAAAAAGTAAATACACGCGCAGAAAGCACTTGTGAATTGTGTAAGGCCACCAACGGTTTAACCCTGCACACAGTGTTACCCGCGACAAATGAAACTGTCGACGATTGTATTTTAATTTGCGAAACATGTTCTAACCAACTAACGGAAACAGCTGCTGTGGATGCCAACCATTGGCGTTGTTTAAACGATAGTATATGGAGCGAAGTGGATGCTGTAAAAGTGGTTGCCTGGCGCATGTTAAACCGTTTACGCCATGAGGGTTGGCCGCAGGATTTATTAGACATGATGTACATGGATGATGAAACAAAAAAGTGGGCAGCTGCAACTGGCGAAGGAGAAAGTAAAGCAAATGCAATTATACATAAAGATGCGAACGGAGCAGTTTTGGCAAACGGCGACAATGTAGTATTAACAAAAGATTTAAATGTTAAAGGTGGTGGCAGTTTAACCGCAAAACGCGGTACAGCTGTACGCAAAATAACATTGGTGCATGACAATGCAGAGCAAATTGAAGGCAAAGTAGATGGGCAACAAATTGTTATATTAACACAATATGTAAAAAAGACGTAACTTTACATACCACGTTTACATTAAACTAAACAAACTATTATTACAGTGCTTAGCAAAGAAAAATTGAACGAAACAGTTAAAAATGCGCAAAAAGGAGACCAGGCAGCCCTTGGTATTCTTTATGATGCTTACGCCCCAGCGTTGCACGGTATTGCGCTAAAAATTGTTAGAAGTTCTGAAGTAGCGGAGGATGTGCTGCAAGAGTCATTTGTAAAGATTTGGAAAAACCTTCCATCCTACAGTTCTGCGAAGGGTTCTTTTTTTACGTGGATTCTAAATATCAACCGGAATACAGCCATTGACAAATATAGAAAACTGTCTAAAGCGACACTTGTTTCAATCCAAACAAATGAAAATGCCGTATATCAAAATGAAGGACAACAGAAAACGCCCAATATTGATAAGATAGGATTGGAGGATTTGATAGGTGTACTTCCCGAAAACCAGCAGTTGATTATAGACTATTTGTATTTTAAAGGATACACACAGCAAGAAACTGCAGATGAATTAAACTTGCCACTTGGAACGGTTAAAACCCGATCCAGAAGTGCCCTTAAAGAACTAAAAGAATTATTTATTTTAATGCTAACATGGACTTAAATAACTACATATCTTCAGGAATCTTAGAGCGTTATGTTCTTGGAGATGTATCTAAACAAGAACTTCAGGAAGTGGAGTGCATGTCTCATATTTACCCCGAAATTGAGCATGAACTGTTAGAAATGCAAAAGGGAATTGAAAATTTAGCGCTGAAGCTAGCAAAAGACCCTGCACCACACGTAAAAGCAAAAATTTTAACTGCAATTAAGGACACTTTACAAGTGCCTGATGAAGTTGAGGTAGACACCGGAACTGTAATTGCAATGCAGCCAAAAAAACAACCGGGTCAATTTTTGGGCAAACTATGGGCCGCAGCTTCTATTTTAATTATTATAGGTTTAAGTACATTGGGTTATAGCTGGTACACTTCTGCCGAGCAGGCAAATAGTGAATTAGCCACCGCCAACACAACGATACTGGAACTGGAAGATGAAAAAAACACCTTGGATGTAAATTATGCTGATGCGGCAGATCAACTGGCTTTTGTAAGTGCAGCATCTACAGAAAAAGTAATTATGCCGGGTACAGAAAAATATCCTTCAGATTATGCGACTGTTTTTTGGGATCAATCCACCGAAAGGGTGCTGCTAGATGCTGAAAAAATGCCGAGTAATGGAACTGACGAATCATACCAACTATGGGCATTAATTGATGGTAACCCTAAAAGCATGGGGGTGTTTGAAAAAGATGACACCACAAACCAACGGCAATTACTCATTGAGATGGAACGAACAGATTTAGCAGATGCATTTGCTATTACTGCCGAACCAAAAGGCGGAAGCGAAAGCCCTACGCTCGCAAATCTGCGGGTAATTGGTACCATTGGGTAACTTATTCTGCTTTTACCTAGTTAATTTTTTATTAAAATTATCGGTTACTTAAATCCAAATGTTTGTTTTTTACGTTACTATATAAAGCGGCTTTTATTTTAATAAAAATTTAGGTTGAGTTAGTTTCTCTTTCGTCAAATTGTAATTTGTTCTGTTAACAGCTTACACATTCATGTCGAATAATACAGGCGCAGAGAATATTTAATTTTTTTTTGAACGATAATCTAGACACGTAGTTGTGCAGCAAATTTAAACTGCAGTGTTAAACGTGCAAAACACGACAGACACAACGATTGCGTCCTGATTATTAATTGTTAGATGGTTGGACCGCGTGGTGTATTTACATTACGCGGTTTTTTTTTGTATTAACCTACCATTTTCGATTACTATTTGGACACCTTGGGCATTTTTTTCCTCATTATGCAAATTACAACCCCTAATCAATATACTGATAATCAAATAGTTGAATCATTGGCGTTATTTATGACACTTATATCAGTAGACAATTAATACTCATTAAAAAAATACGACATGTTTAGACTATCAATAGCATTTTTAATTATAGCAATTTTAGCAGGAATTTTTGGATTCGGAGGAATTGCGGCAGGAGCAGCTACTTTTGCTAAAATCATTTTCTTTATTGCTTTGGCTTTCTTAATCATCAGCTTTATTACCGGAGGATTCAGAAGATCATAACAAGCAATAATAAACCATTTAATTAAAAAAACACAATTCCATTATGGATTGTGTTTTTTTGCGTTTGGATAATAACTTGAGTCTGGAGGATCAAGATCAACAGTTATAGTTGACCGTTAAATATGGTATCCTAAAGAACTGTGATCTAATCAAGTGCTTTAAACGCATACAATGCATGTGTCAAGCAAATCTAATACAAGGGCGGATGGCGGTTTATTTTAGCTTTGAGCTTGCCTGCCATACGGCATTAAGCATTAAAATGAACCTAATTCACACCAAAACAAAAAACCACCTGCATAATGCAGATGGCTTCTCGCTAGTTATAAAATTTATGTTTGTAGGTGGTTTACTTTGTTACTAAACGTAACTCATCTTCTCCGCCTTTTTCTCTAAGCCACATGTTGTCTTCTTCAAGTCTTAGTAATTGGTATTCTGCATCTGCGTCATCATTTTCATAGTCAAACGCAATGTTTTCTTTACCACTTTCAAACTGCCAAGTACCTTGCGTTTCTGCTTCAAAAGAAAACGCTCCGAATTCATACTTAACCATTAAGTTAGCATCTCCGTCTTTGGTTGTTGTTAACGTGTATTCGTCGTACTCATCCGTTACGTCTTCGCCGTCGTTAAATGCTTTATCAATTTTCCATGTATTTGCAACACGCTCTTTCTTACTTTTTAAAGTAATACCTTCGTTTTCTTCATACTTACTGCAAGAAGGTAATGCAATTAATGCTGTGGCTGCTGTTAATGTTAAAATTTTTATTGTTTTCATTTGTTGGTTTTTATTTATTCGTAATTGTTAAATGTATGCTTTCAATATTCCACAAATCTTGCCAACACTTATTCACTTACTTAATAATCTGATATACAGACACATAAAAAGACACTTACTTTAATAAGCGTATAAAAGTGTAGAGCCTCTACCCCAACCCTGTTTATCTCATTACCCCAAATAAAAAAGCGCAACCACCAGGGTATGCGCTTATCATCAATCTTATTTTTAAACGGTTAATTTGGCAATACAATATCGTATGCATGTATTTTATTGTATAGCGTTTTACGATCTACTTTTAAAATTTTAGCGGCTTTACTTTTGTTAAAACCTGTTTTGTTCAGCACACTCATTATCGCTTTTCGTTCTGCATGCTCCACAATCGATTTTAAGTCTGATCCAACTCCGTCCATATCGTCGTCACCAGCTTGTTCCTGGAAAAAATCAGGGTTTTTTATTTCATTTGGTATAGCATCTAGCTGAAGCGTGTCTGTATTGGTAAGTAAAACGGCACGTTTTATAACATTTTTCATTTCGCGTAAGTTACCAGGCCAAAAGTAACCCGTAAATGCATCCATCACCTCAGGCGAAATATTGGAGACTTCTTTTTCTAAATCTTCAGACGATTTTTGAAGCAGAAATTCGCTAAATTCTTTAATATCTGTTTTGCGCTCGCGTAAAGCTGGTAGTTCTATCTTAAATTCATTGATACGGTAGTATAAATCTTCTCTAAACTTACCCTTGTTCACCATATCTTTCAAATCTTCATTTGTAGCGGCAATAATTCTTACATCTACTTCAATTTCAGAAGATTCTCCAATGCGTTTTATTTTACGCTCTTGCAAAACGCGCAATAACTTTACTTGATTATCGTAACTGAGGTTTCCAATTTCATCTAAAAAAAGTGTGCCACCATCAGCAGCTTCAAAATGCCCCACTTTATCAGCAAAAGCTCCGGTAAACGATCCTTTTTTATGACCAAAAAGTTCACTACTGGCAATTTCCTGCGGAATGGCACCACAGTCCAACGCGATAAACGGCTTACTTTTACGTTTGCTGTTGTTGTGTATTGTTTCGGCAGTTACCTCTTTACCAGTTCCACTCTCACCTAAAATAATTACAGTAATATTTGTTGGCGCAACTAAATCTACCAATTGTGCTATTTGTTTAGAACGCGCGCTTGAGCCTTTTATATATTTGGGCGTATCTGAGCTTTTCTTTTTTGTTTTTTTAGCATCCGTTTTTGCTTCATTTGCCGAGTTAGTTGATGCATTACTTTCCGCTTGTTTGTCTAGCGCGGCTTTAATTGTAATTAAAATTTCCTCGGGGTGGATTGGCTTAGTAACATACTCAAAAGCACCACGCTTTATAACATTTACAGCCATTTTAACGTCAGAATAACCAGTAATAATTACCACTTGAATGGTAGAAGAAATTTTCTTAATTTCTTGAATCATTTGCAGACCATCCATGTCTGGCAAACGAAAATCACATAAAGCTAAGTCGTACGTTGTTTTTTTTATGGCTTGTAGTCCTGATTGGCCGTTGTGTACCACATCTACCTCGTACCCTTTTTTACTTAAAAAACGTTTTAATAGAGAGCAAATGTCAACATCATCATCAATTACCAAAATTCTTTTCATAATCATATATTTCATCCCTTTGCACTAGCAGGTAGGCTTGGGTTTTGTTTAGGTTGCAAAGTTTGATAAGTGCGTTAACAAATCATGCTTTGATATGGGCTTAGCAATAAAATTTTTAATGTCGTATTCTTTTAACTTTTCTAAATCATCCGTAGATGAATATGCGCTAATCACAATAATATTCGCGTTTTTTTTTATCGTTCTTAATTCGTCAATAAGTTGGTAGCCCGTGCCGTCCCCTAATCTTAAATCAAAAACATAAACATCATACTCCTGTTCGCGTATTTTTTGTAAACCATCATTTACTGAGTGTCCGGTTTTTACGTTTACCCCGTTGTAAAAACGTTTTATAATGGCTTTTAAAAGAAAACAAATGTCACGCTCGTCATCTATCACAAGCACATCATTTATTTTATTTTCTTTATTCATTACCACCTCAAACTTACATTAATCTTTTAATAATAATCGAACCGGCTCCCATGAAGGCACGTGCCGCGATATTACTTTAAATAAAGCCAGTAGCGGTATGGTAATTATCATACCTGCAATGCCGGCAATGGAGCCTAGAACAATAATTCCTACAATAACAACCAACGGGTTTAACCCAACTTGGTTACCCACTATTTTGGGCGTTATAACGTTTCCTTCTAAAAATTGAACGACTGCAAAAATACCAACTACGCCAAGTGCATACCAATATGTATCTTTAGTAACTAAGGCTAATGCGACAGGAATTAATGCACTTACAAAAACCCCTACATACGGAATAAGTACAAGAATACCAGCTAAAAACCCTAAAAAGATGGGGTAATCAATTCCTAAAAGAAACAACCCTAAGCTGGTTAAAAGAGTTACGATAGAAATTACAATGAGCATTCCCTTAATATACCCGGCATAAGCACCATTAATGTCCTCTAACACATGTGCTGCTTTTTCTTCTCTATCTCCGTTGAAAATAGAAAAATAAAAACTTCTTAAGTGGTCTGTATACAACAACATAAAAAACACATAAATAGGGCAAGTAATAAAAAACACCAATGTGTTTTTTAAATTCAACAATGTTTTTGGAATTAACTCTGAGGCGGCCGCTTTACCTTTCTCTAAAGCTGAGTTGATGTAACCGCCGTATTTTGATGATATTTTAACATTCATTTTTTCTTCCATCAGTTCAACAGGCTGATTCAGCATTTGCTCAACTGGAATATCTGGTAAACCGCCAAGTATTTGTCTACTTTCATACCCCAACACAAATAGTATGGAAATGAGAAGCGCAGTGACAACTAACACAGTTACTAACGTAGAAAAAAATCGGTTAAAACCAATTTTTTCAAGCCGCTTTAAAATAGGAAAAAGGAAAATTGCGATAATTCCACTAAAAATTATTGGAATTACAATTTTCCCTGCAAAAAAAACGGTTAGTACAATAACACTAATCACAAACAGTGATTTTGCGGTTGTGTCTAACCTACTCGGCGTTCTTATCATCCTTTAGTTTTTGTTTTAAACGCTTTTACTAAACTTACAATTGAACGGCCGGCACTAAATACCTCTTCGCCTATACTTACTGTACGTTTGATATCATCAGAAATTTGAAGCATAGCCATTAGGTTTTGCTTATGCCCCAATGCTTTCAACTCGTACACTTTTTGTAACGTTTTGAATTTTTCTCTATTGTTCATTTCCTGTTTCTTTTTGTTTTTCTATTTCTGCCTGCAAAAAAACACCATACATTTTTTCTTCAATCAAATTGCCTAATAATTGGCGCCTAAACACTATTAAAATAATGAGAAGAAGAATATAAAATCCTGCAATTATTCCAAACCCCGCAGCGTAGCTGTCCATTGCGCTGGACAATAAAATGCCGACAGCAGCTGAAACCGTAATAAAAACCATTAAGGCAATTACGGTTATTACCAGCCAAGACATTAAAACTCCGGCAAATGTGACCGATTTCTCGATCGCATCTAACCGGATAGTTTCAATTTTTGCTTCCGCAAAATTTTGTGCTTCTTGTGCAAATGTTTTTATTTCTTCTCTTAAGTTTCCCATAAATTTAATTTGCGCTTAATTAAAATCTAAATTATGACTTCAATGAAGCTTCTAATGTTTGAATCTGATCAACCAACTCTTTCTTCAATGAAGATTTTCCGTTCGTTAAACTTTTGTCAATTTTTGTCTTCAATGTATCAAGGATTTCTGCTGGGCTATCTACGTTTTGAACTTTATTAGTAATGGCGTTTTTTAACGATACTGCCTTGTCCTTAACGGCTACTGCTTTATCTACAGTGTAATCTTTAATGTCTACCGCTTTCTGTCCAATAGCTGCTCTAGTTTCTGATCCTTTTGCTGGTGCAAATAAAAGTCCTGCTATTGCTCCTACTGCTAATCCTGTTGCGCTTGCGATTAAAATTTGTTTTGTCTTCTGTTCCATGATATGTATTTTTTTAAATTATTAATTTGTTTAATTCGTTTAATCCAAATAAAATACCAAGGATTTAAATTACTGTAAATCAAATAGATGGAAACGAGGCCGTAAAAATAAATCCAAAAAGTGTAGAAAATTTACACTATTCCGGGGAAGAAAAACCCTTATCTTTGTGTGTACATGGCTTAGCGCGCTATAATTTAACTTTATGAAATTTCAACGTAACCTGTTTATTACTCTAGTCGTTCTGCTTTCAATAGTTTGTGGTCTAATTTACTATTTATTTCAAAACATTAACCAGTCAGAAGGAAAAAAGCAATGGGAGGTGCATTCACAAGAGGTATTGGAGCAAACTAAAATTTTGCAAGAAAACAATGAGACACAGTTAGCCATAGCCCGCGGGTATTTAGAAACTAAAAATAATTTGTTTGTACAGGATTTTGATGTTTCTACAATGGACTTTACGACTTCTAAAACTCGTTTGCTTCACCTTATTTCTGATAACAAACAGCAAACAGCAACTGCAGAAGAAATAACAAGAATCTTTGAAAAAAAGATAGAGCTGTTTTATGAAATTGTCAAAATTTCTGAAGATACTACCGTTAATTTAAAAGAAACTCCACTTGTGGAGCGCTACAATATAGCAGATTTAGACATTGATGCCTTGTGTGCTACAATGATTGAAAGGGAATCAGATTTGCTGAGTCAACGTGAAAATGAGTTTAGTGAAAATGTTGCACGGAGTAAGGCTGTTGTTGCCATTTTATTTGTTCTGCTACTTTTAATTTTGTTTTTTGCCTTTAGGTACACCTTCTATAACTACAAGATCTTGGAAAAAGCCAAGAATAAGTTAGAGCAAAACAACAATGAATTATTGGAATATAAAACACGCTTTAATGAATCGTTAGATTATGCCAAAGTCGCTATTTTTGATTGGTCTGACACGGCCAATCAAAATTTTTGGATTTCAGATTCATTTGCGCACATGCTGGGCTATGACCCTGCTGATTTTGACAGCACTATCAACGGTTTATTTAATGTTTACATGCACCCGGAAGATGCAGAGCGTGTAGATACAGAATTGCGCGAAGCGGTAGAAAATGGTAAAGAATATAATGTAGAATATCGTCTGCGTAAAAAAAATGGAAAGTACACGCATTTTAGAGCCATTGGTGAAACGTTTGAAACAGACGGTATGCGCAAAATGATTGGTGTTGTTATTAATATTGACCGTGAATTAAAAATTAAAAAAGCCAATGAATCGGTAATTAACACATGGGAGGAATTCTCCACCCGTTTTGACCTAACGTTAGAAAGTTCTACCTACGGCGTTTGGGATTGGTTAAATATTCAACGACCACAACAATGGTGGAGTTCAACTTTTTACGACCTAATTGGTTATACACCTGAAGAACTTCCGCCATCTATAGGTAGCTTTAGAGAACTAATACACCCAGAAGATCAAAAAAAAGTACAAGAAAGTGTTGACAACAACCTGCAAACGGGCAAGCAGCTGAGTGTTGATTACCGCATTAAAACTAAACATTTTGGTTATCAGTGGTTCAGAGCATCAGGCAACCACATAAAAAATAGCGACGGTAGTATTCGTATGATTGGTGTTGTTTCTGATTTAAGCCATGAAAAATCAATTATGGAAGAGCTAGAACGATCCAATGCGGAATCTAGAAAACTTCGCCTACGTTGCCTCGCATGATTTGCAAGAACCACTGCGCAAAATACAAGCCTTTGGCGACAGGCTGCAACACATTTTTAATAAAGAAGAAAAAGAGATTCCAGGTAAAGAAATGGTTGAAAAAATGAACAATGCAGCAGGTCGCATGCGCACACTCATTCAAGACCTGCTAAATTATTCGCGCGTAAGCCGCGAAAACCGTTATCAAGATGAAGTAAGTGTTGGAAAATTAATTGGCGAAGTACAAGAGTTTTTATCTGCACAAATAACACGCACCAATGCAGAAATTAATGTAAACGGTGAATTACCTGTTTTAAAAGATTGTAATGAAGGCAATATTTTTCAACTGTTTCAAAACCTCATCAGCAATGCAATAAAATTTCAACCAGAGGGTAATATTCCAAAAATTGAAATTGATGCAACCGTCATTTCATTAGATGATGCCATTAAAATTTCACCAGCATTATCCACATATATAAACTATAACAAAATCACTATTAAAGATAACGGAATTGGTTTTAAAGAAGAGTATATTGACAAAATTTTCACCATCTTTCAGCGATTACAAGGCAGAAGCGAATACGACGGAACCGGTTTGGGATTAGCAATTTGTAAAAAAATATGCGAAAACCATGACGGATTCATCACCGCTAAATCAGAACTAAATAAAGGGACTACTTTTATTATTATATTACCAATTATCAAATAATACCAATTATGAATAAATCAAATGGGAGCATACACATACTTATGGCCGACGACGACGAAGACGATCGGTTTATGACCCAACAGGCTTTTGAAGAAAGTAAACTAAAAAATACACTGCACTTTGCCAGAGACGGCGAAGAATTAATGGAATATTTACAACATAAGGGAAAATACAACGAATCAAACGCACCGAAACCAGGGCTTATTTTGTTAGACCTAAACATGCCAAAAAAAGATGGCCGCGAATGTTTGAGAGAAATAAAGTCAGACCCTAGTTTAAAGCATATACCTGTAGTTATCTTAACCACCTCAAGAGATGAGCAGGACATTTTTAAAAGCTATAATTTAGGTGTAAATAGTTTTATTGTGAAACCAGTAACGTTTCAAGAATTATTAAATATAGTAATCAAACTAAATATGTATTGGTTTGAGATTGTTAAACTACCAGGATCGAACTCATAAATTATTATGCAAAATTTAAACGTACTTGTTGTTGAAGATGATGAGGATGATTTCTTCTTGCTAAAACATTTTATACAGTACTCTGAACAGTGGAAAATAGAATTTACACTGGCAGATAACTTTGACAAAGGATTAGAGGCGTATAACAACAACCATTTTGACCTTTGTTTTTTGGATCATTACTTAGGTGTACAAACCGGTATTGATTTTTTAAATGCCATTCAGCAACACAAAAAATCCATTCCAATTATTTTGCTCACTGGGCTAGATAATCCTGCAATTGATAACCTTGCAATAGAATCCGGCGCGGCCGATTATATTCCAAAAAGCAGTATGTCACAAGAAATACTGGAGCGTAGTATCCGACACTCGCTTGAACGCCATAAGCAAAATGAATTGCTAAAACGTGAAAAAGAAAAGTACCGTAAACTTTTTAAAAGCAGCCAGCAAGCAGTTTTTTTAGCGGATGAGAATTTTAAAGTAGCCGAAGCCAACCAGGCGTTTAAACAACTACTAAAATTAGACGATTTAGAGGATTTATCATTGGCTACATTTTTTAAACGTAAAAAAGATTTTGACCAACTCACCAATTTCCACGAAACCAATGCATCCATAAGTTTAAATCAGTTAAAATTTAAAGATAAACTGGGCAACAGCCTTATTGTAAATGTTTCTGTAGCTGTTGTTGAACTTGCAGATAGTGAAAACGGTTTTTGCTACCAGGGTATTTTACAAGACATAACCGAATTGGAAGAAGCACAACTGCGCTCTTTAGCCGAACAAAAATTTAACCTAACAGGAAGAATGGCGCGAATTATCGGGCATGAGGTGCGCAACCCGCTCACCAATATTATATTGGCAATGGGCGAATTAGAGGAGGACAACCAAAATCTTAGTGAAGATGATTTGGAAATGTATGACATGATTAAAAGAAGTGCCAAACGCATTGAAACATTAACGGATGAATTACTAAACAGCACCAAAATGCTGGAGGTAAAGTTAAGGCAGATTCCGATTGAGCACGTGATTGAAAAATCGCTAAGTGCATGTGATGACCGCATACAGCTAATGAAAATTGAGGTAAAAACATGCGATTTATCAAAAAAAACGTTGCTTTTTTTAGATGAAGATAAATTTGAAATTGCATTAACCAATATCATCATTAACGCCACAGAGGCAATGACGGAAGCCAAAAGCGGCAAGCTCGAAATTTCAATAGAAGAAGAAAGCAGGGCGGTTACCATTGCCATACGCGACAATGGAAAAGGGATGTCTAAAGCAACAATTGAAAAAATATATGACCCTTTTTTCAGTGAAAGAAATGGCGGACTAGGATTGGGGATGACCAATGTTAAAAATGTAATCATTCAGCACAACGCTTTACTTACGGTTGAAAGTAAATTGAATGAAGGCTCTGTTTTTAAAATAAAGATTCCAAAAGAACTTAAAAAGAAAACGGAAGGTTTTTAGAAACAACTATATTTGTACTAAAATAAACCAATTATGAAAAGACTAGCTTATACATTTTTCGCATCCCTGTTTTTAATTGCATGTGGTGGGGAATCATCTGCAGATGAAAACAAAACCGATCAAGATTCAACCAACCAAGCAATGACTGAAATTGTGGAAGAGGAAGAAGAAACACCAGCACCACCAAAAAGCCCGCGTTTAGAGGCAAAAGGAATGGTGAACGGAGTTGAAACAACCGTGGCTTATGGCTCGCCCTACGTAAAAGGCAGAACCATTTGGGGTGATTTAGTGGCTTATGATAAAATTTGGCGTGCAGGTGCAAATGATGCTACGTCCATAACATTTGCTAAACCTGCTGTAGTTGCAGGCTCTCCGGTAGAGGCTGGAACGTATGCTTTGTTTATTATTCCAAAAGAAAACGCAGACTGGACGGTAATTTTAAACGAAGAGTGGAGTAAAGAAGAGCACGGAGTTTGGGGTGCTTACGATCACAAACCAGAAAAAGACGTATTGCGTTTTGATGTGAAACCAAAAATGGACAATGAAAACATGGAATCGTTAACCTATATGGTAACAGATTCTCACGTAAAGTTTGCCTGGGAAAAAGCATCTTTTAAATTTGAAGTTAAAGCACAATAGTTATCTCCCAACAAACAGATAACCAACAGCGTATTTATTTTAATTGGAGCACCGGAAAAGATGCTGCATTTGGACTGTACCTGTTAGAACAAGAGCACCGGCAGAAGGTTCAACACCTATTAATTACCGTCAACAATCACTTTGGACGCGTTTCCATGCATGGGTTAAGGCGTGAGTTAATGGAGGTACAGCTTTCTGCTATTGGCATACCATACAGCACGGTGGAGTTGCCAGAAAATCCGTCTATGGAGGAGTATAACAACGCCATGGAAACAACGGTTATTAAGCTAAAAAATAAAGGCTTTACTACGGCTGCTTTTGGTGATATTTTTTTGGAAGACCTCAGAAAGTACCGTGAAGAAAAATTAGCCACAGTTAGCATTAAAGCCTTATTTCCCCTTTGGAAAAAAGATACGCATTTACTTTCCAAATCATTCATTGAAGCTGGTTTTAAGGCAATTGTAGTATGTTGCAGCGCGCAGCTATTAAATGAATCATTCATTGGCAGAATTTATGATGCTGATTTTATAGAAAGTTTACCCGCAGACGTTGACCCATGCGGAGAAAATGGAGAATTTCATACCTTTTGTTTTGACGGCCCCTTATTTAGTCACCCTGTTAAGTTTACAAAAGGTGAGGTAATAAAGCGCACCTATAAAAATCCATCCACTTGTAAAAATAATGACACCACAACACCATCAGAAATCGGTTTTTGGTACTGCGATTTATTACCCGTTTAAATTTGTGTAAATTTTCTACATTTAGGGTAATGCAATAACCCATTTAATTAGATGAAAAATCAATAAAACTCTTATAGTCAAATACTTAATAAAGGGTATGAATTTCGCCTTACATAGAGTCAAACAGAGTAAATGACTAATTTTAGAACCATGAGATTCACCAAACAACTTTTAACAGGAGCAATAGCGTTGGCTTTTTCTACAACAGTTTCAGCCCAACAAACGGCTCAAAGCAATTTTACATCAACAAATAATACAACACCTTCTTTTTTCAAAGCACCACCAGCCTTAGGCAACACCTATTCTACAGCAATTGGTTTACGCGGTGGAGAAACATCTGGCTTAACGATTAAGCATTTTGTAGGCAGTAGCACAGCTATTGAAGGTATTTTAGGACTTTGGAACAGCGGTTTTCATGCTACTGTTTTATTAGAAAAACACGTTAATGCATTTGGTATCGAATCACTAAATTGGTATTACGGTGGTGGTGGACACTTTGCCATTGATAACGGAAACAAATATTATGGGTACGGTCGCCGCAGAGGTGATTTCTACACAAATGGCAGTTTTGGTTTAGGTGTTGATGGCATAATCGGGCTTGAGTTTAAAATTCCACAAGTTCCAATAGCTTTAAGTTTAGACCTTAAACCTTATATTGAGGTAATTTCTAATGGTAATATTTGGGGATCTCTAGACCCCGGATTAGGAGTTAAAGTTGCCTTTTAAAAAAACATTTCAAGAACTACTTACAAGAAATAAGCGAACGAAATACGCTTGCCATAAGGGTTGATTCTCACTGAATCAACCCATTTTTTTTGTAAAAAAAATAAAAATCACATCCAGCGGTAAAAAAATACGTCAAGTTTAAAACCTTTTAGACTATTCTACGTTAAACACAAGCATTGCTACAACACGAAAAACAAGCGAAAATAGCGAAGCTCATCAAGGAAAACCAAAGGTTTATCTAAAACACCTTCATTTTCAGTGATGTTATGCACGCATTTGTTACTTTTGCTAAAAGAGGTAGAAACAACTAGTTACACCTTTTTTTCGTTTAAGATAATGGCTACTTTTAAATGAAACTAAAACTAAGAATAGTTTTGCTTTTGGCATTTATAGTTGGTGTGCACTCCGCTGCGCAGGCAACCGTGCGTGAAGTAACGTCAACGCTAGATTCTGGGCCGGGTACATTAAGAGAGCAAGTTGCCCTTTCAGTTAACGGAGATACTATTTTCATAAACATAAAAGGAACAATCAGCCTGCAAAGTCCCATTGCTTTTGATAATGTGGGTGCCAGAACTATAATTGGTCCATATCCTAAACACAATACCATTACGACAAGCGGAGCTTGGAGCGGGTCCCTCTTTGAAATAACAAGTTCAGGGCCCTTAATTTTTAGCGGTTTAGGATTCTCGGGCGGAAACGGAAACACACGGCACGTCAGCGTGACTGGTTCTTCTGCAGACGTAACGTTTAATTATTGTTTGTTTGAAGGAAATAACCTGGGCACCGGAGATAAGGGTACCGTGATATTTTTAGATGAAGGAACGCTGCTCATAAAAAATTCATCTATCATTGGTAATTCGGGAGAAAGTTCACCAGTTTTTGCAGAATCTGGTGCGCAATTAACGTGTGAAAACACCACATTCTCTGGAAACTCAGCAACAAACAGTTCAGGAGCAATTCGTTCACAAGGCGGCGGACCAGATGTGTTTTTACGCCATTGTACCATTGTTTATAATACTGGAAATAGCGACCAGGAAGCACTACGCTTTTCGGGTAGTTCAGACGTAACTATGCAAAACTGCGCAATTGGCTACAACGGCACGTCTCGCCAAATAAAAAGAGACGGTGGCTTTACGTCTGATGGTGGAAATAGGTTCAGAGAAAACAGTGGAGCGGCTGAGGATGATGTAGATGGTGATTTAGTGGCAAGTGATGATATTGGTGAAGGATTAGACTTTGAATTAAGAGGCGAAATTTTGACAGATGGCTACGGTTTAAAATACTGGCCCATTATCTCTTCATCTAGTGATTTAATCAATACATCTCTTATAGCTGCAAGCACACCAGACGAAGATTGCCGAAGAGCGCCTAGAGCGCTAAAAGGCCCCGCGGTAATACTCACTTATCCAGATGCCGGCGCAGTAGAATACACTCATTTAAGGGTAACAAATACAGATGGCGGCGTAACGACGAATTCATTTTTATGGACACTTGAAGGTGTACGCCGAAAAGACAATGTAAGCTTTGTAGAGTTTGATATACCCGGCACGCCAGATAATATTGATTTAACCAGTACTGCTGTTTTAGACGGTGGTACCTATATTATTAGTGGTTTTTCTCAACCAAATAGTGCCATACCCGGTCCTAAACAAACAGCCTTACCAGGTTTAACACCGGCATTTTTACCCATTACTATAAATAATAACTCCTCGGTAGAGATAGGTGTACAGGCTGACGAAGGAGCTAGTAAGTCAAGTATAAATGGTATTCGTGTAATTGGGTTTAATAAAGACGGAATTTTCATTGATGAAGAAGAAATAAGTGTTTTTGGTTGCGAAATTGGTATAAATGAAGACGAATCAATTAATGGAAATGAAGAAGTAGGGCTTCGCATATTTAAAAGTAATTGTACAATTGGCGGGTGGGAACATTGGATGCGAAATGTGATTACCGGAAATGGTATTTTTACCGTTGAGGATAGGGCTAACCTAGCTTTTATAACAGCCGATAATAAAATTTATGGTAATATTATTGGTGGTGCACCGGACGGAGTTACTGATATTACTTTACCCGGCACAACGTTAATTGGAATTTACTGTGCAGGTGGCAACAATGAGATAGGCTCTTCTTTGTTTAATACAGGTAATATAATCGTAAAAAACACCTATGGTATATATTTTAATTTGACCGGAGATAGCAACACTATTCAGCGCAACAATATTGGTATAGGTTATGATGATTTTACCGCACTTGGCAATACAGCTGCCGGGTTTATACTCAGTGGTTCAGATTTTAACCTTATTGGTTCCACAAATACTGAATTGGGTAACCGCATTGCGCACAACGGTTCAGGTATAGTGTTAATAACACAAACAAGCCCCGCCATAGAAAATTCTATTTTAGGAAACGCCATATACAGCAACACCGAACAGGGAATTGATTTTGATTTCAATGCAATAGCGGTTGATAACGACGGTTTAACAAATGCAGATGAACAAAATAATGGGTTAGATTATCCCGAACTTATTGCGTCCGTAACTTGTGCTGCGCTTAACACAGAAACAGAATACCAGCTAAGTGTACCAACTGGTGAAGATTACCGCATTGAATTTTTTACTGTTACCAGCCCAGATGCCACGAATGGTGAAGGCGAAAACTTTATCGGAACAGAAACAGTTACCGTTACATCTAATCCACAAACCTTTACGTTTGACCATGGCGAAATTATTCCAGACGGAACCACAATTTCATCTACCGTTACCCAATTGTCCAGCGGAAACACCTCTGAGTTTTCTACGAATGCTACTGTTATTAGCGGTGGTTCTACAACAATTGATTACGGAACCGTTTGTCCGGGAGATTCTCCCCTACCTGTACTAACCGGTGTGCCGGGCGGATCTTATCGTTTTTCTACACCACTACCAGTAGATGGCGCAACAATCGACGAAATAACAGGTGCAGTTTCTGGCGCCGTAGAAGGCACAACCTACACGGTAATTTATGAAGTAGCCACCTGTTCAGATGAAGATACAACCATGTTTACTGTTGAAACAGTAGATTCTGACTTTACATTCCCCGATTTTTGCGAAGATTCTACGGGTGAGCCAACCGTAATTAACATGCCCGGTGGCATATTTTCGTTTGACACCGCACCGGGTGATGGCGCAACAATTAATGCGGCTACTGGAGAAATTAGTGGGGCTGGTTTATCTGGCACAACTTATAGCATAAGGTACACGGTTACAGTTAGCGGCTGTACAGAAATGACTGTTAAAAGCGTTGCCGTTTTAGGCGAAGATCCTTCCTTTACAATGCCTGCTATATGCCCGGGTGAAACTCCGAGCGATCCGGCTACGGTGGTAACCCCAGGTGGAACATTTACGTTTGACTCTCCTCCGGGAGACGGCGCAACACTTAATGCGACGACAGGTGCATTGTCAAATAGCACAGAAGGTGCCTCTTATGATATTCGCTATACCGTCGGTCCGTGTGATGATTTTTCTGTTGTTACGGTCAACATTATTTCAACGGATGCGACATTCTCTTTCGATAATATTTGCCCGGGAGAAAGTGGCACGCCTTACGATATTGGCACTCCGGGTGGTTCATTCAGTTATACTTACCCCGGTGGTTTTGATGGTTCTGTTATGAACCCATCTACGGGCACATTGTCTGGGGGTGTAGAAGGTACAACTTATGCTGTTGTATACACTGTTGGCGCATGTGATAAAACAGACACAGTAGAAGTTACCATTACAACTGTAAATGAAGGTTTTGTTTATGATGATGTTTGTCCGGGAGAAACCGGATCACCTACATCTGTAAATGATGCCAGTGGAGTATTTAGTCTGTCACCAGACCCTGGTGATGGTGTATTATTAGATGCTGCAACAGGCGAACTGACAAATGGCGTGGAGGGCGAGACGTATACAATACAATATGCAGTTACAACAGATGGTTGCACAGAGTCAACGACTCAAAATGTAACAATTACCCCAACAGATGAGACGTTTACAATGGCTGATTTTTGCGCCAGTAATGACCCAAGCCCAACTCCAACAGCTGCCACTCCAGGCGGTGTTTACAGTTTTACAACAGCCCCGGCAGATGGCGCCACCATTAACAGCACTACAGGTGCAATTAGCAATTCGACAATCGATCAAAATTATGAAATAACCTATACAGTAGGCTCGTGTGATGAAACAAGTAGCATTACAGTGGCAACATTTAACAGTGACCCTGGCTTTTCTTTTGATGCCATTTGTCCGGGAGAAAACGGAACTCCGTATGACATTGCTTCTCCAGGCGGTACGTTTAGCCTTGTTGCACCCGGCGCAGCCACAATTAATGCCACCACCGGCGAACTTTCGGGCGGTGTAGAGGGTACAACGTATGAGGTTGTGTATGAAGAAAGTACCTGTAATTTAACAGACACTGTAGCCGTTACAGTTGTTACCGTAGTTGAAACATTTAGCTTTGCCAATTTTTGCAAAGTCGACGAAAGCCCTGCACCTGTTACAGACGGCCTTTCGGGTACATTTGCCTTAATAGACTTAGGCGACGGATCATCTATTAATACCGTAACTGGAGTTATTGCAAACCCTGTAGAAGGTACAACATACACCGTGATGCACACCGCTACAAACATGGGGTGTAGCCAAACAGCAACAGAAAATACACTTGTTATTTCTGTAGATGAATCATTTAGTTTTGACCCTATTTGCCCAGAAGAAAGTGGATTACCTTATGATATTGCCACCTTGGGAGGTATATTTAGTTTTGCTACAGACGCTGGTGATGATGCTATACTTAACCCAACTACTGGTGAGTTAACTGAAGGTGAAGAAGCCACAACATATATGGTAAGGTATTTGGTTAATGATGGCGGATGCACGGATAGTTTGACATTGCCTGTTTTAATTAAAACGGTAGAAGAAGGGTTTGATTTTCCTGATTTTTGTGTTGATGACGAAAGTCCTGCTCCAGAAGTAGACGAAACTGGCGGGGTGTTTAGCTTTGGTACACCACCCGCAGACGGCGAAACCATTTCAGCATCAACAGGTGTAATTACAGATCCGGTAGAGGGAAGTTTATATGTGGTGGTTTATACAAAAACCACAGATGGCTGCACGCAAGATTCAACAATAAATGTAGAAGTTTTGGTTGTGGATAGTGATTTTGAATTTGAAAATTTCTGCATGGATGAAGTAAGCCCTGCAGCTGAGCCACCAGAAGGTACTTATGCATTTGAAGGAATACCTGGAGGTGGTGAAACCATTGACGCCTTGACAGGTGTAATTTCTAACCCGGTGGAAGGTTCAAATTACACCATTTCACGCACGGTTACCGAAGGTGGATGTACTGAACAAACCCTAAAAACCGTAGAAGTGGTATTGGTAGAAGAAGAATTTACATTTGATGACTTTTGTCCTGCTGCGGTTAGCCCAGCACCTGTACCAGTTGATCCCGACGGCACCTTTTCTTTTGGAGGTATCGTTATAGATGGCGCCACAATTAACCCTTCGGACGGGGTGATTTCTAACCCTGTGGAAGGAACAACATATACCGTGGTACATAGCGTTACTGAAGTTATCCCGGAAATTTCTTGTTCTGAAGATGATACGCTCCTTGTAACCGTAATTGCAACGGATGAGCGTTTTAGTTTTGAAGCGTTCTGTGCTGAATTTACAGGAATTCCTTTTGGTATTGAAACCCCTGGTGGAATATTCGCATTTGCTCCTGATTTAGGTGACGGTGCATTATTAGACCCAGCCACAGGCTTCATCACTAATGGCAACCCCGGAACAGCATATACAATAGAATATACAGTTGGGGTGTGTAATGAAAGGGATACGGTTACAACCCTAGCCTTAGCTTCAGAAGATGCCGCCTTTACCGTAACGGATCATTGCGCAAATGAAAGTGAAGAAGCAGCAATAACCGGAGATTTAGGCGGAACGTTTATTTTGAACCCCCTTCCTGCAGATGGCACCACTATTGACACTTCCAACGGTGTATTATCCAATTCCCCCGGTGGCATTTACACGATAGAATACCAAACATCTGGCACAGCCTCTAGTTGTCCGGATACAACGCAGCAAATGATTACTCTGTTTGAAATTCCGGAAATTATATCATTAACAACGGCGGATGATGTTTGCTGCCCTGGCGAAGCCTACAACCCTTTAGAGGTAACAGATGCAACATTAACTGCTCAAATTTACTGGTACCGTTCTGATGTTTTGATTGATTCAACATTTAGCTATCTACCAGACACGCTTTACACGGGGCTCAACAGTTTTGGTGCACAGCCTTACAGTGCAGATGGATGCTACGGCGAAATTGAAACACTTACCTATTTACTTTCTGACACAAGCGGGATGCGTGCTTCTCCGGATGTTGAAGTTTGTTTGGGTTCTCCTGCTGAAATATCTGCTTTTGGCGGAACAAGCTATGAGTGGACAACCAATACGCCGCTAACTGACGCTACAAATCCAGACCAAACTATTTTTAGTTTAACTGAGGAAGATTGTATCGTTGCGATAAAAAATAATGAAGATTGCGAAGTGCTGGACACCACCCGCATCAGCTTTTTACCAACATCCAATTGCCAAATTGAAGTTTTTAATGCTTTTTCTCCAAACGAGGACGGTACCAATGATTTTTGGTATATCGAACACCTTATTAATTTTACTCCTAATACTGTATACATCTACAACCGTTGGGGTGATTTGCTGAATGAATTTGAAAATTACGACAATGTGACGGTTTATTGGGACGGAACCAACCGAAACGGAAGTGCATTGCCACCTGGCACTTATTTTTATGTGGTAATTACAGAAGATAATAACCAAAACCAGGGAGGCTGGGTTGAACTCGTGCGTTAATATGAAACAATTTTTACTCTTCATATCACTCTTTTTTTCGTTGGGGCTGTTTGGTCAGCAAGATGCCATTTATAGCCAATACATGTTTAATCCGTTTGCGGTAAACCCGGCTTATGCAGGTTCAAGAGATGCCGCCAGCATTGTGCTGATTAACCGCAGCCAGTGGCTTGGTTTGCAAGGCGCCCCCAACACGCAAACATTGGCAGCCCACTTACCCACTAACCGCTATAATTTAGCGTGGGGGCTAAATGTTACGTACGATCAAGTTGGCCCTTCTAGCAGCTTACTAGCCGCAGGCACCGCAGCTTACCAATTGGTTTTAGAACGCGGCACGCTTAATTTTGGTTTACGCGGTGGGGTTTACAATACGGTGCTAAATGGTCAAAAATTAAATTTCAGAGAGGAGAATGATGCATTGGACCATCAAATGCGCACAAGTGCTATTTCACCTACGTTTGATTTTGGTATGTATTACTATACAGATCGATTTTATGCCGGGTTAGCAGTAAATCACCTTACGCGCCACCGCTTAAATTTTGACCAAATTTCTAATAATGAGGACTACTTTTTAAAGCGCCATATTTTTCTTATGTCCGGTTATGCATTTGAAACCCGAAACAACATAATCATCAAACCATCCGTGCTTTTAAAACATGCTGAGGGTCAACCCTTCAATGCAGATGTAAATTTAAACGCGCTGTTTAAAGAAAAATTTTGGGTAGGAATTGGATTAAGAAACTTTTCAAGTTTAAATTTTTTAGTAGATTTAAATGTTACTGATTATCTTCGCATTGGTTATTCGTATGATATTACATTAACAAAATTAAAAACCTACTCATACGGATCGCATGAAATTTTACTGGGGTTTGATTTTAACTTGAAAAAAGCCGAAGTAATTTCGCCGCGCTATTTATAATATGAAACGTCTCCTATTGATATGTTCGTTTTTTTACCTCTTTATTGGTTTTTCGCAAACTTATGAGGTAGAAGAGATGCGACTTGTAGCTACCATTAAAACTGTTGAAGGTATTAATGAAAAAACGGATGAGTTTTCACCCGTATTCGTCGATAATCGTATTTATTTTACCTCATCACGCCAGTACAACAAAAATGCAATTGGCGAAAGCAATTGGCAAAAAAGTGGTTATTTTAATGTGTTTGAGGGGCAAGTTCTAACAACGGATGAGGGGTTATATGTAAAAGACATCCGTTTGATGTCTAACAAAATAAAATCAGACAACCACACAGGCCCTGTTTGTTTTACCGTTACTGGCGATACCGTTTTTTTTACGCAAGTAGTGCAGGCAACTTCGGGAAAAACACCCATGTACAATCCGCAGCTTTTTATGGCTGTTAACATAAAAGGCAAATGGAAAAAAATACAAAAACTTCCGTTTTCAGAAAAAGCTTACTCTTTTGGGCACCCTAGTTTTGACATTGAGAATAATCGGCTTTATTTTGCATCCAACAAACCAGGCGGAAGAGGACAACGAGATATTTATTTTGTAGAACGAACTGCCGACGGTTGGTCAGCACCAAAAGGTGTCGATAAAATAAATACGGCAAATGATGAAAAATTTCCGTTTGTTATTGGTGGAAACATCTTTTTTTCAAGCGACCGTGAAGACGGTAACGGTGACATGGACATTTATTACAGCGCACCCGAACCTGCCGATTATCCCATTAAATTACAAGGATTAAATTCAGATTACGACGATTTCGGCGTATCGCTATTGCCGAATTTATCTGCCGGTTATTTCTCATCAAACCGCAACGGTACAGATGATATTTTTTACTTTACTATAGAACGTGTTGTAACCGTAAAAAATCAGCTAGCGGGTAGGTTTACTTTTGAAAGTTTAGATGCTGCTTATGAGGATTTAACGATTCAGATTGTAAACGAAAATGGCGAATTTGTTTATGAAGAGACCGTAAACCATGAAGGCGAGTTTATGTTTGAAAACGTTTTACTTGACTCTAATTTCTCAGTTCGGCTTAAAAGCGACGGTCAAAGCACCGACAACATGATGCTGGAATTTTACAATGAAGCAGGAGAACCAACAGCCAACTTTATTTTAGATGAAGAGGGTTCATTCCGTTATAAAAAATTATTTTACGATTATAGCGGTATTGTCAATTTCATTCCGGATGATATGATTGATACATCATCAAACTCGGCAACACTATCTGGCAAATTGGTTTACGAGGAAGACCCTATTAAAGTATATGCCAACTCTACCGTGAACTTGGTAAATAAAGAGGAAGAAGTAATATACAGCAAACAAACAGACGCTAAAGGTAATTTTGAATTCCAAAACCTTGATGTGGATGAAGCTTACTTCATTCAAGTACCCGAATGTTCTGACGAGTTAATTTTATACGTTTATCAATCAGAAGATATTATCTACACGCAGCTTAAGTGCAACAGAGACGATTATTTTTTATACCGTATGCTCAAGCCAACCAACGATTACAAGTTATCTTATTTTGAAACCAAGGAAGAGCTTGAATTCATGATTGGTAGTTCAGAAATTACGGGTAGATTTCAACCAATAGACCCTTCTAAAGATCCTATTCAATGCAAAGTAAATGTATATGATGAAGATGGCGTTTTATTAAGCTCAACTGAAACGGACAGTGAAGGTAACTTCAGGTTTTCTGACCTTGTTTCTGGAGATGTGACCTATCAATTTTCGGCAGAGAGTAACGAACCGTTGTTACTTACATTATATAACCGATATGGAGACGCCGTTGCAAAAATGGAGGAAGAAGAAAATCATTTATTCATCTTCCGTCCGTTAGGTTATAAAGGTGACTCTAATTTATCATTAATGGATGATGATATACAGTTTGACCTTCGTTTTAGTGAAAAATATGATGCCATTACCGTTTATTTTAATACAGATCAGGCAAGCGTAAAATCATCCGATTATGATAAGCTAAATAAGCTCTATAATTTAATGAAAACCTTTGATGACTTGAAACTTTCGGTAAGTGCCTATGCGGATGCAACAGCATCCAATGAGTACAACTTTATTCTGTCTCAAAAACGGGCAGATTGGATTGTAAATTACCTCATAAAAAAAGGAATTAATAAAAACAGGTTTACAACAAATGCTTACGGTGAGACAAAATTAGTGGATCCGGAAGATGATGCCGTTAACCGGAGAGCAGAATTAAGAATTTACAGATAAACAGCATACTTTGAACTAACTGACTATATGGACGAATTAAATTATGTAGCTGAAGTGCATAAAACACTCCAAAAACAAAACATTATGCTTGCGTATGATGGTGTTTTGTCAAAGGATATTGTTTCTGCATTTCTCATCCGCCTCAGAAAAGACATTGAGGTGGTGGACAACGTACCAAAAAAAGAGAAAAAGCGCTTTTTTTCAATCGTGGTAGAGTGTATCCAAAATCTTTCTAAACACGGAAATGTGTCTGACCTAAATGACGAGCATTTTTTAGTGATTGTAGAGAAAGAAAAAAATACCTTGAAAATATCTACCGGAAATTTAATTGCAAACGATCGTAAAAAAAGCATTGAAAAACTGATAAATGATGTGAACAATAAAAACCATCAAGAACTACAAGCGTTATATCGTGATGGAATTGCGAACAATGTATTATCACAAAGCGGTGAAGCCAGCTTGGGATTGATTGATATTGCACGAAAATCAACCAATAAGTTGCTTTACAAATTTAGTGCTGTGGATGATAAAAGCACCTTTTTTCTGTTTCAGACAGAGCTGTGCGTTGCCAACTAGAAAAAAAAGTCGTTAACATTATTTTACTGCTACCTACTACACCTTTTTGAATTTTCATTTTTTTATTCTTTTTTGCCCACTAAACTTTCGTTTGGCGCAATAACTGATTTTTGCCTTTTTTGCAAATGCTTTTAACGTCTATTATAGTTTATTTATCATTCTTTTTTTTAAACCGTTCGGTAATTAAGCCGGGCCATGTCATATCCAGTTCTTTCAGCATTTTTAATAAAATTTTTGCCACCGTATTTACTTTTACCCAGTTTCTGTTGGCGGGTACAATGTGCCATGGCACCTCATTGCACCGTTTAAAAATTTCTTCATACACCTCCATGTAGGCGTCCCATTTTTTTCGCGAATCCCAATCGCCATCATTGTGTTTCCAAAATTTTTCAGGGTTTTCTATCCGCTCGGTCAAGCGTTCTAATTGTTCTTCTTTTGAAATGTGTAGGTAAAACTTTAAAATAACCACTCCGCTATCTGTAAGTAAACGTTCAAAATTATTGATGTGGTGATAACGTGCATCAATACGCTCCTGCGTGTAATACCCCTCAACAGATGGCACCAAAATATCTTCGTAATGCGAACGGTTAAAAATATGTATCATGCCTTTACGTGGCGTAAGTTTGTGTACCCGCCATAAAAAATCATGCGCGAACTCCTCTTCCGTCGGTTTTTTAAATGAATAAACATTACTGCCTAATGGGTTTATTCCTTTAAAGATATTACGAACTGTGCCATCTTTCCCAGCTGCATCTACACCTTGTAAAACAATTAAAACGCTGTGTTTTTGCTGGGCATACAACACTTTTTGCAACTCAGCAATTTCGGCTATAATTTTTTTATTCTCTCGCTTAACGCTTTCCTTATCTAACGCTGCATTTCCCCTTGGATTTATTTTACTTAGCATGACATTTTTATTTTGGCTAGTTAAGATAACGAAGTTTTTTACATCATCTGCCCCAAACATAAAACTGAAACATTATTTTTGAGTGATTTTAAATACAGCGTTTTGTCTTTTTTACATTTTTGTCTTGTTTCAGTTTATCACTCTTCATCACGAAGAGATAACTTCTCACAAGGCGTTGTATTTCTTTTGGCCGTGTCCCTTTCTATTACATTTTTCTTAGTTTATCAACAAAGAGCAACCAAAAACGGAAAATTTTCTGGTACTTCAAAAAAAACCAACGCACCTCGTTTTGTAGAGGCACTATTACTTTTAGCATCCGCCGTTATAAAAGCTGATGGTAAAATTTTACCAAATGAATTAGCTGTTGTTCATAAACGTATTTCACGCGATTTTTCTAAGGCCAGGGCGTATCAATACATACAGCAATTGGATGAATGCCTGAACAAAACTGTGAAAGTGGAGAAAATTTGTGCGGTGGTTAAAAAACAGTTTACCGTTGCTCAGCGCATACAGTTAATGTATTTTTTAATTGGTACGGCTGTTTCTAATGGTTTACTTGTAGACGCTGAATATAATTTGCTTAAAAAAATCACCCTGCAACTCGGGCTTTCTTCACGGCAAATGAACTCTTTATTTTCTATGTATGATTTTGAGCGTGTGGCACATCAATATCAGCATCAGACAAACGAAAAAACCCGCCCCCAAAAAAGCCAGGCATCAAAACTTAACCGTGCATACACCATTTTAGAAATCACACCATCCGCCACAGTGAATGAAATAAAAAAGGCTTACCGTAAATTGGCAAAATTACACCACCCTGATAAAGTAATTCATTTAGGAGCAGATTTTCAGAAAAATGCAAAACGCAAGTTCCAACTTATTGCCAACGCATACGCGTTAATTAAAGAAAAACGAAAAATACCGTAAAGATGGTGCGCTTTGACAATTTATGGAAAGCACCGGCAATTGGCGCACTTACAGGAATAGTGGCAGGCATTTTTTATGAAAGTGTTGCTTTTTCACTAATCATGTTCTTTACAGTGAGCATAATTACATTTATCTTGATGTTTTACTTTAAGGCTTTCACCGGTTTATTGCAGGATGAGCAGTCTTTCTTAGAAAAAGAGAAAAAATTCATTGAAGTAATTTTGAAACTAGCCGCGGTAATGACCAAGGCTGATGGTGAAATAACAAAAAGTGAACAAATTGCGGTAGAACAACAAATTACTGCACAACTTGGCGAAGATGAACACGCTTATTTTTTAAGCCAATTTCGTGAATATTTAACGGTAAAAATTAACATAGCCGAAATTTGCAAAGTGGTGGATTATGAATTTGATGAAGCTAGTAAAACGCATTTGGTTTATTTGTTACTCGCCATTGCCACGGCAGATGGTATACTTGCAGACCAGGAAATAGAGACACTCCGAAAAATAGCCAAACACGCCGAAATCAATATGAGCACCATAGTGACGACGCTAAAGCTATTTTCATTTCAGCGGCAGCAACATCATTACAAAAAACGCTCAAACCAACGACAACAGCAATCAAAAACACCACCCAGACAAGAAAAAACCAGACTTACAGAGGCCTATGAATTGTTAGAGCTAAAGGCCAATTGCTCAGCAGCAGAAATTAAAAGCAGGTATAGAAAATTAGCCAAATTACACCACCCAGACAAGGTAACACACCTGGGTAGCCGATTTCAAACCGCGGCAAAACGCAAGTTTCAACTCATATCAGATGCCTACACGTTAATAAAGCAGAGCCGCAATATGGCTTAGTTTGTAACCTGAGTTCGATTCTTCCAAATTTCCACAGTAGTATTGAAAATAGTGAGATTTTGATAGAAAAAATGTGCCACATTGAGCGCAGTCGAAATGAAGTACTAACTGGTTAATTCAAGGCTTTTTCCGTTGAAAGATTGCTGTTTTCCATATTTTTCGAAGAATTGATTTCATATTTCCTTATACTGCGTTATGGTTTTTCGAAGTGAATACTCCTTCAAAACCATGCCTTGCCTAAAAAAACTGAAATCAACTGTGAGCGTTTGGAAGAATCGAACTCAGGTTTGTAGATTTTTTTACTCGTTTTGTGGTTGCCATTCTTCTACTCTCTTTTTATTTAAAATTTTAACTTTTTGAAAGTTAGATAGTTAAGTAATGGTACACAATTTTCTATTAGAACGGTCAAACGATTAAAAAACTAAACAAACATATTATGAAATTCAACAACGTACTTAAATCAATAACATTGGCCGCTGCACTAGTTGTAGGTGGAAACAGTTTTGCACAAAATTTAACATTAGGGGTAACCGGCGGATACAACATGACGACTTATGAAGTAGCCGATTTTGCACCGTTGTATAACGGATGGAATGCCGGATTAACAGGAGTTTGGAGTAATACAGAAAAATGGGGTATTGGTGCAGACGTAACATATACAAGAAGCGGCGGCACATATACACAATTTTCTGATGACAGAAGCTCTGTAATGCGTTATGATGTGCAAACAGATTTTGTAAGAATTACACCAAAGTTTCACTACTTTTTTGGCGATTTAGAAGATAATTTTAGACCAACTGTATTTATCGGGCCAAGTGTAGGTATTTTGGCTAGAGCAGAAAACCTAAGCAATACGGCACAATGGTCAAATGATTTTAGACCCGTTGAATTATCAGGTGTTGTAGGTGCGGGGGCTAAATATCAAATTGCAACCGGACTTTGGTTAGGAGCAAACGTAAATTACACAGTAGGTATTACTCAAATGAACGACCAACCTGTTGTATTTCCAGAAAACTTAAGAACAAATAACTTGGGCGTAAACGTAGGTTTAGCGTATGCCTTTAACAGATTATAAGCCACTAAAAATAAGCATAAGTGAAAAAGGCGTCTCAGCAATGGGGCGCTTTTTTTGTTTTACCACTCACCTTGCATTAAATCATTCGTAATTTGTGCGAAAACGGCTTTTTTCGTCTCACCAAAAACCTGTAATAAATAGGCATGAATAGTTGATAATAAACTATTCCCTTCTTGCGGAACAAATGCCCAACCCTTAACTGTTGTATTGGTTTGCAATAAATTATTGGTTAATACTATACCGTGCGCAAATAAACGCCCTTGAAAACCGTACCGTCGCCCCAATTCAAAAATAACGTTAGAATCAAACTTTTGAGTACTAGCCATAAAGGGGGATGCACCTATCAACTGTTGGGCAGTTTGCTGCAGCGGATGATTGAGCGTTATGTTAAACCGCACCGCGTGCAACAGCTGGCTTGGGGTAGTAATATCTGATGAAGTTAGCGCACAGTCTACATTTATGGTTTTAAATAAGTCTACAACATCTATTGCATGGTGCGTGCCTATTTTATCATTTAAATGCCTGGCCACTACGTTAGCAGAAACTAACCGTTGGTGGTTACCCAAATCTTCTGATCGGCGCACAACAACTACATCTGCACCTGCTAAATTTGATAAAGTTTCGCCACAAAATGTTTGCAAAATAGCTGCCGTACCATGAGTATTGCAGGACACCACGTTTACAAATTTTTGCCCAATAACAGCTTTATTGTTTACGCCCGTCATAAACGGTACACCGAACTGTTTTTCGCTCCCCTGAGCACATGCCCCTTTTAGTTGAGGCAGGCTTTGATATGTTTTTAAATTGGCTAACCCTACCCCATTTGCCGTTGCCTCAAAAATATAGTCCACTTGTTGAATTATTGTATGGAATGAGGGGTAATTTGACTGCTCATCCATTGTACAAATAATTACACCTTTTGCCGTCAATGTTTTTCGTTCTGCCAAATTCCACTCATGGATGGATCGTTTAGCCACATAAATTGTTTGCAGGCACAATTCTTTTTTATACCGCACTAATAAATTTGTAAGGGTGACACCAATGTTACCCATACCGTTTACCAATACGTTTAATTTATGCTCTGCCATGAATCCACCTTTTAACTTTTTGTTTACCCACAACAGGTATAATTACAGCCGCCATCATTATTTTTAAATCTAGCAATAGTGTGTGGTTTTTAATGTAGGAACAATCATAAAACCAACTCATTTTTTTATGGCAAACGGGCGCTAGTTGTGCTAACCCCACTATGCCTGGTTGCATTGTCCAACGGCTAATATAAAATGGTGTGTTCCACTCCAACCGATTAATATCTGCACGTGTTAATGGCCGTGAACCAACAAAACTCATATCGCCTTTTAATATATTTAGCAATTGCGGCAGCTCATCAATTCCAGTACGCCGTAACACCCGCCCAACTGGTGTAATCATCCCCTTGTCCATAGATCTGAATTTGTAAATACGAAAAGTGCATTTGTTTTTACCTATTCTGGTTTGGATAAAAAAAGGTGTTTTACGTTCGACCCCTAAGATAATGAGCAGTACAAGTAGTAAAAATGGCGATAGCACCACTAACATCAAGAGGCTAATTATGCTGTCAAAAAATTGTTTAATTACTGTATGCACGTGTTTGTAATTTTTTTACCTCTACTAATTTTTTTGTCCATTGTCCAACCATGAAAATACAATTTACAGATGAGATTGTAAAAAAACTTGGTTTGCGGAAATCGCAAAACCTATCTGGCGGTTGCATTAATCAATTACATTTACCGCTGAAAACCAACTACTTTAGCTGTAAATAAAAACAATTAATATGAAAACAGCAGAAGTAAAAAGAAGGTTAGTAAGAGCAGAAAAAATTGCGTGGAGTGTTTTTCTTGGGTTAGGATTAAATTATTTAATCATCACATTAATAACCTCAGCCTAAAACCAACCAATGCTTATACCCACAGCCAATAATTGCAGTTTATTGCTTGAGGCATTTGTGAATAAGGTGGTCATATCGTAATATCCGAATAGTAAAATATTATCTATTCCTACGCGGAGGGTTGGGCCATAATGCAAACGGTTTAAATCTGGAAAATTAAATTCTTTGAATTCTAAATTTTCAATCCGCCATTTTGAATAATTTTCAACCATAAAACCAACTTTGAAGCCGGGATAAAACTTAAACTTTCCGCGCTCTTTTCGCGAACGAAAACGGAGTTCAAACGGAACTTCTACGAAATTAAAAACGGTACGGTTAATCCAGCGCTTTGGGCCAATATATGGGGCTAAGCTAGAGTATGATTGCCCCTCTGGATTATCTATAAAACTAAACGCACCATTGTGCTGAATGTTAAAGTGGCTATACCCTAACCCTATGCCTACACCCATTCGCGATTTTTTTGAAAAAGGAATGTCAAACATCAAGTTAAGGTTGTGTCCAATAGCGTAAAATTTAGTAGCTACGCTATTGTTATCACCTAACCACTGATTAAAAAAGAAATCTGAATTAAACCGATCAAATTTGGCAGGTGAATCTTCATCTGGTGCAGAAAGCCCCGTATAAAGCCGAAATAAACCGGGCTTTCTATTTTCAGGGAACGAATACTCCAACTCCTCGTCCTTTTCTTCTTCTTGCGCATAAGCAAGTGTATTGCCAACAATAAGCCAACTCAGTAAGGCAATTATGCGATATGTGTTTGTTTTAAATCTCATTGTTTTCTACTATCCCTTTTTCCCACTCCCACGCATGCTTTAAAGCATCTTTCATGGTGTATTTGCAGGTCCAGCCCAATAGTTGCTTGGCCTTGTCTGCGTTGGCATATATTTGCGGAACGTCTCCTGCCCTGCGGGAACCAATTTCGTAATTCAGTTTAATGTTGTTTACCGTTTCAAAGGTATGGATAATTTCTAATACAGATGTGCCTTTACCCGTTCCTAAATTAACGGTTTCGCACATCCCGGTTGATTTATTTTCAGAAAAATTTAATGCCCGGACATGCGCATCTGCCAAATCTACTACGTGAATGTAATCTCTAACATTTGTACCATCCGGTGTATTATAATCTGAACCAAAAACGGTTAATTTTTCACGAATGCCCTTTGCTGTTTGCGTAATGTATGGCACTAAATTATTGGGTATGCCTTGTGGCAACTCACCAATTAAGGCTGATGGATGCGCACCGATTGGATTAAAATAACGCAGCAACACGGCTTTAAAATTAGGATTCGCCTGCTGTGCAAAGCGGATAATTTTTTCGCACGTAATTTTTGTATCGCCATAAGGTGAAGATGCAGGGCGAATAGCTGTTTGTTCATCTACAACGGCTGTATCAGCTTCTCCATAAACGGTGCATGATGAAGAAAAAACCAAATTTGTAATTCCTGCCTTTTTCATTGCATTAAGCACCACACAAACAGATCCTACGTTATTTTGATAATATTTAACGGGTTCTTTTACAGATTCTCCCACGGCTTTGTCTGCCGCAAAATGAATAACACCTACGGCTGCCGCATGCGTTTTAAAAATGGTTGTAACGGCAGCTTCATCCGTACAATCTGCTTGATAAACCACTGGTTTTGCGCCTGTAATTTCTGCAATACGGTCTATTATCCACGGTTTAGCATTCCTAAAATCATCTAAAATAATGGGGGTGTAGCCGGCTTGTGCTAATGCTACAACTGTGTGCGAACCTATGTAGCCCGCGCCTCCTGTTATCAGTACTTCTTTCTTATCCATTAATGCTGTTGCAATGTTTTATTTACAGGTTTTGTTCAACTTCGTTTTTACGGCAATCTCCACGTCTGTCCACAAAATATTTACCCCATCTGGTCCTGTATGCTTTTCTTCGCACACCACACTAATCGAGTCCATTGATGCCTGCGCGTCAAAATCTAATACATTAATTGTGGTCAGCAAGGTAATGTATTGCTCGTTTATTTTTACATCTCCGGTATATCCTTTTGTTACGCCATTCATGGTAACATCTACTTTTCCTTTTTGCTTGTCCATATCAACCACTGTGCCGGTAATCATTTTGGTATCATTCATTACACCAAAAAAACTGTTGCGCAATTTTGGGTCACGCGTTTCATCCTGCGAGTCAATGCTATTGGGGTCGATTGAAAATGTGGCACCAATTAAAACGTCAAACATATTATCTGCCTCTTTATTTTCGGTTTCAACATTAATTTCATCAAACGTGCCACTTACAGCCACACGATCCGTCAATTTAAATGCTGTCCATGTAAAAATGGTTTCATCTGAATTGTATGAATACATGCAGTTTTCGTCCGCTTGTTCTGTGCCATTGTCTGCGGTTGATGATTCATTTTCTAAACCTCCGCAAGCACTTAAAAATAAAGCGGCTAAGCTGATTGCTAATGTGTATACTTTCATGTCTGTCTTTTTACAAAAATTTGTACTGTTTTTACCGTGTATTTGTTTGGTGATTTATTAAACCTAAAATTAATCAAAAACGTATAAAGCATCCACTTTTTCATCTATTTTGCCTCCCCATTTAACACAGCGGTAATACTATGGTTATTCCCTAGCTTACCATTTCTCCGTTTTCGTAGCGTTCTTTAATCTCTGTTAAATCATCTAATTTTTTCTTTTGCATGGCGCCGTGGATACTCGCATTAAGTTCAAAACCGAGTAATAAAACAAACGATATAAGGTAAATCCAAAGCAATAGCATCATAATTGTGCCAAGCGAACCGTACAGTTCATTGTAACGCGCAAATTTTTGAATGTAGAATGAATAAAGCTCTGAAATGAGAATAAACATAATGGTGGAAAGGGTACCTCCGGCTGAGAAAAACCGGAACTGTTTGCGGTTTGACGGGGCGAAATAATAAATACAAGCCAATGCCAGATAAAGCGAAAACCCCACAACAAAAAAGGTGATAATGGAGGTGAACAACTCTAAATTATTCATTACAAAACGACTTGTTTCTGCCCACATGCCCATTGATTTACGGATAACTAAAATGGCAAAAAACAGCAGTAATATGCCTAACACAACACCAAATACAAAAACAATTGAAATTAACTTAACAGACCACCAGTTGCGTTTGGCAAATTTTGTACGGCTGCTGTTAAATGACCGAATGAGTACTGAAAAACCGTTGGAACTGAAATAAAGCGCTAAAATAAAACCAAAAGAAATTAGCGAGTTTACCGTGGAGTTTTGAAAATCTGTTAACCGATTAATGAAATTATTAAATAAACTTTCTGGAATAAAACTTTTAAAAACAGGAATAATGTCCTGGTCTAAATCAAAAAACGGAACGTACGCACTTACAATAACCAATACCAGCCCAAAGGGAATCATTGCTAAAAAAAAGTGAAATGCCAATGAAGATGCCCGTGTACCTACCAAGCCCCTGCGAAGCGACCAAAAAAAGAAAAACAAAATTTCCCAAAGGGATATGCCTTCAAAACCAGGAATTACAATTTTTCGGGTAAGGTGAATGGTTCTGCGGAGAACAGTTACTTTGAATATTCTTTTGAAATAATCTATTTTACTTTTTACGCGGTCTACCACTGGACAAATATAGATTCTTTCACCGATATTGCTATTGAAATGAGATAGATAATGACAGAATAATAGCACCAAAAAGGACGAACGGTTGATTTTATTATCTTTGACAAAAATGGTTTACGCATGATTATATACAACCCAAAAACGTGGTTTCGGCATATTTTTACTTTTCGTAAAAGTGATACGGTTTTAATTATTTGGAAGGAGTTAATTTACATTGTTGTTTTTACATTGTTATTGACTTATTTGGAATTGCGCTACTTCAAAGATATTACGCAATGGAGCGAGTTGCTGGCTGTTTATTCATTAATTGGTTTTGTACTTTCATTGCTTTTGGTGTTTCGCACAAACACCGCTTACGACCGTTGGTGGGAGGGGCGAAAAAAATGGGGTGAATTAGTAAACAACACCCGTAATTTAGCCGCTAAACTTTCTGCCTTAGGCTTATCCAAAAAGGATGATGATTTTTTTGCACGGATGATTCCAAACTATGCTTTTGCCATGAAGGAACACTTGCGCGAGGGTGTAAAGTTTGAAGAATTAGACTTGACCCCTGCAGAATTAAAAATTTTAGAAAACAGCACGCATATTCCCAACATTATAAGCAAATGGTTGTATGAACGCATTATTCGATTAAAAAAAGAGGAAAAAATTACACAAGAAGATTTTATTGTTTTAGATGTAAACCTAAAGGCTTTTGCTGATATTATTGGTGCTTGTGAACGTATTCGAAACACACCCATACCTTACTCTTACAGTATTTTCTTGAAAAAATTTATTTTTATTTATGTCACTACCATTCCGTTGGCGTTCATAAATATTTTTGGTTACGGCTCGTGTTTTATTTCTGTATTTATTTTTTACGTATTGGTGAGTATGGAAATTTTGGCAGAAGAAATTGAAGACCCATTTGGGTTAGATGATAATGACCTGCCAACAGATGATTTAGCCATAAAAATTCGCAGCAACGTTAAAGAGATTTTTGCCGGAAAAATTGCCGGTTAGGTTAACTTTTTTTATTCATCAAAATTTCGACTTAGCTCACCGTCGTTTTATGCACTTTTATTAATGAATGAGCAATGCAGTATAGATTCGCGGATTTTCTTCAACAGTCATTCATCCACATGTAAAAAAATTACGGAGAAAATGTTTTGGGTTTGCCATTTGGACTAAGCTCCACCCCTTCTTCGAATGTTTTTTCTACAACCGGTTTCCCGCGCTTATCAAACACGTACATTTTACCGTCTTTAACCCCGTCTTTGTAATTAATTTCTTGCGTTACGCGGTGTGGTCGCCATTGAAAAATAAGCATTTTACCCTCTAGTTTTCCGTCTTTGTAATTGATAATGCGGTTTGGTTTTACCCCTCCCGGAAAATAATAAATCCATTCGCCTTGCTCTTTTCCATTCTTGTAATCACCTTCATGCGTTAGGCGGCTGTCTTTTTCTGAAAACCACATCCAGTGGCCGTCCTTAACGCTTTCTTTTAATACCCGTTTTGAAAAAGGGCCGTATTTTACTCCTTTTTTATAGTTGACGATTTTATATTCACCTATTTCAAGCAGTTTACCTTTTTCACTATAACGCTTCCATTCACCAACTTTCAGGTCATGGTCATACATGCCTTCTAGGTGCGGCTTGCCCTTTTTAAAGTACGACCGCCATTCACCATTTAGGCTACCCATATCAAAATTGGCCTCATTCATTAAGTCACCATTTTCAAACCATTGCTTCCAATTTCCATTTTCTTTGCCTTGTACAAAGCTGCCTTCTTTTAAAAGTTGTCCATTTTCAAACCAGGTTTTCCAGGCTCCATCCTCCAAATCATCTTTGTAATGCCCCTCTTTCCAGCGGCTGCCGTCTTTATAAAAGAAATCCCATTTTCCATTGCGTTTTCCTTCTTTAAAATACCCCTGACTTTCAATGTGAACAGAATCACCCGGAATCCAATATTTCCAAAAACCATCTTGTTTATCATCCACAAAATTACCTTCCATATCCTTGGTTCCAATGTTTGTAAACCACGTCCAGTTACCTTGCTTTTTTCCGTCTTTAAACTGTCCTTTTATATTCACTTCTCCGTTGTCATAGTTTTTAAGATAAGGACCATCAAGCGCACCATTTTTGTAAGACAATTGCCGGTCAATCTCACCTGTATAATACCAATACAACCAGTCTCCCTGCTTTTTATTATTTACATAATTCCCTTTTGCAAAAATATTTCCAGCGGCCGTGTATTCTTCAAAATCACCATTTTTTAGCCCATCCTTATAGGTGTAAAACTCTTTTAAATGCCCCGTACTTGAGTAGTAAATTAATGTTATTCCATCTCCATCTTTTAAAAGTTGGGTGCTATCTAGTTTCCAAAAATTTTGAACGTAGGTAACGGAATCCTGAATGCGCTCCTCTAACATGTGATAGCCATTTGGGTAATAATAATTCCACTCACCCACCGGACGATCATTTTTAAACGTACCTTCTTCTTCTACCTCACCATTCTCATACCACTTTACAAACGTGCTGTCTTGTTTGCCCATTTTGAAAAAACCCAACTCTTTTTTTTGACCACTGGGGTAATAGCGAATCACTTTGCCGTTTAATTCTCCTTTTAAATAGTTGCGCTCTTCTTCTAACCGCCCTTGCCTGTCCCAATAACGCCACAAGCCATGTTCTAAAGTTGTTTCGCCATAAAAATCATCCGCATATAAATAACCTTGACTACGGGGAACAGAGTTGTTAAAATCCCAATAGTTTTTTATCATTCGTGGTTTTTTCTTTTGACCAAAACTAACTGTGGATAGTAGTATTACGATAAGGAAGAAACTGTATTTTTTCATTGAATAAATTCGTGTTGTAATCTATAATACAAAAGTACTATTTTGTTACTTCAGTAGCGGCAAAATGCCGCGGATTATGAACAATGTTCCAAAAAGAACCAAAATAATGCCAAGTAAAATATTCACCACCCGTATCCATGCGGGGGTTAAAATATCCTTCAGCTTTTTAGCGCCAATAATTTTTAAAACATCTATTCCAAAAAATGTAATCATGATTACAGCAATGTACATCATTTTAGTGGCCAAATTCCCCAACGGAAACCCTTCAGGAGCAGAGGGCAACACCGTCATAAGCGTTAACCAATAAAACAACACACCCGGATTTAAGGCATTAATCATAAACCCCTTAAAAATCATCATAACGTAATTACTCGCCTTTAAATCTTCTGGATGAGCCAATTGTGTAGCCGTAATTACTGCTTTTTTTGCCTTTACCAAATTCGTTATCCCAAAAATAACAAACGCGGCACCGCCAATAATAGTTAAAACAAAGCGGTTATCACTTTCCATTAAGTTTTGAACCTCCTGAAAAAATAAAAAAGCCAGTGAAACGTAAATTAAATCACTGATAAGCACTCCTAAATCTAAATAAAGCGCAGACCGAATACCACGGGTAATGCTTGATTCAATTAAAACAAAAAACGCCGGACCCACCATTAAGCTGAGCAATAATCCGTATCCAAATCCGCCAAAAATTATTTCAATCAAAAGAAAAGGGGCTGTTTAGTGAGCATTGTTTAAAATTACATTATTCCTTACGATAAATCATTAAAAAAGTTCCACTTTTTAACCGCTACGAACTAGAAATTTATCATGGATAAATGACCTAAAGTGAAACGTCCAAATTTATCCGAATGGGGCAATGGTCTGAATGCACAATATCAGATAAAATAGCAGCTCCCTGCAGTTTATCCATCAGGTTTTGTGTGATAAAATGATAGTCAATCCGCCAGCCCAGGTTTTTACCACGCGCACCAAACCGATACGTCCACCACGTATAATTATCCGGACCTTCATCAAATTCACGAAACGTATCTACATAGCCCAGTTCCAAAAAATCTGTCACCCACTGCCGCTCTTCTGGCAAAAAACCAGATGAATTTTTATTGGACTTAGGGTTGTGAATATCGATTGGTTTATGGCAAATATTTACGTCTCCAGAAATAAGTAGTTGTGGTCGCTCTTTTCTTAATGCTTCAATGTACATCTTAAAATCAGCCAAAAAATCCATTTTAAATGCCTGTCGTGCATCTCCACTACTGCCGCTTGGAAAATAACAACTTAAAACAGAAAAATCACCAAAATCAGCACGTAGAATTCGCCCTTCATTGTCATACTTTTCTATTCCGCAACCGTAAACAACCTGCGTCGGTACTGTTTTACTTAAAATTGCCACTCCGCTATACCCTTTTTTTTCGGCAGAATACCAATAGCTGTTGTATCCCGCTTTTTCAAACACTTCTAAATCCAGTTGATCGGGGTGCGCTTTGGTTTCTTGAATACAAATAATGTCCGGGTCCTCTTCTTTTATCCAATCCAGCCAATTTTTTTTAAGTGCTGCACGAATACCATTTACATTGTATGAGATTATTTTTGCCATAATTATAACTTGAAGTTTACAAAAATAAGCATTCCTTTTTGGGTGTACTATTTCATCTGTCTGCTTACCTTTAAAGCTAAATTTATGAGCAGAACGTAAATAGTTTACGGTGTGGATGATGAAGTTTGTTAAAAATTAATGCAATGGCTAAAGTAAAAACCTCTTTTTTCTGTCAAAACTGTGGCGCAGAATCGCCGAAATGGGTAGGCAAATGTGGTGCGTGTAATGAATGGAATACCTACGTAGAAGAAGTTATCCAAAAAGCACCTAAAAGTGCCACGCCTTTTTCATCATCCAGCACACAGCGCGCCGCCAAACCTCACCGCCTAAATGAAATTGAAAAGTACGAAGAGCGACGCATGATGCTTGAAGACGTAGAACTAAACCGCGTACTTGGTGGCGGTATTGTACCAGGCTCGCTTGTTTTATTAGGGGGCGAACCCGGTATAGGTAAATCTACCCTACTACTGCAACTCGCCGTGCGCGAAACAGAGAAGAAAATTTTATACATTTCTGGCGAAGAAAGTGAACAACAAGTGAGCATGCGTGCCGAGCGCATTGGTAAGCTAAATGAAAACTGTTATGTGCTTACAGAAACTTCTATGCAAAATATTTTTATTCAGCTAGAAGCAGTACAGCCCGATATTTTAATTATTGACTCCATCCAAACCTTGCACTCTTCTGAAATTGAATCATCACCCGGAAGTGTTTCGCAAATTAAAACCTGCACGGCAGAGTTTTTGCGTTATGCTAAAGAATCGGGTACGCCTGTGTTTTTAATTGGACACATTACAAAAGAAGGATCACTGGCAGGGCCAAAAGTGCTGGAACACATGGTGGATGCAGTTTTAGTTTTTGAGGGAGATCGTAACCATGTTTACCGCTTGGTACGGTCGGTTAAAAACCGTTTTGGATCTACCAATGAGTTGGGTATTTATGAAATGAACAGCAGCGGGCTGCGCCAAGTTGAAAATCCGTCAGAAATTTTAATTACCAATAATGAAGAGCGGCTAAGCGGCATTTCCATTGCGTCTACCATTGAGGGGGTACGGCCACTATTAATAGAGGTACAAGCCTTGGTTAGCACGGCGGCTTATGGCACCCCACAGCGCTCATCTACAGGATTTGATTTACGCCGCCTAAACATGTTATTAGCTGTTTTAGAAAAAAGATGTGGCTTTAAACTTGGTGCTAAAGATGTTTTTTTAAACATTGCAGGAGGTATAAAAGTGAACGATCCCGCTATTGATTTAGCAGTAGTCTGCGCCATTATGTCCTCTAATGCAAACATCCCGATTGATGCCGGAATTTGTTTGGCTGCGGAGGTGAGTTTGTCAGGTGAAATAAGACCTGTAAATCGCACCGACCAGCGAATTGCGGAGGCTGAGAAAATGGGGTTTGAACAAATCATTATATCTACCTACAACAAGGGGATTAATCAAAAAGATTATGCCATCAAAATTGTTAAAGTTGGCAAAATTGAAGATGCCATCCGGGCTATATTCGGTTAATAAATTTACGCCACCTTTCGCAAAAATTGCCATTCGCACGCAAATCGGTTATTTCTGGTTAAATTTAGCATTGGTTAATTCAAAAACAACAAAAAGCAAAATTGTACGTTTTATTGAAATACCATTGAATTAAATAGACTGCTGAATGAAAAAAATTCTTGCTCTAACATTACTTTTTGCTACCGTAATTGGTTTTTCTCAGATAGGGATGAACAAATGGCGCATCCATTTTTCGGCGTTTAAAGGGCTTGATATAGCTAAAACCGAATCGGCCATTTACATGGCTTGTTCAAACGGAGTTGTGTATTACGATTTAGAAGACAACAGCGTAAACCAATTAACGGTAACTAACGGATTGAGTGATTTGGGCATTGCCTCTATTTCTGCTAACCAGAACGTGGTTATTGTGGGGTATGTAAATGGCAATTTAGATGTAATAGAAGGTAATGTAATTACAAACGTTCCGTGGATAAAAAGAGCAGAAATTGCCGGAGACAAAACAATTCATAGCGTTTATTTTGATGAAGAATTACTTTATATCTCCACAGGAATTGGGTTAGTTGTTTTTGACAATGAGCGCAAAGAGGTAAAAGACACCTATTACCCTTATGACGACCCTTCGATTTTTGATGTAACTATTTTAAATGATACGCTATATACTGCTACGGCTAATGGTATTTATTTTGCACCAAAAAACAGGGCTTTTTTAAATGATAAAACCCAATGGGAAAAATTATCAGTTCTTCCTCCAACAGTTGTAAATGCGTCATTTCAGCAAATTGAAAAATTTGGCAATAAATTATTTTTTGCTTATGATGTTGTCGAGTTTGAAGCAGATACAATTTACTTTTTAGAAGATGGTGATTTAAATTACCTGGAAGGTGAACCGTTTAATGTACGCACGCTCAGAGCAGATGAAGACCGGTTGTTAATTTCTTATTTCTCTTCGTTGGACGTGTTAGATGAAAACTTAGAACGTGTTGAACTTATTTTTAATTATCCGGACTTAGGGTCACCTTCTCCGCGCGCAGCACTGCGTGCAAATAATGAATATTGGATAGCGGACGACAATCAAGGATTTATACGTGCTTCCAACTCGTTTGTTTCTACCGCTATTTTTGATGACTCGCCATTTAGAGACGGTAGCTTTCGGTTGGACATTCAATTTGGTAAGGTACTAATTGCTGGTGGTGGATTAACGCAAAACCTTCAAAATATTTATTCTGATAACGGTGTCTATTTATTTGAAAATGAAGAATGGACAAACTTTAATTATAAAAATCAAGAAAAAATTCCGGTAACCCAAAATTGGGACTTTGTATCCGTTGCTGTAAATCCTAACAATACGGATGAATTTGCATTTGGAAGTTTTTCAGAAGGAGGCATTTCTGTGGTGCGAGACGGCAAAACAATAAGTGAAAAATACACCGCCGATAATTCAGTTTTAGAGCAGCAAGGTGGTGTAATGATTGTTGGCGATATGAAGTATGATGATGATGGAAACCTATGGGTTGTTAATAAGGGAATAGAGCCACTTAAAGTATTTATGGCAGATGGTACCCAACACTCTTATGAGATTGGTGCTGCAGCAAAAAATAAATTCCCGTACCGTTTAACAATAGATGAAGACGGTAACAAATGGGTGGCAATAAGTGGTTCTGGCTTAGTAGCGTTTAATGAAAACGGCACCTTCGACGACCCCTCAGATGACCAGTCAAGAACATTAACCGCGGCAGAAGGTAATGGCAATTTGCCGTCTAACTTTGTTGTAGGTTTGGCTGTAGACGCTGACGGCGAAATTTGGATTGGAACAGAAGAAGGAATGGTAATTCTTTACAATAAAAATGAACTTTACGAAGGCGGTTTTGGTGATTTTGACGCGAATCCTATTTTGTTAGAAGTAGACGGTGAAGTAGAACGGTTGCTAGGAGACACCTATATTACCTCCATAGCCATTGATGGCGGAAACAGAAAATGGGTGGGCACAAATTCATCCGGTGTATTTTGTTTTTCTGAGGATGGTACGGAAGAAGTTTATCGTTTTAACACAGACAACAGCCCTTTAATTTCAAATAATATACTCGACATTCGGGTGGACCAACTTTCAGGAGAAGTTTATTTTGCAACGGGCAGTGGCCTGGTTTCGTTTAGGGCAGATGCGACTTTAGCTGACAATGATTTTAGTTCGGTATCGGTTTTTCCAAATCCGGTTCGGCCAGAATTTGCTGGTCCCATTACTATTCAAGGATTGGGGTATGAATCAGATGTAAAAGTTACCGATATTTCCGGCAACTTAATCTTCCAGACAGTCTCTAACGGTGGTACCGTAATTTGGGATGGTAAAACCCTGCAAGGCGACCGTGTGCAGTCTGGTGTTTACCTTGTTTGGTCTGGTATCACAACCGGAAAAGGAAAAAACGTGGCTAAAATTCTGTTCATCAATTAATGGCAAAGTCACTAATTGAAGGCATTGTATTGCGCAAAACAGATTATTCAGAAACAAGCGTAATCCTTCAAGTACTTACACCGTCAGAGGGGATCAAAAGCTTTATCTACCAAGGTGCCAAACGAAAAAATAAAAAAGGCAACCTCATCTCCTCCCTCGCAATAATCTCCATTGAGTATTACCAACGGGGCGATAGTGATTTAGCCAAAATTACAAGCATTGAGCCTGCCCTCATCTACAAAACTATTCCGTTCGACCCGTATAAATCCAGCATTCTGTTTTTTATGAATGAAGTGCTGAACAATACCGTTCGCGAAAAAGAAGAAAATGCGGAACTTTACGTCTTTTTAAAAAATATTTTAGAAGTATTAGACTTGAGTGATGCCGTCGCTAATTTTCCAATTAAATTTTTGTACCGTCTTACAAAATATTTAGGTTTCTATCCAAATCAAGTTGATGATGCCGTTTACTTTGATTTAAAGGAATGCTCATTTACAAAGTATAAACCCAACCACAGTGCTTATTTGAGTGAGAAAAATTCAAAATTACTAATCGCTTTTTCGGGCATGAATTTTGATGGTATTAATGATCCTAAAATTGATTTATTTACCCGACGGGAACTTGTCTATGATCTACTCAACTATTACAACATTGTGTTCGACAACTTCAAACCAATTCAAAGCCTCGCAGTGTTGGAAACTACTTTTCACGATTAGCCTATTCTTATCAGCATACGCACACGGACAAACCATAACACTTATTGATTCTACCAGTAGCAACCCCATTCCGGGCGTTTTTATTTCTTCTAATCAACACCCAGGCGGTGTATTAACCAATAAAAAAGGACAGGCGGATTTATCCGTTTTTAAGGCAGATGAAATGCTGCGTTTTACGCACACATCACATCAATCTGTATATGTTTCAAAGACAAGCATTGATTTTAGCAAACCGTTTAGGCTAAAAGTAAAAGATAATGTATTGCCTGCTTTGTACGTAAATCATCCGTTGCGCTATTTTTTGGTGGAGGATGATGAAGCTGCGCAAATAGAAATTATTTCGCGTGAAACGGTGAAGTTAGAAAACCCGCAAACAAGCGCCGACATGTTACAAAATACAGGAAGCGTATTGGTGCAAAAATCACAAGGTGGTGGCGGCAGCCCTATTGTGCGTGGTTTTGAGGCTAACAAATTGTTATTAGTGATTGATGGTGTACGAATGAATAATGCCATTTACCGCAGCGGACATTTGCAAAATTCAATTACAATCGACAATGCCGTTTTAGATCATACCGAAATTATTTTTGGTCCCAGTTCATCTTTATACGGAAGTGATGCACTTGGTGGAGTCATTCATTTTCATACCATAGACCCTACCGTAACGGGGCTAGACTCGCTTTATTTTAACGGAAGTGCAAATACGCGCTACAATTCAAACAATGGCATAAGTGGCAACTTTAATTTTTCTACCGGGCGAAAAAAATGGGCGTCACTTACCTCTTTTTCTGCTTCGCAGTTTAATGATATTCGAATGGGGCGCCTGCGTTTGCATAATGAAGAAACATGGGGGTTGCATCCATTTTATGTCGATCGTATTGACGGGAAGGACACTGTACTTGCTAATCCAGACCCTACGGTTCAAATAAATTCGGGCTACACGCAATTTGACTTTTTACAAAAATTCGTTTATGAACATTCTGATCGTTTAAAACTGACCTTAAATTTCCAGTATTCCACCTCATCAAATATCGATCGGTACGACAAGCTAACTGAATACAGAGATGGTAAACTTCGTTTTGCAGAATGGTATTACGGCCCTCAAAACCGATTATTTGGCGCCTTAAAAGTTGATTTTAAATCAGATTCGAAGTTATTTAAAAATGGTGTTATGACCTTATCTTATCAACGTATTGATGAAGATAGAATTGAGCGAAAATTTGATTCACAGTGGCGCGAATTTCAAGAAGAAGATGTTTCTGTTGCAGGGTTAAACTTTGATTTTAATAAAATTTTCACGCGCTCCCGTATTCTGTTTTATGGACTAGAGGTACAAGGAAATTTTGTAACTTCCACAGCAGTTGAACGCAGCATCATATCAAGTGAGCAAAATGCAATTCAAACACGCTATCCGTTAGAAAGTGATTATTTTAACTCGGGTGCTTATGTAGAGTTTAAACGGAAATTTCTGAATGAAAATGTGTTTACAGCAGGCTTACGTTATTCATTCATTTACGCCAATTCTAAATTTGACGACACCTCTTTCGTAACTTTACCTTTTCAGGAAGTTAACATAGCAACGGGCGCTCCTT
This sequence comes from Crocinitomicaceae bacterium, assembly GCA_963736585.1. Taxonomy (GTDB): domain Bacteria; phylum Bacteroidota; class Bacteroidia; order Flavobacteriales_D; family Crocinitomicaceae; genus Crocinitomix. The sequence continues at coordinate 47,960 of CAVTPI010000004.1, read as the reverse complement.
CCGGGCATTTAGGTTTTGTTATGAATCCGCGAAAAAACACGCAAATTAAAACATTAGTTTCAACCGGATTTAGAGCGCCAAATATAGATGATTACGGAAAAGTGTTTGAGAATTCAGGCATAACCGTTGTTCCAAATGATAATGTTTCGCCTGAATATGCCTTGGGTGGAGAGGTTTCTTTTGAGCAAACATTTGGTAAAGATAATTTTACCCTTGGCGGGGCCTTATACACCACGTATTTATTCAATGCATTAGTCCAGCGTGATTTTATGCTAAACGGAGAGGACTCCATTTTCTACAATGGCGAAAACACCAAAATTCAAGCAATTGTGAATACCGATAATGCTGTTGTTTACGGTGTAAATGCTTATTTACGTTTAAAAATGTCTGATAAAATGACGGCGCAAGCCATGTACAATTTTACCAAAGGCACGGATTTATCAAATAACATTCCGCTAGAGCATATTCCGCCACAATTTGGCAAGATTGAGGTGAACTATAAAACCAAAAAAATTAACTCAGCGCTTTACAGCTTTTACAATTTCAGAAAACGTAAGGCCGATTATCAAGAAGGTGGAGACAATATAGATTTAACTCCACGAGAAGAAGGTACACCACCTTGGTGGACGTTAAATTACCGCATTAGTTATACGTTCGCAGATGTGGTTACGGCACAGTTTGCAGTTGAAAATATTTTTGATGTACACTACCGCCAATTCGCATCTGGCATTAGTGCCCCAGGTCGAAATTTTATGATTGGTTTAAGGGCCAAGTTTTAACCTGAGTTCCAGTCGGGGATGGAGATTTTTGTTGAATTTCATTTTAGCCTTGCTGCGCAGCAATTAAGCGGTACTTTAGTTGAAAAATATTTAACAAAAGGGGATGGCGAAACAGCTAACGCCAACACTGTTAAGCCCATAAAAAAAGGCAACGCATTGCTGCATTGCCTTTAAATTCATTTATGTTTTTTTTAACTTAACCTCAGGTTATTTTCTAATCACTAGTTTCTTAGTTACAGATTCAGTATCGGTACGCACCGTTACAAAATACACACCTGCCGAAAGAGAAGCTACATTAATCGCTAGTGTGGTAGATGAAACACCTGTGTGGTTAGATGCATTTACAACTTCACCCATCAAGTTGACTACTTCTACAGATAATGCTTTTGCCGCCGTAAAATCAAACGTTAAATTTACACTATTGCTCGCAGGGTTCGGATACATAGTCAAACTTTTGCCTAAGTTAACACCTTCAATCCCAGAACCATCATCTACAAAAACAGTTACTTCTAATACAGCTTCGCAACCAGCATCATCTGTAATGTTACAAACATACGTCGTCGTCACAGATGGCGTGACCGATATAGTAGCTGTTGAGCCAACAAAATCTGCCCCGGCATACCAGCTCCAAGAAACACCGCCTGTAGCTGTTAAATCAGTAGATTCACCTGTAAGAATTGTAACATCTGACGAAATTGTTGGTGAAAATGTATTAATGTTGTCAACAACAACTGTTCCTGCATCTTCACAATTTTCATCATCTCTTACCACATAATTATACGATCCCGAATTTAATCCGGTAAATAAACTTGTACCTACAAATGAGGCTCCCTCATTGATCGAATATTCATAAGCTCCGCCATCTCCGCCGGTAACAACAAATGAAATTTCGCCGTCCTCTCCCGTACAATTCTCGGGGTCGGTAGAAATGTCCACATCCATAGCCGGATTCACCGTTAAGGTAAATACCTCAGACAAATCCGTTTCGCATGAACCCGAAGCCTGTAATTGAATCGTCCATGTTCCCTCATCAAACGAAGCAGTTAAATTTGCTTCATCAAAGAAAAAATCATCTGTTCCATCACTAATGTCCCAATAATAATCTGTGGCATTTAATGATCCGAATCCATTCATGGTAATGTCAACTCCTTCGCATGTAACGTCTTCTGGAAAAGATACCACCGCAACAGGGCTCCCTCCATTGGATGTCAACACGTCCAATATTAAAGAACAATTTGGTTCAGACCCAAACAATTCAGACGTTCTCAACCAGCCAACTCCTCCAGAAATTAATGTACTTGTTGTACTTTCTCCTACCGGGCGATCACCAAAGTTAGTCGTTGCCATCATCAACGTATCAAAGCCGCCAACATAGCTTAATTCAACACCTACCCAAAATGTACCACTTACGGCAACACCTCCGTCAAATTCTATTATGTTAAAAAAGCCGGCATCTAAATCTGAAATAGGAACAACAGTTGTTCCTAAAACTGCACCGGGCTCACCAAATGCATCTTCCCAAACGCGGAAAGTGGCATTACTAGGTGTACCAATATCATCTGCCTGAAAAATAGGAATGCGTAAGCCTTTTACAAAAGCTGGCTCACTTACCGTAAACTCTTCTGCATAACCATCAATTGTTAATGCTCCCTCATCTAGTGTAGCGTGTGCAGGATAAGCGCCAGCCTCTCCGGTAATGCCATAAACCGCAAGGTTGTCATATTCTGGTGCTGTATAATTTCGTAATGTATCACACAAGGCATCTCCGCCTCCACCAACAATTACTTCAATATAATCTGTTTTTGTTTCTGTATCACTACCTTCTGCATTTGTGGCGGTTAATTCAATGGTGTAAAAACCAGCCGTACTAAATTCAATTACTGGATTTTCACTCGCGGCAGATGTTCCGGCAATAAAGCTAGTTCCAGCAGCTGGAGTTACTGTCCACAACCATGTTGTTGGCGTGTTTTCACTAATGTCTGTAAAGTTAACAGAACCTCCTTCAATAACTGTTGTAATATCTGCTTCAAAATCTGCAATTGGTGCAAGTGGTATTGGTGATTCACACACGTCAGACTCGGTTAATTCTAAACGCGAATTATCCAGTATTAACGTCATTAAATCTACTTGGTCATCCGTATACATTACAGTACAATTGGAGTAATCCATGAAGTTTTCGTATTGTGTTTGTGTTCCGGGACATGTTTCTTGAAAACCAGAACATACGCCGCCAAAATCAAATGCCGGCCCTGCCGTATTCGGTGTGTCGTCTAACCCGTCATCCGTTCCGCAGCTTCCAGCACCGCCACCCCAGGGGTGATCTAATCCTAAAAAGTGTCCTATTTCATGTGTCAACACGCGGTTAGTAGGGTCTACACCCAAATCATAATCAATAACAATTCCGTCAATTGATGCCGGTGGCAAAGCGCCAATTGTGGGCTTATAAGCGTAGCCCGCTACACCAAAACCTGCTCCGTTGGTTATATCGCAAATCCAAATATTTAAGTAGCGGTCTCTGTCCCACCCTTCTGTACCTGTGTCTCCACCTACTGAACTTTTCATTTTATTGGTTTCTGTATCAGGGTCAAACCAAACTTCTATAGTTTCCACACGGTGGATTCCATATTCGTCCAACGGCACACCAAATTCATCTTGCTTTGCCAAACAAAATTCAACATCTGCATTAGAAGCGTCAAATCCAAAAGCACCCCTGGCATCATCTGCATCTGCATTTTCTGCACTAAAATCTTCATTCACTGCATCAAGCAAGTCATTAATGGCTTCTTCAGAAATGTTTTCTGCCGGTGTGTTGTACACAACATGAAAAATAACAGGTATGGTGTACGAAGCGCGGTCACCGCCTTCCATTTCTTTTACTAAATTATTTTGATATAGCTTTTGCGCTTGATACTCGTCGGCTATTCCTGCTTTTTGAAGCCAATCATTTGTCAAAACATCCGCCAAGCAGTGTTCACCATCATGCTCGTGATGTAAGTTTGGTGAATAATGTAAAAACGAAAGTGCCTGTCCGGCGTTTTCAATTGTTAGAGGTGTTGTTTCTACAGGTTTAAGAACTTGGGCGTTAGTGTTTCCAAACGCCAATAATCCACATACCAAAACAACATGTTTTAGGTAATTTTTTTTCATAGTTTTTTTTATTGATAAATGAATGTACTAAAAAACCATGAACCCGACAAAAAAGAAAACCCGTTGTAACCTCTGCTTCAACGGGTTTTCGCTTAATCCTATTTTATTGTAGACGAACAGTTCTTTCACTGCTCACCATAATTACAATTTTAATTTTTTCTTTAGCGCTTTTGGAAGCGCATCTTTATGCAAATAAATATTTATTGTTTTATAATTGAAAAAAGCTTCTGACGCATAAAAATAGCCATCACAATCGTTGCTTGTTCCCCAAGAATTTTTAATTAATAAATACTTGGTACCTTTTTGATCTTTATATAATCCAACGGCATGCATTCCGTGGTCATCCGTTGTTTGTTTATTATCATACGCTTTTTGGCGTTTGGCTTGTGTAATTTCTTCTTCTTTCACCGGCTCCATAAAGCATGATGCTTGTTTGGCTGCTCCGGCATCCGAATAATTTTTATTGTCACTTCCATTTACACGAATCGTTGATTTATCCTCTGGCACAACGGCTAATCCTGACCGGAAATCAAAATAATCTTCAGACACATCAGCTCCCCAGGCAAATGAGTACCCTTCTTTCAATGCGTATTCGGCGGTTGCCCATAAATCTGCTAGTGGAACGTTATAACAACTACCCCATACCCAATTATCTGCAATTGCCAGTTGGCATTCTTCATAAAATGCGTGGTTCGAAAATGAAGTAATGGATACGTAATCATCCATGTTCATTCCTAATTCATCTCTGTATGAAATGGGGTTGTATTCTTTTCCTTCTACGGTGAATTTAAAATCGTCAGATTTTACCGGCACTTCTCCTAAATAGGCATTTAAAACGCCACGTATTGCGCCCATCCATGCGGTGCTTAGTGAGCCATTTCGCGATAGATCATTGCGCGTTTTTAAAACGCCACTCACCGTTCCTTTTAATACTTCTGACAGTTCTGCATGTGTGTGTCGTTCGCTACCATAATTAAGCCCCTGGTATGCTTCTGAAGGTACAATTCCGTATTTTTTTATTACCCACGGAATGTCGTGAAAAGCGCCGCCTTCATCAAAATTTGTGTTGCCATCTGTGCGGATGTATTTTTCGGCTTTTCCCAAATAAGCGTGGTAAACAATCCACATTTCAGAAAGGTCAGCATCTTTCCCCATACGGTCTAATTCAGACTCAAAAAATGAGAGCGCTGAAAAACTCCAGCAAGTTCCTGTCCACCCTTGCGACAAGACAGGTGTTGCATCTAAATGAACAATTTTTTCAAATTTATATTCACTTCCTTCTTTATTGGTTGAATAATCTTGTGCTGAAACACCAGTGGCAAATGAAAGCGCAGCAATGGCTAACATAATTTTTTTCATAATCGTTTTCCTTTTTTTTTGGTTGATGGAATGGATAATCGCGCTGCATACGTGATACCCGTTTTTTAAAAGTCCTTTAAATTTACAAAAAACTACTGCGCAGTTGTTGCTCAATTGGGATTTTAATCAGAAAATTAAGGATAAGTGTGTGGTTTTTGAGATGAAAGGATTTATTTTTTCAAAATCCAACCAGAAAAACCATCATTTTTAAAATCTTTCAAATTGCTTTTTGCCACTGTTCTAGATGTATAATCTCCGGCAGAAACGCGATAAAGCCCCTTGTGGAAATCTAAAATTGACGCTGAAAACCCTTGTTCATTTAAATCTTTTACCAATTGCTCAGCATTTGATTTAACAGAAAAGCAACCGCCAATTACATGGTAAGGTGTACCCGAATTATTTTCTGCAAAAACGGCATTTGTCTCTGCGGTTGGAACAGTTGTTTCTTCTACTTTTAATTCATCTAATAAAACGGGTATGTACAACTGATCGGTAAATTGGTAGTTGTAAACGCTAACGTTTTCGCTTAAATTATCAGTAAGTTCCTCCCACGATTTCCACTCAATGGTTCGCGGTGCATTAATGCTGCGCTCCAAAGGCTGGTATGTACGTTCAGGTGTATTGCTCAATGGGTTAAAATCAGCAAACTGAATATTACCTGTGTTTAAATAATCTGTTTCTACAGGAATCCAATACGAATAAAACACCAACGCAATAGCTGCTGCAGCTGCAATGTATTTCCACGTATTTTTTTTCCGTTTTTGTGGCAGTTTAACTGTTTCTTTTTCTGTCGTTTCTTCTGCTACTTCCTCTATTTTAGCTGCCGTGTTTAAGGCAATAACTGGTACCTCTGCCGTTGGTTTTATTTTTTCTTCTACGGCTACAACTATTGGTGTAGTTGTCACTTCAGTTTCTTTAATTGCCTCTTTCTCTTGAGTAAAATTAATGAAAGAAACTGCCGATAATCCGTAAGCACTTAATAATAAGTTTACTTCACGGCTTTGCTCAAATACAATTTTACCATTTTCACGATAAAGAAATCCAATTTCCTCAATTTCTACACGCGTGCCTGCCGTCAAATCATTTTTCCATTTTTCAACTTGACGTTGAATAAACACTAAAGCATCCGGATATGAAATTTTGGCTGTTTGACTGATCGTATTACTAAGCAATCCATCATTTATAACCAAATTAGCATTAAATAAAATGCTTTTTTCGGGTGGCTTAATTTGCTTTCGGTTAGTATCTACACTAGCAGATTTGTAGTTGGCAATAAAACCACCAAAATTGGGTACAATCACACAATTGTGTTGCTTTAACAGGTCTGCTATGTAAACGGCTAATTCCACGTTATTAACTCAAAGTTAAGGATAGTAAACCAAAGTTACGCTATATCTGATTGAAATGTTTCGGTAAACACCCGTTAACGCTCAAAAAAAATTACCCCGATTTATAAAAATCGAGGTAACTCCTTGACACTACACCTTTTTGACTATTGGCGTGCTTTCCACGCGTAATACAAGTCAAAATAGCTCTTCGTTTCTAGTACGACAACTCCCCCTGTGGTATCGCCGTATTTTGCTGGAATCCCTCCGGTGTAAGCTTCTATTCCACTAATGGCCACACCCGGTATAGCTGACATGTCGGTGGATTTAACACCGTCTATAAAGTAAACAGCATCTCCCGGACGTGAACCTCTTATGATAATGTCATTTGTACCCTCTACTTGTTGAATATCTGAGCTGGTTCCCGCTAGTAAACCCTTGGGATCTCTTATATATGGTGAATTTTCTATATCCTCTGTTGTAATTTTTACCTTATGGATGTCTTTTTCAATTTTAACACGGTTAAAGTCAATTACGACAATACCTAGTACGTTGTCATCTGTGCAATAAACGTCTACAGTTGTTATGCCATCTGGAGAAACCACTACACCTGCTACTACTGTTGTATCAAAATTTGTGGCTTTTGCATATAAATTATAAACCCCGGGGCGCAATGCATCTATTTTATACTTTCCGTCCAAGTCAGATCGTGTTCCTCTGTCGCCCGTTTCTGTTTCAATCCAAACGCGCGTTAGCTCTATTGTTGAAGTGGAATCATTTGCTTGATAAATATACCCGCTTACTGTTCCTAAATTTACTTGTGCGCTCAGGCCAAAAGTAAAGCCCAGTGCTGCAATTAGTAGTGTTATTTTATTTTTCATGTTTTTAGTTTTTTATTAGATTATAGATTGTTAGATTAAAGAGTATAGACTTTTTTGGTTGTTAGTTAATAGTCTTGAGTTGATAGTTTTTTTTGTCTCCCCATCTTTTGTCTTTTGTCTTTGCTCTTCTAGATTATAGATTGTTAGATTAAAGAGTATAGACTTTTTTGGTGGTTAGTTATTTTTTTGTCTTTGTTCTTTTGTCTTTGTTCTTTTGTCTTTGTTCTTTTGTCTTTGTTCTCTCATCTTTTCTCTTTGCTCTATCATCTTTGTTCTTTTGTCTCCCCATCTTTGCTCGTATTATTTACTTACTGTCCTTGTCTATTAGTAGGATGCAGTTGAATGTAGAATTCCATAATTTTTTCTGAAAAAATATTTTTTTGCAGATCTAGTTTGGGTATTTAGCCCGTCTGTTACTTGTACTTAGCGATTTGCGCGCCATGCATAATACAGGTCAAAATAGCTTTTGGTTTCTAGCACTACTACGCCTCCTGTTGTATCTCCATAATTTGCGGGTATGCCACCTGTGTATGCCTGCATTCCACGGATAGAAACTCCAGGAACTGCACTCAAATCTGTTGCCTTAACGCCGTCTATGTAATAAATGGCATCTCCAGGGCGTGATCCTCTAATAATTAACTCGCCTGTGCCTTCTACCAACTGAATATCTGAACTCACAGCTGCTAATAGCCCTTTTGGATTTTGAATTAACGGTGAATGTGCAATATCTTCTGTCGGAATTAATAGACGCGGAATATCTTTTGTAATTAGCGGATTGCCCAAAATGGGAATCTCTGCTAATGTTCTGCCTTGTACAAGGTTGGCGTCAATCACTTTTAAAATACCACTGTTCAGTTCAATTCCCGTTATTTTTAATGTGTCATAACCAATTGATTTTACAAAAAGGTTATAAATACCAGGGCGTAATGCATCAATTTTAAAATTACCATCATTATCTGTAATTACAGTTCGTGGTCCGTTTTCTGTGTCCAGCCATACCTTTGCTGCAGGAACGGTTGCGCTTCTTCCTTCTCCTTCAAATACTTTTCCTTTAATTGTAGCCAAATCTGCTTGCGCTAATGAGCTTGTAGTTAATGCAATTATGCCGAGTAATAGTGTTATTATTTGTTTCATGTTTTTGTTTTTTTTAGTCCTTAGATTATAGATTGTTAGATTAAAGAGGATAGACTTTTTGGCGGTTCGTAATTTTTTTGTCTTTTATCTTTTGTCTTTGTTCTTTCGTCTTTGCTCTTCTAGATTATAGATTGTTAGATTAAAGAGTATAGACTTTTTGGCGGTTCGTAATTTTATTTCTTTGGTCTTTGGTCTTTGGTCTTTGGTCTTTGGTCTTTGGTCTTCTAGATTATAGATTGTTAGATTAAAGAGTATAGACTTTTTGGCGGTTCGTAATTTTTTTTCTTTTGTCTTTGGTCTTTGGTCTTTGGTCTTCTAGATTATAGATTGTTAGATTAAGGAGTATAGACTTTTTGGCGGTTCGTAATTTTTTTTCTTTTGTCTTTGTTCTTTCGTCTTTGCTCTTCTAGATTATAGATTGTTAGATTAAAGAGTATAGACTTTTTGGCGGTTCGTAATTTTTTTTCTTTTGTCTTTTGTCTTTTTTCTTTCGTCTTTGCTCTTCTAGATTATCGATTGTTAGATAAAAGAGTATAGACTTTTTGGTGGTTAGTAATTTTTTTGTCTTTTCTCTTTCGTCTTTTCTCTTTGTTCTTTTATCTTTTCTCTTTATTCTTAAATTTTGTCCTGTCTACAATAAAGATGCGGTGCATTGCATGAATCCATAATTTTTAGCTCAAAAAACTCGCATTATTGCCTAAAAACTTAGGATTACGGCGAAAAATGCTTGAGTTAAAGGGAGTTTAACTAACTTTGTTGGACGATTGTATTTATGAAAGATCAGAAAAAAAATATTCGCGCACTTTCGTTAGAAGAATTGATTAAAGTGATGGAGGAAATGGGCGAAAAAAAGTTTCGCGCTAAGCAGGTGTATGAGTGGATTTGGAAGAAGGGTGTACAATCGTTTGCAGAAATGCGAAATGTTTCAAAAAAAGTAACTGAGGCACTAGATGAGTCTTATTTTTTTGACGGTATTAAAGTTTCTGACCAACAAAAAAGTAATGACGGTACGGTAAAATGTGCGTTTAAAAGTTACGACAATCATATAACAGAAGGCGTTTTAATTCCAACCCCAAAACGAATGACGGCCTGTATTTCGTCTCAAGTGGGGTGCAGTTTGGCTTGTAAGTTTTGTGCAACGGGGCGGTTAAAGCTTATGCGAAATTTGACACCGGGTGAAATTTACGATCAAGTTTTTTTATTAACCAAACAAGCCCAAACTGAATATGGGCAAGCGCTAAGCAATATTGTTTTTATGGGCATGGGCGAACCGTTGCTGAATTATAAAAACATGATGGGAGGGATTGAAAAAATCACCTCTACAGAAGGATTGGGTATTTCGCCAAAGCGCATAACAGTATCTACAGCAGGCATTGCAAAAATGATTAAAAAACTGGGCGACGACGAAGTAAAGTTTAACCTTGCTTTATCCCTCCACGCGGCGAATGATGAAAAACGCAGCCAAATTATGGAGATCAATGACTCTAATAATTTAGACGCTTTGGCTGATTCATTGCGGTATTTTTATGAAAAAACGAAGTCGCGCATTACGTTTGAATATATTATTTTTAAAGATTTTAACGATACCCTGGCGGATGCCCGGGAATTGGCTGATTTTTGCAAAAACGTACCGGTAAAAATTAACATCATTGAATATAACCCAATTGATGCAGGGGAGTTTCAGCAGGCAGACCAACGCAAGGTAGATGATTTTGCGGCATTTTTAGAATCATTGAATTTGGTTGTAAACGTACGCAGAAGTCGCGGAAAAGATATTGACGCCGCCTGCGGTCAACTTGCCAATAAAAACGGATCTATTGCGTTAAAAGAACGAGCATTGAAATGAAACACCTCATTGGCATTCTTATTTTACTGTTTTCGTTTGATGGAATTACCCAAACGGAAAATGATCCGGCTATTCCGCTAGTAAAAGGAGAACCGTTTAATACAACGCGTAAAGAAAATTTTAACGGCTTTATCGGAACAAGTACTACTACTCTTTTTACGGTTGATTATTTGCAAATAAATCGTAAAAAGCAAGAATTAAACCTGCGAAGGTTTGATAAAACGACATTAAAACTAACCGAGACAAAAAACTTATTTTCATTAATAGATGATCGTTTTTACAATGAGCCAACGGAGGTTTTTTATCAGGATGATACCATTTATTTATTCTCTACCATGAACGGATTAAAAGACCGTTTCAACATGATTTATTTAGAGCTGTTTGACGAATATGGCGAACGGATTATGAACCGTATTGTAGATACGCTGGACTTGGATGATTTATTTTACATCACTGAGTCTGACGAAAAGGAGGGTTTTTTGGTGGCTACGCACAATAAGTACGACAATGTTTTTGAGCAAAAAATTAAACTAGAAGCTATTGGTACAGATGGAAAAACCGATTGGGAAAACGAATTGCACTCGCCGTCATCTTTACAAAGCCTAGAAATTAAAGAAATTAGTTACGCCATTAATCAACCCATATATATTTTATGCGATTACGGGTTTGAAGTAACGGTCGGCAATCGGTCTGAAGGTGATTTGGTGAATAATAATTACGCTATATGGGGGTATGACCAAGATTTGAAATTTTTAAAAGAATTTGATTTACGTTTAAAAAACAAGTGGATTAATGGGATTAAAATGGCTTTTGACGCTAAAGGCGATTTGATGGTAGGCGGTTTTATAAATGAAAGCAGAAACTACAGTGTAAACGGCGTTTTTTCCATGCAAATTTCACCCGACCTTACCGTTTTGCGCACAAATTATTATAAATACAAGCGCTCTTTTTATGAAAAGTTTATTGAGCAGAAAAAACTAGATAAAGTAAAGGAACTGGATGACATTGTGATACGCGATTTAATTGTAATGAATGATGACTCATACTTTATTACGGCAGAGCATTTTTACAAATATACTGAGCGTAATTACGACCCCCGTACCAATATTACCACCACAACGGATAATTACAATTATAACTCTATTGTTGTGGCTTATTTTGACAAAAAAGGAAATCATTTATGGAGCGAGCGCATTCCAAAATTTCAGCATTCGGTGAATGATGGCGGTTATTTCTCTTCTTTCTCTACCATGAAGGTGGCAGATGAACTTTTTTTATTTTTTAATGATTCAGATAAAAACAATGACTTAAAGCCAACTGATTATTTTGCCTATAAAGGATTATACAACAACCGAAAATTCCAAATTACCTATGTAAATGTAACGCCCGACGGCATTGCTAGACGTGGACAATTAATTGATAATAAAAATGATTATATGCTGCGTGCCAAGCAAAGTTATCAAGTGGAACCGTGGGATCATGTATTTATCTGGAGAAGTGGGTAAAACGCGGCGTTTATTCGGCATTTATTTTTAAGCCGTTACTTCTTCTTTTTTAATTGCTCGGCTTTGTGCTGCTCACTTTTTGCTAATCGTCTCGCCATAAACCTTCGCATTAATGCCATTAGTGCCGTTAGTACAGCAATTACGTAATACAACGCCCACTTATCCCAACCATACATGAGGGAAAGTACAGTAACCAAAATGACCACTACAATCGTCATTGACCACCAAAAAATTTCTAGCATTCTGTTTACTTTTGCTAAGCTGCTCATGTTTCTTTTATTTGTCGTAAGTGACACTTACCTTGTGCATATTATAGGTGGTAAAGTTCTCATCTGTATCCAGGCCGTAACCTTCTACAATACTTTTTTCACCAATTACTTTAAACCGTTTATCTGTTCGCAGTCTGCCGCTTTTTTTATCCCAAAAAAGCTCTTCTGTCTGCAAGGTTTGTTTTTCTTCGTGGTTTGTAAAAATAACATTATTTCTAGCTATTATCTTGTTATTGTTCTCTGTTATTTCGGCATATTCTGCTGTTAGGGTTGAAATAACACTGTCTTTTTCACGAAAAAAGTTTACTTCGAAACCATCTTTAAAATACGTTTGTTCTACCGGAGTTGAAAATTTTTCCATTCGCGCAGCAATTATTTCGTATTGCACCACGCCAGAATCAGAATAAAGGGTGTGAAAAGAGTTTACAATTTCGTCCGGCGTTTCATCCGTAGCGGTAATTGTATTAATGGTTTCTAAATCATTTTCACATGAAAAAAGCATACCCACCATAAAAATGGCAAGTATACTTTTTATTATTTTATATTTTGCAGTTACAATCAGCAGCTTAAAATCTTACTGTTGTACTTTCGCCCCAACAGCTAAGTGTAATTGATGAACCAGCAGAAATACCCTCGTTAAAGGCGTCGTTAGAATCTGGCGCGTTGCTCAAAAACTTACCGCTGCTTACTCCTGTTTTACCTGCTGCAATGGCACGGTTTACATAATCATTGGCTAACCAAAAGTTGGCTTTTCGCATAAAAGTAGACTCTCCACAGCTGTTTGCCGTTGCCGCAATGGCATTTGCACAAATCATCAAGGCGTCTCCTCTATATTCTCCTCCAATACTTTGCGCCGTTCTAAAAGCTGACTTATAGCTTCCCGATCTGTATTGTAAATTCGCTAAGTTTAATAAGTATTTGTCCTTATTTGGTCCGTCTCCCTCTAATTCCACAGCTTTTTCAAAATACTTCATTGCTTTTGATTCATTTCCGTTACCCGAAGCATAGCTACCTCCAAAGAAATAAGCATCTGCCGTTGGTTCAAGTTCGATCAATGCATCAACGTACTGTCCGTACACCTCACTAGATTGACATTTCTTTTGATCCATCAACCCTAAGTATTTTTTTATCTTTTTCTTTTTCATTTCCGGATCTGCCGGAAGAGAAGTCAATTTTTTGGCAAATACTTCTGTTAATACATCACAATCTTTTGCAATTTGTACAAAATACTTGTCTAAAAACTCTTGCGCACTTTTTTGGCGAAGCAATTCTTTTTCGTCATTTGCATCTGTTGCTTTTTTTATTGCTCCGGCCACATATTCAGACAGAACAATGTATTCTTCTATCACAAGTGTGCGTTGTTCTTCTTTTGCTTCAGGATCTGCCTCGTTAAATTTATTTAAAATCAAATGCTTAAAGTATTGTTTAACGTGAGTGGCTTTTTCATCAGACTTCAAAACGTGAATACTGCTTAAAAATAATGAGTCAATCTTAGCATAATCTTTTGATTTCTGTGAAACTAACATTGAAGCATAATCAGCCGTCCATTCCGGATCATTTTCTAACTTCATGCGCTCTTCGTAAATCATTACAATGGTATCTTCCACCTCTTTTTCACGCACTTCGTTTCCTTTTAAATCACGTAAAATTTGAGAAAAGATTACGCGTCCGTTTGAATAAAACTTAGCATCCAGATTTTCTTTTCCGCATGAAGCCATTGCTTTTCCCCAAAATGTTCCGGCATCTCTGTACATGCGTTGTTTTACGTACTGGTAATATAAGCTTCTCCATTTGGCACAATCGTCAGTTGTTGTAGTGGAGTCTCCCTGTGCGTTTGCAGTAAAACCTGCCATTAAGACTAACATTAACGTTGCTATAATTCCTTTTAATTTCATCTGTTTATTTTTGTTTTAATCTCTTTATTTAGTCGTATTTACGCTTAACAAACCAATAGTTTCCAAAGCCTGGTGTAATTGAAAGACCTACATAAAATCCGAGGTACCTTTCTTGTATCAAACCATTTTCTGTCGTACCTAAGTTTCCTAAACTGGCGCCAAAGTTAATATTCGTATTTGAATTATTGGCTACGATTGGTATGCCTAATCCAAAACTCATGCCATAATTGTCTAATTCTACGTCTTGATTTAGGTTATTGCGCACAAGTAACTCTGTTTGTGTGTAGTTAAACCCTAAACGGTAATGCAGTTTACCCAAAAATGGCGTTGTGTTGTCGCGTGATCTGTATCCCGTATACGGAGACCATTCTAAACCTACCCCTACGGATAAGCGGTCTTTTAAGCCTCCATTGGTGCTAACATCTGAAAAATTGGTAGCAAAAGTAGACCATCTTTCTAACCCCACTTCTCCAGCAATTTTTAGGGCTGAATTTTTATCTCCATTTGGACCAATTTGATATTCAAAACCAATTTTAATCGCCTCTGGTTTGGTTATCAAGCCTTGATTTTCTTGCGTAAACTCTATCGTATCTATTATTTGCGTGTTTTCGCCTCTGTAAAAACTACCGCGATAGGAGTAAGTGAATAAATCTTGAAAAGCACGCACATTTGTTTCTGGCGAGTATGTTGCTCCTATAGAAACCGACCGTGACTTACGTGCAGAACGGAAACCGAATTGATAATTAATGCCAAATTCTGGTGATAAACCCGATAAACGCAAGGCGTCTTCTACACGCGTATTCAAAAAAGGCCCGGTTGACGGAATAAACTCTTGCGAACGGATTTGAACAGATGAACCGAATAAATAATTTGCATTAAACCCAATGGAAAGGGTTTGAAATTTTTTACCTTTTATCATAACGGCCACATTGTCTAGCACAGATGAGTCTTTTGCTTTGCGGGTGATGTATAATGTATCTGCTTTTGTAAACCGTATTGGTTGATATGCTACACCCAAACTTGCCATCCTAATCCCTCCGGACCCTTCATTTACCGTTTGTTGTATTGTGTCGCCAGCTTCGCTTGTTCCGTATTTGGTAATTGTATACCCTGTAAACGAATAAGGGCGAACGCTAATTGCCGCGCCCCATCTATCCGCTATTGGCAGCCCTAGCTGAAATTGGTTTAATCCAAAATGTGCTTGTTGTGTACTTCTGGTTGCAGTATTAAATTCAGACGCTCGACCGCTCATGCCTAATTGAAAAACAGGACGGTGCCGCCCGATAAAAGCGTATGAGGACGGGTTGTTTCCGTTGACGATTGTAGAATCTGTATTTCCTAGTGAAACGCCACCCATTGCTGAAAAAACAGGGTATCCGGCATAATTTAGTTCACCCAAACCATACGCGCTGTAAGGTGATTTTGTTCCTTTCTGCGCTGTTGCCCAAGTGGATGCAAATAGCATTAAGAAAAGAATCAGTTTATTTCGTACGTTTAACATTGTATGTCAATATTTCGTTTAAGCCGAGCGCTGTAAGTTCCGTTTCAACACTGATCGGATTTGCAAAGATGCTATTTTTATATACTTTATCAAAGTATTTAACGTCTCCGCCGGTCATAAAAATTGTTAATTGCTCGTGCACTTCCGAATAACGGTGTATAAATCCATTTATTTCATGGTAAATAGCCTGTTGCACACCATTTCGTAAACTTGTTTCTGTTGTTGTTCCGTACGAATAATCAATTTCTTGCGGTTCAAGTAGTGGAAGCTTATCTGTAAAATGGTGCAGGGCTTTGTACCGCATGGTTAAACCTGGGCTAATGTTTCCGCCTAAGTATTCCCCATTTGCGGTTACCAAATCGTACTTAATGCAAGTGCCAAGGTCAATACACAGGGTGTTCTTTGAAGGATTTTTTGACCATGCACCAACTGCATTTGCTAACCGGTCTTTACCTAATGTTTTGGGTGTTTTATAGCTATTGATAAGTGGAATTGGGGTTTTATCATCAAGCATCAAGGTTGTTATGCCGTTTGTGCTTAACAAATCATTGGTTACTGAACTTATAATAATTGCGCTTAATTTTTCTGAGTTTTCGTCAATCCAACGTTGTGCTTTTGCTAATTCTGTTTTTGTAAAAACTTGTTTTTCTACAATTATATCACCCTTAAAAAGCGTAAACTTTGTTGCTGTATTTCCCTGATCGATAACAAGATTCATACTACAAAATTGCAGACATTTTTTAGAACAGGATTCAAAAAAATAAAAAATTATAGTTAAATCTATTGTGCTTTAAAATTCCTTACTATCTTTGCCCCCACATTATTGGATGGTGATATAGCTCAGTTGGTAGAGCAATGGACTGAAAATCCATGTGTCGGGGGTTCAAATCCCTCTATCACCACAAAAAAGTTCTGAGTGTGAGTTTCTAACAAGAGGCTCACACTTTTTTTCTGATCTGTTTTGATGCACTTACCAATCAAAAAGAAGGTCGTTCGTAGTTTGTTTCAAACCATCCAATTTATCCATCTACCTTTCTCTTTTTTGTAATGTAGCTGAGGTTTATGACTGATCCTCAACAACTAGACTTGATGCTAAAGTAGTTTCGGATTGTGGATAACAGAAGCTCTAATTCCTTTTTTTCGCACTTCGCATTTAAACCGGCATACAACGCCAAAAAACAATCATCCTGAAAATAATTGCTCTATTCTGACAGATGCAATAAGCTTCACCTTTGATCGGCTTTTTTTTCATATAGTCATCTTATAAAGGTTAGCTTAATGATTAGAATAATTTTTTCCGTAAAAACTTATGAATTGGTTTTTCTAAATAAAATGTAATTAATGTAGCTATTAAGACACAGGTAGGCAGGGCAATAAAAAATGTAGTTACCCAAAATGAAACACCGATAACATCTACAAAGTAAGGTACTATTACACCATAAGCCAAAGGCTGATGAATAACATACAGCGCGTAAGAAATGTCGCCAAAGAAAACACTGTTTCTAGTTACAATAAACGTTAGTTTTCCACTAATGAAAAGTGCAAACAAAATGCAGAAAAAGCACATTAATAACGCATATATCCAAAATGGCATAAATAGCGTTGCTCTACCGTAATTATGGAGATAGAGCTGCAGAAATGTTGTTAATACGATTAGCGGAAGATATTTCAACGCAAGTTTACTGTTTTGATGAATCTTATAAAACAAAACACCCACAAAAAATAAAGGGAAGTGATATAGTAAGGGAAATATTGAGGTGTAATCTGGGATGAGGCCTAACTGAATCAATCCGAACACGATAAAAATAAGTAAACAGACGAAAGACCCAACCGTCACAATTTTTTTCAAAATTCTAAAACCTAATAATACATAAATGAATAGGTAAAATAGTAACTCAATTATCAATGTCCAATAAGAACCATCAATATTAGGAACGCCCAAATAATACTGAAACATAGTTAAATTCGCTAAGTATCTATCTGCTGGTATTCGAGTAAAGGTTAATTGGCTGTCGTAATAATCTAAAATAAACCGTGTAGCAAAAGTGAAGGTTGCGGCAATCCAGTAAGTTGGGTAAAGCCTAATAGCACGTGAAAGAATAAACGTGTCGGCACTTTTTTTTTCTGCACTCATTAGTATGACAAACCCACTGATAATAAAAAATAAATCTACCCCGGCAATTCCCAAAAAAAATCCAAATTTAGATTGTTCTCGAAACATAGCGCAATGAAACAATACAACAAGAATAACTGCAACACCTCTAAAAACGTCAAGTTCACCTAACCTATTTGATGCGCTTTGGACTGAAAAAATTTTTTTATCTTGAACTTTCATGAATTAGTGTCCCTGGTCTTTCATAACGCTCTTACAACCTAATTAATTCTGTGGAGGCAATCATTTTCTCCTATCTCGGATTATCAAAAGGTCAAAAAGGATTATCCCCCACCTTTTCTTCCGGGTTAATGATTTTATTGATTTCCTCTTCGGTATTTTCTAATTTTTCCCGGCAAAAGTCAACTAACAATTTGGCTGTTTTTACTTTTGTTGCCAATTGGTCAATATTAATTTCTTTCCGCTCTAGCAATTGCACAATTTCCTGCAATTGCGCCAGGGCAGCCTCATACGTCAAGTTTTTTTCTAATTTCATTTTTTCTTCCATTCTAATCTATTTTTTTTGCCTCCGAAATTTTACTTGTAATGAGCCATTTATCCGTTAGTGTTTTGAGTTCTACTCCTTTTAAATCGCCTTTATAATGTGTAACGTCTACATTGTTTACAGTAGAAATAGTGTACCCTTTTTTTAATAAGGCTTCAGGGTTTAAAAGGTTTAGCAGCTCTGTTAAATTATCAAGTTTAACCCGGTTTTGATCTAACTTGTTTTCCGCGTGGAGTAAAATACGTTCAAGCGGCGCATCTAACTCTGTTGACTTTTTAAGCGCAATTGTGTTTTTAGCATACGCGGCTGCGCGTGACAGCAATAAAGCCAGCTTTCCCTGTTCATCATCTACACGTTCCGCCACATTTAGCTGAATTTTATGTAAGCTATTTCTGAGTGTGTCGTTATGGTCGCGTAATACACTTTGGGTAAAATGCACTAAATACTTGCTGGTGTGGGTAAACTCATCTTTATGCATAGCCACCAAACCCAATGCTTTTTTTAAAATGGTATTAAACGCCTCATTCATATCTGCCTTAAAAATACCTGCGCGTAAGTACAAGTATTTGGCCACTGCTGTTGGTGTAATTTCGTACTGATTTGCTACTAAATCTGCAACAACTTCATCTGTTTCATGCCCGATACCGGTAATAATAGGAATTTTACTTTCGCATATCGCTTTTGCAATGGCGTATTCATTAAACACGTTCAAGTCCATTTTGCTACCCCCACCACGAATAATAATTATTGCATCTACAGTATATTGATTTGCTTTATAGATACATTCCACCACCTCTCTTAAAGCCCTTTCGCCTTGCACTGTTGCCGCAAATGGTTTTACCGTAAAGTTTTTAAACACCTTGTTTGTGGTAAGTTCACTCAAAAAATCCCGATAACCGGATGTGTTAGGTGAACCTATTAAAGCGATTTTTTTTACAATGGCGGGCAATGCTAATTGTTTTTGCAGTTCAAAAAGCCCTTCTTTTTTAAGCTGATCGATTGTTGCCTGCTTTTTGCGTTCAATTTCGCCGTACGTTATACTCGGATCAACATCAAGTATTAACAGCTTTAGCCCATAAATAGCGTGAAAATCAAGCTGAACATTTAGCAGTACTTTATTTCCACTTTTAAAAATAGTGCGCAGTTCACCTTTTAATTTTTCATTTACCCTGCTGTAATTAGAAAACCACATACTGGCCGACATTTCTGCAATTCGTTTACCGTCTTTAGAGTCTGCCAAATCTAAATAATGATGCCCATTTTTTTCTTGCACTTTGGCAATTTCTGCTACCACCCAATAATTTTTCAGCCCAAAATTTTCACGAATAAACCGTTCTAACGATTGATTGAGTTTTGCGAGCGGATATATTTTTCTTTTTTCTTGCACCTGTATGGATCAAAAATAAAAACTAATTCGGGGATTCTAAAATTTGATTAATTAAATGTAAACTAGGTATTTATACTGTTTTTATTCTCAATTACAGTGCTTATCTTAGTTGTCCTAAAAAATTAAATTATGAATAAAATTTTAGCAAATCCGACTTTTCATGTTTTTGCAAGTTTGCTTGCCTTTTGCCTATTGGCATTTGCATCTTTATTGCTATTGGATTAATATCCGATTTTTGCACGAACGCGCTTTAGCACATCATTGGCAACTTTGCTTGCCTTAGCTGCTCCTTTTGCCAAAACCTCATCCAGTTCATGTTTATTATTCATGTAGTGGTCAAATTTTTCGCGCGCCTCACCAAATTGCTCCAAAATAAGTTCAAGAATCGCATTTTTGGTATGCCCGTAGCCCCAACCGCCGTTTTCATAATTTTTACGCATAGTTTCTACCTCAGCGGGTTTCGCCAACAAGGCATAAAGCTGAAATGCATTGCATGTATCCGGATTTTTAGGTTCTTCTAACGGTGTGCTATCCGTAACAATACTGTTTAGCTGTTTTTTTAGTTGTTTTTTAGGTAGAAAAATATTGATAATATTACCGCGCGATTTTGACATTTTATTGCCATCCGTACCGGGAATAAGCATTGTATTCTCGTTAAACTTAACTTCGGGGTGCACAAATGTTTCTCCCATTTGGTTGTCGAATCGGCGGGCTACATCACGGGTAAATTCCAAATGTTGCTCTTGATCTTTGCCCACGGGTACAAAATCGGCATCATACAATAAAATGTCCGCCGCCATAAGCATAGGATAGGTAAACAAACCCGTATTTACATCCTCTAACCGGCCCTCTTTATCTTTAAATGAATGCGCCAAGGTTAAACGGCTATATTGGAAAAAGCATGAAAGGTACCACGCTAACTCTGTGGTTTGCGTTACATCACTCTGCCGGTAAAAAACACTTTTATCTGCATCTAAACCACACGCAAGCCAAGCTGCGGCTACTGCATAAGTGTTTTCGCGCATTTGGTTACCATCTTTAATTTGGGTTAGCGAGTGTAAATCTGCAATGAAAAAAAAGGATTCGTTTTCTGTATCCTCAGCCATTTTTATTGCAGGAATAATTGCACCCAATAAATTTCCCAAATGTGGTATTCCTGTACTTTGAATACCCGTTAAAACTCTTGCCATAGGTTAAAATTTTATTCACCAAACCAAATTTCCATCAGCTGGTATATAAACAAAAGTAGCAATAAACTAATGAACTGTTTCTGCCATCAGATGTAAATTTTAAAGGGCAGAATTATGAAAACGTTAAGATGGGCTCTGGCGTTAATTTTTCATGTTGTTTTTTCGTATTTTTGTTAGTTACAATGAAAAAACTGCTTTTACCGCTGACCATTCTCTATCGCATTTATTTTGCGTTGATTTTTTTTGTGGTATTGGCTATTCTTTACCCCTTTTTTTGGGTTTTACTTTTAAAAAAATCAAACTATAAACGGGTTTTTAAATTAAAGGTTTTTACCGCGAAGGTTATTTTATTTTTAGATTTTATTGGCGTAAGAAAACAAGGCAATGTACCTCCATTAGAAAAAGGGCCTTACATTATTTGTGCAAACCATGCGAGTTATTTAGACATTATTGTGATGTACCGTGTTTTACCTAAAACACAATTTTTGTTTATCGGAAAATCAGAACTGTTAAAATGGCCTATTATTAATATCTTTTTTAAGAAGTTAGATATTGCTGTAGATCGAAAAAAGCGATCATCTGGTATGGAATCTATTGTGCGTGCCAAGGCAGAAATTGACAACGGTTGGTCAATTGCAATTTTTCCGGAAGGTGGTATACATGACAATGCTCCGGTGCTGAACCGCTTTAAAAATGGCGCATTTAATTTAGCAATTGAAAAGCAAATTCCAATTTTACCCATTACCTTGCTAAATAATTGGAAATTATTTAATACCGAGCCACTTTTTACAGCAGATGCCAGGCCGGGAATTTCTCGCGTGGTTGTTCATCCATTAATTGAAACCACTGGCATGGATAAGAAAGATTTAATATCTTTACGGCAGCAAACGTTTAAGCAAATTGAAAAACCGCTGCTGACACGATTAAAGAAATAATTATTGCAGGCATGGAAATTACGGATGATATTGTAAACCATATTGCTCACTTAGCTCGGCTTGAGTTTAATGGTGAGGAAAACGAAAACATTAAAGCAGATTTAACCAATATTATTGGATTTGTGGATCAATTAAACGCTGTGGATACTGATGGCGTGGAGCCTTTAATTTTTATGACCAACGCCATAAACGTATTGCGTGAGGACACGCAGAAAGATACCATTACGCAGCAGGAAGCCTTAAAAAATGCACCGAATCATGATTCGGATTATTTTAAAATTGCCAAAGTTCTTTCTCAGCAATAACAAAAAAAGACCGCCCGTAAACGAGCGGTCCAACCTAAAACCCATGAATAGTTCCGACACCGACAGAAATCGATAAATCGGACTTATCTAATTCTCTTTTAAATGTCTAATAACCGTGCCACAGTTGATATTTTAGCGTTTATTAACACATTTTTAACAACTTGCGCTGTTTTATTACCCCCGTATCGATATTATTAATTTGAGTTCAGTTATTCTAAATTGTCGATCTCTTCAATGAAAATTCAATTAGCCAGCCAATACCTGTGCTGGATTGAAAAGATCTCCTTTTAAGGATGTTTTTCCACAATTTTTAGTATTACACTTGGAATTGGGCGAAGAAGGTTTACAACCACTCTTGCCATCCAAACCACCATCTGAACAAGCGAATGCCTTTTCCCAATTTCCCCAGAAAGCACGATCGAAGCCCAGTACTCTTCCTACCTCTGCTTCGAATTCATCATCCTTTACTACCAAATTAATTGTGATCAAACCATCTTTGCAAAATTTCATCTCATTTAAAAAAGTGCTTGCAAATTTGTAATCTTTGAAGTACTTCCATAAAACCTTGTTCTTCTTCGCTTCCGCATAAAATTCGGAATGATTCCGTGCCAGCTTGATTTTTGGATTATGGTACATTTTAGTATACTCTTCTGCCGATTTTGCCAATTGAGCATCTTGAGAAAATGCATGCACACCTAGTATAGATGCAAAAATAATCGTTAATAATACCTTCATTTTTTTTTATATTGGTTTATGCCACAAATAAAGGTTTTATTAAAGCGTTGGCGATCACCCATTCGGGTGATTTATCACTAAAACAGTGAAATTGGTTCTATTATTTACAGTTGGTGGATTTAACAAGGCTCGGCGTGCCACACGAGGAGCTAGGAAAGAAGCATAACACGAAGTAGCGTTTTATTTTTGGGTGAGGGACGGAGGCTTCTACTTCTCTCTAACTAAAGCTGAGATACAAGTGCGGGGTATAGAAGAGATAAGGTTAGAACTGCGAGCGGCTAAAAAAGAAAACGCCTCCGCAAAGCGAAGACGTTTCTAACCCAAAACCTATGAAATTAATCCGGTACCGATAGAACTCGGCAGAACCGGATTTTCTAATTCAGTTAGTATAATGTAAGAATTGTGCCAAAAATGTTTTTACGGCTCTTTTTAACGAATTTTTAACGTTTCATCCTATTTTAAGCCGAAAAGGGGTGACATATTATCTGTTTTCGCCTAATCAAACTGTGCCGAAATGTAGAAACTTATAAAAAGAATGTGTATTAGTGGGACAATTCGTGCAAAACTTATTCAATTGAAAGAGAAAAAAAAGATCCCCCGCCGAAAAAGCGGGGGATTCTAACCCAAAACCTATGAAATAGTTCCCGAAGTCCCTTCTAAGAATAACCGGTAAACCGGTCGAAGGGGTGGGAATTCTAATTCACTTATTAGAGTGAAAGAATTATGCCAAACTTTTATTCTAGCGGCTGTTTTAACAGTATTTAACAAAGCTATTCCCACCTAAGTTTTAAAAGGATTTTAAATGGCAATAAAGATGGATGTATTCGTGATTGATTTGTTTGTCTGATTTTTAGTATGAAACAGTTTTTTGCCTTTAAAAAAATCTGCCAAAAAATCAACCGTCACATCAATTCTCGAATTATAAGCACAAAAAAAATCGTCTTGATCCCCACCAAGACGATTTTACCCAAAACCTATGAATTCTCCCAGAAGCCTTTATTTTATTTTAAGAAGCCGATCGTTATCGGTTATAAAGGCGGGATATCTAATTCACGATTGATAGAGTAATAACCGTGCCACCAAACTACCAACTGGTCAACTAAATGATAGGTATTAATATTCAAAAGGCATTTTTTGCAGTGTTTTATTGCCATTTGGCACTTAGATTTTCAACTGAATCCAAACAATTAAATAATTGAATAGCAAATAATTAATTCGAAACAAACAACAGAAAAACACTCAAATTTAAGGAGCATGAGCCCCACTTGTTTTATCAAAAACTCACCCTCATTTTTTTAAAAAATTGGGTTTATTTAATCGCTATGCCAATTCATAAGCTGCTTTGGTTGTAGAAAAAATTCTCAAAAGTGGGTGAAAGCATCAACAGTAATTACCCGTTTTTTAAATTGCTGCGTGTTTGCGCTACATTGTATTTTATGTATTTTGGTTTTATGCAAAGCATTTATGTGGCATAAAACAAAACGACCAGTACATTCTGGAATTAAATAGAATGACTGGTCGTTAAAAAATTATCGTTGTTTGTGTATCACATTTTAGCGACCACACATTACTTAATTGCTTAGTGTTGGTGTCCACCTTCGCCATGCACGTGTCCATGTGCAATTTCATCTGCTGTAGCTTCGCGCACCTCTAGTACTTCTACGTCAAAATGCAGGGTTACATCTGCAAGTGGGTGATTTAAGTCTAACGTTACGTTGTCTTCTTTAATATCAGAAACCACTGCTACTACTGGACCTTGCTCAGTATCTAACTGTACTTGCATACCTTGCTTTAGTTCTTCTGTTCCTTGAAAACCGTCTTTTGGTACAACGCGCATAAGGTCGTCTCGACGACTACCGTAAGCATTTTCTGGAGCGATTACTACATTTAATTTATCGGCTGCTTGTTTACCTGTTAATTCGTTTTCTAATCCGGGTATTAGTGCACCAACACCATGTAAATAGGTTAATGGTTCTCTTCCAATGGATGTGTCCATTACTTCTCCCGCTTCATTTTTTAATGTGTAGTTTAAAGATACTACGCTTTCTTTTTCAATATTCATAATAGAATTTTATATGAAATACAAAGGTACAGAACTGATAAAATGAAGGGCAATAAAATGGCAAATACTTTGGTTTTATTGGATTTTTGCGTGCGTTCCGTCGCAATAAGGCGGATTTGTAGTTTGTTTACATGTGCAAAGCGCCACTTTTTTACCTTCACTTTCTGTTACTACCTTGGGTGTGAAGTTTGTCCCTTTGTGTGAACCATTACAATACGGTTGTGTGGTAGATAATCCACAAGTACACCAAGCGTAAGGTTTGTCTTTTTCGGCATCAATAATAAGTGGACCGTTTCCGGCTATTTTTCCTTTTTCCATTTTCTGTTTTATTTAGGCCTGTGCGGTATAATGCCACGCAAGCGGGTGTCAATTGGTTTTTTTATTAATATACGAAAAAATTACATGTTTAAACATTAAAAACAAATGTGGTTTTCAATTTTCTTTTTTTCTCGTATTGTGTTACGGAATTTAATCTGTAATTAGGCCTCTTTTGGTTGGGGTGCGGTTATGCTAAAATCCCTTTTAATTTTTCTATCAAGCCTTCTGCGGCACGCTCACCCGAGAGCATAGCAGCATTTAGCGAACCATTTAATTGTTGATCTCCCGCCAAAAAAACAGTGTCTTTTAACAACGTTTCAGAGGGTTGCAAATCATACTGTAAATTACTTAACGCAGGCAGCGCTTTTTTAATGTGAAAATGTTTCAAAAGTCCTTTAACAGTAATATTACAATGCTTTTTTAACTCTTCACTCACCGCATTTATCAAATCTCCCTCATGCAACTTATGCTGTTTTACTACAGTCACAGAAAGCACAAAATTACCATTGGTCTTTTCGGGCAAATAAAACACATTATTTACATAAGTGCCGGGTGCACTTACTAAGCCAATAAGCATTCCATCAAACACTTTTTCTGCACATTCAAAATATAAATTATCACAGCTTTTCCACGTTGTTTCTTGATTGCGTAAATTGTCGACGAGCTGATCAATTTCTGTCGCTACAATAATGCCGTCAGTCAATAATTCCTTTCCGGTGGTGGTAATTAATTTTTGTTCTTGGATGGTTTCAACTTTCGTGTTAAAAATAAACCTGGTGTGGTTTAATTGCCCTTTAAGCTGGTTTGGTATAGCCTGAATACCCGCTTTTGGCAATACGGCGTAACCTTCTGCAAACATTTTAAACACAAACTCAAACATTCGGCTGGATGTTTCAAGTTTATCTTCTAAAAAAATACCGGTGAAAAAAGGCTTGAAAAATTGATTAATCATACCTGTTGAAAAACCAAAACTTTCTAAATAATACGCCGTTGAAACTTCGTCTGATGTAAAAATTTCAGCAATTGTTTTTTTTCTGAGTTGACGGCTCAGTTTTAAAATTTTTAGCTTATCGCCGAACGTGCCCACTTTTGCAAATAGGCTGTCTAACAAAAAACGCGGACTTCTGCCTGGGTCGCCAATTTTTATTTGTTTACCGTCCACAAAAATAACAGCACCGGGCAAAAACTTTTGCAGTTTAAGGTCACTATAGTCCAGGTGTTTTTTAGCCATTGGGTAAGCGTCTAACAACACTTGAAAGCCCACGTCTAACTTACACCCCGCTTCGTCAATCGTTTTTACGCGACCGCCACAATCTTCCGTTGCTTCTATTATCGTAGGTGAAAACCCTTCTTGCTCTAACCGTTTGGCGGCTACTAAACCGCTAATCCCTGCACCGATTATGTAAATTTTTTTTGTTTGACGCTCTTGCATACTGAAATAACAGTTTTAAAACAGAAATGGTTTTTAAGTTGTTCTATCATTTTAATTTAACCATTCTCTTAAACTCTATGCAAAAATCTGCTTTTCCGTACATTGCCAAGCCAAACGCAACCGTTTTAATTTTAGGTACAATGCCAGGCGAACGTTCTTTAGTACTTGATGAATATTACGGGCATCCTCAAAATGCTTTTTGGAAAATTATGTTTGCTTTATTTGACAAACCTGTTAATAATGATTATACCGCGAAAAAAAAATTACTGCTTAGCAATAAAATTGCGCTTTGGGATGTTTTGCAGTTTTGCGAACGCAAAGGTAGCTTAGACAGTGCCATTAAAAATGAAGTACCAAACGATTTTGAGGCTTTTTTTAATGCTCATCCACACATTAAGGTTATTTTATTTAACGGTAAAAAGGCGGCGCACTTTTTTAAAAAATATGTTGGAGAAGTGCATGATATAAAACTAATTACGTTACCCTCTACCAGCCCGGCAAATGCACGTATGCGGTTTGATGAGAAACTTAAGGAATGGTCTGTTATCATGGAAAAGTCAAAACCTTAGTGATGTAAATTCGCCAAATGTTATTTTTAACGTATACCGTCAACAGCAAAATGCTAATGTTGTATGACAGCTTTTTTTACACCGAAAAGAATAGTATTAGTTTCATCAGTTATGTTTATAAAATAAGTTCCATTTTCAATGTGTGTCGTATTCCATGTAAATTTGTCTTGATTCATCAATTGATGCTGCTCTACGACGCGCCCAGCTATGTCAACTATTCTAACATTCATTACCATAACCGTCTGAGGGATTTCAACGGTTAACAAAGTATTTGCCGGGTTAGGATATACTTTTAGTTCACCTCTATTATCTTCTTTAATTTTCAGGTTACAAAATGCAGATGTTTCAAACTCAATATCCATTTTTATAATCCGAGTATTTATAAGTGGGCTATTCTCAATAAAACCACCTCCAGGTACACCTTCAGGATAGGCTCTATAAGCCGTAGAATCTATCGTAGATTGTGAAAGGTAGAAGCTTGTAAAATTACTTGGTGTATTTATGGTAATCAAATATATATTTCCTCCTAATAAATCACTGTTCCAATTATCAAAACTTATTCGATATCGTCCACCGAGTTCATCAATGGTTGGTATAAAATTACTAGTTAAACCCAGTGGCATGTATTCATTATTTACTGAATCTAGCACGAATAAACTAGCGTTCGTTAAACTCGTACCCATAGAATTTACAATATCATACGTAACCCAAGGATATACCGCACTCAAACAAGCGTCATTTTCAAGTTTAAATACATATCCAAAGCTGATCATATGTAATGAGTCAGCATAATAATTTTTTGTAGAATCGGCTATATCGAAATTACTGCGAGATAACGTATTTTCTGTAATTTGAAAATTGACACTATCCTTGTTATCGCTATAATCTATTTCTAGTTCGTCCGAAATTACATAATAGTTAAAAACGTAATCACCTACAGGTTCTGATAAATTAAATGGAGCATTTAAATTCAATGAATCCTTATCTCCACTGGCTATCGTTACTGAGTCACTAAAAAGTGTATACAATACTGTGCCTCCATTTTCAATATCGACTTGTAAAAAGCAATTGGTCATTTCATTTTCACCATTATTTTTCACAACTGCAGAAAATTCAACAGGTCGTAATTGATTTTGAGGCATTTGGTAATATTCCAATCCATCAATATAAAAATCACCAACATTAAACCTATGATATATGCTTTCTAGTTCTAGATTGTTAGATTGCCCGAAGCATCCGTAGCTCAGAATAAACAATAACGCCATACATGTAAACTTCATAAACAATTGTATTTTAGTTAAATATACCCAAAAAAGAGGATACGTATAATGTATATTAATAGACATTTTTCGATTTTATGAATTATGAATGAAGTAGATATGTTTATAGATCTACACGTCCAATCACGCAATTCTACCTATGACTTATCTATCAGTCTTATAGAACCCATTCCTAGGAAGAGGTTTAAAACTTTTATTTTGGTTAGATGTTCATGCAATAAATGAATTCCCTTCAGCAATTGTTGTGATTAAATTTTTCATTACAAATTGTGTTAGTGCGATAACTGCTTCCAATATTAGTTGGAATCAAATTGAAAATTAGATGTTTGAATTACGATAATAGCTAAAATTATACCTGTCTAAAAATTTGAATATTAGACCAATGTGTTTTTTTGAAATCAGATAAATACAGTTGTAAATTTACCTATCTGACAAATTTATTCAAAGATTTACCAAATAAAGCGAACGGATACTTCCAAAACACGCGTAATGTTTTTCAGCCATACCACAAAAAAGCCTCAAAACTCAAAAGTTCTAAGGCTTCTCAAAATTCTGTGGAGAATACCGGATTCGAACCGGTCGCCTCTTCACTGCCAGCGAAGCGCTCTAGCCAAATGAGCTAATCCCCCTTAAATGCTTTTGTTGTTAACAGAAACAACGCACCCATTAAAAAAGTGGAGCGAAGATAGTTTTTATTACTGAATAATAAATAACCGAGCGATCAATTTATTCGCCAAACCACGAAAAGTATTCAAATCCGGCGTATAATCCGTCCTCTCGCTCATCAATGGGGTAACGCTCTAAATACAACCCTGCGCCGCGTCCTGTTTTTAAGTCAAAACCATAGCGGTGCCAGGGGCAAACGATCCTACCATCCTCGCACGTGGCGCCTTGTAAACTTGCACCTTGGTGGGGACATTTTACAGCCGTCAAATAAAACGTTTCATCATCACCAAGCACTAATAAAACTTGCTTTTCGCCAGCTTTAATTAGGGTATTTTTTCTGCTACCCAATAGCTGTTTTAGTTCTTTGTACGAATTTGCAAAGCGTACCCACTTTATTTTCATAGAAAACATACCTTCAATTTAAGCATTCTTACGTAACTATTTAAATCATTTCGTTATATCCATGTGAGGAGTAGGATTTGAAAGGATAGCCGGATGTGTTTTACGATACGTTCGGCTTCCTTAATCCACAAAACAACAGTTTTAAATGCCTATTCGTCGTAAATTCTGCGCTTTCATAGGTCAAATTGCAATTTTCACATCATATTTCCGTATATCTTTATACTTTCAAACGACATAACGCTTGCAGCGGATACTCCTCTACATATCGTTTTTTTTGGCTACACTCTGCTTTCATTCAACAGGGCTTGGGCAAAATAAACGTGTAAAGTCATTTGCGAATTTATCCGACACGATTCAATTCGATACCGTTTCTGTTTTTCGATTTAATTTTGAAGTGATGATGAACAATACACCGCTTGATTCATCTGCTTATTATTTAGACCCGATTCAAGCCAAATTGTATATTCCAACTACCGATACCACTAGCACAGTTCTTATTTCATACCAGCGCACACCTATTGATTTCAGTCAATATTTCTCGCATAAATCAGATGAGTTAATTGTATCAGACACGGTTACACAATTTGACCCTTTTATCTACTCTGTTTCTGCTGCAACCTCTAATGACGATTTATTCGGTTCATCCAAGCTGAATAAGCAAGGCAGCATTTCGCGGGGTGTTACGGTTGGCAATGCTCAAAACTTATCGCTACAAAGTACTTTAAACCTGCAACTAGATGGGCAAATTGCGCCTAATTTATTCTTAACGGGGTCTATTTCGGACGATAACGTCCCCTTTCAGCCAGAAGGGAATACACAAAAATTACAAGAGTTTGACCAGGTTTATTTAAAAATTTACAATGATAATTTTGCCGTAATTGGGGGTGATTTTTGGTTGCGTAAACCGCACGGTTATTTTTTAAATTACAACAAACGGTCGCAAGGTGTTTCTGTAGAGGCGTATCATGATATGGCGCTAATTGGATTTGAAGGCGAAGCAAAACACGCCGTAAGCGGTGCATTTTCAAGAGGCAAATTTGCACGAAACATTATTCAAGGTGTAGAAGGTAACCAAGGGCCGTACAGGCTTCGCGGGGCAGAAAACGAAACGTTTATTGTGGTGCTGGCCGGAACGGAAAAAGTTTTTATTGATGGACGCCTTTTGACAAGGGGGCAGGAATTTGATTATACGATTGACTACAACACAGCTGAGGTGAGTTTTACGGCAAACAACTTAATTACTAAGGATGTGCGTATTATTGTTGAGTTTCAATACTCTGACTTAAATTATGCCCGTTCGCTTATTAGTTATACCGGAGAGTTTAAAGGCGAAAAGTACCACAGTTGGGTAAGTGTTTATTCTGAACAAGATGCAAAAAACCAAACCATTCAGCAAAATTTAACCCCGAATGATAGACAGATTTTAGCTGCTGCGGGAGATAGTTTGTTGGATGCTTTTTCAAACAGTATAGACAGTATAGGGTATTTTGAAAATCGCGTATTGTATGCCTTGGTAGATTCTTTAGGGAATGATTCTGTTTTGGTATTTACTGCTAATCCCGATTCGGCTATTTACCAAGCCTTTTTTAACCAGGTGGGTCAAGGCAATGGCGATTATGTATTTGATCGCTTTTCTGCTAACGGCCGTATTTATAAATGGGTTGCGCCCGTTGGTGGCGAAAGGCAAGGCGATTATGCACCTATCCAATTATTGATTGCCCCACAACGAAAACAAATGTTTGTGGTGGGTACTACCTATAAATTCACGAAAAACATAGAATCAACCGTGGAGTTTGCCTTGTCTAATCAAGATTTTAATACTTTTTCTGCGTTGGATGCCGGAGATGACCAAGGGGTGGCTGTGAAATGGAATGCTAAAGCATTAAATAAACTGAATCAGCAAGATACGTGGCGCTTAAAATCTGAAGCAAGTTTTGAGTACAATGAGCGGTATTTTAGACCCATTCAATGGTTTAGAAGTGTAGAATTTGACCGTGATTGGAATGTGCGCAACCAAAACTACACGGGTAATCAATATTTATCAAGTGCCGGAGCAACATTAATTGGCGAAGGGTTGGGCGCATTTTCATATAATTTTGAAAATTTTATTTGGGGGACGGATTATTTTGGATTCAAAAATAATTTAAACGTCAACGTACGAAAAAAAGGATGGGAAGTAATTGGTGATGCAAGCTGGTTAACTTCAGACGGTGTGGAGGAAACTTCTTTTTTACGGCACAATGCACGTATTTCTAAAACATGGAAAAAATTTCGTGTGGGATATGAGGATATTCAAGAAACAAATCTGAAAAAGCTACAGGGCAATCCTGTTTTGCAGCTCAATTCATACCGGTTTTATGATTGGAAAGCCTTTGTTGCCAACGCAGATTCTACCCAAAACCAATTGGAGGTTTATTACCGTGAACGGTACGATTGGTTTAGCGATTCTACTGATTTACGCCAAGCCACCAAAGCGCAAAACGTTGGATTTACGGGTGGTTTTACAAAAAATCCAAACCACGTTATTCGCCTTAATATAAATTACCGGGAGTTGGCGATATTAGACCCCGAACTAACCCAAATTGCACCCGAAAACACAATTTTGAATCGGCTTGAGCATTTATTACGCATTTGGAAAGGTGCCGTGACAGCCACCACATTTTATGAAATTGGTTCTGGACTGGAATTGCGGCGCGAATTTTTGTTTTTACAGGTAAACGACGGGCAAGGCACACACACATGGATTGATTACAACAACGACGGCGTTAAAGATTTGGGCGAATTTGAAATTGCTGCCTTTGCTGACCAAGGCAGCTACATCCGCGTTTTTGTACCCACTAACAATTATGTCCGCACGTATTCCAACCAATTTTCAACAAGTCTTTTTTTACGACCCGAAAATATATGGCGCACCAAAAGCGGAATCCGAAAAGTTGTAGCAAAATTCAGCAACCAAACCCTTTATAAAATTAACCGAAAAACAAGCTACGAAGAAAGCCTTCAACGCTTTAACCCTTTTGTATATAATATTTCTGACACCAGCCTTGTTTCAATTAACTCGACGTTTAGAAACACGGTTTATTTTAATAAAACCAATGCCGTAATTGGGTTAAACTATATTTATCAAGAAAACGCTTCCAAAGTTTTACTTTCTAACGGGTTTGATGCGCGCTTAAATACGTTTCATGAAATGCAATTTAGGTGGAACATTAATAAGTATTATAACATTCGCTTAAATGGCACACTCGGTCGTAAAAAAAATGCGAGTGATTATGCTGCAAGCCGTAATTATTTTATTGATTATGTACAAGTAGAACCCATCTTCTCTTACCAGCCAAGCAGTGCACTGCGGTTGGCACTTAATACTAAATTTAGTGAAAAAGAAAACAATTCTGAGTTAGCCGAAAAAGCGACAATAAGAGACGTGGGTGTAGATTTGCGTTTTAACGAGCCGAAAAAGGGAAGCGTTAATTTACGCTTTAACTACATTAATATTAGCTATAATGCTTCATTAAACTCGGCCATTGCGTTTGAAATGTTAGAGGGTTTAAAAACCGGAAACAACTTTACCTGGGGTGCCTCTTATCAACGAAAAATTGCCAAAAATTTACAGTTAAATTTTAATTACAATGGGCGAAAATCAGAAGATAGCAGCACCATTCATTCTGGCGGTATGGAACTTCGGGCTTTCTTTTAACCGTGCGTTGTTTTTAAAAAAAGTTACGCTTTTAACAGAAAAAAGGCCCATTTCCTGCAAAATGAGCCCTAATCAACAATATGGTCAAAGATGCTTACTCTCCTTGACCTAACGAAAATCCTCTTTTACCGTCAAATTCATAAAGGTTCTCTGTTTTAATCACCTCCACTCCTTCTTCGTTTAGCAGTTGCAATAATGACAACACTGCTTTATAATCCACCGGTCCGTAAGTAGCTTGCCCGTTTGTTTTATTAAGTGCGGCAAATCTGCATCTCCAATGGTCGGTGCAATAAGTGGCTGCAAGTCCTTCAGGATATACTTTAACACCGCGGTTTGTAATCATTTTTAGCTTTAAATTATCGCTAGTTAGTGCGTCCAGCTTTTTTCCAATTTCGTTGGGATTACTACCCGTCCAGTTAACAAAAACATCAACTCCAACAAGTACTTGTTTTTCTGTTTTACGGGTATATTTTGGTATGGTAATTTTGCCCGCACCCTTTGCTAATTCACTAACTGGTAATTGCACAGGAAGCTCACCTAAGTTGTTAATTAACCGGTCTGTAAATTCGGTTGTAGATACTTTTTGTTTACTTACCCCTTCTCGGTAAACATCCGGCGTATGGTATCCTTCTTCTACTGTGCGCAACCACGCATTTTTAATTTTATCTGCAATTTTTAACTCACCTATGTGAGACAACATCATTACAGCAGCGTTGATTAAACCAGATGGGTTGGCTATGTTTTGCCCGGCAATGTCTGGCGCAGAACCGTGGATGGCTTCAAACATAGCTACTTCTGTTCCAATATTTGCTGAACCTGCCATACCTACTGACCCTGCAATTTCTGCTACTATGTCTGATATAATGTCACCGTAAAGGTTAGAGGTAACCACCACATCATATTTTTGCGGGCTTGCTGCTAAACGAGCTGCCCCTATGTCTATTATTTGTGTATCGTTTTCTATTTCTGGATACTCTTTCGCTATTTCGTCAAACACCTTGTGAAAAAGGCCATCCGTCAGTTTCATTATATTATCCTTTACCATACATGTGACTTTTTTACGGTCAAATGCTTTGGCGTATTCAAATGCATAACGCACAATTTTTTCGCAGCCGGGGCGGGTAATTAACTTTAAACATTGCACAACATCCAGCGTTTGTTGGTGTTCTATACCGGCATATAAATCTTCTTCATTTTCTCTAACAACTACAACATCCATGGTCGGAAAATTTGTCTGCACATAAGGGTGCAGAGCAGAAACCGGGCGAACGTTTGCAAATAACCCTAATGACTTTCGCAATGTTACGTTTAAACTTTTGTAGCCTTTTCCTTGTGGCGTGGTGATGGGTGCTTTTAAAATAATTTTGTTTCTGTCAATCGCGTCCCATGCAGATGGTTGTATGCCTGAAGTATTACCTGATAGGTAAACCTGCTCACCAATTTCTATTGTTTCAGTTTCAATGTTGGCGCCACTTGCTTTAAGAATGCGCAGTGTGGATTCCATAATTTCGGGTCCTATTCCGTCACCGTGTGCTACAGCTATTTTCACTGCCTTTTTTGTTTTAACAGTTTCTTTTTCCGTGTTTTCCAATACTGTCTCCATAATTACGTTGTTTTTTAGTTCGAGACAAAGGTCAGTATTATCAATCATATATTTTTATTTATATTTTAGATGAAATGCATAAATAAAAATTATGTGTCAACCCTCAAGCATTATAAATAATGGATTAACGATTTATTTTTTTGTTGAATTCTTGTGTCAATTAAATTAAAAAAGGTGTTTTTCACCTTGCCGATCCTCCTGTTTTTATCTGTTAACCTCTGGTATTTTCTTTCGGTTTTCTTTAAATCCTATGTTGTAAGCCTTCAACTCTAACACCACCTAATTTTGACGTGGGCATCCCTACCATCCAATATAAATTAAGTAACTTTACAACAGAACCGCAACGGAAAAATGGAAGAAAGCGAAATGAAATTTGGAACAAAAGCGATACATGCCGGCGTTCATCCTGATGAAGCCACCGGAGCAATTATGACTCCGATTTATCAAACCAGTACTTACGTACAGTCTGAAGTGGGTAAACATAAAGGTTATGAATATTCCAGAACGCAAAACCCAACCCGGCATGCGTTAGAAAAAAACTTAGCCGCGCTTGAAAATGGAAAGTATGGTGCTTGTTTTGGAAGTGGACTCGCTGCGATAGATTGTGTGCTTAAAATGCTGAATCCGGGAGATGAAG
Organism: Crocinitomicaceae bacterium; assembly: GCA_963736585.1. Lineage (GTDB taxonomy): Bacteria > Bacteroidota > Bacteroidia > Flavobacteriales_D > Crocinitomicaceae > Crocinitomix. The sequence continues at coordinate 12,444 of CAVTPI010000004.1, read as the reverse complement.
TAATAACAACAAATGATTTATATGGCGGAACGTACCGCCTTTTCACTTCTATTTTTGAAAAATACGGCATAAAGTTCCATTTTATTGGAATGCAAAATGCAGATAAAATAGAAGCGTACATTACTTCAAATACGCGTCTCATTTGGGTGGAAACACCAACCAACCCTATGATGAATGTAATTGACATTAAGGCCGCCGCAGCCATTGCTAAAAAGCATGCTGTTTTATTGGCTGTAGACAATACATTTGCTACACCTTATTTGCAAAACCCGTTAGATTTAGGTGCTGATTTAGTAATGCACTCTGTAACAAAATATTTAGGAGGACACTCTGATGTGGTAATGGGTGCACTGGTTTGCAATGATGAAAAAATTGCAAAAGAAATGTATCGCATCCAAAATTCAAGTGGTGCGGTTACTGCCCCAATGGATTCGTTTTTGGCTTTACGCGGAATCAAAACATTGCATATTCGCATACAGCGTCACTGTGAAAATGCTCAAAAAATAGCCCGATTTTTAGCCAATCATTCAAAAATAGATAAAGTATATTGGCCTGGTTTTGAGTCACACCCTAATCATCAAATAGCAAAAACCCAAATGCGTGGTTTTGGTGGAATGATTTCGTTTACATTTAAAGGGAATGACATGAACGACGCGGTGAACACACTAAACAACGTCCGCGTATTTTCATTGGCAGAATCTCTGGGAGGGGTGGAGTCATTAATTGGACACCCCGCAACTATGACACATGCTGCCATTCCGAAAGAAGAACGTGAAAAAGCGGGTATAGTAGACTCTTTGATTCGATTAAGTGTGGGTATTGAAGATGCGGATGACTTAATTTTAGATTTAGAACAAGCCTTAAAATAAAAAAATGAACATTAAAGAAATAAATGCAAAAGACGTACTTAGCGCTGTTGAAAATGGCAGTGTATTTGTAGATGTACGCGAACCGTATGAAATTGATGAAATTGCTTACGATATACCTAACCAATTGCAAATTCCATTGGGCGAAATTCAAGCTCGAATGAATGAAATTCCAAAAGACAAGTCCGTAATTGTGGGATGTAGAAGCGGCGCACGTAGTTTAAACGCGTGTAAGTATTTAAACATGCAGGGCTATGCAGATATTCACAATTTGCAAGGCGGCATAATGGGATGGGCAGCAAATGGACACCCAACAAAGTAAAACAGCATACATAACAGGAACCTCAAGGGGTTTGGGTAAGGCAATAGCTGAAAAATTATTGGCCAATGGCTACACGGTTGTTGGGTTATCACGAACCAATACATTAGCCCATAAAAACTTTGTTTTTTTAAAGGTTGATTTGACAGACCTTACCGCACTGCAGCAAATTAATTTTGCGCATTCAAGTAAAAAGATAGTGCTGATTAACAATGCCGGAACAATTGGTGATATAAAACCTGTTGGTAGTTTACCCTCCTCAACCTTTGAAGATGTAAGTCGCTTAAACATAGTAGCGCCTCAGGTTTTAATGAATCGTTTTATAAAAACATTTACACCAACCGCCACCCAAGGGCATATTTTAAATATCAGCTCGGGGGCGGGTAAACACCCAATTGATGCCTGGGCAGCTTACTGTGCCTCAAAAGCTGCATTAGATTTATTTAGCGAAACTGTTGCAGAGGAGTGGCAAGCGCGTGAAGTTAAAAATTGGTTTATTCATTCAATTGCACCGGGCGTTGTAGATACAGAAATGCAGCGCACAATCCGCAAAGCTGATCCAAATGACTTCAAATTACATCAGAAGTTTGAAAACCTAAAACAGAATAATGAACTTGCCGCTCCGGCAGATGTTGCTGAAAAGCTATATCGCGTGATAGAAAAACCCAACCAATTCAACAAAATTAACGTTTCTGTAAGGGATATGGATTAATTGCGTCTAATAGACAAGGAGCAATTACATTGTAATCCCACTTATTTGGCAATTGGTCGACTTTGCAAGATTTAATTATGCATTCATAAGGCTTCTTTGTATCTTGCAATGCTTGACTTAATACACTTTAAAAAACAAACATGAAAAAAGGGCTACTAACACTCTCGTTGGCGCTAGGGAGTATTTTTACAAATGCGCAAATAGATACGCATGACCATGGCGGTCATGATTTGGCTAATCCGTTAAAATGCGGAACTGCACAAGCTATTAATCAACTTCATGCCGAAAATCCGGAAATTGAAGAAATGAACGAAGCAGATCAAGCTGCTTTTCAAGAAAATTACGAAGCATTTTTAGAAACGTGGAGTCCGGATGAGCGGGCGGCTTATACTGTACCCGTGGTTGTGCACGTAGTACACCTTGGTGGTGCAGAGAACATTTCTGATGAACAAATCCATGATGGAATTGACCAATTAAATAAAGACTTCAACGGCGAAAACAGTGATTTGGATGAAACTATTACCGAGTTTGAAGATATTATTGGAATTTTAGATATCGAATTTAAATTAGCCACAAAAGACCCGAGTGGAAATTGTCACCCTGGTATTACACGTACTTTTTCAAATACGACTTATGATACTGGTTTAACTGCAGGTTCACACCCAATTATAGAGGCAGTGCAAGAGGAGCATGGAAATTGGCCTCAAAATAAATACATGAATATTTTTATTTGTATTGATCCAAGCGGCGCAGCAGGTTATACCTTTAACCCGGGTAACTGGTATCCTGCTGGCGGAATGATTGGTAGCATTATGCTTCGCCATGATTATATGGGGACAATCGGAACTTCCAGCGAATTTAGAGGACATACATTAAGCCATGAGGTAGGACACTGGTTGAATCTTTCTCACCCTTGGGGTGGTTCAAACACACCAGGCTTAGCATCAAACTGTGGGTCTGATGACGGTGTTGCTGACACCCCAAACACAAGAGGTTGGGACAATTGTTCTGACGTTTATGGCGAAACATGTGGATCGCTTGACAACGTACAGAATATTATGGATTATTCTTATTGTTCAACAATGTTTACAGAAGGACAGGCAGCCCGTGTTCAATCCTCATTAACAGGAACAACGGCACAGCGCTACAAATTATTCACCGCAACCAACTTAAACGCAACAGGTACTAATGGCCCAGGCGCACTTTGCGAAGCCAAATTTAGTTCTGATACACGATCAATTTGTCAAGGATCAACCGTTTCATTTACAGATGAATCTTTCCATACGGTAACTAGCCGCACGTGGACGTTTGAAGGTGGCGCACCTGCAACATCTACACTCGCCAACCCTACAGTTGTTTACAATACCCCAGGTGCTTATAACGTTACATTAACTGTAAATAACGGTGGTGATTCTGAAACACGAACGGTTTCAAATTATGTGGTTGTGCTTCCAGAAGAGGGCGCGAGCATACCTTACAGAGAAAGTTTTGAAACATTACCGGGATTACCCGACAATAACCGTTTTTTAGTGTCAAACCAAGAAGGGCCGACATGGGAAATTACGACAGCCGCGTCTAGCCATGGTTCAAAATCGGCTTACATTTCCAATTTTGGAGAGGTAACAAATAGTTATGATGGTTTAATTTCTGGAACTATTGATTTAAGCAGTGTTTCGCCTACGGATGATATAGTATTTAATTTTAAATATGCATACCGCAAGTTAGATGAGAGCAATGACGAATGGATTCGTTTTTATATTTCCAGAGATTGTGGTGAAACATGGGCTTTACGTAAAAACATTCATGGGGACGACCTTTCTGAATTAGTTTCTGCCGGAGCATTTATTCCGGGAGATGAGGATTGGGTACAAGTGGATATTACCAATATTTTTTCAGACTACTTTGTGAGTAATTTCCAATATCGCATTGAATTTCAAAATGATGAAGGAAACAATATTTACATAGATGACATTAATATGTTTGCTGCATCTACGGCTAGTATTGATGAAGAAAATAAAGCTATGTCTGTATCGGTTTATCCAAATCCACTTGGCGCAACAACTACGCTAAACTTAAATGGTAAAGCTGGTGACGATTACAGCGTAACGTTATACTCTACACTTGGGCAAAAAATTACGGAAGTTTATGCCGGAACATTAACAAGTGGTACAAACACAATTGAATGGTCTACCGCAGCATTACCAAAAGGAATTTACCTTTTGCGTGTGGAAAGCGCGGGAGTTGTTGAAACAATCAAACTTGTTAAAGACTAAAAAGACCCAATAGTTACCGACGGGTTACACCTAAATTATAAACAGACATGAAAAAATGGATATTGAGTGCATTGGTGTTTTGTTGCACCATTCAAGCACAGGCACAAACTGAAAATTGGTGTGGTACGGATGCGCATAATGAAGCGATTCAGCTTGCAAACCCGGGAATGGCAGACGCCATGCATGAGCATTTATTGCGTGTAACTTCGGGCGCTTATACCACTGGAGATCGTGAAGACTTTATTATTCCGGTTGTTGTGCATGTTTTGCATAACAATGGTGCCGGTAATATTAGTTTTGAGCAAATTCAGAGTGGAATTGACATGTTAAATGAAGATTTTAACCGAACAAATGAGGACGCGATAAATACACGAGATACAGATGAGGCACCTTTTGCTCCGAATGCTGTTAGTATGGGCATTCGTTTTGAACTTGCAAAAATTGACCCGGACGGCAATTGTACAAATGGTGTGCAACGCCGGTTTGTAGGTGCCGCAAGTTTTAATGCAAATGATGCAGCTAAACATTATTCAACAGGTGGGTTAGATGCGTGGAACCGCAACTATTACTTTAACATTTGGGTGGTTAATTCTATTTCGTCGGGTGGTGCAGGCACAACGCTTGGTTATGCTGAGTTTCCTTACGGTGGTGGAAGTAGCAATTATGGTGTAATTATTAGAAATGACGTTTATGGCCGTATTGGAACCGCAGGTGGAGACCGAACATTGACACACGAAGTGGGACACTGTCTTGGATTATTGCATACGTTTCAAAACGGTTGCCATTTAGGCAGCTGTGATGCGCAAGGCGATTACTGTTGTGATACACCCCCGGTTAGTGACCCGCAATGGTCTTGTTCTGATGAGCAAAATACGTGTATCGGTGTGCCTTCGGGTGATCCGTATGATTTTGATGCATTCGATCAGTATGAAAATTACATGAGTTACAGCCCTTGTCAAAATATGTATTCAGAAGATCAGAAGAACATTGTATTGGGCAACTTAGCTTCAATTGGTTTTTTAGAAAATTTGGTAAATCCGGAAAATTATGATTTAACAGGGGTAGGTTCGCCTGCTGTGTTATGTAAAGCACAATTTATGTCGGAGAATCCGGTTGTTTGTGCAGGTACAAGTGTTGCATTTTATGATGAATCATACGCCAACGTTACGGGGTGGACATGGACATTTGAGGGTGGCTCACCAGCCACATCTACAGAAGAGAATCCGGTTGTTACTTATGACTTACCGGGAGAATACAATGTAACGCTTACGGTAACGGATGGAGCTTCTATTGAAACAACAACGCAAGAAGGTTACGTTACCGTATTATCAAACCCCGGTATGAGTTTACCTTTTGTAGAAGGTTTTGAGACAATAGATGTACCGGACAATGATCGCTTTTTAGTGATTAATGAAGATGATGATGCGAATTGGCAAGTGACGGATGCGGCTTCTTTCTCTGGAAGCAAGTGTGTTTACTTAAACAACTATGGTGTAGATAACAATTCATTAGACGAGTTAATTTCTGGAACCATTGACTTAAGTGGAGTTGACCCGGACGACGATATTGTTTTTAATTTTAAGTTTGCGTATGAAAAACGTTATCCGAGTAATGACGAATGGCTGCGCTTTTTCATTTCTAAAGATTGCGGCCAAACATGGGCATTGCGTAAAAATATTGATGATGATGATTTAAGCGAAACGAATACAGGTGCCAGTTACGTTCCGACATCAAAAGAAGAATGGACACAGGTAAACATTACCAATATAAATGCCGATTATTATTCTGCAGATTTTAGATTTAAGCTACAGTTTAAAAATAATACCGGAAATAATATTTACATAGATGACATTAATTTGTACCCTGCTTCAACGGCAAGTACGGCTGCAGAAAACACATTTACATTTAATGTTTACCCTAACCCGGCTGATGACGTGGTTAACTTGGCCTACAATGCCTCTAGCTCGCCTTTAACTGTTCGTGTAACAGATATGTTGGGGAAAGCAATTATGCAACCGTTAACGTTAGCTGCAGGTAGTAATGCCACTCCGTTAAGTTTTTCAACCTTAGTGCCGGGTATTTATTTTATTACGGCAACGGATGATACTGGTTTTTCAACAACCATTCGTTTTGTGAAACAGTAAACAATAAAATTGATACCATTTAAATCCGCTTGTGCCTTATGGTATAAGCGGATTTTTTTGTTGTGTTTGATGACGTTAAATTGGCAAGAAGAAATTTGTTTTAACCTCACGTACTAGCTTACTAACCTGAGTTCAGCAGCCATTAAATTCATGTAAAACGTAATTGTAGTATTGTATTTTGCTCGACCAAAAAGTACCAAAAAAAGCCATCTGGCAGAGGTCTTCCATCCATAAGGCGCATTCTCAAACCACAAACGAGCTGATAACCTGACTTCGATAAAATCAATTCTCGGACGAACGCCACCAACCATCTGAACTTCAAAATTAGTAAACTGGTATTTTTGAAATCTGAAAAGCTTTGAGGGATGATTAAACAACTCAGGTCTTATTCGTTAGCAAGTTTCAGCTAAGTTTGATTCTTTTTCTTAGATATTATTCCCCCAAAAATTGAGCCGATCCTTTAGTTCCAGCCATTGTAATCCATACTAACGTGAATTCGGGATAAGCACTAATCCAAAAAATAAGGCATAAAAAAACCGCTAACTAATGTTTAGCGGTTTCTTAAGTATATATTGTCTTTATTAATTATCGTCTTCGTCAGCTTCGTCGTCGTTGTCATCCGGATCTACAATTACCTCTCCTGTTTTCTGTGATTTTGACCAGCCGTCATTGTCATCTTCTCGGTTATCATCCTCATCTGCTTCGTCATCATCATCATCTGGATCTACAATGCCGTCATCACCACCATTATCTTCAAGATCAGAATCATTTGTACCGTTGTCAATCAATTCTCTAGAGTCCATTCCACCCTCAGCTACGTCTGCAGCTGCATTTGGTTGAATCGTTTCTTTTGTACAAGAATCGAACACCAACATGAGTGCAATAACTGATAATATGTAAATAAATCTTTTCATTGTTCTTCGGTTTTTTACGACCATACTGTTCAAAGATACAAACATTTTCCTGTTGATGCAAGTTTTTTTTAAATTTTTATCCTTCAAATTTATGTGCACCACCTAATTTTAAAATCACCTTTGTTCCTAAAATCTCTCCGTTAGGGCCATCCATTTGAAACGGACCGATTATTAATAAATTTTCTCCGGTGAGTTTTCGCAACAGTTCAATTCGACGATTGGTAATCTCTACCCCTTTTGACTCATGGTCACCCTCTACCCCTTTGGTTTTTGAGGCCAAGCTGTAATCAATTCCAATTCCATTATCCTGTACAACAAAAATTACTTCGCCTAAATCCTCATAAATTTCTATGGAGATATGCCCCTCGTTTTCTAATGACAGCACCCCGTGAATAATGCTATTTTCAACAAATGGCTGCAAAATCATGGATGGAATCTCTATCGATTCAGTATCAAGCGAAGAAGAAACGATTACCTCATATTGAAATTTATCTGAAAAGCGCATTTTTTCTAATGCCAGGTAAAGTTCTATCCTTTCAATCTCTTCTTGTAAGGTTACGATAAAATTTGTGGAGGCGGAACTGTCTAGATTTTTACGAATAAGTTTAGCAAAATTGGACAAGAACCGGTTTGCAGAAAGTTTATCTGAACTATTGATGAAGTACTGAATAGAGTTTAATGAGTTAAAGATAAAATGCCGGTTCATACTGGCATTTAACGAGCGTTGTTCTAAAAACAGCAGTCGGTTTTTCATGTCTAACTTTTCATTTTCTTGCCGTTGTTTTAAGGCGCTTATTCGCGCGCGGAAAATAAGAATAACTATGCCCACACCTACTAAAATAGACAACGATACAAACCACCACGACTTCCAAAACGGTGGGCGAATCACCACATCTATTGATTTAACTACAGACCATTCATTACTTTTGTTCATGGCTTTTACCTCAAACTTATAATCGCCCGGTGGTAAAAATGAATAGGTGGCTTCGTTAGATTTTGAAAGTGGCGACCATTGCTCTGTAACACCAATCATGCGGTGTTCATATTGTACAGCATTCGGATCTTTTAAGTTAATCCCTATAAAGTCAAACGTTAGGTAGTTTTTACTATGAGGTAGTGTAATTGAGTTGGGCACATTAAAGGTTTCGTCAATTTCTGCGGGAAAATCTGAATAATCAAACGTCTCCATAAACAATCTAATACCTGTAATGTGTAATTTAGGGAGGTCGTAGTCAAACAATTCGTCATTTTGAGAGGGGTCAATTTTCACTAACCCTCCGGCTGTTCCTACCCATATAAACCCACGATTATCCTCATACAAGGCGTTAATGTTGCATTCTTCATCTGAAAAGCCCTCTGAACTACCAAAACTATTGATTTTATACCCTCTTTTGTCTTTACGGCTCTCTGCTATTTCATAAACACCACTCATGGTGGACACCCAAATACTATTGGTAGTGCTGTGAATTAATCCTAAAATCCACTTGGAACGGTAATCCAATTCATCTAACAAAAACCGGTAAATAATGCCTTGCTGATTCATGACAAAAAGCCCGTTCATGGTTCCAATCCACAGGTTGCCTCTTTTGTCTGCTGTTAACGTATTTACACTTTCTGCAGGGAGATTTATTCGTTTTAGTGTTTCAAAATTCCCGTTTTTATCAAAAACGTAAAGACCGTTAAAGCCGCCGCAATATATTTTATCGCCTTGCGCAAATAGCTTGTTAACATTTAATGAATCGTGCAGATAGTTAACGCTGTCGCCTACTATTACCGCAAGCCCTTCATCTCCCCCCAGTATGGTTTTTTGACCATTGTCCAAATGTAAAATGGTTCTAATCTTTCGACCGTCCGCCATTAATAAATTTGTTACAATTTCATCTTCATCATCTAAAACGGTTAAACCATTTGATGTGCCCACCCATAGGTTATCACTGGCATCTAACTCAATACTCCAAATGGTATTGTCGACTAATTTATCTGGATAAGAAAAATACTCGGTTCTTTTTTCGGGTAATCGCATTTTGGTTACACCTTCATCATAAGTTCCAAAGGTGTACGTTCCATTTTTATTTTGCGAAATGGACAAGACGAGCTTACTGCTTAAGCTATCACGTTCGGTATACGTCACCACAGAAGTACCCGAAAATTTTAGTAAACCTTGCCCATCTGTGCCTAACCAAATATTTGATTCTGTATCGCGGTAAAGGCATTTAAAGTTATTTGCATTTAGGCCGTTTTCTTCTGAAAAATAAAGAATTTCGTCTCCTTTAATCATAAACGCGCCTGATGTTGCACTTGTACCAAAAACTATATTTTTATGAACGTTTAAAAAAAGCGCTGTGTTGTAATCAAGCGGATAACGAAAACATTTTCCGTTGCGCAAATTACACCGCACCACACCAACATCACGTGACGTAAAATAGAGCAAATCACCCTCAATTTTTATATCGCGTATGCTCATGTCATCATCTAGCCCTTGTAGCGGAAAACGCGCCATTTTTTCACCGTCCCACGTCAAAATTCCCCGGGTTGATCCGAAAAATAAAACGGAGTCTTTATAATTTGTAATGGTGCGTAAAAAATAGGTTGTTGAGTCGTTCTCCAACAAATCAAACTCCTCATTTTTAAAGCGAATTAAACCGGTGTTACTGGCAAAATGAATATCACCCTTAAACTCTGCAATGCCATTAATGCGGTAAGAGTCTTTAAACGGAAATGATGTAAATGCCCCTTTTGAGTAATAAGCAACACCTTTTGGAGTGGCAATCCACAACTTGCCTTTTTTGCTTAGGTATAATTTACGAATGTTGTTATCGGGCAACCCGTCGTCTACAGAATAATTGACAAACTCTATCCCGTTAAACTGGCTTAAACCACCACTGGTGCCCACCCATAAATACCCTTGCTCATCTTCGCAAATATCACGCACTTGCGATTGGGCTAACCCATCTTGCGCGGTGTAGTTAATAAAGTTATACTGTTGCGCGCTTACCGTTGCTGCAATCAGCAAAAATAGAACCAGTAGTTTATTACGCACCCTTAGAGGGATTTTAAGGTTTTAACAAAGCTCGAAACGCGATTTCGGGCAACGGATAATAGTTTACCGTTTTTGAGGATGGCAAAATGCCCATCTTCGTTTAAATACTCTTTCAAATAGTTCATATTTACTATGTGCGATTTATGAATACGGTAAAAGATGGATGGATTTAATATACCCTCATATATTTTTAACGTGCGGGTGTCTAAATAACGCGTGCCGTCATTAAAATAAAGCACCGTGCAATTGCCCGAAGCCTCCAGGTACATAATATCGTTAATGTCTATTAGTTTAATTCCTTTTGTGTGGCTAATTGCTACTTTATTACCATACCCTTGCGTTTGCATAGAGTTGGACAAATTTTGGATGGATTCAAAATAAGTCTCAAAACTTTCCGGGTTGTCAGTAAAGGTTGATTTTGCATCTTTTATTTTTTCAACAGATCGTATTAAATCTTCAATATCTACCGGCTTAAGTACATAATGTATGGCATTTGCATTAAAAGCGCGCAGGGCATAATCTTTAAACGCGGTAACAAAAACCACTAAAAAATCACGGTTCTCAATTGAATCTAACAAGTCAAATCCCTCAGAGCCACTTGGCATACGAATGTCTAAAAACACGACATCCGGTTTTATTTTTTCAATTAATTCTTTAGCGGTGGTAATATTTCCAGCGTCTGCTACTACCTCCACTTCTTCGCAATATTCATGCAATAGCATGGTTAAATTTTTTCTTGCTAAGTCTTCGTCATCTACAACTATGGCTCTTAATTTCATCCGTTATTTTTTCATGATTTCTTTGTTAAACCTGCCTTTCAAAGGTAAAAAAGACCGTTCAATGATCTAAAAATACAAAAATGGTACGAATACCGCTAAATCTAATTCTTATACATTTAACTAAAAAGATACACCTCTACGGCTTTTTTCTTCTCACCCGCCGACTTATTAGTAGTAAATTGCAAATGAAAATATCTAAAAATTTACGCTTATGATTAATACTTTACATTTGGCAAAACCTAAAAAGATTTGGATTTTTAACGACAATGGCAACTAGTTTGTTTAGATTTAATAAAGCTGTCAGTTAAAAACTAGTTTTTTTAGTAAAAAAGCGGTGTTCATTTATGAATCACCGCTTTTTTGTTTTTATACTGTTTTTTCAAATTAACCTCCGCGGCGGTTATTCAGTGTGCCGCTTTCTTTTTTTGTACCTGTACCTTTTGTAGGCGAGCCCACACGTGTTGGTTCGGTTTTTTTATCGTCTTTTTTAACCCCATTGTCCAATTGTTTTGACACCTCATATTTTACAGTGTATGTTCGGCCAGCGGTTTTGCCTTGGTTATTTGCCGTAATACGAATGCTGTTTGTGCCACTTTTCAATTTAATAGTTGCTGTTACCTCTTTGGTAGATGAATTGTATGTAAATGCAGTAATGTTAGCTCCGTTCAGTGTTAGTTTGATATCAGACTTGCGGCTAACATTAAGCACTTTTGCCTTAAACACAAATGTTTCACCCTTTACCGTTTTAGAGGTAGATGTTGGATTTACATTTTGAATGATTGGTGTTTTAGGTTGTTTTACGGTGCGGTTGTTATTGTCCCTTTGTTTGTTATTATTTGTATTGTCTATACGTCCACCACCGTTGGTTGTACCTTTGGTTCCCCCATTCAAATTACCACTTGTTGTCGTTGTAGTTTTTTGACGGTAGGTAATGGTGTAGTTTAATGATGCAGATTTACCGCCAGCCGTAGCCGTTACAACAACTGAATTTCTGCCATTGATTAAACGTAACACAGCACTTGCAATACCCGTAGATGAACTGAATGAAAAGCTTGGAACCGTACGTCCGTTCAGTTTAATGTTAATATCAGCCCTTGAATCAACATTCAACGCCTTAAACTTTAACATGTAAGTAGACTTATCTGTACTAATGGTAGGTGAACTTGGCATTACCCGTTGTAAAACAGGCGGTTTGTGAGTCGTAATTTGCTGGTTGCCTTTTAGCCCTCCGTCAATTCGGGTATCCTTATTTTCGTTCGTATTGTTGTCAATTCGGATATTGTTATTATCAATTTTTACTGGCTCATTGTACGTTATCGTATATTTCAGCTCGGTTGATTTTCCGTTGGATGCAGAAACAATTAACGTATTTACTCCGCTTTTTAGGCGAATGATTC
>CAVTPI010000003.1:0-46132 GCA_963736585.1 Crocinitomicaceae bacterium | reverse complement strand
GGGGTAGATTTTAAAGTCATTTAACACGGTTTTTTTCAGGCAAGCATGAACGATTTGATCTTTAAAAGAAACATCTTCCGAAAATGTACGTTAAGTATGTTGTAACCAAACAAGGAATATACCAAATGAAAGGAATTATACTAGCAGGAGGCTCCGGCACACGTCTTTACCCGTTAACAAAGGCAGTATCTAAACAAATTTTGCCCATTTACGATAAACCCATGATTTATTATCCGTTATCGGTGTTAATGTTGTCGGGCATACGTGAAATTTTAATAATTTCTACACCGCGGGATATTGTTGCTTTTGAGGATTTATTGGGTGATGGAAGAGACTTGGGGTTGCAAATTGAATATTGCATACAGCCCTCGCCGGATGGGTTAGCACAAGCGTTTATTTTAGGAGAAGATTTTATTGGAGATGACAATGTTTGTTTAGTGTTGGGCGACAATATTTTTTATGGTTATGGATTACCAAAAATTTTAACAAATGCAGCGGAGCTTGAAAAAGGGGCTGTAGTTTTTGGTTATTATGTAAACGACCCGGAACGATATGGGGTAGTGGAGTTTGATGAAAACAGAAACGTAATTGGAATTGAAGAAAAACCTGCTGAACCAAAATCAAACTATGCAGTAACTGGCTTATATTATTACGATAATACGGTAAGTGCGAAAGCTAAAAGTTTAAAGCCATCTGCCCGGGGTGAGCTGGAGATTACAGATTTGAACAGGTTATATTTAAAAGAAGGGACGCTGAAAACAGAGCTGTTGGGAAGGGGCATGGCTTGGCTGGATACCGGAACACACGAATCATTAATGCAGGCGTCTAATTTTATAGCCTCCATTGAGCAACGGCAAGGGCTTAAGGTTTCTTGCCTTGAAGAAATTGCTTACCGAAAAGGATATATTTCTGCAGATCAGCTCGCCATTTTAGCAAAACCTTTAGCTAAAAATCAATACGGTCAGTATTTATTAAAGTTATTAGAAAAACGCAACCAGGCGTTTTAATTTTTTCTGATTTTACGAGAACAGTCCAATCTTTTGGTTCCTTTACACAGTACTATAATTCGCAAGCACAAAAAAGCCTTAAGTGTAAAATTTATTAATAAAAAATAGTTTCTGGAATTCAAAATAGCGGGTATGTAAATAGCCAATCAATAATGTTTTTTTGCGTACTTTTACGAGCAAACTAAATAAGTAATTGCATCAAACTAAAAGCAAGGAAAAGAAAATTAATACCGTTTCCTCTAACAAAATAAAAAACGCTTTGTAACTAACCCCACGTATGGATTTTATTAAGAATATTTTTATAGATAGTTTAAATGGCTTAGCAATAAGCCAAATTCCACTTTATTTGTTTCAATTATTATGTGCAGCCTTGGGCGGATATGTGTTGCAATTAATCGTTAATAAAAAGTGGGGAGACGTATTATTAAAATACAGTGCGTTAGTTGCGACTGCCGTTGCAGTAATGGCTTCTATTTCTAAGTACTCATTACCAATTGCTGTTTTAGGTGCCGGGGCTATTTTATTGTTAGTTAATCGCAAACCAAATTATCAGTTTGAAACAGTTGGTCAATTGTTAATTGTATTAATTGGTGTTGGGTGCGGTGTTGGTAGTGTCGTACAAACCATGTTAGGCGCTTTTGTTTTATGCTTGTTATTACTTTTTACGCCAATTCGTAAAGAAAATGCATAAACGACAGTTTATAAGTTCGTTGCCAGCTTTTTTAGGTATTTCATTGGCTTTTTTATGGATTACTTTCCCTGAAATCCAAACCGAAATTTTTCACAAACAACAATATACGTCAGTAACTATTCCTTTACAACAACATTTGGATATTTCTGATTTCAATGCGCGACATCCTTACATTAAACTACCAAATCCAAATTATACATTGTATTATTCTGAGGATGGCGGAGACACGTATAAAAAAGCACCAGGCAGTCGGTTAGAAATTGATGCCTTAAACAATACAAGTGTTTTATATGCTAAAACTTCTTTGAGGTGGCGTAACCCTGAAGGAGATTTTCCAACTGTTAAAAACTGTTGGATAAAGTTGCGCAATGAAAAAAATAGAAAAGAAACAAACGGGCAACCCTTTACTTTTTATGACACAACAATTAGCCAATTACCGATTGTACATATTTCCATTAAAAATTCAGATTTATTTGGGTGGAAAAAAGGAATAATGCATCATGGTGCGGCAGGTAATCAAGATGAAGGTTTTTACAAAAATTGGTGGTATCGTTCAGCCAATTATGCTAATAGAGGCCACAAATGGGAGCGTAATGCCACCGTACAACTCATAAAAAATGGTGAAATTGCGTTTGATCAGGCGACTGTATTAAAAATAAGTGGTAATGCCACTCGTGCGTTTCCTCAAAAATCACTTAAATTTTATCCGCTAGCCAAAAACGGAAAACGAGATAAACTTCATTATCCGATATGGGGAAAAAAAGGGGCTAAAACATCTGAAAGTTTTTTGTTACGTCAATCGGGTAACGATAACAGTAAAACGCTTTTTGCAGATTTATTAATGCATGAGTTGGCACAGGAAAGTAATGTGCTCACATTAGATGGTTATCCAGTTTCGGTTTATATAAATGGTGATTATTGGGGAATTTATAACTTGCGTGAGCGTTTGGATGCACATTTTATAGCAAAAGCGGAAAATAGAAAGGGCAAAGACATTACTATTTTGGAAGCGGACGGATACAATGGACAAAGATTACTTAAAACAGGTAGCGAAAAGGAAAAAATGGCTTTCCAAACCTTGATGAAAAGTTTACCCACTAATAAAAAGCTGACAAGCGAGGGTTACAAGGCAATTGCAGATCAAATAAGTATCAAATCATTCATTGATTATATTATTTTTGAAACCTTTTATGCAAATCAAGATTGGCTTCACAATAATACAACATGGTACAAGGCGGCAGATAAAGACTGGAAATGGCTATTAAACGATTTGGACTTTAGTTTAGCCTATCCCGGAGATGAAAATATACAAGCCAATTTGTTTGACCAATTGCAGGCAAAAACAGCGATAACCGGACAGTTGTTTTCTGCACTTATTACCTTTCCAAAGTTCAAGAAAAAATTTAAAAAACGAGCAAGCGAATTAATGGAAAACAATTTTTCAGATGAGAACATTGAGCGTACTTTTTATGCATTAAAAAAGCAGTACGAAACAGAAATAGACCAACATATCCGTCGGTGGCGATTCATCAAAAATAGAATGAGTTGGGAACAGAGCTGTACTGATAATCTTAACTTTTTGAAAAATCGTCGGGCAATTTATTTAAAACAAGTAGAAGAACTATAAAATGGTAGTTGCTTACAAACAACATTCTCAGTTCATCATGATTTTAATAATCATGTATGTTGTAGGTGTTTGGGGTGGTCCTATTATTTACCTACTTTTTCCATTGTTTTTAATTTTGTTTGGTAGGGGTGGGCATTACTTTGAGCTATTCATTATCACGCTATGGACGTTAATGCTATCAGATTATGTACCGGTTGACAACGCTCCTGACGATTTAAAATTTGCCAAAGACTTAAAACCACTTTTACCGCTAACACTGGTTGGCTTTTTATTGTTAAACCGTCATAGTTTTAAGCCGTACCCCAAGATTTTTAATTATTTTATTCCCTTCTTTATAATTGTTATATTGGCGTTAACCGCTTCGTTAAACGTTCAAACAGGTATTCAAAAAACAATCTCCTTTGTCCTGATTTACTTTTGTATTCCAATTTATACCCTATACCTTCACAGGCAGCAGAAAGAGCATTTTTGGAAGGCGCTCATTACCTTTATTATAGGAATGTTGTCCATTGGTATTTTGTTGCGGTTTGCCGCGCCGGATATTGCCATGAAGGTCGGTCGTTTTAAAAGTGTTTTGGGTAACCCCAATGGCTTGGGTATATTTTTGAACCTTACCTTCATTTTGTGGATACTTGTCCGAAGGTTAAATTTAGCGCAATTTACCAAACGAGAAAATGTATACATTCTGGTGGTTATTTTATTGTCATTGATATGGTCTGGTTCCAGAAATGGTATGATGAGCATGTTTTTATTTTACGTAATGTTTAGAATGATTCAGCTCAATTGGTTTTTTGCGCTAATAATATTGGTATCAACCTTAGTCTTTAGCGATCAACTTTTTTTGGTGTTTTTAGGAATTGTAGAGTTTTTTGGGTTGGAAGGATACTTTAGAGTAGATTCAATAGAAGAAGGTTCGGGCAGGTCATTGGCGTGGGCGTTTGCTTGGCAAGAGTTACAAAACTTCTTTTTTATTGGAGGCGGCTTTGGAAATGATGAAAATATAATGCGCCCTAATTATTTTTGGTTGTCACGTCAGGGACATCAAGGTGGGGTGCATAATTCTTACCTTTCAATGTGGATGGATGCAGGAGTGCTAGGCTTGGTGGCTTATTTTACGGCAATCTTAACCATAGCCGTAAAAGCAATGCGTACCAATTACTTAATTATTGCTTTTATTAGTTCATTTGCGTTCAACATTTATTTTGAATCATGGTTAGTGGCGTCTTTAAACCCATTTACCATTATGTTTTTAATCATTTTAACCATTTTTGCAAGTAACTTGACTGGTGAAGACTACGTAGAAACCAATCGAGAATTAGAAGAAGCTACTACATGAAAAGAAAAGTAAATAAAGGTAAATTATTGCGCAATGTAATCATTGTTTCATTACTGGTGGGTGCAGTGGGCGTGTACTTCGCTAATCGGTTTGTTAAAACAAAAGGTTATGCTAATTTAATTGATTTTGTTTCAATGTATCGCGAAAACAAAAAGCTGATTGACCAGGCAGATACGCAAACAGTGCAACTAATCATTCGTGATAAAGACTACGAATTTCTCAAAAATCAACGGCAAGAGGCTTTAGACCGGGGGATACAAATTAATATAGGAGATAATTATATAAAGTGTAAAGTTGTTACAAATGGGGGGGACACCATTAAAGGTGAAATGCGGCTAAAGGGCCACATGACTGACCATTTAGAAGGTGATAAGTGGTCATTTAGAGTGAAAACAGATGATGAGGTGATGGGAATGTATCGTTTTTCTCTGCAAAACCCTGGTACACGTAATTACGCTTATGAATGGGTGTATCACCAATTATTGAAAAATGAGGATGTAATTCATTTAAAGTACGATTTCATTCAACTTAAACTCAATGAAAAAGACTTAGGCATATACGCAGTTGAGGAACATTTTGGTCAACACGTTTTAAAGCATAATGATCGTCCAAAAGGTGCAATTTTAAGATGGAATCCGCAATTGTACTGGGAAGGGAGAATTGATGAATTTGAAGGTACCTATTTAGATGAGGATTACTCAGATTTTAGTTCTTCATTTCCAGAGGCGTATGATCGTGGAGTGGTAAAAAGAGATAGTGTTTTAACAACGACGTATGTAAAGGCAGCCGCCTTGCTAGAGGCGTTTAGAAGAGGCGAAAAAAGTACATCAACTGTTTTTGATATTGAAAAAATGGCTCGTTTTCATGCGGTCATTGATTTAGTGGGCGGTTACCATTCGTTAGATTGGAGTGATGTAAAGTTCTTTTACAATTCCGAAACGCAAAAAATAGAACCAGTAGGGTATGAAAGCTTTTCGGTGCGGGCGACAGAAAAAATTGCGGGGCAACGTGTGCCTTATGATTATGCCACACTTGGGTTTAATTATCACGATCAATTATTTGCAGACCCCATTTTTTTCGAAGCATACATCAAGGCTTTAAATCGCATTTGTAATGAGAAATATTTGAATGAATTTGAAGAAAATATAACGGCAGAGCTAAATAAAAAAAGAGGAACGCTGGCAAAAGAGTTTGCCTACATTAAGTTTTCATTTAAACCTTATTATGAAAATATAGAGCGCATCAGGCACAACCTTGAATTACCTAAGCCCTTACACGCATTTTTAGATTACAAAACGGACTCTACTGTTACCATTAGTGTAACCCCGGTTTCTGACTTTCCCATTGAAGTTATAGGTTTATCAATTGATGGTGATAAAATTATACATCCGAATCAAAAAACCGTTATTCCAGCAAAAGCACGCGACACTTTCGCCCATTATTTCGACTTAACTTTCAAAACATCAAAAAAATTAAAAAACCTAACCCTAAAAGCAAAAATACCGGGAGGAAAAACCATTTTCACCGTAGAAATTTCTGATTTACCATCCTACCGCGCACTATTTAAGTTCAACAGTGATACAGTGCCATCACAAAGTAACGCCCCTCTACAGTGGGTGAATGATACGCTGGCTTTGTTAAACCCTAAAGTGGAAAATATTGCGTCTACAATCTACATTCCCAATGGTAAAACATTGCGAATAACCAATCGTAATCAGCTGGTGTTTCAACCAGAAGCACAACTCATAATTGAAGGAGCATTGCAACTGCAGGGTACAGATGAATATCCACTTTACATCACCGCTAAGGAGAGCAACACACCGTGCATTGTTTTGAAAAATGGGAATCTAACAGCCGTGCATACTGTTTTTTTTGATTGCGAAACAACCGCCATTCAGTCCGATAAAAGTAAAATTAACTTGCAAAGCTGTTCATTTGCCTCCGTTAATGCGCCGTTTTTAGTCGCCAACATTTCAGAAGTTACGGCAACAAATTGCACAAGTGGCTCGCTACATTCATTTGGGCAATTCAATGCTTGCTTAATCCGTATTAAAAACTTTACTGCCAACAAAGGAAACACCTTTTTAACAGCTTATGGTTCGGATGTAGAAATGCACAACTCCATTTGCACAAATTATACAACATTGGCAGATTTGAACTATTCTACAGCGTTCAACTCATGGGAATCTAAGTTTAAAGACATTAATTTGCTTGCGCATTTAAATAACCATTCCACCTGTGATATAATTGGAGGTGAAGTGATAAACGTTAAAAAAGGGTTTACAGTTGATTTGAATGCCCAACTAAGCGGAACGTCTAGTTACACATTGTACAAAGCTACGCAAAGTATTGAAACATTGGAAGAACGTAAAAAAGGATGAGAACAACAACTTATATATTACTGTTTTTTTGTGGTATTGCGCACGGGCAATACACCTCTCCGTTTAATCAATTAAAGTGGGAGAATACAGATTCTATTGCTGATTATTCGTTTATTGTAAGTGGGCATTTTTATGGTGGCAGTGGCAACGCTACACACTTTCCTGCAAATACTCTTTTAGCAAATTTAGATTGGATAAATAATAGCGGGGCAGATGCATTAGTGTGTTTAGGTGATTTATTTTTAGATATTCAGAACGACATTGATGCGTATCAAACAAGCTTTTTTAATAAACTGGAAATACCGTTGGTTAATAGTGTCGGAAACCATGATTTATCTGGAGATATTTATCAGAACAATTACGGTAAAACAACTTTTTCATTTAAAATAGGTAATGACATTCATATAGTTTTAGACACCGAAAGGGACAATGGAGACATTCAAGATGACCAATTGTCTTTATTGATAGAAGCAAATAAGCAAGCCAGTAAAGGAGGTGTAAATAACGTTTTTATATACACCCACAGAACAATTTGGGCAGATGCTTACAGCGAAATGGATGGATTGTTTGAGGACAATACACAAAGCTTGACGGGAACAAATTATAAAGCAGATGTATTACCCCTTTTAAGTGAAATAGCAAAAAATGCCAACGTGCATTTGTTTTCTGGTTCGTTAGGTCACGCACCAGCCTCTTTTTTTTATTTTAAAGATAAACCCAATAATGTTTCAATTATTGCAACGGCTATTCGTGCATTACCAAGAGATGCCATGTTGCTTGTAAACGTTAAAAATGGAGAGCCAAATTTTGAACTGCACAGCTTAACTGGCGAAACATTACAACCACTAAGTCATTATGACGTTCCGTTTTGGCAAAAGAATGTAGGTAAAAAACCATTTAATTGGCGGTTAGTACCTTATTACTTTCAGTTAATGTTTACACACCGCTATTTTTGGTACGGTACGCTTTATACTGCAGCCTTTGGCTTAATGGCATTGTATGTGCTACGCCGTAGAAAACAAAAAAAGCAGCAAGCGTAATACTAAGGAGGCGTTAAGGCGTTATTGTCTGTTGTTCAATCTCGTCTAGTATATTCTCGTCAAATGATTCGTTTTGTTCATTTTTTGGAATAAAAAATAAAGCCACAAAACCAAGAACAAAAAACACAATTAATGCCAGCACAGACATCCGCATGTCTCCAGATGTAGCCTCTACAAAACCAAAAATTACCATTCCGATAATAATACCCACCTTCTCTGTAATATCATAAAAACTAAAAAATGAGGCCGTATCTTTGGTTTCCGGTAAAAATTTAGAGTAGGTCGAACGCGATAGCGATTGTGTGCCGCCCATCACAAATCCAACAATTCCAGCCAAAATGTAAAAGTTAAACGGATCATAAACAAAATAATAAGCGAATCCGCAGCAAATACACCAAATCATCAAGGCTACCCCCAATGTTTTAACATTACCTATTTTTTTTGATGCCCAACTAAACGTATAAGCACCCGGAATAGCGATAAACTGAATAAGCATTACAGCAATTATTAAACCTGCGTCGTCTGCGTTATCACCAATAAAAACCTCCTTTTTGGCAAATAAAACGGCCATTAACATAACCGTTTGCACCCCCATGCTAAATAAGAAAAATGAAATAAGGTAGCGTTTGAGTCGTTTCGTTTTAAAAATAAATTGGCCTACTTTTCTTAACTCTCTAAAACCATCCCCCATAATTTTTGAGGTAATTTTTCCTCTGCGGTTTGTGTTTCTATCAGGGAGCCTGCGGTACGTAATCTGGCTAAAACCAATCCACCAAACGCCTGTCATTAAAAAAGCATACTTAGCAGGCATTTCATAAACCTGAATTAAAACCAGGCATATAATTAATAAAATAGAAGCCCCGCCGTAACCTAATGAAAAACCGAGCGCACTAATGCGGTCATGGTCTTTGGGTTCGGCAATTTCGGGTAAATAAGCATTGTAAAAAACCAAACTGTTCCAAAAACCCAAACTACCAAAAAATATAGAGAGCATACTGAGCTCCATGTATTCGGGGTTAAAAAAGTACAATGTGGCAGTAGAAATGGCCCCCAAATAGCAGAAAAATTGTAAAAATCGCTTTTTACTTCCACTGTAATCAGCTATGCCAGATAGCAAAGGAGAAAGTATACAAACAGCTGCAAAAGATGCCGCCACCACGTAAGAGTATAAAACTGTGTTTTTAATTTGCGCACCAAAAAAGGTCACTAAATCTGTACCGTCTAAACTTGTTTGGTATTCATAAAAAATAGGGAAGATAGCCGTAGAAATAACCAGTGGGTAAACAGAGTTGGCCCAATCGTAAAATGCCCATGCACGAATGGTTCTTTTATCTCCTTTTTTTATCATAGAAAGTAGGTTTAAACAAATGTGCTAAAAAAAGGGGAGATACTGTTGTTATTTAAGCATAAAAAAACCTTCTCACTCATGCAAGAAGGTTTTTAAAATTTTTAGTGTATTGCTGATTTATTTTGGAGTAAACGTAAACGTTACGCGACGGTTTTTAGCTTTTGCCAAATCCGTCCCCGATTTATCAGCCGGTTCAGCATTTTTCTTAGTTTCTGTTAGGATACGTGTGTAGTTGATTCCATTACTCATCAAAAATACCTTAACAGCTTCTGTACGATCTTCTGCAAGTGTAGTTAAAGCAGGATCTTTTACCTCTTGTTCATCCAAGTGGCTTGTCAATGTTATTTTTGAACCAGGGTTGGCTAACAACATGTCTAAAATAATTTGTAAGTGCTTTTTACTGTTGTTTGAAATTTCACTATCTCCGTAACCGTAATATAAGGTTGTAAATTGTGCAATTTGAGACGGCTCCATGCCCGCCGGGTTGATCGGTGCAATTTCATAAATAAATTTTGTTTCTGGTCTGCGTTCATCCGCAATGCATGAGCATTCAGATTCATCATTAATCGCAATAACAGAAACATTATCAATAAAATAATAAGCACTTACCACAGAGGCACCAGAAAAATCTCGCGATTTTTTCAAACGTGAGCTTTCAGTTTCACCGTTAGACGTAAAGTTTCCAATTGTCAAGAATTTTTCACCACCCTCGGCTGTGTAAACACCACAAATTTGGTCCCAACCGAATTGGCCGTCAAAAATTTTGTTGTCCTTGTCCATTACACTTGTTTGTGTAAGAATACTTTTTGCTTCATCAATATTATATTGCTTTTTAGAAAAATTAATTCCCATATTATTTGCAGCATATTTTGATGCTTCAGCAAGGTTTACATAAAAAGTAACGCAGTACTTCTGGTCCTTTTTCATGGTTTGTCTCAATTTTGATGAGATATAGTTTCTTGGCTCTTTATCGTTGTAGCTGAATAAACGAATTCCAACATAGTTTTCACCATCTTGCGGATCTTCCATCCCCAAATCGTTATTCGGCGTTCCGTAACCTTCCTTTACCTTTCCTGCAAATAAATCTGCAGAGGCTTTTGTAGGAGACATCCAACCAACGGCAACCTCAATGGCACCTTCGCGTTTAATTCGTCCCTCTGTTTGCTCAAAACTTGGATTTTCCACCAAGTTATTTAAATTTTGAGCCGTTGCTGTAAACAAGAAGCTCAACGATAAAAATGAAATAATAATTTTTTTCATTGTAGTTTTTTTTTAATTAATTGTATGGGCTTTCACCGTGTCAATAAAACATTTAACTTTCTGTGGGTCCAAATCCGGATAAACTCCGTGCCCCAAATTAGCAATATGCCTCCGATTTCCAAAAGATTTTAATAAGTTTTTTGTTTCCGTTTCAATCGTCTTAAAGTCAGAATAAAGTACACAAGGATCCATATTTCCTTGAAGTGTTTTATCCATTCCAATCAATTTCCGACTTTCTGCAACATCCATGTTCCAATCTAAACCTATTGTTTGGCAATCAAGCGTAGCAAGTTCTTCTCTAGCATAATACGCACCTTTGGCGAATACAGTTACAGGAACTTCCGTTATTGCTTCACATATCCTTCTTACATACTTCGTACCAAACTCAGAATATGCAGCAGGAGAAAGGATTCCAGCCCATGAATCAAAAACTTGAACAAGGTCAGCACCCGCCTCAATTTGTAGCTTTAAATACTTGATTGTCACATTCGTTATTTGGTCTAACACGTTATGTGCCATGGCAGGGTTGGCATATAAAATGCGTTTCGCTTTTGAAAATGTTTTTGAACCTTGCCCTTCCGTCATGTAGCAAAAAATTGTCCAGGGCGCCCCAGCAAAGCCAATAAGTGGTACACGCCCGTTTAGTTCCTTTTTTGTACATTTTATGGCTTCCATTACATAACCCAACCGGTCAGCCACATCAATGTTATCTGAAATTAATTTCAAATCTTCATCTGACTGTAAGGTAGATTCAAACCAGGGTCCCTTTTTCTCAATCATTTCATAAGGCAACCCCATTGCTTCGGGTACGACAAGTATATCAGAAAATATAATCGCGGCATCTACTCCCAAAATATCCACAGGTTGTATCGTTACTTCAGCAGCCAGCTCTGGTGTTTCCACCAATTCTTTAAACCCACTCAGGCTTGAACGGATTGCACGATATTCGGGTAAAATACGCCCTGCTTGGCGCATCAACCAAACCGGAAAACGATCCGTTGGCTCCCCATTAATCATGCGTAATATTAAATCATTTTTATAGTCGCTCATAGCGTTTACCAATTAATTGGTTCTTTTTGTTGTAAAATTAATAGTTCGTTTGTTTTACTGAAATGTTTGCAACCAAAAAATCCGCGGTGGGCAGATAATGGCGAGGGGTGAGGTGCTGAAAGAATATGATGCTTTTCGGCATTTATTAAATCGGCCTTTTTTTGTGCCTGTGCGCCCCACAGTAAAAACACAACACCTTGTTTTTTAGCCGAAATTGTTTTAATTACTTCATCTGTAAATGTTTCCCATCCAAATTTTTTGTGCGAGTTCGGGTTAAAGGCATTTACGGTTAATACCGTATTCAATAAAAAAACACCTTGGTTTGCCCAGCGCTCCAAATTTCCATTATCCGGAACGGGAACATCAACATCCTCTTTAATTTCTTTAAAAATATTTTGTAATGATTTTGCAAGAGGGCGAACAGAAGAAGGAACTGAAAAACAAAGCCCGTGTGCATTACCGGGGGTTGGGTAGGGGTCTTGCCCTAAAATAACCACCTTTACTTCATCAAACGGACAATGGTCAAAAGCCGCAAATATTTTGCTGCCACGTGGCCAAACATCTTGTGTTTGATACGCTTTTTTTACATTGGTAATAAGTGTTTCAAAATACGGTTTTTCAAACGTATCGCTTAATACCGCTTTCCATGATTCATGAATTTTAACGTCCATTGCGCACAATTTTAAACAGAAAAAGGTCTGATACAAAAGTACCAGACCCGCTTAATTTTTTTATAAAAATCTTACAAGCTATTAACGTGAACTGTAAGGCTAGACTTTAAGTTAGCTGCCTTGTTCTTGTGAATTACACGTCTTTTTGCTAATCTGTCAATTAAAGAAGAAACTTTTGGTAACATTTCTGCCGCCTCTTTCTTGTCTTCAGAACCTCTTAAAGCTCTAACAGCGTTACGCATTGTTTTATGCTGATACTTGTTTCTTAAACGCTTAGCGTTGTTAGATCGTATTCTTTTAATTGCCGATTTATGATTTGCCATAATTCTATATAAATAATTCTTTTGTTCAATTTAAATGAGTTTCACTCTCAAAACGCTATACGCACACTTCAAACTCATCTTGGTAGCCCATAGGAGAATCGAACTCCTGTTTCCAGGATGAAAACCTGGCGTCCTAACCACTAGACGAATCGGCCGTGGCAGTTTAGAGGTTCGGATGATGAGCAAGAGAATACCTCAAAACTCACACGCCTAACTCAAAGCTGACATGGTAGCCCATAGGAGAATCGAACTCCTGTTTCCAGGATGAAAACCTGGCGTCCTAACCACTAGACGAATGGGCCAAAGCCCCTTGTTGGAAATTATTTTTTCCTAAAAGGGAGCGCAAATATAAATCTTAAAACTGAAAGGACAAAAAAAATCTTACTTTTTTTAATTAATTTCTTGTTCCGATTCAAACTTGAATCCAAGTCGCTTGCCAGTCTTTAATTTAGAACTGTAATTTAACGTGTTCAAATCCTGTACAGTAGCTTTGTGAACAGCTTTGTAAGGTGGTGTGTATAAATCAAAATCAATCGCATGGATTGCAACGCGAAGAATTAAATCTTTTATGATTTGACGTGTCAAAATATGGTGCATAAAATCGCGGTAAACGATATTTAAAGGTCCTTTACCTTCCATCATAAAATGATTTTCTTTATTAATGAAAATACGACCAATTAAATACCCTACGTCATGTGACCGGTTAAACTCATAAGAGTCGGCCAAAAAGTTATAAACGTTGATAATACCACAGTAGGCATTTCCGGGATTATTACGCACATAAGAGGTATGCGTAGCATAATCTGAACTATTGAGTTTAAAAACGTTTGTATGCATGTTAAAAACCACTACATCACTTCCAATAAACAGTTGCGCTTCTAAATCACCTCTGTCTACCACACGCATGCGTATGCGCTCGTCTTTAATGTGTTGCTTGATAAGGTCTACACATGCTTTTAACTCTTCTTTAAATACACTAAACCATTCGGTTGTGTTTTTATAAATGTCAAGTTTTAATTTGGTTTTGTTATCCAACAACCCCACTAGGTAGTTTGTCCCTTGTTCAAGGTGTTTTTCAAATTCTTCGTTCGTCATAGTTTAATAGGCTTTAGCGAAAATTACGCGTTGTTTGGATGGTTTTCCGGTTACCATACATTTTCCTTCTTCGTGTTCTCCATTTAATGGTAAACACCGGATTGTAGCTTTGGTTTCTTGTTGAATTTTTTCTTCAGTTTCGGCTGTACCATCCCAATGCGCCATATAAAAGCCCGGATTTTTTTCAATTCGTTGCTTAAAATCTTCATAATCATCCACAATAAACGTGTTCGCCTCTTGCCGCATGCGCGCAGTTGTGTAAATGTTTTCTTGAATGGTATTTAATAATTGCTCAATAAAATGAGCAGCATTGTGAATATCAACCATTTGCTTTTCCTGGGTGTCGCGTCGTGCCACTTCCACAACATTATTGGCTAAATCTCTTGCACCTACCGCTATTCTAACCGGTACACCTTTAGCTTCATATTCGGCAAATTTCCACCCCGGACGCTTTTTGTCGTCGTCGTCAAACTTAACGGTAAGTCCTTTTATTTTTAACTCATTGATAATTGGGGCTATTTTTTCATAAATCTCATTGAGTTGCTCCTCACCTTTGTAAATTGGTACAATCGCCACGTGAATGGGAGCTAAGCGCGGTGGTAATACTAAGCCTAAATCATCTGAATGCGCCATAATTAATGCTCCGATTAATCGTGTTGATACCCCCCAGGATGTTGCCCAAACATAATCTTGATTACCTTCAGCATCTGCAAACTTAACATCAAATGCTTTGGCAAAATTTTGACCTAAAAAATGAGAAGTTCCGGATTGTAAGGCTTTTCCATCCTGCATCATTGCTTCTATGGTATAGGTCTCTTCTGCACCCGCAAAACGTTCACTTTCTGACTTTACACCGCGAACCACGGGTAATGCCATAAAGTTTTCAGCAAAATTTGCATACACCTCTAACATTTGCTCGCTCTCTGCAATCGCTTCATTTTTAGTAGCGTGAGCTGTATGCCCTTCTTGCCATAAAAATTCAGCAGATCTTAAAAATAAACGCGTACGCATTTCCCAACGCACTACATTTGCCCACTGGTTAATAAGCAAAGGTAAATCGCGATACGATTGAATCCACTTTTTATATGTGCTCCAAATAATGGCTTCACTCGTTGGGCGTACAACCAACTCTTCCTCCAACTTCGCATTGGGGTCTACAATTAATTTACCCTTGTTGTCGGGGTCGTTCATTAACCGGTGATGCGTAACTACAGCACATTCTTTTGCAAATCCTTCGGCATTTTTTTCTTCCGCTTCGAATAAACGTTTGGGCACAAATAATGGGAAATAAGCATTTTGGTGACCTGTTTCTTTGAACATTCGGTCAAGTTCAGCCTTCATATTTTCCCAAATTGCGTAGCCATAGGGCTTTATCACCATACATCCTCTAACCTCCGAATTCTCTGCAAGGTCAGCGAATTTGATGATGTCTTGGTACCATTGTGAATAGTCTTTTTGGCGGGGAGTTATTTTTTCTGCCATTTTTTGGTATAATTTTTGTATCTTTTGTAGTTGAAAAACAAATGTAAATATAACTTTTATCCATTCCAATCCATAAAGCAATGAAAAATTTAAAATATTTAGTTCCAATACTCACAGCAGCCTTTCTTTTTAGCTGCGCAAATTCTAGTGAGGTGTATGATGATGTATATTATACGCCCGAAAAACCCGTTAAAGCAGACGTAAATGAAGATTTAGGTTACGCAGATTATATTAACGGAAACGAAGAAGATTATGAAGTGGAGGTTGAAACAAATATTCAGCCAAATACACCCGCCAATAATTTTGGTGGTGGTTATTACACTGAAAACGGAAATTTAAACGTTTATAATTACGACGTGCCAAATTATTATGGCAACGCCGGATGGAATGACCCTATCATATACGGTGGTACATGGGGATACCGCTCACAACCTTTTGGTTTTAGAGGGTGTAGACCTTATTACGGGTACCGTTGGAACAATTACGGACGTGGGTTTGGATATAATTGTGGATATTTTGGTGGACCTGGATATGCCGGGTACGGATTTTACGGTTATGCGTATGACCCGTGGAACGGTTACGGATGGTACAACCCTTGGAACGACCCTTGGTATGGTAATGGCTGGAACGGATACGGATATGGGAATGGTTGGTATGGAAACGGATTCAACCAAGGTTATTACAATGGATTTTACAACGGTTTTTACGCCGGAAACGGGGCTAACGGAGGTTTTGATAATAATAATAATAACGGAACTAACAATTCTAACCATTATTACGGTCACAGACGCTCTTCTTCTACAGGAACATCTCAAACAACAACCTATCCAGAAACGATTAAGGCAACGAACAGTGCTGTAGCCAATAACCAGCCTTTTGCCACATATAACGGAAACAGTTCTATTGCACAGGTTGATGTTGTTAAACCAATGAATGATCGTGTAAAACCACTTTCCAATGGCGGAAATGTAAACACTACTTCATCCAACGTATCTGGTGGATCTGACGTTATTTCTTCTGGCAATGTTAACACGAATAATGTTAAAAATACAACCAACACCACAAACGGAAATGCGACCGTAAATACGGATTATTCAACGACCAATAACGCAAACAATACGAACAATGTAGAACGGTTGAATAATAATACATTTACAAATGAAAACACTACCCAAAATGTTGGGAAAAATTCAACACAATCAACACCGAATGCCAGTTCATTGAACAACACAACCGCAAACAGTGGACGTATTACAACACAGCCGGCAAATAATCCATT
This sequence comes from Crocinitomicaceae bacterium, assembly GCA_963736585.1. Taxonomy (GTDB): domain Bacteria; phylum Bacteroidota; class Bacteroidia; order Flavobacteriales_D; family Crocinitomicaceae; genus Crocinitomix. The sequence continues at coordinate 29,542 of CAVTPI010000003.1, read as the reverse complement.
TTCATCTGGTACAAGCGTTGTAAGAAATTCAAGTAATGGTAACGGGTCAGTGTATTCGGGGAATGCGAACAGTGGCGACAATACGTCAAACGCTTACGCAACACCCAAATACAATACAACAAGCAGAAGCACCAATGGTAATTATAACAGCGGCACCACCCGTACAACCACTACAACTAGAAGTTCTTCCACCAGTCGTTCAAATTCATCTACCCGTGTAAACAATACTAACAACACGAATAGGTCAAACAATAACACAAACGCAACACGCACAAACTCGTCGCGAAATAGTGGAACGCAGTATAACGGAAACCGTTCTAGCAATAGTTCACGTTCTTCATCCTCATCATCATCTGGAAGCGGCAGTTCATCACGTTCGGGTTCATCTTCTCGCAGAAGGTAAGTTGAAAGCAATAACCGGCTTGCAGGTTTAGAATACAATTTTTAATTGATCGCAAAAAAAGTAAAATGAAAAAAGCAGTTTTTTTATTCGGTCTATTTCTATGCGGAAATTTAGGCTTTTCACAAAATGAAGACGACGCATTGCGTTACAGTCAAACGCGGTTTGGAGGTTCAGCAAGAAATACGTCAATGGCAGGTGCTATGACCGCTATTGGTGGTGATTTTTCAGTGGTGTTATCAAACCCAGCAGGACTTGCCCGCTTTATGAAATCTAATTTTTCTGGAACGCTAAATATAGAGTACGGTAAAGCCAATGCTAATTTTTACGGCAATGCCGATAGCGATCAAGGTGTAAATGCTAACATTAGCAATTTGTCTTACGTAAAGGCTTATAAATTAAATCCAAATGAGTGGGGAGATTGGTACGGCGTTCAGTTAGGAATGGGGGTTAACCGCATTAATAATTTTAATCAACGCATTAATTACTCGGGTTTAGCCGATTCGTCTATTTTACATTCGTTTATTGTTGATGCCAATGGAACACCCGATAGTTTAATCTATGATCGGTACCCATTTGGTGCGGGTTTAGCGTATGATGTTTTTGCTATTGACCCGGCAGATGGTAACCAATACACAACCGATTTTAATTCGGGCAGAGCTTTACACAATCGCTCCATAACACGCAGTGGAGGCATGCATGAATATAGCTTTGCCATTAGTGGAAATTATGCAAATACACTATTTGTCGGAGGTTCTTTCAACGCAACAAAAGTAAATTTTCAAGAGCGTTTTAGCCATACGGAGACATACACAGATACAGCATTATTCTTACGGTCGATTAACTATACTGGTAATTTAGAAACCGAAGGATGGGGATACAGTGCACGTGTTGGTCTGATTTATTTACCATTGCCATGGTTAAGTGTTGGATTATCTGCTCAGCTACCCACAGTTTATAACTTATCAGACAATTACACCAATAATATGACCGCCGAAACAGATGCCGGCGGCAAGTTTGTTGATCCCGAATTTGTGCCCACAGGTTCGTATGATTATCGGTTGAGAACCCCGTTTAGAGGAAACATTTCCATTGGAGCAGTCAGCAAAAAAATAGGAATGATTGGTGTAGAAATTGAGTATGTCGATTATTCTTCTGCCAACTTATCGGACAGAAGGTTTAGCAACGCACCTTACGACTTTGTGAACGAAAATTTTCAAATTGAAAACCTGTATAAAAACACGTTTAACTTCAAAACTGGTTTTGAATTAAAGCTAGATCCACAATTCACCGCAAGAGGAGGATTTGCGTTTTACGACACTCCGTTTAGAGATGGAATTGAAGGAGCGCAATCACCCACTACGTATTTTACAGGTGGTTTAGGCTATAATCAAGGCAAGTTTTATTTTGACCTTGCCACTGTCCTTCAGCGAAGAAATACGACTTATTACGCGTATAACCCAACCTTAAATGGAAGTGAAGCCGCGTTAGATTTTAGAAATGCGCAATTTACATTAACGTTTGGTATGCGTTTCTAGACATTTTAATAGACACCAAACCATAAAACCGTCTGCTTGTATTGGCAAACGGTTTTTTTATGCGTTGGTGAATTTGGTTAACTAAAAGGGATAAAGTAAATTCATGGCATTAACCAAAGCAGTAAAGTCAATGGCAAAAAAAATAATTATCCTAACAATACCAGGAATTGGAACGCAAAACCCCGGTTACGCAAAGACTATGGAAGATGATTTGCGGCACCATACAAAAGGTACGTGTGTAGAAGGTAATTTCAGAATAGTAGAAAGCCGCCCGTTTAGTGTTACAGAGGTGGATGACAACCAAGAAGCGCTCTACCGTAGACTGAGCGCTAAAAATCGTATGGGAGGTGTTTTTAGCTTTCGTAAATTTGTGATGGATGCCTTTGGCGACGGTGTGGCGTTTGAACGAAATGCGGCAGACCCTGCAGGTACTTATTTTAAAATACACAACTACATTCGTAAGCGAATAAAACAAGTGTGGGCCTTGTCTAAAACGTTTGATGATTATCGGTTGATTATTGTGGGGCATTCAATGGGCTGCCATTTATTGTCTACTTATATTTGGGATGCAGATAATGGTAAGGGGATTTTTAGAGAGAATCCGGCGACAGAAGAAGATAGCCTTGAAAATTTAGACTACCTGGCGACGATTGGGTGTAACATTCCGCTTTTTGTTTCTGGCATGCGAGAAGATCAGATTATCCCATTCAAAAAACGAAACGACCATTTTAAATGGGATAATTTTTACGATAAGGATGATATTTTGGGTTGGCCAATGAAGCAACTAAGTCAACCGTATGAAGAATTGGTAAATGACTTTGAAATTAACACGGGCTTATACATAGGTTCGCACATGAAATATTGGAATGACAATGATTTTACTAAGCCTTTGGCCGAACAGATGGTCAATTTGTTTGAAGATATGGAGCGAATAACTACTCCTCAACCAGTTTAAACGTAATAAACGTACCCGGCAGCTGCTGTGCTAATTGGTTAATGCCCTGCTCCGTAAGTTGAAAAATGCGTGCGTAGCCCCCTGTTGTTTGCGCATCTCGCATTAAAACTATTAATTGACCCGACGGAGTAAGTTGAACTGTACCGGGCATCACAGGGTTGGTTTTAATTTCAGGCAAGCCAATTGTGTTTCCTTCTAGGCGGTACCCCATTCGGCTAATCGTATGACTTATTTTATGGTTAGCGCTCAATATTTTTTTTTGATTTTCTGCAGACAATTCTTCAAACTCAGGTGCTTTTAAAATGGGGAGTTGAGTGGATGTAAAATAGGAACCACTCCACTTTATCTGTGCATTTTGCTCAACTGTATCCGGCAGATTTTTTAATGTATTAAGCTGCTGACCTTTTACCAATGTAGCTGTTTCAGTTATAGGTTTATATTGGCTGCGGCTATTCATTACAAGCGGTGTTTGAAAACCACCTTTTACGGCTAAATACCCATAAGTGCCGCCTTTTGTTGCTCCAATTTCAAGTTGGCTATTGGCTGTGATGAGATGCGGTTTGTTTTGCATTATTTTTTCACCATTTACAGTTGCCTCAAAAGCACCTCCGGTAAGCACAATTAATGTTGGTGTGTGAAACATTAAACGTGGTTCACTTAATGCAAATTCCAACACTGCTGCGTTGAGTTCATTATTCAATAGTTGATTTCCTAATTGCATTGCATACTGATCCATAGCGCCTGAAACGGGTACGCCAAAATGCTTAAAACCAAAGCGGCCTTTGTCTTGAATAGAACTGATTAAACCTGTGGTTAAAACTTCAATCATTGTATTAATAATTGATTTAAGTCGTAATTCTCTCGTTCAACTTGTTTTTGAATCGTGATAAAAGTAGCTTTATTAACTGCTTTAAAGCGTATGTAATCACCCGAATTTAAAAAAACAGGCGGGGTTTGTTTTGCGTTAAACAACTGAATTGGCGTTTCACCTATTATTTGCCATCCGCCTGGGCTTTTTTGAGGGTAAATCCCTGTTTGACTACCACCAATACCCACTGCACCGGCTGGTATCGCTTTTCTTGGGGTGGTTTTGCGCGGTGTGGCTAATTGGGTATTTAATCCGTCTAAATAAACAAAGCCTGGTAAAAAGCCAAAAAAACGAATGGGGTAGGTTACTTCGATATGTTTTTCTATTACTTCTTCCGCCGTTAGCTGATTCTTTTCAGCAACGTACTGTAAATCCCATTTATTCTCCAAATCATAATAAACGGGAACTTCCAGGCAGTTTGTCTTTTTTGGTTTACTTAAGTTGGTTGTGGCATTCAGTGTTTTCAGGTCTTCTATCAATTCATTTTGGTCAACGCCTGTTTTTAAGAACAAAACAATATTGCTATATCCCATAGTCAAATCCACCAATTTTTCAGTATAATTTATTTCTAAAAAACGATACCAATTCAAAACATCAACTGCTATGTCCGTATGAGATACCCATACTAAAACAACAGCATGTACGCCGTATGGTTTAATGGTTGGCTTCACAGCTTTGGTTGTATTCATTAATAATCGCTAAAATAGCCGTGCAATTAGGGTTGTCACCATGAAGGCAAAATGTCTCTGCTCGTATTGGAACAATTTTACCTGTAATGGTGGTTGTTTTTTCTGTTTCAATGATTGATTTTATTTGTTCTAACGCTTCAAATGGGTCTGTAATTAATGCATTGCTATTTGTTCGGCTCACCAAACTTAAGTCGGCATTGTACCTGCGGTCTGCAAACCCCTCGTATACTAATTTAAAAAACGGTTTTGCTGCCATTGCTAAGGCAGATTGATAAGGGCAAAAAAGTGCAACTTCCGGCATGGTTTTGCGGAGTACGTCCACTACAAGCTGCGCGGTATTAGGTTGCTTTGCAGCATCATTGTAAAGGGCGCCATGCAGTTTTATGTGGTGTACCTCACATTCTTCTTGCATTGCTACTTTGTTAAAAAGCAATAATTGGTCAATGATGGATTTTTGTAGTTCACTAGCGTCTAGCGAAAGTGATTTTCTACCAAAGTTCTCACGATCGGGGTATGAGGGATGTGCACCAATTTTAACCACGTTTTTTTTGGCAAGCTGAATGGTTTGCCGAATGGATTTTTCATCACCAAAATGCCCGCCACACGCAATACTACACGCATCAATAAAAGGCATAACCGTCTCATCCGTAAGCATTCCTTCGCCCAAATCACAATTGATAAGAATTGCTTTTTTATCCATTGTATAATACGGTCAGTACTTTTATGAGTAAACCAATAGTAATTAATATGACCACACCTCCCACAACTGTTTGGTAGGTTTTATTAATGAATTTGCCCATTATTCCGGTTTGATTTACAATCCACACTAATAAAATAGCGACAACAGGCATTAGCACACCGTTAATAACTTGGGCAAACTGAATAAGTTCGACTGGTTTTTTACCAATTAATGCGAAAAAAGTACCTATAAGTAGAACAAACATCCAAACGGCTCTGAATCGTGCTGATTTCAACTCTTTTTTCCAGCCTAAACATTCCTGGGCAACATAAGCGGCTGCTAATGGAGCGGTAATGGCAGATGTAATACCAGCGGCGAATAAACCTAACCCTAAAAAATAACGGGCAAATGAACCATACAAAGGCTCCAAACCCTTTGCCAAATCGGTGGCATTTGTCAATGCTCCAGATTGAACCGCTGCGGCTGAAATCACCACAGAAATTGATACAATTCCGCCTAAAATAATAGAAGCAACCGTATCTCGCCGAGAGCGGGCTATTTTTTCATCTAAAGTCATTTCTTCGCCTCCCCATTTTTCATTGACTAATGAGGCATGTAAAAATAAATTGTAAGGCACTACTGTTGTGCCAATTAAGCCAATAATAGTTAATAAACTATCTGCTGGCAAGCTCGGTATAAAGGCACCATATAACACGTCGGGTAAATAAGGGAGTGTTAAAATAGCAGTTATTAAAAATGATAAACTCATTAAAATAACAAGACCTACAAGAATGCGTTCAAGCTGTTTGTACTGCCCAACATACAACGCTAAAAATGCAATTGATGCAAATAGTAAAATCAAATAATTAAATGAAAAGCCGCCAATTGTTAATTCTGTAGACGGAAAAACAACCGATAACCCTAAAACGCCACCACCAATATTGCCTGCTTGATAAGCACTGTTGCCGCCTATTATTGCCGCAAAAATTAAGAGCAAAACAACTATTTTTAGCCATGGATGCTTTAACCGTTGGCGAATAGAGGCAGCTAATCCGTTTTGGCTGACAAGTCCTAAACGAGCAGCCATTTCTTGTAAAAAAATAGTGGCAATTACCGACAATACTAACGCCCAAATGAGTGAAAAACCAAAAGAAGTACCGGCAATAGTACAAAGTGTTACCGTACCGGGACCAATAAATGCCGCAGCCACCAAAGTGCCCGGCCCTAAATTTTTAAACGGATTAAACTTCATTCTTCTAAAATTAAAAATAAGAATTGGTTTTGGTTAGGTTGCGGTAGATTTAAACGACCAAATTAAATAGCGGCTGCTAAAAACGCTCGTCGGTTAAATTTTTATATTTGGATAAATGAATGCACTAGCTACTAAAAAATCGCCATTTTACATTATTCTATTGCTGATTTTAGGCGGAGAAGCGGTGTTTATTCTACCATTTGTTATAGCGCGTATTTTCCGTCCAACTTACCTTACGGTTTTTGAAATAGACAATACTGGTTTGGGCAGTTGTTTTATGATTTACGGAATTGTGGCTGTAATTTCTTATTTTTTTGGTGGTTATTTAGCAGATAGATTTGCACCCGGAAAATTAATGGGTACTGCATTGGTACTTACCGCAGCTGGTGGAGTTTATTTACTCTCATACCCCGCGTTATTGGGGCTGCAACTGCTTTTTGGTTATTGGGGCTTCACCACAATATTTTTATTTTGGGCTCCTATGATAAAAGCGACACGCTTATGGGGCGGAGAAACAAATCAAGGAAAAGCATTTGGTTTTTTAGAAGCGGGTAGGGGATTGGTAGCCGCCACAATCGGGCTTATTGGTGTTTTTATTTTTGCAAATTTAATTGGTGCTGAGGTAAAAGAAGCCACTATGGTAGATCGGCAATACGCTTTTCAAACAGTTGTATTATTCGCCGCTATTTTTGTGGGGTTAGTTGGGGTGTTGATTTTTATATTTTTGCGCTTGCCACAAACTACTGCAATTTTAAAAACAGAGCGTTCAAAAGCTGTACGAGATTACATAATTTGTTTAAAATTGCCGAGTGTACGGTGGCTAATGTGTATCGTTTTATGTGCTTATGTAGGCTACAAAACCACAGATTTCATACCACAATACGCGGCGGATGTGTTGGGTGAAAATGAAGTGATATCTGCCAACGTGGCAACTTTTTTACTGTATTTGCGCCCATTAGTCGCATTGGTTATAGGTTTTATTGCAACTAAAAAAAATCCGGGACTTTTAATGCTGTTTGGTTTTTTAACCATGGGTATGGTAGGGTTGGTTTTCGCATCAGGCTTAGTTGCGTTTAGTTTTTTTGCCGTGTTTTTAATTTCTACTTTTTTATTGGGCTTAGGCGTTTATGGGGTGCGCACGCTTTATTTTGCCGTGTTTAACGAAGGTAAAATTCCAGTTTATTTAACGGGTACCGCGGTAGGAATAATTTCTGTAGTGGGTTATTTGCCCGATATTTTTATGGGACCCCTCTCCGGTTATTTTTTAGATTATTTTGAACCAAGCACCGGCCACCGATTATTATATGCTTTTTTGTTTGTAATGGCTACACTTGGCTTTTTAGCCACTAAAAAGTTCATTTCCTCCACAAAATAAAGGGCATAAGAAATCAGCGCATCTCATAAATTGAAATGCGCTGCTTATTTAAAATAAATAAATTGAAAGGGATTCTAATCTAAACGAATCCAATTTATCAAGCTGTCTTTTTTCCTTTGTTTTTGCCGTCTAACCAACGGCCATTTTTAACTTGCCCCAAATAGGTCACAATTTTACTTCTTTCATATTGCTCGATTGCCAATTCCACCTCTTGCATGTTTTCTCTTCTAATTTTTACTAATGAGTTTGAGCCTTTTGTCCTTAACTCTAAGTAAAACCCCTCTTTTAATTCAGCTGGTTTAGTAGCTGGTCTTCCTTTCTGCATGTTTTATATAATTTTGACCTAATTTAGTAGAAATCTATGAAAAGACGCGTGTTTTTTTAGAAAAACTTAAAAATAGGGGGTATAAATTTTGCTTTAATAACTCTGGTAAATAGTGAATTAGCTAAAAAATTCTCAGTACTTTACAGTAAACATAAAATGAAACTATTTTTTGTGTTTTTTCCGATAACCGAATACCCTTAATTTTTCTTAAAATAAATTGTAATTTTCTGATTATCGGTCAATTTTAATTGTTTAGCGATTACTTTAAAAGTTCCAATACCTTAATTATGAAAAATTTAAGTACACTCATCCTGTTTTATTTTATGTTCGCAAGCTGCAATGCGCAAGCACAATCAGTAGATAAATCTACAGAACAGAGCAATACCTTTACCTACGTAAATTTTGAAACAGAAGTGTTAGCTTTTGAGCCAAGTCAAAATAAGTTGGACAAACAAGTGTTTGATAAAGCTGTTTTTATATTAAATGAAGTTAAAACCGCTGTAAAAAATGACAACAACGCGTTTAACCGGGCAGATTATTTTAACCTGCTTAGGGTTTTTCTAGAATTAGAAGAACCTACAGCGCACATTGATATTGCGTGGCAAAAATTTAGGGACGCTGATGAGAGTTGCGAATATTTTGCCAAACATGGGTTGTTTAAATCTGACTTATACGAACCGATTAGGTCAGAAATAAAGGCACAACAAAAAAAATGCGAAGCAAATTACATAGCACCGGTTACGTTAGATTTAAAGGCCTATGCCAGTAAAAACAAACTCAATTATGACTTGGTGGTGATGTTAGATGAAATTAATAAAGCCGATCAAAAATACAGGAAAGATGATGAAACAGATTGGAAAGCCCAGGGCTATTTGGATAAATTAAACCAACACCGAATTGACTCGCTTTTTACGCATTACACTACTTATATAGGCACATCTTTAGTTGGAGAAGAATATGCTCAAGTCATGTGGTTAGTTATACAACACTCAAACTTAAAAATGATGGAACAATATTTACCGGCTGTCCACAAAGCCTATCAAGCGGGAGAAGTTGATGCTGTACCACTAAAAATGTTGATTGATCGAATTTATGCGATAAAGAAAAACGAACAAATTTTTGGTAGTCAAGAAGGTGTGGTGTTGGCAACTGAGATGGAGCGAGAAGAAGTTAAGCGAATGTATAATTTAAAGTAACTCCATAATCCAGTTCTTTATGTTAACCAAAAACGAATGTAGTCCGCTCATGTTAATTGGACACGTGAGGCAAATTCTGTTGTCAAAAAAAGACAGACCCAATAAAAAAAAACGCAACCCTAAAGTTGCGTTTCTCTGTCCGAATTAACCAGAAAGGACATACTATTAAAAAACGAGTTAGGTAAAAGCATCTATCGTTAGGTGGAGGTTTACGAAAATTTTAATTTCATATTGCTCATCATCAACTTTTGGCGCTAACTCAACCAAATTACCAGTTCAATTTTTAACCGATTTCTCTTGCATTGAACTTAACCAAATATCCGCCAAAGTTAGACGAGATAAAAGGTAGTAAATACCTGTTTCAATCAATCAGGTAAAAATACTTATTGACCTGAGTTCGATTCTTCCAAATTTCCACAGAAGTATTGAAAATAGTGAGATTTTGATAGAAAAAATGTAGTACTAACTGGTTAATTCAAGGCTTTTTCCATTGAAAGATTGCTGTTTTCCATACTTTTCGAAGAATTGATTTCATATTTCCTTATACTTCGTTATGGTTTTTCGAAGTGAATACTCCTTCAAAACCATGCCTTGCCTAAAAAAACTGAAATCAACTGTGAGCGTTTGGAAGAATCGAACTCAGGTTATTGAATAGTTGACCATTTAATGTTGAGCAAATGATTGTTTGAATAGCCTAAATAATGGGTAAGTCTTCAGATCTAATTACTTCGTTTTGAATAGCGTAGACCACTAGTCCAGCAACATTTTTAGCACCGGTTTTAGCAAATAAATTGTTCTTATGTCCTTCCACCGTACGTTTGGTTATAAATAATTTATCGCCAATTTCTTGTGCTGTTTTTTGCTGGCAAATAAGCTTTAACACATCTATTTCACGTTCTGAAAGTATATCCTCTTCTTCCAACACTGGTTTTGGAAATTTAGAAGAAAGCTGATCGCGAATAATTTCAAGCTGATCTTTATCAAAATAATACCCTTTTTCGTGTACTTCTTGTATAATTTGTACCAATTCGTCTGTTGAAATTCCTTTTGGAGCAAAAGCACTTACGCCGGTTTTTAGCATAAAGCCCATAAAAGACACTTTGTAGTGTGATGAAATAATAATAGTTTTAATTTTAGGAAAAGACTTGCGCAGCTGTTCGGTAGTTTGAACACCATTCATACCGTCCATTTTTAAATCCATCAGTAAAATTTCTGGCGGATGCTCCAATTCTTTTAGCTTCTGCAAGCATTCGCGTCCGTCAGAAGCTGTTAGCAAAATTTCAATTTCTTCTTTTTCACCTAAAAAACTTTTTAAGAGGTTTACAATTAACGCGTCGTCATCTACAATTCCTAGTGTTATTTTTTTCATTGTTTTTCGCTGTTGGGTTGTGCTAATATAAATAAAAATGAGGTGCCTTTACCGGGTTGTGTTTTGATTTTATAGTTGGCATTTATAAATTGAGCGCGGCTTTCAATATTTTTTAGCCCCAATCCTTTTTTAGCAGTTTCTAAGTTTAATCCCTTGCCATTATCGCTAATTTCTAACACCAAAAAACGGTGGGTTTGGCGTAAGCGTACTTCTATTTTGCTGGCTGCCGCATGTTTTGCTGTATTGGTCAATATTTCTTGTGTAATGCGTTTTAACTGAATTTTGTGAGCTCCTTTTAAAGGGAAGTCCGCACGTATATCCTTATCAAAAACCACGTCAATGGTATTTTTCCAGGGGGCTATTAAGTCTGTAATTAGTTCATGCAAAGCTGTCATATCTATAAGCGGAGGACTCAAATCATGTGTAATGCGCCGTGCTACTATGATACTTTGGTTAATCATCTCATCCAATTTCCCTTTTTGAGACTCCACCTGATTAGTTAACCGGATGGCGGTTAATTTTCCAATTAATTCATCATGCAAATCCGCCGCAATCCGCTCCCGCTCGCGCTCTTGTACTTCAATGTTGGTTTCAAGCAATACACGCTGGTGGTCTAACTTAAGTTGATTTTCTTCTCGGGTTTTGGTCAAAATTTTAAGATAACTTAAACGTACCAATGTGATAATAGAGGCAACGAGCAGTAGCACAAAAATCAAAATAATACCAAACCAAATGGCTAGGGTTTCGGGGTCTTGCCATTTTTCCATATCGAAACGGTTAAAATTGAATAAAAAACAATAGTGAGTACCATATTGCCAAATAATAAGTAAAACCGCAGTGGAGATTCGGCATTAATTAAAAAATTAACAGGCAACAAAAAAATCAAATTCAAGGAAAAAAAGCCAAGAATAATAGTGTTAACGCGCATTTTATTTCGGGTGTCGGCATCTAATTCGAAAAAATTACCAAAAAAGAAGGTGATACTGAAGGCCACAATGAAAAATGCACCGAGTGTCCGCGCATAGGTTTGAAACATCATCAAATCATAAACATCAAGCTTAAAGCATTCATAAACCGTGTATAACACACCTGTTATTGCACAAGAATAAATAAGCCATTTAAATGCTGGGGAAAGTACCCGTGCATATATTAAGGCAAAAACCGGCAGCTCAAAAAGGGTGAATAAAGGAATGAGGATTAAGTTATTTTGTTTAAACAAATGTCCCATCATTCGCCCAGCTATATCAAAAGCAATACAGCCAATAAAATAAATAAACAACAGTTTGTGTACGTTGTCTAACTTGTTATAAAAAATACAACCAAAAACAATTCCAATAGCCAATAAAATAGGCGATAACCAAGACAGTAGGTAACTAAGCGCTATAAAAGACATAGCGGCACTCCCTTAAATTAAGCTAAGTAAGTAAAAGTTAGACTCGGCTAAATGACCACTTGGCGGATAAGGTGGAATTGGAGCAATTGTATCAAAATACGCGATAGTTGCATTTTTCACATCTTCAATAATTAAATCTGCAACCATATCTTGAATTGAGCTGGCATCTTTCAACGCAAAAAAAGCATTATGCGTTGTGCCTTGTGTACCGTCATTTTGAGGCATGCAAAAAGCCTGGTATATTTTGGTGATATTAGCGGCTAGCCAAGGGTTTTTATTTGTTGCCCAGCGTGTCATACGTGCAGAGGCTTCTTGCCAATTAATATTGCCAACAGCAGTGGCAGGTTGTGGTTGTCCAAAACCTAAGTTACATTTTTGAACATAGTTTTGAATATTGTTTTGATGTTGCGGTGTATCGTAACAGGCTGAAATAGCGAAAAAAACAAAATTGCCGTTTTCAATACCAGGGTAAAAATGAACATAAGCCTCAGACTGTCCATTTACCGGTTGGTTGGTAGGGTCTGGCTGAAAATTAAACATGTTTACCTGATTGAAAAAATTTTGGATTACATTAAGCCCTTGTTGATTTCTGGCTTGCTTCCAATTACTCAACGCAGAGGTAATTTCATTTAGTGTCATAAAAATTAGGTTTGTGGTTAAATTTTAGAACCGTTTTGGTAAGAGAAAATTCAACCGGTTTGGGGTAAATGTACTATTTAATCGGCAAATAAGCAATTCAAAAAAAGGTTGGTAACATCCTGTTAATTTACCATATCATTTTCTTTGTGTTTTCTGGTTACTTGTCAGCTTTTCGTTCAGCAAGTTACGCAATGCAATAATCGAAATGGAGTGATGCCCCATGAGATAAAGTGCTTGGTTTTTGTAAAAATCAGCGAGTAAATGTTGTTTTTCTTTAAAAGAAGATTCTTTTTGTTTGCCGGCAATACTTCCAGTAAAGTAAATACTTTGATGCAAGTCTGGATTTGGATTAGTTCCGTTGAAATTAAAGGCAAAGGCTTCAATTTTATCCGTAGGTAAATTGGCCACTGTTTTATGTTTTTTCGTAAAAACATTTACGGCTACGTAGCTAAACGTCTGCGGGGTTAGTTCAATTTGAAACCGGTTGAAATGAACAAAAAAATAGGTTTTGGCTAGTAATGCTACAATACCCAAAATAAAAAAAGCTGGCAGGGCAAGCAGCACAATCAGCACAGTTTCACTTTTATCAGAAAAGTGAGGGAGTACATTAGTGGCAATGAGGTAAATTACAGAAAGTGTGCCGGCAGCAACTACAAAATAACGGAAAATAGCAGACTTCGTATTGTTTATCCATTTTAAAGTTACCGTGTTTCGAGTGGTTGAAAGTTGGTCGAAACCGACTATGTGGGTGTGCTTTTTTTGCGAAAAAGACACTGGGTTAACCTTCATATACGTTTCTATTTCAGTTAAAATAGCCTGTGCTTGACGTTTTGATTTAAACAACGATAAATAAAGCGTGGAATGATCAGTTAACCGAATGGCGGCAATATATAAAACGGTAACCGAGCTTAAAGCAGACCCGCCACCACGCGTTCGGTTACGGCTTTTATGTTTTTCTCGCTTTTCATGAATGTAAAATGTTGCTATTTCTTCGTATGATAATTGGGCACTTGCTGCGTCACCTTTAGCTTGTTCAAAAAAAATGGCTTGATGCTTATTTGAAAATCGAATAAAGTTGGGTAAAATAGCATTAGGTTTTGACCGGTTAATCAGCTCTTTTATAAGAATAATTAATGCAATGCCTAAAAAAAGATAAGGCGCATAATCAATCCAAGGACGCAAGTGCGGAAAAACGGTCGGAAATAACAGTGAACTTGCCGCAAAAAACAAAAATACAACCACAGGGATAAATCGTTTTTCTTTCTCTTTGACATAGTTCAGCGTCAAATCTTCATCCTTTTCAAACTCTGTGTAACTCATTTATGCTAAATTAATTTAAACGATCAAAGCCGCTAAATTTCGTTTATTATTTCAGATATTCTTCCAAAATGATTAAATCTTTTAAAAAGAGTGAGCTACAATACGTTCGTTAACCACCTTTTATTAAAGATGGATAGAGCAAACAAGCGGCTTTAAATAGTAAGGCAGATTTATTATATTTGATTTTTATCACGACTAAAAACCAATAATTAAGCGTATGAAAAAAGTAATAATAGAAATTAAATGGGCCATTGTTTTTACCTTGATGATGCTCGCTTGGATGGGGATAGAGCGTGCGCTGGGTTTGCATGGTGAGCATATTGATAAGCAGGCAACATACACAAATTTAGTTGCTATTCCCGCAATTCTTATTTATGTATTAGCATTAATTAATAAACGCGAGCGGTATTATAATGGGGTTATGACGTACGGGCAAGGTTTTATTTCCGGCCTTGTATTAACAGCATTTATAACGCTACTGGTTCCGGTTAGCCAATACATTACGCTAAACTACATTACGCCAGATTATTTTGAAAATGCAATTGCCTATGGTTTAAGCGAAAATCAAGGTACAGAACTGGAGTTAAGAAGTTTTTTTAATGCGGATAATTATTTGATGCTAAGCGTAGTTTCGGCTTTTATTATAGGCATCATTACAACTGCAATTGTTGCCATTTTTGTACGTAAAAAAGCGGCTTAATGGATTATTTATTTTGCTCAGATCGCTTGGGTTTTAGAAATTGGAGGGATACAGATTACGAGCCATTTGCTGAAATGAATGCGGATACAGTCGTAACTGAATTTTTTCCTGCTCCGCTTACCAAAGCACAATCAGATGGTATGATTGACCGCATGAAAATTCACTTTGAAACGCATGGGTACACTTTTTATGCTGTAGATGAGTTAAAAACGGGACTTTTCATAGGTTTTCTAGGATTAGTTAAACCAACGTTTGATGCTTTTTTCACGCCTTGTGTAGAAATTGGTTGGCGTTTTGCAACCGCTTTTTGGAATCAAGGCTATGCTACAGAAGGGGCAAAGCGCGTAATTGAACATGCATTTGGTGCTTTAGGATTAGATAAACTATATGCAATTACGGCAATTCCTAACAAAAAATCTGCGCGGATTATGGAAAAAGCACAAATGCAAAAAATAGGAGAGTTTGACCATCCGCAACTAGAAAAAGGACATATTTTAGAGCGACACGTGGTTTATCAGGTAAGAAAAAACGACTAACCAACACAAAATCGGTTTGTTTCTTGGAAATCAACTAAAAAAAATAGAAATTGGGGGTACCAAAACAAAGCCCCAAAATGAAAAAGCCATCCGATCACCTTTTTAAGGTTATAAAATCGTTGACTAAAAGTGAAAAACGTGCTTTTAGTACAAATGCATCCATCCATAAAGGGCAAACCAAGTACCTCGCTATTTTTGAAGCCATTAACGCCCAAATTATTTATGATGAAGAAGCCATTAAACAAAAATTTAAAAATGAAAAATGGGTAAATCGCTTTAGTGTCGCAAAAGAGTATGTTTATAAAGCATTACTCGCCCAACTTTCTGCTTACAGCCAGCGCCATGAAACGGACTACCAATTGGGCAATCTCATTATTCAAATACGGGTACTTCAGCAAAAAGGGTTTTATCCCCGTTGTGCAAAGCTGATAAAAAAAGGCAAACAATTAGCCAAAAACAATAATGAACATTTAAAACTGCTGGAGCTGCTAAACCTTGAAAGTATAAACCATCCGGGAGGTATTAACCCTACAAATGCGACAAGTATAGAGAAAGAACGAAAACATGTTTTTGAACTATTGAACAATGAAAATGATTTTGAGTACCTGTACAAACAATCATACGCTATATTTTCAAAAACGGGTTACGCAGGGTTTGATGCGGCCGATAAACTGGTTTATGACCAATTGATGAAGTCGCCCCTATTGCAAAAAATTGCAAGCGCCCGCACGTTTAATGCAAAGAGGCGCTTTGTTAACATTCACTATTTTTATGCAAGTGGCAGCCGATTGGTAAATGAAATGGAGCGGTGGGTTTTAAAAGCAGTGGAACTATTTGAAGAGACTCCCTTATTCATTAAAAAACAACCCGTAAATTATGCCACCACACTACTCAATTTGCACGATTGCTTTTTGAGTCAGAATAGGTTTGATGAAGCCCTAGAAACCCTTGATAAACTCAATACTTTTTTTCCTGCCAATAAACGGAAAGAGCAAGATAGGTTAGCCTACATTATAGAATATGGAGGGTTGCACAATAGAGTTGCTACCTATAACAGAATGGGGCGCTTTGACCTTAGCGTTATGCATATTCAACAACTAAATGATTACTTGGATAAGCATGACCAAGAAATGAGCAAAAGTATTTATGTGCGACACCACTATTTGGTAGCCATTAGCTATTTTGGTGCAAATAAGTTTAAGGAATGCGGCAAATCATTGGCAGTTTTGCTGAATGACAAGTCGTTAAGATTTAGAAGTGACTTAATTAAACGCAGCAGAATTTTGCAATTTCTGGTTTATTTTGAGCTAGAAAAATATGATTTGTTGGCGTATAACGTAAGGTCTGTTAAACGCTTTATGGAGCGTACCGGTAAATTAAATGCTATCGAACAGTCGTTGTTTCGCTTGGTCAATCATTTGTTAGATCATTTTGCGGATAAATTGCAAGTTGAAAAAGATTTAGAAGCCATTGAAAAACACAGAGCAAAAACAATGTGTACACCAGATTATACTGAAATTTCAGATTGGGTAAAGTCCAAATTAATACGCCAAACCTATGCTGAATTTATTCGAAGCCAATTACAATTTGCGGTAAAGGTGCATTGAGGTTGAAGCAGAGGTGTTTTTCTGAAAAGTAAAAACACTTTTCATCACTTACGCAAAAAATCACACCCTAAAAATTACTTTATAAAAAAAGTACATCTACTTTTATGGAAAGTTTAGTAAACAAACATCATCTCCATAAAAAATAAGATTATGCGTTTTTTCATTTTAGTTTGGGTAATTTTTATATCAGGTACATTAAGTGCCAAAACAACAATGCCAGTAAATTCCATAATCGGAGATCAAGGGTATGAATTCTTTTTTAATGAAGCGCCTACCGAGTTAACTAGCAATAATGTAAGAGTTCAAACACATTTACTGTATGCCGCAATGTTACTTTACACTGCGGATGTTAAACACCTTTCTGCCGAAAAAAAGAAAAAGCGGTTTAAATTGATTCAACACCTATTTAATTATGCCTTAAACGGTAAATTTCCTAAAAATAAAGACTATCCAAACATGCGAAAACCGTGTTTTATTGATGATGAGGCAACTATTTGTGCAGTTGGTTATTCGGTTGAAAAGTCCAGCGATCGCGCCACGGCAGAGGCAATTAATAAGGACTATAAATACGCTGAAGTGATGGAAATGGATACCCTTTCTATGTCTAATTGGGCACAAGAAAATGGACTAACGCTTAAGGAGTGCGCTATTGTACAACCTGCGTACGAAGGCTTTTATTTTGAGCCAAATAGGTATGCATCATTCACCATTGGCGCCGCGGCTCGGGGAGTTGAGGAATTGTATTCTCAGTTTGGGCTGAATTTTCATTGGTCAAAATTTGATGGTCGGAGGTTTTTTGCCCAACAATTAGTGGGTATACAATACACACCACTACGTAACCAAAACCATTCGCTTGTTGCACGGTATTCAACGGTAATCAAAACAGTTGGGCGTATTTCTCTTAATGCTGGCGTCGGAGTAGAGCAATTTTGGACAGCTAACGCAACTGGTACAAATGCCAGGCCCGAATTTAATTTAGGTTATTCGGCTTATAAAAAGAAAATGTATTTTTTGGCGAAACTGGGTTATGCCTATCACCTTGGAATTTCCAACACAGCACTGTATCCTGTGAACCGAAATGAGGTAGTGGCAAAAATTGGATTAGGCTGGAAAATATAAGTGGCATAATTACATTAGCTTTGTTTGCACTAATACGAATTCTATGGGCGTCAAACGAATAAAATTTGGACGATCCATATTGCTTTTCTGTGGCATTTTATTTTGGTTGGCTGGCGCTTTATTAAAAATTATGCATTGGCCTTTTGCCTCTGTTTTTATAGTGGTTGGTTTTGGTTTAGCCGCATTGTGGGCGATAAAAGAGTTATTAATTGATAAATAAATATGTAATCATTGGTTGAGCCGTATAATTCTTTGCATTTATACCACTATGTGTTTTAAGAATAGTAGACTTACCTGTTTTTTGATTTTGTAACTGTCTAAGTATTTCATACATTTGCATTGAAAATGATTCGATTAAAAGCCATATTGCTAATTTCAATCTTTACGCTATCCAACTTGGCGTCTGCATTAGAGTTGCATTATTGCCATGACGAACTTTCTGAAATAAACCTGGTAGGGCAGTTGAGTTGCCATTGCGGACATGCTGAAGCCGAAACAACTGATGTTTGTTGTGAGGATGAACTACCAGTTGACCACTCCTTATGTTCTCCAAACGGGCACGAACACCATGAAATGCACGAGCATGACTGTTGCGAATCTGAAGTTATTCCAATTGGCAGTTCAGAAGTGGTAAACACAACCAATACACTTCACCTTCCTGCTGTGATAGTTCAGCTATTGTTTGATGCATCATTTTTTGTTGATGAACAAAGCGAAAAAATTGTCTTAAAGCCTTTATCTGTTTCGCTTTATCAAGCCGACAGACAAGTGCTTCTGCAAACCTTTTTAATTTGATAAATGACCAGCGCATGCACTTTTTTTAGTGTTGAGTAAAAGTCAAATCCATCAAATTAAAAAAATCAAAATGAATAAATATATAGTACTTTTTCTATGCTTAATAGGTAATTACCTTGCGGCACAAGAAAACAATCCTGCTCAAAATGGGCATGTCACCTTAACCGGTAAAGTAGTTACCACCACAAAAAATGGAAAAGAACAAGGCGTTCCGGGCGCTAAAATTTATTGGAAAACCAATGATGAACGTACCGTTACAAAACCGGATGGCTCGTTTGAAATAGAGGCGCATCAACTTCCGGATACCTTGTTTATCCGATCAGTCGGTTTTAACGTGATTGGGTACAATGTTGTAGATGCTTCGATAGATTATACCTTTAATTTAAAAGAAGGGAAAGTGTTAAACGGCGTAACCGTTATTGCAAAAAACTTAGGTAAATCGGTTGATTTGATGAACCCTATTCACGTGGAGCGAATAGGGGAGGGGGAGTTGCGAAAAGCGGCGTGTTGCAACTTGTCAGAATCCTTTGAAACAAATGCTTCGGTAGATGTAAATATTACAGATGCAGTGTCCGGAGCCAAAAAAATTCAAATGCTCGGTTTAGACGGTGTTTACACGCAATTACAGTGGGAGAATATTCCGTTGGTCAGAGGGTTATCTACCTCTTACGGACTAACATTTACGCCTGGTACTTGGATAGAGTCCATACAAATTACCAAAGGAACAGGTTCTGTTGTAAACGGTTATGAATCTATGGCGGGGATGATTAACCTTGAATTAAAAAAGCCGCGTGAAAGTGAACGCCTTTATGTTAACCTTTATGGTAATAAGTTTACACGTGCAGAAGTTAATGTGCACGGCGCTCAACAGTTGAATGATACGTGGCGGACTATGACATTTTTACACGCTTCTAATCAATTTTTAGAGTCAGATGTAAATAATGATGGTTTCCGTGATATGCCGATTGGTTTTATTGGCGCAGTGATGCACCGTTGGAGTTATAATAAAAAAAATGTGGAGGGTATGTTTGGTGTCAAAGGTACTTATGTCGATCGGCAGGGTGGCCAATTAGGAAGTTCACCCGTTGGAGACGGTTCTCCGCTATGGAATGCTTCTTTTCAAACACAGCACCTTGAGTTATTTGGTAAAAACGGTTTTTTCTTAAAAAATAGAATCAACGGTAGCATTGGCTTAATTGGTCAAGCTAAATACCATAATATGGTTAACACTTTCGGTTCAACAAAATACACCGGTATCCAGCGAAAAATTTACCTTAATTCCATTTACGGGGATATAATCGGTAACACTAATCACAACATTAAAACAGGACTTAGCTTTTTGTATGATGATTATGAGGAAACCTATAACGACACCACCTTGCTGAAAACAGAAATTGTACCAGGTGCCTATGCGGAGTATACCTATAATAATTTAGACAAAATTATTTTTGTTGCTGGTTTAAGAGGCGATTTTCATAATATGTTCGGGCCATTAATCACCCCCCGTTTGCATGCAAAGTGGAATATCTCTAAACGAAATGCACTGCGTGTAAGTATTGGTAGAGGTTACCGCGTGCCAAACCCCTATGCAGATTACAATAGTTTAATGGCAAGTAGCCGTATTTGGGTAGTGTCGCAAGACATTGTTCCTGAGGATGGAATAAGTTCAGGTGTTACATTTACACAGCGTTTTTTAGTGAAGGATAGGGCTGCTACGTTAACGGTAGACTATTTTTACACGCATTTTTTTAATCAATTGTTGGTTGATATGGATATTGACCCAAATGAGGTGCATATTTACAACACGAACACCACTTCATTTTCACACAGCTTTCAGGCTGAGGTTTCGGTAGAACCTATCGAGCGATTAGTTACACGCGCGGCTTTTAAGTATTATGATGTGCGGGCTACCTACGCAAATGAATTAATTCAAAAAGCATTTGTTCCGAAATACCGCGTTCTTTTAAATGCCGGCTACGAAACACGGAATAAAAAGTGGAGTTTTGACATTACAGGAAATTGGGTCGGTCAAAAACGATTACCCAATACTTCTACAAGTCCCATTATTTACCAACGCCCCACAAGTTCTGAAAGTTTTTGGCTGTTGAATAGTCAAATTACTCATAATTTTAAGAACTTTAGTTTTTATATTGGTGGAGAAAACCTTTTAAATGTTATTCAGAATAATGCCATTATAGCTCCTAACGATCCTTTTGGCGCATATTTTGATGCAACACAGGTGTGGGCGCCAATAAGCGGAGCAAATATTTATGCCGGGATTCATTTCTCAATTAAACAAAAGAAAAAATAAATAAACATGAAAAATAAAAGTATCGGATTATTAATGGTGTTTTTTATCGCCCTTGCGGGAACAGCAGCAAGTGAAGCGCAAAAAACAAAAACAGTTACCATCCAAACAAATGCCATTTGTGGAGATTGTAAAAGTAGAATAGAAAAAGAGTTGAATTACACCAAAGGGGTAGTTTATGCTGAGTTAGATTTAGAGACAAAAGCCGTAGAGGTTAAGTATAAAACCAAGGTTTTATCTGAAGAAGATTTGCATAACACCATTAACAATTTGGGATATTCTACCAACAAATCAAAAAGAAATGAAGAGGCATTTCAAAAATTGCCAAAATGTTGTCAATCCCCCGGGCATTGCGAAGCAGATGAATAACAACTAAAAAAAATTGAATCATTGTAAAACCACCTTTGCTTGTTGCAAGGGTGGTTTTTTGGCGATAAATAGGCACGTATACTTTTCTAAAAAGCAATTAAATCTTTTCGCACCTTAATCATCATTTTAACTTAACATTTTCATCAAACGCTTATTTGCATGCGCATAAGCCTCCCCTCAAAAGAATCAATTATCTTTAACAAAAAAAACAATGGAATTTTTACCAGAAGACATTGAACAATATGTAGCACAGCACACAGAAAAAGAGTCTGCCGAACTTGCAGCATTATCGCGTGAGACACACTTAAAAGTAATGAGTCCGCGGATGCTTTCCGGACACGTACAAGGTCGTTTTTTAAGTCTAATTAGCAAATTAATGCAACCGTCTTATATTTTAGAAATTGGAACGTATACCGGATACTCGGCTCTGTGCTTGGCAGAGGGACTAGCGCCAAACGGCAAACTTATCACAATTGACCGAAATGAAGAGTTGGAAGATATACTGAATAAATATGTTAGAGCGTCAAAATACGCCAACCAAATTGAACTTAATTTTGGATACGCAGCCGAAATTATTCCAACCCTTGATGACGGAATAGACCTTGTTTTTATTGATGCCGATAAACCAAATTATTCCAATTATTTTGATCTAGTAATTGATAAACTAAATTCGGGTGGATTGATTTTGGCGGATAATGTATTGTGGAGCGGAAAAGTAACGCAAAAAATTAAACCCAACGATAAAAGCACAATTGCCATTGATGCATTTAATAAAAAAGTAGCGGATGATAACCGCGTAGAACATATTTTGTTACCGATAAGAGACGGCGTAATGGCATTGCGTAAAAAATAAAACCAAAACACAAATGAAAATAGTTGATTTTAGAAGCGACACTGTAACAAAACCAACACCTGAAATGCGTGCCTTTATGCTAAATGCTGAGGTAGGAGATGATGTTTTTGGGGACGACCCAACCATTAATGAACTAGAACAGTTGGGAGCTGCTATGTTTGGTATGGAGGCGGGGTTGTATTGTTCGTCCGGTACGCAAACTAATCAAATTGCCATAAAAGTACATACGCAACCCGGAGACGAAGTGATTTGCCATGAAGAGGCACACATTTACCGGTATGAAGGTGGCGGAATTGCACGAAATTCCGGAGCTTCAGTCCGTTTTATTCGCGGAAATGATGGCCGCATAAACCCAAATGAAATAGAACCAAATATTAACCCGGATGACCAGCATTATCCGCCAACACGATTAGTTTGTGTAGAGGATACAGCAAACCGCGGTGGAGGCGTTTGTTATGATTTTGATGACATTAAAAAAATAAGTGCAATTTGCAAAAAAAATAAACTGGCTTTTCATCTAGATGGCGCACGCGTTTTTAATGCGCTGGAGGTAACAAAAGTTAATTCGGTAGAATACGGAAAGCAGTTTGATTCCATTTCCATCTGCCTTTCAAAAGGGTTAGGCGCACCGGTGGGCTCACTATTAATAGGCTCAAAAGCATTTATAGCAAAAGCACGCCGGGTACGAAAAGTGTTTGGCGGAGGAATGCGGCAAGCAGGTATTATCGCCGCTGGGGGCATTTATGCCTTGCAGCACAACATAAAACGATTGGCAGACGATCATGAAAATGCAAAGCGCGTAGGTGAAATAATAGCAACAAAACAGTGGGTTGAAAAGGTACTGCCTGTTCAAACTAATATTGTAGTTGCCCATTTAAAGAGCGGACTTGACGAGTATAGCGTAGTTAATGCGTTAGAAAAAAAGGGCATAAATTGTGTAGCATTTGGTAAAGGACGCATTCGGTTTACAACCCATTTAGATATTTCTGTGGCAGACATTGACTATTTGGAAACCATATTGCCCGAAGATTTAAACTAGTTAAAGATGAAAAATTGGAAATACATTGTTTTAAGTATAGGCATTGGTTGTACGGTTTTTAGCTGTTCCTCTGCAGAGTGGAGTAAAAAAGATAAAGATGCGCTTAAAAAAAGATGTTTGCAAGAAGGTGGCAGTAGGTCTTACTGTAAATGTTACTTGAAAAATGCTATGAAAGTGTATGATAATGCAGATGAAATGAAAGACATTTCATTCGAAGAAGCTGTAGAACTTTCATTAAATTGCGATTAATGAAAAATGCCATTCAATTTTTATTTGCTTGTGTTCTGTTTTCCGCCTGTGGCAATGAGGTTGAAAAGAAAGCACCACTATCTATGGAGGAATTTGCAGGGCAAATTGGTGCGCAGCAAGATACTGCAAATACAATCGTGGTAGAAACCACCAAAGTTCCGCAGGGTATTTTTGATCAACTTATTTTTAACCAATTAAATGAATTTGATACAGTAACGTTTCAGTCCTTCCACCCGCTAGACCGTTTTACGTTTAATCAACGCAAAAAAATCACGCTAAAAAGTAAAGTTGCCGTTCAGCAAACGGATGAAAATGAAATCAATCCTACCGCATCTCTTTACTATTATACCTTTTCAGATACACTGAAAACAAAGAATGCATTTTACAATTGGTTGGACTGTTTTGGACCAGATTGTGCCATGGTAAAACCAAATGAAACAACAATGGATATCAAAACACCTCCGCTATTTGCCGTAGTTTACGACACCGTAATTTTTATAGCAGATTACCGGTGTGAGGATAAGAAACAAAATTGGAAACCGTTACAAGATTCGGTTATCCATTATTTCGGAAAAGAATATAATTATCGGATAGATGCCGGGTGCGGATGAACCGTTAAATTGGAAATAACCACAATCAATACATCAACGCTACGTTTTGTAATAATTCTCTTTCTTTTTTATTCATTTTTACGTGATTATAGAAACAGCCCACAGCTAGTGGCTATTTTTCAATCAAATAAGCAACCATTAAATCGAAGAACAAGCGAGTGAGAAAAATAAAAGACATAACAAAAAGCATCATTAAATTTTTCCCTTTTCAACTGGTATTTCTACAGTTGAAAAAAAATCATTTTATCGTAGCACTCTGGGGCGTGTTTTTTGCCTTGGTAACGCAAAGTTTTGGTGATAAATTTGGTTTGCCTTACCTGTTTCTTTCTCCCGAATACATGGGGCAGGTAGATTGGTTTTCGTTTTTTATTTTGGGATTTGCTATGGGCGGTTTTTTCATGGCATACCACCTGTACAGCTACATCATTTTAGGCACCTTCTTTTCCATTTTTAGTCACATTTTCTCGACCATTTTTTAAATTCTCAATTAATAACTCGTTTTTTCCAATTGTCCTGTATGGCTTAATGTGTTACAATATTTATGACGTACAAATTAACGAAGAGTTAAAGACGGTTTCAGCTTATTTTCTAGACTTATTGGGGCTTACCTTTGGTATCATTTTATTTATTTTAATATCAGTTCTCTATTTTTTTAGAACAAACTTAGATGTATTTAAACTTAAAAAGCGAGAGAAAAAACAGCAAGAAAATGGACTTTACAGCCTGGTAGGTTCACTTTTTACACGCCAAAAATATTGGTTTCAACCGCAGCCTACCATCACATATCAACCGTCCTACTATTTTGCATCTTTATTTAAAATAGCTCCGGCAAGGGCAGCTCAGCATTACGACCGCAAAATTATTCGCGATATTTTTAGACAAAATCATCTCAATGCATCCGTCTTTGAAATTCTCATCATTGGTTCATTTTTATTAATGGGCTTTTTGCAAGATTTTACCGTACTCAGAATACCATCTGGCGCAAGCTTTTTTCTGCTAAGCACCATGGTTTTTATGGTAATAACCATTTTTTATTCATGGTTTAGAGGCTGGGCTGCCAGCATAATTGTTATTGCCTTAATTAGTCTAAACTATATTTCAAAAAGTACCGGATTATTACAGGCTAAAAATCAGGCATTCGGCCTTTCTTATGAAAACACTGTTCCGTATAACCTTGCGGCACTTAAAAACATTCAGTTTGATGAGGAGCAAGTGAAGGCAGATACTGAACACCATATTAAAATTTTAGAAAATTGGAAGAAAAAAGCCAGTATAGCGCAGGGAACAAAGCGTCCTAAATTAATTATTTTAAATTGCTCAGGCGGAGGCCTGCGTTCTGCTATGTGGACACATTTTGTCATGCAGGAGTTAGACGAAATAACGGCAGGTGCATTTTTTGAAAGCACGCATTTAATTACGGGAGCCTCCGGCGGGATGATTGGCGCAGCGTATTACCGTGATATTTATCAGCAAACAACAGCCACTGAACGTTATGCGCGGCAAGAACAATATTTGAACAATATTTCTAAAGATTTGCTGAATACAGTAGCGTTTAACTTGGCCGCGCATGATATTTTTCTACGGTATCGAAAATACGATTATAATGGTGAACGTTATTTGAAAGACCGTGGATTTTCGTTTGAGCGTCAATTAAATGAGAACACAGATTATTTGATGGACAACAGCTTAGGATACTACGTGAAGTCCGAATTTCAAAGCAACATTCCGCTAATGGTATATTCGCCTACCATAATTAACGACGGTAGGCGAATGATAATAGGGGCGCAGCCTTATGGTTTTATGAATGGACGCACCTTTGTAAACAAAGGTATTGGACCAGAAAACATAGAGTTCATAAAGCTTTTTAAAAATAACCGTCCGTTAGATGTTAAGTACACTTCTGTTTTACGAATGAACTCTACCTTCCCGTATATTTTACCAATGGTAACCATGCCTACTAGTCCTGAAATTCAAATAATGGATGCGGGGATCAGAGATAATTACGGAACCAAAACCACCGTGCGTTATATAGTAGCGTTGCAAGACTGGTTGCGCAAAAACACCTCTGGTGTAATCGTTGTACAAACCCGCGATATTGACAGAGATTACGATATGCTGAATAAAGATGAACTTTCGTTAATAGATAGGGTAACGCGACCCGTTGGTAACCTATATGGTAATTTTTACCATGCGCAAGAGTATGATTCTGAAGAGTTGATAGAAAATAATTTATATCAAAACTTGGCAGTAGATGTA
Source organism: Crocinitomicaceae bacterium (assembly GCA_963736585.1). Lineage (GTDB taxonomy): Bacteria > Bacteroidota > Bacteroidia > Flavobacteriales_D > Crocinitomicaceae > Crocinitomix. The sequence continues at coordinate 3,102 of CAVTPI010000003.1, read as the reverse complement.
GTCACGTTTATTCTACGAAAAGACCCGTCCGAACGGATTGCATTAAGCTGGCATTTGACCAATCGCGAAAAAAATGATATAAAAAGAACGTTTCAGAACGAAAAAAATCAGAAAGAATTACAGAAATTAATAGATTTGCTGAAACACTGATTCAAAGAATGGACGACATTTCAAAAGACGCTCAAGACGACGAAAACAACCAAAACCAAAATCAAGAGCAACAAGGTACCGACGACGAAAACTTACGCCCTAAACCAAAAGGGGGTTGGAACACCATTGAAGAAGATCCGACGAAAATAAAAATGAAGCGGAACTTCACCGACTTAGCAAGCGGTACGGTTGATTTTTTAAAGTCGGTCTTATCCCTTCGGCATAGTAATTACGATCACCGCCGCATTTTAAAAGATGCGCAAGAAAATGTTGTGTTTAAAGGCTACAACGTTTGGGTACTTGTCTGTTCCATTGTAGTGGCATCTATAGGTTTAAATATGGACTCTTACGCCGTGGTGATTGGGGCCATGCTAATCTCTCCACTCATGGGGCCGATACGTGGTATTGGTTTTGGAGTGGGGATGAATGATTTAAACTTACTCTTTAAGTCAATGAAAAACTTTGGTGTAATGGTGGGGGTTAGTTTAGCTACATCAGTCATCTATTTTATGATTTCACCCATTGATATAGTAACAGCTGAACTTTTGGGCAGAACCGAACCCAATTTTTTAGATGCAATGATTGCGTTTTTTGGAGGTTTAGCCGGCATTATTGCGTCAGCCAACGGAAAAACCGACACTGTTGTAAGTGGGGTTGCTATTGCCACGGCATTAATGCCACCGTTGTGTACAGCAGGTTATGGAATAGCAAATGCAGAATGGACTTACTTTTTGGGTGCTTCGTACTTGTTTTTACTTAATTCACTTTTCATAGCCTTTTCCACAGTTGTATTTTTGCGCTACGCCAGATTTCCAAAGCGGCAATATATCTCATCAAAAATAGAGCGCCGTGTGCGCAATTACGTTATTATTTTTTTAGTGTTGATTTTAACACCATCCGGATACCTGTTTTATAAAATGACAAAACGCAGTATTTTTGAAGCAAACGTAATAGAGTTTGTTGATGAAATTGTTTTAAACACACGAGACAATATGCGCGTTACCACAGCTACCGATTTTAGTTTATCGAATCCGGTAATCGAGTTATCGGTATATAATACACACATTGACACGGCCACATATCGCATGTGGAACCGACAGAAAAAACAATACAATTTAGAAAAAGCGCGGATTAAAATTATTCAAGACGACGATATACGCGCATTTACAGAAAAACGAATAGAAGAAGCGTTTAGTAAAACAGCCGGAAATATGGAACTGTTTTCTATGTTGCAAGAAAAAGACAATACCATCATGACCCTTCAGAATGATTTTGAGACGTATAAACGAAACCCTACGTACAAAGAAGATCCGTTAAAAATTGATTACCTGTTACGCCGTTTCAAAAAAGAGTATTCAGAATTAAATAATATCGCAATTAACCGTAGTTTTATTTACAATGAAAAAAGTCAAATAGATACAAGTTATGTCATTGCTGTAAAGTTTGATAAAAAAGTATCTCCTAGTGAACAGAAAAAGCTAAAATCGCGTATTTCTAAAAGTTTTTGTTTTGAATTAGGCGAGCGGACGAATATGAAGTTAGATTCCGTACAAGTCATTAATTTTTAGTGATAAAAATGCGACTCACGATCTTATTACTGCTAATTGTTTCTATCAGTTTTGGGCAAAACCAAGGTGGAATTTATGCAGAAGTTGGACTAAACCGCGTAGGTGTTGGGAATGAACTGGGCGTAAAATTTCGCAACGAACAATTAACAGTTAAAGTAGGAGCAAAAATATATGCGCCCAATATTCTATTTCAACGGAATTATCCCGGGTTGTCTCTTGGGTTGAGCTATAAATTAAAGCAATGGAAAAAAAACAAAATTAGCATTGGTTTAGAGACAGGTACATTTTTTGAAAAAAAAGAAGATAATTATTTATTAATGATTGATCCGTTAATAAGGTTAGAATATGCGCGCAGCCTGAATAAAAGTCTAACATTTTCTTCCCAAATTGGAGTAGGCGCAGTTTATAATTTTGTTGACCAGCCCGTTCAAGGAAAAAAACAACCGTATAGCTATTTGAATTATGAGATTGGTATTGCTATTACATATTGGTTTAATCGTACTGATTAACACAAGTTGCAAAAAAATAGAAATAACGCAAGACATAATTGTGCTTGGGCATGCCGGTGCGTCTTTATCACCCGAACGAGCAGTGTATCCGCCAAATAGTTTGCAAGCAATAGGCTACGCAATGGATGTGCTGGGAGCCGACGGAGTAGAGGTAGACGTACAACTAACCCAGGATGGACAATTAGTGCTTTTCCATGATGATTTTATGGATGAAACCACGAACCAAGAAGGTTGTATTGCAAACTATTCATTGAACGAGTTAAAGAATACCCGCTATCATTTAAATTACACCATTGCAGAACTTACCAGTGGAATAAGCGAAGCTACAAAACGGTCTAAATACATTATGTTAGACATAAAACACTATGATTTTTGCAATGAAAAATTCATTGATTTTGAGTTGTTTAATTCAGCCCTGAATAGCGAACTTGAAAAATGGTCGGTAAATAATAAAAAACGAATAATTGTAAATGCACGAAATTTAGATTTGTTAAATGCCTTGACAGATACAGTCATTGTAAAATCATTTGAAACCCCACGAATTGACGAAGGAATAGAACTGGTAACAGCTAAAAACATTGATTTATTGACGTTAAAAAGACAAAACGTAACAACAGAACTTGCAGCAAAAATGCGGGCAAATGCAGTCCCTTTTTGTATATTTGGAGTAAAAACGAAAGCTGAGGTGAAAGAGGCCATTGCGTTTTTACCAAATTATATAATTTCAGACAACGTAGCCCACACCCAAAAAAAGTTGAACCACTAATGGCAAAAAAGAAAAAAAGAATAGACATTGTTTACTCCACCAACCCCAATTTTGGGTTTGATGAGGAAGACACGTTTGAAGAAGAAACACTTCCGCCGAATCAGCAAGA
>CAVTPI010000002.1:0-223422 GCA_963736585.1 Crocinitomicaceae bacterium | reverse complement strand
GGGGCAAAATTCTCTGGTGAGGTAATTGAGCTTTATACCAAAACGTTTGGCAATTGGGCAAATATTATCATAGCTGTATCTGCATTTTCAATTATGTTTGGCACTTGCATTGCCGTTTTTGATGGGTATTCAAGAGCTATGACGGCAACATTATCCGCAATAAACTACCGGCCTAATCAGCCGGCGGACGAACGAATAAAATTAAAAAAACGTAATTATCGGTTATTACTCTTGTTGATCGCACTTGGCTCTTTTGGTATTATCTCTTATTTTAGGAATGATCCGGAAGGCTTTAAAAAACTGGTTGTACTTGCCACAACTATTTCATTTTTATTGGCCCCAATCATAGCTGTTTTTAATTTTGTTTTAGTGCAAGAAAAACATGTCGGTAAAGCCTTTGCGCCAAACCTTTTTATGCGAGTTTTATCGTATTTAGGCATTGCCTTTTTGGTTGTTTTTACTTTGTTTTTTATTTTTAAGGAGCAACTGATTCCTTATTTATTGTAACAAATTGAATCTCTTTTCATTATAGGCAAAAAAATTTATGTATTTACAACTACGATTAGCAACTTTATATTTAGTTTTTGGTATTTCAACAACATACGGTGCAACAGTAAATTTCACAAATAATGCCGCCATTAGCACCGCTAAAGGTAAGTTTACACCACCCGGTACAGTGCATGTTTCAGCCAATTTATTTGCAGATGAAACTGAAATCTCTAATATCAGTTGGTTAGAGTATTTGTATTGGACTAAAAAAGCTTATGGTCATACATCTACCGCCTATCAACATGCGTTGCCCGATACTACAGTGTGGGAAAGTAAAGTGCCAGCATTTACAGCCCACTACCTGCGACACCCCGATTATAGGCAATATCCAGTAGTAGGCATATCGTATCAGCAAGCCATTGAATTTTGTACATGGCGCTCTGCCCGTGTGAATGAGCTCATTTATTTAAAACAAAATAAAGATGCCGATTTGAAAACAGCTGAAATTCCAACTTATGTCACTTATCGTTTACCCACTCGTGATGAATGGAACACTTTTTCAGCACCCTCAGCAGATAAAAAGCAGAAAACTCCCCAAGCGAATAGGGAAAAGCAAGCCCCATACCCTGTTCGTTCGCTCAAAAAAAATACAGCCGAACTTTATCACACCAATAGCAATGTTTCTGAACTTTTAGCCGAAGGTATAATCGCAGAAGGTAGTTTAGCCCCAACTAATCTCAGTGCAAATTTTACACGTAATTATGAAAAACCAACAAGCACATTAGGGTTTAGATGTGTTTGCGTTGTGGTTCAATATCCTTGAGTTTTTCTTACTTAATTTTCGCACATTTCATGGGGGCTATCTCAAAATTTGGGATGAAATGTGAATTACCTGTCAACAAATTTTATACATTCTGCTAAGTTGAAAATTAGTATCTTCAGCCTGTATTTTTAATCCAATTAATCCAAAAATGATGCGTAGTTCGAATCGTTTAAAATGAAAAAAAGGCTTGTCGGAGTTGAATTTTGGTCATTCGGCAACTTTATTTTGTGTTTTACACTTAAAATTCAATTTTAGTCAACGTTACAATTTGAGGTAAGAAGTAATTGGCGATTTAGCACAAAAAAAAATCCCACCGGGTAGGCAGGATTAAAGATTTTCATCTACGGCATATAGCCTTATTACAGAAAGAGTTCTCAAACTGCAACAATAGGAACTATTAAAAAATCTTAATGAATTTAAAATTAATAAAAAATTAAACATTCTTACTTTTCAATTCAAAGATATACAAAATATTAGTTCCTATTAAGAATATATTATTACATTTGTCGGAGTTGCTCTATATAAACACATACCAAGTTGCCATACCAGGCAAGGAAAAGGTGTGGGAGCGGATCGATCTCTATTATCAAACACAAACTGATCTATCATACCAGATAGAAAAAATAGTGTGGGAGATTGAAAACTTTATCCGTCAACGGCTACCTGCTTTTAAAGTGGGTGGCTGACGGATTCTGGCTGAATCAACTACATAAAAAATCCCACCGGGTAGGCAGGATTAAAGATTTTCATCTACGGCATATAGCCTTATTGTGATAAGATTAAAGATATAATTTCTTATTGATTCAAATATAAATAAAAAATTGAAATGAGCAAAACTTTAGGATTAGATTTAGGAACAAATAGCATTGGGTGGGCTGTTGTGGATAGTGGTGAAAAAGAGATTTTTGGTACGGGAAGTCGTATTTTTCAAGAAGGTGTAATTAATATGGGAGATGGAGAAGGACGAGAAAAGTCGAGAAATGCAAGCCGCACGGATGCGCGTGGTGTAAGACGGCAAATTTATCGTCGTCGGATGCGAAAAATGCTAATGCTTGAAAAATTAATTGAATATGGGCTATGCCCTGCCACGCCAGAACTATTGGAACAGTGGAAGCAAAAGCGAAAGTTTCCTCAAACTGAATTAGCTGAGTGGTTGAAGCTGAACCCTTACGAACTGCGTGCAAAAGCGCTCACTCAAAAGTTAAGCGATCATGAGCTCGGTCGGTTACTCTATCATTTAATTCAGCGCAGGGGCTTTCAGAGTAATAGCCGTAAAAACGGCGCTGAAGACGGTGCGATTTTTAAAGGCAAGCCCGCAGATGGAAAAACAGGCATTGACCATACGCGCGAGCAAATTCAGAACTCGACACTAGGTGAAACGTTAAACATGCTCTACCCTACTCCGAATAAACCCTATAAAAAGGGGGTAGAGCGCATTCGAAACCGCTACACAACAAGAGACATGTACGTGGATGAGTTTGAAAAAATTTGGGCTGTACAAGAGGGGTTAAACCTCAGTCTTACATCAGAGATGAAAACCAACTTGGGCGGAAGAAAAAAAGATGGTTATGAAAAAGACGGTATTTTATTTCATCAACGCCCATTAAGGTCTCAACGCCACTTATTAGGCAAATGCACATTTGAACCAACAAAACAAAAATGCCCAAAAAGTGCAATTGAAGCAGAAAATTTTAGAATGCACCAATGGATTAACACAGTGGATTGTGACAATGAACCATTGTCTGAAGACGAGCGCGAAAAAGTAGTCGACCTTTTTTACAAAAAAACAAAATTCAAGTTTAAAGAGGTGCGAAAAGCCATTCAAAAATTAGATGCTAATTACAAATTCAACTACAAGCTAGACGACACTATTGAAGGTACCCATACGATTAGTCAACTTTCAAGCAATAAGTTTTTTGGAAAAAAATGGTTTGAGTTTACAACTAAAGAGCAAGAGGATATATGGCATGTAATTTACTTTTTTGAAGATAAGGATAAACTATATGAATACGCGAAAGCAAATTGGGGCTTTGATGATGAGAAAGCACAAACAATCAGCAGTTTTCAATTAAAAGAAGGATATGCTAATTTGAGCAGAAAAGCAATTCGCGGCATTTTACCTTTTCTTAAGCAAGGGTTACAGTACGACATTGCCGTAGTAATGGCAGGTGTCTACAAGGCATTTGGAGCAAAAAGATGGGAAGCATTAGGCGAAGAAGAACAACACTTATTAACCACTAACATCCCTGAAATTGCACGAAGCAATCAAAAAGGAGGGTACTTAAGTGCGCTAAATGATTTTTTAAAAGAGAATTATGGTTTAGTAGATAAGGATTTAAACAAACTTTATCATCACAGCGTTAACCAAAAGAAAGCAGATGTAGTGGAACGACTGCCGGTTAACCAAGAGGCTGATAAAGCGATACAAGCGATTAAAAACCCTGTAGTGATTACCGCCCTGTTTGAATTACGGCGTTTGGTAAATGAGCTGATTGATCGGTTTGGTAAGTTTGATACAATCCGCATTGAATTAGCGAGGGAATTGAAGGCCTCTAGAAAAGAGCGCAATAAAGTGAGAGCAAATCAAAAAAGATTAGAAGCTGAAAATGATCGGGTTAAAGAGGAATTATATCAAAAAAACATTCGAATTACGCATGATACAATTTTAAAATTTAAATTGTGGGAGGAATGTAAAAAGACCTGCCCCTACACCGGTAAAACGATTGGGCTTACTGAATTATTTAGCAATGCCGTGCAAATTGAGCATATTCATGCCTGGAGCAGGTCGTTAAATGATAGTTTCGCGAATAAAACCCTTTGTTTTACAGCAGAAAATGCGAAAAAAGGAAATAAAACCCCATTTGAATTTTATGGGCAATATCCGGAAAAGTGGGAAGAGGTGAAAGAGCGTGCGCTTAAACTATTTTCAGACACCAAAGCCTATCCACGCAGTTATTTAAAATTTAAACATTTTGTAAAGCAAAAACATGATGATGATTTCATAACACGACAATTGAATGACACACGTTTTATTAGCAAGGCTTCCAAAGATTATTTGACTCAAATTTGTGAAAAAATTGACGTTATGAACGGTGGAATAACGGCTAAATTAAGGTATCAATGGGGCTTAAATTCTATACTTAATCAAGAAGGTGAATCGAAATCAAGAGATGATAATCGTCATCATGCGTTAGACGCTTTGGTGATTGCTTGTACCACTCGTTCTCACCTACAGGCTTTGTCAAAAAATCGTTCGTATAATTATAACGTTAGTTCAGATCCAATACCAGAACCATGGGGAAACTTTAGAGAAGCTGTTAAAACAAAAATAGAAGAAGCGATTGTTTCTCACCGCAAATCGAACCCGGTGTTAACAGTCAAAAAAACAACGGTAGAAATTAATGGAAAATTAAAACAATCTACGGGCATTGCTGCTCGCGGACAGTTACATAAAGAAACCGTATTTGGTAAACGCCAGCACCCGGTTACAAAACAAAAGGCATTTCACGTCCGCAAACCGCTGTCATCTATCACCACAAAAAAACAAATAGACAAAATTGTAGATCCCGCAATACGCAAACTCATTTTGAACCGAATCGAGGAACTAGGTGGTTTTCAAGGAAAAGATAAAGTTCCAAACAATGCGTTTTTCAAGAAAGATGACAAAACAAATGAATTGATTCCTATGGTGCATTTACCGAATAAAAAGGGAGATGCGGTGCCGATTAAAAAAGTGCGAATGGCAGAGAATATATCGGGTGCTGAAAAATTAAAAGATGCTATTGAACAATATGTAAATCCGAGAAACAATCATCATGTATTAATTTACGAAGATGAAAGCGGGGTAATTGATGAAAGTATAGTTACTTTTTGGACGGCTGTTGAACGCAAAAAACAAAAGCAGCCCGTGTATCAATTACCGGTTTTGGCAAAGCACTTACCTCAACCTCAAAAAATAATTACTACACTAGAAATTAATGATATGTTTTTGCTGTATTTAGATGAAGAAAGTATTAATTGGGAAGATTTAAAACTACTGCGTAAGCACCTTTATCGTGTTCAAAAGTTAAGCTCAAGGTATTATGAATTTCGGTTGGCAACTGAATCCACCATCTCTCATAACGAACATCCATATATGGCGAGAATACAAAGTTTTGGAGATGGAAAAACCGGTTGGAAAAACTTAAACCCAATTAAAGTTAATGTTTCTTCAACGGGTATAATTACTAAACTTTAATATACTTAACGAGCATGATTAAGCGCACGATTTATTTTAGCAATCCGTATCATCTAAGCACACGTTATACTCAGCTTTGTATTGCCGAAAAGAAAACAGGAGAAATAAAAACCCTGCCCATTGAAGATATTGGATACATTATTTTTGAACATCCGCAAATTACATTTACACAGAGCGTAATGCAGTTATTGGCAGAAAATAATACAGCTGTTATTTTTTGTGATGATAAATTTCACCCTTCATCTATGCTTTTTCATTTGGACACCCATTACGTACAGTCCGAACGTTTTAGGTATCAAGTGAATGCTACTGAGCCATTGAAAAAACAACTTTGGCAACAAACAATTAAACACAAAATATTCAACCAAGCAACACTACTTGAAAAATTAGCAAAACCAAACACGGCTTTATTAACTAAGCGAAAAGCAGTAAAAAGTGGCGATACAACGAATGAAGAAGGAAAAGCCGCGCGTTACTATTGGAGTAAATTATTTGATAAAAACTTTAGGCGCGAACGTTATGGAGATACACCAAACCCCGCGCTGAACTATGGGTACGCCATTTTACGTGCCGCCACTGCAAGAGCATTATCTGGCAGTGGTTTGTTGAATACATTAGGAATTCACCACAAAAATAAATACAATTCTTTTTGTTTGGCGGATGATATTATGGAACCCTATCGGCCATTTGTTGATGAGATTGTTTTAAAACTTTATGAAAATGGATATGATTGTTTGAATTTGGAGAAAGAAATCAAAGCCGAATTGCTTAAGGTACTTACTATTGATGTAAACTTAAATAATCAAAAAAGTCCTTTGATGATTGCTTTGAATAAAACGAGTGCTACGCTCGCTCTATGTTTTGAGGGGAAAAGAAAAAAAATTGACTTTCCGATTTTTATGGTATGAGCCATTCACGGTTAAATGCTTATCGCGTTATGTGGTTATTTGTGTTTTTTGACCTTCCGACAAATACTAAAAAAGAGCGAAAAGCCGCACAGGGGTTTCGAAAAAACTTATTGAAAAATGGTTTTACAATGATGCAATATTCTGTTTATACACGGCACTGCGCAAGTGCAGAAAGTGTAACCGTGCATTTGAATAGAATTAACAAGTCAATTCCTTCAGCCGGTCATGTTAGTATTGTGCAAATAACAGATAAACAGTACAGCAATATCCAAAATTTTTGGGGTATAAGTTCAAAACCACTTGGCGCTACACCTCAGCAATTAGAACTTTTTTAAATAAAAAAAGGAGCAACCAACGTTTATCACGTGTTAGAAGCTCCTTGTTTTTCTTTCGACATACCTTTGCTAAAAACTATTAATCAATATTTTAACAAGGTTGGTAATATCGTAATTCTTAATCTTTAATCAAACCACAACAGGCTGTTGTTTCAACTGTTCGCTCATCTTAATATCGTAATTCTTAATCTTTAATCAAACCACAACAACGACGAAGAGGAATAAAATTATTTATAAATATCGTAATTCTTAATCTTTAATCAAACCACAACCTGGAATGCAAACAATGCATCACACGAAGTAATATCGTAATTCTTAATCTTTAATCAAACCACAACTGTGTCATCATTCAAATATAAAAATAATAACAATATCGTAATTCTTAATCTTTAATCAAACCACAACATAAACTGAATAACAATCCTCACACTGTGTAATATCGTAATTCTTAATCTTTAATCAAACCACAACACGCACGTTATACACAAGGTGGCTTAGGTTAATATCGTAATTCTTAATCTTTAATCAAACCACAACAATGCTTTTTACTTCAACATCTTTGTAATAAATATCGTAATTCTTAATCTTTAATCAAACCACAACATAAATAAAACGATAATAAAAATGAAATTTAATATCGTAATTCTTAATCTTTAATCAAACCACAACATTGATTGAACCTTTTATTTTTGAAAGCAAAATATCGTAATTCTTAATCTTTAATCAAACCACAACTAGATGTGTCCTTATGATAATCATCTATCAAATATCGTAATTCTTAATCTTTAATCAAACCACAACAAAGCGGTGCGACATATTCTATTTATGAAGAATATCGTAATTCTTAATCTTTAATCAAACCACAACAATTTGTGGATTGGTGCAATAGAACGATTTAATATCGTAATTCTTAATCTTTAATCAAACCACAACCAATGTCTCGTTTGAGGCCATAGTATGATTAATATCGTAATTCTTAATCTTTAATCAAACCACAACGTTGAGACGTTGCTTAATAATACAGATAAGAATATCGTAATTCTTAATCTTTAATCAAACCACAACAGGACAAAAGGAAAGTTTGACGGAACATCAAATATCGTAATTCTTAATCTTTAATCAAACCACAACACCCTTCTCTTTGCCCTACATTTGACTTCAAATATCGTAATTCTTAATCTTTAATCAAACCACAACCACACAAAGACTAAACTGCTTTGATGAATTAATATCGTAATTCTTAATCTTTAATCAAACCACAACTCACCATATTATCTAGATCGAATGTTGACAAATATCGTAATTCTTAATCTTTAATCAAACCACAACATTCACTGGAAAATGTAAAATCTACAGAAGAATATCGTAATTCTTAATCTTTAATCAAACCACAACAAATTTGATTTTTCTCTTTATTCGCTTCGCAATATCGTAATTCTTAATCTTTAATCAAACCACAACAGCTTTGGTAATGTCTATGGCATCATCCGCAATATCGTAATTCTTAATCTTTAATCAAACCACAACTTCGACTTTGCTTTCTGAAGGTTCTCTTTTAATATCGTAATTCTTAATCTTTAATCAAACCACAACCATGGTCTTTCATCTTTTGCCGACATTTCAAATATCGTAATTCTTAATCTTTAATCAAACCACAACAAGGCGAACACGGATCATGTTCCTCCGATTAATATCGTAATTCTTAATCTTTAATCAAACCACAACGTCCAATGATGACAATTCAACACCAGTTGTAATATCGTAATTCTTAATCTTTAATCAAACCACAACGGTGTTTGGGTGTTTCTGCTGGTTTGTTCAAATATCGTAATTCTTAATCTTTAATCAAACCACAACGGGATGTGATCAGAGAAATTTTGATATATGAATATCGTAATTCTTAATCTTTAATCAAACCACAACACTAACTGTTACCGTCTTTTTTTTTTAATAATATCGTAATTCTTAATCTTTAATCAAACCACAACACGGCAATCGAAGTCAAGCAAAATTCGGGAAATATCGTAATTCTTAATCTTTAATCAAACCACAACCTACTGCCTTTTCATTAAACACGTCTAGTAAATATCGTAATTCTTAATCTTTAATCAAACCACAACCGACAGATAGCGCCCCAACACCTGCAATTAAATATCGTAATTCTTAATCTTTAATCAAACCACAACAACAAACTCTGAAGGAGAAGAACAGATCTCAATATCGTAATTCTTAATCTTTAATCAAACCACAACAAAGACGCTTTTGTGAATTTATTCCTGTTTAATATCGTAATTCTTAATCTTTAATCAAACCACAACACCGTGCAACAACCTTTTTTTTCTTGGAATAATATCGTAATTCTTAATCTTTAATCAAACCACAACACGTTTCGATTGCCTTATATGCAAAGGATCAATATCGTAATTCTTAATCTTTAATCAAACCACAACACTATTATGGCCGTTCACGGAGATATTACAAATATCGTAATTCTTAATCTTTAATCAAACCACAACCTGATAACGATTTCCAACAAACATATGGATAATATCGTAATTCTTAATCTTTAATCAAACCACAACCCCAATGATTCAATGGTGCCAAAGTGATCAAATATCGTAATTCTTAATCTTTAATCAAACCACAACATTGATTGAACCTTTTATTTTTGAAAGCAAAATATCGTAATTCTTAATCTTTAATCAAACCACAACTTTCAACCCCATCCCATGAATTTTGAATCAAATATCGTAATTCTTAATCTTTAATCAAACCACAACATCTGGAAGTATCAAAACCGCCGAAGCATGAATATCGTAATTCTTAATCTTTAATCAAACCACAACTGTATATCTTTAACTGTGATTTCTTCTCTAAATATCGTAATTCTTAATCTTTAATCAAACCACAACATGTGTGTAACTTCATCTTTCCAACGATTTAATATCGTAATTCTTAATCTTTAATCAAACCACAACTCTCTTCTGTTTTTTCCTTCTCATATACTTAATATCGTAATTCTTAATCTTTAATCAAACCACAACTATAATAGACTTTCTTCTGGAGTGCCGTTTAATATCGTAATTCTTAATCTTTAATCAAACCACAACAAGATAAATCTGAAGATTCACCTGTGTTAGAATATCGTAATTCTTAATCTTTAATCAAACCACAACTTCCCCAATTGTTTTATTAATGTATTTTCTAATATCGTAATTCTTAATCTTTAATCAAACCACAACTATCTGGGTGGATAGAATAAGACTTTTCAGAATATCGTAATTCTTAATCTTTAATCAAACCACAACCTGTAATTTTTTTTATAACAATGTGCACATAATATCGTAATTCTTAATCTTTAATCAAACCACAACAGAGGTTTAGATGCTTCTTAAGTGAGTTAGAATATCGTAATTCTTAATCTTTAATCAAACCACAACAAGGATAGATACGGAGAGCACAACTACAAGAATATCGTAATTCTTAATCTTTAATCAAACCACAACTTGAGGATTGGGCGATTAAAGAGCAGTACGAATATCGTAATTCTTAATCTTTAATCAAACCACAACAGATAGAAACAGTAAACGAACTTAAAATAAATATCGTAATTCTTAATCTTTAATCAAACCACAACAAAAAAAGCGTGCAACCGTGCAACCGTGCAAATATCGTAATTCTTAATCTTTAATCAAACCACAACCTGAGTTTATTAATGAGCAGCATACAATTGAATATCGTAATTCTTAATCTTTAATCAAACCACAACAATAACCACAGTGCTATTATTAGCCGCCGTAATATCGTAATTCTTAATCTTTAATCAAACCACAACAACATTAGCATTTATATGCTTCTTCCTACAAATATCGTAATTCTTAATCTTTAATCAAACCACAACTATATGTTTGCACAGATGCAAATAAAACACAATATCGTAATTCTTAATCTTTAATCAAACCACAACAGAGACGCTCGTATCCATATTTACTACAAAAATATCGTAATTCTTAATCTTTAATCAAACCACAACTAAATAACTGTTACTTGTTACTTATTTTTTAATATCGTAATTCTTAATCTTTAATCAAACCACAACCCATTTCTCTGGGATGTTGTCAATATCAAAATATCGTAATTCTTAATCTTTAATCAAACCACAACAATATCCTTCGGCGGCGAACAGGTTTTTAAAATATCGTAATTCTTAATCTTTAATCAAACCACAACTGAATTACTTTGTGATTGGACAGAGGAATCAATATCGTAATTCTTAATCTTTAATCAAACCACAACTATGAACCGCTTTCTGTAGATACGGTGTCTAATATCGTAATTCTTAATCTTTAATCAAACCACAACTGATTAATATATGTGAATGATTTCTACCCCAATATCGTAATTCTTAATCTTTAATCAAACCACAACCAGTTCAACGAGCGAATGGTATACGTAAAGAATATCGTAATTCTTAATCTTTAATCAAACCACAACACTCCTGGTAAAACATTGAAAACAGTAGATAATATCGTAATTCTTAATCTTTAATCAAACCACAACAGCAGGATTAAAATCCGCTTTTACGCGTTGAATATCGTAATTCTTAATCTTTAATCAAACCACAACTCGGTCACGGCGGATAATCAGATGGGAAATAATATCGTAATTCTTAATCTTTAATCAAACCACAACATGGGAATGAATTCAGTTGATGAAATTCAGAATATCGTAATTCTTAATCTTTAATCAAACCACAACACAACATGGACAATCAATCGTTCCAAATCCAATATCGTAATTCTTAATCTTTAATCAAACCACAACAACGAGGCTGCCCTTGAAAAGTTCGAACTGAATATCGTAATTCTTAATCTTTAATCAAACCACAACTATCGACTGACGATTTAAAATTAGTAAATGAATATCGTAATTCTTAATCTTTAATCAAACCACAACATCATTGTTATCTCGTTGTTAATACCTATTAATATCGTAATTCTTAATCTTTAATCAAACCACAACAGGAATTTCAAGATCCCTACCTCTGTATGTAATATCGTAATTCTTAATCTTTAATCAAACCACAACTGACGGTTTTCGATCAGGTTATATCAATGTAATATCGTAATTCTTAATCTTTAATCAAACCACAACAAACGAACAGGTAAACAGATAACAAAATGAAATATCGTAATTCTTAATCTTTAATCAAACCACAACTGTGTATTTGTTACTCCGTGGTTGCCAACTAATATCGTAATTCTTAATCTTTAATCAAACCACAACAACTTAGATTCGTTCACGATCGTACATTGTAATATCGTAATTCTTAATCTTTAATCAAACCACAACAGGTGTGAAACTTATTTATTAATTAAAAATAATATCGTAATTCTTAATCTTTAATCAAACCACAACAACTTTAGTTTGCTTACTTCGCTCGGCATAAATATCGTAATTCTTAATCTTTAATCAAACCACAACACAAGTACCGTGGCGCTGTGATCGACAAAGAATATCGTAATTCTTAATCTTTAATCAAACCACAACACAGGTTTAAGCGGTATGCTTGGAAGCATTAATATCGTAATTCTTAATCTTTAAAAACCTTAACGTCAAAGAACAAATCCAACTAAAAATACGAATTCTAATCCAATCCCTCCCTCCTCAAACGCTAAAAAATCTCAATTTTTATTACGACCGAATTACCCTGCTATATAATGTTTAATTTTGTAATGCCGGGTAATGAACAATACTTTGTAATTCGGTGTTTTTAATGCACAAACCTTTTGGGAAATCGCTTCTGTTAAAATGGCAAATCAAACAATGAAAAGTTTACAAGATATTCAGCGTCCAATTATAATTTCGGGGCCTTGTAGTGCTGAAACTGAACAACAAGTAATGCAAACGGCAAAAGATTTGGCCGCCACGGGTAAGGTGGATATTTTGCGTGCTGGAATTTGGAAACCACGGACGCGCCCCAACTCATTTGAAGGTGTGGGAGAAGTTGGTTTATCCTGGTTAGTGAATGCCGGTAATGAAACGGGGATTCCTGTTATTACAGAGGTTGCGAATGCCAAACACGTAGAGGCTGCACTAAAAGCGGGCTTTAAAAAGTTATGGGTAGGCGCACGGACTACGGTTAACCCTTTTGCTGTGCAAGAAATTGCAGATGCCTTAAGTGGAACGGGTGTTGAAATTTTGGTGAAAAACCCCATAAATCCGGACGTAAATTTGTGGATTGGTGCAATAGAACGATTTAAAAATGCGGGATTAGATGAAGTGCATGCGATTCACCGCGGATTTTCATCTTTTAAAACAGAAAAATACCGGAATGAACCCATGTGGGAAATTCCACTGGCACTAAAAGGTGAGTTTCCCGATATTCGATTAATTTGCGACCCCAGCCACATTACCGGAAGGCGTGACTTATTGCAACCGGTATCACAAAAAGCTATGGATTTAATTTATGATGGGTTGATGATTGAATCGCACATTACGCCAGATGAGGCCTGGAGTGATGCCGCTCAGCAAATTACTCCCGCACGCTTAAACGAATTACTATCCACTTTAGTGTTGCGAAGTGAACACACAACGGATGATGAGTTTTTACAAGATTTAAGTTCTCTCCGCTCAAAAATTAACACAATCGACAAAGAAATTATTACACTTATTGGTAAACGCATGTTAATTGCAGAGGAAATTGGAACGTATAAAAAAGGGCATGGAATTACAATTTTACAACCCGAACGCTGGAAAGAGATTCAAAAAGCGCAAACTAAGGATGGCTCCGCTTCTGGACTGTCGCTTAAATTCATAGAAAAATATTTAGAGGCGATACATCAAGAATCTATCCGTCATCAAACAGCAATAATGAATAAATAATGGAGATTTTTGTCCCCCGACATCAGTTCATTAATACGGTAAATATTCCGGCGTCTAAAAGCGTTGCACAACGGAGTATTTTAGCTGCTGCATTAACGCCCGCAGCTACTTTACTTAAAGGAATAGGAACGAGTAATGATGTAGAACACATTTTAAAAATTGCCCACCAATTGGGTGCTGCAGTTGTGGTAACAACAGAGGGAACTAGCATTGAGGGTTATCAGCACAGTGTTTACGACGAATTAAACTGCGGAGAATCGGGCTTGGGCATACGGTTAACCACCGCTATTGCGGCTTGTTTGGATGGTGACTTTACACTAAACGGCGAAGGCAGTTTACTGAAGCGCCCCATTGATGAGTTTGACCGTGTTTTGCCACAACTGGGTGTAAGTGTTACCTCAAATAATGGTTACTTACCGCTAACAATTTTTGGCAAAGCGCGTGGCAGCAAAATTAGCTTAGATGGTGGGCTTAGTTCGCAATATTTGTCGGGTTTATTAATGGGCTTGCCCCTTTTGGAAAACGACAGTGAAATTGAAGTGAACCAACTAAAAAGTAAACCTTACATTGATATTACATTGGC
Organism: Crocinitomicaceae bacterium; assembly: GCA_963736585.1. GTDB lineage: Bacteria > Bacteroidota > Bacteroidia > Flavobacteriales_D > Crocinitomicaceae > Crocinitomix. The sequence continues at coordinate 209,162 of CAVTPI010000002.1, read as the reverse complement.
CGTTTTAAAACAGTTCGGTATTAAAATTACTCACGAGCAGTACAAACGATTTACGATTGAAGGAAATCAAACGTACACTTCTCCGGGTCAATTTTCTGTTGAAGGAGATTACAGCGCAGCATCTATTTGGATGGTGCATGGCGCAATTTGCAATGGAATTATCATAAATGGACTGCGTCCTGCAAGTGTCCAGGCTGACCGCATGATGCTCAACGCACTACTAAATGCAAACGTATCGTTCAATTGGCAAAACGATACCTTACACATTTTAAAAAGCACCGTGCAACCGTTTAATTTTGATGCGAACGAATGCCCCGATTTATTTCCGGCACTTGTAGTATTAGCGGCAGCTGCACAAGGAACATCAACCATTAGGGGACTAAAACGCTTAAAACATAAAGAAAGTGACCGTGGAACAGTTTTACAGCAGGAATTTAAAGCCTTAGGACTTGAAATTGCATTTGACGAAGATGAAATGATAATTCATGGAACCGGGACATTAAAAGATGGAGAACTATTTTCGCATAACGATCACCGCATTGCAATGGCAGGTGCGGTTGCTGCCCATTTATGCCCTACGGGGACACTGGTTACAGGCGCAAAAAGTGTTGCAAAAAGTTACCCTACTTTTTGGCAGGATTATAAGCTATGAAAATAGAGTCAAACAAAATGGAAGTTTATACCTGGTTTTGCACGAAATGATTCCCGCTAAGAAAAAAACAATTTAAGCAAGTTTAGGCTGAATTTGATAACCACATTTAAAGTGTCCTTTTGGACAAGCCTTGTGCCCGTGTAATCCACACGGTCGGCAGCTTAACTTTTCGGGCGTTTCTGCAATTTTAGCATCTGCAGACAACGGTCCAAAACCAAAGGTGGGCACAGTGGAGCAGAAAAATGCTGTTACAGGTGCGTTTACTGCACTTGCAAGGTGCAAGGGAGCAGAATCATTTACAAACGTGCGCAGGGCTTTTTGCATGAGCAATGCTGACTGCACAAGGCTTAGTTTACCGGCCAGGTTTACCGTTTTCTGCGTCGTCAATTCTTTTCTAATTTCATCAATTAAAGCAGCATCTGATGGAGCACCAATAAAAAGCAGAGTTTCATTTGATGCCTGTTTACCTAGTTCTATCCATTTTTCTTTAGGCAATTGTTTTGTAAACCAAACAGACGCTGGTGCAAACACATAAAAATTGGGTGTATTTTCAATTATTGCTGCTACTCGTTCTTTATCTGCCCTGGTGGGGTATAATTTAGGGAGGCACAATTGCTGATTCGCCGGTAAATCTGGCTGAATTAACTTAAAATTACGCTCAGTTTCATGCGAACCGTCGCCAATTTGATGCGCTACTTTCCGAGTATAACAAAACGCGAATGGATTTTTTTTAAACCCCACTTTATTTTTTGCTCTCGACCTCAGGGTTATGAACCCCGCGCTTGCAAAACGTTGAACATTGTAAACCGTATCATACGTCTCTTTTCGCACTTCGCGTATCACATTAAACAAGGCTTTGTACTTTCCCTCTTTTTTTGCCCATACCAAACAACGCTTAACAAACGGATGCTCTTTAAAAAAAACTTCATTTCCCTTGCGCACCACCACATCAATTTGACAGGTATTACCATAAGCCGAATGCAACGTTTCTAACAAAGAGGTCATTAAAATAACATCTCCGATAAATGCGGTTTGTATGACGAGAATTTTTTTCAACCCTGTTCTAAATGAGCATATTTTGACCGAACAGAATCATCAATAGCAATTGAGCGACCATTGTTATCAATCCGTACAAAAATAAAAATGGTGCTGCACACTTTTTCCTCTTCGCCAGAATAAAAGTCTTTGTTATGCGCCTCAATGTATACTCTAATTGATGTTTTACCAACGCGTTGCACCTCTCCATAAATAATAACTTGTTCGCCAATTTTTACAGGACGCTCAAACACCATTTCGTCAATTTTAGCGGTAACCATGTTGGGGTTTTTACACACACTGCACGCCCATGTTGCAGCAGCCTCATCTAACCAGGCTAGCATGTGTCCTCCGAATAAATTGCCGTGCACTCCAATATCTTTGGTCATGCATAATTTTATGGCCAATTTTTCCATTTAATTATTGTTTAGTTCTACTATTTTTTTTGTCCAATCTGCCGGTGTATACTGCATACCCAGCACATGGCTTTTTTCTCCCATTTCCACCAATTCTGCATCACTTAAAGCAATAATGGTTTTCATGGCTTTTTTTAGGGCCTCTACACTATCTGCCTTAAAAGAAATACCGTTGTTTTTTAAAAAAGTTTCTGCAGCTGCAATTTCCTCGCTCAACAAAAGCGGAAAGCCACCTACGGCAAATTCTTGTACGGATACCCCCCAAGGTTCGAATTTGCTTGGCAAAATATATACACCCGTCTGTGCCATATAGGCGTCCATTTCTGAAGGCTGTACAAAGCCAATGTGTTTTATTTTTTCATGCTCTACCCTATTCTCCCATTCTGCACCTGTGCCCAAACAAAAAAGTTCCCAATCATTAGGTGCTTCATTTTGCAATTGTTTAAACGCCTCCCACATTTCAAAAATACCTTTGTGCTTTACGTAACGAGCCACATATAAAAAGCGTTTAGGAAAAGTTTGCTTTTTTTGCGGGAATGTGTTCTCAAACTTTTCATTAAACAGGGCTGTGTCAGCACAATAAAAACCAGTTAAGGTTGTTTTACCAAACCCTAATTTTTTTGCAAATTGCTGCTGTTTTGTACCTGGCACCCAGGCATGGCTAAATAACCGTTTCAAATAAAATGGTGAAATTAACCGTGCAATTTGTTGTTTGGGGTTGCCCGTCCAATGGTTATCCAATGAAAGTACCCGTTTTACCTTTTTATCTAACGTTTTTACAATGTTTAAATAATCGCGATCCATCCATCCACTACAAATTACGGTGGTGGGGTCAAATGCCTGTACTTTTTCAATCAAGGTAGCCTTGTCAAAATCAGTTTTAGTTAAAATAGTACATCCTTCAATTTCTGGTAATTTAAAAGGTGCCTCACTATTTACGGGCCAGCGCACAATCAATACATCTGCTTCTTTAACCAATGATTTTACACATGCTAAAAAATAGCCTGCTACTTCACTGTATAAAAATGCTATTTTTGTTTTTTTCATTGTGCCAATTTGAGCTACAAAAGTACAGTTTTGATTTATGAAAAGTGCCAAACATGCTTTTTTTTGTCCCACTATTGAAAGTGGTTATCTTTCTGCTGAGGAGTCCAACCATGCGGTGCGTGTGTTGCGCTTACAAGGCGGGCAAGTAATTACGTTGTTTGATGGAGATGGAACGGAAGCCATTGCAGAAATTCTACAACCTGACAAAAAGCAATTATCCTTTAACATCATTGAACAAAAAAAAACAGCCCCTTTTGAAACACATATTCACATTGCAATCTCACCGACTAAAAATATGGATCGGTTTCAATTTTTTATTGAAAAAGCAACTGAAATTGGTGTGAATGAAATTACACCTGTTTATACATCAAACTCTGAGCGCAAAACATTGAATTTAGAAAAAATAGAGAAACACGCCATTTCAGCATTAAAGCAGTCGGGGAATGTTTACCTCCCTAAAATTCATGAACCACTAAAATTTAATGAATTTATTAAGCAAAAAACACCTCAGAATCACCGCTTTATTGCACATTGCGAAACTGATAACGACAAAAGAGAATTAAAAGATCAACTAAATGGAATCAAATTTGTTACAATTTTAATTGGACCGGAGGGTGATTTTACGCCCGAAGAGATTAATTTAGCAAAGAAAGAAGGATGGTTGCCAACAGGGCTTGGCACTACCCGATTACGAACAGAAACGGCAGGAATAGTAGCATGTCATACAGTAAGAGTTATAGTTTAATTGTTTTTTTTATGATGAATTTGTTCGCGTCTTACGGGCAAGATGGTTCATCATTTCAAGTAGCAGTTTTAAAATACAAAGGCGGAGGAGATTGGTACGCCAACCCCACTGCAGTGCCTAATTTGGTGGCATTTTGCAACCAAAATTTAGGAACCAAAATTGCCACAGATGTGCAGACTGTGGACGTAAGTGATCCCGACCTTTACAACTACCCCTTTGTGCACATGACCGGGCATGGAAATGTAGTTTTTACGGCAGAAGATGTTGAAAATTTACGCAATTATTTATTAGGTGGTGGATTTTTACACATAGATGATAACTATGGCATCGACCAATTTATCCGCACCGAAATGAAAAAAGTTTTTCCAAACCTAGCATTAACAGAATTGCCAAGTGACCATCCGATTTTTAACCAAACGTATAAATTTCCAAAAGGGCTTCCGAAAATTCACGAACATGATGACAGTAGAAGCCAGGCTTTTGGTATTGTGTACGAAGGGCGGTTGATTTGCCTTTACACCTACGAAACCGATTTAGGTGATGGCTGGGAAGACCAGGAGGTACATGGCGATACAGAAGAAAAACGAACCGAAGCACTAAGAATGGGTGCAAACATTATAGAATATGTATTTACGGCAGCTCACTAAGCTTTTTATAGTACTTATTGCTTTTTGCTGTTGGCACCAAACGGCTCATACTGCTGTGGGCGACACTGTTGTTCGACCTTCCTCTCCTTATAAAAATGAATACAACCCCTGGTTTGAACTTGATGTTTTTAAGCGCGGGTTTAAAAACGATTCGCTAACTGCTATTTTAGATAAATTAGAAAAAAAAGAGCGAAAAGAATGGTCGCGTAAAGATAGTTTACTGTTTGCCACAACCTCATTAAACACAGGAAACCTAGAACTTTCAAAGTATTACTTTGACAACTTAAAACCAGACATTGATGATGAGGATGAGTTTTGGTGGGATTATGTTGTGCTGCACTTATTAACTGGAGAGTATGCTACTGGCTTGTTGATTATACAAAAAGATAGCCCCGGAATTCTGCAAACATCCAACGTTTATTTTTTAGAGAAAATTATAGAGGCTAAAGCTTTTCAAGCGGATGATGATAAATGGTATAAAGACAATAGTGTAATTAAGTGGAATGCAGAAAATGTAAGCTCTGATATTGACCGTAATAGTGAAGCTTATCAACAAAAAATAATTAAACCCCTTAAAAACTTAAGCACCGTACTAAAACACCTCATCCGGCACATACATGATAACGACCCAATTATTGCAAAGGCGTGCATGGAAATGGGAATTATTTTAGAAAACCACGTCTCGTGCAACCAAGCTTACATTGCCTACAGCCTTGGGCGAAACTATAATAAGCGTGATAAAGAAATTTTAAACCACATTAAATTGGTAAAAGCGCGGTTAAGCACAAAAAAATACAAAATTCCAATTTTCAGGCGTTATTTTCCAAGTATTGAACGGTGGCGTTTTGAATATGAGGTGTTAAAAGAAAAAATTATCTCTGAAAAAAATGACACGTTGAAACAAATGAAACCCGACTTGATGCTACCCAAAAAGCAAGTTGATTTTATTTTTCCACCCACCCTTATTCTTATTGCAGGACTGGCACTACTGTTTTTGCTTGTGCTGTTTTTTGTACGAACGAAAAAATAATAAAATGAAAAAAATAACACCTTACTTCACTTTACTAATTGCATTAATTTTAACTGCTTGTGGCAATGCACAAGAGTTGGACAAACCAACAGAAAAAGAAATACCTGCGTACCGCAAAGCATTGGTGTTAGACAACATGACCGAATACAGAAACAGCTCACCCGTTCAAATTAATGAAGCCCGGGTGGATGGAGATGTAATGACTTTACAAATCACCTACAGCGGTGGATGCAACATTCATAGTTTTCAACTAATCGGGTCTAAATTTCTTTCAAAATCTATTCCACCACAACGCTCAGTTGAGTTGTATCATGATAACAATGGTGATGGGTGTCGCGAGTTTATTACGGATTCATTAAAGTTTGATATTTCTGACTTTGCCTATAACGATCAAGAAATATCACTTGTTTTGAAAGATTACAGAGAAATTATTCCCTACATACCGAAAAAATAAGTTAAGCCCATTTGGCAGCATAAAGCTTTGCAAAATCTTTGGCGAAATAGGTCAAAATAGCATCTGCACCAGCACGTTTAATGCTTAATAACATTTCTGGCATGGCCTGTTCATAATCAAGCCACCCTTTTTCACAAGCTGCTTTTAACATGGCATATTCACCACTTACATTATATGCCGTAATGGGTAATAAGCTATTTTCTTTTAATAAGTGAATCACATCCAAATAGCAAAGGGCAGGTTTTACCATTAAAAAATCGGCACCTTCGGCAGTGTCCAAATCTGCTTCAATTAATGCTTCCATTTTATTGGCCGGGTTCATTTGATATGTTTTTTTATCACCCGATTTTGGAGCAGAATCAAGCGCATCTCTGAACGGACCGTAAAAAGCACTCGCGTATTTTGCGGTATAGGCCATAATGGATACGTCTGAAAAATGGTGTTGATCCAGCCCGTTGCGAATGGCCGCTACTCTTCCATCCATCATGTCTGAAGGGCCGATAATGTCGATTCCAGCCTGGGCTTGCGCTACCGCCATTTTAGCCAACACCGGCAACGTTTCATCATTTAAAATAATGCCATCCTTCACGATTCCATCATGCCCGTCAGAGCTGTAAGGGTCTAGTGCGACATCACTCATTAAAACAATGTGTGGAAACCTTTTTTTTAACGTAGCAATGGCCGATAGGTAAAAATTGTCTGCCGCGGCAGAATAAGTTCCAGTTTTATCTTTATAGTTATCTGGAATAACCGGAAAAAGTACAAATGTCTCTATTCCTAATGGTAAACACGCTTCAATTTCGGTGGAAAGATCATCTAAGTTTAACCTAAAAATACCCGGTAATGATTCAATTTCTGTTTTGGCGGTTTTACCTTCTGTTAAAAAAAGCGGATAAATTAAGTGCGCCGGGTGAAGCGTTGTTTCTTCTACCATTTTACGGATAACACTGTTTTTTCGGTTTCTTCTTGGACGTATTTGCATTTTCAAACTCTTTTTCACAAAAATAAGAGTTAATTTGGGAAGTACTTAAATCAAAACCAGTTCATAAAATTGACGGACTAAAAATTGTGTCGTTTTTTTTGTGTTTCCGCTTATTTTATAACGTAAAATCGAATAATTTTTATAGTTTTGGTACAAAATTGCACTATGAAACTTAGCCATACAATTTATGTTTCGTTAATTGCTGTCGGAACTCTTTCTGCCTGTGGCGGAAACAGTGCTGATACCGACAACGACCCAAATAATAACGAACTGAAAATTGTTACCAATGATGTACTTGATTCGGCGCAAGCCATGAATACATCTATTAACGGTAAAATATTTAGTATACCTTCACCTATTCAAATGGTTTCTTTGATTAAAGATCAAGATGATGTATTTGATGAAAATATGCTTACAGACCCCGCTAATGTAGATAACTTTACGACCACCTACAAACGGGCGATTAACATGGGTGTTTATGGTGCTGATTTGGGGTATGCCACGGTTTATGAGAATAATACCAAAGCGGTTTCTTATTTAAATTCAGTAGACAAACTTTCTACTGAACTGGGTATTGCAGGAGCGTTTAACCAAGAATTAGTAGAACGATTTATTGAGAACGGAAACGACCAAGACTCTATGTTGGTGATTATGTCTGAGGGGTATCGCGACGGCGATCAGTATTTGAAAGACAATGAGCAGCATGACGTGGCTTCATTAATATTAACAGGTGGATGGATTGAGTCATTGTACTTTGCTACCTCCATTTTTGAAAAAACAGAAGCGCAAGAAATTGCTAACCGTATTGGTGAGCAGAGTACAGCCCTAAAAACCATTATAGAACTACTTGAAGATTTTAATGCTGAAGGTACGTACACAGACTTAATTGCTGATTTAACGGATTTACAGGGAGATTTTGATAAAATGAAGTTTAATTATCAATACATAGAACCGATAACCTATGCTGATAAATTTAAAACCAATATTAAAAGTAAATCTTCTGTGCAGGTAGAAGGTGATGTATTGAAAAGCATTGTACAAAAAGTGAAAGCTATTAGAAACGGATTAATCGGATAAGAGACAGACATGAAAAAATTATTTACAATTTTAGCACTAGTTTTCGGTGGTTTTGTTGCACAAGCACAAGAGTGTGACTCGTTAACAGGAGTGTGTTATGATATTCTGTCTACTGCAACAACAGGTGGGAAAACATTTATATCAGACGGACAAGTGTACAAGGCATTTGTGGATGCTGAACAGTCTGCCGAATTTAAAGTAACGCTATATGGAGGCTCGCTTTACCGCATTGCCACCACTGCCGGAATCAAAGATAATTATGTTATTTTTAATGTTTACGATAAAGAACGAAATTTACTTTTTTCAAACAGTGAATTTGACAACAAACCTTATTGGGATTTTCAAATAGACAATACGCTTGACTGCTACATTGAAGCTTATTTAGATATAGACAAAAAAGTTTCGGGCTGTATTGTTATACTACTCGGATTTCAAAAATAAAATATAAGGTCATTCAGAAATGAGCCAAAGGATTTTAAAAGCCTTAATGCAACTCTTTGCCATTATTGCAAGGGTTGATGAGGAAATTGATATACTAAACCCCGTTACTAAAGGTGCAGGGCGTAAAATCGTACAATCCTTTCTTAAACAAGAACTTGGCTCCGCGGCGGTAGAAGAATACCTCAGCTTATTTGATGAATTTTTAATTGCTTACCAGGGTAAATCCACAAAAAAAGACGGGCGACGTAAAAAAACGTCTGTACACTCTGTAAAAGTATTGCGCATTTGCACACAAATAAATGAAGAGTTAGCACAACGCCAAAAAATGATTGTGCTTGTTCGTATTTTAGAATTTATTAATGCCAATGAGGTGGTTGCCGACCAGGAGCGTGAATTCGCCCAAACAGTGGCCGATACGTTTAACGTGTCAATGCAAGAGTACAATGAAATTAAGGAGTTTGTTGAGTTTCCTCAAGAGGTAATGATTGACGCGCCGAACATGCTGTACATCACGGCCGATAAAAACCCTAAGTTTAAAGAAGCCAAACACATTTATTCTGAAGGCATTGACGGGCAAATACGGGTGCTTAAAATTTTGAGTGTTAATTTTCACTTTTTTAAATACCTTGGTAATTCAGAGTTAAACTTAAATGGACAACCGGTTATGCCGCAACGCCATTTAATTTTAAATCAAGGCAGCTCCATCCGTTCTTCTAAAGTGTCACCTATTTATTACAGTGATATTATTGGTAGCTTTTTGTCTGACAAGTCAGAGCAAAAAATTGTCTTTAAAGCGGATAAAGTAGTATACAAATTTAAAAGCGGTAAAATAGGGCTCCACGATTTTAATTTTGTAGAAGAATCAGGCTCTTTACTCGGTATAATGGGTGGATCTGGAGCCGGAAAATCGACCCTGTTAAATGTACTTAATGGAAATTACACACCTGCAGAAGGTGCTGTTACCATTAATGGGACGGACATTCACCGTGATAAAAGTGAGATTGAAGGAGTAATTGGTTACGTTTCGCAAGATGACTTATTGATTGAAGAACTTACGGTTTATCAAAACTTGTTTTATAATGCTAAGCTTTGCTTTGGTGGCATGAATGACAATTTGATTTCAGAAAAAGTAGTGGAGTTATTAAGTTCATTAGGACTTTTTGAAACCAAAGATTTAAAAGTAGGTAGCCCGTTAGAAAAAACCATTTCAGGCGGACAACGAAAGCGCCTTAACATTGCCTTAGAGTTAATTAGAGAGCCATCTGTTTTATTTGTGGACGAACCCACCTCCGGGCTTTCTTCGCGTGATTCAGAAAACATCATGGACTTGCTCAAAGAGCTAGCCTTAAAAGGAAAATTGGTTTTTGTGGTTATTCACCAACCGTCATCAGATATTTTTAAAATGTTTGACAAGTTACTGATTTTAGATGTGGGTGGTTACCCTATTTACAACGGTAACCCAGTAGATGCTGTAATGTATTTTAAAGATTTGATTAACCATGCCAAAAGCAATGAAAGTGAGTGCCATGTTTGCGGTAATGTAAATCCAGAACAAATCTTTAACATTATCGAATCAAAGGTAGTGGATGAATACGGAACGTTGACACCTCACCGTAAAGTATCACCAAAAGAATGGAATGCGAGTTATTTAAATGTATTGGAAAATGATCCGGATGAGATTGAGGATGAGGACACAATTCCAGAAAGTACGTTTAAAAAACCAAGCATTTTAAAACAACTCGGTGTGTTTTTTACACGGGATGTACTCTCAAAACTTACCAATAAACAATACATGATTATCAACTTGCTTGAGGCACCGCTTCTTGCATTTGTACTGTCATTTTTTGTGAAATTTTACAATGCCAACAACGAAGGTGTTTATACGTTTAGCGAAAATCAGAACATTCCACCGTTTTTATTTATAGCTGTAATTGTTGCATTATTCATAGGGTTAACAGTTGCCGCAGAAGAAATTATTAAAGATCAAAAAATACTCAAAAGGGAGTCTTTCTTAAATTTGAGCCGCAGTTCGTACCTTGTATCGAAGATCACAATTATGTTTATAATTTCTGGTATACAGATGTTATTATTTGTGTTGGTGGGTAACTTTATTCTCGAGATAAAAGGCATGTGGTTTGAATATTGGTTAGTCCTTTTCAGCTTATCGTGCTTTGCTAACTTATTAGGGCTTAACATTTCAGCAAGTTTTAACTCTGTTAAGGTAATTTATATTTTAATTCCTATTCTTATTATTCCGCAATTGTTATTTAGCGGTGTAATTGTAAAGTTTGATAAATTACACCCGTTATTTGGTGATGAAAGTTCAGTGCCTTTTGTGGGGAATATCATGTCGTCACGCTGGGCTTATGAGGCGTTAACCGTAACACAGTTTAAAAAAAATGAATACAATGAACTGTATTTTAAATTTGAGAAAAACAAAAGCTTTGCAACATGGAAAAAAGATTATTGGTTGCAAGAACTAAATGCAGAACTAGATTTTGTAAAAACCAATATAGATGATCCGGAAAAAACAGCAGAAGTAAAAGCAGCCTTATTGCTAGTTTCTAATGAAATTGAACGAGAACATGACTTTATACAAAATTTGAAATGTGAGGGATGTTTAGAGCGTTTATCAATTGATAAGTTTGACAATGCGGCTTACGAAGACATAACGGCATATCTGGAAATATTAAAAACGCATTATAAGTCAGTTGTAGATAAAAACCGCAAAAAAATTGATGACAAAACCCAGGAGTTAATTGAGCAACATGGAAAAGAGTGGTATTTAGCGCTCGTTGATAATTATACCAACAAAGCGCTCACCCAATTTGTAACAAACAAAACCGATTTAACCAAACTTGTAAAGGCCAATAATCACTTGGTGCAAAAAGCTGATCCTATTTATTTAGACCCTTATGACGTTGGATTTTTTGAGGCTCATTTTTATGCTCCGCGTAAACCTTTCTTCGGTGGTTACATCAGCACCTTTTCCGGTAACTTACTCGTTATTTGGGCAATGACACTATTTTTAATGATTACACTTTATTTTGATGTGCTGAAACGTCTATTGGTTGGTATTGAAAAAGGGTTTGCGCGACTTTCATTCAAATCAAAAGATTAATATTTTTCCGTAAGATTTATCTAAAAATAATTGGATAATTTATAAAATTTGAATTATATTTGCGCTCGCCAAAAAAGGAAAAAGTTCCGGGTATTGTATTTTTTTTAAAATCAGTACTTCATAGCAAAAAGAAATTACGGTGGTTGTAGCTCAGTCGGTTAGAGCGCTTGGTTGTGGTTCAAGAGGTCGTCGGTTCGATTCCGATCTTCCACCCTATTAAAATAAAGAGGCTGTCTGAAAAGACGGTCTCTTTTTGTATGACCTATTTTGTTTACATATTATATTCTGAAAGGCTTGGTAAGTTTTACACGGGGCAAACACAAGATGTGGAAAAAAGATTGGTACGCCATAATAAAGGCTCCGAAAAATATACCAAAAGAGGCACACCTTGGAAATTAATGTGCACGGTTGAAGTTAATTCCAGAAGTGAGGCCATGAAACTAGAGCGCAAAATAAAAAACTTTAAAAGCCAAAAAAGAATGAGAGAATATATTGAGGATGTCGTCGGCTCCGAAAAATAGAATTGGCACAATTCTTAATTTTTCGAGAGTCCTCAGAAATTCACCAATTTCTGGGATTCGATTCCGATCTTCCACCCTATTAAAATAAAGAGGCTGTCTGAAAAGACGGTCTCTTTTTGTATGACCTATTTTGTTTACATATTATACTCCGATCGTCTTGGTAAATTTTACACGGGGCAAACACAAGATGTGGAAAAAAGATTGGTACGCCATAATAAAGGCTCCGAAAAATATACCAAAAGAGGCACACCTTGGAAATTAATGTGCACGGTTGAAGTTAATTCCAGAAGTGAAGCCATGAAACTAGAGCGCAAAATAAAAAACTTTAAAAGCCAAAAAAGAATGAGAGAATATATTGAGGATGTCGTCGGCTCCGAAAAATAGAATTGGCACAATTCTTAATTTTTCGAGAGTCCTCAGAAATTTAGTAATTTCTGGGATTCGATTCCGATCTTCCACCCTATTAAAATAAAGAGGCTGTCTGAAAAGACGGTCTCTTTTTGTATGACCTATTTTGTTTACATATTATATTCTGAAAGGCTTGGTAAGTTTTACACGGGGCAAACACAAGATGTGGAAAAAAGATTGGTACGCCATAATAAAGGCTCCGAAAAATATACCAAAAGAGGCACACCTTGGAAATTAATGTGCACGGTTGAAGTTAATTCCAGAAGTGAAGCCATGAAACTAGAACGTAAAATCAAAAATTTTAAAAGCCAAAAAAGAATGAGAGAATATATTGAGGATGTCGTCGGCTCCGAAAAATAGAATTGGCACAATTCTTAATTTTTCGAGACCAATTGTTGAGGGCAACTCTTTCTTTTTTAAGAATTTATAGAAATAATCGGCTGTTTTTTCAATGGAGGTCGTTTATTTATAACTTATTCTGCTTTCTTCTTATCTACTGATTATTAAAAACTACCCCTCTTCTCGTATTTCGTTGAACTTCTTGCTAAATCATATCTTAGCGTATGACTTTCTTATCATTCCTTAAGAACAAATTAAGCAATTTTGTGAGTCCAATTTTTTTCACTTAATTTCTGCAACATTGTTGCATTTAATAAAAATATATCACTATACTTGCAAAACATTGATGCTTATATAGCTCGTTAATAAAAATGATTTCAAGAAGAGAACTAATTAAAATTGAAGGAATTCCAGGATTAGCAATTGCACTGCCATTTCCTTTGAGAGCTTAAAAAAAGACGAAAATATGCTTGATAATAATAATGCCTTTGAAGCAATAATAATTGGCGGAAGTTACGCAGGCCTTTCCGCAGCACTAACACTAGGACGATCGTTAAGAAAAACGTTGGTCATAGATGCGGGCTCACCTTGCAACGCTCAAACACCGCATTCACAAAATTTTTTAACGCAAGACGGGCGCACACCAAATGAAATAACCCAAATTGCCAAAGAGCAGGTGCTGAAATATGATTCCATTAAGTTTTTAAACGGATTTGCTGTAAGTGGACGTAAAACCAATGACGGTTTTGAAATTATTACCAAGAGTGGAGAACGATTTACATCCAAAAAATTAGTAATTGCCACCGGAATAAAAGATGCAATGCCTGCTATAAAAGGCTTCTCTGAATGTTGGGGTATTTCAATAATTCATTGTCCTTATTGTCATGGATATGAGCATAAAGGCGTTAAAACGGCTATTATGGCAAATGGAGAAAGTGCCTTTCATTTAGCACCGTTGGTTAAAAATTTAACGAATGAATTAACTATTCTAACGACTGGAAAAATGGAATTTGATGAAGAGCAACTCAACAAAATAAAAAATCAGAACATCAACATAATAGAGAAGAAGGTACTTGAAGTTAAACACCAAAATGGTTTGTTAGAAAAAGTGATTTTCGAAGATGGAAGTTCTGAACGTTACAAAGCAATATATGCCGCAGTTCCATTTGAGCAACATAGTTCAATTCCGCTTGATTTGGGATGCGAACTGACCGAAGACGGGTACATTAAAACAAGTTTTTTCCAGCAAACTAACGTTGAGGGCGTCTTTGCTTGTGGTGATAATGCAAGCCCAATGCGCTCAGTAGCCAATGCAGTTAATACAGGAAACATTACGGGGGCAATTATCAATAAAGAACTGTCGGACAAGCAATTTTGACACCTTACTACCGTTTTCTTTTATTCACAAAATTCACTAAGGATAGCATTATAGGCACTTCTATTAAAACACCAACCACAGTGGCCAATGATGCTCCAGAATTTAGTCCAAAAACTGAAATGGCTACGGCAACGGATAGTTCAAAAAAATTACTTGCTCCTATCATGGCAGAAGGGGCGCAAACTGCGTGTTGCAGCTTAATAAATTTACCAGTAAACCAACTCACAAAAAAAATAAAATATGTCTGCAAAGCAAGTGGAACTGCAATAAGTACAATTGCAATTGGATGATTGATGATGGTTTGTCCCTGAAAAGCAAATAGCAATACCAATGTTAATAAAAGAGCAGAAATTGATAATGGCTTTAGCCATTTTAAAAAATGTGTTTCAAACCACTTTATCCCCTTTTTTTTAATTAAAACACGATTGGTTAAGTAACCTGCCAACAAAGGAATAACCACAAATACAATTACAGAGGTAATTAACGTGTTGTAAGGAACTCCGATTGCCTCACCGTTTTCATTTAAAAAATCAATACCAAACAACGAAAATAAAACACCCACAATGGGTACAAAAGCAACAAGTAAAATAAGATCATTTACTGCAACCTGAACCAGTGTATAGTTCGCATCTCCTTTTGTTAAATAAGACCAAACAAATACCATTGCCGTACACGGGGCGGCTCCCAGTAAAATGGCGCCGGCAAGGTATTGCTCTGCCATTTCTGGAGACAACCATGCCTGGTATAGTTTGAAAAAGAAAACATACGCAAATAATGCCATTGTAAATGGCTTAATCAGCCAATTGACCACAACTGTCAAACCTAGTCCTTTCCAACTTTTTGAAATATACTTGAGAGATGAAAAATCAATTTGAACCATCATAGGGTAAACCATAAGCCAAACGAGTATGGCAACAGGAATATTGACGGTAGCAATGTTCCAATCACTTAAAACAGTTATATCGTCTCCCACAACATCTCCCACACCAACGCCGATAACAATACAAAGCAATACCCAAACGGTCAGGTATTTTTCAAAAAAACCGATTTTAGCACTTTCACTCATACCTTGCGGATGTTAGAAAAAACGTAAAATAACTCTGTCGCTATTTTAAACGAACAATAATCGTAAAAAGCAGGTGCCAATGGGGTGTTGTCATACCGTTTAGGATCCTCGTGGTTCAAAGCTATTCGCTTATCACCTCCGGCAATTAGCGGGCAGTTTTCATTTGCATCAGCGCATGTCATTATAGCTGCAAAATTGGCCGAGGGATTCACCCGATCATCATATAATTTTGAGAACATAACAAGCGGCTTTGTACCCGTACGCCAACTCACTTCATAAACAGGGTTTATAGTTCCTTTTTTAGAGACCGTAAACCCCAACCTTTTTAAGCTTTCAACGGCAATTGGGCTAAATTCTGTCTCTTCCACTCCACCGCTAAAGCAAACTGCATTTACGCCATAAAAGTCAGCCGCCACTTGCGCCCACAGTTGCGCAAACTGACTTCGTCTTGCATTATGCGTGCAAATAAAATTTAACAAAACCGCCTTGCCATTATTTATATTGGTCTGTACGTAGTCGGACAATACATCAAGCTCGCTTTTTCGTTTTGTAGCTATTTGCTCAACATCAATAGCCCTTATAACTTGCTGTATTAGCGGATAAATAGTTTCCATATTAACAACAGCCTCCATCTGGTGTGCAACTGCCCGTCGTGTCAACCAACGCACTATTTATCGTTATGTTAGTAGATGGTATACCACATTTATCCTTCGCTAAACAATCCGTTGTTAAAGCCGTTAATAAAAATACATCTCCTTTTTGTGCTATACCGTATTTTCCAATCGTATCGCCTTGATACTCCACTTCTATTACCTCATCTGTCAACCCTAATTTATCTTCAGATAGTTTAATGATGGAAAGTAATTTTTCAGGATGCAACCTGTGGTCATAATCATTGGCCTCCCACAATTGAAAATTCACTACTTTTTCGGTACGCATGGTACCTCCGCAATCAATAAATCGTTTATCTATTGCGCCAACTTCGGTAACATGAAAGTGAGCCGGTACTTGTTTACCGTTAGGTAATTCAAACGCAATGGTGGGTTGTGCTTGTAAAATGGTTTTAAATTCTGACAGTTTCATTTGTTTTGTTTTTAATTTACACTTGTTTTATTGCAATATTACGATAGTACGGGTCAAATTTTTTTTAACAACAATTTGTTGTAGCACAAACGTGCTGTCCAAAAAAGTTATTTAATGTTTTTTTAATAAAATCCCACGCTATTGGGTCGATACAATAGTTCATTGAAGTGCCTTCGACCGTGCCTTTTATTATGCCCAGGGCTTTAAGCTCTTTCAAATGCTGACTAATGGTTGGCTGCGCTAAACCTAATTCGTTTACCAGGTCTGAATTAATACAGGCTTTTGCTTTTAAAAGGTGTTGCAAAATAGCAATCCGCGCCGGATGCCCTAAGGCTTTTGCTAAGCCAGCAAGCGCATTTTGTTCTGCAGTAAAAAGATCTGTTTTTGTAAGTCCCATAATATAACATTGCAATATTACGATTAATAATTGAGTTTCGAATACTTTTAACATACTATTTTAAGCATTCTTTGTAAAAAATAAGTTAAACCACTGATAACGAAGATTAAAAAAAAGCGCCTAAATTTGAACGATTTAAGCAAGTTTACTGTTTAAATAAAAGAATCAAACTGACCAGTTAACTCATCCGCAAAACAAAAAAATGGATATACAACTTGAACTAAAACAGAACAAAGGCGCGGCTTTTTTGGAGAGAGACAATAAACGCTTAGCAGAAATGTCCTACTCGCGCGCAACTGAAAAACTTATAATTATTGACCATACAGAAGTAGACGAATCATTAAGAGGTGAAGGTATCGGCAAAAAATTACTACTAAAAGTGATCGAAATGGCGCGCAAAAATGACATTAAAATAATGCCACTTTGCCCTTTTGCAAAATCTGTTTTTGATAAGCACGAGGAGTTGCGGGATGTACTGAGATAGTTTTTAGAAAGTCAACAGGTTATTAACTTAGGTATTAACCTATTTTTTTCCAAAACACCACTTTATCGTCTCCTTCATCCCAAAAATCGCGCAATGTTGCCTCAAGGGTGTAATTACACTTTAAATAAAATTGGCGGGTTAGCTCAAAATCCGCTCCGCTAGAGGTATCCACAATTAAAATGCGCCCTTTTAGTTCACGCAAATAATTTTCAATGTAATGCATCATGGCTTGACCTATGCCTTTGCCTTGCAACCCTTTATCCACAGCAATAGCATATAAATTATAAGTGCCATTTGTTAATTTTTCGGGAGCACAAAAGCCAATGGAAACCGGTTTACCATCTAGCTCTGTCGTAAACCATATATCTGTTGTGGCCTTATTGGCGAAATAATCGGCAATCATCTCATCCAATAAGTCAGACGGGAAAAGGCCACTCGTGTCTAATACGGCTTTTAAAAATGGTAAATCTTTTTTTACAATTTTGCGTGTTTTCATATCAATTAAAATAAGCCGAATGGGCGGTGCATAAAAATAGTCATTTGAGTTGAAAGCAACTACCCTCATTTACTGCTGCTTTTTATTCAAAATTTGCGGCTTTATGAGCCAAAATAGTGTAACAAAGTCATTATCTTTGCACGCATGATCGATTCTTTAGAAATTGTAAAGCGGCTAGAAATCATTAATGACAATGGCCCGATGTACAATGAATTTGTTCATAACGCCCAGGTGCATGAACCGTGGAACGCCTATTCATCACTCATTTTTTTTATACCCGTATTTTTTTGGATTTGGAAACTAAGGGGAGAATATCAACACCATAGAATTATTGTGGCTGTTTTACCGCTTTTATTTTTGAATGGATTAGGGTCTACTCTTTTTCACGCTTTTAGGAGTAACCCTTACTATTTGATTTTAGATTGGTTACCAGCATCCATTATGTCATTTGTGCTAACAGTTTATTTTTGGACGAAATTGGTAAAAAAATGGTATTTCGGCTTGGCTATTGTTGTCGGGTCTTACGGATTGGCTGCACTGCTTACTTATTTACTTACATCCATCCCTAGTCTTGAAGCATTTGCGCCGAATATTGGCTACCTCTTTGTGGGGCTCACGCTTTTTACACCAATTGTTATTCTGCTTTACCGCATCAAGTGGCGTTTTTTAGGCTATTTTTTATTCACCCTTTTATTTCTGTCACTTGCACTACTCTGCCGTATATTAGATTACCCAACCCCACAACCTTTACCAAATTTACTACCACAAGGCACTCATTTTTTATGGCACGTATTCAGTTCATTTGCTGTTTTTTCACTTGGTTTTTTTGTTTATCGGCTCAATAACTTACAACGCAAAATAGCTTGATACCTTCCTTTATGAATGGTAATCTACATTCGTCAAAACATTTTAGCTGCTTTTGCTGTTTTGAACACGTAACCGTAATCAATTAAGGGTATGAAAGCATCCGTTTTTTTCTTTATTTCATTTTTACTTTCCACGACGGTTAGTTTGGCTCAAACAGAAAACCCCATAACGGCTTGCCCAAACCAACCAAATTGCGTTAGCACTGTTGGAGAAAAAAAATGCCGCACCATGCAGCCATTATTATTTTCCGTACCTTTAAATGAAGCTAAAAGCAAACTTAAAACACTTATTGCTGCTTTTCCGCGTACACGCCTAGCCATAGAGCGAACAAATTATTTGCAATATGAATTTTCTACCGCTATTGGTAATTTTGTAGATGATGTTGCCTTTTATTTTGAAACTTCTACAAACCGCATTCATTTTAGGTCATCTTCTCGCAGTGGTTATGGCGATATGGGCGCAAATAAACGCCGTATGCGCCGCATTTCCAGAAAGTGGAAAAAACTATAAAACCCGGCTTAATTTTTATATGCCTTGCCGCACAACTTTTTGGGCATATAGGTGTTTAAATAGTCACAAAGTATAAATAATAAAAATGTTTCAAAAACTACTTAAAAAATTATCGCCGCAGTTGGTTATTCTCATTGGTTTTTTGAGTTATATTCTGCTTGGTTTTGGGCTTTTAGCACTACCAATATTTCAAAAAGAGTCCATTTCACTGGTCGATAGTTTATTTATCTCTAGCTCTGCCGTTTCCACTACGGGGTTAGTTACTGTTAGCGTTTTTGATAGTTTTAATTTTGGTGGACAGTTCATCATTATGCTTTTATTCCAAATTGGCGGGATTGGCTATATGACCCTTACCACTTACTTTTTGTTAAGAACAACACGCTCCATATCTAAATGGCACAGTAAAATTATTGGTGCAGAGTTTACTTTGCCCAACTCCATCAACATTCAAGATTTTTTAAAATCTGTCATTATTTTCACCATTATTATGGAGATATTGGGCTCTATCTCGTTTTTCATAGCATTTACCCAGTCTGGAATGGACGTTGGTACCTCAATTTGGAGCGGTATTTTTCATAGTGTATCTGCTTTTTGTACCGCCGGTTTTTCATTAAACAATGATAGTTTTATGGCTTTTCAGGACAACACACTTGTAAACATTACAGTGTCTGTGTTAGCCATAGCGGGCTCACTTGGTTTTATTGTAATTACAGATATTTGGAATCGTATTTCAAAAAAATCAACCAAATTAACGTTTACCACTAAGGTAATTTTTTACAGTTTTGTGTTGTTATTAACATTGGGTACACTGCTTATCCACTTTACCGAACCAGCAACAAACCTTAACGGCGAATCAAGTTTAATGACTTCATTCTTCCAAACCATGACGGCTATGACAACGGTTGGCTTTAACACAATTGATACGGGCGCATTGTCGCTTCCAATTATCATGTTTGTTATTTTTCTGATGTACTTGGGTGCTTCACCTTCGGGTACAGCAGGCGGAATGAAAATTACAACACTCATAGCCATGATTAGTGTTATTTGGAGCCGCTTACGCGGAAATCGAAAAATTTCATTTATGAACCGGCTCATTCCGTTTGAACGTCTTTACGTGGCCACTTCTACCTTTATCTTATATACCAGTTTAGTTTTTTTTGTAACGTTTTTACTTTGTTTTACAGAAAGCCAACCGCTGGATAAATTACTATTCGAAGTTGCCTCTGCGTTTGGCACAGTTGGTTTAAGCACTGGCATAACTGGTGACTTAAGCACCTTTGCAAAGCTGGTTATTACTGTAGTCATGTTTATTGGCCGTGTTGGGGTATTAACGTTTGGTTTTGCACTTCTTCACCGTCATCATAAAAAAGACCGTGAATTAATTGAGGATGACATAGCTGTTTAATCTTTTTTAACAAAAAAGATAGCTTTTTAAACCTTGTTGATAGTTTTACTATTATATTTGCAAAAAAAACTTTCTAATTGGAAACACTCAGGCATAAAATTAACATTACCGTTAATAGTAATGTTTACCTTAAAGCGCCAGAATCATCTGCGCTTGGTAAGCGTATTATTGAAGGTGCCATTCATTTAGTAGATCAAATTGGTTTTGAAGATTTTAATTTTAAAAAACTCGCTACCGCA
The DNA here is from genome assembly GCA_963736585.1 of Crocinitomicaceae bacterium. Lineage (GTDB taxonomy): Bacteria > Bacteroidota > Bacteroidia > Flavobacteriales_D > Crocinitomicaceae > Crocinitomix. Next base: position 188,322 of record CAVTPI010000002.1, on the reverse strand, counting down.
ATTTCGTCTACCGAAGCCTCTATTTACCGCTATTTTGAAAGTAAGCACCATTTGCTGGTTTATTTAGTTTTGTGGTATTGGGGTTGGCAGGAGTATAGGCTGGTAATGAATACCACAAATATAGACGACCCCAAAGAGCGACTAAAGCGCGCACTGAACGTGCTTACCGAGGCCGTGCAGGAAGACTCTGATTTTTCGCAAATTAATGAGGTAAAACTGAACAGAATTGTTATAGCAGAATCCAGTAAAATTTATTTAAACAAAAAGGTAGACCAAGAAAATGAGCGCGGCTTTTTTTTACAAGTAAAAGAGGTGGTAGAAAGAGTGAGCCAGCTTATTTTAGAGATTAACCCTACTTTTAAATATCCGCACATGCTAGTTTCTACCGTAATCGAAGGGGCGCATCACCAACGCTTTTTTGCAGAACACCTGCCCCGCCTCACCGATAAAGTAAAAGGAGAAGACCCTATTGCTACATTTTACACACAATTAGTATTTAACGCCATTGAAGCTTGCAATGATTAATTTAAAACTGAACATAGAGCACCTTACCTACTTAAAAAACGACAAGAAAATTAGTGGTTTAAAAAAAGGACTGAATTGGAAAATCATTCAATTTTATACCTACCTTGCACCTGTTTTTATCATACAAAATATATCTTTTAAGAACGTGCGCATAAGCTATAGTTCAACAGCTGAACACCATCCAAAACCACTGTATTATTTATTGATTAACACCAGCACCGTTTTTATAAAACATGCTACTTTAATATAAAACTATGGACACACAACCGGCTCGTCCAATGAAACGGTTCTGGCAACTCATAAAACCAGACCGAAAAGAAATAAGAAATGTTTACGTATATGCCTTTTTTTATGGGCTTGTAAACCTTTCATTACCCCTGGGCATTCAGTCCATTATTAACCTTATTCAAGGGGGACAAATGAGTACGTCTTGGATTATTTTGATTGTTTTTGTAATAATGGGTGTGGCGATTACCGGAATTTTGCAAATTAGCCAACTGCGAATTACAGAAAACTTACAGCAAAAAATATTTACCCGGGCAGCATTTGAATTTGCTTACCGTATTCCAAAAATTAAGCTAGAGGCCATGTACAAACACTATGCGCCGGAACTAATGAATCGCTTTTTTGATATTATATCTGTACAAAAAGGACTATCCAAAATTTTAATTGATTTCTCCACAGCATCTATACAAACTGTTTTTGGTTTATTACTCCTCTCTCTGTACCATCCGTTTTTCATTGTATTTAGTTTAATCTTAATCATTTTAGTGTACTCTATTTTTAAATTAACCGGCAAACGCGGGTTGGACACCAGTTTGACAGAGTCTAAAAACAAGTACAACGTCGCTCATTGGTTGGAGGAATTAGCCCGAACAAATGTTAGTTTTAAGCTTGCAGGCATTACAGATTTACCCATGAATCGCACCAATAAATCGGTTAGTAAATATGTTGACTCGCGCGAGTCGCACTTCCGCATTTTAAAAAGCCAATACATGCTTATGGTGGTGTTTAAGGTACTTGTTGCAGCCGGGCTACTAATTGTTGGTAGTATTTTGGTAATGGAGCAAGAAATGAACATAGGGCAATTTGTAGCGGCAGAAATCATTATTTTATTAATTATTGGCTCGGTAGAAAAATTAGTAATGAGTTTAGAAACCATTTATGATGTATTGACGTCGTTAGAAAAAGTGGGACAGGTTACCGATTTAGAGCTTGAACAAAATGAAGGGATGGAAGTAAGCCATTCCAAAGCAGCAAGTGGTCTAAAGGTGGAGCTATCGCAAATTAATTTCAGTTATCCGGAACAGCAAAAGTTAATGTTTGAAAATGCATCATTAATAATACAGCCCGGTGAGCGCGTAATGTTAATGGGAGATAGTGATTCGGGTAAAACCACCTTACTTTATTTATTTGCAGGACTGTATCGGGTTCAGTCTGGTTCGGTTTCATTTGATGATTTACCCATGGGCAACCTTAACCCTAATCATTTGCGCTCCATTATTGGTGACTGTTTGATGGATGAGCTTTTATTTGAAGGCACAATTTTAGAAAACATAAGCATGGGGCGTGATAATGCAACATTTGAAAACGTGCAGTGGGCGATAGAAAAATTAGGCTTAAGTGATTTTGTAAAAAACTTACCTAAAGGTTATGATACACTAATTCATCCGCAAGGGCAGCAGTTTTCTTCGGGCATTGTGGATAAACTTATTTTAGCACGTAGCATTGCTGATAAACCAAAACTACTTTTAATTAAAGATGCATTCACCTCATTAGTAGGTGAAGAGCGCCAACGTATTTTTGATTTTTTAACCCATCCATCCAATAATTGGACCTTTGTACTTGCTTCCAGAGATAAGACGCTAAAGTCTAAAATGGATCGTATTATTGAGGCGAAAGATGGTAAGTTAATTGAAATAAACTAATTATTATGCTTAACATTTCAGACAACAGCATATCACCTCATATCGACAAAAAAAAGTTCGATACATTAAGTGTTGTAGAAAGTAAAAAATCTACCAAAGTTTTACGCCGTATTATTTACGTTGCTCTTATTTTATTGGTTATTATACTATTATTACCGTGGACGCAAAACATACGTTCGGGCGGCTCTGTAACAACCTTAAAACCCAGCCAACGGCCACAAAGTTTAACCACCGTAATTGGTGGACAAATTGAAACATGGTATGTACAAGAGGGTGATTATGTAGAAAAAGGAGATACAATTTTAAAAGTATCTGAAGTAAAGCCAGAATATTTTGACGATAAATTATTACCACGAACGCAAGATCAAGTTGAGTTTAAACGAAAGTCAATCGTATCGTATGAGGATAAAATTGAAAACCAAACGGAACAGCTATCCTTACTTGAAACGAAACGTGATTTGAAACTGTCACAATTACAAATTAAACTGCAACAAACCAGGCTAAAAGTTCAAAATGACAGTATTGCTTACATTGCGGCATTGGCAAATTATGAAATTGCGACATTTCAATACGCCCGTCAAGACACATTGTACCAAAAAGGTTTAAAGTCATTAACAGAGCTTGAAAAACGGAACTTAAAGTTGCAAGAAACCCGTTCGTACGAAATAGAGGCGAAAAACAAATGGCTGAATAGTAAAAATGACTTGATTAACTTAAAACTTGAACTCACAAATACGCAGTTAGAGTATCGGGCAGATTTTAATAAGACACAGTCTGATCAATTCTCGACCATCTCTTCAAAGTTAGACACCGAAACAAGTTTAAGTAAGTTAGAGAACCAGTACAGTAATTATGAGTACAGAAACGGACTATACTTTATACGTGCCCCGCAAGATGGATACATTACTAAAACCGTAGCGCGCGGTATTGGAGAAATTATTAAAGAGGGAGAAGAAATATTAACCCTAATGCCGCGGGATTACCAATTGGCTGTAGAAATGTATGTTGAACCCATTGATTTACCGTTGGTGAAAAGAGGCGAAAAAGTGCGCATTCAATTTGATGGATGGCCGGCTATTGTTTTTTCAGGATGGCCCAACGCAAGCCAAGGAACTTATGGTGGCGTTATTTATGCAATTGACCAATACATAAGTGCAAATGGAAAATACCGGGTATTGATTGCTCCAAATCCCAATGATGAACCGTGGCCTGAAGCTTTGCGCTTTGGTTCGGGTACTTCCACTATGATTTTATTAGGTGATGTGCCAATTTGGTACGAATTATGGCGAAAAATTAATGGTTTCCCTCCCGATTTTTATCAAAAAAATGAACAACTGGCACCAAAGAAAAATAAATAGCTATGACTAAGAATTTAAAATGGCTTTGGATATTTCTGCTAACCATTTGTACACAACTTGGTTTTGCGCAAGACTCTACCGTTGTATCAAATGGTGAAGGTTCTGCGGCTATGCCTGAAGATTCAGCGGTTGTTTTTACCTATGATGAATTTATAACGATTGTAAAAGCAGACCACCCCGTAGCTTTCCAAGCGGGGCTTATGACAGAACAAGGTGACTTATACCTTCAAAAAGCACGTGGTGGGTTCGACCCAAAGCTTTACGGAACTGCCAACCAAAAATATTACGAAGGCAAACAATACTACAGTTACCTTAATGGCGGATTAAAGATACCTACATGGTTTGGCTTGTCGGTAGACGGCGGGTATAGTTTAAATGATGGAACACGACTCAATCCTGAATCATTAACGCCAGATGCGGGATTGTGGAATTTGGGACTGTCGGCTAATTTAGGTAAAGGCTTATTTATTGACCAGCGGCGCGCAGATATTAAACAAGCTGAGATTTATGCACGCAGCACCTTGTTAGAACAACGGCTAATGGTAAACCAGCTTATGTATGATGCTACTCTTGCTTATTACGATTGGTTTGCAGCTTATAATCAACGAAATGTATATGCTGATGCCGTGATAAATGCAGAGGAGCGATTAGAGAATACACGCCAAAGTTGTTTTTTAGGAGATAAAGCATGTGTAGACACCTTAAAAGCATTAATTCAACTGCAAGACCGCCAACTGAAATTAGAACAAGGCAACTTAAAATTACAAAACAAGCGGGTATTGTTAGAAACATTTTTATGGCAAGATGGCTTTATTCCGCTAGAGATGACACCTACCCTGGTTCCGCCAGATTATGATGCGCTTAACACCATTATTGATGCTTCTGAAATTCGAATTATTGACGTAGAACAATTGGCCAATAACCACCCCGAAGTACTCATTCAAAATAACAAAATAGAAATTGCGAAAATTGATTACCGCCTGCGGCTAGAAGACCTTAAACCCACTGTTGAGTTAAAATACAACGCCCTCGGCAGTCCGGTAGATGACGGGTTTGCTGCAAATTATTCTGTAGAGGATTATAATTGGGGAGCAAAAGTGTCTTACCCTATATTTACATTTAAAGAACGTGCTAATTTGAGATTAACCCGCATACAGCTAGAACAGCAAGAGGCTGAGTTAGCCAACAAAAGTGCAGCAGTGCGTTATAAAATAAATGCCGCGCGCAATACCTGGTTTAGTTTAAATGAACAAATCACTATTTATTCAAAAGCAGTAGTAAATTATGATGCCTTGTTGGATGCAGAAGTCACACTTTTTCAAATTGGAGAAAGCTCAATGTTCTTAATCAACACGCGTGACCAAAATTTGATTGAAGCACAAATTAAACTCATTGATATTATTCTGGAAAGTCGGTCTGCAAAGGCTTTTTACAACTACCAAACCTTTGGTTTTGAATAAATTGCTTTGCAATGTCAATATCCATCAAAAAAAGTAAACGGAGGCATAAGAAATGGCCTCCGTTTTTGTTTACTGAAAAGTAATTAGTTGCTAACCTAAGTTAGATTACTATTTCTTCTTTTTCTTACTCTTCTTTTTAGCCGACTTTTTCTGCTTGTTCGCTTTCTTTTTAGCACTTGCTTTTTTCTTCGCAACAGATTTTTTCTTTTTCGTTGCTTTTTTCTTTTTTGCTGCCTTTTTCTTTGCTGCGGCTTTCTTTTTACTGTTTGCTTTTTTCTTTGCCGCTTTTTTCTTTGCAGCAGACGTTTTTTTGTCGTCCTCTTTTTTCTTTTTGCTCATTTAATTTGATTTATGCGATAAATAGTATAACAATTGGTTTTGACCGAAGCCGTTTCCAAAATCAGTACAATGAAAGTGAATATTATTTAAACGTTAACAAAAAGTTATGTTAAGATTATATTATATTTTTAAGCGGTCATCATAAACCGCTAATCAATAGCTTTTTAAATACATTAAAACGTCTCTATATCAATCATTCAAAAAGTAGTTTTTTTCTTTTTTTTAGCTTTTTTCTCATTAAAATCGTTTTAAGTTTCACAATTCAGCCGCCAGATTTTAGCTATCTTTGCAGTTCAATTTTTTGACCGTGACAAACGCCGACGAAAACAAGAAAGAAAAAGTATCAGACCAGGCAATCGAGTTGTGTATCTCTACATTAGACCAGCTATTGCAAAACACCAACGTGCTTTTTGATTTACCTGAAGAAAAAAGGGTAACGTTAATGAAGTTGGCGGGGCAACTTTCTCGCCCCAACCGAGAAGAGGCGAATCGCCGTAGAAAAGATGCCAAAAAAGCTGCAAAGCGTAAAATGATTGAACGCGATAAGCATGCCCGTAAAGAAACCGGCATTCGCAGTGCTCGCGAATCATCTGTATTTACTGCTCCTAAATTTTTAGAACTTCCGAAAGAGACCGAAAAAAAAATATTAGAGTCGCCGCGAAACTGTTACGTATGTAAAAAATTGTTTACCGAACTGCATCATTTTTATGACACTATGTGTCCTGAGTGTGGCGATTTTAACTATGCCAAACGTTTTCAAACCGCTAATTTAGCGAATCAAGTAGCGGTGGTAACGGGGTCTCGTCTAAAAATTGGATACCACATTACTTTAATGTTGCTGCGTGCAGGAGCTACCGTTGTTGCTACAACACGTTTTCCGGCAGACTCTGCCTTGCGCTTTTCAAAAGAGGATGATTTTGAAAAATGGGGCCACCGCCTCCACATCCATGGATTAGATTTGAGACACATTCCGAGTGTTGAAATTTTTTGCAATTACATAGAAATGAAATATGATCGGTTGGATATTTTGATTAACAATGCCGCACAAACCGTTCGTAGGCCAGCAGGTTTTTACAAACACCTTATGGACAAAGAGGAGGCTCCCATTTCTGCACTACCAGAACGTGCACAAGGCTTATTAAAAAATCATCAAGAATGTTTGGTGGAGCTAAATTTACTCTCAAAAAACACAGCAGACCGCAAAAATTTACCTGTATCATGGCATGGAGAACAGCCGGGTATTGGTTTACGAGCTTCTGCTAAACTTTCTCAAATCCCTTATAGTTTTGACAAATCACTACCAGCAAAAGAAGTTTTTCCAGAAGGTGAGTTAGATGCAGATTTACAACAGGTAGATTTACGAAAAACCAATAGCTGGCGTTTAAAATTGGGTGAAATTGAAACGCTTGAAATGATAGAAGTGCAGCTGGTTAACTCCATTGCGCCATTTGTGCTGTGCAATCGCCTGTCTATTTTAATGCGAAAAGAAAATACGGGTAAAAAACACATTATTAATGTTTCTGCCATGGAAGGTAAATTTCAAACTTTTAAAAAAGAAGCACGACACCCGCACACCAATATGGCAAAAGCTGCTTTAAACATGCTTACCCACACCAGTGCACTGGAGTTTGCAGAAGATGGTGTATTTATGAATGCGGTAGACACCGGATGGGTAACGGATGAAGACCCTGCTGAATTGGCAAAGCGCAAAGTAAATGTACACGATTTTCAACCACCACTAGACATTGTAGACGGTGCTGCGCGCGTACTCGACCCACTTTTTGATGGAATTAATACGGGCAAACATTGGTGTGGAAAATTCTTAAAAGATTATCGACCAATCAGTTGGTAAAATGTTTAATTTATAGCACAAATTGACTCTATTCATTTAATCATTCCTTAGCTTATTGCTAATTTAATTAGTTTTTTTTATTACATTACTGCCCTAAAACAAAACGAATGACAAAAGAAAAAGTAAGTGCATACGATATTTTGGGGTTGCACGCCTCTGCTAATCAGTCACAAATAAAGGCGGCTTATCACCTTAAAATGAAAGATTTTCATCCAGACAAACACAACGATTCTGCTCCGGCAACGGAGTTGAGCAAAATCATTCAATTAGCGTATAAAATTTTAATGGATCCGGCATCACGATTAGATCATGATTACGACTTGGGTATTAAACAAAAACCGAAGGAAAATAACTATGATGATGTAAAAGATTTTGAACCGTCAGACTCATTGGAAATCGGGCTTTCAATAGCCGCAATAGCAGGTACAGCAGTACTGGCTTTGGTTATTGGGTTTGCAATCGGGCGCCGCTAGAATGGGGTAATTAAACCGAATAACTCATTACAGCGCCTTAATTTTTTCCTCTATCTTGCTTTTCACCTCATCAAAAATAGCCATACTTGCCACCTGTTCTAATTGAGCTATGGCATTTTTAAGTGCCAGCAGTAAAAGCCGGTCTTTTTTGCCATAATCTAAAATTGGGTAAATGGCAACTTCAAAAATTTCCTCAAATGACCTGTTGGTTTGATAGATAGCCGCACTTCTTGAGACATAGAAGGTGTTTTGCGGAAAATGATTTAACCGATAGGTTAATAAAATGGTAAGTGAACGCAAACTAATAATGGCAGTGCCAGGGTCATTAATACCAGGGCTTAACGCCTTTATGGCAATTTCGGTGAGTTGTTGAAAACCAAAATTAAAATTCTTTTGAATTGATTCGTTATTATCAATATAAATAGCATCCTCTACTGATTTTAATGCAACAACATCAATTAACCGATCAACATAACCCAGCGTTTCTCCCTTTAAAATAAAACAACCTTTGGGCTTTACAAAATAAATATGACAGGCATGCTCTGCTAATTTTTTTTCGATAAGGCTTTGATTAAAGCCTTGGAAAACACCCGAACTATTGGCACGTATTTCTATCTTTTTATCGGGAAGCTGAAAGTCTGATGGAGCTGTTTGCAAAAAGCAGTCCATCTGTAACGATTGCTCCGTAAGTCGATACGTTCGCTTAATAATATTATCGTACTTAACAGATTGTGTGACGTAATGCAAAAAATAAATGAAAATAAAAAGACTTGTAACCGTGAGTACAGTTAAAAATAAAATACTGATGCTCGGAATTTCAGAATACGATTTTGAATCTCGGATTACACTCAATAGAAAAAAAGAATAGATAATCGTACCGATATAAAAACCTAAACAAAATTGCTGAAAACGGTTGCCAATTAAATTATCTAAAATTCGGTTACTCATTTGAGTAGCCGCGCGGGTTAAAACAATCATCACCATAGAAAATGAAAACACGGTAAGCGAAATCATTCCAGCTGCTACAGAAGAAATAATGCTACGCGCAGTGTCAGCATCATTAATTTCTAGCCATTTGTATTGACTCTTTAACTCTTTTGCAATGTCAGAAGCATCAAAATTAAACAGCAATAATGCAACTATAAAACCTGCTATGCTTATAAGAGCAGGGTAAAATGCAATACTGTTAAATATGCGTGAGGAATAGCGTTTTAACCAATTTTTTATTTCATCCATTCACTTTTCATAATTGATTTACCTGTTGCTACTTTCAAAAATAATAACCGGATACTTTGCTTTAAATTCATCCTTTTTGTGGGCAGGGTGCTTAACAATTATGTTAAAATCTTTATCAAACACGGTGAATTTAAAGTTTCCCGTTACACTATCCTTAATTAGCTTAACATCTCCTTTTTCCTTCGCTAAATTTTTGAGCAACGTTAACTGTAACCAAATTCGTGATTCAATGTCTGTTGATCCTTCTTTTTGCTCCTTGCGGAATTCTGCTACAAAATAACGGTATTCTTTCATTCCAAGTTCGCGCAGAATCAAAAAATTGCGTAAATCTTCCAACAAATTTTGAGTGGTAGTTAATCGCAGCAACCGCTTGTAGTTATTTTTTATTAATGTATCCGGATTATAGCTTTCGTATGTTTCCGGTAAAACAAATTGCGACGTTTCAATTGGATTGTAATCGCGTAAATCAAATTGTGGTGAAAATGATGGAGTGATTTTTTTTGCTGTACTTGCCATAGTTTTAGTTTTATTAATGATGGTGTTAAACAGCCCTCGAAAATTAAGCCACACATTTAAAAAACTGTATATCAAAAACTTAAACACTAAGCACATTGACAATTGTGGGGATTTGCACCCCAAAAGTGTGACGAATGTGGCAACACTACCCAGCTAATAACCTGAGTTATCGTTATTGTATTTTAATGTTTGTATACGAAATGTTCATCTTCAGAATCACTAGAACTTGCAGAGTCATTCTCTAACGCGTCTCTTTGCTGGGCATTTATTTGGGCATTACCTTGCATAAGGTCTCGTTGATCTTGGGCTGAACGTCTTGCCGGTAACATCTCTTCACTCAAAGGGTGGTGACCTTGACCACCGCTTCGCGTATATTGCCGTGCTACTGCTCTAAAATAACTGGATGTGCCAGGTGCGCGATCCTCTTCTGAACCGTGTACCAACGTGTGTGTTAATGCACCTGCCAAACGATTCCTTGGGCTTAAACCTGCAGGTCTTGGGCTACGTGTCCGTCTTCTGGAAAGTAATGGTAATTGATCGTCTCTCAATTCTCCTTGTACACTCTGATATGACGGTAAGGAACCGAACGTTTCTCCATCATAATCGCCTCGTCTACTTTGTGTCCATGATTGGTCGCCATATCCAGAGCGAAGTGTAGTTGGTCCGTAAGGGCTTTGCGGGCGTCCCCTCGGTATTCTCCCGTGTACTTGTCTTCTTCGTTCTCCTCTGTTGCTCATATTTGCTAGTCGTTCTTCCGCCGTACCGTGCCGCCTTCTTGGTCGTGTGAAATAGCGATATGCGCCATAAGCTGCACCCAGCACTCCTGCTCCAATGGCTAGTGCCGCAAAACCAAAACGTTGAATTGGAGCGCTGGTCGACGAAATAGTAACACGTGTCAAAGGCAATTGACTGTGTATTTTATTTTTTGCCTTTAACTGTGTTACTCGTTTTTTACGATTATCAACTAAATAAGTGCCTTTATTCCCAGATGATGACGTGACTGGCCCACGCTCATTAATTTGTGCTAATTTTGAAGCAGTTGCATACATTTAACTAAGTTCATTGGTTAATGATAAACGCAAAATAGCCATTTTAATTATCACCCAATAAACATTGCCGTATACAAAATGTAGACACCTTTTTTTCTATTCTTTTATTTCCACTTAATACTGCACCCAATACTTGGTTTTTCAACTTTTGTTATTGGCTCGTCTTTCAATAATTTATCGAGCACATTACGTATATCACCACCGTTTAACGGTTGGTTATTTCCAGGTCGTGCATCATCTAATTGTCCGTGATATACTGATTTTAGTTCCGCATCAAACACATAAAAATCAGGAGTACATGCAGCGTCATAAGCCTTAGCTACTTCCTGGGTTTCATCATACAAATAGGGAAACGGATATTTCATTTTTTTTGCGTGTGTCGCCATATAATCAGGCCCGTCCTGCGGTACATAATTAACGTCATTACTGCTGATACCTGCAAAACCAAATCCTTTGTTGGAATAGTCGTTTGCCAAACGAACTAATTCAGGGTTTACATGCACCACAAATGGGCAATGGTTACAAATAAAAAAGATAACTGTTCCCTTTTCTCCTTTTACATCTGCCAAGGTTTTTAACACATTTGTTTGAGTGTCCAATAAGGTAAAATTCGGAGCGACTGTGCCGTGTTTAAAATGGTTAGATTCAATTAGCATACTTAATTTTTTACTCAAAAAATACAAAACCTTTTCTGTCCATACGGCATAAATTAGTGTTTTAAGTTTTAGCAGGCAAAATTAGTCGCCTTAAAACTTGACTTACTTACTAATAAGTAAGTATATTTGTAGTGTATGTTGTCCACACGCAATAAAATTATCGTAATTGCCGATCAATTGATTCGTCAAAACGGGTACAATGCGTTTAGCTATGCAGACATTGCAAAAAAATTAAAACTTAAAAATGCAGCCATTCATTACCATTTCCCCTCTAAAGCGGCGTTGGGCATGGCTGTTATTGAAGAAACACGCGAAAAATTTTTAAAAAGCACAGTGCTTTGGGCATCACTTTCTGTAACAGAGCAATTAACTGCATTTATGGAGATGTACAGCAAAAATGGCAAACACAACTGCATTTGTTTTATGGGAGCGTTGGGCGCGGATTTTAATACCCTTCCGGCCGAAATGGCGGCAGAACTGCAAGCAGCACATACAGATATTAAACAGTGGCTAATTAAAATCCTAAGCACAGGGCAGCAAAATAATACACTAAATTTTAACGGCTCTCCTGCCGAATTTTCAGACCTTATTACCTCTAGCCTATTGGCATCATTGGTTTTAGCAAGAGTATCAGATCAATCTCAGTTAACTAATGTGAGGCAATTATTAATGACACAACTCGTAAATAACACACCGATATGAGCACAAAACGCGTAGTTATAACCGGCCTTGGTGCCGTTACCCCAATTGGTACAACAGTTACCGATTTTTGGCACAATGCCATCAATGGCGTTAGCGGGGCTAAACCCATTACTAAGTTCGATACATCAAAATTTAAGACAAAATTTGCATGTGAGATTCAAGATTTTGACCCGAAACAACGGCTCGACCACAACGAAATTCGCAAGTCAGATTTGTTTACCCAATACGCCTTGTATGCCGCATCAGAAGCCGTAGAAGATAGTGGGTTGGATTTTTCCGACATGTCACCCTTCGATACGGGTGTGATTTGGGGATCGGGACAGGGTGGAATGACCACCTTTGAAGAAGAATTAGAAAATTACTTTCAAAATGACAAAACACCAAAATTTAATCCGTTTTTTATCCCTAAAATCATCACCAACATGGCATCTGGAATGATTTCGTTAAAATATGGGTTAATGGGAATTAATTACAACACGGTTAGCGCCTGTGCTACTGCAAACACAGCATTGATGGATGCATTCAATTACATTCGTCTAGGCAAAGCCAAAGTATTTATTACTGGTGGATCTGAATCGCCAATTTCTGATGCCTCAATTGCTGGGTTTAATGCTATGCGTGCACTCTCTACGAATAATGAAAACCCGCAAGCGGCTAGTCGCCCTTTTGATAGCGGCAGAGATGGTTTTGTAATGGGAGAAGGAGCAGGTGCATTGATCGTTGAAGACTATGACCATGCCGTGGCTAGAAATGCTACAATTTATGCCGAACTAGTTGGCGCGGCAATGACAGCAGATGCTTACCACATGACGGCCACGCACCCCGAAGGTTTAGGCGCCAGCAAAGCTATGCAGTTAGCATTAAAAGAAGCCAATTTAACAACGGATGATGTTGATTATTTAAATTGTCATGCTACATCTACTCCTGTCGGTGATGTTAGTGAAATTCAAGCCATTCGAAATGTATTTGGTGATGCGCCTAAAAATTTACGAATTGGTTCTACAAAATCCATGACGGGGCATTTATTGGGTGCCGCAGGCGCAATAGAGGCTATTTTGTCCATCAAAGCAATTAAAGAAAATATTATTCCACCTACCATTAATTTAGAAAACAGGGATGAAAAAATTCCCAAAACGCTAAAAATTGTTGGGGCTCAAGCGGTGCAAACCAATGTTAATGTGGCTATGAGTAATTCGTTTGGTTTTGGCGGACACAATGCTATTGTAGTTTTTAAAGGAGTGTAGCCATTTTATAAGTTATACCAAAAAGCTGCTTTTTGCTGTTGTTGTTTGCTTGTTAAGTGTTTTTTTTATATAAAAACAGTAGCGTGGTACGGTATTTGACTTTAAATAAATAGTTATATTTACCACATCCCAAAACAACAATTGTTTGGTTATTTCGTTTAACATTAAATAACTGTAAAAAATGACGACAGTAGAACAACAGAAATATTTGAAAGACTTTAAAGCGCTGGCAAAAGAAATTTTATCTTCAGAAGAAAAAACGTCTAGATTTTTGCGTGATGCTGGCATTCATACGCCAAAAGGTAACCTTACTCAAAAATACAAAAACCCCAGTCGGTCTTCTCGCCAATTACAAGTAAAATAAACGTTAAGTGTATTCTAAACGTATTGGCCTTATAATAGGTTTTCATGGTTGTGACAAAAAGTTGCGTGATGATATTGTATTGAAAGAGGGCATTGTATTAAAACCGAGTGATAACAAACATGATTGGTTAGGCAGTGGTTCCTATTTTTGGGAAAACAATGCTGAACGCGCGTTGCAATTTGCACGAGACTTACAGCGTAATCCGCGAAAGAATCAAAAACACAAAATTACTGAGCCATCTGTATTGGGTGCGGTTATTGATTTGGGTTACTGCCTTGATTTACTTGATTCTGCTTATTTGAAAATGATAAAAGAGTCTTATGACTTTCTTTGCAAAACGCATAAAAAATATAACAAAAAAATTCCGGAAAATTTAATTAGCGGCAATGGAGAATTGCTTGCCCGTCATTTAGACTGTGCGGTGATTGAATCTGCGCATTCATTAAATAAAATTTTGGAACGCCCTCAATTCGACTCGGTGAGAGGCGTTTTCTTTGAAGGAAATGACCTATATCATAATGCTGGATTTAAAGAAAAAAATCATATTCAAATCGCAATCAGAAACCCCAACTGTATTAAAGGGTATTTCATTCCTCGCAAGTTGGATACGAAGCATACCAAACTATTATAATAAGTGATCTCTTTTATCGTTTGTGAACTTCTTAATGTGGTATACTGTTGGAAAATATTTGAATTATGGTTGTTCGCTAATATTCTTTATTTTGTGCGGATTTCAATGGTATACTCTCATTTACCTTGTGCTTATCGCTCATTCATATTTTGCTTTTTTATTTTCAATTGTTTTTGTATTACCCATTTTTATAGGTACTTTATTCGTAAAATTAATCATCTATAAAACACATCAAATTCCAGACAGAACTATAATACAACTATTTATCATTTCTGTAGCGCTTTGGGTATTTGCCTGAGGTAGTGTAAACTGGGTTATTTATTCACTATCTTGTTTAATTTCAACCCTACTTTTAGTAATGATAGCACTGGAATTACGTCAACTAATAAAACACTACAAACAAAAACATGATTTATGAATTACGATTGGCTTAATGATGATACAGACGCACTAATTTACATTGGAGATGCCATGTGCAGCTGGTGCTATGGCATTGCGCCGGAGTTAGATCAGCTTAAGAATAACCATCCGGAACTTGATTTTAAATTATTAATGGGCGGGTTACGTCCTTACAATACAGAAAAAGCCATTGATATGGCTGACTTTTTAAAATCTCATTGGGTAGAAATAGAAGAGCGAACCGGCCAACCTTTTGCTTTTGATATTTTGCAAAATCCGGAGTTTATTTACGATACTGAACCACCAGCGCGTGCCTGTGTTGTTATTCGAAAAATGCAACCCGATTTAGAATTGGATTTTTTTAAAGATGTGCAAGCGGCTTTTTATCGGGATAACAAGGACACCAGTACTATTAATACGTACTTGCCTATTGTTGCAAAATACAACTTAGATATGAATGAGTTTGAACGTTTGTTTGATTCTGCTGAAATGAAAGAAAATGTAAAGGCTGACTTTCAAATTGTTCACAAAATGGGTATAAAGGGTTTCCCTTCTGTGGTACTTAAAAAAGATGGAGAATTTAACATGGTGGCAAACGGTTATCAAACTGCAGGTAAGATTAGTGAAGTGATTCAGCGGGTTATTCAGAAGGTTGAAAACTGATTCGAGTGCTGAATGCATCAAGATATGGAAACAAAACAATTTCAAAAGGAGTCAATTCCAAATTGTCGAGAGGATTCTGAGTACTCTAACAACGAACTCTCAAGCCCCGAGCCAGCTAATAAAAATCATTAAGTTAAAGTTTACGTTCCAAATGGCCTCTTCTCACTTTTTTGTCTTACCACAAAAAAGTAAGCAAAAAAAGTCAAGACCCGCATTTTTTTCAATCATGGCACTCCTAAAAAGCGGACAACGTCGGCGATCTCCTACGGAGCTTCCTCTGTTGTTAGCCGCTTTTAGTTCGCTGCATTCAATCAAGAAAAGATGGTCGTCTGCTTCTCGTGTTTTATCAACTCAGTAATGACAGTTAACTTATTCTTTGATGAATAAAATTTATACGTTGTCTTCAAAAATTGCACTTCGGCTAAAATAACCTTTGAGTAACAACATTCCAATAAATAAAAAAACCTCCAAAAATTAATTTTAGAGGTTTTTCTTATAAGCGTAAGTTAAATATAACTTATTGTAAGACTAATTTTCGTGTTGTTCTGCTTGTTTCAGTTTGAATTGAAACCAGATAGTTACCTGGAGTTAAATTCAATTGTTGTTTAGATAACACAACTGTGCCTGTTTTTGTTTTTGAATCACTGTAAAGTTTTTTACCGGTCATGTCTGAAATTTCAATTGTTGTGGCAGTTAGATGTAGTGGAATACGAATGGTAAACACATCTGCTGCCGGGTTTGGATAAATTTCAAATTGATTTTTAGCTAATTTTTCTGTATTTAATGATGAAATAGCATTCACATAATACTCAAAGCGAAATCCCCATAAACTGTAAACGGCTAATCGCCCATTTCTCCACGCATTGGCTCCTTCATTTAATACATAGCGGGCATTTACTTCTTCTACATAAGATGCATTGTACGAAAATCCATCTAAGCGGTTCGCGTCAAAAAAGTACCCCACCTGCTCATCTATCGGATAATCATAAATAGTGCGGTAACTATTCGTATTCGCCTCACCTAACGCTCCGTCAAAAACAAAAGCTGTATCACCTATCTCAGCGTCGAAAGAAGGTAAAAACTCTACAAACGTTTACACCACTTGATTGGCTTCGGCCGAAATATCTACTGGGAAAGAGCGCCAATTTACTTCAGTATCTGCCTCCGTTAAGGCAAACTTATAGGTTTGAATTTCCACATTTGCCGCAGGGTCACTCGTTCCTGTTAACCCGTAATGATAACCATTAGCCTCTACCCCGGCATAAGCAGGCGACATTACACTTGTTGTGTCAGGTAACACCCCACCCGGCGTCCAAAAAATACTTCCGTCATACGGATTTACAGCGTTGGTTACTTTATCAGTAATGGCAACTGTAATTAACAATGTATCATCTATCCCGTTATGGTTTACCCTGCGATAAAGAGAAGGAAAACCAATCGAATCAATTTGATAAGGATCTACCGTTGCCAAACGACTGTCCACCACGTCCAAATCTAACGCGGTGGGGTCAAATAATTGTCCAAAACCATGGGTAAATGAACGAAATGCTCCTCCTGTAAAACTAACCCGTGGAACTGAATCAGGTGAAATGACTTGCCCGTAGGTAAAAAAATTGTCTGCACCATAAATCCATAAATAATTGGTTAACTCAAAACTAACCCAATCGTTAATTTCATCCCGGTCGTCACTTTCGTTTAACAATCGTGCCCACGCCGCATTGTTTAGTTCTTCAATTATTAAAGGTGAAATTGTAGCATCCGGTTGTGGTGTTTCATTTGTTTGCGCAATTGTTACGCCTGTAATTAGCGTTAAAAGGAATGTAATTGTACTTTTTAGCATATCGATTGTTTTACACTTTATTCATCTAAATCGATTTACAATATAGTTTACCTAGCATTAATAAAAAACCTTTTGTAAAAAAAAGTCCATTTTTATGGCTGTAAATGTGAAATTATTAACGATCTAACGATCGGAAATTTTGAAAAATTATTTTTAAGTCAACTAAGTACGAATGGTTTTTGGCATAAATTAAATTGAGCCTTGGAATGGCTTCTGCTTCCAAATCAATTTCGTTCACCATTAAGGATGAGGGTAAAATGCCTTTTTTAATTTTTGGTAATTTTAAATTTGAGCTGTGATTAACGGGCGTATACCCCACAAATGAATATTTGCCTGAAAAAACACCAAACAGGTTGGTGATAAAACGCTTTTTATACCTAAAAAGCCAAACAATTAACGGTGATAGTATTAAAAATAGAAAAGAAAGCACAACGTCAGTAATGCGCTTATTCCTGCGGTTGGCCGGTTTATTTATTTTATTAATGTCCATGACGTATAAATCGCCTTGCGAGTCAATGGAATTACTACCAATTAAAAATGATGTTTGCGGTTGGGCTATTTTGAAATCCAATTGCGCCCCCTCTAGCTGCAGCATTTTAGAAATAATACCGGCGGCTGTCACATCTTTAGCACAAAAAATAACCTCATCTATTTTATGAATATCTATCACTTGATCTAACTGACCTATGGTGCCCACAAAACGTTCATCATTTTTCTCAAGCGCGGGTGATACATAGACCACAGATTGCACGTTGTGCGTTGTATTTTGCAATAATTGACTAACGCGCTGTGCTTCATCTAACTCACCAATAATGGCAAATCGTTTATTTTTTGCCCCGCCAATGCGGTATTTATCGCCCAAACTAAAATGCAACACCACGCGCGATAAAAGATAATAAACAAGTGTCCACGCCCCGCCTAGCAAAATAATTAAACGCGAAAACTGATAATCTTTCGCCAAAAGGGCATAAATCATCAAAATTACGGCCGTTCCTGCCAATGCGCCCACCGTGTTTTTTAATAGGCGAATTGGTCGATCATATCCTCCGGAAAACAATTGAGACAACAACCAAACACCTGCATATACAGGTAGTGCAACCGTTAACAGTTCATTGGGAATTTGAATTTCTTGCGTTTGCTGATAGTTGTAAGAAATACCGAATAACCCTGCCAAAATTAATGCATAATCAATTAACGGAATGGTTAATTTTTTAATGGCGCGGTTCAGCAAAGCCACTGCTGCCCTAAAGTAAATGGCTAGGTTTATTAAAAACGAATATACTTTTGCATTGGAACTTGAAAAGTGTTTTTTTGCAAAAATTATCATGGCATTGTAAAACACAAAAACATAGTTTACACTGCTTTTTTTTGTGCTTTCGCCTTTGTAATGTATAATGGTTGTTTTTGGGTAATAATAATTTTTATATCCCCCCAATACTATGCGATAACTCAAGTCTATATCCTCTCCGTACATAAAAAAAGCTTCATCAAGTAGCCCTACTTTGTCTAACGTTTCTTTACGCATTAGCATAAAAGCGCCCGATAAAATTTCAATTTCGTGTATTTCGTCTTTGTCTAAATACGACAGGTGGTAACGCCCAAACCGCTTTGTTTTAGGGAAAAGCCGCGACAAACCAAAAATTTTATAAAATGCATCTTTAGGTGTGGGCAACCCCCGTTTTGATTCGGGCAAAAAATTTCCTTTTCCATCAATCATTTTAACCCCTAACCCTCCTGCATCCGGATGCTCGTCCATAAATGAAACAACTTTCGCAAAGGTATTTTCATCCACTACCGTATCGGGGTTTAGCAATAAATGATATTCGCCTTTGGCAATGCGCAGCGCCTGGTTATTAGCTTTTGAGAAGCCAGTGTTTTCTTTATTTGCAATTAAGTGTACTTGCGGAAATTTTTCGCGCACCATGGCAAGTGAACCGTCAATGGAGTTATTATCCACTACAAATACTTCACCGTCTACATGTTTTAATGCCACAAATGTAGCATTTAAGCATTGCTCTAAAAAGAACTCAACATTATAATTGACAATGATTACGGATAACTTCATTTAATGTGCGAGCGAGTAGGCTTTAATTCAATTGGTTTTGATTGATGATTGCTGTGTGCAATGTGATTTTTCCTTTGTGTAAACGTGTCCAAATTGGTCTTATTATACCATTGTGAACTGAAATGTTGGTGTAATCACCAAAAAATATTTTAGGGTTAGGCACAAACGGGCTTTCGCTAATGCAATAATTTTTAAATGTTTCTCCACCATCTTTAGACACAGCAAGGTAAACCTCTGTTTCTCGTCCTTTGCCGGCTCTTCTGTCATAAAATACGGTATACAGGTTACCATTCGTTTGGTCAATGGTTGTCCATGTTAAAAATTGATGCGCTTCGTCAGCATCATCATTCACTTTTACCGGAGTTGACCATGTTTCGCCCTTATCGGTTGATTTAATCATCCAATTATCACTATTATCCACACCGTTGCGTTGATCTACCCAATTTACGTAAATCGTACCCTTATTTTCTGATGGACTCAAATCGCAAACGGTTACCGGTAATCCATTGCACCTGTAAATTCCCGGAATTTCAATTACCCATCCTACCGGTTGCCGAGCTATAAATTTTTCATTGGGTAACCACGTTTTTCCGTCGTCAAAAGAACGGTTAAACCAAAGAGAATCGTTCCGCGACCACGCCACGTAAATTTCACCATTAGGTCCAATTGCGGGTACGGCGCCCTCTGCTGTTTTATCATTGTCCAAACAATCTCCCGGAAAGGATGAAATATCTACAGGCGTTGACCAATCCTCTCCCCCATTTTCGCTTTTAGAAAAAAGGATATTGCTAAAATCATTCGTATCAGCAGAGTTGTAACCGTCAAACTGTGTCCACGTCATGTAAAGATGGTTTGTTTGGGGGTTAAGTGCGACCCATTCTTTATCATGGAATTTACCGTTATTTAGCGTATGGCCTTCGCTTTTAAATTTTCCTTTCAATTTTTTAGATCGTTGGGACACTATGCCTCCCACCAACGTAATTTCACCCACGCGCGACAAATGGAAATAATAATAATTTCCTTCATTGTCTATAAGCATGCACGGGTCACCGTTTACGCCCCATTTGGATTGAATGGATTTTGATTTCCATGTTTCACATCCGTCAGACGAATAATAATAATCATTCATAACCGAACCTGCAATTACCTCATTCGTATTATTGGGGTTTATGCAGATAGAGGGCTCTACTTGCGAATAAAAGTAGGTTGCTTTTTTAGGTCGGGGTAGTTGTACGTTTTTAATTTGAGTAAAAACTGCGTTAATGCTAATTGTTAGAAATAAAGTTAAAATAAATCGCATAAATAACTAGAAAGGATAACCGATTCCGAAGTTGAGGCGAAGCGCGTGTGGTGCTTCGTAATCATCATTTAAAAAGCCTGTTTCCGGATCTGTAAAATAGTTATCGTAGATTGGTTTTTCACTCAGCCACCAGCGTTCACCAGCCGGTAAATGTGGATTATGTAACGGAAATGCCGCATCTATCCGCACAATTAAAAAATCAAAATCTGCACGAATACCAAACCCCGGTCCTATGGCTACTTCTTTATAAAAACTACTAAATTGGAAATATTGTGGGTCAGCAGGGTCTTTACCATCTCTTGCAATGTTCCAGATGTTTCCTACATCCACAAATAATGCACCTTCTAATAATGAAGTCATTTTAAAGCGCCACTCAATGTTATATTCTAATCGCATGTCACCTATTTGTGTACTTGTGGCATTGGTATCTGCATACGTTTGTACTGAACCGGGAGCCATTGTTCGCGCTTCAAAGGCCCTAATATCATTGGAACCACCTGCAATAAAGGCTTGCTCATACGGTACAGAAATAGAGTTACCGAACGGAAACACAGCCCCAATCATTATCCGGTTTGCCAATTTATTTTTCTTATTTAAATGAAAATTTGTAACAAAACGTAAATCAAACTTTACAAATTCGGTATATGGCACTCCGAAAGATAGCCGTTGCCCCAATTCATTGGTATCAATGTCTACAATGCCCCATTGCTGAAAAACGTCATATCCTTTATCCCATAAGATACCAGAAACTGAGGTCTCCGCTTTAAAATCATAAATGTGGTACTTCGCTTTTCCTTTGCGTAATAATCGCTTATCTGAATTCAGATTATTAACGTGGTATCCCGCACTGATTATGGTAGAAAAGTGATCTGTATAGGAGTTAATAACATCTAAGTTACCAGATGCGTTTAAACGTTCCTGAAAATCATCCGTTTTATTTAAGCGCACAAATTTTGCATTGAGTAAAGACAGGTTCCATTTTTGTGTTTTGCCCGATTGGAATGACCAATCATGCCCAAAATGGATGAATCTGCGATCAAACTCAGTTCTTTTTTGAAAGTTTACCGTTAAGTCTAACGTGGTTTTAGGGTAGGCTCGTTTACTAATGGTTTTTTGAAATTTGGTGCTCGCAGGTACAATTTTTGGAAAAATCAGTTCAATTTTCAGGCTCCCACTCAAATGTGTTCAACTGCCAAAAAGGAGCGGAATCATCTCCTTCATCTCGCACAATTAACGGTTGTGATTCTCCCCCGCCAATCAAACTAATTTTTAATTGTTGTGCTCCTCTAAACAGGTTTTTGTTAGAGTAACTAACCGTTCCGAAAATACCCAAAATACTATTCGTATTTTCTACCCTAGGCTCAAATAAAAATGATTGTTTTTTAAGCGGAGTAAGGTCATACGAAACCACTACCCAACGTCCGAGTGGATCTTCCGGATCAATTTTTACTTCTGGCGTAATGGTTAAAAACACGCCCAGGTTTGACAAGGTTCTATAACTCCGTTCAACATAATACTCTTTGTAAAATCGTTGATCTTCGCTATTTGGGTTATACGCACCGTCAATTTCTAAAAAGTTCTGTTTATCGAGCAGTGCTGGCTTTACGTACGGTATTTCATTGTATACAAACGTACCCTTGCCCACAATTGTCATGGTATCCAATAACTGATAATGTTCTCCGTCATAATACGGTAATCCCAATGAATCGCACTTTGCTTTAAACCGCGCATAATCTTTAAATGAGGCCGTATCGGGGTTGTGAAGATAAAACGTAACTGCCTTTACCTTATATGTTTTATGCTCAAGCACCATGTCCTCATCCGGGTTATTCGGGTCTTCAACAATTTTTGGTTTGACATACAGGTAAACATCTGCTTTGTAGTCTCCTAAAGTAGTATCTACAGCGAAGCCAATGTAGTTTTTGTTAAAACCAAACATGGCAGATTCATTTCTTAAATAACTTGCAAATCGTTCGCGTTCGGTGTCTAATTCATCCTGATCTAGTAAATCTCCTTTTTGTAAGTTCAGTCCATTTTCTTTTGTAAACTTTTGATACTCCTGCATCACGCGTGTGTGCGAGGTTAAGCTGTCAAACCTTATTTCATTAATCAAATATGGCTTGCCAGGTTTTACGGTATATTTTACATAAGCCTTTTGTTTTTTTTCTTTAAAAATAATGGTATCGGAAACAGATCCGTAATAAAACCCTTTCTTTTTAAGGTAAATGTTTAGCTGCTTTCTTGATTTTTCGACTTTGGCAGAATCGAGCAAAATTGGCGGTTGTCCTAAATTCTCTCGCACCCAATGGCGCCAGCCCAACTTTACATTTTTTGGGGGAATTATTTTGTGCTTGTACAGTGAATCTCCATCTTCTTTCGCCGCCAGAATGCGTTTGCGATTTATGCGGTCTTCACGCGCTTCGCGCTTGATGTTCTTCTTTTTATACTTTGCCTTTTTCCGCTCAACCTGCTTATTATGTTTAGCTGTGTCGATACGGTTATAAAAAAATAATTTTACACTTTGATTTGGTGCCGGGCGCAACAATTCTTCCATGCTCCCTTCATCCAGCAGGGGATGGTCATTTGTGTATTTTATTTTGTCTTTCTTTTTTTTCTTGATAAATCTTACTTCATTGTCCTTTATTAAATATTTACCATCAGGCACATATTTTGCCTGGCGACATGAAATCACCAATACGCCCAAGGCTGCAAACAAAACATATTTTAACAAATGTCGATTCATCAATAACTCTTATTAACTTTACAAAAATAATGGATTCGAGCAGATGGGCTTGTCAAAAAACGAAATAAAATTAGTCAAATCACTTCAAATCAAAAAGTATCGTGATTTAAACCGGCTTTTTGTAGTTGAGGGTGTTAAACTAGTGGAAGAATTGCTTGCACAAACCCATTTTAAAATTGACGGAATTTTCCATACTGCCGATTGTGAATTATCCATTCCAAAACGCCTCCATTCATTCACTGTAAGTGAAAACGAGCTGAGTCGTATTTCTGGTTTTAAAACGCCAAATAAAGTACTGGCAGTTGTTAAATACCCAAAAGATGAAGTGATTGACTTAACCACAGAAGAAAGTGTACTGGTGTTAGATACAATTAACGACCCGGGTAATTTGGGTACAATTATTCGCACGGCAGACTGGTTTGGCGTGCGCGCTATTTTTGCTTCTCACACCACAGTAGATTTGTTTAACCCAAAAGTAATCCAAGCCTCTATGGGGGCTGTTTATCGCGTAAATTTTCAACGAACTGATTTAAAACCGCTACTAACCGAACTTAAAGCTGCAAATTTTGAATTAGTTGGCGCCGCACTAGGCGGAGAAAGCCTTTACGATCATACTTTTAATAAAAAAACAGCACTGGTAATGGGCAGTGAATCACACGGCATTGCAGATGACTTGAAACCAGCATTGACGCACCTAGTTGAAATTCCGCGTTTCGGCAAAACGGAATCGCTCAATGTAGCAATGGCCACGGGTATTTTTTTATCGCATTATCGTTTTGGGGGTAGATGATAGATTTTTAGATGATAGATTGTTAGATGTTAGATTGTTAGATGATAGATTGTTAGATTTTTAGATGATAGATTGTTAGAAGTTAGATTTTTAGATGTTAGATGATAGATTGTTAGATGTTGGATGTTGGATGTTGGATGTTGGATGTTGGATGTTGGATGTTAGGATAACGATCATAATTTTCTTCTTTAGTCTTGGCTATCAAAATATTACCTATGAATTATTAATCTATTATCTAAAGTCCATTCTCTTTCCATCTACTCTCCAGCTATCTTTAGTCTATAATCTTTGCTCTTTTATCTATTCTGTTCCCAACACCCCACCAATATTCGGCTTAAAGTAAAGGTCAGATTTTAGCACTTTGCCGTCCGCGCGGTAGATTGGGTTGCCTTCTGCGTCTAGCTTGCTCATGTTACTGCGTTGAATTTCTTCAAACACTTCTTGTATTTTATCCTGCATACCATGTGCCAAAATGGTTCCGCATAAAATGTATAGCATATCGCCCAACGCATCCGCCACTTCTATTAAATCACCGTTTTGCAAAGCTTCGTAGTACTCCTCATTCTCTTCTTTCATTAAGTCATAGCGAAGTTTGGCTACTTGCGCAGTCACCTCTACGGTTGGCTTATAATTGTTTTGAATTTTAAACGCGTCGTGAAACGTTTCTACATGTTTAATTACTTCTTTCAAAGTTATGTCTTTACCCATTATTTTCTATTTTTGATAAAGATAATTCAACCATCAATTAAAACCGATTGAATGCATAGGCTTTTATTAACACTTTCTTTTATTGTCACCTACGCGGCATTCGGTCAAGGGTTTTATCCTCCCGTAGTTAATTACAGCACAAAGGAGTACGGAAAAAACAGAAATCCCGAAATTTATTGTACCGTCCAAGACAACCGCGGTGTAATGTATTTTGGAACGGCAAATGGTGTGTTGGAATTTGACGGCGAAAAATGGAACTTTTTCAAAGTTTCGCCCGGTACCTTTGTTCGTTCTCTAGCAATCGACTCTGCCGGGGTAATTTATTGCGGTGCTTATGGTGATTTTGGCTACTTAGCGCCAGACTCTACCGGTCTTTTATCTTTCCAGTCACTCTTACCAATGTTGGCAGAGGATGATCGTTTTTTTGGAAATGTCTGGAGTATTCATGCTACATCATCTGACGTCTATTTCCAATCCGAAGAGGCGCTTTTTGCTTATAACAGTTCCAGCGACAGCATTGCGGTAATTTATCCGGAAACTTCTTTTCACACCAGTTTTTTAGTCGATTCTACAATTTATGTGCGCCAACGGGAGGTCGGCATACAAAGCTATGCAAACAGAAATTTGACCAAACTAAACGGAACGTCTATTTTTGAAGAATACGGCGTGTTTGGTCTGCACCGTTTGGCGGATGATTCTTTGCTTATTATCACACAAGAGCTGGGACTTTACAAATGGCACAATGGCGGCATCCGACAATTAAAAAACACGCTTGAGGCAGGATTGGATCGGTTGGGAATATTTGGTTCAATTCAGCTATCCAATGGAGATATTGCATTGCGCACGCTTTCAGCAGGTGCAGTTGTTATTGACACAAAAGGTGATATTTTGAAAGTTGTTAATCGTGGTGTAGGTATTCGCTCTAACGTAGTCTATTCTATTTATCAAGATCGGGATTTGAACTTATGGCTGGCGTTAGAAAATGGGATTTCTAAGGTAAACTATCACTCGCCGTTGTCGTATTTTGATGAAAAAACAGGGCTCGAGGGTAATGTTCAACGGGTTTTTAGATTTAACGGGCAAATTTACGTGGGCACTTCTTACGGTTTGTTTGTTTATGATAAAGACGGTTTTGCCACCAAACGTTTTAGCGTGGTACAGGATGTGACATGGCAGGTCTGGGATCTTGTTGAAATTGACAACAACCTTATTGTACTTACGGCTGATGGAATTCTGAAAAGTGCAAATGGCGTTGATTTTGAACGGGTAAATTATGAAAAACTAAACACACTTGTTTACAGAAAATCAAAAGATGACATTTTTGCCGGAGGTCCGTCCGGTATTTTTCAATACGATAAGTCGTTTAACGAAAAATGGGCTTATCGTGACAATTTCTCTACCTTTTTAGATGCTGAAATTGACCCAGAGAATGATGAAATTATTTGGCTGGGCACAATTAGCACAGGTGCTATTCGGTTAAAAGAAAATGAAGCCGGAAGCGATTTTGAAGTGGATATGTACGGTGATGTAGATGGGTTGCTTGATAATGTTGGAACACCTATTTTATATGGTGATAGCCTAATATTTGGTGCCAAAAATGGTTTATTCACTTTTATCAATGAAACGGTGATGAAGCAAAATTTGAAAGACCAACTCACTGCTGAGGAGTTAGAGGATCCGTTTTATACTAAAGGTATTTTTGAGCCTTATGCCTTAGGTGATTCTATTTTTGACGATCAACTTCTTTTACTAGCTGGCGGTGACCAACGCACCTGGTATTGTAATGAATTTAAGATTGGCTTTTTTGATCATGCCACCAAGCAATTTAATAATCGCCCATTTTGGGGAATTGATTATGGCAGAATCAACACCTTTTATTTAGAGGACAACGGAGTATTGTGGATTGGTGCGGCAGAAGGCGTTATTCGTTATGAGGAAAATGATTTTAAAAAGTATGAAACAACGTTTTATTCACTTATCCGTAAAGTAAGCCTTACCAGGGAAGATATTTTGTTCAACGGAAAGTTTACTTCAGAAAACGACGAAAACAACGCTGGTTTGCGCATTCAGCAAACGGTTCCAGAAATTGATTATAAACAAAATGATATCCAATTTCTTTTCTCTGCTCCTTATTTTGAAGATGAACACAAGCCAGAGTATCGGTTTATCTTAATTGGAAATGACGAAAACTATTCAGACTGGAATTTAAAAAGTGAGGCTGAGTATAACAATTTGCATGAGGGTGACTACACTTTTAAAGTTGAAGCGCGCAACATTTACGGTCAAATTAGTGAAGAGGCTACCTATGCATTTACCGTGTTGCCTCCCTGGTACCGAACTTCATGGGCTTATGTGTTATACTTCATAGCTTTTGTCCTTATACTTTTCTTGGGTGTACAGCTTAGTTTAAAAAGGCTCCGTGCGCAAAATATTCGGCTAGAAGGTATAGTAGAAGAGCGCACCAAAGAAATTGTACAAAAAAATCATGTTCTAGAGCATCAAAAGCAAGAAATTGAGGACAGCATTAATTACGCACAACGTATTCAAGAAGCCATTTTACCCTTGGCCACTGAAATGCGCAAATGGATACCGGAATCGTTTGTGTTGTTTCGTCCCAAAGATATTGTTTCCGGAGATTTTTATTGGTTTCTTGAACGTGACAATAAAATGGTATTCATTTGTGCTGATTGTACCGGGCATGGCGTACCAGGCGCATTTATGAGTATGATTGGTTCGGATCGGTTAAACAACATTATTAGTGAAAATAAAACTACGTCTCCGGGGCAAATATTATCTGAACTTAACAGGGCCATTAAAAAGTCATTAAAGCAAGATGGTCAAAAAAATGCGACACGAGATGGGATGGATGCCGCTATTTGTACAATTGATTTAGATGAAAATTGTATTTATTATGCGGGTGCTAACCGCCCGCTTTGGATTATAGATGATAACGAATTTAAAGAAATCAAAGCAACCAAAGTGGCGCGTGGCCGGTTTCACACCAGACGACCAAGTGTATGACGAACATAAAATACCGCTAAAGTCCGGATTAAAGTTTTACATGACAACAGACGGTTATGCCGACCAGTTTGGAGGTGAGTTTGACAAAAAATACAAAGTTAAACGGATGAAATCGTTTATTTTGGCAAACGCAGGTTTACCGTTTGAAGAACAACATAAAAAGCTAGAGAACGAACTATTGGAATGGATGGGAGAAACTGAGCAGGTGGATGATGTATGCGTGGTTGGGTTCAAAATTAGTTAATAACCTAAGCTACAAAATTCACTTTAACTAAATGGATTTGAATAGACCAGTGTTTTTTCATAAAAAAAATATAAAAAATTTGTTAGAGGATTGCAGTATATGATTTATTCTTCGTAATATTGCACCCCCGAAAACAGGGAAAAAAGATTTTTTGTCATGAGTAATATAATAAAAGCAGTACAGGACGAACTAACAGTTAGAAACGACATACCGGAATTCGGTGCGGGTAGTACAATTACTGTTCACTATAAAATTAAAGAGGGTAACAAAGAACGTATTCAGTTATTCCAAGGCGTTGTTATTCAACGTAAAGGCGAAGGTGCAACAGAAACGTTTACAATCAGAAAAATTTCTGGAAACATTGGTGTTGAACGTGTTATCCCAGTACACTCTCCTTTTATTGAAAAAATTGAGGTAAATAAAATTGGTGCCGTTCGTAGAGCTCGTATCTATTACTTCAGAGAGCGTAGAGGTAAATCTGCAAGAATCAAAGAAAAAAGAAGCTTCGCTAAATAAGCGAAAAGCAATCTATTCAAAATACGTATCCCTTTCGGCACCGCCGGGAGGGATTTTTTTGTTAGGTGGATTGAAATCGGCATCCTACTAAATTGTTACGCTTCTAACTTTATGTCTTTCTAAGGCTGATTGATTTTTTTCTTTTTACTGTGTTTAATAAAATTAATCTAATAGCTTGAAATAGACCATTCCAATGACTGACCCTCAGAAAGGAATTTTTATGCTGTGGAATTCATTTTCAATTATTTATTTTTTGGTAAAATGATTTTTTGTATCCTTGAGTTATGATTTACACATTCAATATAGATGATTCTACTGAAAAAGGGCAAGCAATATTAAATTTGCTTAAATCTTTTGGTATGTTAGAAAAGGGGAATCCTGATATTGATGTACCTATTTGGCAAAAAGAAGAAACTAAACGTAGAATTGATGAATTAGAAAAATATCCTCAATCAGGAATTAATTTTGATCAATCTATGGATGACCTAGCTTCAAAACATGGCTTATAACAGTCTTATCGAATTAAATTTTAATCTAAAACTCTTTTTTCGTATCTTTGAGACATGAGTACGGCAGAAAGTAAACTACAATTATTAAAAATGATTATGGAATCAGAGGATCAAACCTTTATTTCTAAAGTAATGCAATTTGCCAAAAACGCTGCTAATGCTAAATCTTCTGATTGGGCAGAAGAACTTCCTTTAAATATTATGAAAGATTTAATGGAAAGTATTGATCAAGCTGAAAAAGGAAATACTATTTCTCATGATTCTGCTATGAGTCAATTAAGAAGCAAATTTCCTCAGGTCGGATTGTAATGAAAATAATTTGGACACCGAAAGCGCTTTCTTCAATCGAAGAAATAAGCAACTATATTTTATTAAAATTCACGAAAAAAGAAGTTGAAAATTTCATTTCCGAAACTGAGAAGACAATTGGGACTATTTCAAATTTTCCTAAATCTTTTCCTACTTCTGAAATGAAGCAATTAAAATCTTCTCGTAAAGCTGTTATTCATCCTCATAGTACTTTACTATACCGAATTAAAAACAAAAACACAATCATCTTATTACTTTTTTGGGACAATAGAAAAGACCCTGTAACCATTGAGTAACAACTCTATTAAACATAAAACCAGATATACTTGCTCGTGAGGTTCACGTTTAGGTATTTTTCTTATTCACCCTCCACCGATAGGTGCGATATCGAGTAACCAGATTTTAAAAGAACAATTACACGCTACTTTTATGAGAATATTTGAGTTTTACAAACGCTCAGTTCATTTGTTAAAAACCCCTACTCCAATACTGCCTTAATCTCTTTCAATTCATTTACTTTGCTAGATTCACCTACTTTTTGGTAAGCGTATGAAAGGTTATTAATCATCCGCTTAAGGATATCCGTATTTGAGCATGGCTCAAAATAAGTTGGTTTTAATGGTAAATTTAAGCTCTTAAGGTAATTTTCAATTTCATTTTGGTCGAAAATACGACCTTTACTAAACGGATTTATATAAAACAGCACGTTGGTTTTGTCTCCACCTAAGCCAAGCATTTTAAGCGTTTGAAACTCGTCCATAAATCCTAAAACGAACTGGTTGGGTAGGTTAATACCATAAATAGGAATCTCTAATTTTTGCGCTATAATAGAATATAAAATAGACAAACTAAGCTGATTACCCGTTTTGGATTGCAACACTGTATTGATAAATGAATTTTGTGGTGTGTAAAAGTTATTTTCGCTTGATTTAAAGCCGCAAATATCAAATAAAACATGGTTAAAAATTTTCACGATTTCAAACGCTGTGTTTTCGTCGCTAATTTCTAGCCATACTTTTTGTTTTATTTTTTCCAATTCCTGGTCGACTAATGTATGGTCAATTTCGGGAAATTGAAATTTACTGATAATGAGTGAGCCTTTTAACAGATCACGATTGGATGAAGCCCGCCACTTACCAAGCTCTACTTTAATTTCATTGACCCTAATTTGCCGAATAATTTCAAACATACGGTCTTGATAGTCTATTTTATCTGGTAATTTACTCCAGCTAGACTCTAATGTAGGAATTACATCATTCCCCATTAACACCAATTCTTTTTTGACATGAACAAAAACTCCGGGGTCAGGGTCTTCTACTAAACGAATTAGTGCGTTAATTTTATTTAACTCAATATGATTTACAATTTTCACCTCAACAAAGGTAATGCAGATGAAAACGTGTAAGAAGTGGCTTAATTAAATGTTTTTAACGCTATGTTGTTAATCCACAAGCTAATTTGTTAAACGTTTTAAGATAATTTGAATCAAATTCGCCATTTTGTCTTTATAGTTTGGTTCAAACTTATTGCTGTATCTATTGGCTAAAACCAAGCACACTGTAACAGCATTATGACCCAATGCGTCGGCTAAGGCATAAAGACCAGAAGTCTCCATTTCTAGGTTAGTTGCGCGTATACCCTGCCACTTAAATTGGCGTAATTCTTCTTTAAAATCAGGTAAGCTGAGCGGAATACGAATGGCTCTACCCTGTGGTCCATAAAACCCATTTGCGGTGGTCGTTATCCCCTCTTCCATTCCGTTTTTTAATAAATCACGTAAACGGTCATTACTTTTTTTAATGTAAGGTGGATTCAAGTTTTTATTCCATTTTACAGTGTTATAAAATGCGGCTAACGCCTCTTTTTCATCCGTTGAGTAAGGCATTTGATAAAAATGCGCTACACCGTCTAGCCCGATAGCATATTTAGAAATGATGTGCGCCCCGGGTTCAATGTCTGCATGCAACGCACCGCACGTTCCTATGCGAATTAAATCCAATTGTTTTTTCTCCTCTCTTTCAGTCCGCGTTTCCAGGTCTATATTCACCACCGCATCTAACTCATTCAGCACAATGTCAATATTATCGGTTCCAATTCCGGTTGACATTACGGTAAGTTCTTTACCATTAAATGTGCCGGTAAGCGTGCAAAATTCGCGGTTTTGCACTTCAAAGCGAACGGAACTAAAAAAAGAGCCTATAAACTTTACCCGGTCGGGATCGCCTACCAAAATTACGGTATCCGCAATATCTGCTGCGCCAATTCCCAAATGATATACTTTTCCATTGGTATCAAGCGTTAGTTCAGAAGCTGCGTAGGTTTTCATAGGCTTACATTTCAAGTATTCGTATAATGGGCGTATTTTCTGCCTTTAAATTATCGACAATTTTGGAAACAAATTTCTTATCCGATAAATAATACGGTATAAAATTATCATACCGCTCCTGGAAACCGCCTTTTGGAAAAATTTTACTTTGTAGTTTTTCTAACTTTTTCCCTTTTTGTTCGTGTTTTGATTTTTCTGCTTTCACTAACTTAGCCTCAATACGTTCAATTGATTTTTCCATTTTCACAAATTCAGCCTCTACCATAGCAGCCAAGCCTTTGTTTACGTTGGTCGCTTTTTGTACTAATTTGTCTTTAATGCTATTCAATGCTTCCGTCTCCGCCGTTAGTTCTATTTCTACGGCAACATCTTCTAAGGCTATTTCTTTCATTATATCGTGCCAATCACGCTTTAGCTTTGGTACTGACAGCCCTAATTCTTCCAAATCTTTCACCGATCGTTGGTCTAACAATACAAATGAATCACGTACGCGCAGCAGTGGTATCTGAACGGAAAGTGCGTTAAAAACACCTTTTAATTGCAACCAATAAGCAATTTCTCCACCGCCACCTACGTATACCAAGTTAGGTAAAATTAATTCTTGATAAATTGGTCTTAATAATGCGTTAGGTGAAAAACGCGCGGGGTGTTCGTCTAATTCTGTCAATAAATCATCTAGTGACCTTTCATTGTCGCCCACTAAAAACGTACCGTCCTCATTTGCTATGCGCTTACGCGTATCATCTTCGGCTATGTAAAACAAATTGCAGTTGCGTACATGCACTTGTTGGTGATAGCCCACTTTTTCTAGCGCAGTATTTGTTTCTGTAACGTGTTTATGGACAAAACGTGTTTCTAACTCTTGTTTGGCAACGGGTTTAAATGCTTTTTTCAGCTCAACATCATTTCCATCTATAATTACCAAACCATACGCACCAAAAAGATGATTCATTAAGCGGCGTGTTGCTCCAGCTAAATTTTCTGCACTGCGATAAGCAGCTGTAAAATCAGCAATGGCTTTTTGCATTTCTTCTTCACGATACGTTTCTTCAACTTCTGTCAAAAAGTTGGTCATTCCAGCCGTTTTTATCGCTCCAACAATAGCATCTAACTGATTTTCTTTTGTCCACTCTAATTTTTTACCAAAAATGCGTAAGTGATTTATTTCTTCAAAGTCATGATCTTCCGTCGCCATCCAAAAAACAGGTATCATTTTTTTTTCGGTTTGCTTATTGTTTACAGCTTGGCTAATGGCAATAACTTGTGCAACCTTATAAATACTGTATAACGGGCCGGTTAACAAGTTGAGCTGATGCCCGGTTGTAATGGTAAATGCATCATCACTTTTTAATGCCTCAATGTTTTGGCGTGTTTTTGTTGTTAGTTCAATACCGCCAGACTGCGCGTTAAGCTGTTGGACTAATGTATTTCTTTTTTCTATACTAAAATTTTTAGCTTTTGCTTGCTCTAAAATGGCATCAACGGTATAAAAATCATGTATAAAGGGTTTTATTGCTGCTTTTTCCGCTACTAAATCGCGAATAACGGCTGATGAAAATTGAAATGATTCGAATGAATATTGATTGTACATGTATATAATGTTACGTTTACCAGTTTATTCTATTGTGAACACTTTAGTACGGATTCAGTTCAATTGCTTACTAAAAATGGCATAGTAAATAATAAACGCAATTGAAACAGCAGCCATGCCTAAAAACAAAAAATCACCTTGCGAACTGTAAATCAAAATAAGTGACCATAAGCCATTGCTTATTGCATAAATTAAAAACCCGCGTCTCTCCCCTTTTTTCATTTTAACAAGGCCAATTATGCACACCACGCACAGGGCTAAAATAACTGTGCTCATAAAAGCGAACCCAACTACAACCCCTCCAAAAAAATTATCCAAAGACGTTTCCTCCAGCATTGATGCACCATTAATGATACACCCTATTAAAAGTAAACCAAATAGCACCCCCCATATAATATTTCCAGTATAACTAAACCCGCTTACGGTTGAAAATAAAGATGAATGACTTTTTTTCTTTGTCATTTGTCGTTGTTTTTAATACACGCCCTTGTGTGTTTAATACTTATGCTGATAAAGGTAAAACTTATTCTTTTCCTGCTGCATAAAACCAATTGGTAAATCTAAAAAAACTACTTACCCGGATGGGCGAACAAATGAAATAGGTTTTGTAGTTTTGTAAAAAAAAATTTATGAAGGCAAAAATAACAACCAATAAAGGTGTAATGATTGCAGATTTGTATGAGGAAACCCCAAATACAACTGCCAATTTTGTAAAATTAGCGAAAGATGGATTCTACAACGGTTTAACATGGCACCGCGTGCTTCCAAATTTTGTCATTCAAGGTGGGTGCCCTAACGGAACAGGTGCTGGCGGACCAGGTTATTCAATTGATTGTGAAGTAACAGCAGAAAACCAATACCATGACAGAGGTGTACTTTCAATGGCACACGCAGGTAGAAACACTGGTGGGTCTCAATTTTTTGTATGCCATAGCCGAGACAATACGGCACAT
This sequence comes from Crocinitomicaceae bacterium, assembly GCA_963736585.1. GTDB lineage: Bacteria > Bacteroidota > Bacteroidia > Flavobacteriales_D > Crocinitomicaceae > Crocinitomix. Next base: position 154,012 of record CAVTPI010000002.1, on the reverse strand, counting down.
TTAGATGGAAACCATACGTGTTTTGGAAAAGTAAATGAGGGTGTTGATGTTGTAGATGAAATTAGAGAAGGAGATGCAATCGAATCAATTGAAATAATGGATTAATTAACGACACGATTTAAAAAACCAAAAAAAGAGGCTGTCTGAAATTACTTTCTAGACAGCCTCTTTTTTATGGTCAGTTTATCTGGTTTTGAACGTGTACTATTCGTTTTAAGTCCAAAGCGATCTTTTTATTTACTCCATTTTGCTTGCAACGTCCGGGCATTTTTCTTCTAATGCCTCTATCCATGAACCCTCTTCAAAAACCGCCGGGTCAAATTTTTCATTCATTTGGGCGTCGCATTCGAACCAGTTGATATCAAAATCGCCGTATGTGTCTTTTTCCATACAATCGCACATGGCGTCTGCAGCTTTGCCTTGCTCCTCTGTATAGCCACCGCAAGATGATAGTGCAAGGCCAGTTAATGCAATGAGTGTAATTTTTTTCATCTGTTTTAAGTATTAAATTAGATTGATTTGAATTAATCGTGGTACGGCAATTTAGCTAATCTGATTTTATTTTAAAAATATATCATCAATTAATTGATAACCTGCCCTAGTATTTACTTTGGTAATAATGCCATCTTTTTGTTGGTGCAGGTCGTCTCGCATCACTGATGAATTAATGGTAAGGTAAAGGGTTTTTTCTTTAATATAAATTTCTGTTGTGCGCTTACTCACGGCACTTCCCATCATTTCTTCCCAAGCTGACAAAACACGAGTTTCGTGCAATTTATCCTCTAAACCAATGGCTTTAAAGTAATGCTGTAACGCATCTTTCATTGGAATTCCGTCTTGGTTTCTATCTTTTTTCAACTGCGCCTTTTGTTACATTAAAAATTCTTGGTATCACCGTTAAGCCTTTAAAAACACTGTTAATCCGTTCCACATCTGTATCAGATATAAAAACCTGACCAAATAAATGAGCCGATATTAAACGCATAAGGTGCGCCACTCGTTTGTGATCTAACTTATCAAAAATGTCATCTAAAATTAAAATGGGCTTTACTCCAAGTAAGTTACTAATTAACTCAAACTGCGCAAGCTTTAGCGCAATTAAAAATGACTTTTGCTGCCCTTGTGATCCGAATTTTTTAATTGGCTGGTCGTGAATCATAAAAATTAAATCATCTTTATGAATACCCGCCGTCGTATACCCCACAGCACTATCTTTTCGTTTGCTTTTTTCAAGTAAGGCTTTAAAGCTACCTTCTGAAAGTTGCGATTTATAGGTAATGTCTATTTTTTCTTGATCGTTGGAAATACCGTTAAAATAGTTTTGGAAAATTGGAATAAAGTCCAACAAAAAATCACTCCGCTTTTTGTATATGACCTCCCCTAGCTCAATTAACTGAATATCCCATACGTCAATGCTTTCATTGTCAAAAATTCGCATTTCTTGAAATTGCTTTAACAAGGCATTGCGCTGTTGCAAAATTTTGTTGTAGCGAATAAGTTTTTCTAAATACGATCGGTCGAACTGAGAAATGATACTGTCTATAAATTTACGGCGTGTTTCGCTGCCCTCACTAATCAAATTCGTATCGTAAGGTGAAATAACCACTGCCGGAAACTGCCCAATATGGTCAGCCAATTTTTCGTATTCCGTTTTATTTTTTTTTACCTTCTTTTTTTGGCCTTCTTTAATGGCACAAGTGACGGATACATTTTTTTCTTCTTTCAAATAATTGCCCTGCACCATAAAAAACTTTTCATCTAACCGAATGCATTGCTTATCCACAGGGTTTAAGAATGAACGACAAAAAGAAAGGTAATAAACGGCATCAAGCAGGTTGGTTTTACCCGCACCATTATCGCCCACAAACACGTTAATTTCTGGAGACAATTCAAGATTAGCCTCCGCGTAGTTTTTGAAATTAATAAGGGTAAGCGAATTTAAATGCATTTGGATGAACCTGCTTTTTTATATTTCCGTAGAATAGTCGATCAAAGATACAAATAACCAATTGAACTACTCCGTTCATTCCAAATTTTCCGTGTAACTTTACAAGATGGCTACACCCTTAAATTTGCCGCCACTTAAAATACCGGCCAACAGCCCTACCCTTTTTTGCATATTGCGAAAAAAAAAGTTGAAAAACACGCCTGAAGAATGGGTGCGCCAACATTTCATCAATTATTTAATTCATCACCTAGGCTACCCTGCCGGGCGTCTTGTTTCTGAATTTAGCGTAAATTACAATGGCATGAACAAACGGTGTGATATTGCACTCATTAAAGGCATCCAACAAGCCGAATTAATTGTAGAGTGTAAAGCACCAAAAATTAAACTAACAGAAGATACTTTTTATCAAATCGCAAAATACACACATGTGCTAAAAGCACCACTGCTAATTTTAACAAACGGCATTCAGCATTATTGTGCCATTTTAGATGCAAAAAACAATGCTATGCGCTACCTACCCGAAATTCCTAGTTACGCGGAGTTTTTGAAGATTGTTAGATGTTAGTTTTAGTCGTTAGTTGTGAGTCGTGAGTCGCTAGTTCATAATTGTGAGTTTCTAGAAAAAAGAATATAGATTATAGAGCAAAGACTTGAGACTCAATACTTGATACTTCTAACTTAACACCAGCGTATTTATAGTTGTGAGTCGTGAGTCGTGAGTCGTGAGTTCATAGTCGTGAGTTTTTAGAAAAAAAAAAGAACAAAGACTTGAGACTCTAAACCTGATACTCTGAACTTGATACTCAATACTTCAAACTTGAGACTTGCGACTAGAAACTAAGGACTAACAATCTAAAATCTAGCTACGGGCTAATCTGATACCTACCCGTTCCTAATCCGTTTATGAAGTCGGCCCAGGCTGCGGGGTTTAACAAGTTATTTTGTGGGCCTTGTCCTCTTGTGTAAAGGTCGCGGCGTTGTTGTGCCCTGTAAGCGCTGTAAGATGAAGTGGCATCAGAGTTCATGAGTGAGCCTACGAATGCCATTTCTTGCGGAGAGAGCCGTTCTTGCGCGCGTCTTACGTCATCATTAGGAATATCCATGTTCACAAATGCCTCAGCAAACTCTTCACGAGACGGCCAAGGGTAAACGTCTACCGGGTCTAATAAAATGGTATCTGGTTTTAAAATTTGCACTAATGAAATGGTTCGCATTGTGGTTGAATCCGGAACAACATAAATTTTTGTACGGTAACCAAGGCTTGAAAATCGAATACTATCGCCTGGGTGCACCACTAAAGCAAAATAACCGTAATAATCTGCCACCGAGCCTCTGCGTGTGGATAAATCTGCAACACGGGTAAATGGCACGCGCATTAAGCTATCGGTTATTACAACTCCGGTAAGTTGTACAAAGCGAACAGAGTCTTTACTGGGCTTATTTTTTTGCGCATTTGCTACAAAACCCGTTAAAATAAAAAGTATGACTAATATTTTTCTCATTGCCTTCAAATATCTTTATAAAGCATCAGCTTACAAAATTAATTAACAAATTTTAAACTCTTTTGTTGCTCAAAAAACGAGAATTTAGCATAAAATAACAAACCCGTGGCTAATTATTGGAAAGATCAAATTCCTTTTTATTAACTTTGCCGGAATTTATAACTGAAATAAATTCAAACCTATGGCTCTAAACGATCTAAACAACGTTAAAGAAGGTCTTACTTACGACGACGTTCTTCTTGTCCCTCGTTATTCAGATGTGTTGCCACGTGACGTGCAACTCACCACACAATTTACACGTAACATTACGTTAAATGCACCAATTGTTTCTGCAGCTATGGATACGGTTACAGAATCTGCGTTGGCGGTGGCTATTGCGCAGCAAGGTGGTATTGGTGTTATTCATAAAAACATGTCCATTGAACAACAAGCATTGGAGGTGCGTAAAGTAAAGCGCTCTGAAAGTGGAATGATTTTAGACCCTATTACATTAAATGAAGGGGCTAACGTTGCAGATGCTTTAGAGTTAATGGAAGAAAACAGAATTGGTGGAATTCCTGTAATTGATGAAAACGGTCGTTTAAAGGGAATTGTAACCAACCGTGATTTGCGTTTTGAAAAAGAACTTGGTAAGCCAATTGTAGAAGTGATGACTTCTAAAAACATCATAACCGCTTCGCAAGGTACAAACCTAACGGCTGCAGAACAAACCTTACAAAAGCATAAAATTGAAAAATTACCCGTGGTTGACGCGGACAATAAATTGATTGGTTTAATCACCTTCAGAGATATAATAAAAGTAAAAGAGCATCCAAACTCATGTAAAGATGAATACGGTCGTTTGCGTGTAGCGGCAGCTGTTGGCGTAACGCATGACACATTAGACCGCGTAAAGGCGATAGTAGATGCCGGAGTGGATGCCATTGTAATTGACACAGCCCATGGACATACCCAAGGTGTGGTAGGTAAACTAAAAGAAGTTAAAACCCATTTTCCGAAGCTAGATGTGGTGGTTGGAAACATTGCTACGGCAGAGGCGGCTAAATTTTTGGTGGATGCTGGCGCAGATGCCGTAAAAGTTGGAATTGGTCCCGGGTCTATTTGTACGACAAGGATTATTGCAGGGGTGGGCGTTCCGCAACTTTCTGCAGTAAACGAAGTAGCCATGGCGTTAGAGGGAACAGGCGTTCCGTTAATTGCGGATGGCGGTGTGCGCTACACCGGAGATTTTGTAAAAGCCATTGCCGCAGGCGCTGACTCTATCATGGTTGGTTCAATGTTTGCAGGGGTAAAAGAGTCGCCGGGTGAAACCATTATTTTTCAGGGACGTAAATTTAAGGCGTACCGCGGAATGGGTTCTGTAGAAGCTATGCAAAAAGGATCAAAAGACCGTTATTTCCAAGATGCGGAAGATGATGTTAAAAAATTAGTACCTGAAGGTATTTCCGGACGTGTACCGTATAAAGGCAATTTAGAAGAGGTAATGCACCAAATAATTGGCGGACTACGTGCAGGGATGGGTTATTGTGGAGCGAAAGACGTAGACAACTTGAAAGGAGCTCCATTTGTGCGTATTTCAAGTGCAGGCGTTCAAGAAAGTCATCCGCATGATGTTTCAATTACACGCGAAGCACCCAACTACAGCAAGAAATAATACGTAATTTGAAAAAACAGCTTGAAAAAAGTATAACATAACATGAAAAAAATACACGCTTTATTAATTGGATTATTTGTGGCAACAACAGTGGTTGCACAAAATGATCCTGCAGTTCTTACCATTGACGGAAAAGATGTACCGGCTTCTGAGTTCATGTACATTTACTCCAAAAACAACAGTAACCCTTCTTTTAAGAAAGATTCGTTGGATGATTACATGAAATTATTCATCAATTACAAACTAAAAGTAAGAGAAGCACGTGCGCTTGGTTATGATACCATTCCAAGTTTAGTAAAAGAGTTAGAGCAATACCGTCAGCAGCTTTCACTGCCGTACATGATTGATAAGGAAAAAAACGAAGCGTTAATTCAAGAGGCGTATGCCCGTACAACAAAAGAGGTACGCGCAAGCCACATTTTAATTCGTGTACAACCCAATGCCTCTCCAGCAGACACAAACTCCGCGTATGTAAAAGCCATGCAATTGCGTTCACGTATTTTAAAAGGTGAAGATTTTGAAGATGTTGCGCGCTCAAAGGGTGGTTCAGAAGATCCCTCTGTTGTACAAAATGGTGGAGATTTAGGTTATTTCTCTGCCTTGCAAATGGTGTACCCGTTTGAAGATGCTGCCTTTAAGACGGAAGTTGGAACGGTTTCAATGCCTGTTAGAACGCGTTTTGGTTATCACCTAATTAAAGTGACGGACAAACGTGAGGCGCGCGGAACTATGGAAGCTGCCCATATTTTAATTTTAGCAAAAAAAGGCGCATCAAAACAGGACGAGGAAAATGCAGAAGCTAAAATCAACGAAATTTATGGTTTGCTTGAAAATGGTGAACGATTTGAAGATTTAGCAGTAAAATATTCTGACGATCAATCATCAAAAAGTAAAGGCGGATTATTACCTATTTTTGGATCGGGATCAAAACAGCGCATGGTGCCAGAGTTTGAAGAAGCTGCTTTCTCTATCCCCGAAGATGGACAATACTCTAAACCATTTCAAACAACTTATGGTTGGCACATTATCAAGCGTATTCAACGTATCCCTACTCCATCTTACGAAAAAATGTACCGTGAGTTGAAACTGAAAGTGGAGCGCGATATGCGTGCAGAAAAAACCAAAGCCGCGTTTATAGAAAACTTAAAGAAAAATTACAACTATACCGATAATTCGGCGAAATACCTGCCCCTATTTTATGATAGTATTTCAGACGCTATTTATTTAGGCAAATGGACTGGTTTGGAAGACAAATCAACAATGAACGAAACGTTGATTAAATTCAAAAACAACACCTTTACGGTAAAAGATTTTCAAGACTATTTGATTGCAACACAAAGCAAAATGCCACGCCAGGACATGAAACAATTGGTTGATGAGAAATTTAACCAATTCGTAAGCGGTAAAATTTTGGCGTACGAAGATAGCCAGCTTGAGCGCAAGTATCCAGAATTTAAAGCGTTGATGCAAGAATACGGTGATGGTATTTTGGTGTTTGAAATTATGCAAGATGAAATTTGGAAAAAAGCGGCGCAAGATAGCGCGGGCATTCAAAATTACTACACTGCAAATAAGAGTGACTTTACTTTTCCATTGCGCTACAAAGGCGATTTGTACAAGTGCAAGGACAAAAAGACGGCAAAAAAAGTATACAAGGCTGTTAAATCTGGTAAACTAAGTGCTATGGAGATTGAAAAAGTAATGAACAGTGACTCACAGCTTAATGTAAAGGCTAAATCGCAGACGTTTAATACTGAAACTACGGATGCTTTTAACGTAGAGAAAAAAGGAGAAATGAAATTAAAAACCTTTAAAGAGGGATTAAACAAACCCTATCAAAATGGTGATTCGTATTATGTGATGGACGTAGAAGAAGTAATGGAATCCGCGAGCGAGAATTTAGTGAAGCGAAAGGCTTAGTTACGGCGGCGTACCAAAATCAACTTGAAAAAGAATGGTTAGAAGCATTGCACAAAAAGTACAGCATTGAAGTACATGAAGATGTTTTGTATAATTTGGGAAGCAAATAAGCCTAAGAATTGTTAAATAAAAGCCAACCTCAAGTTGTAAAATGAGGTTGGCTTTTTTTATGGTTATCTTTAGGAGTTCGTATATGGCAAAAAAACACACAATAAAAAAAGTATTGTCTACCGTTTTTTCAATGGTGGTATTGCCTTTAACTTTATTGGCGTGTAACCAACAGCAGGATAACAGCCGATTATTAGCAAAGGTGGGCGACAAAGAATTACACCTTGCTGAAATTGATTACCTTTTTCAAGGTAAATTGCTAAATAATGATGACAGTACCGTAATTATTTCTAAATACGTAAACCGTTGGGTAAATGAGCAATTGATGGTGCAAGCGGCAGAGGACAATGAAAACATCAACCTAGAGACCATTGAACGCAAAACAGCCGATTTTAAAAACGATTTACTCATCCATGCATTGCTGAACCAGGAGGTAAAAAACAGGTTAGACACTACGGTTGCTGAGGCTGAAATGAAAGCCTATTACAAAGCGCACCAAAATGATTTTCAATTAAATGATTATTTGGTAAAAGTGCTTTATTTAAAAATTCCGTTAGATGCGCCCGACATTGAGGAAGTAGGTACCGCTTATCGACTAAATAAACAAACCGACCTGGAAACCATTGAAACGTATGCAAAAATGTACGCCTCTAACTTTTATTATGATATTGAAAGCTGGATTTATTTTGACGATCTATTAAAAGAAATACCTTTGCAGGATATAAATAAAGATCGGTTTATACTGAAACGATCAAAAATACGTTTTGAAGAAAATGGGTTTTACTACTTTCTGAACATTGTAGATTATAAATTAAAAAATAGTACGTCTCCTTTAAGTTTTGAACGAAAAAACATTAAAGCACGTATTATTAATGAACGAATTAAAGCATTAAGAACTGAAATTCAACAGGACTTAATTAACAAAGGATATGAACAAAATGAAGTTACCATTTATTAAATATAGCTTAGCACTACTTGTTGTAATGACATGCACTGTGGGTTTTGCCCAGCAGCGCGTAATTGACAAAATTGTAGCAAAAATCGGAGATGAAATTATTTTACTTTCAGATATACAATCGCAACGTTTACAAATGCTGCAAGACGGTAGCGAAGGAACAGAAACCACCGATTGCGAAATTTTGGAAGAATTCATGTACGAAAAACTGTTGGTAAACCAAGCATTAATTGACAGTGTGGTGGTAGAAGATGGAATGGTAAATGCTGAAATGGAAAACAGAATTCGGTACATAGCCGGACAAATTGGTAGCATTGAAAAATTAGAAGACTTTTATGGAAAAATCTGTCGCGCAAATTAAAGCCGACTTTTTTGAGTTGATTCAAAAACGGATGTTAGCGGAACGCATGCGTGAAGAAATTACGCAAACCGTAAAAATTACACCGAAAGAGGTAAAACGTTTTTACGACAACCTTCCGCAAGATAGTATCCCATACATTAACTCTAAAATTAAAGTAGCCCAAATTGTAATTTACCCCGAACTTACTGAAGCCGACAAACAAAAAGCGCGTGCAAAATTAGATGAGATTAGAGAAGATATAATGAACGGTAACAAACGGTTTGAAACTGCAGCCACGCTTTATACAGAGGATCCTGGTAGCCAAATGACCGGTGGTGACTTAGGTTGGCAAACGCGTGGAACAATGGTGCCGCAGTTTGAGGCAGCTTTGTTTAAATTAAAACCGGGTGAAGTGTCGCCTGTGTTTGAAACACAATACGGTTACCACATTATTAAATTAATTGACCGTAAAGGAGACAATTATAAAGTACGCCACATTTTAATTACCAACAAGGTAAGTGATGAGGCACTTATAAAAGCCGGCCGAACCATTGACAGTGTATATGCTGAAATTAGAAAAGGACGCATGACATTCGAAGAAGGAGCACGCATGTACAGTAGCGACGAAACATCCAAATTTAACGGAGGGTTAATTGTTAACCCCTACACAAATGATTATTTGTGGGACATTCAAAACATTAACGATATTGACCCTCAAATGTCTCGTATTATTGACCAGTTAGATGCAGGAAAATTCTCTTCTCCGTCGCTTTACAACAATTTGTATGAGCAAAAACAAGGCATTCGTATTGTAAAACTAATTGAGCGTACAGAGCCGCACATTGCAAACTTACAAACCGATCGTCAACTAATAGAAATGGCGGCGTTAAACAAGAAAAAACAAGACGTAATCGATAAATGGATCGCCACAAAAATTTCGGGTAACTTTGTAGAAATTGACCCCGGCTTTACTCAAGACTGCGATTTCAAATACAATTGGATAAAAAGCGGAAGTTAGGGTTTTTACAGTCGTTAGTTGCTAGTATTGAGTATCAAGTTTTTTAGTATTGAGTATCAAGTTGGGAGTATTGAGTATCAAGTTTGGAGTCTCAAGTTCTTAGTATCAAGTATTGAATCTTGGCTCTATAATCTATTTTCTTTTTTCTAAAAAAACTAACAACTACAAACTCATAACTAACGACTAACAACTATATTCTAGTATCAAGTTCGGAGTATCGAGTCTTTGTTCTATAATCTATATTCTTTTTTCTAAAAAAACTAACGACTAACAACTATATCCTAGTATCAAGTTGGGAGTATTGAGTATCAAGTTTTTAGTATTGAGTATCAAGTTTGGAGTCTCAAGCTCAGAGTCTCAAGTTCTTAGTATCAAGTATTGAATCTTTGTTCTATAATCTATATTCTTTTTTCTAAAAAAACTAACAACTACGAACTAACGACTAACGACTATATTCTAGTCTCAAGTCTTGGCTCTATAATCTATTTTCTTTTTTCTAAAAAAACTAACAACTCTCAGCAAATGCTTTGAAGTCCTTTAAATATTTCATGGATTGTTTTTTAAAGGCACCGGGCATTAAGAAACCAATCACCTTCATAGCGCCCTTAAATTTAAATTCTTGTTCTGTGGTGTAACGTGTAGTCGCTTCATCAATGGCCTCAAACTTATTGTTAATGATGTTTAACACACCTTTGGCTTTATAATTCATGCGGTAAAAATCGGGTAAATTTTTCTCCTCTACGGTTTCAATCATTTCCATCTCGCGGTTTTTCATTTTAAAAACCATTTTAGAGGTTGCGCCGGGCGTGCCGGGTTCCCCAGTCAAATGCTCAAAATGCTGCAAACCTTCCATCCATTTATATATATTTTCTTCATTATCAAACAAAGCAACGGTTTTTTCCAATGGTTGATTTATTTCAATCGCTACTGTATATTTCATTCGAATAATTTTAACTGGTTAATGTAAAATTAGGCCATTCATACGATAAAAAAAACCGTTTGTTTACTTGACAAACAATTTTGCAAATTAGCTTAATCAAATTATACAACTCATTTAAGACTTCAAGCACAAGCAACTACTATTTCACCTTTGGTGTATAGGTAGAATCGTTCGCGTTGTTTATTTTCCAGATAATGGAATCATAATTTTCTCTACTTCTCAATCGTTCCGCCTTGCCTGGGGTCATTACTAAATTTACAAAATGGCTGGAATATGTTACCGGTTGTAATTTTGCCAATTTCCCTTTTCGTAAAACATAAGCTTCGTCATAGTGCACTGTCGCCGTAGTATTTTTTGGTTGAGAAGAATCTGGCAGGGAATAAATTAAGTAGAGCGTATCTGTTTCAAACGTATAATTGCCCAAAATAACGGTACCAAAATCAATACTTTCCAATGAATCGCCAATGCTGTAGTACAGGTACTCCACAAATGAACCGTTTTTGTTAAGTTGAAGTTCGGTATAAACACCCGCTTCATCCGGCGCAACTTCTGTTTCATTGTGATAAAACATGTTTTTTGAATTACAGGCCACTAAAAATGTGAGCAGTGCAAACACCACACTTGCCTTTATTACAGAAACACGCTTACCGTTTATTTGATTTGACATAAAGTAAATGTACAAAAAAAGTGGCGTTATACTAAAATGATTTTTGAACCCAAACTTAACGGCTTATTGCCTTTTTCAATCAAACAAAAGTCAGTGCCAATTGTTTTAATTACATAACACAAGCAAAATTATGAATTATAGAAAATTAGGAAACTCGGGATTACAATTAAGCGAACTTTCATTGGGAAGTTGGCTTACATTTGGTAAACAAATAGGCGATTCGATTGCTGAAGATTTGATGAAATTAGCTTACGATAATGGCGTTAATTTTTTTGATAATGCCGAAATATATGCCAACGGCGAGTCTGAAAAAGTAATGGGTGAGATTTTAAAAAAAATGCAATGGTCACGCGATAGCTACGTCGTGTCCAGTAAAGTTTTTTTTGGTGTTCAAGGATTAGAAAAATCAAAACCCACCCAAAAAGGGTTAAACAGAAAACACATTACTGAGGCTTGTCATCAAGCCATGGAGCGCCTAAAGGTAGACTATTTAGACCTTTTCTTTTGTCACCGTCCTGACAAAGCAACCCCTATTGTAGAAACGGTTTGGGCCATGCATAGTTTAATTTTACAGGGCAAAATTTTGTATTGGGGAACATCTGAATGGAGCGCGCAAGAGGTAATGGAAGCACACCGCGTAGCAGAACGTTACAATTTGATTCCGCCAACTATGGAGCAGCCACAATACAACATGCTAACACGCGAAAAGGTAGAAGTGGAATTTGACCAAATTTATAAAACCGTTGGGTTAGGCACTACCATTTGGTCGCCATTGGCATCTGGTATATTAACTGGAAAATATAACGGAAATGAAGATCCAACAGATACCCGTTTGAGTATTGAAGGATTAGAATGGTTAAAAGAAAAAACAATTACAGATAGTAACCTCAACCGTATTGAGGCACTTCAAAAAATAGCAAAAGATTTAGGCATTAGTATGCCCATTTTAGCAATTGCTTGGTGCCTGAAAAACAACAACGTAAGTACAGTAATGTTGGGCGCTTCTAAAGTTTCGCAGCTAGAGGAAACATTGAAAGCGGGTGAACATGTTCACTTACTAACGGATGATGTAATGGAGAAAATAGAAGAAGTATTGGACAACAAACCAAAGCATCCAAATTTTTAAACACTGGTTGAATAGTTAGGCCAAAAAAGGGGGAGATGCGTTTTGATAATGCACTTCCCTTTTTTTATTCAATAATTAATCGAACGGACTGTGCATCAGAACGCACAATATAAGTACCTGCCGCTAATGCAGAAACATCTACTTGTGCAGCTGTTCCTTCTAACGGGTTAATGGAAACCGAATTGGTAACGCGTTGCCCCGAAATGGTGTAAATCTCAAAACGATCGACATTTTCTGCACTAATGGTAAATACATTTTTAGCCGGATTAGGAAAAATAACAGGTGCCGTGGCATCTTGCTGATTACGGTAGACAGATTCTGGATCACTATACGTAAAATCACCATTAAAATCTGTTTGTTTTAACCGATAATATGATACGCCATTTAATGGATTTTGATCAAATAAATTATACGACAAAAGTACACTGGAGTTTCCAGCACCATTCACTTGCCCTATTGATTGCCAATGTTGACCATTTGCACTACGTTCTACCGTAAAATAATCATTATCTATTTCAGAAGCCGTTTGCCACGTTACGTTTACCGTAGTTTCACTGTAATTTTCGGCGTTAAAGTTCAATAATTCTATTGGCAAAGGTGAGTCAATAACATTTCCAATAATCAAATTGTCCATAAACGTATTGTTAAATCCCGTACCGTCTATCCCAACGCCAACTTGCATGTCTCCAGATCCGGCCCAATACATGTTGCGATTATCGGGGCCATCATAGGTCCAAACCGTTACACCATCTACAATTAAAAATGCCTCACCAGAAGAGGGTAAATAGTAAAACCGATAGTTTCTAAAGGTATCATCATTCGGAATGGCAAAAACATTTCCAGAATTTACAGAAGTAAAGCCGCCAGCACCATCATCTACCCTAAAAACAACAGACAGGTTAGCACACCCTCTTATTTGCAAACTTGAACCGCGTTGGACAAAATTTCCAGAAGATTCTTCACGCTGATAATCAAAACTAACGTCTATTCCATTAACGTCAAACGTTGGGCTGCCAGGAATTGCCATGTTGACATCACGCTTTGGTAAACCGGCATTTAAACCATTTGTACCCCCAACGCCTCCAACATCTGAAATAGCACTGGGGCTTACGGATGTTGCATCCGGACCAATGTCTGCACTGGTCACAGGATCAGCATCCCAAGAAAATTGGCTAATGATTTGAGCATTCATTTGTAATGAAATACTTGTAAATAAGAAGAGTACTATTCGCAATAACATACCTCAGTAGTTGGGGTTTTTACGTAAAAAAATAATATTAGTTACGTATAAACGCGTACTTTTTCAGTAATTAAAAGTACGGAATTGCTGTGATACATTAATAAACCACATGTTAAATTCGACTAATAGAACCATTAAAAAGATGAATAGCAGTAAGAAGCATTGTAAAATTATGGTTTTTAACACAATATTACTCCATTGCATCTGAAAAGGTGGCTTGTTGCTGAGTTGAACCGTTTAAACGCTTAGTTAATAAAACAGCAAAGAAAATAACACCAGAAACACTAACCATAGCCCCTGTAATGCTTACATTTAACAGAATAGCGACATAATAGCCCATTATCACAGCTAAACAACCAAAAATGGATGACCACAGCAGCATTTGTTTTAGCTTTACCGTAACCAATTGCGCAGTTGCCGGGGGAATTATTAAAAATCCAACAACCAATACTGCGCCTACCACCTCAAATGCAACCACAGTGGTTAATGATACGAGCCCCATTAACCCGTAATGCCACCGCGTTACGCTAATGCCCAATGCTGAGGCATAATCTTCATTAAACGCTAATAGTTTAAAGCCTTTAAAGCCTAGCCCCACTGCCAAAGCAATAATAGCAAAGGCTACAATTTCTACATAAAACGCCCGCGGGCCCAGGTAAAGGTTATCATCTACCATAATTTTATCCAAATTAATCAGCGCAATGTCTCCGTACAACACGCACTCCATGTCAATGTCCACATTTCCTTTCATCCATGTAGAAATCATTATCATACCAATGGCAAAAAGCAATGTGTACGTAATACCAATGGAGGCATCTCCTTGAATTTTAGCCCGACTGGCCAAAAAATTAATTAAAAAACTAGCCAATACGCCTGTTAATGTTGCCCCTAATAAAAGTAAACTAGAGGTTTTATCACCACTAAAATAATAGGCTAGCACAATGCCAGGCAGCACCGCATGCGAAATTGCGTCTCCCACCATAGCCATTTTTCGCAGTACTAAAAAACACCCTAATAAACTAGCGTTTATGGCTACTATGCAAGCGGTTAATATAATCCAACTGTCATTCATTAATAATCTTCTTCTGGTATGCCGGTAATGCCCAATTCGCGGACTAATTCTTTTTCTATTTCTGGTGATAAAATATGCTCAATAGCTTCTGCCCCATAATGCACGTGCAAAGTATCGATAGAAGTGCACTTTAATAAATACTGTTCCCACAAACGGTGCAAACGGACAATGCGCTTGCTTTCTTTAACGCCAGATGTTGTAAGCTGAACGGCATTTTCAGTTGTTTTAATAAATCCAAATCGTTTTAATTTACGCAACCCTTTTTGTAGCTGCCCTGTATCAAACAAACGCACTTCTAAAATTTCTGAAGGGGATACGGCCAATTGCAGCTCTTTTTGAAGGTTTTGCCGTTCATGAAAATGGTAAATGGCTTTTAAAATATTCTCATGTAATATTTTTGCTTTGTTTCTGCGTGCTTTCAAGTACCGCGCTAACATACCTCTGCGTGTAGACCCTACGAAAGATAGCAGTGTTATAATGGATAAAATCATAACAACCCAAGGCCCGGTTGGCGTGCCGGCTTTTTGGTAAGATATAAAAGCACCAAAAAATCCGGAAATGACTGAAAAAACCACAGCTATGAGCAGCATTTTTTTCAGTTGATGTGTCCAAAACCGGGCGGCGGCGGCGGGTGTTACAATTAGGGCTGCCATTAAAACCACGCCTAATGCTTGTATACCAGATGCTATGGCTAAAACGGTTAGTGAGGTCATTAAAAACTCAATGCTACGCACAGGTAAACCCAATGATGCTGCATAATCTGCATTAAATGAAACGGCTACAAATGCCCGATAAAAAAGGAAAATAGAGAGTAGTATTACGCCTAAAATTATCGCAAATAAAATTACTTCTGATTTATTAATAGCAGCAGCTTGTCCAAACAAAAAGTTATTTAACCCGCCGTGGTTGGCATAAGAACCGTTTTGAATAAAGGTTAATAAAACAATGCCAAATGCAAAAAATGCGGAAAGCACAATGCCAATGGCCGCATCTTGCTTTACTTTGGAGTGGTTGACAATATAATCGACCAAAAAGGTGGAGAGCCACCCCGTAATAGAAGCACCAATAAACAGAAAAACAGTGTTTTTTTCGCCCGAGACCATAAAACCTAAGCAAATGCCTGGCAATAATGCATGAGCAACAGCGTCACCTATTAGCGAGCGTTTACGCAAATACGCAAACGTACCAATTAAGGCAGATGAAGCGTTTATGCACAACATGCCTATAACGACATAAATGACGTTCGGATCGCTGAAGGTTATGAAATCTAAAAATGTATTCACTTTGTGGCGTTAAAAATCACTATCCTTTTCACGAATAGGAAATTCATTTTCTTTAATGAGGTTAGCTACCTTTGCAAGTAGTGTTAACTGCCCCCCGTAGGCATTTCCTAAATTTTCTTTTGTCAGCACCTCTTGCGGAGTTCCCTTGGCTATTAACCGTGTATTGAGCAGCACTAAATAGTCAAAATAATCAGAAACGGTTTGCAAATCATGGTGAATGATGAGCACTGTTTTACCTTGGTTTTTCATTTCTGCCAATAGGCGTAAAATAGAATTTTCAGTGGCGGCATCTACCCCCACAAATGGTTCATCCATTAAATAAATATCTGCGCGTTGTGCTAATGCCCGTGCTATAAAAACACGTTGCTGTTGCCCCCCCGATAGTTGTGCTATTTGCCTGTTTTTAAATTCTGAAAGCCCTACTTTTTCAATACTTTCCAATACAATTTGAACGTCCGTACGGTTGGAGCGTTTAAATAAGTTGTTTTTACGATAACGCCCCATCATTACCACATCAAAAACACTTGCGGGAAAATCCCAATCCACACTTTCGCGTTGCGGCACGTAAGCTACACGTTCTCTCACTTTATCTAACTCCTGATTAAGAATTTTAACGTATCCGGATGAGGGTTTTAACAACCCCATAATAGTTTTTAACAACGTTGTTTTACCCGAACCGTTAGGACCAATAACGCCAATAATTTCACCCAAGGGTAATTCAAAATCAACATCCCATAAAACGGGGGCTCCGCCATAAGTGGTGGTGAGGTTATGTACTTCTATCGAGCAATTGTCCATTATTTTAAGCCTTTTATAATCACCGTTACATTCGCCTTTAACATGCCAATGTAATTCCCTCCATCACTATCGGGCTCGCCCAAAGCGTCTGAAAATAAGGGCCCATCTAGCTTTAGTTCATACCCCTTATCTTTAGCACCATCTACGATTGATTGGGCTGCTTTATTAGAGGTTGACGTTTCTACAAAAATGGATTTAATTTGCCGTTTTATTACGAAATCAACCATATCTGAAATGTCCTTTAACCCCACCTCTGAAAGTGTAGAAATACCTTGAATGCCTTTTACCTCTATCCCATACCTTCTGCCGAAGTATGAAAATGCATCATGAGACGTGATAAGCACACGGTTTTCAGCCTTAATGGTTGACAATTCATTTACCACCCATTGGTTCATTTCATCCACATTTTTTTGGTAGTTTTTAAAATTATGCGTGTAGTACGCCGCGGCGCTCGTATCAATTTTACCTAATTCTGCTGTTATCAAGGCAAAACCTTCCATCCACAATTCTGAGTCAAACCAAATGTGTGGATCATACGAATCGGCAAAATCTGCAGATTTTATAAGTTTTGATGGGTCAATACCATCTGACACTTTTAGCACAGGCTTTTCAAGTGCATATTTATCTAACATTTCAGCCATTTTACCCTCTAGGTGCAAACCATTTGTTATAATCACATCTGCTTCGTCTAATAATTCAATGTCTCCGGGAGTGGGTTTGTACAAATGTGGATCTGTACCTGGTCCCATAAGGGCAGAAACCTCAGCACTATCACCTACAATAATATCCGTTACATCTTCAATAATTCCAGTAGTGGTAACTATGTGCAACGGCCCTTTTCTTTTTTTATCTTCTATTCTGCAGCCAACCAAAACGGTTACTGCAAGTAGTATTATGCTAATTTGTTTTATCATTTTATAATTTTGAAATGAGCTTTACGCCAATATTTTCGGTCACTTTTTTGGATAAACTTAGGGTTGGACCGTCTTTAATACGGATTTGAAGGGAATCATCAAACGGAAATTTTTCAATTATTTCTATCTGCTGTCCAAGCATAAGGTTATGCCGATCTAAAAACTTTAAAAGTGCCAATGAGTCTTCATTAACACTAACAATTTCTACCAATGAATTTACTGCGGTGTCAATTAACCGAATTTTAGATTCACGGTAGGCTATGTTTCCAAATCTATCGGGGATAGGGTCGCCGTGTGGATCAAATTTAGGATTGTTTAAAAAGTCATCTAACGAATCTATCAGTTTGGCTGAATCAATATGCTCTAACTGCTCGGCTACATCATGCACTTCCTCCCACCCGAAGCTCAACTTATTGACCAAAAAAGTTTCCCATAAACGGTGTTTACGAATTATTTGTAAAGCAATTTTTTGTCCGCGATCGGTTAAAAAACAACCTTTGTATTTAACGTATTCTATTAAATTTTTTTCTGATAATTTTTGTAACATATCAGTTATAGAGGAGGCTTTTGTATTTAAACGCCCGGCTAAAGCATTTGTAGAAACGCGTGTTTGCTCTTTCCCCGAAAGGTGAAATACTTCTTTTATATAATTTTCTTCGCTATGTGTTAACGGTTGCATTGTAATTAATTTGGTAAACATATACTCAAACCAACGGCATGGTAGTTCATTCGGTCAGTAATTCCAACACCGAATGAATAGTCGATTTGAAAAAAGTTTGTGATTAGATAAGTTACACCCATGTTTCCGTTGAGGCTGAACGTTTCAAAATTTTGATAAGCACCGTAAGCCTCAACAGCAAAACCTAACCGATCGCTTAATCCAATTCCAATGTTTGCGGTGTAAGTAAAGTCTCCGTTGCCCTCTCCAAAATAGTTATAACCTAAATTGTAAAGCATGGATACGTTGTTATTGATTTGTTTACTCACCAACAGTGCCGATTTAATCCCGAATACATTTTCTGAAAATGTTCCTGTGGGTGCAACCACTTCGCTTAGTATTGACAATTGTGTGCGTCCTTCTTCGGGTTGTGTTAACCGCCATTTAAAGCCCATTTTAAAATCATCAAAACCTTGCGTGTTGCTAAACCCGCCAAACTCAGAAGAAAGTCTACGCCTATTGAAACTGGTTGAAAAACGTAGCTCAAAAAAATTAGCAACACCTAGTTTTAGCAATGCATTTGGCAACGCTAAATTGTGCAATGCAATGTTATTATCATCTGCCCCGGAAATGGAATAATTTATACCCGTTTCTAACTGTAACTTTCCTTTTGGAACGGTTGATGTAGTTGCAGATTGCAACGGACGGTCAGTCGCAATGGTTTGCGTTAAAGCGTCTATTGGAAAAGCCCCTAATAACAGCATAAATATGAACGGTATAAAAGTAGTTTTTATCATTTGTTTTGTGGGTTAGTTTTGTCTTTACGATCTATTCCAAAACGCAAACCTACGTAGAATCTGCGAACTTGTAAGGGACCATAGGCATAAGCGGTATCAAAGCTATCCCCAAATGGGTTTTGCGGGTCTATCAATGGCGAATCTTGCGTGTAGTTAAAGATGTTTTTAATTCCTGTAAACACCTCTAATGACTGGTTTTTAAACGTTTTGGTAACTTGACAATGCTGTAACGTAAACCAGTTGGAATATTCGGGGCGCTCAAATCCATCTGCAAAGGTAGGCAAGCGCTGTGGCCCCACCACTTTTCCGTTATAGTTAAATGACAATCGCCACTTTTTAAGTTCATACGCTATGCTGAATACGCCAGAAAAACGAGGAGCAAAAATTTGATCTTCTCGCTCTTCTAACCCCGTGTCCGGATTCGTGTTTTTCTCAAAAACATCCATAAATGTAACACCCAATTTTGCACGTAATGGAATTGTAAATTTATGATTAATTGCTACAGATGCACCTCTAGTAATGCCGTATCCACCCAAATTATTGTAAATAATAAGGTTAGGGTCAGTATCAAAATCTGGAATAATTTTATTTGAAAAATAGGTGTAAAATAAATCAACGTCAAAATTTCCGTATCCACCAACGGCGTAAGTATGGTTTAAATTTAGCGTGACGTTGTGCGAGCGTTCTGGGTTTAAATTTTCTTCTATCACTACATCTCGTGCTCCAGATACAAATGCGTGATCTTCTGTAAACAGGAAAACCTGCCTAAAACCTGTGCCATAGTTTAGGCGAATATTGGTAAACTCACGGACGGTTTTTTTTATGCTCAATCGTGGTGAAAAAATAAATCCATGTCGTTGATGATGATCGAGTCGCGCTCCGGCTAATACGGTTAACTCATCTGTCCAACTGAACTCATTCTGAGCAAAAATTCCAGGAATGTAATTGTTCTCATCTGTATTGGAAGGGGTGTTGTCGGTATAAACCAGGTAATTATTTGTTAATCCAGTGGTTAAAAAATGGCGTTTACCAATTTTATTTTCTAAAATTAAGTTAGAGAAAAAAACCTGTTGCAATGCCCCATAATTTGTATTTCCGTAATAGGAATCCTGCTCGTGTTGATTGGCTGAAAAATCAAGTCGTAAATTGCGTTTTTGGGTGGGAATAATGTACGAACCAATTGCCTCAAATCGTTCTGTCAAAATACTTTCGCCATACACGGTTTCACTTCCGCGATTTTCGGGCGTCCAATTTAATTCACCTCCAAAGCGGTCTTCATTTAAATACCGCAGCGCCAGGCTAAATGATTTTTGCCCTGCTTTATTGTTTATTTGCCATTTATTGAAAATAGAGAGGCGTTTGTTTAATGGAATGTCGGTAAAACCATCTCCATTAAAGTCCATCCGGTAATTATTGTAGTAAAAATCACCACTTAAACTCATAAAAACAGTTTTGCTCAATTTTGGTGCTATTGACAATTCCGCTTTAAATTCATCATGCGTGTTGTACCTAATTTCGGTATTTATTAATTGGCTTTTTTCTGGTGTTTTTGTGATAATGTTAATTACCCCACCAACTGCCTCTGTGCCATATAATGTGGATGAGGGCCCTTTAATAATTTCTACACGTTCAATTAAAGAAGTAGGAATGCCGTTAAAACCATAAACCGACGATAAACCACTTACAATAGGCATTCCGTCAATTAAAACTAAGGTATAAGGGCCTTCCATCCCATTGATGTGAATATCATTCGTGCCGCAAACCCCACAATTAATTTGTTCTTGCACACCATTAACAGTTTCTAACGCCTCTATTACACTATTTACGGGGTTATTATTAAAAAAATTACGGTTTAACACCTCTATTTTTACGGGCGAATTCGAAATCATGGTTTCGCGCATAGTCCCTGTAACCACAACCGTATTCAGTTCCATATCATATTGACTTAAATCAATTAGAAGTGGTGGATTATCTGCTGCTTTCACCTCGATTTGTTGGCTAAAATCTTTGAACCCTACAACATTAATTTTAAGTGTATATGACCCTTCAGGAACAGCTGTTAAGGTAAAGTTCCCTTCCGCATCTGTAAGTGTACTGTTGTTAATTTCCGGTAAAAATACGGTAACAAAAGGCAGTGCATCTGTTCCGCTGAAAACCTTACCCGTTACGGTCGTTTTTTGTCCGACAGCCACACTCGCACTAACAAACATGAATAAAAAAGCTAAAATTCGAAATTTCATTCTTTTTTTTATGCAAATATAATTATATTTTTAGATTAACCTAAAAATAGATTTTGATTAATGAAATAAATCAAATAATTTACATGGATACATACAGATTTGAATCAGTTGTCTATCTTTGCGCAAAAATTAGCTAATAAAACAAATCAAAAATGGCGACGAATAGAACATTTACAATGATTAAACCAGAGGCAGTTGCCAAGGGTTATACAGGAAAAATAACGGACATGATTATCGAAGCAGGTTTCGAAATTAAGGCCATGAAATTAAAGCAGCTTTCTAAAGCAGAAGCGGGTGATTTTTACGCGGTTCACAAAGAGCGTCCATTTTATGGCGAATTGGTAGATTACATGTCTGGCGGACCAATTGTAGCAATGGTATTGGAAAAAGATAATGCAGTTGCTGATTTTCGTGCATTGATTGGTGCAACTGACCCTTCGGAAGCAGCTGAAGGTACTATTCGTAAAAAATACGCGACTTCAAAAGCTGAGAATGCTGTTCACGGTTCAGACTCTGATGAAAATGCTGAAATTGAAAGCAATTTTCATTTTGCTGCTGACGAGTTTGTAGGATAATATTTTAAGTGCGGTTTTAAAGTCGCGCAAATTATACAGTTTACAGAACGCTGCCTTTTTATTAAGGTGGCGTTTTTTTGTTACTGTAAAAAATAAAGTAGCAAACTTCATAACTAGGTTAAAAAAGGCCCATCAATCAGCTTGACACCCCATATAAAGTGCAAAAAAAACACCGACAATTAAAGTATTGCCGGTGCATCTGTTGATTTTTTTTGCTTTAATATTAAAACAATTAGCTTTTTAAGCGTCCAAAATTTCATCACTTCCAAAACCTGGCTCTTCATCAATATCTTCTCCCGGCTGGGGTTTACCTGTAAATGGTGGGTAACCATCTACATAAAAGTTAGACCAAACCGTAATGCGTTGTCCCCAACGTAATGTACCCGTCATCCAATTAAACATTCCTTTTGGAAGTTCTCCCGTAAATAAAATCACCCAAAATGCAACAAACTGTACGACCATAGTGGCCTAAATTCTTACTACGAAAGCTATAATTTGTGGAATCAATAACAATCCTCCAAAAAAGTTCTGATTAAAACACGTACGCGGCTCACATCTTCTTGATATGCCTGATCAAAAAATGTATTTTCATCTGTACCATTTAAACCAAATTCAGGATAGCCGTCTGCTAAATTCCAGAATCTTGCGGTTACTCTTAAATTATAGCGTATCATTTTTACTTGATAATCAAATAAACCTTTTGGGTATTTACCCGTGATGAGACACGCCCAAAATGTAATGAAGCGAACGACCATTAGCCCGATTGATAAAAACAATAACACAATGCCGTGTGGAATTCCAATATAAAGAAAACCGAATAAGGTTCTCAAGATAAGTTCACCCCTTGAATAAGATTCCTGGTGTTTAACGTAAAATTTCATATTTAAATAGGTTTTATAAATTAGTTGGGTTCAAAAATAAGATAATCAAATTACTATCAAAGTTTACCTTGTAGATTTTAGAGCACGATCGAAACAAAAAAAGCCTTTTTAGAACGAACTAAAAAGGCTTTTTTTATTGAAAATTTTTATCAGAAATTACATGTCAAGAATTTCGTCATTCGTTTCGGCTGTGGCTCCTTCATATCTTGCATCTCCAAATCCTAAAATTGGCCAAAAAATAAAGCCAAGGAAAACTAACCCAACTCCAAACCCAGCTGATTTTCCAAATTTTTCTGCTATCGCAATGTATAACATGAATGCAAAAATAATGTTGACAAGTGGAATAAAGAACATGATAACCCACCAGCCTTCTTTCTCTGCAATTTGCGTCATAATATAAATATTGTAAATTGGTATTAAAATTGCCCAACCAGGTTGTCCTGCTTTTTCAAATGCTTTCCAAATACCGGCTATAATGAATACGATTAAGCCTAAATAGAGTATAATTCCTATTAATTCCATAAATAAATTTTAAAATTGGTTCGTTTAAATTAGTTGTGGCAAAAATAAGATAATCAAATTACTATCAAAGTTTACCTTGTTTATTTTTAACCTAAAACTCCAAATAAAAAAAACCTTTCCCGCACTTACAGGAAAGGTTTTTAACGATTGTTTTAAATCGAACTATTAATTATCTTTCATTTCGTTGAATTCGTCTTTAATGCTGTTTTTAGTTGGCATTGAGAACTCACCTGTGTCTTTTATTACGAATGGTACAGCTAGAATTGCAACGCCTGCTAAAAACATTAAATAAGCACCAAACCCTGCATACGAAACTGTAATATTTATGAACAACTTCCATAACATAAATAGTACAACTCCTGCTCCACAACCGGCAACAATTTTAACGTAAGTAGCTTCAATTGCGGTGTTTCTATCATCACCCAAAAAAGCGAGTACTCCGGCAACTGCGCACAAGGCAAAAGGAATCCATCCTCCAGCATCAGTTCCTGACAATTTAATACTACCAAGAAATGACATTGAAACACTCATCCAAGGTAAAAATAAAGCGATAACGCCTACTGCAGCAGCTACAATTACTGCTAATCTTTGTTTATGCATAATTTAAGGTTTTTGTCATACCAATTAAGGCAGACTGGTTTTTGTTTTGACGCTAAATTTACTATTATCTGCTTTAATTCAAAATAATTCCAACTTTATAATTGAATTATTTTTCCACTACCGGAACCACTTGATTCAATGTTTATTGCGTCACCAATGTAGTATACATCACCCGTACCATCTATAATTACAAGGGCATTTGCATTGCCTAATTCCACAAAAACATCCGCGGTAGAATTTTGATAAACATAGGCATAAGCCGGGTTAAAACTTGTTGCGTCTCCGGCACCATTATTTTGCACTTTTAATGCAGCACGCTCTGCACGTCCGCCAATTTTATAATCTGCCGCGCCGTGAGAAACGACAATTGCCACTTCAAATACATCCACATCTAACTGAACACTGCCTCCGCCATCTCTAATTTCAATATCTAAAAAACCTCCTGTTATGGTATCTTCAAAAACAACAGAGTCTGACGGATCGATATAAAAAGAAGCATAATACGGATAATGAATTTCAACTTCCACTTGTTCATCTACATCCCGTAAAAAATCGCATTGGTTGTTATTTGTAACCGTCAATACATTGTCTCCATTGTCAGAAACATCAATCTGTTGAATTAAATTTTCGCCCCCTTTTACCACAACTTTACGTTCATTATTTTGATAAATGCGATAGATTATATGATTATTCAGTTTAAAATGACGGACAGAATCTAACGGTATTTCAAGCTCCGCATATTCACCCGTTGATTTAAAACAAGTGCGCTCCGCCGGTTTTTGACATTGGACAGCTAAAAATGCCATTGTCATTAACATCATTGTTTGTATTATTTTTTTCATCCGCTTCATAACCTATACCCTATACCCCATTCTAAATAATCTGCAATGCCAAAATGAGCTTTAATACCTAACATTAAATCAAAACGATCATTCACCAACCAGCGTGCGCCAATGCGGTCATAAATCCAACCACCGGGGTTGTTTATATTCAACCCATACGCGCCAATACCAAAGTAAATTTGAGTAGCATAAATGGTTAACGCCATCCCTACATAACCGCCCGCTTGAATGTTTTCAAAAATAGGACTTGGTTGTACATTGTTTAGCCAACGATTGGCCTCATTGTACATAACATCCACCCCAAATTCGGCATCCCATTTGCGGTTTACACGAACAATATAAAGCCCTTGTATAGCAGCCAAACCAAAGGTTCTACTTTCTGCAAAACTTGGAATATTTTGCTTTAACCCTGTAATAAAATGAAAGTGCCATTTATTTTTTGGACGCACATTTTTTAGGGTGTCTACAAATTCATTCGGGTTAAAAACTTCACGTTGGCGTAGCTCAAACCCTGCCGTTAAAGAAGCTGTTAAGGTATTTAAGCCTTGGTTGGGCATTTTTAAACTGGCGTTGGAGAAATGCGAAAAATCAAACCCCGCCCCCACATAAAACCGATTGAACCGTTTTGTATAGGCCAAACTAAAATTTACAAAACCATTAATGTGCGAACCTATGGCAATGTTTTTAATGTTGTTGAACGCATTGTATTTTTTTGTGATATAAGCCACGCCATTACCCAACCGAAAATCTAAAAAACCCCATTTATTGCTTTGAATAAGCGGAAATTTGGTAAAACGGAAAAGGGCAACACTTGTTCCTAAAACCTCTCGATTACCAAAATCATGATAAATTACAGAAAAACCGCGTGATGGAAAGCGGTACAAACTACTCCAAGCTGTTTTAGAATTGTCTTGCTGCGAAAACTCAACCTCTAACGCGGTATTTCGTTTTTTTATTAAGTGAGACATGGTTGGGCGGTGTGCAAACAACAACCCCGCCTTTGGCATGACGCTAATTGAAAATGGGCGCTCTTCTTGCGATAGTCCACTAAAAGCTGTAAGCAGTGACAAAAAGAGGAAAACAACTTTCAAAATGCAAACTTTAATTTAATTTTATGCAAAATTAAAAAAATGAAGCAAAAATTAGCTGCCTTTGAACGCTTATTAACCATTATGGACGACTTAAGAGAGAAGTGTCCATGGGATAAAAAACAAACATTAGAATCATTAAGGCACTTAACCATTGAAGAAACCTACGAACTTTCAGACGCCATTACAGAAGGTGACATGGAAGAATTAAAGGGAGAGCTGGGCGATTTGATGCTCCATTTAGTGTTTTACGCTAAAATTGCAGATGAAAAAAAAGCATTTGACGTGACTGATGTACTAAACGCCATTTGCGATAAACTGGTACACCGCCACCCGCATATTTATGGAGATGTAACCGTACAAGATGAAGCCGAAGTGAAGGCCAATTGGGAAAAACTGAAACTAAAAGAGGGTAAAACTTCTGTGCTGCAAGGTGTGCCCAAATCATTACCGGCGTTGGTAAAAGCCACGCGAATTCAAGATAAAGTGAAAGGAATTGGTTTTGAATGGGACAATAAAGAACAAGTATGGGATAAAGTGCAGGAGGAAATGAACGAGTTTAAAGCGGAGGAAGACAAAGGTGATAAAGACAAAATGGAAGAAGAGTTTGGTGATGTGTTATTTTCATTAATCAACTATGCGCGGTGGATAGGGATAAACCCGGATGACGCACTTTCACGCACCAATAAAAAATTCATTAATCGTTTCCAATGGATGGAGTCTGCAACTAAAGCGGACGGAAAAGAAATTAGCGAAATGTCACTTACAGAAATGGACACCTATTGGGAACAGTCAAAGACTGCATTAAAAAACAATTAGTATGAGTGGAATGGAAGCATTTGTTTACGTTATTTCAATTTCGTTAGCCGTAGGATTGCTAACCGGATTAATCGTACGCAAATGGGGTTATTCATTTAACCGCTATTTCGTAACTGGCTTTATTGCCTCATGCGGTGTATTGGGCATTGTTTTTAAAATTATTCGCGATTACCTTAATTAACTTGACCGCTACTAACCTAGTTTCGGTTTATTCTGTAAATCTGGAAATCCAACGGTTGGTTTCTTCCAATTTTTAATTGCTATTGTTATTTTTACCTTATAATGCAATAACGGTTTGCGTGCCCCTGGTATTTGCAAAACACGAACATACTAGACTATGAAAAAACTCTTTCAATCTTTTTCTCCCGTAGGATATGAAAAATGGTTGGCTAAAATAGAAGCTGATTTAAAAGGTAAACCACTAGACGTGCTACGCTCTCACCCCGAACCAGATTTGGAAATTGTAGCGTATCATCATGCTGAAAATAGTCCAGAAGGACGTGCTATGCCTCACCGAGCGGTTACAAACCAAAGTAATAACTGGAACATTCGACAGTGTTTTTTTGGAACGGATGAGAACGCCCTTAACAAAAATATTTTACATGCGTTAAATGAAGGGGTAAACCACATTGGACTTAGTGCAGATGAAAAGACGAAATTTGAAGTTTTAACCAAGGATGTACTTTTTGAGCACATTTTTGCAGATATCAAATTCACCACCTTAAAAACTGCCCTTGCTTTTAAGCCGGTTACAAATATGCATTTAAACTTTGACCCCATTGCCCTAAACGCCGCAACTGGTAATTGGCAAACCACACTGGACAACTTTTATACCTTTTACACCAACCAAACTGCAGAACGCAATACGTGGGTTTCGGGATACGAATATGGTGCCGCAGGTGCATCTACAATTCAAGAGTTAGCCTATGCAATTGGACATGCCAATGAATACATTCAGTTTTTGGTGGATAAAGGACATGACTTGAAAGAAATAAACGCTAATTTGGCAATTGAACTTTCTGTAAATGACAATTATTTTGTGAATTGCGCTAAGTTTCGCGTCATCCGACAATTAATTGGTTTGCTTTTTAAAGGCTATGATGCAGACTACGAAGCCGCACCCGTTTTTATTTACGCTAAAACAAACATTCGCCATTTGGCTAAAAACGATAAAAACAATAATGCACTGCGCCAAACCACGCAAGCCATGTCTGGCGTAATTGGCGGCTGTGATGTATTAACCATTAATTATGGTACGTATGGCACGCCACAAGAGGTAGACCGTTTTGAACGAATTGCCAAAAATATTCAATTGATTTTAAAGGAAGAGGCGTATTTAGACAAGGTAATTGATCCCAGCGCCGGTTCATACTACATTGAAGCATTAACTGCACAGTTGCTGGAAAAAAGCTGGAATACGTTTATTAACCTTGAAGAAAACGGAGGGTTTATTGCGGCGTTAAAAGAAAATAAAATTCAAGACGCCATAGAAAAAACGCGAAATGCTTTGATTGATGCATTAAACACAAAGAAAAAAACTTTTTTGGGCGTAAATAAATACCCCAATACTATGGAAAAATGGACAGAAGTAACACCAACACCTTTGGCTAAATCAGGTACCGAATTTAAACCAATTATCCCGTTTTATTTGGAGGGTGCGTATGTTGAACCGACAAAAGCAGAAGCATGAGCAGGACAAAGTTTAATTCAATAAATGCCCAAGAGGCACGTGCCACTACGGTTGAAAATAAAACAGAAAACAGATTTGAAACGGCTGAAAAAATTGATATAAAAAACCGTTACAGTCAAGATGATATTGCCAATTTAGAGCACCTCAACTTTGTATCTGGCATAGCGCCTAATTTGCGGGGCCTACTCTACCATGTACACCATGCGCCCCTGGACGGTGCGGCAATACGCGGGCTTTTCAACCGCGGAAGAATCAAATGCATTTTACAGAAGAAACCTGGCCGCTGGGCAAAAAGGTTTATCCGTAGCGTTTGATTTAGCAACACACCGCGGGTATGATTCTGACCACAAGCGCGTTGTTGGAGATGTGGGTAAAGCCGGCGTTGCAATTGACTCGGTAGAGGATATGAAAATTTTATTTGACCAAATTCCGTTAGATAAAATGTCTGTTTCTATGACCATGAACGGAGCGGTTATTCCCATTTTAGCTTTTTACATTATTGCCGCAGAAGAGCAAGGCGTAACACCTGATTTATTGGCGGGTACGATACAAAATGATATTTTAAAGGAATTTATGGTGCGGAATACCTACATCTATCCGCCAAAAGATTCTATGCGCATTATTGCTGATATTTTTGAGTACACCTCTCAAAAAATGCCAAAATTTAATTCCATATCCATTTCGGGTTATCACATGCAAGAGGCTGGTGCCACTGCAGATTTAGAGTTGGCCTACACCCTTGCAGACGGCAAAGAATACATAGAAGCAGGCATTGCGGCAGGTATGGATATTGATACGTTTGCGCCACGCTTATCATTCTTTTGGGCCATTGGCATGAACCATTTTATGGAAATTGCTAAAATGCGTGCCGGGCGTATGCTTTGGGCAAAAATTGTAAATGAATTTAAGCCTAAAAATCAAAAATCATTAGCATTACGCACGCATTGCCAAACCTCTGGCTGGAGTTTAACCGAACAAGATCCTTACAATAATATTGCGCGAACATGCATTGAAGCGTTGGCTGCTGCTTTTGGCGGAACACAGTCATTACACACCAACGCATTGGACGAAGCGATTGCATTACCCACGGACTTTTCGGCACGAATTGCCCGAAATACTCAAATTTATTTACAAGAAGAAACGGGCATTACCAAAGTAATAGACCCCTGGGCAGGATCATATTATGTGGAAAAACTCACAGCAGAATTAGTGGAAAAAGCATGGGCACACATAGAAGAAATTGCCGAACTTGGTGGCATGGCAAAAGCCATTGAAGCTGGAATACCAAAAATTAGAATTGAAGAAGCCGCAGCGCGAAAACAAGCACGTATTGATGCGAATAAAGATATTATTGTAGGCGTAAACCGTTATCAGTTAGAACAAGAAGAGCCGATTGATATTTTAGAAATTGATAATACACAAGTGCGAATTTCGCAAATAGAGCGATTAAACAAAATGAAAGCCGACCGGGATGAGCAAAAAGTGCAAACATCTTTAAAGGCATTAACGGCGGGAGCAAAATCCAATGAGAACTTACTTGCATTGGCTGTAGAGTGTGCGCGTAACCGTGCTTCATTGGGCGAAATTTCTGATGCCATGGAAGAAGTATTTGGTCGTTATCAAGCTACAATTCGTTCAATTTCGGGAGTATATTCAGCAGAAGCTATGGGAGACACAGATTTTATAAAAGCCAAAGCGCTGGCAGATGAGTTTAGCCAATTTGACGGACGCCGCCCGCGAATAATGGTAGCAAAAATGGGACAAGATGGACACGACCGCGGAGCAAAAGTTATTTCTACCTCTTTTGCCGATATTGGTTTTGATGTAGATATTGGGCCGCTTTTTCAAACACCCGAAGAGGCGGTAAAGCAGGCCATTGAGAATGATGTACATATTTTGGGCGTAAGTTCTTTGGCAGCCGGACACAAAACACTTATTCCGCAAGTAATTAAAGAACTGGAACGAAACGGTAGAAGCGATATAATGGTGATAGCCGGAGGTGTTATACCCGCGCAAGATTACGATTTTTTATACGAACAAGGCGTTTTGGGTATTTTTGGCTGGCACTAAAATTGCCACTGCTGCTATTAATATTCTTGAAATTTTACTAAAACTCTATAAATAGCAGTTTGTTAAAAATTTGTTAAGTAGAATAAAATCAAACATTTTTGTAACTTTGGGCATCATTCTTGAGTTATATATTACAAAAAACAACTATAATGAAACATTTACTCTTATCACTATTATTTGTTGGTACATTTTCTACCAACTTTGCACAGGAAACGTATGATGATCTAATTATTTACTTTGCGGATGGCGATTATGAAAAATTGGTAGACAAAGCAGAAAAATATATGGATAAAGACGATTCAAAAAATGATCCGCAGCCCTATTTGTGGAGTGCAAAAGCAAATTTTGAAATGTCTAAAGATCAAAAATACGACGAAGATTTTCCAAAGGCGTTTAACGACGCTATTTCTGACGCCGGAAAAGCGTTAAAGAAAGATAAGGAAAATACTATTTTTGATGAGCATAAGGCTTTTTATACAGATTTAAAAGTAGCTGTTGTTGAGGATATTAAAAACCAAATTGAAGGTGGTGAATATAGCCGGTTAAGAGGTTCTGTATTTAGATTACAACGGTTAGACCCAACTGATATTGGATCATACTACTTACTAACCGCGGCTTATTATCAAATTAAGGATAAAGGAAGTGCCAAAAATTCATTGAAAGAAGGAGAAGCACTGTTAAACGAAGTAGAGTCTATAGAAGATTGGAGAGATATTGACAAGGAAGTATTGCGTATTGGAGTACTTGAATACGTAAATTACTTAGTTGGTATTCGCCAAATTGATAAAGCCAGAGATATGCTTGGACAAGTAAAGCAATGGTATGAAGATGACGATATTTTTATGGCAACTTACAATGATGTAGTGAACTAATCATTTTTTGAAAAAAAATAAAAAAAACGCGCGCCGGGCTTTGGCGCGCGTTTTTTTTTATGTCAAATTTTGCTTAATTTATTTCTCTCATAGGTAAGTGTGGAGCTGCCATTAGGCAATCGATCCATGTTCAAAATCAATGTAATCAGGTAAAACATGATCTGTCAACCAAACACCATTTTTAGACTTAAAAAATTCGAACCCGTCCTCATTCATTTTTCCAGTGTCAATTTCTAGAATAATCGGTTTGCCCCTTCTTGCTCCTACCTTAATAGCCGTATCGTTATCTGCACTTAAATGTACATGTTGTCTGTTCATTTTTTTTAGCCCTTCAGATTTTATTGACTCCAAGAATTTATCTACCGTGCCATGATATAGTATTTTAGGCGGGGTAGTCAACTTCAACTCAACGTCGACTTTAATAGAGTGCCCCTGATTTGCTCTTATTTTGTTGCCATCATCACTAATTACAAATCGTTGTTTGTCATTTTCTTGAACAATGGTCAAAAGCGTGGCTTTATCCAACTCAATTCCTTTTTTATTGATGCCATTTATCAACCTGTCAATTTGAAGCCATCCATTTGTATCTAACGTAACACCTATAAAGCTTGGTTGGTGTCTTAATATTAAACTCATCATTTTACTGATTTGTTTTTTTGATTTATTATTCATTTGAAACGATTATAATAATGAGAAAAATAGCGTTGGAGATTATTCTTTCAACCCAAATACTACTTAAACAACCTTGAATTGTGTTACAAAAGTGTCATCTATATTTTTATAACTATTCGTACAATAAATATGATCTATCCACTCCTTAAGTTCATCAAATCCATAATTAAACTGTCCGTGCGTAACGTACAAGTAAACTTTATCAGCACCTTGACTTTTCAGCTGCTTGGCTAATTGGTTAAATGTTCTTCCACCGTCCGCCAAGTCATCAACTATCAAACATACTTTATCCTTGACGTTACCTTGTATGCTGACAATCGGTGTGCTATTAATCCTAACTTTATTAGAAGGAATTAAATCGGCATTTAATTTTTCCGCTATAGCGTGCGTTGTCTTATACGCTCCTGCGTCTGGACTAATAAGCACCGGTTTTCCTATAGAATTATAGGTTTTTTCAACAAATGAAAAATGTCCGATTCTTTCAGAATTATTTATTAATGCTAGTGCAGTTGAACTGTGCGGATGTAGTAGCAAAACCTTATCATACTTCATAGCGTTAATAAAATTTGCAATTACCTTTAAATCGAATGATTCTCCCTTATTAAATCGTCTATCAGATCGTTGTCCTATCAAACAGTAAATCGTCAAGGTTGAAACTGCGGCTTTGTTGAATACATTTAGTGCATCCCAAGCTTCTTTAACTGAGGCAGCTGCAAACAAATCTTCCTAACTATTCCCTCTTAACTCTACTTTTAAATCTCCTTCATTTATGACCTTAGCAGACAATTGCCCATCATTAAATTTCTTTAATTCGTATTTCATATTTTTTATTTTAAAGAATATTGTTTATTTTTTCTCTAATTTCTTGCAAGTTGGTACTATTCCTAAAATTGCCATTTTCATAAATAATCTGCAATTCACCTTCCTTTTCTTCCTCTTCCGTAACTTGGTCAACTAACACGTAATCACCCGCTACTAAATCTACTCTCACTAAACCTTTAGCCGATTTTTTTATTCCGTCATCAGTGATTGGGTCTTTAAAAATTTCTCTTCGCTCACCAGCTACGACTACCGAGGTGGCTTTCATAGCAAAACCAAAGGTATCTCGTGTGTTAAATTGATATGTGAAAGAGCCAATACCCAATACAACATTAGTTGTAGCAAAACCTTTTTCATGCAGCCTTTCACAAATCTGCTGAGCCCGAGCTGTTGTTACACTATCTCCATATATAGCACCAATATGTGTATCTAATACTTTATATCCCTGTTTATTAACCGTACCTCCGAAAACATCCCATAACAGTTCTACAACTCCTTTACTCTTAGGGGAACTTCCGTCTAGGTGTCTATCTTCTCCGCATATGATATCTACAGGATCGCCGCTATCTGGCCGTATGACAAGTTTTCCATCTCTTGCCAATACTTCTTTTTTTAATTTGGGTAAATAAACTGTCAAAACTTTCCATAAATCCCAAGTATCGCTGACAACTGACAATATCCCCTCTGGGTAAACATTCATTAATTCTTTGAACGTACCAATCTCATCATCTTTTGTACCAGCACACATCACCGAATGCTCAGTTGCATTAACCGAACCAACGACAAAACCCTCTGCATTATAATATTTCCGTAATCCACTAATTACAGGCAACGTGTCAGAACCCATAAATACCGCTGCATGTCCCATACCCGAAGATTGTGCACTTTGTAAACCACCCATTCCTCTCATTGAAAAATCATGCCCTTGGAAGTCGATAAACCCTATACTTTCTTTGTCAGTTGTAAGTGCCCACCTTTTAAAAATTCGTTTGTAATTAAGAGCAATTGTTGCAGATGTCATTGGTTGCCATAGCATACTAGATAATATTGTTTCTAAAAAATTAGTGACCCAATAAAAGTCGTTATTTGTATTGACCACAGTTAACATGGGCACCCTAATGGGAACTTCCACACCTTCAGGTAACGATTTGACTTTAATAGGTAAATAACCCAGATCATGCAGTTTTTGGAAATGAGAAACATCATAATCAGAGTCTAGATATAACGACAACTCTTCTTTAATCTCACTACAAACTTGATCTTTAGACTTTGAGAAGAAATTGTCTTGAAAATAATTGTGTAACCATTTCATAACAAATTGTTGTCCAAAAGAGAGAACCTTGTCACATCCTTGCGGAGCATATTTATTGCTTCGCGGTGTCCAATTAGAGTATACCTGTTGTGTTCCTTTCGGATATTGTAAGTGGTGACCGGTTTTATATCCGTCTGTTAAAAGTAATCCATTCATAGCGTCCTAGTTAATTTATATTTGCGTACTTAAAACACAAATATAAACACATTAAAATAATTCAACCCATTTATTTGCGTTTATTTTACACAAATAGTATATTCATCCATTAAACTTTTTATTCTTATTGCTTAAAACTATTTTCCTTTCCTGCACAGATTAACTATCTTTATTGCGTGAAAACAACACAAAATATTCAGTTAACAGTTGATGCCATTGTTTTTGGTTATAACAAAGAGGTTGGCGTATCTCTACTTCTAATCAAACGGAAATATGCTCCCTTTAAAGGTGAATGGGCAATACCTGGCGGGTTTGTTTTGGATGATGAGTCACTAGAAACTGCAGTAGAGCGAGAGTTAATGGAAGAAACGGGCGTAAAAATTAATTACCTTGAACAGCTCTATACATTTGGAAAACCCAACCGTGATCCGAGAAAAAGAATTGTTTCTGTTGCCTATTTTGGTTTAGTAAAATCAAGTCAATTTGAAAAACTACAAGCAAAGACAGATGCCGAAGAAGCAAAATGGTTTAACATTAAAGCATTGCCAACGTTGGCTTTTGACCACCAGGATATTGTAACCCTTGCCATTGAACGATTGAGAAGTAAAATAAAGTATCAACCCATTGGCTTTGAACTATTAGACAAAAAATTTCCTTTTTCTGATTTAGAAAACCTTTACACTACTCTACTCGACCGCCCAATTGACCGTAGAAATTTCAAGAAAAAAGTAATGCACTTGGGCATATTGGATGAATTAGACGAAAAAGTAAAAACATCTGGAGCGGGAAGACCGGGTAATCTTTTTAAACTTAACCAAGCAACCTACAATATGTTAATGAAAAAAGGGATGCATTTTGAAATTTGATTTGTTGAAATAAAAAAGTTCGGCTATTATTAACCATTCAATTATTGGAAGTTTATAGGATGAAAATGAATAAAATAATACTCGGCTTAACAGCTTTATTTTTAACTAATTGTGGAAATCAATACTCAGAATCATCCAAAAATCAATTTCTTTGGGACTTTAGCGAAGAGCGAACAATCATTTACTCATTTATCCAAATTGGTGAAATCACTAATAAATCAAGTATAAAGAATAGGACAGAGTTCATTAGCGTAGAGGCTATTGGTCATATAAAAGTGGATGTAAATGAAAATAATTTAGCTGATTTAAGCTTGATGGACTTGGAAATGAAAATGATTACCTATAATGCGAGTGGTAATTCAAAAGATACAGTAGAAATGTCTCCAACACCTTCTATGGTCAAAGGTATGAAGCCCAACGGAAATTTTGTTGATCAAAAACATGACCTTGTGTTTGATCTGCTCTTTCCGCTTCCGACAAAAAAGCTTGCGCAGAATGAATCTGATGAAGTAAAAATGCAAATACCCTTTAACGTAGAGGGATCTCAACATTTTGTAAATGGACAAAACACAATCACTTTTAAAGGGTATGAAGAGGTTGAAGGCAGAAAATGTGCTATTCTTGAGGGTGTAATAGATGTCTCTGAACTTGACACTACAAGTGAATTAGATGAAGGATATAATTGTAGCATGACTGGCACTGGTATGTATTATTTCGATTTGAACAACGGACATTACGTGGGTGCTGATATTAATATAATCATGGTAACAATGTTTAAAAACAATTCTGATTTTGAAACGTTTAGTGAAATGACAAACAAAGATTCTTACAAAATACGGCTTGAAAAAATAGACGAATAGCCGCATTTGACCGTTTTTAAATTAGCTAAATAAAGATATAAGATTTAACCTTCAATAAATTGCCTTTGGAATAATAAAAACTCCACAGATAACGAAAATGCCTAAAAAATCAAACATAAAAAAAGCCAGGGTGGCCCTACTCTTCCACCCTGGCTAGTCGTTAACCGATTATTGTTCTAAAGAAATAAAACATATCGCATGCTTACTCTATCTTAGAAGGGATTTTCAGCAACCTCCCCGCGTTAAATCTAATACCACAAAGTTAAGACATATAATTCCCTTAGAAAACAGTCAAAAAACTGATTTTTGAAAAAAAAACAACCGTATTAACACCTATTTGAACGCTATTTTTGATCTTTTTTATAAAAACTCATGTATCAGCAGAATTTTTTTTGTTTAAATGAGTTTAATACAAAATTGCTTATCTTTCTAAAAAAGTAAATTATGAAATCGTTTATATTAACATTAACCCTTCTTTTATTTAGTGCGTCTTTTTCTTTTTCTCAAAACGAAACAGAGCCGACTGACAGCAAATCATCTCAGCATCACATAGGAGTACACGCCGGATCGATCAGCGGAGTTGGCTTTTCATACCGCTACTGGCACAATAAAATAGGGTTTCAAGTTACTGGCATACCGTTATTTAGAGGAAGCGGACGCGTATTTGTAAGTACAGGATTAAGTTTGTTGTACACAATCCGTGAGAATAAGAACGTGAACCTTTATAGTTACTTTGGTAACCACATGATATTACAAAGAAACTCGTTTACAACGTTTGACCCTTTCACGGGGCAAAATATTCAACTAACAGACACCAGAATCAGTTATAATACAGGCCTTGGCTTAGGTCTAAAATTTAAGATTTTTGATTCGGTAAATTTTAATTTACAAGCGGGCTACGGTATTTATGGTTTAGGACTTAATAATACGATTGTCGGAACAATTGCCGGAGGAGTAGGAATTTATTACGAGTTGTAAAAACTAGTTGCGCGCTTTTTCTAATTGCCGTGCGCGTTTTATAGCATAAAATGAAAAACGGTGACCTATTTTTACAGAAAACCAAATGGGCGGCAGATTAGTTGAAGAACCAAAAATTTCAGCCCCAGCAGATAATGGAACGGTAAACATTGGTCCGATATCTAGCTCCACATTAATGCGACTCTTACCAAAATAACTGATTCCAATTGGCAAACTATGAAGCGCTACTGCAGTTCCGTTTTTTGGAAAAAACGCTACCGAACGCAAACCTAAATTAAAAACTGGCGAAAATCTTTTGACTTTCCACGGATAAAACTTTAAATCTGCACCAAAACCGGGATAACCTACCCCTACACCAACCCTCCATCTGGCGGACAGTAAGTGGTCATAACTAATACCCACAAACCCAGTTTTACCGAAACCTTCTACATTAATGGCACTTTTAAATACGCCGGCAAACTCCATCTTGTTTTGCTCTTCTTCTTCAAGGTCTACGTTTTGGGCAGCTCCCGAAAGTGGAAGGATTATCATTAAACAAATTAGGCTATTTTTAAATTGATTAAGCATTATCAGACACAAGAAAAATTTCAGTACTCCACGCCTCAGGCTTCGCAGCAAACCATGCCTTTACTTTTGGCCAAACTGCTCCAAAAAGATCCGTATTTCTGTAAGCATTCAGCGCATCTTCACTCTCCCACAAACTGTAGGTAAAATAAACACCGGAATTATTCGTTTCTTTTAATAGTTTTACCCCTAAACATCCGGGTTGATGCCCCACCTTATTTTTGATTTCATTAAAATATGTTTCAAACGCATGGCAGTGTTCTGCTGCAAACGTCATTTTTACAATTCGTTGTAATTTCATGTTTATAGTACTTAGCTGTTTGGGAACAGTGCGTCAAAATTATCTTTAGACCCTTTAGGATGAAATTCCATCCGAATAATATCGCCCACATTTAACCCTAATAAAGTGCCGGCACCACCACCATTGCCCACTACACCTTTGTTTATCGCAATCTCTAAAAAACCTGATTCATTAAATAAGGCTAATTTTTCTGCCGTAGGTACTTCGTAATAATTTTTAGAGATGGTTTCGATAAAATATTGTGCATTTTTAAAATAAATCGTGAATGGATTTCCATTGCCAATTTCATTAAACATTTTCTCAGTAATGTTTACAATTACGTTGCCATACTTATCGATATGAATAACTGACCCTTTTATTAAATCAGTTTCAATAATTGGTTGTGTTGTAAAAACACGTTTAACATCATTCACTACCTCGCCCAATTCAGCTAACGGGACGCCGTTAGCCAATTTAATTAATGTAGGCGCGTAAATATAACGCGTGGGATAACGCAATGCGAATTTTGAGCTGAAATCATCAATTCGTACAATGCAAGTGGCTTTTTTGTAATTTTTTAGTAATGAAAAAATGCCGTTATCGCACCCGACAAAATAATGCCCTTCTAACTCCATAATGGTCGGGTACAAATTGGATTCGGGATTTCCGATCGAAATTTGCGGCAAAGCATCTACCCCCAAAAAATGAATGGTACCTTCTGGAAAATCACGTATAACATTATTTACGAAAAAAGCGGCCTGCGCAATGTTAAACGGTGTTACACTGTGAGAAATATCCACTAAATGAACGGAATCGGACTGAGAATACAGCTGCCCTTTAAGCGAAGCAACGTAATGGTCTCTCAAGCCTAAATCAGTTATGAGTGTAATAATTCGCATCCCTTTTTCTTTATACTAAAACAATACATTTTATTGATTTAAGTTCAGTATAAAGAGAAATTTTTAATTTTACTCAAAATTAGTTTTAATTTTAAGTATTACAGACGAAACGACAATAATTAATTAACATTTTGCAGGAAAAAACTATTGAAATCGCCGGCATATCTCCAGTAGATCTTTTAGGCGTTAACGATCAAAAACTCAAACTAATCCGTGCCTATTTTCCAAAGCTGAAAATAGTTTCCAGAGGAAACTTAATTAAAGTGAATGGTGAGGCTGATGTAATTGAGCGATTTGAAAAAAAGCTGGCGTTACTTATTCAGCATATTGTTGAATACAACGCGCTTTCAGAAAATAATATTGAAACCTTGATGCTTGTTGAAACGGAGCATATTCCGTTTCAAGATTTTGGGGACACGATTGTGCACGGCAACGGGGGCAATTTAATAAAAGCCCGAACGGCGAACCAACGTAAATTGGTAAAAGCCAGCATGGAAAATGATATGGTTTTTGCCGTTGAACCAGCAGGAACGGGTAAAACTTACACGGCGGTAGCACTTGCTGTGCGCGCCTTGAAAAATAAGGAGGTTAAGCGCATTGTACTAACGCGACCGGCCGTAGAGGCTGGAGAAAACCTAGGCTTTTTACCGGGCGACTTAAAAGAAAAGTTAGACCCTTATTTACAACCCTTGTACGACGGCTTACGCGATATGATTCCGACCGAGAAGCTGATAGAGTATGTGGAAGCAGGCATTATTGAGATTGCGCCATTAGCTTTTATGCGCGGCCGCACATTAGATAAGGCGTTTGTAATTTTGGATGAAGCCCAAAATACCACCGTGAACCAAATGAAGATGTTTTTAACACGAATGGGACGCAATGCGCGTTTTGTCATTACGGGAGACCATACTCAAATTGATTTACCTAGAAACCAAAAATCGGGCTTGTTAATGGCTGTAAATATGCTGGAGAATATTGACGGCATTGAGGTGGTACGTTTAAACGGTAATGATGTAATTCGACATAAATTAGTGAAAGAAATTATTAAGGCTTTTGAGGCTGAGGATAACAAAAACAGTTCGCTTTAAATTTTGATTATGAAAGCAATTAAAGAATCTAACTTCAATTTTCCGGGTCAAACAGCCGTTTATAATGGAAAAGTAAGGGATGTTTACACGATAAAAAAAGACCATTTGGTAATTGTAGCATCTGACCGAATTTCTGCATTTGATTATATTTTACCGAAAGCAATTCCGTTTAAAGGACAAGTACTGAACCAGTTGGCAGCTAAGTTTTTGGCAGCTACGGCAGACATTGTTCCTAATTGGTTAACGGAAACACCAGACCCGAGTGTAGCTGCAGGCTTAAAATGCGAGCCGTTTAAAGTGGAAATGGTGATTCGTGGTTACATGGCTGGACATGCTGCGCGTGAATATAAGGCAGGGAAAAGAATGTTGTGTGGTGTAAAACTACCTGAAGGCTTAAAAGAGAATGACAAGTTTCAAAAGCCAATCATTACACCAGCTACAAAAGCTGAAGAAGGGCATGATGAGGATATTTCACGCGAAGAAATTATTGCCCAAGGAATTGTTTCAAAAGACGATTACGAACAACTGGAAAAATATACCTACGCCTTGTTTGAACGCGGAACTAAAATTGCCGCTGAGCGGGGTTTAATTTTGGTGGATACGAAATATGAATTTGGCAAGCACAACGGTAAAATTTATTTGATTGATGAAATTCATACGCCCGATTCATCTCGCTATTTTTATGCGGAAGGGTATGCTGAACGTCAAGCAAAAGGTGAGCGTCAAAAACAACTTTCAAAAGAATTTGTTCGCGAATGGTTAATTCAACACAATTTTCAAGGTTTAGACGGTCAAACTATTCCTGAAATGCCAGAAGATTTTGTTAATTTAGTAAGTGAGCGTTACATTGAACTTTACGAAAAAATTACAGGAGAAACGTTTGTAAAAGCAGACGTATCAGACATTGAAAACCGTATAATCACCAATGTAAATGCTTATTTAAAGCGGCAATCAATTGGTTAAGTAAACGGCTTTGTATTCGTTTACTTCAACGTAATTTTTCGTGTGGCAACGCCTACTTCACTTGTTGCTCTAATCATGTATACGCCAACCGGGTATCCTGTAAGGTCAATCTGCGTGGTATTATTCACTGACAAAATTTGTTCGCCCAAAATAGTATACACAGCCACGTCTAGGGGGGAATCGCTCGTTAAATAAAGTAGTCCGCTTGTGGGATTTGGGTAAATTGAGAAGGGAAAATTGTCCTCATCAGCCAATCCAACATTTGGGTCATCAACTTCATTTTCTTCCACAATTACTTCCAACGTAGCCACACCACACCAACTATCTGTTACAGTAACGACATAAACGCCCGCAGCCAAATCGGTTAAATCTTCCGCGGTGGATTCAAACCCACCCGGTCCTGTCCAATTATAAGCAAAAGGAGCTGTACCTCCCGTAATCGTTAAGTCTATTGCTCCATTGCTCATCCCTTCGTCTGCCTCAACCACAATAACTTCAAGGTCATCTGCAAAAACAGGGGTTATTACTAAAAAAATAACGACAAGTGTACTTATAATTCTTTTCATCTTCTTTTCTTTTAGTTCTATTTTATAATTTTATTTGTTGGGCGGCTGTTAGCAACTCCATCATATTTTTAGATCGATCAATTTTATCATTTTGAATAAAATAAACGGCTTTTGTGTCTTTGTTTTCAATAAGTGTAATGTTTCGTAACGGGGCTGTAACCTCTGTACCAGCCCGCTCCAGTCCATTTATTGTAACGGTATAAATCAAGCCCTTGCTATCAATTAAAGCGAGTTTGTCTTTTACCTCAACCAAGCTAAAATAGCCCTCTACCGGAAAGTTTAGCAATGCACTACCATTCCATTCATCATCAGAATAATACCAAATTTTCAACTCACCATTGTTGGTCGTAACGTGCCAATATTTATCCCCAACAAGAACACCATCAAAATAAAAGTGATTAAAATATTTAGTCCGGTCTTTCCAAAAAAGGTAAGGTTGGTTAATTACAAACATATTATTATCCGCACTTTGTTGCACCATATCGCCAACGGTTACAGCCGGTGACCATTGGTGAACATCTGCCAAACTAAAGCGTTTTATTGCTTCGTTTCTATCATTTAGTGGATGATCTAAAAAACTAACGGCAACAACCGTATTGTTCTCAAGCTCCCAAGCCAATGGGTTTAATTGTGCGGTTGTATTTCTGCCAACGGGCAATGCGTAAGCCCGGGCGTCATTTAACGGCTCATCTAGCTTACCTTTATAAAGTGTGGCTATTTGATAATCTTCATCTACCGTAATAAAGTGAAACTGCTCGTCTTCAATAATAATTTTTCGCTCCATATTTTGCCCGTACATGAATAAATTCAAGTTAAGACAAAGTGTTATGAGGATTAAAAATCGCAACGGATAAATTAAAATGTTGTAATTGATTCAGACAATGCTGTAGCATCCATGTTATTGGTAAACCGTGCATGGGTAACTCCACCAGAATTGTACCGAATCCCCAGCCATCAAAAGCATCATACGGAATATCTTCAACACTATCAAATGTTACACCATAGCAAGCGTCATAATAAACACCATCTATCAATGCTATTTGGTGATTGTTAAAATAAGAGTTTGGATTTTCTGAACATTGACCGGGAATACCGTCTGCATCACTTACGTCCTCTGTAATAAAATTATAATCTACATACGGATAAGGAATAAGCGTAGTGTAAGTGTTTTCATAAGGATATTCGGCACAACCCGAACCTGTTGGCGGGCCATACGTCCAATCTTTCACTATAAAACGGTTTACAGAATAGCCGCCACAGGTAGTACTATATTGCGGCGTAATGTAAACGTAGTTATTGGTGCGTACTATGCCTTGAATTTTAATGGATGCTAAAAACAGTTGCGCAAATGTATAGCACTGCGCATTTTTATTGGCCAGTAAGGCTCCTAAATTTGTATTGTAGGTGTTTTTTGGGCGATAATAACGCAAACTGTCTCCTTTATAGTTATAAACGATATGATCTGTAAATTCAGACCAAATTGCAGCAATAATTGTCGTTTCTGTATTTTCAAGGTTTGCATTTCTACAACTCAGATCAAACACGGTGCGGTACCATTTAAAGTGCCCCGCCTCTGGTTGTGGCGCGTTTCTCACGACATACATGGTATTTTCAGTAGAATCAGAAGCCATCCATGTTTCTCCATTATTGTATGATACATCCCAACCTATTTTAAACGGTTTGAAAAAGCGCGACATTCCCGCTTCAAATAAATCATCTGCGTCTGTAGCCGGATAGTAGAATTCAAATATACCCGGTTCATCTTCTGTTACAGCTACTTTACGCGACATAAAATTGAACCCTTCGCGCCCATTCCACGAACAGTAATTGAATCTGGCGCATTTTCACATTCCAGCTTAAAATAAACCGCTACACGCGGCGCTACTCCGCTTTTATAAGCTACGGGCATTTGCTCTGCTGCATCTACATCCCAATGCGGTGTACCATAAAAAGCAGCACCTTCATCTCGACGGATGGGTAAATTACCACCACTAAACGTGGCACGATCGACAGAAACCGTTCCATAGGTAAAGTTCTGAG
Organism: Crocinitomicaceae bacterium; assembly: GCA_963736585.1. Classification (GTDB taxonomy): domain Bacteria; phylum Bacteroidota; class Bacteroidia; order Flavobacteriales_D; family Crocinitomicaceae; genus Crocinitomix. Next base: position 110,810 of record CAVTPI010000002.1, on the reverse strand, counting down.
CATTCACTTCGGTTGTCAGTAAAAGACTAAACGACGCGATAAATAAGCCAATTTTTGAAAACATAACGGGTAAATTATTGGTTATTACAATATAGGGAATTTTATTTAGATATCGAGCTGCTTCTTATCAAACAATTAAATAGTTAGCGGTTTTCGTTAATTTTATCAAACCAATGAAAGAACTATTAAATAATATCCAAAAATGTACGGTATGTTCTGACCATCTACCATTAGGGGCGAACCCAATTGTGAGTTTACAAAAAAATACGCGCATTTTGCTCATTAGTCAAGCGCCAGGTATTAAAGCACATGAAAGTAGCATTGCCTGGAAAGACCCAAGCGGTATTCGGCTGCGCGAATGGCTTAATGTAGGTGAAGAAACGTTTTACAATCCCCAAAATTTTGGCATTATGCCAATGGGTTTTTGTTATCCGGGACGTGGTAAGTCTGGCGATCTTCCTCCGCGAAAGGAGTGCGCTCCGCTTTGGCACCCGTCTCTTTTTGAAAAATTTACGGATGTGCGGTTGATGATTTTAATTGGACAATACGCCCAAAAACGTTACTTAACCGTGGATAAGGAACTAAATTTAACCCAACGCGTGCAAAATTTTGCAGCCTATCTGCCGGATTATTTTGTACTTCCGCACCCCTCTCCAAGAAATGCAATTTGGCGCAAAAAAAATAGCTGGTTTGAGCATGATGTTGTGCCCATTTTACAAAAAACGGTTAAAACGGTGCTAGCGTAAATCTAGTTTGAAAAATTACCGCGTATGGTAGACTTAATTACGTTAACAAATAAAGTATACCTTTATTATAATAACCTGAATTCGCAAATTGAAAAAATCATAGTGAAATGAAAATTAAGAAATCTAACGAAACTTTTTTCGGTCTAACTTTCCTCGCAACAGGAAAGGAAACCAACGGGAACTATTTTTTGAGCGAAACAATAGTTCCAGCGGGCGACAATCGAAGCCAGCTCACATTCATTCAAAAGAGGATGAAGGGTTTTATCTAAAAAAAGGCAAATTGGAATTTATAATTGATGGAAAGCAAATTGAATTAAAAGAAGGCGAATATTTAAATATAGAAAAAGGTGAAAAGCACACCTGGCGGAATAAGACGGAATTTGATGCTGAATTAATTGTGACTTTTGTTCCCGCAGGAATTGAGAATATGTTTAGGGAACTTGAACAGGATATGTTCAATATTAAAAAAATTGGACAAAAATACGGAACTGAGTTTCAAGTTGGTGAATGAAAAAGTTTTGACTTAAGTACTATCCGCTAAGAGAAAACGAGTTGAATGGATAAATAACATGCAAACCAATGTACCAAACCTCATATAAAACCGTTACAGCTGCTCTAATATGCCTTTTGCCCCACAATATTACCATGCGGATTATAGTTGCACACCCAAATTTCGCCTCCGTGCGTGCATGTTGACACAGCACCACCAACATGGGTTGTGTTTTTCCAAATGACTTGCGAATAATGCCCGGACTTTAACCCTTTACCTTTAACATAAGTGGTGTTTCTGTGATTAAAAAAACGCTCTTCTGATGCCCAAAAATCAACTGCCTCTGTCGCGTTTGCAGTACCCGAAGTCCAATAGATATTTTCCCCAAACCGCGAGTTGCTGTGTTTCATCTCACACTTTTTTGCCAACTGATTCGCCCATTTTTGCGCTACCTCAGCTAATTCTTCTGACCACTCTAAGTTTGGTACACCAACTTTTTGACGGTAATAATTATGCCGTTCCAACAATTCTTTTTTATCAAAACTATTTTGCTCAGGCGCATCTTTGGCTGAAAAGCCAATTAAAGCAATCAGTAAAAAAAAACCGATTTTAACGTAAATCTTCATAATACTCATAAGCATCTATTATATCTAAATACGTTCCATCAAAATTTGCGCCTAAAATTTGGTCTAAATAAGCAGCATCACTACCATAAATAATCTCTTTCCATTCGGGCATCCAATAAAATACCTTGTAATTACCGCGCCATTTTCTATTTTCTTTATACAACCAAGCCGGTTGATTGGCTTTTTTTGTCCAATCTGATTTCCAATAGCTTCTGTAATCCTCTGCCTCTCCTATGCTCATATAAGCCAGTACTAAACGGCTCCCACCATTCTCTTTTGTTTTTAACGCATCAATTTCGGTCGCAGTAAATGGCGTTTGATCAAAATCTTTATCTATTAGTATTACATCATAATTTGTGGCTTGCACCTGCGCTATAAAATCTGCTTTGTTTGAAAATTCTTCTGACGGATTGATTAAATACAAAAAATTCTTAGCATCTGCCAATGTGCTGATGTCTGCATCATTTTCATTGTGAACATTCACCAAATAATCTGGAATATTGGTTAAATTCCGTTCGTCAGCGGCAAAGCCAACATACCCATTTGCTTCATTTTTTTCAAAACAGTCTAGCACATTTTCTGGCGAACTGCAATAATCGGTTACCAATACTTCAACATTATTTGCTTCAAGCAAATCCAAATAATAAACCAACTCATTGCTTATTATTTTTGGCGTAGCTTTATTATCTTTCTGATAACCATAAAACAACTCTTCTTGCCCTTGTCCGTCTATAGCTGCCAAATAGTCCAGCGCCAGTACGCCATCTTGCTGTCGTGATTGTGTAATTAATTTTGCGCCATTTTGCGGAACAATCATAAAGTCCGCATTTGCACCTTTGCTGTAAGCTGATATTTCTTGCACAAACTGCCGCATTTCATCTGCATACTGCACCTGTGGAACTTCCTTTTTTTTACAACTTACCATAACCACAGTAAGCAATAAAACAAATCCAACTTTTGGTAAGTACTTAAAAACTGTTTGCATAAACACAAAGTTAATTTTAGCTGTAACGCAAATTTACCGTTTGGTTAATGATTTTTCCTCCGCACGGCGTTAACTAAATGTAAAGTTCTAAATTATTGCTGTCAGCCAACGGCTTTCTGAGGTCGATTAATTACATTTGTGAGACATAAGGATTGCGAAAGATGAAGATTTCATACAACTGGTTAAAAAACTATATAAATGTCGATTTATCGGCTGAAAGAACTGCAGAAATACTAACCGATACGGGGCTGGAAGTGGAAGGCCTTACAAAAGTTGAGGCTGTAAAAGGCGGACTGGAAGGTTTAGTGATTGGACATGTGTTAACGAAAGAAAAACACCCAGACGCGGACCGTTTAAATATTACAACTGTTGACATTGGACAAAATGAACCGCTACAAATTGTTTGTGGAGCGCCAAATGTTGAGGCCGGTCAAAAAGTAGTTGTAGCAACTGTTGGTGCAACACTTTATCCATCTCCGGAGGAATCTTTTAAAATTAAAAAATCAAAAATAAGAGGAGTAGAATCTGTCGGGATGATTTGTGCCGAAGATGAAATAGGTCTAGGTGAAGGACATGACGGAATAATGGTACTTGAACCTAACGCAGAAGTTGGGGCACCAGCTGCCACTTTCTTTGATTTATCGGATGATTATTTAATTGAAATTGGATTAACTCCAAACCGGGCAGATGCAATGGGACACATTGGTGTAGCACGCGATTTAAAAGCGTATTTAAACTATCATGATAATACCAACATAACGTTGACTATTCCGGCGGATAAAATTTCTTCTGAAACGGCAGAAAATGTTAACATTAACATTGCAGACACAGACGGGTGCCCGCGTTACGCAGGTACCGTAATCACTGACGTAAAAGTGGCAGATTCACCTGAATGGTTACAAACAAAGTTGCGCGCAATTGGCCTTAACCCAATTAACAATATTGTGGATGTAACCAACTTTGTAATGCATGAAACAGGAAACCCTTTACACGCATTTGACTTAGCGAATGTGGATGGCGAAATTAATGTGAGACGCGCTACGAAAGGTGAAAAGCTGACTACGCTTGACGAAGTGGAACGCGAACTCAGTGAAAGTGATTTGGTGATTGCAAATGCAACTGTTCCAATGTGCCTGGCAGGTGTATTTGGCGGGTTAAACTCGGGTGTTAAATCCTCCACTACCGGCATATTTTTAGAAGCGGCCTATTTTAATCCGGTTTCTATTCGAAAATCAGCAAAAAAACAAGCTTTAAATACAGACTCTTCTTTCCGGTTTGAACGCGGAGTTGACCCAAATAACGTAATTGCTGCTATGCACAGGGCTGCTCACCTAATTAAAGAGATAGCCGGTGGAAAGATTGGAGCTATTACAGATAATTATCCGGCAAAAATCAATGATTTTGAGGTGGTTTTTAGTTTTGACCGTTGCCGAAAGTTATGTGGCATTACGGTATCTGACGAGGAAATCGTAAAAATTCTGAATGAATTAGACATTACGGTAGTTTCAGATTCTGAAGAGGAAGTTGTACTAAATGTACCAGCATACCGTGTTGATGTACAACGAGAAGCAGATATAATTGAAGAAGTATTGCGGATTTATGGATTTAACCAAGTCCCTATTCCTGCCAAATTGAATAGTTCACTCTCTTACCGTCCTAAACCGGATAGCGAAAAAATATATGCTGTTACAGCAGATTTATTGGCCAGTAATGGTTTTAGCGAGATAATGAACAACTCGCTAACCAGTTCAGCTTATATTGAAAAATTAAATAGCGAAACGGTAAAACCCTTAGCGTCTGTTGCTATTTTGAACCCATTGAGCAACGAATTAGACGTAATGCGCCAAACCTTACTTTTTGGTGGGTTAAAAAGTATAGAGCACAACCAAAACCGGCAACACCCGGACATTCAATTTTTTGAACTTGGCTCAACTTATAAAGTAATCAACGGTGTATACCAGCAAGAAAAAAGATTAGCACTGTGGATGTGCGGACAAAAAGAAGCTGAGAGTTGGAATAGCTCAAATGATAAAGTAAATTTTTATGGTTTGAAAGGAACGGTTGAAGCTATTTTAACCAAACTTGGAATTAATAAAGCGCCGCGAACATCAGCAGTAGAAAATGATTTATTTGCAGACGGCTACGCGATTAAAGTGGCGAACAAAATAGTTGCTGAACTTGGGTGGGTAAAACCGGCTGTTTGCAAACAATTTGGAGTAAAACAAGTGGTTTATTACGCTGAGCTGAATTGGGATGTAGTGATGGAGTTGGCGATAATGAACAAAATTAACTTTAAACCCATTCCTAAAACACAATTTGTCCGTCGTGATTTTTCCTTATTACTGGATAAGAGCATTACGTTTGCTGAAATTCAGTCTATCGCTCAAAAGGCAGACCGAAAGGTGCTAAAAGAGGTGGATTTGTTTGACGTTTACGAGGGTAAAAACGTAGATAACGACAAAAAGTCTTATGCTGTTTCGTTTATTTTTCAAGATGATGAAAAAACGTTGAAGGATAAACAAGTGGATGCGATTATGGAAAAAATCAGAACAAATTTAGAGAAAAAATTAGGCGCAAAACTGCGTTAACTAAATAAACGTGCATTTGGGATAAGCACATTAAATAGAAGATGCCTTTTTGGAATGAATGGCATATTCTAAGTTTTTAAGTTTTTCGTCAATAACGTGATTCCACGTAAAGTTATTTTTAACGTGTTGTATAGAGTTTGACTTCCACTCTCTCAATTGAGTTGTATTTGCTGAAATAACCTGAAGCAATGCATTTTTTAATGCGTCCACATCTGGTTTTTCCAATAATATTCCATTGGCACTAAACAATTGGCTCACTGCTCCAACATCTGTTGCCACTATGGCTAAACCACACGCCATCCCTTCTAAAATCACAGTGGGCATCCCCTCTGAATGACTCGGGCAAACCAAACAATCTGATTTGCGTAAGATGGTTTTAATGTCATCAGCATTGCGCACCTCACCATGGTAAACAATACATTTGTTTTTAAGTTGCTGTTCTTCCGGAATTGGTCCTATAAAATCAAACGTAAACGAATGTTCTTCACTATCTAAAAGTGCGCCAAGGGCTTTATTTAATTCTTCAATGCCTTTTCGGCGCTCTGCCCTGCCTACAAAAACAAAGCGGCGTTCGCGTTCATTCAAGTCAGGTATGCTTTGGCTAAACCAATCTTCCTCTACTCCGTTTGAATGTAGTAAAATGCGATTTTCTTGCACTCCAAGCCCCTTAATAATTTCATCAATTTTACCACCAAAAGAATAAACAAAGTCGGCATTTCTCACATTCCATTTCACTGAGTTTTTAAAAAGAGAGTAGGCGGCCATCATTTTAATGCTTGGCGCAGTCTGAAACATTTCAAATCCATGGAAATTAACTAAAACCGGTGCTTTAAATTGCTTTTTGTTTTTCTCTTTAATAAATCGCCAACCGGCAAAACCTTGTGCATAAACCAAGTCAAATTCACCCATTTTTTCTTCTAACGCCAAATAGGCATTTTTAGAATACACTTTATTTTCGCGAATGTAGTGCCCTGGAAAAGGGTCGGTTTTAGGAAAAGGAATCATGGTTTCTTCTACCACTTTACCATCAAACAATGCGTTGAACTTTTCTGGTGAATAATCCGCCCCGCCACAGTGCAGAACATGGATTTCTACTCCTTTGTCCACCATTTTTTTTGCTAAAACCAATGCATACTTTTGCATTCCTCCTAGTTGAAAAGGAAAAATTCCATCTGTAAGTAGCAGCATCTTCATACGGCTAAATTAAAAAAAAGAGTTGACCTGCTTCTATTTGTTTATCAAATGGACTACATTTTCAGTTCAATGGCGAAATAATTGACTAAGCGGAAAACAAAACCTAACTGCGTGAATTAATGCCCTACTATTTTGCGGATGCTCCCGTCTGAATAAACACATATTTTTACCCCTTCATAATCTTCCGTTACGGGTTGCCCCATAACATTTACTAGCTGTAGCAATTTTTTATCCGTCCGGTTGTCAAGCGAAATCGTTTTTAGTTTCGTTTCGTTTCCATCCATATCCGTTTGTGAAAGCCGATAATAATTAAGTGTTTGCTGGCATGTGTAGTCCGTATATGAATAGGTTGTTTTTGTGGATGAGTTACCGATAGCGCTTTGCGCTTGAATTATGGTCCAATTTTCACCATCCGTACTGCGCTCAATAGTAAAAAAGGCATTGTTAATTTCTGATGCCGTTACCCATTTAAGTTCATTCGCGTTTTGAAGGGGTTCTGCATTAAAACTTTCCAGCTCAATGGGCAGTGGTGTGCAGTCAAGCGAGCCACCAGCACCAAGGGTAAATTCCAAGTCAAACGTCGTGCCGTCTGCAGTAAAATTATCAATTACAATTATAAAAACATCTCCGGCAGAGGCTGTAATTGGCTCTACAAAAGCATCTCCAAATTCACCTTCCGATAAATCTCCTGCTCCAGAAGCTAACCCTGTTCTTCCGAGCGTACCTGAATATGAACAACGAATAGGGGGAGCATTTGGCGGGCAAACAACCCCTGGTAACGGTCCCCAAACGGCAAAATCATAATCCACCAGAGTAATTATTTCGAATGCATAAGTACCATCTGTAGCTGCCTGAAAATAGTACCAGGACGATTCATTTTCACCATTTAAACAACCGTCGTTTGAAGGGACTAAATCTGAAACGTTTCCAGAACCCGCGCTATTTCCTGTAAGCGTTGCGTCTGAGCAAAGCGTGGTCCCACCTCCGCAGTCTTCTGCAGTTACCGTGGGGCAATTCGGCGTATCGCCAAAAACAAGTTGCCAACCGTTTAAAACTCCAACACCTCCCAAAGCGTCGTCGGTTACTGATAATGTCCAGTTTCCATTTGCATTTTGACCATTATTTGCGGCGCCTATATCGCCTTCGGGAATATAGCTACCGTTAAAAGGTGCACTGCCTGCAGTTACCGGTGTCGCAGCTGCCATTGAAAAACACGTCACGGTATAATTATTACCCGAGCCACCATTATCACTCGTTAATAAGTAAACGTTACCCATTGGGTCTGTTAGGGTAATGTCCAAATCAGCATCAAATGTATGGCTTACATTTATACACACGTCGGTTAAGCCGTAAGTGCATGAAATTTCACCAACGCCAGAAACAGTTATTGTGCTATTAACAGTGGTTAAGGATGAAATAAAAATACCGGGAAGGGTTGTAAAAACCTGTGAAAAACTAGTTATCCCTAAAAAAAATAAAAGTGAAGCTAGTCGTATTTTCATTCAATAGTTGATTTTACGATTGTACCGTTTACTTCTACGGCATTTAATCCAAGTTTTTCAATAAGCTCAGGTAGTACAAAATCATGTGGAGTTTCGACTGTGAACAGGTCTGTGCTGTCATCAAAACGCACGAGTTGAACTCCCATAAGGTCGCGTAATTGATTAATTGTTTGTTTTGCTACTGCGGGGTTGGTAACATCAGTAACTTTAAAGGTGTAACTGAATTTTTGGGCGTGGGCGCTAAAACAGAGTAAAAGTAAATTAAGGCTTAAAATAAGCAGCACTTTTTTTGCCATTGGTTTGGGTTTAATGGGTTAGTCGTCGCCAATAAAAGGTTAATCTGTTAAACCATCAACCAATTTTCGACCGACTTCAGAATAATCTGGACGAACAACCACAAACCAAGGGAGCAATTACAGGCGGTTTTAAGTGGCCAAAAGCCCAAAAAACTAAGTCTTAATACTTAAAAACAGTAAATTACAAAAAACAAAAAAAGAGGCTCCATTTACGGTCGCCTCTTGCTTTTTTTAGTAGTATATTCATTATTTCATAACACTGCCAAATACTTTTTTAAGAATATCCGTAACCCTTGCTGCCGGGTCAAGTCGAATCTTTTTCTCCTCTTGTTTTATCAAGAAAAATAAACCGTCTATTCCTTTGGCGGTTACATACTCATCTAGGTCTTCCGTTACTGGTTCTTTCCCAAACAAAGGTGCCCAGTTATTATACCGAGTTGCGAGTGGATTCCAGTAGCTTGTTAATTTAACGGTTTCAATTGCATTGTGTACGACTGGTTTAAAAGCGTTGGTCAATGGGGTTGTTGTCGTCCGCATTAAATAATTCGTTGCTGCCGAATCTGAACCTCTTAAAATCTCAAAACCATCTGCAATACTCATGTTGGTAATTGCATCAACAAAAATAGGTGTTGCCTTTTTTGAAGCTTCTTCTGCAGCTTGGTTTAACGTTAAAATAATTTCATCTACTTTACCTTGTAACCCCCACTCAATAGCTTTTTCCTTTAGCCGATTTGCATCTTCTGGAAACGGTAACTTAATGGCTGGGTTAGCAAAAAATCCATTTTCTTGACTCGCCAAATTCGCGCCATTTTTAATGCCTACCTTTAATGCCTCTTTCAGCCCTTTAATAACTTCATCATTCGTTAAACTAGGCTGAGTTGTTCCTCCATCTCCCCCGGTATTAACAACTTCTTGCGCTACTCCTTCTAAAATATCGCATTGGGTAAAAAACACCATTGAAAACACTCCTATTATGATCGCTATTTTTTTCATCTTACGTGATTGTATTATTTGGTCAAACTTAATAATTTCTTTATGTTTATCAAAAAGAATACCACGATTAAATAGTTTAGGTACACTACTACAGCATGCAAGCAATTATAATTACCATTGGCGACGAAATTTTGGTCGGCCAAACCATTGATACAAATTCAGCACACATAGCAAAAGAACTTACGCCACTCGGCATTAAAGTAAGCGAAATAATTAGTATTTCTGACACGCACGACCACATTTGGAATACGGTTGACACGGCTGTAAAATGGGCAGACTTTGTAATTATTACAGGAGGCTTGGGGCCCACTAATGATGACATTACAAAAAAAGTATTAACCGATTATTTTGAAGATGAGCTGGTAATTTATCCAGAAATTTTAACCCGTATTCAAAATTATTTTGAAAAGTTCAACAAACCATTTTTAGAATCAAATCGATTACAAGCCATGTTGCCAAAAGATGCAACTATAATTGAAAATGATTTAGGGACAGCAAGTGGAATGTGGTTTAAAAAAGGAAAAACCAATATTTTATCTATGCCAGGTGTGCCTTATGAGATGCGCGGTTTACTCCAAAAGTTTATAGATGCTTTAAAACATACCCACAAAACGGGTAATTTTTATCATAGAACCGTACAGGTAACAGGCATTGGGGAATCGTATTTGGCTGAACTGTTAACCGATTGGGAAGCTAAAAACCGTCAGCTAGGTATTTCTGTTTCTTACCTGCCCTCTGTTGGTGCTTTAAAGTTAAGGTTAACTGGAAAGTTAGATCAAAAAGTAATTATTGATGAACACATTTCCGAAATTAAAGAAGCGCATTCAAAATATGTAATTGGAGACGAAGTAGACACCTTAGAAAAGGTGATTGGCAATTTATTAAAGGAACGATCGCAAACATTAGGCACGGTGGAAAGCTGCACAGGCGGTAGCATTGCCAAAAAAATTGTTTCACTATCGGGTTCATCCGCGTTTTATGAAGGCTCATTCATCAGCTATTCTAACCAATTAAAAGAAAACTTGGTTGGTGTTAATAAAAGCACAATTAAGCAATTTGGTGCAGTTTCTGAGCAAACCGTAATTGAAATGGCAGAAAATGGACGCCAAAAGTTAGGTGTGGACTATTGCATCAGCACATCAGGCATTGCAGGCCCCAGCGGAGGGACTGCTCAAAAACCAGTTGGCACTGTGTGGGTGGCTGTTGCAACCCCTGAAAAAACATTTACTAAAAAATTTAACTTTGGACATACCCGAAATCGAAATATACGGTCTACGGTGTTTTCTGCCCTGAACTTTTTGAGGCTCATTCTTAGAAATCAATTGGATTAATGGTCGGATTTTAGCGGACTGTAAAATTTAAACCATTATTTTTGTCGTTTTATTTGTAAAACCAGAAAATAGTTAGTTACTTTGCACCCGCCTTAGCCGTAAGGGCAGGGTTAATTAGTGGAAGTAGCGCAGTTAAATTATAGAAAATGTCAAAAGTTTGTCAATTAACAGGAAAAAGAGTAATCACAGGAAACAATGTTTCTCACTCTAAAAGAAGAACAAAAAGAAAGTTCTTGCCTAACCTTATTACAAAGAAATTTTACCTTCCAGAGGAAGATCGATTTATTACATTAAAAATCTGTACGTCTTCTTTAAGAACAATCAACAAGATTGGTATTTCTGCTGCTATAAAAAGAGCAAAACAACAAGGATATTTAAAGTAATTCGTCTAAAGAATTGAGTAATGGCTAAGAAAAGTAAAGGAAATAGAATTCAAGTAATTTTAGAATGTACTGAGCATAAGGAATCTGGAAAACCAGGCACTTCTCGTTACATTACAACAAAGAATAGAAAAAACACGCCGGAAAGAATGGAGTTGAAAAAATTCAACCCAATTTTAAAGCGTATGACTGTTCATAAAGAAATTAAGTAAAACGAATAAAGGTTCTAATAATCTTTAATCAAAACATTAAGACATGGCTAAGAAAACAGTAGCATCATTACAAACAGGTGGAGGAAAAGAGCACACAAAGTGCATTAAAATGATTAAGAACGAAAGTTCAGGATCATACAACTTCAAAACTGAAATTGTACACAACGAAGAGTGAAAGATTGGTTCAAAGAAAACTAATCCGTCCTTAATATTTTAAATGATAGGCTTCTTCTTATTTTATAGGGAGGAGCTTTTTTGGTATTTTTTACTATGGGAATTTTTAACTTCTTTTCGAAAGACAAAAAAGAGAAGCTCGACCAGGGGTTGAGAAAACTAAGCAAAGTTTTTTATCGAAAACTAACCCGCACGGTTGTTGGTAAATCACGTGTGGATGATGAAGTGTTGGACAACCTTGAAGAGATGTTAATCATGTCTGACGTGGGGGTAGAAACAACCTTAAAAATTATCGAACGAATTGAAGCAAGGGTTTCACGAGATAAATATGTTGGAACTGAGAACTCAACGCTATTTTAAAAGAAGAAATTGCGGCTTTGTTGGCTGAAAACAATACAGAAGATGTTGTAAAATTTACAGTACCCACTGTTGAACAAGGTCCTTACGTAATTATGGTGGTTGGGGTGAATGGTGTTGGCAAAACAACCACAATCGGAAAACTATCACATCAATTAAAAAAATCCGGAAAAAAAGTGGTGCTTGGAGCAGCAGACACGTTTAGAGCTGCTGCGGTAGATCAACTCAAAATTTGGTCTGAACGTGTTGGTGTACCCATTGCATAACAAGGTATGGGAGCAGATCCCGCTTCGGTGGCTTTTGATACATTACAGCTGCGAAAGCACAAGGCAGATGTTGCCATAATTGACACGGCAGGTCGTTTACACAACAAAATTAACTTAATGAATGAACTTACTAAAATTAAACAAGTAATGCACAAAAGTAATTCCCGATGCACCGCATGAAATTTTATTGGTTCTTGATGGTTCTACCGGTCAAAATGCATTTGAACAAGCAAAACAATTTACCATGGCTACAGAAGTAAATGCACTTGCTTTAACAAAATTAGACGGTACAGCAAAAGGTGGCGTTGTGATTGGTATTTCTGATCAGTTTAAAATTCCTGTTAAATACATTGGCGTTGGTGAAGGAATTGACCACCTGCAAGTATTTAACAAAGGTGAATTTGTTGATTCACTTTTTAATTAAAATCAAATGCGTGTAGTACTCCTGTTTTTTCTTATCTGTCAAATTCCCGGTGCTTTTGCTCAATATAAAAACAAAGCGAAAGACTGTGAAGCTTTTAAAACCGGAGATTTTTATGTGTTAAATGGCGAAGATACGTGCTTTGTAAACAGAACGGATTATCGGCAATTCGAATTTTGCCAATCAAACCCCGACCAAGAAACGCAACTTATTGTTATTTGGCTAAAAGACTGTAAATACATTTTAAGAGACATTGAATACAACCCTTCTACCAAACCTGTTGTAATGCGAGAAGACATTGTTATGACTATTTTAAAAACAACAGAAGATTCTTACGACGTACACGTTAAGAAAAAGGGACAACTAAAGATATTACTGACCGTTTATCGCAAAAATAAACCAGATTATGAAAACGAAGACACTGAAGAAAAATAAGGTAAACGTAGTTACACTTGGATGCTCAAAAAATATTTTTGATTCCGAAGTGATGATGGCTCAGCTCAAGTCAAATAAATTTGAGGTGGAGCACGAAGCACAACAAGATGATTCTGAAATTGTGATTATCAACACCTGTGGTTTTATCGACAATGCAAAGCAAGAATCGATCGATACGATTATAAGCTACGCGGATGCAAAGGCAGAGGGTAAGTAGAAAAAGTATACGTAACCGGATGTCTTATCTGAACGGTACAGAGAAGAGTTGCAAAGCGGAAATTCCAATGTTGACGGCTTCTTTGGAACGCGTGAACTTCCCGCGTCTACTAAAAACCTTAAAAGCCGATTATAAGAAAGAGTTGATTGGTGAACGACTCATTACCACTCCGTCCATTACGCGTATTTTAAAATTGCCGAAGGTTGCGACAGACCTTGTGCCTTTTGTGCCATTCCGCTAATGCGCGGTAAGCATGTTTGCACACCGATTGAACAATTGGTTGACCATGCAAAATCTTAGCCGCACAAGGAGTAAAAGAGTTAATGTTAATTGCCCAGGATTTAACATTTTACGGGTTAGATATTTACAAAAAACGCAACTTAGCCGAATTGCTTGAAAAACTAGCCGCAGTTAATGGTATTGATTGGATTCGTTTGCACTACGCTTTTCCATCCGGTTTTCCGATGGATGTGTTGGATGTAATGGCACAACACGACAATATTTGTAATTATTTGGACATGCCACTGCAACACGGCTCATCAGCTATGTTAAAAGCAATGAAACGTGGAACTACGAGCGAAAAAACAGAAGATTTAATTCATAAAATTCGCGAAAAAGTACCGGGTATTGCATTGCGAACAACTTTAATTTCGGGCTTTCCGGGAGAAACAGAAGCTGACTTTTCAAGAAATGTACGATTGGGTGGAAAAATCGCGCTTTGAACGATTGGGCATTTTCACTTACTCGCATGAGGAAAATACAAGTGCGTTTGCATTGGAGGATAACGTACCGGCCCAGCTAAAACAAGAACGTGCAGATATTATTATGGAATTCAAGCAGACATCTCGCATCATTTGAATGCGCAAAAAGTAGGCAAAACTTTCAAGGTTTTATTTGATAAGATAGAAGGCGATTATTTAATCGGCAGATCTGAATTTGACTCTCCGGAGGTGGACAATGAAGTATTGGTGAAGATGACTGAAAATTCAGCTGATCGAATTGGTACATTTGGCAAGGTGCAAATTACCTCGGCAGATCATTACGATTTATACGGAAATTTGGTTTAACCTTAATCCATCAAAAAACCAACCGTCTAATTCAGTCGGTTGTCCTCTGTATCATCATTTGTAGAAGGCTCCTCATCTTCTTGATCGGTCACATCCTCGTAATCTACAAAATCATCTTCTTGTTGTCGTTGCTGGCGAAATTGTTCAAAAGGGTTAGAACCGCCCGCTTGAAAATTGCCGAATCCTTTACCTTTCGGACCGCTATTTAAAGGTTGGCCAGTAACCAAGCTACCAATAACATTGGCGCCGCGTAAAATAATCGTCACTAAAAAGAAAAACCCAATGATGCTAAATACCCAACCAATTATTGGTGTATCATAAATATTAATAATTGATTCTGTAAACCAATTTACCGGTGCATTATCTACCATTGCTGGAAACTGCATACAAAAAACAAAGTAAATAACAGAACCAATTAGTAAAAAACGCTCTACTTTAGGGTCAATGGAATTGGTAAAACGAGCAAACATAGGGTTGTTTGACAATTGATTAATCATGGTGCGGTTTTGCAATTTACCCATTAAATAAAGCCCAAGCACAATAACACCCAACACCGTATTGGTTAGACCCATAGAAGAATCTCCTCCACCTTCTTGAGATGTTACTATGTAATTAGCCGTTACAGAAATCAAAAAGAAATATTTGATAATTCTGAAACCATAATCTTGCACTTGCGTGCGGTTTCGTCCTCTAACCATATTAATGAGCAACATGATTATGCCCCAAATGAATCCAAAAATTGAAAACGTAACTCCTAATCCAAAAATAAACCTAAAAACTTCCATACTTTAATTCTTCACTTAATCCTGTACAATTAACATGCAAAGCGTTTATTTAGTGCCAAAACGGCTAAAACGCGTGACAAGCTGACGGATTACAACTTCGTTTTTACCTTTGCCCAATCTTTTATTTGCCAATTTGTGTAGCCCGTGGCCACATGATTTCCGCCAGCATCATGCAGTTCTATCTGGCACCTTACATAAATTTTATCATCCGCTTTGAGTGGTGTAAAAATATGCTCGTTCATCCAATTTTCATCCGCTGTAAATCTAGCGTGCACATCACTTTTTGCCTGATAGTGGTACTTCATCTCTAAGGACTCCATTATCAAACGGTATTTTTTACCTCCTAATTTTGTCAACAACAATAAACCAGATGCAAATTCGGCAGCTGTAGCTAAGCCACAGGCATGAACCCCTTTAATGTGGTTTAAGTTTTTTCGTTTGCAAGGTATAATGGTCTGCACGGTATCATCCGTAAGCTCCGTTACTTTAATTTTATGCGGTTTATTGAACGGTATGATGTAGCCCAATCCTAAATTCAATTTAAACAATCCAAATTTAGATCGCTTTGCTCCTTCAATGTATTTTTCAAAATTCATAACTCGTTTTTACCGTTTGGCAGGCATTTTGTTTCGTTTCTTCAAAAATCCAAATTTCGGTATTCTTCTTCATAAAACAATACTATCTTTGCGATTAGCACAAAAACGACTATTTCATGCGCAGATTCATTCTTATTTTAACACTTTTCTTAGGACTTCAAACAACCACCTCAGCTGTTGAGGGTATGTGGATTCCATCACTCATAGACATGTTTTATGGCGATATGCAAACCTATGGTTTAAAACTTTCGCAAGAGGATATTTATTCAACCAACAACGCCAGTTTAAAAGATGCAATTGTGCAGTTTAACGGTGGTTGTACGGCAGAAATTGTTTCGAATGAAGGGTTAATTTTAACCAATCACCATTGCGGTTTCAGTGCAATTCAGCACCACTCATCTTTAGAGAATGATTATTTAAAAAACGGATTTTGGGCAAAAAATAAAGAGGAAGAATTGGCTTGCCCCTGGTTGCGCGTTACGTTTGTAAAAGAAATTAGTGACGTAACGGGATCTATTTTAGGCGACATAGCAGACGACTTGAGTCCTGAGGTTCGTCAAAAAATAATAGATGATCGCATTGCCGAAATGGAAAAAATGCACTCTGCTGGTAACCTTACGGCTAAAATTAAACCGTTTAATTTAGGAAATGAGTATTTTATGTTGTTGACAGAAGACTACAATGACATTCGTTTAGTTGGTGCGCCACCATCTGCCATTGGAAAATTTGGTGGAGACACTGACAACTGGGTGTGGCCAAGACACACAGGCGATTTTTCTGTTTTTCGTATTTACGCCAATAGCGATAATGAATCCGCTCCCTATGATGAAGCAAACCAGCCGTTTGCCCCTGTAAAATCATTACCAATTAGTTTAAAGCCTAAACAAGAGGGTGACTTTACAATGGTTTACGGTTTTCCTGGTAGTACGGATCAACATTATGTTTCTGGTAAATTAAATTTTTATATTAATACTGAACGCCCGGCACGCATTGCTATGCGGCAACAAACGTTAGATATTTTAAAGCCTGCCATGAATGGCGACGACCAAATTCGTATCCAATACGCATCCAAACAAGCGCGAATTGCAAACGCATGGAAAAAATGGATTGGACAAGTTGGTGGTTTGAAAGATTTACGCGCCGTTGATAAAAAATTAAAGTGGGAAGAGAAATATAGGGCAAAAGCGGCCGAAAAAACCAGTTGGAAACAAACTTATTTCCCCGTTGTTGGGCAGCTAAACGAATTGCAAGAAAAATATCAGAAATATGAATTTGCGCGTGCACTTTACATTGAATATTTTTATGTTGGACCCGAGTTTATTCAACATGCATTTGGCTTTTACAACTTAGCGTATAATTACGAAAAACTAAAAGCTGAAGGTAAGCTAGAGGCTGAGATTGAAAAATTAGAACGCGGACAAAAGGGTTTCTTTAAAAACTACAACAAAAGTATCGATCAGAAAATTTTTAATGCCCTTACCCCGCTTTACATTGCTTACGCAGACAATGAACTACTACCAAATAACCTAGCTACGGATTGGGAGAAACAAGGTGAGCTTATTTTTAACAAATCGGCCATTCTGCAAATAGCTGAAATGAATTTAATACTCAAAAAGTTTGATAAAAAAGCAGCTGAAAAATTGAAAAAAGACCCGGCGTTGGTTTTTGCAAAAGATATTTATGAGGCATACATTAAAAATGTAAGTGCCCCTTATAACGCTTTTATGTTGCAAGAAGAAGCGTTGATGAAAACCTATGTTGCCGGCTTATTAGAGATGTTTCCAGATAAGCGCATTTGGGCAGATGCAAATTCTACCATGCGTATTGCCTATGGTAAATTAGAAGGCTCTTCTCCGGTAGATGGGCTAATTTACGCCCACTACACTACCATTGATGGTATTATGCAAAAATACAACCCCGAAAATCCTGATTTTCAATTAACGCCACGCTTTTTACAGCTGTATGAGGAAGGTGATTATGGTGATTACGCGCAAGATGGTGAGTTATGGGTTTGTTTCACAGCATCCAACCACACCACCGGCGGAAACTCCGGCAGTCCGGTTATTGATGCAGAAGGGGAACTTAATGGGCATTAATTTTGACCGTAGTTGGGAAAGTACCATGAGTGATTTTATGTTTGACGAAAGCCGTTGCCGTAACATTGTTGTAGACATTCGTTACGTGCTGTGGGTGATTGATAAATATGGTGAAGCCAGTCACTTAATTGATGAAATGACCTTTGTACGCTAATGAAAAAAACGGCTTTTTTACTGTTATTAATTGCCTTTATGGGTGTTTCATGTAAAAAAGACCCGCCGGCACCGCTTCCCACAGCAGATTTTTATGTGAATAATAATGGATGTTTGGCGCCTTGTTCACTTTATTTTTTTGATCAATCTGCCAATGCAGCTACCCTCAATTGGACCTTTGGAAACGGACTTACATCAACCCAAGCGGTAGATACGGTATTGTATGACACTAGCGGTGCCTATGAGGTTTGGCTTTATGTGGCCAATGCAGATGCTAAACGCGATTCTGTTCGGAAATTTGTAACGGTGACAGACTAAAATTAAAAAGCCATCACCTTTTACCGGTTAAGGCTAAGGTGATGACTCATTCCAAGTTCGCGGCCATATACAAGAGCCGCTCCAAAACAGATAGGTGTAGTATCCGGTTTTGTTCAAATATAGTCGTTAGCTTAGTGCCTCACAATCTTAGCCGATACAGTTAATTTTGATTTTATACATCTCCATTTTTTAAAAAACAATACATCAGGTTTGTAAGTTTAATGCACGCTAATCGTCTTTAACGCCATGAAAGAATACGTTGAATTAATCGAAAGATTACTGACAGAAAATAAAACAACCGGCGATAACCATTCGGAAGCCATGTTGCATTACACCCGAATGAACTTAAAAAGGTTAAATCGTTGGGCAGCAAAAGGTGAATTATTGCCCGAAACAGAAAATGCCCTAAAATCAATTAACGAACCCCAACAGTGGATTGTACTAACAGAGGCGTGGTGTGGAGATGCGGCACACTCCATTGCGTTTATTCAAAAAATGGCAGATTTGAACGATAATATTTCAATTACCTATAAATTAAGGGATGAAAACCTTGAGCTGATGGATAACTATTTAACCAACGGTGGACGCTCCATTCCAAAATTAATTGTACGTGATGAAAAGGGGAATGACGTGTTTGATTGGGGACCACGCCCTGCACATATTCAACATGAGTATTTGGCCATGCGTACCAACGAAATGCCTTATGATGAAATAAGTGTAGCGTTGCAAAAAATGTACAATAAAGATAAAGGCGCATCCATACAACGTGAAATTACGGCTTTATTAATGACCAAACCAGCCGCGCATTAGTCTGCCCGTGGTTCATCTACTTTTTCTGCTGGATGTTCAACCTCCTCTTTACTATTTGCTTTGCCATTGATTTGTGCATTTGAAACCAAATAAACCACCAACAGAATAAGCAGCAGCACTAAAAACATGCGTTTATCCCTATAAATAGGCACTTTAGGACGTTTCGTCAGTCGATCATATTCGTGCGAAAGTTGAGAAAAATCCTTATACTTCTCAATCGTTTCTTTTGAGGGAGCCTTGGGCTTATCGTCGTTATTTACGGTATACTTTCTCATTTTGATTGACACGCTTTCTTTAATCGATCCAACGTACGGTATAATCTCATTTTTGCATTGGCCTCTGTAATACTATAAAATTCTGCAATTTCTTTGAATGAATAATGCATAAAAAAACGTAAATCAATAATTTCTGTTTCTTCCGGTTTCAATCCGTTTAATCCTTTTATTAATGCTTCTTGCTGCGTTGCACCTTGATGATCCAAACGCGCCTCTTGCACCAAGGCCTTTAATTCATTTTCATTTATCGCAACCGTCATCATTTTTTTTGATTTTCTAAAAAATAAGTTCACTTCATTGCTTGCAATTCTGTATAACCAGGCAGTGAATGGCGCTCCACGGTTTTCATATTTATGAATATTAAACATAGCCTTTAGCATAGCCTCCTGGCATATATCTCCGGCAACACCTTCATCCTGAACCCGCTTGTAAACAAACAAATAAATCCGTTCAAAATATTTATCATAAATCAACCCAAACGCTTTTCTGTTTTTTTGAGCCAATACCACCAGCTGCTGATCGTCTTTTAATATGTCTGAGGTTATTTTCAATGCTGTTTTTAACGGTTTTCTACTTAAGTAATTCAGCTTACGTTAAAAAGTAACAGCTTTAATTCATTTTTTTTTCAAGTGCATCCATTACTTCTAAAATAGAGCAATAGGTCGCCCCTCTAATTTCACCCCATTTTTCGGGTTCAAAATAATCCAGTTCCGTAATTCCCTCTTCGGTTTGTGGCACAAGTTGTGCCCGTGCTTCTCCTTCATCTAACCAATACCAATAGGTGCGCTTCAACACATCTTTACCTTTATGAAAATACGTATGCCACGTGTCCAATAAATGCATTTTAATAACCGGAGCCACTAAACCACATTCCTCTTCTATCTCTCGGATAGCTCCGACCTCTGGCGTTTCGCCTTGCTCTAGTTTTCCTTTTGGAATGTCCCATATTCCATTTCGTTTAATAAACAAAAAGGCGTCATCCCGTTGCACTAATCCACCAGCGGCTTCTATCCATTTATAATCCTCAAAAATAAAATCAAAGTCTGCTTTACTTGCTATATTAATGGTTAGCTCTGCCACTTCTGAAGTTAAAAAAGCATGAATTTTCTGCCATACCTTCTCACGATTAACCGAATACTCATTTTCCAGATTTATTTGAAAAATAATCGGTTTATTATCAATAAAAACTTTATACATTTGTGCCATGATTCTAGAAAAGGATAAAGCCTTAAAGATAGCGGATTTTCTGCTACAAATCAAAGCGGTTAGATTAAATCCCTCTGAGCCTTTTACATGGTCTAGCGGGCTACTATCTCCCATTTATTGTGACAACCGTAAAACATTGTCTTTTCCCACTATCAGAACTGCGATTCGCCAAACATTTTCAGATCAAATTAAGAAACAATTTGAAACGGTAGATGTAATTGCGGGCGTGGCAACCGGAGGAATTGCGATTGGAGCGTTAGTGGCAGAAGAAATGGGGCTACCTTTTATTTACGTACGCTCATCTGCCAAAGGCCATGGGCTTGGCAACCAAATTGAAGGAGAATATCGCTCCGGGCAGCGCGTTGTCGTAATTGAAGATTTAATTTCTACAGGCGGAAGCAGTCTAAAGGCTGTACAAGCGTTGAGAGAAGCTAAATGCAATGTTTTGGGGCTTGCTGCTATTTTTTCTTACGGGTTTAAAGTGGCTAAAGATAATTTTGAAGCTGCCAAATGCCCCTACTTTACGTTAAGTAATTATGATGTATTAGTAGAACAAGCGGAACGCGCAAACTATGTATCTGAAAAAGATTTAGCATCATTATCTAATTGGAAAAATGATCCAGAAAACTGGACAAAATAAAATGGCAAAAGCAACTTATATTAAAAGTGACGAAGTAATTATCAATGCTTCACAAGCAACGGTTTTTGAGTTTTTAAACGACTTTAACAACATCAAAGAATTATTGCCACAAGATAAAATTTCTGATTGGGAAGCAACAACTGATGCATGTTCGTTTAAAATTCAAAATGCAGCGGTTATTCCATTGGTAAAAGAATCAACAAACCCAAACGATAAGATTAATATTGTTTCGGGCGAAAAAACGCCATTTCCGTTTACGTTAGAAGTTTTTATCCATGAACAGGGCGACAACTCAAAAGCCGTGTTGGAGTTTAATGGTGATATTAATACGTTTCTTAAAATGATGGTGGTAAAGCCATTGACAAACTTGTTTAATTACATGGCCAACCGGTTGCAGGAAATTCACGCCTAAACCACGTTATTAGCGGTTCAGCAAAAATTTAATTTCTTTCAAGTCATACGTCACTACACGGTCGTTTTTTAACACTTGTAATTCGCCATTGTCATTAATGCCTTTAATTACACCCAAAAATTCGCCTGTCTTATCAGCATAATTTGCTTTTACCCCTATTCTAAAAAGGTTAGCGTAATAATGTTTTAACAGTAAGGGGTAGTTTCCCTGCAACAAAACATCCAAATAAAAATCAAGCTGTTTGTACAAAAGCTGAAAAACGCGGTCTACCTCAAAAACAAACTTTTTTTCCAATTGCATAGAAGTGGCATTAACAGATGCGTCAAAAACGGTTTGGTTGACGTTTAAACCAATTCCTAAAATAGCGCTTTTTATTTTTTTTCCTTGAATTTGCGTTTCAATTAAAATACCTGCAATTTTTTTTTCTCCGCAATAAATATCGTTGGGCCATTTAACGGTTGATTGTATACCAAAATCTGCCAAGGTTTTGTAAATAGTTAGTGAAACAGCTATGTTTAAATAAAATGATTTTGCAACAGGTAAATGCGGAAAAATAATTGTGGATTGAATCAAATTTTTTTTCGGTTCCGAAATCCAGCCATTTCCGCGCTGACCTTTTCCATTATTCTGCCGTTTTGTCAGAATTGTTGTCCCATTCGGCGTATTTTGAGTTTTTATCAAATTGGCAGCATAATTGTTTGTAGAATCTACGGAACTGAGTTCAATCACATTTAATTCGAGTCTTTTAAAAGGCATTGAACAAAAGTGTCCATTTTTAAACTTAAATAAAACAAAAAACTTAATTTTGTTCAGCAAAGAAAATCAGATGATAAAAACGCTTGAGGAAAAGGAATACAACGCAAAACTTTTAATCGATAAGATTGTTGAAGGTATACAAGATGTAAAGGGAAAAGACATTGTAGTGATGGATCTTTCACATTTACCAAATGCAGTAACCGATTATTTTGTGATTTGCAGTGGCGAATCAAGTACTCAAGTTGAATCTGCTGCACAGTCTGTTGTTCGGAAAACACGAGCAGATTTGAAAGAGAAACCTTGGCACCAAGAAGGTACAAGTAACGCGGAGTGGGTATTGTTAGATTATGTGGACGTTGTTGTACACATTTTTTACAAGAACATTCGTGAATTTTATAATTTGGAAAGCTTGTGGGCAGACGCCGAACGAAAAGATATTCCAAACATTGATTAAATAAAATATGGCTAATACAAATAATAGTGGCAAAAAAAAAGGATTTAACGCCTATTGGATATATGCAATCATTGCTGTCCTTTTAATTGCGTTCAACCTGTTTAACCTACGTCCTAAAACAATACAAGTACAAGTAGATGACTTTTACGAATTAGCAGAAAAAGGTTATGTAGAAAAACTTATCGTTGTTAAGAATGAAGAACGTGGAGAAGTTTTTTTGAAATTGGATAAAAAAGCAGAAATTCAAAAATTGGACAGTTCGCTTTATCGAAACCTTCGTGAAAAACAAGGTTTTGAAGGTAGGTCACCAGATCTTGAATTTGAAACACCAGTAATCGAATCTTTTACAGACGAACTTTCTGATTTTCGAGAAGTACTTGTTGAACAAAAAGGACCTGCTTACGATTTTAAAGTGATTCCCGAAAACCGTACAGATTGGGCGGGTGGAATTTTAAGCTGGTTGTTGTTTCCGGTAATCTTAATCGTTTTTTGGATTTTCATTATGCGCCGCATGTCTGGCGGTGGTGGCGGTGGTGGTGCCGGCGGAAATATCTTCAGCATTGGAAAATCAAAAGCGCAAGTGTTTGAAAAAGGCAAAGGTACCAACACTACGTTTAAAGACGTTGCCGGATTAGAGGGTGCAAAGGAAGAAATTGAAGAAATTGTGGATTTCCTTAAAAATCCTAAAAAATATACAGAGCTAGGAGCTAAAATTCCAAAAGGTGCTTTATTAGTTGGCCCTCCGGGTACGGGTAAAACGTTGTTGGCAAAAGCAGTGGCTGGTGAGGCTAAAGTTCCATTCTTCTCACTTTCCGGTTCAGATTTTGTAGAAATGTTTGTGGGTGTAGGTGCTTCTCGTGTGCGTGATTTATTTAAGCAGGCAAAAGAAAAAGCGCCATCCATTATTTTTATTGATGAAATTGATGCTATTGGACGTGCACGTGGTAAAAACGCCAACATGGGTTCTAATGACGAACGCGAAAATACACTAAACCAATTGTTAACCGAAATGGATGGCTTTGGTACCAATAGTGGTGTAATTATTTTAGCGGCAACAAACCGCGCAGATGTATTGGACTCTGCCTTAATGCGGGCTGGACGTTTTGACCGTCAAATTTATGTTGACATGCCAGACGTAAATGAACGGAAAGAAATTTTCCAAGTTCACTTAAAGCCATTAAAATTAGCCGAAAATCTTGACATTGACTTCTTGTCAAAACAAACGCCAGGTTTTAGTGGAGCAGATATTGCCAATATATGTAATGAGGCTGCTTTAATTGCTGCCCGTAAGAAAAAGAAATCGGTAGACAAACAAGACTTTTTGGATGCTGTTGACAGAATTGTAGGTGGTTTAGAAAAGAAAAATAAGATCATTACCCCGCGTGAGAAAAAAACCATTGCTTTTCACGAAGCAGGACACGCCACAACTTCATGGTTGCTTGAACATGCATCACCTCTTGTTAAGGTGACAATTGTACCCCGTGGCCGCTCACTTGGAGCTGCTTGGTATTTACCAGAAGAGCGCCAAATTACAACAACAGAGCAATTGTTAGACGAGATGTGCTCTGCCCTTGGTGGCCGTGCAGCCGAGCAAATTATGTTTGGTAAAATTTCTACAGGTGCATTAAGCGATTTGGAAAAAGTAACCAAACAAGCCTACGCTATGGTTTCTATTTACGGACTAAGTTCTAAACTGGGAAACATCAGTTATTACGACTCTCAAGGCCAATCTGCGTTTACCAAACCGTATTCAGAAGATCGTGCCATGACCATTGATAAAGAAGTTACACGTATTATTGAGGAACAATACGACCGTGCTTTACGTATCTTAACAGAAAATAAAGACAAACTCATTCTATTAGCTGAAAAACTGCTGGAAAAAGAGGTAATTTTTAAAGATAACCTGGTTGAAATTTTTGGAGACCGCGAGTGGGATAACGAAAACATTGCAGAGAAAAATGCAGAACAAATTGGTGACAAACCGCAAATGGGTAATATCCCCAGCGACACACCAAACATTACACTCCCGCCAGAAACTAATAACGACCCTAATATTCCGAACAATGGATAATAAAAAATGTATTTTTAGAACAAGAACAGAGCATTTAGCCCACCTTATAAAGGGAGCGTTAGAAGCAAATGATATTGAAACCGTGATGTTAGATCAGCACGATTCAACGCAAATGCAATTTGGAGACATTGAACTTTACGTAAGTCCAGAAAATGAGGCGAAAGCCCTAAAGATTATTGCTGACAACCAAAATGAGTAACTTTTGGCTACGTGCCATTACGGGGTTTGTTTTTGTTTCCGTCATTGTATGTTCACTTTTGTTTAAAGCGTGGATTGCTCAAATAGTATTTGGCTTTGTAGCAATTGTAGGCTTAAATGAATTTTACGCACTTTTCAATGGAAGCAAGTCTGCGCCACAAAAAACGCTGGGTGTAATTTTTGGATTGCTTATTTATTTCAGTGCAATATTGTTGCTGTATACAGATAAAGCAATGCCTTACTTAATTGGCTTTTCGTTATTCCTATTCCCTTTTTTAGCATTTGCTGAACTTTACCGTAAAAAGAAAACGCCTTTTGAAAATATTGCAATAGCCGTTTTGGGGATCGTTTACTTAGTCATACCCATGATTTTATTGGGATATACCCTAAAATTTGATTCCAACACGGGTACGGTACTTAATTTTTGGCCTGTCCTTACCATTTTTATATTGGTGTGGTGTAGCGATACATTCGCTTACTTAGTTGGTCGCCAAATTGGTAAAACCAAATTATTCGAACGTATTTCGCCAAAAAAATCGTGGGAAGGTTTTTTTGGCGGATTCATTTTCAGCATTATTGGCGGGCTTTTAATTGCCCACTTCACCGGACAGCCTTACATTCAATATGCTGTGTACGGTATGATAATTAGTGCCATTGGCACAATAGGCGACTTAATTGAGTCAATGTTAAAGCGCAGTTTAGGTGTTAAAGATTCGGGTACAATACTTCCCGGACACGGTGGTATATTAGATCGTTTTGATGCGGTTTTGTTCATTACCCCGATCATTTATTTTCTCAATCATTTTGTCTTTATAGAAGTTTTATAAACCGCAAGAATTGCTAGAAACACTATTATTTTAAAAATAGTTGTGTTTTGCTCGGTATCATTACCTTTGTACAAAATAAACCACCAAGCAAAATAAACTATGAAAATTCATAAAGAGGGGTACCGCATTATTTTTGTTGCAGTATTGTTAGGTATTGCACTTTTTACACCAAATGTTTTATTTTTTGGTGAACTTCCCATTGTCTTTTGGTTAATCACGATATTTCTTGTGGTGATGCTTTATTTGGTCATCCAGTTTTTTAGGGTACCAAAACGCACTAGCCCTGCGGGTGACAATCTTATTATTTGTCCTGCAGATGGAAAAGTTGTTGTTATTGAAGAAGTAGAAGAAACCGAATATTTTAACGATAAACGCATCCAAATTTCAATTTTTATGTCTCCAATGAATGTACATGCCAATTGGAATCCGATTAGCGGAATCACAAAATACGTTAAATACCACCCCGGAAAATTTTTAGTTGCATGGCACCCAAAATCATCTACTGAAAATGAACGCTCTACAGTTGTTGTTGAACACGACAACGGACAGGAAGTATTGTTTCGCCAAATTGCCGGAGCAGTAGCACGCCGTATTGTTTGCTATTCAGAAGAAGGACAACAAGTCATTGCGGGAGCAGAGTTTGGATTCATTAAATTTGGATCGCGTATCGACGTTTTTTTACCGTTAGGCACTAAACTGAATATTAAACTAGACGACGTAGTTCAAGGTAAAACAACTATAATTGGTGAACTAAAAAGCTAAAAAAAAGTTAAATCTATCGTAGCATTTAAGGTAAATCACTATCTTGTTTAAAAATTAGAAAAATGAAAAAGATATTTTTAACACTTACAGTAGCCGCATTTTTAGGTGGAATCAGCATGAACTCTTACGCTCAAGATGGCGAAAAGAAAAGTACGACTACCAAAACTGAAAAGAAAAAATGCGAGAAAAAAGAATGTTGCAAAAAGAAATGCGATAAGAAAAAGAAAAACGGCTAAGCCCCTTTATAAATTACTTAAATTTTGAATCTCCACGCTTTTTTAATCAAAGCGTGGATTTTTTTTGCTCAAATTTCAACAGAGGCAACTCCTCCAGCACCTTTGTCTTGTTAAAAATTAATCAAAATGAAAAACTTTATTTTTTTTTTAACATCTACAAAATATTTGCTGTATACAAGCAACCCTCTGCAATACCCGTTAAATCTAGGGAATAAGCGTTTTAATCACCTAATTCAACCGTTTAATCGACGAATCGTAAAAAAAAAGTTATCTTTAAATGACGCTTTTTAGGCAACTTCACCTAAAATTAAGAGTCTATTAAGAAACAAATCATATTAACATGAAACTATTCAGAGTACTTTTTTTAGGATTGGGACTAATTACCTTCTCATCTTACGCACAAGAAGCGGCGGATATTGAAGCACTTCCAGAGGCAACTTTAACAACAAATTACGTTATAAGTTTTCCGGATGCACCTATGACTACAGCCTATTATATTGATGTAGCCCATTTAGGTTTTGAAAATCAAACAGACGGTGAGAAAAAGTTAGATTATTATTTAACAGGAAACCTTGTTACCCCTGAATTAAATTTTGAAGAAGGATATGTAATTCTGCACGTACACACAGAGTATATGGGTGGAGATTTAGATATGGTAAAGTTGACAAACTATGTCAACAATAATTTGAATAAACCAACACATTAGACAACGTCATAATCTTAAGCAATAATGAAAAACGCAATACTTTTTAGAAACTTTATTTTAACCCTGCTGTGTGCCGTAGGTTTTAATTCATCCGCCCAAATTGTTGGTGCAGATGCTTTTATAATGGCACCAACAATTGAGGTAGGTGTGCATGCACGGGGATTCGAGGGTTCTTCGATACTTCCTCCATTTCCAAATCACGCACGTTTCCCTGGCGGACGCCTTGGTTTCGTTGCAAATCCGTTTGATGATGGCTGGGTTGAGTACGACGGAGATTTTTACTTGCCGGGATCACCGGAAAATACATTCGGAATTCAAATAGCGGGTGTCGATCATCAGAACAGCGCTACAGGTGAATATGATATTCCAATTACAACTGGATTACACGATTATGCCGTTATCGGAAGATGTAAATTTGTTGAGTGGGAAGGTGCTATAGACGGTGTTAACATTAACATGCGTTATAAAATGGACACCACTACTACTTATTATATTGTAGATGTTACGTTAACGAACACAACTGCTGCTGCTAAAAACAACGTTTATTTTTATAAAACGTTTGACCCCGATAATAACCAAACCATTGGATGGTCGTTTGTTACAACAAATACGATTGAAAGTCAAGCATCACCTTTTTGCCCTAAATCACTTGTAAGTGCAACACAAAGTAATACGTGGGACAATTATGTAGGTTTAGGAGCTATTGACCCTAACACTCGTGTTAGTAAAGGAGGATTTGCTGTTCCTAGTGGTTCTGATATTTGGAATGGTGTTGGTGGTTTAACAGGCACAGAAGGATCGGTATCAACGTTTGATGAAGCGATTTCTATTAGTCACCGAGATGCTGTTTTACCAGCAGGCGGTACTTCAAACTTTCAATTCGTAGTTATTTTGGATGCCGCGCAGGTTGAAGAGGCTATCCAAAGTTTATATTTTGTTGATTTTGATGGCGGCGCAGGTGCTGAAGCTGCCTGTACAGCACTTTTTGCTGATATTGATGGTGATGGTGATGACGATCCACTACCAGATACTCTTTTGAAAGATTGTTCTACCGGACCTTTAACACTTGCATTAGACGGGCCTTATTTAGGGTTGGGATATGAAATTACATGGACAAACATGGACACGGGTGAAGACATTGGAACAGGTGCAGAAATTACTGTTTCACCTTCGGGTACAACACTTTACCGTGTTGTTGCAGATCCATTAGGTGACTGTTTCGAATTACCAATTGAACGTTTTCTTGTCGTAGAGGCTACGGGAGATGCACCAGATGTTGAAATTACCGATCCGGGACCGCAATGTGGCTCCTTTGATATATCAACCTTAACAATTGAAGATTTAGAAGGACTACCGGGCTCAATTATGGGATTCTTTACAGAAGCACCAGATTCAATTGACGACCCTACTGATACATTAGCTACGACTATAATTTATCCTGGTGATGATGTTTATGTAATGATTGGGATTCCAGAAACGGGTTGTTTTGATTATGAACCAATTGAAATTACATTCATAGAAATTAATGCAGGAGAAGATAGCACAGGATTTGAAATGTGTAATGCAGCTGCCGTGCCGGCAAATATGAGCACATTCTTAGTTGATGCTGACCCAGGTGGAACGTGGAGTGAAGACCCAGGCAACCCTACTGTAGGTGGATTAGACCCGGCTACTGAAATTTTTGATCCGGCAGGTGTTCTTCCTGGAGATTATACAATCTATTATATATTAGATGGTGGTGCCGTTTGTGACGACGATACAGCAACTATGACAATTTCAGTATACGACCAACCAGACGCTGGAGAAGATGGTGCAGCACCAATTTGTAATACACCTGGTTTCTCAATTAACCTAAATACACTACTCGTTGGAGCAGATCCGGGAGGAATATGGAGTGAGGTAACTGTAACAGGTGGAGCATTTAACCCAGCCAGTGGTTTATTATCAATGGACGGTTCATTAGCAGCTGGTGATTATACATTTGAGTATACACTTGCAGCAACTGATCCATGTGTAGAAGATGTTGCGACATTTGTAATTACAGTGAATCCATTGCCTGTTGTAAATGCTGGTCCAGATCAATCAATTTGTATTGGAACAGAAACATTTGTAGCCGCAAGTGGAACTCCAGGCGTATCGTATGCATGGGATCCTGCAGCAATTTCTGATGGTATACCGTTTACACCTGTGTTGGGTACAATTACCTACACTGTAACAGGAACAGATGCTAACGGATGTGTGAATACAGACAATATGGATATTGAAGTAAACCCTTTACCAGTTATTTCATTCTCAGCAAGCGATACAGCAGGGTGTACACCTTTCAACGTTGACTTTACGGTTGTGTCAGACCAAACGATTGCAACAACAGATTGGATATTTGGTGACGGTGATGTAGCATCAGTATCAACATCTCCTTACGTTTCTCATACTTATTTGAGCGAAGGGTTGAATACTGTTTCTGCAACGGTAACGGATGTTAAAGGATGTTCTACAAGTATTACCTATACAGATTATATTACTGTAGAAGAAATGCCAATTGCAGCCTTTACTTTTGCCCCACAAGCAGTTTACACAACGGATACCGAAGTAAACTTTACAAATGAGTCATTGCATGCTACAGATTACTTATGGGATTTTGCTGATGGTTCAGCCAATACAACGGAAGAGAACCCAACACATGAGTTCCCTACAGATGTAGCAGATATTTTCTATCCGGTTCAGTTAAGTGCATCAAACTACTTAGGATGTACAGACATTACAACAGGTTATTTGAATGTTAGAGGAATTATTCTTTTCTATGTACCAAATACATTTACTCCGGATGGTGACCAATACAATGACATTTTCCAACCAGTGTTTGAATCTGGATTTGACCCTTACAACTACCACATGACTGTATTTAACAGATGGGGAGAGATTGTATTCGAATCTTACGACGCAACTGTTGGTTGGGACGGAACTTATGGTGGATCCAGAATTATTAAAGACGGCGTTTACACATGGACAATTGAGTTCAAGGAAGCATTTTCAGATGCACGCCACTTTGAATCAGGAACAGTTAACATTATGAGGTAATACACCTAAAATAAATAACAGTAAAAGGAGCACCCTTAGCCAATTGGTTAAGGGTGTTTTTATTTCCATAAATTACCATTTGTAACATTACAGTTCAGCCACATTATTTAACGGTTCAGTCATTCTTTTTTTTTAAAAGGGCACAATCAAGGCATATTTGAAGAAAACTAAACCGAATGAAACCTTTATTTTCTTTTATCGCCCTTTTTGTTATTGTGAACTGCATTAATGCCCAAACAGTTTTAACCGGCACAGTAACAGATAAAAAAACAAATGCTCCGCTTATTGGTGCTACCGTGTTTATTTCAAAATCGTATGACGGCACAGTGACCAATAATGAAGGAACGTTTTTATTTACAACCACCACAAACGGAAACCAAACCTTAACAGCAAAATTTGTTGGTTATGAGCCTGTGGAAATTTCTGTTGATTGTGTTGGTGATACCGTAAAACTGAACATAGTCTTACAAGAAAAATTTAATGAACTAAAGGCAGTTACAATAACATCCGGCGCTTTTGAAGCAGGAGACAAGAAGAAATCAGTCACATTAAGCTCCATTGATATGGTAACAGTGCCCGGAGCGCAAGGCAGTGTAATTGGTGCATTGCAATATTTGCCGGGTACATCAACAAATGCTGAATCGGGTAAACTTTTTGTGCGTGGTGGAAATAGTGAAGAAAGCCAAACATACATTGACGGTACACTTGTTCCTGTAGCGTTTAGCCCTTCGGCACCCAACACTGCAGTACGCAGCCGATTTAACCCTTTTTTGTTTGACGGAACCGTTTTTAGTACGGGTGGTTTTTCTGCAGAATATGGGCAGGCACTATCATCCGTTTTATTATTGGATACAAAGGGACTGCAAGAACAAGATCAATTAGATATTTCTGTTTTATCTGTTGGGTTAGGATTGGCAGGCACAAAAAAATGGGACTCCTCTGCCCTAACCTTAAGTTTTGACCACACCAATTTAACTCCTTATATGAATATCGTTCCACAAGGAATTGATTGGATTAAGATGCCCATTTCAAATAATGCGGGATTAAATTACCGTGTTAAAACAAAAAAAGGACTTTTTAAAGTTTATGGCAATTACAATGATGCACGGTTTCAGTTAAACCGTGCTGGTTTTAACAATGAAAAAGCCACAGCTTATGATTTAAAAAACCAAAATAGTTATATCAATACCTCCTACACTCGCGGAATTGGTAAAAAATGGATCTTAAAAGCTGGACTTGGCGTAACGCATAATACGGATGAAATTAAATTCAACACCACCAATTTTAAAGAATTACTTACAGCCGGACATTTTAAAACCGCGCTAACAGGACAATTGAACCGAAAAATAAACGTAAAGACAGGCGCAGAATTATTTTTAACTGACTTTCAGCAAAAAATTGAATCAACTTCAGAAAATTTTAACCCCAATTACCAAAGTGCAACAAGTGCAGCATTTGCTGAAACCAATATTCACCTGAGCCACCGCTTTGTAATGCGCATTGGTGGACGGGTTGCTTTTAACCGCTACACACAATCGTTTCGTGCTTCTCCGCGAATTTCTGCTGCCTTTAAAACAGGAGAAAATAGCCAAATTTCTGCTGCCGTAGGCCACTTTTATCAAGATCCTTCATCCACTTTTTTAATTTACTCGGACCAACTACAGGCAGAGCGCGCAGACCAATATATGTTAAGCTACCAATGGTCCAAAGACAAGCGTACATTGCGTTCAGAAATTTATTACAAGGGCTATAAAAACTTGGTAAAGTTTAACCAGGCGATTCTTTTTTTCAACCCAATTACTACACCAACAACGGCACAGGAAAAGCCGCTGGAATTGATGTTTTTTTTCGTGATGCAAAAACAATTAAAAATGGGGACTACTGGGTGTCTTACTCTTACCTAAATACAGCGCGCAATTACCTTGATTATCCGCAAATGGCCAGCCCCAAATTTGCAAGTAAACACAATGTATCATTCATTTACAAACATTGGGTTCAAAAGTGTCGTTCATTAGTTGGCGTAGCATTTAGCTATGCCTCTCCCCGCTCGTACAACGATCCAAACAGCCCCACCTTCCAATCTGAACAAACAAAAGCGTATCAATCATTAAATTTAAACTGGAGCTTTTTATACAAACCAAATGTAATTTTTTACGCTTCAGCTACAAACGTTTTGGGGTTTGACCAATCATTCGGTTACGAATTTTCCAATACACCAAATGTAAACGGAGTTTACGAAAAACGATTAATAGAGCCTCCCGCACCGCGATTTTTCATTATTGCCTGCTTTATTACACTATCAAAATCGGGTGATAAAAACCAATTGGATAAACTGCAATAATTCAACTTTAACAGTTCAGCACTAAAATTCAACGGTTCAGTAACTCTGAATTTTAAAAACGGGAATTTACCCTCAAATTTGAATCAACAAAAACAATTTAAATACAATACTATGAAAACGTTAATCACAACAATTACCCTTATTTTTTCAATTAGCTTATCAATAGCACAAAGCCCACAGTACCAACAAAAAATGGGAGAAGCATTGGGCCAATACGCCCAAGTAAATTCAGTAGACGCCTATAAAGCTGCGGCCGCCAATTTTGAGCGTATTGCACAAGTTGAAACAACCGAATGGCTTCCGCTTTATTACCATGCTCAAAGCTATATTCTGATGAGCTTTGCGGATAAAAAAGCAAGTAACTTACAAAAAGATGATTACTTAGCAACCGCAGAAGAATCCATTAATAAAATGATAACCCTTGCCCCAAACGAAACTGAAATTTTTGCCTTGCAAGCATTTTACTACACCGCCAAATTAGTAATAGACCCTATGAACAGAGGCCCAAAATACGGTGCATTAACCGAAGGAGCCATTCAAAAATCATTAGCGTTAGATGCAAACAATCCGCGTGCTAAACAGTTAAGATTATCCAACAAAATAGGTACGGCTAATTTTTTTGGACAAGACACAGCCCCTTACTGTGAAGAAGCTCATCAGTTATTAGCCGTTTGGGACAACTATCCGGTAAAAAGTCCTTTTTACCCAACTTGGGGAAAAAATCAAGTAATCGAACTGATAAACAATTGCCCCGCGACGACCGTGGAAACTGAAGCGACCGAAAAAACTGAGACAACCGAAAAAAAATCGACTGTTACTACAAGTACCTCAACGCTATCGGTAACTATTGACAAACTTGCATCTGACAAGGGGCAAATTATGCTGGAGTTATTAGACGAAAATGAGCAAACAGTGCGCAAGATTGCAGGTATCATAAAAAATAATGAATCAACATTAACCATTGACGGGCTCGAAAATGGAGTTTATTCAATTCGATTTTTCCATGATGAAAACGAAAATGGTGAAATGGACAAGTCCAAACGAGGAATACCAACAGAAAGTTATGGTTTTTCGAACAATGCAAAGGGCTTTATGAGCGCACCTAAATACAAAAAGACACTATTTACAATAGACGGCAACACTACTTTACAACTAAAAGCGAGATAAAACAACACCTTTGTTTGCTATATTTTGAGTAACATTGAAAAGAATGGAAAAAATGGAACCCCTATATAAACCGTTGAAAAGCATTTGGCAATTCCTCTATGTCCATGCGATAATTGGCTGCGTTAGTTCACTCGTTTTTTTGAACCACCCTTTTGAATCGTTTAGCAATTTTGTGATTGCATCCATTTGGGGAATGATGATTTTTGCAACGCAGTGGTTAGGGCATTCTTATTTACAAACCGTTATAGAACGACGATTTGATTGGATGAAGTTTCCCATTATTCGCTTAAGCCTTACCATTGTTTCTATTGTTGTGTATGCCGTTGTGGGGTTTGCCGTTGTGCAATCGTTAATGAGCTTGATTGTATTTGGCGAAATTCCAAAAGAAATATGGACATTAAATTTTAGCTATTGGGGAGTTCCCATTGTAATTTCATTCTTCATGTCTATACTGACGGCGGCGTATGGCTTTTTTACGAGTTGGAAAGCGGCTTTAGTTAACCAAGAAAAGCTTAAAAGCGAAATGCTAATCTACAAATACGAATCATTACGCAACCAAATTAACCCGCACTTTATGTTTAATAGCTTAAACGTGTTGAGCGATTTAGTTTATGAGGATCAAAAATTAGCAGTAAAGTTTATTCATCAATTTAGCGATATATACCGCTACGTGCTTGACAGCAGAGAAAAAGAATTGGTTCCCTTAGCAGATGAACTTGCTTTTATTCAAAAATTTATATTTCTGTTAAAGACGCGTTTTGAAGATAAATTAATTGTGACGTTAGAAGTAGAAGTGAATTCAGATGATTTAATTGTACCACTCGCCTTGCAATTATTGGTTGAAAATGCAGTAAAACATAATGAGGCGTCTAAACAACACCCCTTGCATATTAGCATTAAACGCACAAAAAATACCATTACCGTGCAAAACCCGATACGCGAAAAAAATAGTGGTGAAAATTCCAAAAAAATTGGACTCAAAAACCTACAGCAACAGTTTAGTTATTTTACAACTGATAACATGACCATTAACACAGAAAATGGTGTGTACAGCGTTGCCATTCCGTTATTAAAAAAAGCTTAACATGAATGTTTTAATTATCGAAGACGAAGTACGCGCAGCCAATCGGTTAGAACGCTTAATAATGGCGTTACGCCCAGAAACAACCATTGTGGGCAAACTAGAAACCGTTGCAGAGGCATTGGACTTTTTAGCCAACAACCAACCTGATCTAATTTTATCAGACATTCAGTTGGCAGATGGTTTAAGTTTTGAAATTTACGAAAATCAAACGGTGGATTGCCCCATTATTTTTACCACTGCTTACGATCAGTACGCCATTAACGCGTTTGAAACAAATGGTATCGATTATTTGCTTAAACCAGTAGAGGATGAACGGCTGCAAAAAGCGTTAGAAAAATACGACCAGCTGAATAAAGGGATTGACCTGAATACTTTACTAAAATTGGCTAAATCGCAAGAAAAACCAGCCTACAAATCAAGGTTTATGATTAAGGTTGGTGATAAAATAAAATCCATTGCGGTGGATGAAATTACCGTGTTTTTTAGTTTGGCAAAAGGTACCTATTTACACACGAGTAACAACCGCAATTACGTGGTAGAACATTCCCTTGAAAAAGTGGAGGTATTATTAGACCCCAATCGTTTTTTTCGTGTTAACCGCAAGTTTATTGTTGCCATTGATGCCCCTTCTGAAATAATTGCACATAGTAATAGTCGCTTGAAATTAAAGATAGATGGCTTTGACCAAGACGAAGTTATAGTGGCGCGCGAAAAGGTGAAAGAATTTAAGCAGTGGCTTGACCGTTAGACAAAAAATTTAAAATCGTTTAAATCCAAAACGACGCATTACTTAAAACACCTCAAGATGGAAAAATTTGCTTTAATTTTAATTATAATTCATGCTGTTTTTGGTGGTATTGCTCTCTTAGCCGGAATTATACCCATGGTTGGAAAAAAAGGAGACAAGCCGCATAAATTGTTTGGAAAAATATTTGTGGTTTGTATGCTCATTTCAGCATTAATAGCGCTTATAATAGCCGTATTGCCAGGGCATGAGAATCCATTCTTATTCGGAGTGGGTTTGTTTAGCAGTTATTTGGCGTACACTGGTAATAGAGCATTAAAATATAAACAAGCCAACATCAGTTTAACGCAAGATAAAGTCGTGTCAGCATTGATGGCTTTGGCGGGTGTTGGAATGATAATAATTCCTTTTATGAGTATGCGTGATGGGTTAAACGTGGTATCTATTGTTTTTGGAGCAACTGCCGTTGCCTTTGCAATACGGGATTTAATTATTTACAGTGTACCCAAAGCTGTTCAAAAAAAATGGCTAACGTTACATGTGGGTAAAATTGTAGGAAGCTACATTGCAGCAACCACCGCATTTATTGTTACAAATAGTTTATTACCCGGTTTATTAGGATGGTTTTTACCAGGTGTTCTTGGTTCTTTTTTTATTGCCTATTGGATGCGAAAAATACGCAAAGGCAAACGAATTATGCCTCCTCCGGTGACTGCTCAGAAATAAGGTCGTTTTGCTTTTGTTGTTTTGGATATTTTAAATCAAGCATTACAATGATAGCCGTAAAGCCCCAAACAGGCACGGTTGCCTTATCAGTATCTAAATAATTATTGAGTATACCGTGTGCAAAATAAGTAATTAACCCAAGCAGTAACGTCAACATAATTGTACGTATGGCACTATCAGGCATCCGAATGTATAAACTAATACCCGTATAAAGTATATAAATAACCAGCAGCACCATTAACAGCATACCCGGCAGCCCCTGTTCGGATAAAGGTCCCAGATATTCTGAATGGGCGTTGCCCATGTTTCCAGAATTGGTGGAAATAATTGTTTTACCAGATGACAATTGAAATGGGGCGTAATTCATAGCATACGTCCCTGGTCCCCAGCCCAACACTGGACGTTCTTCCCACATTCTGATAGCACTCCCCCACCGGTTTAAACGTTCAAGGTTTGAGGCGTCTGTGCTAATATTCGCGATTGATTCAATTCGTTCATCAATATTTTCAGTAGCATGTTCAGACCTGTTTCGCTCTAAATTATGCATAATGGAAGTCCACGAAGCTGCTATGTAAATTAACCCAACAACACCAATAACCGCCAAATACTTAAAATGAATTTTAAACCGAATAAGTAAATAAATTAAAAAGGCACCCACCAAACTAAGCCATGCCGCCCTTGTGTAACTCATAAAAATGGCAAAACCAAACAGGCAGATTAAAAACAACAAGGTTAACCGAACCAAGGGGCTTTTTTTAATTGTAAATAACAACCCAAACAAAACCGGATAAACCAATGCCAAAATAGCACCATAAGAGGTATGATCTTTAAAAAACGGAAACATCACCCAATGCCCGCTTGGCTCATCAAAACCATTTAAGGCATGGTTAAATAAGGTATAAAACACCACAATTGCCAGGGCGGTAATAAATAGCCAAATAAAGGTATAAACGTTTTTTTCTTTCTTAAAAAAAATAACGCCATAAAAGTAAATTGGAATGATGAACCACATTTTCATCAGTAAAAATTTGAATGAAACTAACGGATGCGTGCTGGTTAAAGCCGTTAAAAATATCCAAACCAATTGTAAAATAAATAAAATAGTAATGGGGTGATATAAAAACGACTTTTGAAACTGATTGCGCCGAAACTGGTTAAAAATCATCAGAAGCAGCATGCCAAACAACAAGGGTTCAGTTGGTAAAAACAGCCCAATGTCGGCAGATACGAATTCCTCTATATTAATGGAAAGTGGTGTAAAAAAAACGATAAACAAAAACAGTTTATCAAAATGATAAAAAGCGGTGTAGATCAACAGTAAAGCAAACGGAACGGCATTTAACACACTGTTGCCTTTGTAGGTGTAATATAAATTCACCATCAAAAACAAAACCACGATTACATAAATCGCACGGTTATTTAGCAATGCCTTCACGCTTTGCTATGCTTGTTTTGCGCGTAATTCGCGAATTTTCTCAACAGCCAGCAATACAAAAATTGCAAAAACCAATACAGAGAATGTTGTAAAAAGCACAATAATGGCCCGTTTCGGCTTTGCTTTTTTGTCCGGAATTTCTGCCCAACTGTGGCGGATGGTTTGTTGAATATTTGTATTGGCATATTGCCGCGATTGATCGTTTACATCTAAAATATTGGAATAACGTAAACTAAAAAATTCTGTTAAGCTGGAATACGTATCATAGTTAGAGGCATAGGTTTGTGTCGCATCAATTTTTCGCTTAATTTCTGCCGCCAGCTCATTTCGTCCAGATTTTAACGCTTCCAAGTAATCTGTATACATGCTTCCGCGTTCATCTTTACTCACTACTCCAGAATCACTCAATGCGCGCATTCTGTCAGAATAATCACCCATTTGCTGGCTAATCAACTCTACTTGAGATTGCACCGCGTACATAGGGCCCGTTGCTCGCTCACGAATCATTTTGTTCATCACTGTATCCACCAATCGCACAATGTCATTCGCCATGGCAGCTGCCTGTTCTGGGTCAGTATCGTATACATCAATATTAATGGAGTTGTAACGTGTACGGTCAAACTTTACATTGCCTTCATACGCCTTTTGGAATTCATATTTTGATTGTGGTGCGTCTCGCTCAATTTCGTAATGCGCATACAGCTCATATTTTGCCGTTAAACTATCTCTAATTTCGGGCGAAATCAACACTTGCAGTAAACGCTCAGCATCTGCTTCATCTCCAAATTCCACTACACTGTTTCGACTATTTGAATTAAAATCAACCGAGTTTGATTTAGTTGGGAATACAATGGCGCGAGACATATAATAAGGTGTCATCATTAAACTGACGATAACCGACCCCGCAAAAGCGATTATGGTTATAATTAGCAAAAGTTTACGCTTAGACCACAGAAAAGCGACTAATTCGTTGGAATTGAAATTTTGGTTTTGACTCATTTTTCAGTTTTAACTCGACAAAAATAAATAATTCTTACACTTTAGCGGGAATTCAATAGTGAAGAATAGATTGTTTAACGCGGAAAGCTTTCTTTTAGTATTTTTAATAAAATTAATTCCATGAAAAACTACTTACTGCTAGCGGCTGTTGTCCTCACAACGGCTTCATGCGCAGAGCAATCTACAGAAAATG
This sequence comes from Crocinitomicaceae bacterium, assembly GCA_963736585.1. GTDB lineage: Bacteria > Bacteroidota > Bacteroidia > Flavobacteriales_D > Crocinitomicaceae > Crocinitomix. The sequence goes on along the minus strand of CAVTPI010000002.1, from coordinate 71,461 downwards.
CGCAAAACCAAGAAGAAAAAGTTGCGGGCATTCCTATCCCCACGCAAGTGTATGATAATTTAGCAGATGAAGAAGATTTTGAACAACGCAGAGATGCTTATTTTGATTTAATTCATGGTAATTATCCGGATTGGCGCGAATTAAATGCCGAAACGCATAAAATGCAGGCAGAATTGCGAGCATACAAACTTCAATCAAGAGATGTAGAAACATTTGCAGATGGCGCACTTGACGCAGAATGGCGTGAACGCGGAAGTAAAGATGTACCCGGAAATATACGAATTTCAGACTATCACACCGCTACGGAAGATGTTTATGTAGTTTCTGACGGCGGAATTTTATGGAAAGGCAATTTAAATGGTGAAACGTGGACACCCTTAACAGATGGTGCACCAGTTGGTCGAAGAATTTTAAAACTAGTTGATTTACCGGACGGCACGTTGCGTATAATCACGGCTAACAATCATGTTCCCCGCTATTCTGACGACGGTGGAGAAACATGGACAGAGTCGGCAGGTTTTGGTGGTATTTATGGTAATGGAAATGCATTATTTCAGTTAAATAATGCTGAAAATACGCTGGTTTACCTTTACCGCACTACAAGTGGTGCAGCCCGTAATAAAATTGCCTATTCTACCGATAATGGTACGTCATTTACTTTTGTGATGGATCTGGATGAAAATTCGCAAAACAAAGTATCCATGCACGCGGCGCACAACAGTAATGCTGCTTATATTTTAGACGGTCCGGATGTGTTGCGCAAGTTTGAAGGTACTACCGTAACCACCCTATCAGATGACCTTTCAATGGGAGGAACTTCGCGTTGCATGATTCGTGTGAATGAAACAGATGACGGTTTAACATTTTATGCGTTGATGGATAATAATATGCTCTATACTTCTACAGATGATGGAGCGAGTTTCTCGTACGTGTCTAACCTTCCTACAAGTACCTGGGATGTTGGTATTTCAGTAGCAATTGACGATCCGAACACCTTGTACTACGGAGAAGTAAATTTATACCGATCAACAAACGGCGGAGAAACGTTTGAGCTTGTTTCTGAATGGTGGGAGTATTATAGTGATGTTGAAAATAAAATTCATGCGGACATTATGTCGATAACACCTTTTGAAAAAACAGATGGAACAGAGTTTACGCTGGTTCCAAACCACGGGGGCATTAGTATTTCGTATGACAATTTAGCAACAACTCCTAACCTTGCCATGCAGGATTTAAATACCGGTCAGTTTTACGACGTGTTAACCCACCCAAACAACAGTGCGCTTATTTTTGGTGGAACGCAAGATCAAGGATTCCAACGAACACTTACCGGAGACACACCGGAACCGTCAAATTTTGAACAAGTTATTTCTGGTGATTACGGCGAAATGCAGTTTACTGATAATGGCAAAACAATATGGATTCAATACCCCGGAGCATGGATTCCGGTGTATGACAATGCAGAAACAGACGAAGGGTATGCCACCACGGTAGACATAGAAGGTAGCAACATGCCAAACGTAAACTGGATTGTGCCAACGGGCGCGGCTCCGCATGATGAGGATAAATTTATTTACATTGGCGGTGGTAATTTAAGCGGAGGAGCAGGCTCACACTTAATTAAAGCGACTTATGAAGCTGGAGAAATTAGTACAACTCAGTTTGATTTTGATTTTTATGCGGCATCTGGAGGTGCAGCAATTTCTGCCATTGAAACAACACCATTTCAAGATAATTTTATTTACGTTGTTACTGAAAACGGTCGGTTTTTCTATTCAGAAAATGAAGGAGAAACCTTTGAAATGACACCGAGTTATGCCGGCCCCTCTGGTGGGTGGATTTATACGGCTGACATTTATGCATCTCGCTTAACACCGGGGTTAGTGTTTGTAGGAGGTTCAAATTATGGTTCGTCAAGCGTGTATATGTCTACCGATAGTGCTCGATCATTTACGGCATTATCCAGCGGAATACCCAATACAATGGTCCATGAAATGACTATGGATCCGAGTGAGCAATTTTTATTCGCCGCGACAGATGCCGGCCCTTATGTTTATGATATGAATGCTGAAGAATGGTTTAACATTGCAGGAATTTCAGCGCCTATTCAAGAATACATTTCGGTAGAGTTTATTCCATCAGAATATTTAGTGCGATTTGCAACATGGGGGCGCGGTATATGGGATTTTGATATTCAATCAGTAGCAAGTGTAGAATCTGGTATTCAGAAAGATATCACCATCTCTATTTATCCGAATCCTTCAACAAGTAGTAAGGTTATAACAATTATAGCGTCCAATAAAGGAATAGCACAATTAGTGGACTTAAACGGACGTGTAGTTGCGGTTAATCAATTAACAAACGGCAGCAACATAGTTGACTTCTCAATGGCAACGGCAGGCACCTATTTGTTGCACATTGTAAGCGAAGATGGCACCGAAATAACTGAAAAGGTGATTCTGCGTTAACGTCCGGTACTACAAGTAACATTCAAAAAAATGACTAAACAGGCATCTGATAACGAGCGAATTAAAAAAAATAAAATACCGAACGGTATATTTACATCCGTAAAAAACTTTCGCTCGTCTTTAGATATAGTTAATTGGTCTAAAATACTGGAAATAAGGGAACTTAAATCACAACAAAACGCAGTTTCACCTGTTATATTAATGACACGCGTTTAAAAACTTAAAATACAAATAGCATGGCTCGAAAAAAATCAGCAGCGAAAGTAGAAAAGATTCTAAATGAAATTAAATCTTCTACACCGAAATTTAAACTACAGTTGGACAGCAGAACAACGATTACATTAAAAACTGAAGAACAACTGAACAAATGGATGCAACTGTATCCAAAAGCAGAATTGATTGTGTGAACACATCTTTTTGTAGTTTATAATTTAATTCGTTAAAAAAAGGGGTTGCAGTGCACTCCTTTTTTTTATTTCTGTGGCACAAAGTATCGGTTATTTCTTCTTTTATACGTTACTTTGCATTCTCAAACTACTTCAATCAACATGAGCCTAAAAACACATTGGAACAACGCACACTCGGCCAAGGGAATAACCCAACAAAGCTGGTATGAAGATTTGCCCGAGCCGTCACTTACTTTGATTCGACAATTAAATTTAAGCCGATATGCAGAAATAGTAACTGTAGGCACCGGATCATCTACCCTAATAGAGCAATTGCTAGAGGATGGTTTTCAAAACATTACCGTAAATGATATTAGTGAAAAAGCATTGGAATTATTGCGTCATGAACTTGGAAAAGAAGAGTGTAATGTAGAGTGGATGTTGGATGATTTAACAGCACCTACCCTTTTGCGTGATTTGCCTTTAATCGACCTGTGGCACGACAGAGCCGTACTCCATTTTTTCACAACAGAAAAAGATCAACTCACTTACTTTAATTTATTGAAACAAAAAGTAAAACCAAAAGGGTATGTAATTTTTGGTGTTTTTGCTAAAGGCGGGGCCGAAACATGCAGTGGTTTGCCCGTTTTACCTTATGATGAAGCCATGATGGCTGAACGTTTAGGATTTGATTTTGAACTGATTCAACAAATGGATTACACAACTATTTCACCAAATGGAAACGAAACGCCGTATATTTACGCGGTGTATCAACGCAAATAAGTTATGATAGAAATTGGTAAAGTAAACACCCTCAAAGTTGTAAAAGAAGTTGATTTTGGGCTTTATTTAGATGGTGGCACTGCATTTGGTGAAATTTTATTACCCATTCGTTATGTGCCCGAAGGCGCAGAGGTAGATCATTATTTAGACGTTTTTATTTATTTTGATTCTGAGGATCGTATTATTGCAACTACTGAAGAGCCGTTTGCACAAGTTGGTGATTTTGCATATTTAAAATGTGTTTCTACTACCGGATTTGGTGCCTTTATGGATTGGGGATTAGCAAAAGATTTACTTGTACCGTTTAGCGAACAAGCCTTTGATATATTAGAAGGATTAAGCTATTTTGTTCGTATTTATGTAGATGAAGAAACCGACCGAATAGTTGGAAGCACAAAAACCAACCAGTTTTTAGACAACCAGCCACATGACTATGAAGAAGGTGATGAAGTGGAACTCATTATTGGTACAAAAACAGATTTGGGCGTCAAAGTGGTGATTGATGAAAAATACTCTGGCTTAATTTATCACAATGAAATTTTTAAACCCATTAAGCCAAGTGAACGGACTACGGGTTACATCCAAAAAGTAAGAGAAGATGATAAAATAGATGTTGCGCTACAACCTGCCGGATACGAAAAAATTGACGGCATAGCAGGCGATTTATTAGCCAAATTGCAAAAAAGCGGTGGCTTTATTCATCTAAATGATAAATCATCTCCAGAAACCATTAAGCACGCTATGGGCATTAGCAAAAAGGTGTTTAAAAAAGCAGTTGGAGCCTTGTATCGCGAAAAAATAATTCAAATTGAAGAAGAGGGCATTCGCTTAATTAAACGTGGCTAACGCCGTTGCTCCATGTACGATTGTAAAATAATTGTCGCACTAATTTCATCTACCAGCGCTTTATTTTGTCGTTGTTTCTTTTTTAAACCACCGTCAATCATAGCTTGAAATGCCATTTTAGAGGTAAAGCGCTCATCTACTAAATGAACAGGTTTATCAAACGTTTTTTGTAGACGTTTAAAAAGGGCTTGCACATCAGCAGAACTGTGTGTTGCCTCTCCGTTTAATCGTTTTGGTTCGCCTAAAATTATATCTGTTACATCATTTTTTGCAAAATAATCTTTCAAAAAAACAAATAAATCATGCGTAGCAACGGTGGTTAAGCCAGATGCTATAATTTGACTATCGTCTGTTACAGCAATTCCGGTTCTTTTTTTTCCGTAATCTAAGGCTATTAATTTTGGCATTTTTTCTTTATTTAATCCCGTACTTCGGCTTCGCTTGATAAAAGTGCTTCTTTTCCCTAACAACTCAACAAAATTGCTTCCCGGCTTCGCTTGATAAAAGTGCTTCTCGACTTCGCTCGAAGTACTTTTATGTGCTTTTCTTCCCTAACAACTCAACAAAATTGCTTCCCGGCTTCGCTTGATAAAAGTGCTTCTCGGCTTCGCTCGAAGTACTTTTATGTGCTTTTTTTCCCTAACAACTCAACAAATTGCTTCCCGGCTTTGCTTGATAAAAGTGCTTCTCGACTTCGCTCGAAGTACTTTTATGTGCTTTTTTTCCCTAACAACTCAACAAATTGCTTCCCGGCTTTGCTTGATAAAAGTGCTTCTCGACTTCGCTCGAAGTACTTTTATGTGCTTTTCTTCCCTAACAACTCGACTATTAATATTAAGGTACCAATACCAAGCAATAATGATAAACCGGGATGCAATCCGACAGCAGAAAGCAGTGTACCAATAACAACAGCCACTAAACCGACAGTTAACGCATACGGAATTTGTGTTTTTACGTGGTCAATATGATTACTGCCACTTGCCAATGATGATAAAATAGTTGTATCTGAAATTGGAGAACAATGATCGCCTAAAACAGAGCCGGCAAGTACCGCACTAACTGTATTGTAAAAAATAGCCATGGCATCTGCATTGGCGTATTGATAAGCGTCTGAATTACAAATAGCCCATGTGGCTGGTAAAATAAGTGGATAAACTAAGGCCATGGTAGACCAGGATGAACCAGTAGAAAAGGCGACAAACCCTGCTAAAATAAACGTAATGGCAGGAATTAACCAAGGCGGAATAGAATCGCCCATAACACCAGTTAAAAATTCTGCCGTATGCATTTCTTCTGTTACTAGTGCTAACGCCCATGCCAATACTAAAATTAAAATGGCTGGCACCATGGTTTTGAATCCAGAAATTGCTGTTTCTACTGATTTTTCAAGCGACATTATTTTTTGACCTACTGTTAATAAAATAGCAACTAACAAAGCAGATAACGACGACCACAACAATGACATATAAGAATCTGACGCACCGATTAATGTACCTAGTTTTTTTGTAAACCCATCAATACTTGGGTCAATTGCATTCATGTTACCCCAAATTGCTGACCATCCGTCTGCAGTTATGCCTCTATCCGCCAGTTGGCCTTGCAAGTTTTCAAAACCAGTAAATAAAAGCCCCACTAATGTTCCAAAAACAATTACCACTACTGGAATTACGGCATTTCTTGCACGGTATTTAATTCCTTCTACCGGTTCTAAATCTTTTAGTTCTGTTAAATCCGCATTATTTTCTTCTGGATTTACAACGCCGCCTGCCCTTGCACGCTTTTCAGCCTTTAGCATTGGTCCAAAATCTTTCTCACGATAGATAATGTAAAAAATAAAAAACAGGGTTAAAATAGGGTAAAATGAATACGCTAAACTGTTTAGGAATATGGAATAAACGCCCTCGTTAATTTCTGTTCCGGCTGAATTTATAGTAGACAAACCATCTGAAATATATCCAAGCTCAGCGCCAATCCATGTGGTTACAAAAGCTATTGCCGACACAGGAGCTGCCGTAGAATCTACAATATAAGCTAATTTTTCGCGCGATACTTTTAACTTATCTGTAATGGCACGCATGGTATTACCCACCACTAATGTGTTGGCGTAATCATCAAAAAAAATGGCTATTCCTAACCCCCACGTGGCCAATTGCCCATTACGCGCAGTATTTGCAAATTTAGATACACGGTTTACAATGCCCTGCATACCTCCGTTTCTTGAAATAATCGCAACGATTCCGCCGATAATTATTGAAAAAACAATTACACTTAAATGCCCTGCATCATTTAATGAATTAATTAAATAAGTATCTATTATACTAAAAAAGCCTGTAAAAATTCCTATCACCCCTTTGGCATAAAAGCCCATAATGGCTGCGCCGGCAAATATTCCGGAAACTAATGAAAAAACAACCTCTTTAAAAATTAAGGCTAAAAAAATAGCGATTAAAGGCGGTAAAATAGACATCCACAACGGTACTACTGCTGTTTTAGTCTCTCCGCTAAACTGATGGCCTTTTACTGTAATTTCTTCACCCGAAAAAAACTGCAATGCCACCGTGGCCCCCAATTCATTTTGTGAAACAAAAGCAGTATCAGCAATGCGTTTACCATTTCTGGTTTGTAAAACATAAGCCGGTAGTTCGCCTGTTTCTGCAGATATGCCTACCGTCGTCTTCATGTCTGAAAACACAATTTCAGGAACATCTAATTTAAGTGTAGCGGCAGAACTACTGACAGAAAATAGTGTACATAAAAACAACAATGGTAATGCTAGGTTTCGCATAACCAACAAAAATAAAAAGTTATTCAAGCAATTTTAAGATTTACCCAAATAAATATGAAGGATTTTAGTTAATGTCCACCCGCAAATGCCGGTAAAAATAAGGCGTTGATCGAGTCTTTCATTTCGGGTTTGACAAAATGATTATTAATCTCCTCAACATCAACCACATCATACTTATTGCCTTGCCACTCGTGCCGAATGGAAACCAAACCAACGTACGGATCTTCGTAACCAATCAACAGGTCATGGTAGCCTTCTGCGGTAGAACGCATTTCAATTAAATCTCCTAAGTATTGGTTAACAATGCGGTATTTACCTAAATAGTTTTGAATAATCACCAACTGATGCACAGGCGAACCGTAAGCTGCCGGAGCAATGTCTACAATAAAACCATCTTTCCACGTTTTGTCGGTTTGGTATTGGAACACCCGAAAATAATCTGCGGAACATGGTGGGGCGGAAAAAACAGTGTCTGACATTGTGCAAATTTTCATTTTTTCCATAATGTCCAACGCGGTAGAATCAATGGTTGGATAACTGTTGGTAATCACTATTTTTTTTGAGTCAAACGGCGCAATAAAACCTTCGTTATTGGTTGATTTATCTCCACCACAGCTACCACATAAAACCGTAATTGAAACGAGTCCAAGTATTTTTACAATGTTCATAATACGTTATTCAGTCGCAGGTTGTGGCGCTACCTTTTTAACTTTTCCACCAAGAAAAATTTTCTCTTCTAAATCTTCCGGATTGCCTTTGTAAGTTACAGTTCCACCGCTTGCAATATCAATGTGTAACTTTTCTACTGCATGGCAAATGATGTCACCCCCCGCTCTTATTTCTGCATTTACTTTTTTGCACACCAAATCTACCGCAGCCACAGTTCCGCCTAAGTTAGCAAAATAAGTCCCTCTGTCAGCCGTGCCTTCCACATCTATTTTACAACCCGAACCGGCAGAAATGTCTATTTCTTCGCACATTACTTTCGTTTTAATTTTACCCCCGGTTTCGCCCGAAAGTGCAATTCGTTTACCTGTTAATACACTTTCATTCTCCACCCGGCAACCCATTTTTGCTTTTATATCGTTTAATGTTTTATACGTTACAATTATGGTTAACGCATAAGCATCTACATACAAATCATTTTTCAAGGATACTTTCAGCACGCCTTTTTCTACTCTTATTTGAATTTTACTATCATCCAAACCGCCATCTTTATTAATGTATTTGACAGACGTAGTATCTCCTTGTTTCAATTTAACGTCAAAATCACCAATAAAAGTGGCTTTGTTAAATTCATCTACGGTTTTAGTACCTTCTCCCGCCTGGCTTACCATAAGGCACATCATTAATCCAAATGTTATTATTGTTCTCATTTTTTATTTTTTTTAAACCGGAAATACCTTTAATGCCATTTCCTTTGCTTTTTCAAAAGCATCTCTATCCAAACTGATGCCAATTTTTTCAGCATCAAAAAATTCCACCATATCTTCTGTTGGCATATTCCCTGTTAAGTCGTCTGCAGCCATAGGGCAACCACCAAAACCTTTAATGGCACCGTCAAATCTACGGCAGCCTGCATGATAGGCAGCAGCTATTTTTTCAATTGTTTTACCGGGTACGGAATGTAAATGCGCACCAAATTCCACTTCGGGCAACTCTTTGATCAATCCGTTAAATAATGTATCAATAGATTGCGGATTGGATACGCCAATGGTATCCGACAATGCAATAATCTCTATCCCTAAATCAGCTGATAATTTTCGACTCCAATCAGCTGCAATGTCCAAACTCCATTCGTCACCATAAGGGTTTCCAAATGCCATTGAAATGTAAATTACTAATTTTTTATTGTGCTTTACGCACGTATTTTGGATGGATGCAACCCGTGTTAATGATTCTGCAATGCTGGCTTTTGTATTACGTTGCTGAAATGTTTCTGAAATGGAAAACGGATATCCCAAATAGTTAATTTCTTCAAAATTGCAGGCATCATCCGCGCCACGCTGGTTGGCAACAATTGCCAATAGTTTTGTATTGTTTTTCAATGTTAAACCATTTAACACGGCAGCTGTGTCTTTAAGCTGTGGAATGGCCTTGGGTGAAACGAAACTACCAAAGTCAATGGTATCGTACCCTACGCTTAACAATTGGTTGATGTAATTTATTTTTACTTCCGTCGGGATAAAGTCATGCAACCCTTGCATAGCATCTCGCGGACATTCGATTAGTTTAATCATTGCTGTTGTTGTTTAAGCAGGGCTTGATTAATGGATTTAACCAAATTTGGCCCTTCGTATACAAATCCCGTATAAATTTGAACCAAATCAGCACCTGCAGCTATTTTTTCCAGGGCATCTTCGGCAGAATGAATACCACCTACCCCTATAATTGGAAATGCTTTATTTGATTTTTGTGCCAGGTAGCGGATAACTTCTGTACTTTTTTTGGTAATGGGTTTACCGCTGAGCCCGCCATTGCCTATTTCGTTTAACCGCGTTTCCGCCGTTTGTAAATCCGAACGATCTACAGACGTGTTTGCTGCAATTATACCATCAATTTCAGATTCCAATACAATTTCTACAACCTCATCCAACTGTATTTTATTTAAATCCGGGGCTATTTTAAGTAAAATGGGGCGTTGTACCGCAAAGTTTTTATTCCGTTGGATAAGCGTGGTTAACAAATCCACCAAAAAGTCTTTGTCTTGTAGTTTTGCCGTATCACCTACGTTTGGGCAACTAACATTGACTACAAAATAATCAACATAGGGGTGTAGTTTTTCAAAATTCTCTACAAAATCTGGTTTTGAAACTTCATTTGATGTGGCTGTGTTTTTACCTATGTTTCCGCCTATTATTAAGTTCGTTTTTTTTTCTTTAAGCCGGTTAGAGATCGCATCTACACCTTCATTATTAAAGCCCATTCGGTTAATTAAACCCTGGTCTTTTTTCAGACGGAATAATCTTTTTTTAGGATTTCCCACTTGTGGACGCGGTGTAACTGTGCCTATTTCTACAAAACCAAAGCCAAAATCTTCTAACTCGTTTAGTAAAAGTGCATTTTTATCAAACCCAGCAGCAATACCCACAGGATTTTTAAAATTCAACCCAAAAAGTGTTTTGCCTAAAGCCGGGTTTTCTACACCATATTTATTTCTTCTCCACTTGCTAACAAAGGGAATTTTTGCCGTTAGCTTTATCATTTTAAACGTAAAATGATGCACCGCTTCGGGGTCAAATAAAAATAAAAAAGGTCGAATTATGGCTTTGTACATGGCGCACTTATTTATGCAAAGTTAATACACATGAAACAAAAACAAAAGGCGAATGATTGGAAAACGTAAAAGTTATCAACTTAGAAGCGGGCGCGTCTGCGGTAATTGAACTTTATTCGCTTGGTTCGTTTGCTGCTTAAATCCCGAATAATAGAAATATTCAAAAAGGCATACCCGTCATCATGATTGGAATCTCCTCTTAACTCGCCGGGCGACGTCCATGTAGGAAATGAACCACTAGAAGGGTCAGCAAAATAAGCTGACGTACTACCATAACTGGCTTCAATCGCGGCATTGTTATAATAAACTCCACTTACGTCATCTAAATAATCTGTAAATGTTTGGGTGTATGAAAATTCAATAGACATTCTCCAAATAGGGTCTAAGCCCAATCGCACACCGATTCCCATTGGAATACCCAGCCCAAAAATACCATAAGATTCTCCGCCACCGGGCAGCCCCTGCCCTTCTGTATTCAACGGGCGCAAGTTTTTCCAGCCTCCATCAATAGGCCCTTGCGGAATGTAGGCAAAACCAGAAATTCCCGAATAAATGTAATATGATACACTTTTAAATCGAATTCCTTTTACGCCCTTAATTTTATATTTTGCTGTGTATCCTTTATTGGAATTATTATAAAGAATAACTTCCAACCGTTGTGAAAGTTCAATTAAATGGGTTCTGAAACTCAAATTTCTATTTCTACGGTAAGGCTCGTTGGTATTCATATCATCTCCACGTAGTAAAGCATACGTCAGTTTGCTTGTTGTGGCAAAATGCGGACGAAAAATATAACGATAACCAATGTGACCGGAAGGACGGGTTGCGACAAAATCTAAATCCAACGGTGACAAATGTGTCCCAACTCTGTTCAGTCCACCTAAGTCTCCAAAAAAGTTAGATGCTGCTGCACCAAAAATAAATTGTTTTTCAGGCTTAAAACTTTTTATACCATTTCCGCGCCTTTGTGCATAGCTAGTTGCTGTCTGCAAAAGCAGAAGTATCACAAATAGTTTATGTAATTGTTTCAGCAACATTGGTAAAAAATCCCGTATTTATACCTACAAAGGTAATTATTTAACGCCTAGTGCAAAACAGATTATGAATTTTTCGCAAATGTTGCAACTTTTATAACAATATTTTAACATAAAATTAGCCTACTCCTGTACACGCTGATCCAATAAAATCAGTTCATCAGCACATATCTTAACGGATTTAGTTTTATTTCAGTTCCGTTTTTAATTTTTCCTCTAATATTTTCAAAATAGATTGTTTCTCCTTTTCCAACATCATCTAATGCCTTTTTCATTTCACTATTTAGCTGGTTTCCTTTTTCTTCAAAAACTTTACCTCCCAGTCCATCTATTAAATGCAATTCAAAATGAATAATGCTTACATCACCCTCCGTCGTAATACCTCGGCTATCCATTAACTCGTTACGTGTTATGGTACCTCCAATTTTATCACTAATCCGTGGATTCATGTCTAAAAAAGCACTCGTTGAGGGTTCTGCATTTTTATCGTCTGCAGCTTTTTTTGTTTCTGGTTTAACCGTATTCGTTGGTTCCGGTTTCACATCTGGCTGCAGCTCGACGTTTTCTACTTGATTTTTTTGTGGAGTAAAATTTTCTTCTATTCGCGTTGTTTTTTGAGGTTTAAGTTCAATTGTTTTGGTGGTTGTCGGTTTCGGATCTTGGTTTAAGTCACTGGCAGATACAATAAAGTTTGCTTCTGGAGGCACTTGGTTTGGCGGTGCGTCAGTGAGATAACGCTCACTGACGGCCGGTTGTTCTGTGGCATTGCTTTGAAAGGCAACTGTTCCGCCAATTATTAATCCTAAGGAGGCAAGCCCTGTTGCCCCCATAAACCAGTGTTGTTTGTAAAACGGCTTGGTCATCACATTGTGGTTTGCCAGCACTTCGTCGAAGTTTCTACCTGCTAAAATTTCTTCTGATTTCAGATGGGGGCGATCGACGTTAATTTTTCTATTTTTCATTCTCTATCTGATTGAATAGTTTTTTCATTTTGCGTATTACTCTGTGCGATTTTACCTTCGCATTATTTTCTGTTATATCCAGCATCTCTCCTATTTCACGGAAAGAGCGTTTTTCAAAAAAGCGAAGTTCAATCATTTGCACTTCATCTTCTTTCAAACCATCAATCACCCCTAGTAGTAACTTTCGGTTTTCGTCTGTTGTGTCCTCTTCCATCTCATCAATCACTTCTGATAAATGAACGGTATCTACGTTCACCGTTCTGCGCGCTTTTTTATCGCGGAATGATTGGTAAAGTTCACTTTTAGCAATACGGTACAACCATGAAGCAAATGGTACTCCTCGGTATTCGTATTTATGAATGTTATTTAAGGCTTTCAAAAAAACCTGGCTCACAATATCGTAAGCGGTCTCCTTGTCATCTATCCGTTGATAGACATACCTTAGTATTTGTTCGTAGTACTTGTTGTACAATGGCTCAAAGCCACGAGGATTTTCTTGAGCATACTTTATCCACTTCAGCTCTTTCATCAGCTTATCCTCCGTATGGTGGTAAATCGGATTCGTTGGCATAATTTTTTTTCGGTTTTAATTTCTTTGCGGTTATATAACAACCATCTTGCATTTGGTTACACGGTATACTGCAAGATTTTTGCCATATTTAATATAAACGTTATTTTCTGAGGTTTATTGCGTGTTTAGCGCTACAAATAATTGCCCAAAACCAACACTTAAAAGTTTAAGGTAAGACTAATGGTTCAAATTTTCAAGTTTTTTTTCGCGGTTTATACTTTTACAGTATGCGACGAATAAAAACAATTTTACTACTCGGCATTACGGGTATTTACCTGCTTGTTTTGGCGAATACAATTGTAAAATTACAGGTGAAAAACCAGCTGTACACAACCTTAGATCATGTTCCATTTCGTGAGGTTGGTTTAGTACTTGGCGCAAACAAAAAAGGCCGAAATGGGTTAAACCCTTATTTTAAATACCGTATGGAAGCGGCGGCTGCACTTTATTTGAACGGAAAAGTGAACCGGATAATTGTAAGCGGTGATAATCATATAAAATCATATAATGAGACGGATGATATGCGCGACTATTTAGTAACGTTAGGCGTGCCAAAATCTGCCATTACGTGCGATTATGCAGGGTTTAGAACATTAGATTCTGTCGTGCGGGCAAAAAAAGTGTTTGGTTGCCATTCGCTTACCATAATATCACAGGCGTTTCACAATCAGCGGGCGGTTTATATAGCCAACCAAAATGGTTTGGATGCCGTTGGGTTTAATGCAAAAGATGTGGGTAGTCGTAAAAATTTAACCCATATACGAGAGGTTTTTGCAAAATTGCTTGTTGTTTTAGATGTACACCTATTTAACCGCAAGCCAAGGTTTTTATAACGCTGTTGACAATTTTTATGTTTGTTTTGATGCAAAATCGGAAGTTCTTTTCTAAATTCGTAGTTCAGACGAAGCATACAAATGACAAAAAAGCATACTTACTTAATGGCCCTACTTGGCATTGTTTTAACCTTAACAGGATGTAAAAAAGCACCAATTGCATGTTTAGAGTTAAGCCAATCACAAATTACGGTTGGGGAAACTATTGAGTTTTCGTCTTGTTCTGAAAATGCATTGAGTTACGAATGGTTTATTGTAGGACCAGAGGGAGCACCTGAAAATGATAAAGGTTGGTCAGACCCCATGTTTATGAATACTTTCACGGTTCCCGGAGCTTACACCGTTACACTTAATGCTTATTCTAAGTTTTCTTTTTTAGGAGATGTTTCCACAGCAAAAGAATCGTTCAACGTTGATTAGCCTTAACGGGTACACAATTTAAAACTCGTACAAACCAATATCCGGTATTCCGCGCCCCATACCTTCAATATCTGCCGCGTTTGAAAAAAGCGCATCTCCCGCATCTCTGCACGGCGAATCTTCATTCAACTTAAAATCTACACTAAAAGGGTCTACGAATAATGGATCTTCATTCCACAAAATACTGGTATAATTATCGTAATCATAAATTTCTTCGCGTTTTATCAAGCAGGCGTTAAATATAAAATCATTGGTTAATGCTGTTAATGTATCTACAACAAATTCCGTATCTGCATTTCCATAAAAAATGCAATTATCAAAACGTGAATCAATAATGCTACTCACAAAAATGGTGTTTTCAAATGTGTAATAGTTTTGGATAGAAAACGCAGGAGAGTTTCTGCCACCCGGCCAGTAATTTACAAAATTGCAATGCTTGAATCGATACGTTCCACCAGCGAATAAAAAAGCAGATGAAATACCTGCCTTACCGAATAAACAATTTTCTATATCCACAATAGGCCCTGCAACCAGGTTTAAATTATAAAAACTAGAGTTATCAATAATGGTATTACCTAAATCTAACGTTAAACTTTCAGACGAAGTAGAATCAACACGCAGCCCTACGGAACCATTTTTAATGTTAGCATACTGAATGGAACTTGTGCGGGGTGCTATTAAATGAATGCCCCACCACTGCCCTGCAATATCATCATAAAACGATTCTAAACGATCACCTTGAAATGTTACTTCATTGCCTAACGTGCCTTGAATGTCTAACGTACCTTTATAAATAAGCAGACGAGAATCTTTATGGCAAAAAATGTCTGTCCCGCCCGGAATTGTAAGTTGCTTTGCTGAATCCACAGCCACTAATCCATACAACACATGGGGTTTATCATTATTCCACGGCTCAATTTCGTCTCCAACAAGTACTAAGTTTTCGCCTGGTGCCGGCGCATGAAAATAGGCATCCTGCCCCCACACATCTAAATTCAAATATTGATTGAGGCCATTGGTTAAAAACCTAACCGAATCTGAAATAACCAATGGGTTCGTCGTGTTATTTACTTGTAACGTTACCTCAACAAATGCAAAAAGTGAATCTCCCCCTTCTATTTCAACATCTTCATGGTAATCACCCGGTACCCCGTCAATATTAATTCTAAATGGTGAACTTTCTCCACCCATTAATTGAATTTCATCAATGTTTATTTTACTCAGGTTGCGGTTGTAAATTTTAAACCGTTTGGTGGTTGACCCAACAGTTGTAAACACCGTATCAAACAACAACGTGTCGTTAGAAAAGTCCAAATGGTTTTTTGTAAAATCTTTATTTTTTTTACAGGCCACTAAAAAACCAAGAACTGAAATAAGTAATATGCTAAGAATTGTTTTTATCATAATCAATACGGTACAAAAGTAATTACGTAATTTTACTTTTTTTATTTTATTGGCAATAATAATTATTGAATTAAAAAAAAATACTAAATTTGCACCCGCCTATGCAGCGTCTGTTCAATTAATAGAATAATTAACACGCACAAAATAGGCAAATTGAATAGAACGTTTAGAAGATATTAAAATAGATTAAGATGAAACAGGGAATACATCCAGAAGAGTACAGACTCGTTATTTTTAAAGACATGTCTAATGGATACAGATTTATATCTAGCTCTTGTGCAGAGGCTAAAGAAACTGAAGAATGGGAAGACGGAAACGAATACCCGGTTGTAAAACTTGATATTTCTTCGGAATCACACCCTTTCTTTACTGGTAAAATGCAGTTTGTAGATACCGCAGGAAGAATTGATAAGTTCAAAAACCGTTACGGTAAGAACATGAAAAAATAAGAATATTTAAGTATATTGAAAGCCCATTTCGAATAGTCGGAATGGGCTTTTTCTTTTACCAAATTTATGCAACTCATTTTTGACGACAACGGACTGCACCTTGCACTTGCACCTTTTACATTAACACGCCCCGTAGCTGAAATTAGATTTGGAATACGCACAATTGCTGAAAGCTGGGTAGCGTATTTGAACGAATATGTTGGCGTGGACAAAACGGGATACGCTACAACAGACTATTTGGCGGGCAAGTACCCTACGTTAAACCAAGAAAAATCAATCTGCATTGCCGGAAATATAAAACCAACTGATGAATTAGCGCGTTGGGTAGCAGGTTTAACAAGCGGGCAAGCCCTTTATGTGAATGATGAATGGATAGCAACCCACGGCACAGCCACTAGCCGCGTAACGCAACAAACAACAGCCGAAATTGTAAAAATTACCACGCCTTGGCACATTTTTCAACGCAATAAGGCAGCTTTTTTATTGGATTTTGAGCAATTAACGAAAAACCGAACGGGGCAACGCCTAAATGAAACCAACCGCATTAGTGGTGACCAAATTTTCATTGAAGAAGGCGCAACGGTTAACCATGCCATTTTAAATGCTTCTGAAGAAACGGGCCCCATTTATATTGGTAAAAATGCCGAAATAATGGAGGGTGCTGTAATACGTGGGCCATTCGCCTTGTGCGAAGGTGCTACCGTTAAAATGGCAGCAAAAATTTATGGAGCCACCACAATTGGTCCGTTTTGCAAAGTGGGAGGCGAAATATCGAATTGTATTTTTCAAGCCTACTCCAACAAAGGACATGATGGTTTTTTAGGAAACTCGGTAATTGGCGAATGGTGTAACTTAGGT
Source organism: Crocinitomicaceae bacterium (assembly GCA_963736585.1). Taxonomy (GTDB): domain Bacteria; phylum Bacteroidota; class Bacteroidia; order Flavobacteriales_D; family Crocinitomicaceae; genus Crocinitomix. The sequence goes on along the minus strand of CAVTPI010000002.1, from coordinate 54,385 downwards.
GCTGACACGAATTCAAGTAATTTAAAAAACAATTACTCCAATGTAAAAATACACCGTTATACATCCAACACATTAGAAGCTACAGAAGTTATGTTTTGTGGACTATTAATGGGAGACCACTCAAAAACGGGTATCAACACTATGCTAAACACAGCTACAGTTGTAGGCGTTAGTGCCAACATTTTTGGAGGAAATTTCCCTCCTAAATTTATTCCATCTTTTACCTGGGGCGGTATTGACCGCAATGACAAATTTAAATTGGACAAAGCCTTTGAGGTAGCCGAAAACATGATGAAACGCAGAAACGTTCCATTCACAGAAGAAGATCGATTAATTTTAACACACCTGTATCAGCAATTGGCATAATCATTGACCCTTTAACGATCATGCGGGGATTCCTGCATTTTTGGGGCGAATCTGCCAAAAATAAGATCAATCCAAAAAATTACGTGACAAACTGACTTGAAAAAACTGAATTTATGTCCGAATCATCAATGAGAGATCTTTTTTCTCTATCAACTATATTAGACCAAGAACCTGAATTTATTCCCCTAATTTCTGAGGAGGAAGAAGATAATTTAAATAAAGAAGAAGTTCCAGAGGCACTTCCCATTTTGCCACTGCGCAACAATGTGCTGTTTCCAGGGGTGGTTATTCCCATTACCATTGGGCGCGATAAATCCATTGCGTTAATCGAAGATGCCTATAAAACAACAAAAGTAATCGGTGTACTTTCTCAAAAAAACTCAACGGTGGAAGATCCGTCAAGTGAGGATTTAAACCGAATTGGAACAGTGGCACATATTTTAAAACGGCTTAAAATGCCAGATGGCAGCACCACTGTTATTATACAAGGTAAGCGTCGTTTTGAAGTTGCTGAGTTTATAGAAGAAGATCCTTATTTTAAGGCTACGGTAAAAGGATTGAGTGATGCCAAATTGGACATGAAAGAGGATAAAAATAAGGCGTTGGTTGATTCCATGAAGGACATGGCCATGCGCATTATTAAAGAATCACCTAACATACCTTCTGAAGCTACGTTTGCTATCAAAAATATTGAAAGCCCTACGTTTTTAGTGAATTTTATTGCCTCAAACCTCAGCAGTGAGATTGATAAGAAACAGCGTTTGCTAGAAATGAATAGTATTAGCAAGCGTATTGAAGATGTAATTGTGCTACTTTCTGGAGAGATTCAAATGCTATCCATGAAAAACGAGATCCAAACCAAAGTTAAAATGGACATGGATCGGCAGCAGCGCGAGTACTTTTTGAACCAACAGATTCGTACAATTCAAGACGAGTTGGGTGAAAACCCTGTGGAAAGCGAAGTAAAAGAGTTTGAAAAAAGGGCAAAGGCTAAAAAATGGAACAAAAAGGTGCAAAAAGCCTTTGATAAAGAGCTAAAAAAATTAGGACGCATGAATCCGCAAGGTGCAGAATTTTCTGTGCAATTAAATTACATTGATTTGATTTTGGACTTGCCCTGGGATGATATGTCAAAAGATTTATTCAACCTTAAACGCGCCAAGAAAATTTTAGATCGCGACCATTTTGGGTTGGAAAAAGTAAAAACACGAATTTTAGAGCATTTGGCCGTTTTGAAGCTAAAACAAGATATGAAATCACCAATTTTATGCTTGTATGGCCCATCCGGGAGTTGGAAAAACCTCTTTAGGTAAATCAATTGCTGAAGCGTTAGGCAGAAAATATGTACGAATGTCATTAGGTGGTTTGCATGACGAAGCTGAAATTCGCGGACACAGAAGAACATACATTGGCGCTATGCCGGGACGCATTTTGCAAAACATTAAAAAAGCTAAAACATCAAACCCTGTGTTTGTACTTGATGAAATTGATAAAGTTGGTAAAGGACACCAGGGTGATCCTTCGTCTGCCTTGCTAGAGGTATTAGACCCCGAGCAAAACATGGCATTTAACGATAACTTTGTGGAGCTGGACTATGATTTGTCAAACGTGTTGTTTGTAGCAACAGCAAATAGCTTAGGCACAATACAAGGCCCATTGCGCGATCGGATGGAAATTATTGAGGTGAACGGTTATACGGTTGAGGAAAAAATAGAAATTGCGAAGCGTCATTTAATGCCAAAACAGCTTGAAGCGCATGGCATAACAAAAAAACAAATATCCATTAGCGACAAGGTAATTGAACAAATTATCGAAGACTACACCCGTGAGTCTGGTGTTAGAGGGTTAGAGAAAAAAATGGCTGCAATTGTCCGAAACAGGGCGAAAGAAATAGCCATGGAAGACACATTTGAGATAAAAACAAATCCTGCTGATTTATTAAAAATATTAGGTCCGGCACACGGAAAAGATAAATACATTGGGAATGATTTTGCGGGCGTTGTTACCGGCTTAGCATGGACATCTGTAGGTGGGGATATTTTATACATTGAAACAAGTTTATCTCGCGGAAAAGGAAAATTAACGCTTACCGGTAATTTGGGTGATGTGATGAAAGAATCGGCTGTGTTAGCCCACCAATACATTAAAGCGCATGCCAATGAAATTGGTATTGATGCCAGTGTTTTTGATAAGTGGGATGTACATGTGCACGTGCCGGAAGGAGCTACACCAAAAGACGGACCTTCTGCAGGTATTACAATGCTTACGGCGATTGCATCTGCATTTACGCAACGTAAAGTCAAAAAATACGTAGCCATGACGGGGGAGATTACCTTACGCGGAGCAGTTTTACCTGTTGGCGGAATTAAAGAGAAGATTTTAGCCGCTCGGCGTGCTAATATCAAAGAAATTATTCTTTCTAAAAAGAATGAAAAAGATGTACTCGACATCACACGTAATTATGTAAAAGGCTTAACCTTTCATTATGTAGACACAATGTCAGAAGTATTGGAATTAGCGTTGTTAAAACAAAAGGTGGCAAAGGCAAAAATCATTGACTAAACTGCCTGTTGACATATTGCGTGACTTATTTTTTAACGTTGCACAAACATACGGTGCTTCGGTTGATAGAGTTGAAAGGTGTTGGGACGAATTAATAAAGCATTACACACACAAAAAAAGGCACTATCATAATTTGATTCATATAAATGAGTTGATTAACGAATTAAAACCGCTTAAGCCGACAATTAACGATTGGACAACGTTGATGATGAGTGTTTTTTATCATGATGTAATTTACAAAGTCACCAAGCGCGATAATGAAGAAAAGAGTGCCGTTTTAGCGCAGCAGCGTCTGACAGAACTAAATTTTACGCGTGAAATCGCAGAAAAATGTCACGACCAAATTATTGCTACAAAAACACACCAAATGACAGGAGATTGCGATACTGATATGTTTACAGATGCCGACCTTGCCATTTTAGGACGAGATTTAGCAGTTTACAAAGAATACTGTAAACAGATACGCAATGAATACAGTATTTATCCGGATTTGATGTATAACCCTGCGCGTAAAAAAGCATTGCTGCATTTTTTGGAAATGGATCGTATTTATACTACTGATTTTTTCTATGCCCGTTATGAAAATCAAGCAAGAAAAAATTTGCACCATGAAATTTCCACGCTATAGAATTTTGCATCTTTCTAAGAGAATCAAACCATTTAACATGTTATGAAAAACATAACCAAATTGGTGAAATTATGTGCGTTTCTGTGATGCATATTAAGCAACAAATTATTTGAATTTACGTTAAGTTATGCTGAATTTGAACCCATTTAATTTATTCAAACTACCTTTGCACCATGAGCGAAACTAGTTTTTCAGATTTAAACCTGGGCAACCCTTTAATGAATGCATTGGGTGATTTGGGTTTTACCCACCCTACCCCCATACAGGAACAAGTATATTCTACCATTTTGGCGGGTAGAGATGTTGTGGGAATTGCCCAAACCGGAACGGGAAAAACATTTGCCTACATTCTACCCATTTTACGGCATTTAAAATACACCGAACAAAAGCATCCGCGCGTTTTAATTTTAGTGCCAACCCGTGAGTTGGTGGTACAAGTGGTGGGAGAAGTAGAAAAACTAACCGCTTACATGAATGTGCGTATAGAAGGTGTTTACGGCGGAACGAATATTAACACACAAAAGCAACGGGTTTACAAGGGTTGTGATGTATTAGTTGCTACGCCGGGAAGGCTATTAGACTTAGCACTTTCCAGTGTTTTACGCTTGAAAGCCATTCAAAAATTAGTGATTGACGAGGTGGACGAAATGATGAACTTAGGGTTTAGGACTCAATTGACTAACTTATTAGATATTTTACCTGAAAAAAGACAAAACCTACTATTTTCTGCGACAATGACACCAGATGTGGACAAGGTTATTGATGCTTTTTTTAACCAACCCGAACGGTTTGTGATGGTTCCAGGGGGTACGCCGCTTGACAATATTGAACAAAAAGTGTATAAAGTGCCAAACTTTTATACCAAAATTAATTTACTGGAACATTTGTTAGCAGCAGACGCAGATATGACGAAGGTGCTGGTTTTTGTTGAGAGCAAACGATTAGCCGATCGGCTGGAGGGCTACCTTGCTGAAAATTTTCCAGATAATTTAGGAGTCATCCACTCCAATAAGTCTCAAAACTTAAGGCTAAAATCAGTTAAGCGTTTTGATGAAGGTAAATACCGTATTTTAATTGCCACGGAGTTAATTGCCCGAGGGATAGATGTTGATGCCGTTACCCATGTCATTAATTTTGACACGCCGGATTATCCTGAAAACTACCTCCACCGGATTGGACGAACAGGACGAGCTGAAGCCAAAGGAACTGCAATTACGCTGGTGAATGAGGTGGAAGAAGAATACCTAACAGCCATTGAAGACTTAATGAACTATAAAATTCCGGTAATTGAAATACCAGAATCAGTAGAGATTTCAGACCAATTTACACCGGAAGAGCGTCCAAATTTAGCCGATAAAAACTACTTACCCGAAGAAACCCGAACAGGAGTTAGAAAAGTGGTTCATGAAAAGAAGGCTAAAAACCAAAAAACCAACCAAGGCGGATCTTATAAACAAAAAATCAAAGCAAAGTATAAGAAGCCAAAAACACGCGGACAAAAACCCAGAGGCAAGAAAAAACGTTAGGCGTTTACCACTTTAAAAATGAAGTTTTGTTTTGTGTGTGTTACCGGGTCAAACGGAATGAGTTCATTATTTACCTGAACAAAAGCAGTATAACCAAAACAACGAAGCAATTCAAAGCATTTGTCGCGATTTTCATTTGCCCATAACTCTAAATATACAACAGGCCTGTGCGCTTGCAATAACTTTTGAGCACCTTTTAATGCAAAAAACTCAAAATTTTCAATATCCATTTTTATTCCTGCTACGGGCTCATCTCCAACAATATCATCTAACCGCTCACAGCTTACTTCTATTTCTTCACCTTCGTTCCATTCATCTATTGAATCGTGTACAACATGCGCCAGCCCCTGCATTTTTACTTTACCATTTAAGGGCAGCACCATTTTTAAATTTGCAGGTTCCTCTCCCACCGCATTTGGAATTAAGATAACGTTGTCCAGTTTTTTACGCTCTACCATATCTTTTAACACCACAAAATTATCAGGCATTGGCTCAATGGCATATATACTGCGGTTTGGAAAACGTTTAGCCAAATGAAAAGTCATAATGCCAATATTGGCGCCAACGTCTAACAGCACACCATCCTGCTGAATGGCATTCATAAATTGAAAAAAATCACGTTCCTTCGCGTCATTTTTTAATGTGCGAATTTTATAATTGGAAAAAACGCGCAAATAACGCTGGTAACCAAGAATACGTTGCAGTAAATATTTAATGAAATTTTTCATTGATTCAACAAAAATAGGATAAAATTAAAGAAACATCTAACTTCGCCGAAATGAGGATAGCCGTTAATACACGTTTCTTACTGAAAGATAAAATGGAGGGCTTTGGCTGGTTCACTTATGAAACAGTAAAGCGAATGGTTATTGCGCATCCCGAACATACTTTTTTTTTCTTTTTTGATCGTCCCTTTGCACCGCATTATATTTTTAGTGACAATGTAATACCCATTGTCCTTCCTCCCCCGGCAAGGCACCCTATTTTATTTAAAATTTGGTTTAACGTTTCGGTTACCCATGCCTTAAAAAAACACAAAATTGATTTATTTTTTTCGCCAGATGGTTTTTTATCGTTGAAAACAACTGTACCACAAATTGGTGTAATTCACGATTTAAATTTTGAACATTTCCCTGAAGATTTACCCAAAGCGCCGCGCAATTATTTAAAAAAATATTTTCCGTTGTTCGCAAAAAAAGCAACAGCATTATTAACTGTTTCAAACTTTTCAAAACAAGACATAGTAGATCGTTATGGAGTTCCACCAGAAAAAATAACCGTGGCGCATAATGGTGCAAGTGAAAAATTTGTGCCCATTGCTGCAGCAGAACAGCAGGCTGTACGCCAAAAATTCACAGGCGGGTCACCCTATTTTGTTTACGTTGGCGCTTTGCATCCGCGTAAAAATATTAAACGCCTCTTATTGGCATTTGATGCATTTAAAAAAAATACAAACAGCCCTACAAAGTTACTTGTGGTAGGCACACCACTTTGGAAAGATGCTTCTTTCAAAAAAACGTATGAAAGTTTAGTGTTTAAGGCCGATTTAATTTTTGCAGGCCATTTAAAAATAGATGAATTAACCGCTGTTACCGCAAGCGCAAAAGCATTGGTTTTGGTTTCTTATTTTGAAGGATTTGGCATCCCTATTATTGAAGCTATGCAGTGCCACACCCCAGTATTAGCAGGTAATAAGACGGCTTTACCCGAAGTAGCAGGTGATGCCGCCTTGTTAGTAGACCCTTTTGACGTTGACGCTATAGCAGAAGGTTTTTTGCGCTTAGATAGTAATGCTGAATTGCGTGAAAAATTAAGCCAAAAAGGAATTGAACAAGCTAAAAAGTTTAATTGGGATTTTACAGCAGACACACTTTGGCAAGTCATTGAATCGGTTAGCTTTTCAAAATTTACCTCTAAATAATTGAAGGGAAAGCAGTTTTGTTTGATGGAATACCAAAAAAAGCGTATCTTCGATTAAAACTATAGCAAATATGAAAAAATTTACCTCATTATTGTTCGGATCTGCGCTACTAATGTCGGCCGCAGTTTTTGGGCAAACACAACGTACGCCATTGTACGAATCATTCACTTCTTCAACATGCCCGCCATGTTACCCAGGAAACATTCATTTGGAAGGTTTGTTTAACGAAGATGTAAACGAAGGAAAATATACCTCTTTGAAATATCAAATGAGCTGGCCTGGTAGCGGAGACCCTTACTACACCGCAGAAGGTGGAACAAGAAGAAGTTTCTATGCAATTACTGGTGTACCTAGCTTACAACTTGATGGTGGCTTTGACAGCAACCCGACTTCATTAACACAAGGTGATATGGACGCAGCTTATGCGGTTCCTGCTGAAGTTGAACTTTCTGCATTTTACCGTGTAAACGAAGCGACAAAGACTGTAAGTATTGATGTTGATGTAACGGCCTTAAACGCACTTGAGAGTTCTGGAGGACTGTTTTTACGCGTAGCTATTTATGAAAAGCAAACAACAGGAAATGTTAAAACAAACGGTGAAACAAAGTTTGAGCATGTAATGAAAAAAATGTTGCCAAGTGCATCTGGAACGTATTTAGGTGCTATGGATGCTGGTGAAACAACTACGGTAAACTTTGAATATACATTTGAAGGAGATTATCGCCTACCAGCAAATGCAGGTTCACCAATTAACCATGCCTCTGAGCATAGTGTAGAGGAATTTTCGGATTTAGGTGTAGTTGTTTGGGTTCAACGTAACTCAACAAAAGAAGTGTACCAATCTGGTTATGCGCAACGCGGTTTTTCTAGTGTAGAAAAAGAAAACACGGCACAGGAATTATTGAGCGTTTACCCTAACCCGGCAACAGATAATGTACGCATTTCTTTCCAACCTAATGAAACGGCTAACAATGCTACAATAAGTGTTTTAGATTTTACCGGAAAAGTAGTTTACACAAAGCAATTGGGTCAATTATCTACCACATTAAATACGTTAGATGTAAATACTGCTGACTTTGATTCGGGTGTTTATTTTGTGACGTTGACAACAGAAAATGGGCAGCGAACAAAGAAGTTAAGCATTATTCACTAAGCGCTTAAGTTCTAAAAAATATAAAATGCTGTTCTTTAATTAGGACAGCATTTTTTTGTTGTACCATTTTGATTAGACGAACGCATTTACGGCAATAAATTGGACGAAAAGCCAAGTTATTTAAAAACTATTTTGATGGTTATATCTTATTCATTATGAATAACTAAAAATGATATTTCAGCCCCGTTTTTATACCCATAAAAAAATAAAAAGCCTCCGTTTTTATCCTTAAAAAAGCGATTTTTTTGGCTAAAATGCTTGTGACTAAACGTTATTATTAGTAGTATTAATTCACCACGACAATTAAGCCAAGCTAGGATGCCGAAAATACTTTGCTTAAAGCGTATACCATATAGAGTAGGCAAAATTAATCATTAACCCAAATTATGAAAAAATTAATTGTTAGTACAGTAGCTTTTACGCTAATGGCAGCAGGTATAGTTTCGTGCGAGAAAGAAACCACTAATCAAGCTGGTAACCAAGCCAAATCTGAAAATTTTCAAACACGTGCACAAGGAGAGGCTGAGTGCGAGATGAAAGCCATTAAATATCGCGGCTACATAGATTGTACAAAAGAAGGAACGGGCTGTAAAGTAGAATGCGAAAAATTTGCATTGGCTGATGACGGCTTACTCGAATATTTATCGGGATTAGATGCCAATGTCGACAATACGACTAGCTTAAAATCTTATCTCGCAGATTTAACCTATATCGCACAAGATATTCAGCATACTATTCAAGAAGCTACTGAATTGCACATATTGGTTAGTGATAATGACGGCACAACTGTTTATGGCGTTTTAGATAATGATGATGAATTAATTTATGCATTTTCGTTTAATGACTAGAAACATCAGCTGTTTATTTTTTTTTCAAATAGTAGGGCTTATTGCTCTACTATTTTCGTGTACGAACAACAGCAGTAACGCACACGACGATTACAAAAACACGCTTACTTTTCAAGAAGATTCTGTTTCATACACGTTTGAAAGTAGATCAAGCATTTACGGTCTTGGCACTCCGTTTGACTTTTGTTATTATTATGATGCAGAAAAAGATAAAGAGTATGTTTATCAAATTTATATTAACCCCAATAAAACAGCCGAAGTTGTAAAAAATGAATTAAGCGGCGAAACGAATACTGTTCGTGTGCGCGATACGTTCAAATTATCTAATTTGAGCGTTGGGCCTTTGGTTAGCTCGCTTTACCTCAGTGTTACGGCACTTGACAGCCTTGTTATTATAAAAAAATCGAGAACAGATAAAGATTCGGTTTACAGCTACTACCAAGCAAGTTTAATTGACCGGCAAAAGTTAAAAACCCAAAATAACGGTCATCAATTTGTAACGGACTATAATGTGCGGTATAACAAAATAGTATCGTCCAATTTAGTAACAGGAATTTACCCTATTTACACGCGAAAAATGGAAAAAGAAGCTTTTTTGAAATTGCCCCAATTTATGAATACCACGCAGCAACAAAACACTTCCGGACTTTGGTCAATTTCTGAGCACTACCCGCAATTAACAGATCAACAGTTTAGTTTTCTTCAAGCGCAATTCAGCATTCATTTAAAAGACAAAGTCTGCCACCTTGATCCCGGCTCAACATCAATTGATGTTTACACACCTGCCAACGACGCGCATAATTCCATTGCTATTTCTGGAGTAGCATTTGAAAACCCAATTGCAAAAAATAATTCTGCCTACACCACAGTAATTGAAGTTGAGGCGGATTATTGGTATGATTTTATGTATAACCCCTATTTAGAAGTTTACATTCTTATACAACATGTAGGTACTCCTTATTTTGATGCTGACGGAAATTTATTTGAACGAAAAGATGGTGATTTATGGGCAAAAGTAGTCGTTTTAGATTCTGATTTTAAATTCATTAACCTAAAAGAACTGACATACAAAGATGAATCTCCGGCCATTATTAATCCAAAATTTCCGACCAAAGATGGCTATGTTTATATTGATATTGTCGGAAGTACAGCTGATACTTTAGGGGTCATTTACACAGTTGAAATGAAAAAAAAGATTTTAGGTGAATTATAGTTTTATTCTAACACTGCTGGTTTTAGTGCTGACATCTTGCGCGAAACCCCCTCAAAACTGGCTACTGAACAGCACCTATTTGAACAGTATTTGGAAGATAGGTTTACGGGTGAAAAAATTCCTTTAGTAAACCAACAACTTGTTTTAATTCCTGCAGTTGGGTGTAAGGCTTGCATTATTGAATGCTGGGCAATTTTTGAGGATGAAGCTTATTCAGACGTAGTTATTATAACGGATAACAATATGCGGTTTGTGGAAAACTGCCCTGTAAAAAACAAAATTCTTTCTGAAAAGGGCGCTGGTGAAAACACATTTAACGACTTAATTTTTTTTGAAATTTACCCCGTTTTTCTTGAATTTAATAGCGAAGCACAGCTGGTACTTATTGAACATTTAAAACCCGGTAACGAGGCATTTTTTAAATCAAAATTATGGAGCAAATAATTGATGTCTAGCACTCCAAAAAAAGTAGTAATCCATTTTTTGAATTTCTTAACAGAAGCAACACAACAACACAGCCATTAAACTGTTATTTAAAAATAGGAAAAACACTACACGTTATGATACTCAAAAAACTATTGTTGATTACAGGAATGCTAGCCTTTGTTTTAACTGGCAGAGCAGAAAAAATAGACATTACAATTAAAGGCGTACGTTCAACTGAGGGAAATTTATTAATCGGAGTTTATAAAGACAATGAAAGCTTTCAAAACGATACACCATTTAAGCGATTAAAAGTAAGTAAAAGCGCCATTAGCAATGGTACAGTTAACTATACATTCAACCTGCCTGCCGGCACCTATGGATTTGCCTTATTGGATGATGAAAACGACAATAAAAAAATGGATGAGAGTTTTTTTGGTATCCCTGAAGAAGGTTATGGCTTTTCGGGCTACGTTCATAGCGGTATGTTTAGACCGGTTTTTGCCGACTTTGATTTTATCGTTAAGGCAGGTAAAGCGGCAAAAGTGAATATAATGGTTGATTATTTTTAGTGGCTTATTCCGCTTCATAAAAAAGGGATGGTCACATTCTATGACAGCATCCCTTCTTGTATTTATTAATTATGAACCTGAGTTCGATTATTAGTTTGACTGCTTCACAAATTGTGCATCAATAGCTAATTTTACTTTGTCTGAAACAACAACTTTTCCGGCCTCTGTTACGGCACCCCATGTTAATCCAAAATCTTTTCGGTTAATTTCACCTGTAATTTCAAACCCTGCTTTTTCCTGTCCGTAAGGGTCAACCGCAGATCCATTAAATTCTGCATTTAGCGTAACTTCTTTCGTTACGCCTTTTATGGTTAAATCTCCTGTTAGCTTTTCACCATTGTATGATTTTGATTTAAAATGCAATTTAGGATGGCTTTCTGCGTCAAAAAAGTCAGCCGATTTTAAATGATTATCACGGTCTTCATTATTTGTGCTTACCGAGTTAACCTCCATAGATACTTCCACCTCAGCGTCAGAAAAGTCGTCTTTTTCAGCATGTACATGCGCATCAAATGTTTTAAAATTTCCTTTTACGGTAGAAATCATCATGTGGCGTACTTTAAAGCCCATTTCTGAATGTGTCGGGTCTATCGCCCATTTTGTTTTATTTAATACTTCCATTTTATGTGTTTTTAATGTTTGTAATTATCGTTATACAAATGTAATAAATGTTTAAACATACATGTTCAAACATTTATTTATTTTAACGTAAGTAACTTTTGGTAGAAAATCAATAAAATAGCACAGAAAGTTCATAATTTAAAGGTAAGCCAACGACTAATCGTCTGATAGCTTTTCAATAATCAAGGGTTTTTAGTAAAAAAATCTTACTTACCCACAGAAAAACAGGCTAAAAAATAGGGGGTAAATTTAGTAACGCTTCATCACACGATCCATTTCGCGCTTTGTGGCTTTATTTTTTAAATCTTGTCGTTTGTCGTGTAATTTTTTACCACGCGCCAGATGAATTCTAATTTTTGCAAGATTTTTTTCGTTGATATACAACTTAGAGGCAATAACAGTTAAACCTTCATCCTTCAACTTTTTTTCTAGTTTTCGAATTTCGGTACGCTGTAAAAGTAACTTTCGGTCGCGTTTTGGGTTATGGTTATTGTAGCTACCATTTTCATATTCTGCAATGTACATATTACGAATAAATACCTCGCCTTTACGCAAAACACAAAACGATTCCATGATGCTGGCTTTTCCATTTCGGACAGACTTCATTTCAGTTCCTGTAAGCACGATACCAGCGTTAAAATCTTCTAACCACTCGAACTCAAACTTCGCTTTTTTATTTTTTACCTCTAGTTTTGCCATGATTTTTAACAAATGTGAGGATTTTTTACCTTTTTCGTGCAAAAACAGGTCGTTTTTTATCCTTAATTCCTGTTATCTTTGTAATTCATGATTGATTTGAATGTGTACAATAAGTTGGAACCGAAAAAAGGGCGTCTGCTCATTACAGAACCTTTTGAGGATAGTTCTTATTTTCAACGCGCCGTTATTTTGTTGTGCGAGCACAATGAGGATGGTTCGTTTGGTTTTGTACTCAACAATTATTTAGATGTTAAGTTGTCTGACTTTGAAGGGCTACCTACCTTTGAAACCAAAATTGGATTAGGCGGTCCGGTAAGCTCTAAAAACCTTTATTACATTCATACATTAGGAGACAAGTTACCGGAAAGCATTCACATAGCCGGAAACATTTATGCTGGTGGTGATTTTGAGCAACTTAAAAATATGCTTAGCGCTGGATTAATCGAGCAGAATGAAATTCGGTTTTTCTTAGGTTACGCTGGCTGGGTTGATAAGCAACTGGTAGGCGAACTAAAGCACAATGCATGGTTAGTTACGGATATTTTTGACGACCGCGAAATTATGGACACCACCAATACTACCCTTTGGGCAGATTATATGGCAAGGCAAGGCGGGAAATACAAAGCATTTGCCCATTTCCCTAAAAATCCTACCTTAAATTAATTACGAGTTGGTTGACTCAATCAAGTACTTATCAATGTACTCTCTACACTTTTCTCGATTTTCCTCAATTGCCATGTATGCTTTAAACTGCGGATATATATCCACGTGAAATAAAGAAATAAACACATAAGGCTCAAGGTAACCTTCTTCCTTCATTTTGTCAGCAAAATGCAAATACTTTGGTAAATCATTCGGGTGTTCATCTAACATGCGGCGCATTGAGTACACCTCTAAATAACGGTCAGTTGTTTCGCCATTTTCTTCTATCACACCATTTTCATCACAGTATTTGCTAATCTCATCTTTTGCCTCTCGGTATTCTTTCCAAAGCGGGTCTCTTAACATTGCCTGCTCATCATTTTCAATATCATTCGGGTAAAAGAAACGAATAAAGCGGTGCTCATTCATGTATTTATTTTCAACATTTAAAATACGTTGGTATTTGTATTTTAAATTGTATCCGGGGTAAACCATCATAGCTTCTACACATTCTTTTTTAGCGCGGTACAGCAACCCTTTCTCTACCAAAGCATCAATCACATAAATGCGCGCCTCTAATAAATCTGGTTGCATTACAGTAGCTTCTGAATAATAAACCAGTGCGCTGTCATAATTTTCTTGCGCCCAAAAACTATCTCCTAAATAAAGGCACGCTTTGTAATAATCCGGGTCCTCATTCAACGCTTTCCGATAGTTTAACTGAGCCAATTCAAAATCTTTTTTAACAAAAAACTCTTCTGCCTCATCATAATAAGCCTTTGCTTTTTCTGAAATTGCTGTATCCGGGTCAACGTCTACCAAAAATTTACGCAAATAAATATCCGCCGTGGGAGAAGTAGATTCTATTGTGCTACGTCGGCAAACATCCATAAAATAATCCAGCTGGTAAGTCGCCAGCATCTCCGTCAGCACCTGTGCTAATGAGTCACCATCCTCACCCTCCACGGTAATTGAAAAATCATCCCCAAACATACCTTTAGTGCGCACATAGTCTTTATACTCCATAGTCACCAATGACTCGTAAGCGAGTAATGAAGGATATTCTGTTTTTTTCATGTACTTGCGTAACTTACTAATCCCCTTATCGTAATCTGGCTTATTAAAAACCTTCCAGCATTTTTGAATTTTTTTCTGATCTTTACTTAAATTTTGCGTAAACCCATTGTAAGTAAACAAGCTAAACATCAATAGCAGGATGATTCCTTTGTTATTCTTTGTTTTTATTGTGTATTCCATTCGTCGTTTAAAATAGCTGTCAGCCGCGCGGCAACTGAATTATTATATATTTTTGTTCTGTATTTTTCTACCCATATAACCCCTGCCACAGAATTGGTTAAAAAAACCTCATCAGCTGCTAATAAATTTTGGGGAGATATATTGCATTCGTACACTTTTATATTGTGCTGTAATGCTAAATTAATAATTTGCATCCGCATTGTGCCCCCCAAACAGCCTAAATCTAACCCAGGTGTGTACAAAACACCATTGCTCACAATAAAAAGGTTAGCGCTTGTGCCTTCAATAATTCCCATTTTATCATTTTGAATCAGCAGATCATCCACGCCTTTTTCTTTAGCCTTTAGCTTACCCATAATGTAAATGAGGCAATTTTTTGTTTTGTAAGGAGATAAGTAATTTACCTGTTTTTTAATATCTTCAAATAAATCTAAAGAAAGTCCTTTTTCATTTAGCTCAAAAAGGTTTGAAGGATGCGGATCTGCCTCAATGAAATAGTCCACATGATTGGTAACGGGCAAATAGTGCCCACCCGGTTTACGGTCTACAGATAAGCGTACTCTTCCCCCCTCACGTATTTCGCACTTGGTGAGTAAAGCATGAATTTCACGTTCAAAAAACTGAGGCGAAAACTCCGCCGGATAATTCATCTGTAGTACCTTCATCCCCTCTATCAGTCGGTCTACATGGTTGCTCATGTTAATTGGAACGCCGTTCATCACCCGAATGGACTCAAACAAACCGTCTCCGTATAAATGTCCGCGGTTGCCTGCACCAAGCGCATATCCTTCGCCAGAAATTAACACTCCGTTATTATTTACAAATTTACTCATAACCCTATTTGTTCAATAAAACCTATGAAATAGTCCTTGTTTAATGCCACCATAAACAAAATACCATAAATTGCGCCGGCAAAATGTGCATCATGCGCTATGCCAGTTCCACCCCGTTTGGATAAAACATACTCTATCAATAAAATAATTGGACCAAAAATATATGCGGGAATGTAAATTGGTATAAGCAGTAACCCTAGCTCTCTTGTAGGGTTTACAATAATGTAGGCAAATAAAATTGCCGAAACCGCGCCTGACGCACCCAATGCATTGTAGTGTGGATTGTCTTTATTGTTTTTAATGGATAATACGGAGGCAAACAAAATTCCAGAAACGTAAAGCAGGCCATAAATAGCATGTCCGCGGACTCCATAATCTAACGTTAAGCGTTCTTCTAACGACACGCCAAACAAGTAAAAAACATACATATTAAATAATAGGTGCGTAAAATCTGCATGTATAAAACCATGGGTAATGCAACGGTACCATTTTTTATGGTGCACTATGTCGTATGGGTTTAACATTAAACGACTTTTTAGTGTGTTATCACTCATTGCCTTAACGGATATCAGAACAGTTAGCGCTAATAATAAATAAGTGATGTACATTTGTTTTTAAATTACCGTTTTAATAAACCCAGTTTGCTATATTTAACCCGAAATGATGCAAAGCTATTTTACTCGTATACTGATTCTAACACTTTTCGTTACATTGGCGGGATGTGGAAGCAATAATGACGTTTTAACGGCTGAAGAAATTAAGGTGAGTGAATTGATTAAAGCAAAGTTTGAGCAGCAAGGCACATTAGCTTTTGGCAGCGATACACTTTTAGCATCTACCGAAACGCTTAAGTTTTATAAAGATCAGAATTACAACCCTATTTGGACAAGTTTAACTGAATTGACTCCGAATGGAGACACACTGTTTGACCTTATTGCAAATGCTTATGACTATGGCTTAATACCCGAAATGTTTCATTTTTCGCACATAAAAAAAATGCGTGATTCATCTTTGTTAGATGCTGAAATGCTTTTGACAAATGCTTATTTTTTAATGGCCACTCATTTACAATTTGGTTGTGTAGACTCTGCCAACCATACCTATGTTTGGAAAAAAGATTCACTGTCCTATGCAATGGAAGATGAGTTGATAACCATACGCGAAAAAGGTAATTTAAAAAACACATTGCTGGGGCATCAACCCACCTTTTGGGATTATCAACAATTGCAAAAAGGGCTGGCCGCTTTTTTAGATTCGTTTGCATTGGATACGGCTCATTTTGTTATTCCAGCGTTTAAAGAGGATTCTGCAACGTGTTACGCGGTGACTAACCAAGCCTTAATTGCGCATGATTTTTTAGACACCAGCACATTTAAAAACGATTCTGTTTTTTTAGAACGGCTCCGTTATTTCCAATTGGTAAATGGGTTAAAAGATGACGCCATTGTAGGAAAATGGACAAGCAGAGCATTGGCAAAAAGCAATAAAGAACGATTTATGCAAGGCGCATTAGCACTTGAAAAATGGCGGTGGAAAAAACCGTACCCAGAACGCTACATCCGCGTTAACATTCCTGAATATGCCTTGTATTTTGTTGATAGTAGCCAATTAAAGCGGAAACACCGCGTTGTAGTAGGTGCTTACGGTACTCAAACACCAGAATTTCATGCCAGTATGCGGCGCATGGTCACTTACCCATTTTGGCATGTACCCTACTCCATTTCATCTACTGAAATTTTACACAAGGCTAAAACGGATAGTGCTTACTTTATAAACAGGGGCTATAAAATATTTAAAGAGGGTACACAAGTTGACCCAAAATCTGTGGATTGGACAGCAATTAAACAAAATAACTTCCCGTACAAAGTTCGGCAAGATGGTGGTGGGTCTAACAGCTTGGGTAAAATCAAGTTTTTATTTCCAAACATTCATTCCATTTACATTCACGATACACCTTCAAAACGTTTGTTTGCGAATGATATTCGGGCCTATTCTCACGGTTGTGTGCGGGTGCATGAACCATTTGAACTGGCTAAGGCATTAGTTTTGGCAGACCAACACCGCATTGTGCCCGATACATTAGACAGCCTTATTGCACGGCGAACGCAGCGTGTTATTGAATTAGAAAAACCATTTGAGGTTTATTTGGAATACATCACAGCAACAGGAGATAGTAGCGGAGCAATTCGATTTTATCCGGACGTTTATGGGAGGGATGAGAAGTATTTGGCAAAAAGTTTTGCTAAATTCGACTTCTAATTTTATTTATTCTCGAATGACATACCCGATTCCATCAAAAAAAGCACATACACTTACCTTACATAACCACAACCGTACAGACAATTATTTTTGGATGCGTGATCGTGAAGACCCTGCTGTAATTGAACACCTCAACGCTGAAAACGACTATACCAATAAAACACTTGCCCCAACAGAGGCATTGCAAGAACAGTTGTATCAAGAAATGAAAGGCCGCATTAAAGAGGATGATTCCTCAGCACCTTATTTTAAAAATGGGTATTGGTATTACAGCCGCTACGAAACCGGTTTGGGCCAGCCCTATTTATTGCCGTAAAAAGGGTTCTTTAGAAGCTCCCGAAGAATTGTTGATTGATGAAAATAAAGCAGCAGAGGATTTTGCTTATTACGAAATTGTAGCTTTTACCATTACTAAAAACAATAAACTGATGGCCTATGCTGCTGATACAACCGGCAGAAGGTTATATGAGATTCGATTTAAAAATTTAGAGACGGGCGAAGAACTCCCCTATCGTATTGAAAACTCGGGCAGTGATATTGCCTGGCACAACGATAATAAAACCTTGTTTTTTTCTAAAAAAGATAAAGAGACCTTACGCCCTTATTTAATCGAATCGTTCAACATTGAAAATGCACAAATTGAGCATGTTTTTGAGGAAAAAGACGACACCTTTATTGTAAACCTTGCTAAAACCGGAGATTTTCAATACCTGTTCATAGGGTCGCACAGTACGTTGGCGACTGAGTTTAGGTTTAAATCAGCAGATGACAAGAGTGAATTTGAGGTGTTTTTACCCCGAGAGGATGAGCACGAATATTACCCCGAAGCTGCAAAGGACGGTTTTTATGTTAAGACGAACCGCGGGGCAAAAAATTTTAAAATTGTTTATTGCCCGGTACATAACCGAACGCCAGAAAATTGGCAGGTAATTCAAATGCATAGCAGTAGTGTTTTAATTGAAGACTTTGAGGTATTTGAAACACATATTGCCGTACAAGAAAAAGAAAACGGACTGTCGCAACTACGGGTTTACGACCGAGATAAACACCATTCGCGCGTTATTCCACCAACGGAGGAAACGTATACACTTTATTTAGGCACAAATCCAGAAAATAAAAGTAAAACAGTGCGCATTGGGTATAGCTCAATGACCACACCGCACACTGTGTACGACATAGATTTAGCCACATTTGAGCGTAAACTGATTAAACAAACGGCAGTGTTAGGTGATTTTAATCCTGACGACTACAAATCTGAACGAATATGGGCAACTGCAGAAGATGGAGCTAAAATTCCGGCCTCGCTGGTCTACAATAAAAAGCTGTTTAAAAAAGAGGGCAGTAACCCCATATTATTATACGCTTACGGTTCTTATGGCTCAACTGTAGACCCTTATTTTAGTTCTGTTAGGCTTAGCTTATTGGATAGAGGTTTTGTATTTGCCATTGCCCACATTCGTGGGGGCGAATATTTAGGAACAACCTGGTACGAAGACGGTAAACTGTTAAAGAAAAAAAACACGTTTACTGACTTTATTTCAGTGGCTGACCATTTAATAACAGAGCAGTATTGTGCCAGTAACAAGGTGTTTGCCATGGGCGGCAGTGCAGGTGGGCTGCTGATGGGGGCTATTGCAAATTTACGTCCAGAACTGTGGCGCGGAATCGTGTCGCAAGTGCCCTTTGTTGATGTGGTTTCAACTATGATTGATGATACCATACCGCTTACAACTGGTGAATATGATGAGTGGGGCAACCCGAATGACAAAAAGTATTACGATTATATGTTGTCATATTCGCCTTATGATAACCTAAAGCCAATGGCTTACCCTGATATGCTGGTGACAAGTGGACTGCACGATTCGCAAGTGCAATATTGGGAACCGACAAAATATGTTGCTAAATTGCGTGAACTAAAAACCAATGAAGCCGTTGTATTATTAAAAACAAATATGGAAGCAGGCCACGGCGGTGCAGCTGGACGATATGAACAGTTACGCGAACTAGCTGTTGAATATGCTTTTATTATTTGGCTGAATCAAAACACAAAAAAATGAAATTTGCATACACCATTCTTTACGTTTCTAATGTAGAACAAACACTGGCATTTTATATAAAGGCTTTTGGGTTTGAACAAAAAATGATAACACCCGAAAAAGACTATGGCGAACTAAATACAGGAGAAACAACACTTTCTGTTGCAAGTCATGCATTGGGTGAACAAAACTTTAACAAGCCCTATCAAAAAACTGCTGAGGATAAACCGCCGTTTGGAATTGAACTCGCATTTACTTCCTTACAAATTGAAAAGGATTTTAAGCGTGCGATAGATGCCGGAGCGACTGTTTTTGAACCGTTAGACCAAAAACCGTGGGGGCAAATTGTTGGTTATTTAAGGGATATTAATGGTTATTTAATTGAGGTTTGTACGCCTATGGGAGATTAGTCCTTTTTTTATTGCAATAAAAAGGGGTTTCCAAATTTTGTGACGTTGCGCCACGGATTCTGAAATAGTTGAAAGCGCAACCCAAACTCCAACCCAATTAAATAATTGTCCGTCCACTTTAATTTGTGCGTATCAATCCCCAACGGTGGCCTTAAACGCAACGTCCAGGCTATTCGGTTGTCTAACTTTTGACGAACGCCTAAATATATGGGTAATTTTGTGTCTCCATCTTCGCTACTTTCAATGCCTGCCTCAATAAAAAAAGTTACCTTATTGCTGCGGTTATAATAGACGGGAACCTCTGTGGTGAGTTGAAAAAAGCCCAATGTCTCATAACGAGAAGCCGCCCCTAGTGTTGTGTTTATCGTAAAAATGCCACCAAAACTTAAAATAAATTTGCCTCCGGCAATTAGCTTTCCACCATTTGTATTGTACAAGGGCTGTTCATATTGCTTGAGGTTACGCGTATAAATTGAGCCTATGAAGGGCTCTAAATAATACCCAAAAAACTGACTTTTTCCGACGATAGAAAAATGCAACAGAAAGATGAATACAACTAAACGCTTCATACACTATAAACTGTTAGAATTAAGTAATATTTTATTGACTTGTTTTTTTTGATAACGTAACGTGCTAATTATAATATAAGACAAGCCGTGTAAAAACACCTCATATTTTCAGTTAAAAACAGCATTTAAGCTTTTTACACGTTTGCACAAGCCCCTGAAAGTGGAAAAATGCATTTGGAACAACATTTGAGCTTTATGGCTCGCAACTCATAACGATTAATCGAACATAACTGAAAAACCAAATTATGGAAAATTGGCTTTACACTCCAGAAGCATTAACACTTTTAAAAGTTTTTATCTCGCTAATAGCGGTTTTTGGTATTATCATCCTTATAACACGCGTAGCAGGGCTGCGTACATTTGCAAAAATGTCTAGCTTTGACTTTGCGTCCACTATTGCGATTGGGTCAATTTTAGCCTCTGTTATTCTTAATACAAATCAATCGTTATTGAAAGGGGGCATAGCATTAGCTGGTATTGTTTTTTTTCAATTATTATTTAGCAAAGCAATACGAAAATCGGCTCTATTTCAGCGCATTTTCACCAATAAACCAGTGTTACTGATGTATGAAGGTGAAATATTGCATAACAACCTAAAAGCAGCTAATGTTGGTGAAGATGACCTAATCGCTAAACTGAGAGAGGCGAATGTATTTGACTTAAAAAACGTCAGTGCAGTTGTATTAGAATCTACCGGAGATATGAGCGTACTTCATAGCCAAAATCAAGAATTAGCCGAAAAATTATTACAAGGTGTTTCGTTTGGTAATGCTCGTGAAAAATTGGAAAAGTAAACGTAAAAAGCACCACTTCCATACAAAAAGGTAACTTTACGTTATGTTACGTCAACTGCCATTTGTAATGGTTTACAGTAGAGTTTTCATTGGTTTAGTGTTATTGCTAATTTCACTTTTTCCAATACACCTTTACGCTACTTACATAGTTGTAGGCATCAGTCTAGCTATTTTAACAGATATTTTTGACGGAATTATTGCGCGCCAATTAAAAGTGGATACCGAAAAAATTCGTCGGTTGGATTCTAACGTTGATTTGTTTTTTTGGTTAATTACATTATTCGGTGTTTTTTAGGATCAAGACCAATTGTTGGGGACTAAGCATAAATTTTTGTCAATCTGAATAAAAAGAACGTTACGTTTCTAACTCCTCTAAATTGAGATCTGAATGCTTTAATTTTTGCGTTAAAAGATTCCGCGGCGGCATTAGTACTTCTGTTTTCAAAGTAATTCAGGATGCCATCATAATTGATTTTTACAGTATTCATAATTGTGGCGAAGCTTTTAAAGCTGGCCTGATCAACTTTTTCATACCAATGAGCTAGTTTGAGTATAGCCACGTTCTTTTTGGTATTATCTCGGAAGACTTGTCGTAGTTCTTGTGATAACCAATAGGCTTTCTTTAAGTCTGGGTATTCTTTGAACAATACTTGTGCTCTAATATTTTGTTTTAATGTCCATTTTTCAGGGCTTTTATAGAGTAAATAGCGACTTCTGGCTAGTATCTGCTTCTTTGTTTCTCCGGTTAATAATAGTTCTGGTTGATAATCTGTTTTGTTAGCTCTAGCTTTAAGAATGGCCTCATTTTCTTGATCTATTGCTTCCCATTTATGTTTGATCCTGATTTCTTGCAAGGCTTCTATTGCTAGTTTTTGAACATGGAATCGATCGATTACCTGCGTGGCTCTAGTAAAACACGTTTTAGCTATTAGCTTCATGTTTGGAGCCATGTCCAGAGTTATTTCTTTTACCTGTCTACGCTTGTCTATTGGGATTTTTTTCAGATGATCAATGACAATATCAGCCTTGGTTCCCGCAATGATAGCAACGATTGAACCTGCTCTACCTTTTGCTTTTTTATTGGTAAGAACTGTATAAAGTTCACCTTGAGATAGGGCAACTTCATCAATCGATAATCTTTTACCCATGTTCTCAGGGAAAATCAACCAATCCTTTGCGTGATCCAATTGTCCCCACTCCTTAAAGTCACTCAAATAGTCTTTGTATTGACGTTGTAACTTCTTTCCAGAAACACCAAAGAATGAACCTATTGTTCTACAGTCAAGAGATTTAGTATTGATTAATTGATTTTAAAAAAGCGGCAAACTCCTTTGTCATTCGAGTGCCGTTTGCTACTAAGTTCCAATCTCTTTGGACAATATTTCCTGATTCTTTATCGGTCCACCTTCTGCGTTTTATGTGGAAAAACACAAACATACCTTTGAGTGGAAAGTCCTGAACCGTAATGGACTTATGGAAGCCTTTGGAGATCAATTGCCTCGCGTTCAATTCAACGGGAACTATATTTTTTTCCTCAAAATAGAGGTTTAGTTTTTCTCCAACTTTTTTCGATTCTATCAGATCAAAATGTTCTACCAAAATTTCCGGTAAAATCATCTTAACAAGGTCTAAATATCCGTCCAAAACTTATTCTTTTTGCACAAAGAAAATGTTTTTCAACTAAATTCCTCCCCAACTTTTGAGACTGATCCGTTTTTTACGCTCATTTTTCCATTATCCAGCATTTGTTACCCCTTATTTGGCTGGTTGCGGCATTGGAGACCAGCACTTACGCTATCAGCTTTATAAAATTTAGAAAAACCGTTGCTACCCATAGTTTACTCGCTAAATTATGGACGCTTACCATTTTGGTGTTTATTATAGAACTAGTGGTTACTAATACGGTATATAGTTTTACGATTTGCTGTATTCTTGGTATTATCTCTCGTATAGAAATTTTAGCCATTTTATTGTCTCTAAAGAACTGGCATGCTGATGTTCCGTCGTTTATTGCTGTGCGCAAACTGAACAAAGGGTTGCCTGTAAAGAAAAGTAAACTGTTTAATAGCTAATTGTCACCTATTTTGTAAATCAGCAATTGTTGGGTTAAAACCTGAACTTTGTTTTCTATTTTTTTTCACACCGTAAATAGATTACGTCCTGCGGTATTACTTTAGCGTTATCAATTAAGAATAATACATACCCAAAGCTGAGAAAAAGTAATGGCCGCACGGTCATTTGCTTTCAGTAATAAACGGTTGGTGCGCATTTTTCTGCCGAGAGGCGTGCCGCCGTTTTTGTTTTAGTTGGTAGTATTGAGTATTGAGTCTTTAGTATCAGGTCGTTAGTATCAAGTTGGTCGTTGTTAGTTGTTAGTATCAAGTTGGTAGTGATGAGTGCGCGGTGTTGAGTTTTTAGTACTGAGTTGGTCGTTGTTAGTTGTTGTTTTTGTTGCATTTTTAGTCTAGCACATATTCAAACACGCCTAGTCCATTTACTTTGTTAATAAACTCGTTACTTACGTTTACCTTCATTGTTTTGGACTTAACGTTTACCTTGGTTTTTGATTTATGGTCTTTAACCACAAAGCGTAACTGGCAGGTTCCGGTATTATCCATTACAATATTATACAAATCGTCGATTACGCGGTCGGTTAAATCTGTTGCTTCTATCTCTAGGTTAAGTACCTTGGCTTTTTTGTCACGCAGCTCGGTAAGCAAGTCCATTGAATTTATTTTAAACTCAAGTCCGTCTCCATATTTTTTTGGGGCTACTCTGCCTGAGACGTACACAAATGTGCCGAGTGAAATAAGGTGCTTAAATCGCATATAATCCTCTCCAAAAACAAACAACCGTGTACTGTCGCCATAATCTTCTAAATCAAACGTACCAAATGGGTTACCGTGTTTAGTGGTGCGGTGTTGCGCATCTGTTATGATTCCTGCTATGCGCAATTCTTGATTTTGGTTTTCTTCTAGTTTCGACAAATCAGAAACGCCACCTTTGCAAAAGCTATCAATCTCTAACTTAAAATCATCTAACGGGTGACCGGAAATGTAAATGCCTACAACTTCTTTCTCTTTACTAAGTTTGGTTAACGTTGGCCATTTGTCCGCCCGTGGTGCTTGTGGCTCTACCAAAGCATCTTCACTTGATTCGCCAAATAATGAAAGTGCTGCAGAATCTTTATTTTCTTGTAATCTTCCGCCGTATTTTATGATATTTTCTAAGAATAAACGACCGTTGGTATCTTCTGCAAAAAATTGGGCACGGTGCATTCGCTTAAATGAATCAAACCCCCCGGCATATACCAAACTTTCAAAAACACGTTTATTGCAAGCTCTTAAACTTACACGAGAAGTAACATCAAAAACAGAGGTAAATA
Organism: Crocinitomicaceae bacterium; assembly: GCA_963736585.1. Classification (GTDB taxonomy): domain Bacteria; phylum Bacteroidota; class Bacteroidia; order Flavobacteriales_D; family Crocinitomicaceae; genus Crocinitomix. The sequence goes on along the minus strand of CAVTPI010000002.1, from coordinate 29,668 downwards.
CTCCATTTGCGCGTTCTTCTAAAATCGCCTCAACGGGTTTGCTGCCCACACCTTTTACCGCACCTAGCCCAAAACGAATAGCTCCTTCTTGGTTTACTGTAAACTTGTATTGCGATTCATTAATATCTGGCCCTAAAACCGGAATGCCCGCTCGCTTACATTCTTCCATAAAAAACGAAACGGACTTGATGTCGTTCATGTTATTACTGAGCACAGATGCCATATATTCTGCGGGATAATGCGCTTTTAAATAAGCTGTTTGATACGCTACCCAAGCATAACAAGTGGAGTGTGATTTGTTAAACGCGTAGGCTGCAAATGCTTCCCAGTCAACCCAAATTTTTTCTAGTTTTTTCTTATCGTGTCCCCGTTCGTGCCCTTGATTTAAAAACTTGGGTTTCATTTTTGCCAGTAGGTCAAACTTCTTTTTCCCCATTGCTTTTCGCAACGTATCGGCCTCACCTTTAGTAAAGCCGGCTAAACTTTGCGAAAGGAGCATAACTTGCTCCTGGTAAACCGTAATTCCGTAGGTTTCTTCCAAATATTCTTTGGTCGCATCAATGTCGTACACGATTTCTTCTGTACCGTGCTTTCTACGAATGAAAGAAGGGATATATTCCAATGGCCCAGGGCGGTACAAGGCATTCATGGCAATTAAATCTGCAAAAACCGTTGGTTTCAGCTCGCGCAAGTATTTTTGCATTCCTGCAGATTCATATTGAAAAATCCCTACCGTTTCTCCACGTTGAAAAAGCTCGTATGTCTTTTCGTCGTCTATTGGAAACTCATCTGGATACAAATCTATATCGTGCCGATCTTTTACAATTTTAACGGCATCTTTAATTAAGGTTAATGTTTTTAAACCCAAAAAATCCATTTTCAGCAACCCCGCATCCTCAGCAACAGAGTTGTCAAACTGGGTGCAGTACATGTCTGAATCTTTTGCCAGAGCCACCGGTACGAATTTGGTAATATCATCCGGTGTAATGATAACACCACAGGCGTGTATACCCGTATTTCGCATTGAGCCCTCTAGCTTCACTGCCATTCGCACAACCTCAGCAGCCAGATCATTCCCTTCTGCTATGGATTTTAGCTCATTTGCACGTGCGATATCGTCTTGATTGTTACCTAACTTATCTGCCAACGCCACATCATCCATCCCAAAAATTTTGTTCAGTTTGATGTCTGGAACTAATTTTGCCAGGCGATCAGCCTCATGCAACGGTAAGTCCAATACACGAGATGTATCACGGATAGATGACTTTGCAGCCATTGTACCGTACGTTATAATTTGCGCAACTTGACTTGAACCGTATTTGTTAATTACCCAATCAATTACACTTTGGCGACCTTCATCATCAAAATCAATGTCAATATCGGGCATAGAAACACGCTCCGGATTCAAAAAACGCTCAAATAGCAAGTCATAAGCCAGTGGGTCAATATTTGTAATTTTCAAACAATATGCCACTACTGAACCAGCTGCAGATCCCCTACCCGGTCCGACAGAGACGCCCATATCTCTCGCCGCAACTAAAAAATCCCAAACAATTAAGAAGTAACCTGGATAACCGGTATTTGCAACTGTTTCTAGTTCAAAATCTAATCGTTCTGCAATTTCTGGCGTAACCTCATCATAACGCTCTTTCGCGCCTTCATAAGTCAAATAACGTAAATAATTGTTTTCTCCACGTTTGCCTCCATCCTCTAAATCTTTGTCGTCACGATACTCTGCTGGAATATCAAATGCCGGAAGTAAAATTTCGCGTGCCAAGTCATAAGGTTCGCATTTATGAGCAATTTCGTTGGTATTCTCTATCGCTTCGGGGAGGTCAGCAAATAGCTTCTTCATCTCCTCCGGCGTTTTGAAGTAATACTCCTGGTTTTCTAATCCATAACGGAAACCACGACCTCTACCTATTGGAGTAGACCTTAATTCCCCGTCTTTTACACACAATAAAACATCATGCGCAGCGGCGTCTGACTTGTCTAGGTAATAAGTATCATTAGTGGCAACAATTTTTATGTTGTGCTTTTCACTAAAGCCCAATAACGTTTGGTTAACACGATCTTCTTGCTCTAAACCATGTCGAATCAATTCAATGTATAAATCGTCTCCAAATTGCTCTTTATACCACAATAATGATTCTTCTGCCTGATTTTCACCTACATTTAAAATTAGTCCGGGTACTTCACCAGCCATGTTACCGGTAAGACAAATAGTATCTTCTTTATATTGCTCAATTACCGATTTATCAATACGTGGTATATAGTAAAAACCTTCTGTAAAAGCCATGGACGACATTTTAGCAAGGTTCAAGTACCCATTCATGTTTTTTGCCAATAAAACAACTCTCGCTCCGTTGTCTTTTTGGCTTTTATCTGTATGGTCGCGGCAAACATTAAACTCGCAGCCAACAATTGGTATAAGCGGTTTTTTGTTGTATTGTTCTCCTTTTTCTGCAGCTGTGGCGGCCTCACTTTCAATTTGCTGATTATGCCGCAGCACTTCACGCACAAAATGGAAAGCAGCCATCATGTTTCCGGTATCTGTTAAGGCTACTGCTGTGGCATTTTGCGCTGCCGCCTTTGCAACCAATGCCCCAACTTGTATTGTGGACTGTAAAATTGAAAACTGTGAATGGTTATGCAGATGCGAAAACGGAACATCTTTTAACCGCTCTTTGTTTTCTGAAATATCTATAACATCTGCTACAGGTTCTTCTTTCGCTAATTCCTTTCGGATTTTTTCGCTCTCTGCTTTTAAGTTAACGTGGGTTAATCCTATTTTCTTGATTTCGCCCGTATGCTTTTCTACGAAAGCTCGCAGATAATCATCTGTTGCGTCAAGTTCTTGCGCGGTGTAGTTTCCGGTTCTTAATAGTTCAAAAAAGCAACGTGTTGTTGCCTCAACATCCGCCGTGGCATTATGCGCCTCTGCAAATGGAACGTTAAATAAAAATTCGTGTAGTTCTGTTAGTGTCGGTAATTTAAATTTACCTCCCCGTCCGCCGGGTATTTGACAAAGTTGGGCTGTTTTTTCAGTACACGTATCTAAAACGGCCATTTCATTTAAGGGTGTATCTACCTCCATTCGGTGGAATTCGCATCCCATCACGTTATTGTCAAACTCAACATTTTGGCCCACCACAAATTTTGCTTTGCTTAACGCTTGGTTAAACTCTGCTAATACTTGGCTAAGCGGTACACCCTGCTCCTCTGCTAATTCGGTGGAAATTCCGTGAATTCTTTCCGCATCAAATGGAATGTTAAATCCGTCTGGTTTTACTAAATAATCTTTATGCTCAATTAGCTCTCCAAGCTCATCATGCAATTGCCATGCAATTTGAATACACCTTGGCCAGTTATCAGTGTCGGTATAAGGAGCGTTCCAATTTTTTGGTAAACCTGTAGTTTCAGTATCAAATATGATGTACATTGGCGGAGATTCGTGTTGTTTTTAACAATCCTTAAATTTAAGCATTTCTGAAATGTGAATTCCAACGAGTTTTCAACAGATGTGAATTTTTATCCCCTACTCACCCCTTTAATCGCATGAAACAATATGACTTTTAGATAATTTTTGGGCACAAAAAAAGCCATCAGAAGATGTGTTGAACACCTATACTGATGGCTTTTATTAATTATAATTTTACTTTTTATTCTTGAGAAAGTTCTATTTTCCCAGTAGTTGTAGTGGTGTATCCAAAAATAAATCCTCCACCATTGTTGTTTTCTATTTCAGTCTCTCCATCAGTAATGAAAGTCATCTCTTTTCCTTTCAACATATCGATCTGGATTGTCTCAGTACTTTCTCCATCTGTGTAAGTAATTTCTGTAGTTGTTTCTGGATCACTATCTGTTTCAGTTGTATTATCTGTATAGTAGATTACCTCTGTTTCCTGCTCTTTTTCAACAGAACTTAAGATAGAAAGCGAAATACGCTCTTTATTCTTAAATTCTTCCGACTGTCCACCTAAAAAGCTCCATGTTCCAGACTCTGTTGTTGAAATCTTTGTAGTTACTTCAGTGCGATCAACATCAAAAAATCCATCTTCTACGGTTGTTGTCTCAATATCTATAACACGAGACCATGTCCCGTCTTTTTCGAACGTATAAGTAAGTTCATTTACAGTAATTGTTCCTGATCTTTCAATTGGTGATTCTCCAGATGGTTGATCTGTCAATGTGATTGTTCCCTTATCTCCTTCAATCTCAATCATCACTGTTTCTTTATCACCATCAAGATAAACTGTATTTTCGTTCATCTCCCAAGAATCAACATTGTATTCACCAGCCAAACGTGCTTTTCTTGATTTTAAACTTAATGCGGGGTCATTTTCTCCTTTTTTACAAGAAGGTGTAACAGCTAACAATCCTGCTGCGGCTACAAATAAAAATACTTTTTTCATATTCACTTTTTATGTTTGGTGCAAAGCTAGGCAAAAAGTGTGCCGCATTTATAATTTTAACATTTTTTTAGGATTAATAACTAAAGATTAACAGATTAAGAAAACTAAATACTTCTTCCAAAATAAGCATGCATAGCGCACTGAGACATATCATCAACTCATCAAAACGCCCACACCGAAACCTGCCAAAATGGCAAGTAATTTGAAAAAGTTTATGGTATGTCCTTCGCTCGATTCAAAAATAATGGTTGTAGAAACATGTAAAAACATACCAATTGCAATGGCCAATAACCATTCTAACGAAACCTGGAAATTTACAAGGATCCATTCTCCAAACAAAAGACCCAGCGGTGCTGTTAGAGCAAATAGTAATAAGTAGATCCAAGTGGCTTTTTTGGAAATGCCCGTTGCTTCTAATATGGTTTTTAATGCGACTGCTACCGGAATTTTATGTAAAAACACGCCCCAATAAAGCTGTGTTACATGTTCGTGCCCTCCATGATTTAGTGGAATAGACTCAAAAAACGAATGAATGCTTAAACTGATAAAAACGGCAAACGGAAACCGCATTTTGGTTTCTTGCTTGTGTAAATGTGTATGACCATGCTCAGCACCTTGCGAAAAATACTCGAGTACTAATTGTAAAAAAAAACCAATTAGAATAAAATAACCGGTATTTTTCATCCCTTCGTAAGACTCTGGCAGGATATGCCCGAAAATAATGGTGAGCAAAAAACCACCGCTAAACGAAAGTAAAAGTTTAATGTTGGACGCTTTTTTAAGCAGTTCTACCAATAAACCTCCAACCACAACGGATGCCACAAAAAGTATAATTTGCAACGACAAATTCATTTACGCTTTCTTTTTAGCTATAATAATCAATCGATCTGACGACGCATCCAACGGTTCTAGGTTGTAATTACCGTAAACAGCTTTTATTTCAAAATTTGTTTCTTCAAGCATCTGTTGAAAATCTGACAGGCGAAGGGCCTGTACTTTTTCTTGAAAAGCAAAGTGCTCTCCGTTGTCTTCAAAAGTAATGTTTTTTATGATTTGATCGTCGGCTAATTTTTTATGAATGTTAAAAGTTATCCCTTCAATTTCTTTTATTTCCTTCGGAACAAGATTTTCAATTACATTGTCCGCGTTTAAAAAATCAATGACCAGTAAACCATCATCTTTCAAATAAGAGCGAATCGCATTCAGCACTTTTATATTTTCATCAGTATGCTCAAAATAACCAAAGCTCGTAAACAAGTTCACCACTAAATCAAACGATTTATTGGGCAATGGATTACGCATGTCATGCACAAAAAAATCAAGGCGATCATTTTCGTGCTTTTTAGCTGATTGAATGCTATCTTCTGACAAGTCTACCCCTGTTGTATCGTACCCTAAAGAATTAATAAAAACCGCATGGCGCCCTTTACCACAGGCTAAGTCTACAACGCTTGCATTAGCTGGCAATGTTAATGAAGCAAAAAGTTGGCGTATAAATGCCTTTGCTTCTGTATGATCTCTGTCTTTATAAAGGGTGTGATAATAGGGCGTATCAAACCAAGATGCAAACCATTCTGCCATTTGTTCTTTTTTCGGCAAAAATACAATAGTTTTCTGCGTTTATCAACTCATAGCGCCAATCCATGCATTTTTTACCTCAGTAATTTATAAATTAACTGTTTTTGACAGGAATTAGCCGTTAAATTTTAAATAATGAATTATCGCTACTAAAATAAATCAGTATGGAAGAGAATTTTTATATATTTGCTCAAGACGCACAATCTTGAGTGGATACAATTTATAAAATATACAAGCAATTAGAGCAACGAAATGTGATTTTGTCATTTAAAGGAATGATGACTTCTGAATTGTTGACGACTATTTTGCAAATTATGGAGTCCAAGATGGATCGTTTTGAAGAGCGTCCGAAGATAAAAAAGAAGGTTTTTAACGTTTTAGTTGAATGCCTTCAGAACTTGTATCATCATATTGATGAGGACGATATGGCTAAATCATCACAAAATGAGACAAATTCGCTTTTTATGATTGCCAAATCTGAAACGACTTACGAAATTACTACCGGAAATTACATGCGCCCTACCGAGGTGGAGGGGTTAAAAGATAAGTTAGATCTAATCAACGGCATGGATAAGGATGAGTTAAAGTCGTATTACAAACAAGTATTAAACGAGGGAACCATGTCTGACAAAGGAACGGCTGGTCTTGGCATGATTGACATTGCAAGAAAATCTGGAAAAAAACTAGAATATAGTTTTTCTCCTATAAATGATAATTTAACTTTTTTTAGCCTATCGGTTAAAATTGCAGAGTAATATAAACAGAAGTATGGAAAATTTAGTTTTAGAAGGCTCGGCCAAAACACCAACTGTAAAGTTTGACTGTGAAAAGGGAAGCCTAGAATTGAAAGGACGATCTATTCCTGAAAATTCAATTGAGTTTTATAAACCGCTCAACGATTGGATTGATTCTTATGCGTCTTCACCAAAATCTGAGACTACGGTTGATGTGAAGCTAGAGTATTTCAACACTTCTTCTTCAAAATGTATTTTAGACCTTTTTAAGCAACTGGAACGGCTAAATCAACAAAATACAAAAGTAAACGTAAATTGGTATTTTGAAGAGGATGATGAGGACATGGCTGAGGCTGGAGAAGATTATCAAGCAATTATTGATCTTCCTTTCAAGATGATTGAAGTTGAAGAAATTTAAGTCTTGAACAAAAAAATTGAAGTCGGGATAACCGGTGGAATCGGTGCTGGCAAATCACTTATTTGTCGTATTCTTCATTCCATGGGTTATCCCGTTTTCTATTCTGATTACGAAGCTAAACTCATTTTGCAGGCTGACACGGTGGTTCAAGAAAAAGTGACGAACCTATTTGGTGAAAGCGCTTACACCGACGGAAAATTAAACCGTTCTTTTTTGGCGGAAAAGGTATTTAATGATGAAGCGTTGCTGGAAAAATTAAACGCTATTGTTCACCCGGCTGTTTTTGAGGCATTTAAAAAATGGAGCGCCGCGCAGCAAGTAGACCTTGTATTTAATGAAGCAGCTATTTTATTTGAAACCGGCGGATACAAGCGTTACGATTACACTTTATTAGTCACGGCAAAAAAAGAAAGCCGTATCCAACGCGTAATGCTACGCGACAACGTAAACCGGGCGGCTGTTGAAAACCGTATGAGTAAGCAATGGACAGATGAACAAAAAGCGGGGCTAGCTAGTTTTATAATTCATAATGACGACGATCAATTAATTTTACCGCAATTGCTTGACTGTTTAACCAACTTGACATGAGTGCTATTTTTGATGCAGATGGTTTAAAAGCCTGGGATGATTTCACGATAAAAAACGAACCAATTACCTCATTAGATTTAATGGAACGTGCCGCAACGGCGTGTACAAAACAAATTTTAGGCGCATACCATTTTCAATCTGCAGCCATTATTTGTGGTGTTGGCAACAATGGCGGAGACGGTTTAGTCATTGCGCGGTTACTTGCATTAAAAGGACATCACGTACAGGTTTATATTTGTCATTACAGTGATAAACAGTCAGCTGATTTTAAAACAAATTTAGAACGGTTACCAAAGGCAGTGCAAGTTGTACACGTGGGTGAATCAAACATACCCACAACATTTGAAAGTGATTTAATTATTGACGCGATTTTTGGAACAGGTTTAAATCGTGAAATTAGCGGATGGTTGGCCACTATTGTTGACGTTATTAATACAAGCAAAAGACCCATTATAGCAATCGACTTACCCGCTGGTTTATTTGCCGGCAGCAATGCGAATCAATCATTGCAAAACATTATACACGCACACCGCACATTCAGTTTTCAAACGCCAAAACTGCCTTTTTTCTTTCAAGAATATTCTGATTTCGTTGGAAAGTTTACTGTATTGCCAATTGGTTTGCATCCCTTGTTTGAAGGAGACGCCATAGGAACTTTTATTGAACAAGATGATATTCTGATAAAACGGAAATCATTATTTGGGCACAAAGGTAACCACGGATATTTAACAGTTGTTGCCGGTTTAGAAACTATGATTGGTGCCGGGCTAATTACAGCTGAAGCGGCTTTTAAAACAGGAGCCGGATATGTTGGAGTAGTTGCCAACTCAACTATTTTAACGCCACTAGCAACGCGACTACCCGAAGCAATTTATTTAGGCGAAGAAGTGAACCAATTTACCCCTAAAACGACCGCTTTGGTTATTGGTCCGGGATTGGGTACATCTGCAAAAAGTTTGGCATTACTAAAATTAGCGCTGGAAACGACACACCCGTTGGTAATAGATGCGGATGGGTTAAACTTACTGGCAACGAACCGCGAACTGCTTGAGCAATTACCCAAAAACACTATTTTAACGCCTCATGGTGGCGAATTGGTTCGTTTAATTGGAAAATTTACCCATCCGGAACAAGTCTTGGAGCGACAACGGGCGTTTTCAAAAAAATACGAAGTGTTTGTTATTCAGAAAGGGGCTTTCACAAAAATCACCACACCGACGGGTGAACTTTTAATAAACTCTACTGGAAATGGTTACATGGCCACCGCTGGAATGGGTGATGCTTTGACAGGTGTCATAGGCGGGTTATTGGCAAGAGGTTACACCCCTTACGAAGCTGCAAAAACAGGTGTTTACATTCATGGCTTAGCGGGTGACATTGCCGGAAGAAAAAAAGGATATCAAGGTTTAATAACGACGGACGTTATTCAGCATATACCAGATGCACTCAATCAATTTTAAAAACGGTAGGTCAATCCAAAACTTACGCCGTAACCATAAAGCTTGTGCACTCTCTTTAGCACATCATTGCCGTACGTATTCGTCATATTTCTGCGGTGCTCAAAATAAGCGGTAAGTCCAAACTGATTTTTAAAATAATTTAGCCCTACTCCACCATTTAGCATTAAATGAAAAGGAACATAACCGGTTTCTGTTTTGTCCACTACTGTTTCGCCCTCCGTACCATTAGCACGCGTAAAACTTGTTGTATTTTTTAATTCAAAAATGTTACTTGGTGCTAATCCCGCAAAAGCAAACACCTGAAAATCTGAACCATACGTATACCTTATTTTAAGTGGAATAGATCCTTGCCTGTAAACAGTGGAAAATGTAAAAGTAGAATCAGAATTAGGATCTTCGTATACGTTCTGTTCGGCATATCCAAAATAAGATGCCCCCATGTCCAACGATAAGCCGTTATCTAGCGGAATCAACAAGCCTACTGTTCCGCCTGTTGTCCACTTGGGCGTTTGGTTTTCTTCATAATTGTAAATTCCGGAAAATGTTTGGTCTTCAAAATTTCTGTAACTTTTCATTAATAATCCAGAAAGGTAGGCTTGTGAGCCCGTAAGCTTAGAAGGGTCAAATGGTTCGCGCTTTTTTGCTTCCCTTTTATCTTTCTTCGCCTCTTTTTCTTTGTCTTTTTCTGTTTTTGTTTTAATTTCTCCACCAGAAATTTGAGCAAAACCAGTGGGCGAAATTATCGCCAAAATAATAGCTATAACAACAAAACGACTCAAAATTAATTGCATTTTCTAAACTTTTATAACCGTAAAGATAGCAGAATTCGTCTTAAAGTTAATTTAATGTATGGAGTTAAAGTTTCAATTTTATACCACTCTAAACGCGTTTCGTTCATTCATATTCAAAAAATCACGTTAATTTTAAGCCAATTAAATCATCCAAATGAAAGTTACTTTTAATTCGCCTACGGTTCTTATTTTTTCATTTTTATGCGCTGTTGTTTTTTTGTTCAACAACAAATTAGGCGTTATGGAGGACTGGTTTCGGCTTTATCCCGAATGGGATTTTACAAGTTTTAAGTGGTATTTCCGTTTATTTTCAAATACCCTAGGCCATGGAGATGGCAATCATTTAATGGGGAATTTAGCTTTCATTTTACTGTTGGGTTCCATTGCTGAAGAGAAATATGGAAGCAAAAATATTGGCGTGATGTTTTTAACCACTGCACTCATTTCATCTTTAATTCACATCCTTTTTTCAAACGCTCTTTTACTCGGAGCGAGCGGTATTGTTTTTATGCTGATTTTAATCGTATCGCTTGTTAATTTTAAAGAAAAAGAAATCCCTTTAACGTTTATTTTAATTGTGATTATTTATATTGGAAAAGAGTTACTAGGCTTTTTTGAAGACGATAATATCTCACACACAACACATATTGTGGGGGGGATAGTTGGCGCATTTTTCGGATTTACAATGCGAAAAAATGGTGGTTCAAAAAAAAGGCGATCAAAAACTTCAAATCCCCTCAGTCATTTATGATATGATGCGGTTTAGTCAATGGTTTTGGATTTGCCCCCCTCGCAGCTAAAAAACCCAATTCTAATTACTATTTTTATAGCAGAATTAAGATTATGCAAAATTTATCAGATAAAGAAGGAATTGATTTATTGTCGAAAAAATTTGATGCCTTGAAAGCAGAAATTCACAAAGTTATTGTGGGGCAAGACAAGGTTGTAAATCAAGTTATTATGTCAATTTTTAGCCGTGGGCACAGCTTGTTGGTCGGTGTCCCGGGCCTGGCCAAAACGTTGCTGATTCAAACCATTTCAGATGCGTTAGGCTTGTCATTTAAACGGATTCAATTTACACCAGACTTGATGCCTTCTGACATTGTGGGGTCTGAAATTTTGGATGAAACACGTAATTTTAAATTTGTTAAAGGCCCTATTTTTGCCAATATTGTATTGGCAGATGAGATTAACCGTACACCACCAAAAACGCAGGCTGCCTTATTGGAGGCTATGCAAGAAAAAACAGTAACTGCAGCCGGAACACGTTATGAATTAGACAAACCATTTTTTGTTTTAGCAACGCAAAACCCGATTGAACAAGAAGGGACTTACCCCCTACCCGAAGCGCAGTTAGACCGTTTTATGTTTAATATTTGGGTGGATTACCCAACTTATGACGAAGAAATTGCGATTGTAAAAAGTACCACAACAGACACTTCTTCTGCCCTATCATCTATTTTAAGTGGAGAAGAGATCATGTATTTTCAAAACCTGGTGCGCCGCATTCCTGTGCCGGAAAGCGTTTATGAGTATGCTGTAAAATTAGTTGCAAAAACACGTAAAGATTCTCCACATGCACACCCGTTAACAGAAAAATATTTGGATTGGGGAGCAGGCCCAAGGGCTTCGCAATATTTAATTATTGGGGCTAAATGCCACGCAGCTGTAAATGGAAAATACTCTCCGGATATTGAAGACGTAAAAGCTGTAGCTTTTGCTATTTTACGCCACCGTATTGTACGCAATTACCGTGCAGAGGCAGAAGGTTATACATTAGAAAGTATCATTGAAACATTTATGAATAGCTAAATCATGCTCGCGCGAAGTCAGTATGTAGCTATTTGCCAAACCTGCACCAATCGAGGGTTTGACATTACAAAAGGCGTTATATGCCGGCTAACAGATGAACATGCGGCATTTGAAGGGAATGAATGTCCCAACTATGCGTTAGACGAAGTAGCACGCGATAAAAAAGCGATTGCAGATCAACTCAAAAAAGCAGATGAAGAACGGCAGTCTACCTTCGGGTTATCAAATTTTGGTATTAAAAGTCAAACCGTTGCAGGTTTAATTATTTCAGCACTTTGCATCATTTGGTTAGCTGTTGGGTTAGCCTATGGCTATCTATTTTTCTATCCTATTCTCATTGGAATTGTCGCCATTTTTTTAACAGCTAAAGGCATCTCCAACACTATCAAAAAACGAAAAAAAGAGCACCGAGATGCCAATGATATTTTGGATGACATGATTTAAATAAACGAAAATGGAATTAAGCAGAGCCGAACAATTAGCAATTTGTAGAACCTGCAAAAATGGTGTTTTAATAAACAGAAAGGGCTTGTTTGTGCTTTAACAAATGAACATGCTATTTTTGGAATTGATGGCTGCCCCGACTATAAGCAAGAAGCGATCGCCGCAAGACGTGAGGCAGCACACAACAAACGCGCAGAAGAAAAAGAATTACAACGCACAAGCTATGGTTTAGCAAAAACGCCGGGAAAAGGTCAAATTATTGCGGGGTTGGTGTTTGTTGGTTTGTTTATAATGTTGAATGTAATGATGCTATTTTTATTCGATAGAATTACGCTTTGGTCAATTGTACTATTGGCTATAGGTATTTAACGTGAATTCGGGATAAGCACAGTAAGCATAAAAAAGCCAAAACTGCTTCTGATATTTTAGATAACGACCTCTAATTTAGCTGCTGTTCAAAACTTTCGTTTGTCTGCGGTAGCTTTGATAAGTTGATTTACCTATCTTTGCGCTTTTACAAAATCTACGAATAGATGAATGTCTTAACAGCTATTTCGCCAATTGACGGGCGATACAGAGGAAAAGTTGAAAACCTTGCCAATTATTTTTCAGAATACGCACTTATAAAATACCGCGTAATGGTAGAAGTGGAGTATTTTTTGGCATTGACGCAAAACGATATCAACGCTTTAAAGGGTTTTCCAACCGAAAAAGCCGAGAATTTGCGTGCCATTTACCTCAATTTTACAGAAGATGACGCTGCCAAAATCAAATCCATTGAGAAGGTCACCAATCACGACGTAAAAGCAGTTGAGTATTTCATTAAAGAAAAAATGGCAGAACTTGACTTGAGCAAGTTTGAAGAGTTTATTCACTTTGGCTTAACGTCTCAGGATATAAACAATACGGCCGTGCCGCTTTCATTACGAGACGCAATTCATCAAGAGTACATCCCATTATTGGATGAGTTGATTCATACACTAAATGATTTATGCCAAGAGTGGAAAGACATACCAATGTTGGCACGTACGCATGGTCAGCCGGCCTCTCCTACTCGTTTAGGTAAAGAAATTTATGTATTTGTAGAGCGGTTAGACATTCAAAAAAGACATTTATTAGCGATTCCATTTTCGGCAAAATTTGGCGGAGCAACAGGAAATATGAATGCGCATTATGTGGCTTATCCAAAAATTGACTGGGTAGATTTTGCGAATGACTTCGTTAACAATACCCTGCGTATTGAACGTAGCCAAACAACAACGCAAATTGAGCATTATGATAATGCCGCCGCTTTGTTTGATGCCTTAAAACGTATAAATTCAATTATTTTAGACTTGGACCGTGATATGTGGACGTACATTTCTATGGACTATTTTAAACAAAAAATTAAAGAAGGTGAAATTGGTTCATCTGCCATGCCACATAAGGTAAACCCTATTGATTTTGAAAATTCGGAAGGGAATATTGGAATGGCTAACGCGGTTTTTGAACACCTCTCAGCTAAACTTCCGGTTTCGCGTCTTCAGCGCGACTTGACAGACTCTACTGTATTGAGAAATGTGGGTGTGCCTATAGCGCATACATTAATTGCTTTTCACTCTACTTTAAAAGGAATAAGTAAATTATTGTTGAATCGTGAAAAGTTAAATGATGATTTAGAAGAGAATTGGGCAGTAGTTGCAGAGGCTATTCAAACTGTTTTACGCCGTGAGGGTTATCCAAAACCGTATGAAGCATTAAAAGGTTTAACCCGCACGAATGAAACCATAACTGCAAAAAGTATTGCTAAATTTATTGATACGCTGAATGTATCAGACGAAATAAAAGGTGAATTAAAGCAAATAAAGCCGCAGAATTTTACGGGAATTAATATGGTGCGTTAGACGCGAGAACTAATCACTATAAATTAATCCACCAACCGTTCTAGTGCTGCTTTAATTTCTGCTTTTTCACTTGGTGACAGTTGTTGTGTTGATTGGTCTTCTTTTAAGAGCGCTAATACATTATTTACCACGTCAGAGTCGGGTTCATAATTTTTACAACACTTACAAATAAGTGTATGTAATCGTATTTGCAATTTTTCTGAAATATTCAGTTTTGTCAAATGCCCTTTTTCTATGTAATATGTTATCTTTTCGCAATTCACAGACTTAACCACTTTTTTTCAAGGCAATCACGCAATTGTACTTTAGCACGGTGAATAATTACCCAAAGATTTGACGGTGTTATATCATGGTCATTACAAACTTCTTCACTTTCTTTTTCTTCTACCATTTTATCAATCACAATTCCGCGCCACTTATCGGGCAAAGCACCAATACAGCCGGCAATTGTTTGGCGCAATTCTTTGTTCTCAATTTCTTTTTCTACCTCAGCTAACTTGCCCTTTGGGCTGTACCCTTCTAAAAATCCGCCTTTTTTCATTCCTCCTTCTGATGAAAAGAAGGACATAGGCTTTGTTTTTCGGGATTCCTGCTTCCGCCAATGATCGATAATTTTACGTTTTAAAATAGAAAACAACCACGTTTTAACAGTGCTTTTACCTTGAAAATTTGAAATTCCCTTTAAGGCGCTTACAAACGTATCTTGCACAAGGTCTTTGGCCAAATCATGATCGCTTACGCGAACCTTGGCATAATTAAAAAGCAGGTCAGAGTATTGGTCTACCCAAGTGCTTGTATCAATTTGTGGTTCTTGCTCTAACATAAAATCCAAAGCTATAAGAATATTCAGCTTAAAACAATTATTCTACTAGTTTAGTGGATTATATTTTTTGGGCAAACTTGAAATCGTAAAGCGTTTTATAATTCGTTATAAACTTGAAATTTTTATCAAAAAAAACGACTTACCTTTTTCGTAAGTCGTTTAGCATTGTTGCTTTCTTGTATTTCTTAACGATTCAACGCGTCTGACAAGCAATATTCTCCTTTATCAATTAAGGCATTGGCAATGAGTTGTCTCGCATTTTTCGTGTTAAATGGTGCTACTTTCGTAAAGCGTTTTAATCCCATTAGCATCATTCGCAATTCATCTTCTTCTACAAAGGCCATTAACGCATCTTTACCTGATTTATTAATTTCATCTGCTTTGTCAAAAATAAATGTTTTAGCCACGGCAATGTATATTGCACTAGCTTCTTCGCCTTTGGCTTTTACCATCTTCTCAACACGTAAAAGCAATGATTCTGCCACATAAACGGCATTTGCAATGTCCGCAATATTCATCAAAATCTCTTGCTCTTTAGACAATTGCATCATTAATTTTTGCGCGGCTGTACCTGCCACCATCATTAACGTTTTTTTGAAATTATGAATGTATTTTTTCTCTTCTGCAAACAATTCGTCTGAAGGGTCTTCAAAATCTGGAATACTCATCAACTCTGCTGCCACTGCCTGGGCAGGCCCCATTAAATCCAACTCGCCTTTCATGGCTTTTTTCAAAATCATGTCTACCGTTAGCAAACGGTTAATCTCATTTGTCCCTTCAAAAATTCGATTAATTCTTGAATCCCGGTAAGCACGCTCCACTGTAGATTCTGCCGAAAAGCCCATTCCTCCAAAAATCTGTACGCCTTCATCTACACAATAATCCAACACCTCTGACCCCACTACCTTTATCATGGCACACTCTGCCGCAAACTCCTCAATCCCTTTCAGTGTTGCTTTTTGTTTGTCCATGCCTTCATTTACTTTTCCTTGAATTGCTTCATCAATATTAGCAGAAGCCCGGTAAACGGCAGATTCTAATGCAAAAGAGCGAATGGCTTGCTCGGCAATTTTATGACGAATAGCTCCATACTTAGAAATTGGGCGTCCAAACTGTTCGCGTTCGTTTGCATATTTAATGGAGTGGTTGATTACCTCTTTCGCTCCACCAAGCACACCTGCGCCCAACTTAATACGACCAATATTTAATATATTCAAGGCAATTTTAAACCCCTCGTTTCGTTCTCCCAATAAATTTTCTGCGGGTATTTTTACGTCGTTAAAAAACACTTGACGGGTAGATGAACCTTTGATCCCCATCTTTTTCTCTTCGGGGTTTAGGCTAATTCCATCTGCGTCTGCATCAACAATAAAACCGGTTAAATTCTTATCGTCGTCTATTTTAGCAAAAACGGTGAATACATTTGCAAAACCTGCATTTGTAATCCACATTTTTTGACCGTTAATGATGTAATGCTTACCGTCATCCGTTAATTTAGCCGTTGTTTTTCCAGAATTGGCATCAGATCCCGAACTTGGCTCTGTTAAACAATAAGCTGCTTTCCACTCGCCGGTGGCTAACTTTGGAATGTACTTTTGCTTTTGCTCTTCTGTACCATAATACAAAATTGGCAACGTACCGATTCCGGTATGCGCGCCATAAGCTACAGAAAATGAGTGTCCTCTTCCTAAATATTCCGTTGCGATAACCGACGTAGGAAAATCTACCCCCATGCCATTGTAAGCCTCCGGAACAGACAGACCGAGCATTCCTAGTTCACCTGCTTTTTCTACAATACTGGGCATTAGTCCCTCTTCCATTGCATCAATCCGATCCAAATTTGGATCAATATGCTGCCGAATAAATTCAAGGCACGTTTCGGCTATCATAGTTTGTTCTT
This sequence comes from Crocinitomicaceae bacterium, assembly GCA_963736585.1. GTDB lineage: Bacteria > Bacteroidota > Bacteroidia > Flavobacteriales_D > Crocinitomicaceae > Crocinitomix. Next base: position 12,822 of record CAVTPI010000002.1, on the reverse strand, counting down.
CGTTGTAATCTTCTGGTGTAAAGATGTCTTCACACTTGGTTTCTTTGATGATGAATTCACCACCGCGAATTGGCTTTTTCTCTTCCATTTCCTTTATTTTTTACAGTACTTTATACATTAATTTATGTGGACCTATTTTTGGCACTTCGTAGGTCTTCCCCTTTATTTTGAAGTGTTGTTTTTCGTAAAACCCAGTTGCAATCAGGCGTGCATCACACCACAATAGTTTTACATTTTTTTGTTTTAATTCGTTAATCGCAAAGTCAACAATGCGCGCACCTACTCCATAACCTCTAACCTCTTGTGCTGTTGCCATTGCCCGCAGGCGATATTGGTGTGGCTCTTTGAACTTTTCATTCACATCTACTATAAATGTTGCAACACCTACAACTTTTCCTTTCAGCAATGCGGCTACATGAAAAGTTGTATCTGCCGTATCGGGCTGTATTTGGCAAGCCTCAACATTTTCAAGATGTGGCCAAAGCACTTCATACCGCAACGCTTTTATTTGCGCTACATCCACCAATTTTATGTCAACTGTGTTTCTCAATTTTTTATAATAATTCGATTACCCCTGCTGCTCCTTGTCCTGTACCTACGCACATGGTTACCACGCCGTATTTACCGTTTCGTCGTTTTAACTCGTTTATCATTTGAACAGATAATTTTGCCCCTGTACAACCAAGTGGGTGTCCCAATGCAATTGCACCACCGTTTACATTCACAATATCTGGGTTAATTCCCGTTTCTCGAATAACTGCCAACGATTGCGAAGCAAATGCTTCGTTTAACTCAAACAAATCAATGTCATTTAGTTTTAAACCTGCCATTTTTATTGCTCCCGGTATAGCGTCAATTGGTCTAACCCCCATTATTCGGGGTTCTACGCCTACTACTTTGTACGAAACTAAACGCGCTATTGGTTCAACGTTTAGCTTTTTCACCATTTCTTCTGACATAATCAAGCAAAATGCTGCACCATCTGACATTTGAGAGGCGTTACCGGCAGTTACCGTTCCATCAGCCGCAAAAACAGGGCGCAAACGTGCCAATGCTTCTACTGAAGTACCTTTTCTTGGACCTTCGTCAACTTTAATGGTGTTAATGCGTTCTGCCCGTTTTCCATTCGCATCTAAATACACTTCTTTTACATCAATCGGTACGATTTCATCTGCAAATTTCCCTTCTTCCAACGCTTTTAGCGCTTTCATGTGTGAGTGGTAGGCAAATTCGTCCTGGTCTTCACGCGACACTTTAAATTGTCGTGCTACCTCATCTGCCGTGTTTCCCATACCCCAATACCAATCGGCATGTTGTTTAGAAACTTTTGCATTAGGCACAACACGCCATCCACCCATTGCAATGGCTGACATAGATTCCGTTCCACCCGCAATAATTATATCTGCAATTCCAGCCTCTATTTTAGATTTTGCAATGGCCATTGTTTCAATACCCGAAGAACAATAACGATTTACCGTCATTCCCGGAACTTTTTCATTGTCCAGCCCCATTAGTGAAATAAACCGACCGACGTTAAGCCCTTGCTCCGCCTCTGGCATGGCATTCCCTACAATTACGTCATCAATCAACGTTTGATCTAACTGCGGCACTTCTGATAAGATATGTTTAATTACATCCGCCGCAATGTCATCCGGACGCGAAAACCTAAAACCGCCTTTGTTGGCTTTTCCAACGGCTGTTCGGTATGCTTTTACTATATATGCTGTTTTCATTTTTGTGTATTTAGATTATAGATGTTAGATTTTTAGAACAAAGATTTCAAGCACTCAAAACTATCAATCTTAGAATTTATATTCTAGGTGATTAGTCTTCCTCTAAATCCGTTTATCATCTTTTGTATTTCAATTAATTCTAGTTGTATTTCACTATACGTTTTTGCTACTATAAATTTAAACTCTGCCGCCAGTATTAATTGAGTTTCTAACTCAAAGGCGGAACCTAAGGCTATTTGCAGAAAGCGATTAAAATCTTTATTTGAAGACCTGCTTGAACCCTCTGCAATATTTGAAGGTATTGAAACCGCTGATCTTTTAATTTGACTAGCAAGCCCAAAAGCTTCAGAGGATGGAAAACTATTCGTACATTGATAAATCGCTTTTGCTAATTCAAGCGATCTTTTCCAAATTTCTAATTCTCTAAAATTATGCATCCCTTTTTCAAATAATTCTACTCAATACGTTAATCACCCATTTAAGCCTATCACTTTGACTCTTAAGCATATTCATTTGAGTCTTTTATCTATTCTCTTTGAATCTTTTATCTTTTTCAAACTTAATTCCTCAATACCTTACCTTTTGTTACAATTGACTGGATACGCTCTAATGTTTTCTTTTTGTGCATAAGTCCAAAAAGGCTTTGCGTTCTAAATCCAACAAATATTGCTCATCTACTTTTGTTACTTCGGATAAATCTCCACCGGCAAGTACAAATCCTAGTTTTTCGGAGATGTATTTATCGTGTTCGGAAATGTAGTTTCCGTGTGCCATTGTATCTGCACCAACGTAAACAATTCCCAAACCTTCTTCGCCTAAAACGGTAATGTTTTTAACTTTTGTTGGCTGCGTGTATCCTGCGTTAAATAATGATAAGCACGCTTCTTTTGCACGTGTAAGCTGATAATCTCTATCCACTACTACTTCGTCAATTCCTTTTCTTAGGTAACCTAAGTCAAATGCTTCATAGGCAGATGTTGATACTTTTGCTTGTCCAACGGTCAAAAAACTTTCTCTAAATCGGTTAATGCGTACATCCCCTGGTTCTAAACCATCAGAAAAACGCTTGGCGAATTCTTTAGTTCCGCCGCCGCCAGGAATCAACCCAACGCCAAATTCAACTAAGCCCATATAAAGCTCAGCATGTGCCACAACTTTATCGGCATGCATGGACATTTCGCAGCCACCGCCTAATGCCATGTTATGTGGTGCTACAATTACAGGACAAGCCGAATAGCGAATACGCATCATGGTGTCTTGAAATTGCTTAATGGCAAAGTTCAGTTCATCATACTCTTGCTCCACGGCCATCATAAAAATTAAACCAACGTTTGCTCCCGCTGAAAAATTTTGACCCGTGTTTGAAATTACTAACCCTTTGTATTCTGTTTCTGCCAATTCAATTCCTTTATTAATGCCTTGTAATACGCCTCCGCCAATGGTATTCATTTTGGTATGGAATTCTAAATTCAATATTCCGTCTCCAAGGTCAATTAAATGACAGTCATTATTCTTCCAAACGGTGTTAGCATCTCTCAATGTATCTAAGAATAATAAATTTTCTGTTCCCGGAATTGTTTTGTATTCGCCAGTTGGAATGTCATAAAACAAACGCACACCATTTTCTATCTTATAAAAAGATGTTGCGCCACTGTCCAGCATTTTTTGCACCCAGCCCGCTATTGTTTTACCCTGACTTTTGGCAATTTCCATAAATTTTTCAATGCCCACGATATCCCATGTTTCAAATGGTCCGAGTTCCCAACCAAAACCAGCTCTTAAGGCATCATCAATTTTATACAGTTCGTCTGAAATTTCTGGAATACGGTTTGAAACGTAAGCAAAAAGTCCGGAGAACGCCTTGCGGTAAAAATCACCAGCTTTGCCTTTGTCTGAAAACAACATTTTAGTACGTTGCGCCAAATCGTCTACAGCTTTGGTTTGTGCAAGAATTGGAAAATTAACTTTTTGTTTAGCTTCATATTCTAAGGTTTCTAAGTTCAACGATAAAATTTCTTTATTTCCGTCTTTGACCTCTTTTTTGTAGAACCCTTGGTTTGTTTTTGAACCAAGCCAACCGTTATCTACCATTTTTGTGATATAATCTGGTAGTTGAAATTGCTCATTCTCTTCGTCATTTGGACAATTTTCGCGCACCCCATTGGCCACATGCACTAAAGTATCTAACCCAACTACGTCACATGTGCGGAACGTTGCTGATTTTGGACGACCTAAAACAGGACCGGTTAGTTTATCCACCTCATCAATGGTCATGTCCATTTCTTTAACCAAATGAAATAAAGACATAATGGAATAAACCCCAACACGGTTAGCAATAAAGGCCGGTGTATCTTTACACAACACTGTCTTTTTGCCTAAAAAACGTGCGCCGTAGTGCATAAAAAAATCTACAATGGAAGGGTCTGTTTTTGGTGTTGGAATAATTTCTAATAATCGTAAATACCTTGGTGGATTAAAAAAGTGTGTTCCGCAAAAGTGTTTTTGAAAATCATCACTTCTTTCTTCCAACATCATGTGAATAGGAATACCAGATGTATTGGACGAAACTAACGTACCGGGTTTTCGATATTTATCAACTTTGTCAAAAATAATTTTTTTGATATCCAACCGTTCTACAACTACTTCGATAATCCAATCACAGGTGTTAATTTTTTCAAAATCATCATCAAAATTCCCCGTTGCTATTCTACTTGCGAAGGAGGAGTGATAAATTGGAGACGGTTTTGATTTAAGCGCACCCGCTAAATAATCGTTCACTAGTCTATTCCGCACCGCCTTATCTTCAAGCGTCAATCCTTTTTTTTCTTCTGCGGGCGAAAGTTCACGCGGAACCATGTCCAACAGTAAAACCTCACATCCTATATTCGCAAAATGGCAAGCAATAGCTGAGCCCATTACGCCTGAACCTAAAACTGCTACCTTTTTAATTTTTCTATTCATGTTGTTATGTTTTGTTTTGGTCTTTGTTTATTCTAAGAACTCTTTTCAACCACTTTTTGTTCTTCTAAAAGTTCAGTTAATACGTCATCCAATTTATCCATCACCTCAAAAAAAGCTTTTACTTTACTTTTGGGTAAACTGCTGTATAACTTTTCGTTAAATTTTAAAACTACGTCTCTGGCCATTTTTCGCTTTTCCACTCCCTCATCTGTTAAAAAAACCAACGATTTTCGCTTATCTATTTTATCTGGACGGCGAAAAATCAAGTTATTTTCTTCCATACTTTTTAACGTTCGCGAGAGACTTGTAGGCTCCATGCCCATTTTTGGACCTAGCGAAGTGCTAGGCGTGCCTTCTTTTTCAATATTGAGTAGGATGAACCCCCATGAAAACGACATATTGTAGTCGGCTGCAACCTGGTTGTAATAACGCGAAATCTTAAACCAATTGTTTCTTACATGAAATTCAAATAATTGTTCTTTATTCATCAAATTTAACTTACCTTTATCTCAAATATAAGAATTATTTTATTATGCATGCATAATTGTTGTGATTTTTTTATTCTTTCGCCTAACATTCAATTTTTCTCAATGAATATGCGCAATTATTTTGTAGGAGTTGCAGTTATATTGCTTACTTCAAGTACCGGTTTTAGCCAAAAGTCAACTTTAAAATTAGAAGAGATAATGGCGGGAAATGAATTTATTGGTCACCAACCTTATGACTTTTTTTGGGGATTATCAAATGATGAAATTTACTTTAGGTGGAACCATAACGACGACCTTGTTGCTCCCTATTGGCGATATAATTTAAAAACAGAGAAGTTAGAAGAGCTTCCATCTATCAACTCTTAAAAGCCCCTCCAACGAACCAATCAACAAAAAAGGAACCTATTTTTTTAAGCGAGGAAACCATATTTTTAAGTGGAACAAAGGTGAAACGACCAGCCTATTTTCCAGCGAAGCTGCCTTTAATTTAAAAGCTGCTGATCCGGATTATTTGATAATTGAAAAAGACAATCAATTATTTCAGTTCAGCTTTAGCCCTGCACAATTTAGGCAATTAACTAATTTCAAACCGGGCGATAAAGCTGAGCCCTCTGATAAACCCAATTATTTACAAGAACAACAATTGGCACTTTTTGAAACGCTACGCTCAACTAAAGAAAAACAAGCCGCAGAAAGGGCTTTCCGAAAGCAAAATACCGACCCTCAGCGGACACCGTTTTACCTTAATGGTAAAAATTTGCGAGAAATGAACTTTTCTATAATCAACGAAGCATGTTTATTTACAACAAGTACCTACCAAGAAAATGAGGCAACGGTATACCCTGCATTTATTACAGAAAATGGCTACACTTTAGCAAAAAATGCACGAACAAAAGTTGGTAGCACCCCACCTTCTCATGAAATGTATCTTACGAGTTATAGAACAGACACGACCTGGCAAGTTGATTTCTCAGCACTGAGTGGCATAAACAAACGCCCGGCTTTTTTCGCAGATTATCCCGACCGTGAATATGAAGACTATGAAAAAAATCTAATTTATCATTTGCATGGTTTTAATGAAGCGGGGACAAAAGGTCTAATTGAAATTAAATCTTACGACAATAAAGACCGGTGGATTGGTTACGTGGATTCAGAAAACGGAACATTTACAGAACTAAACCACCAGCATGACGAAGCCTGGATTGGCGGACCGGGAATAACCGGATGGAATATGGTGCCTGGCACAATGGGGTGGCTTGACAATAATCAGGTTTATTACCAATCTGAAAAAACGGGTTACTCTCACTTGTATTTAATGGATTGTACTACACAGAAAGAAACTGCCTTGACCGCAGGTAATTTTGAAATACATGACGTTGAATTATCAGCTGATAAAAAAGTGTTATACATCACCACGAATGAAACTCACCCCGGTAACAGGTCTTTTTATGCGCTTGACATAGCCTCTAAAAAACGTACCTCGATTTTAACAAAAGATGGCAACCATGAAGTAGATGTTTCGCCAAATGGCAAATGGCTTTTGGTTAATTATTCTGCTAAAAACAAACCGTGGGAGCTTTACATTGCTGCGAATAAAGAAAACAGCACCTTGAAACAGATTACTTCTTCTCAAAAACCAGCATTTACGGCGTATAGCTGGCGCAAACCAGAAGTTGTAACATTCAAAGCTGCGGACAGCACGACTATTTATGCACGGATTTATCAACCTAATGAAAAAGTAAAAAATAATGCTGCTGTATTGTTTGTTCACGGAGCAGGCTACTTGCAAAACGCACATAATTGGTGGAGTGGTTATTACCGCGAATACATGTTCAACAACTTACTTTGTGACATGGGGTACACCGTATTGGATATTGATTACAGAGCAAGTAAAGGGTATGGCAGAGATTACCGAACTGCAATTTATAGATGGATGGGCGGCAAAGACTTAAGCGATCATATTGATGGGAGACATTATTTAATTAACAAACACGGGATTGATTCAAGCCGAATAGGCATATACGGTGGTTCGTATGGTGGCTTTATCACCTTAATGGCGCTGCTAACAGAGCCTGGAAAATTTGCCTGTGGTGCCGCTATTCGTTCTGTTACGGATTGGGCACATTACAATCACCCGTATACCTCTAACATATTGAACACACCGCAAGATGACCCACTGGCGTTTGAAAAAAGTTCGCCCATTTATTTTGCTGAAGGTTTACAAGATCATTTGCTAATGTTACACGGAATTGTTGACGACAACGTGCAATACCAAGATGTTGCCCGTTTAAGCCAACGCTTTATTGAGCTCGGTAAAAAGAACTGGGATCTTGTTGGATACCCTATCCAACCACATGGCTTCAAAGAAACAGCTAGCTGGGTAGACGAATATGGAAGAATACTTGAATTGTTTGAAAGTCAGTTAAATAAGTAATATTAGTACTTAACTACCTTCTTCGTTACCAACTGCCCATCTTTCACTAACTGTAAAAAATATACCCCAGCAGGCAGTGTACTAAAGTCAAGCTCGGTACTATTGGAGTTTGTTTGACCGTATTCCATTAAAATGCTACCTTTTAAATCCTGCACACGAATGCCGTCTAATAATTCATCTGCCTTTACGGTAACAACACCGTTTGTTGGGTTAGGGAAAATTGTTACGTTAAAATTAACCAACTCATCAATTCCTACATCTGTAATGAATATTGGGTTTTCAATTCGATTTGATTCTACTGAGCATGAAAGTCCACCTGTGTAAACTACCCAATATTCTCCATTCATTCCAATTTCGGCATAATTAATTGTGTCATTTGTTTCTCCAGGCAATTCCATACCGTCTAAATACCATTGGTTACCCGTTTCATAAGAGGAGATAATAAAGACACCATCTTTGGTTAAAACTGGCGGTGTTGGTAAAGGGTTTACGGTAAAGTCGACCGAAGCCGTATCTGTACAACTCGCTCCACTTGTTCCTTCAACCCTATATGTTGTAGTTGCAGTTGGCATTGCCCAAGGGTCTGCAATTACTACGCTTGATAAAGAGGGATCTGCATCCCACGTGTAAATTACCGCGCCCGTTGCCATTAATTGAATTGAATCACCCATACAAATGGTCATATCGGTACCCGCAGAAACATCTGGAATAGTATTAACGGTGATTATAACATCATCCTCGTTGATGCATCCGTTATCATCTTCTCCGGTAACAGTGTAGGTGCGTGTCGTAATTGGACTTGCCCATGGATCGCTAATATCTAAAGCGGAAAGTGTTGGGTCAAAATCCCAACCATAATCCGTTGCTCCGGACGCCATTAACTGAACGGAATCTCCAATACAAATAGAGGCATCAGCACCGGCATCAACAGGCGGTAAGTCATACACTAATACAAAAACATCTGACGTGTTAGAGCAACCGTTAATGTCCGTACCGGTGACGGTGTACGTTGTGCTCGAAGTAGGGGTTGCCGTTGGGTTAAAAACATCCGTTGCTGATAGCGTTGGATCAGCATCCCAAACATACATAGTAGGTAAACCTCCACTTGCAAATAACTGTACTGATCCGCCCTCACAAACTGTTGTATCGTCTCCCACACTAATATTGGGTAAAGCCGTTGTTGAAACAATTACAGAGTCGATATTTGTGCAGCCGTTATCATCTGTACCTGTTACAAAATATTCTGTTAATGTAGTTGGTGTTGCTAATGGATTGGCAATTACTAAACTTGAAAGCGTTGGGTGAAAATCCCATGCATAAGTTGTTGCACCACTTGCCATTAATTCGTAAGCATTACCTAAACAAACAGAGCCGTTAGGACCAGCATTAACAGCCGGGGAGTCAAATACAAAAACTGTAACCGAATCACGATTTTGACAACCATTATCATCAGTACCTGTTACAAAATATTCAGTATCTACAGATGGATCTGCCGTAGGTGTAGGACTTGCCAATACAGAAAGCGTAGGATCAAAATCCCATAAATAAGAAGTAGCACCACTTGCACCTAATGGCGCTACACCTTCTGGACAAATAGACTGATCTGCACCCGCTTCAACTGTTGGTAAATCAAACACGGTTACCTCTGCACTCGTTGTATTTGTACAGCCGTTCCCATCAACAATTGTTAACGTTACTGTTCCTGCTATTGCAACCGTTGTTGAAATTGTTTCGCTTCCCGTCGACCAGTCATAAGACGCATACGTATCTGTATACAATGTTACTGAACCACCTTCGCAAAACGACAGTGGTGTATCATTATAAATACTTGGAGAAGGAATCGGGTTAACCACTACACTCACCGTATCATAATCAATACATCCTGAAATACTTTCACTACTGACAACATACGTTGTAGTTTCATCCGGCGTAGCCGTCATAGTTTCACAAACCGTGCATGACATACTCTCGGTATCTCCCGAAAGAACTGACCAGGTAATATCATCTCCACCCGTAGCGGTTAAATCTACCGATTCTCCCAGGCAAACAGCAGTATCTGCTGAAGCCTCTGTTGTTAACTGACAATATTTAATTGTGCTGTAATCTAAATTTGTAGATCCGCCGTGACTGTTTCCTGTAATAAAAATGTTCTCGGCGGCATCCAAACGCATTTTCAATGCTTGATCGCTATTAGAAGATGGGCCATTGAAAATAGTTATCCATTCACGTGTTCCGTCCGCCACATTGTATTTAATCGTTGTAAAGTCATTATTAGTGGCCGTGTAAAAGCTATATCCGGTAACGTATAGATGCAAACCAGAATCGGCAACGCGAAGATCTGTCCCTTCATCAAACCTCAAACCGGGGGTAGTATAAGAATCTGCCCAAATTTGTGTTCCCGCAGAATTATATGCAATAGTGTAAAAGTTTTCACTATTCGCCGCGCTTTTGCTTCGTCCGGTTACATAAACGTTATTTAATGCATCCGTAGTAACGGCATTTACCTCATCCAACGCATCTGCAGAACCATTGTATAACTTTCGCCACATCATGGCCCCCGTTGTATTGTTAAACTTTATGGTTAAGTAATCTTCTTCTTTTACTACAGTAGAAAAACCTTGTCCTCCTAAAATAATATTTCCTGCTGCATCTAACGCCATAGCGTTGGGCGAATCTAAATTACCAAAGCCCGAATCTGCTGTAACTGAAAATTGTACAACTCCAGCTGCGTTATATTTTACCAGCCTAAAATCAAAATACGTAGAACCACTTGAGAATTCGTGCTGCCCACCAACATAAATATTACCCGCAGCATCTGTTTTCACCAGCTTAGCGTCATCACTACCAAAACCACCAAAAGAGTCTGACCACAACAAGGTGCCCGAACTGTTATACTTAATGGTTAAAAAATCTATATTACCTCCTCCAAGATTCAGCGACCCCGCAACAATTACATTATTCGATCCATCCACGGCAACATCTCCTGCAATATCAAAATTGGTTGATCCGGCATGAATAACCGACCATAATTCAGCACCTGTATCACCATCATACTTAATGGTTACAATATCCCAATCTGACCCACTGATGAAACGAGAACCTGTTACAATTACATTACCTTCACCATCCAGCACCAATGCATAAGCTTCATCCACACCTGTTCCGCCGTAAATCGAACGCCACACTTCCGCGCCGTCAGCATCATACTTTACCGTTACAATATCAAAGCTAGTTCCAGAGAAAGAACTTCCGGTAACATACGTGTTCGCATCAGCATCTAATCCTAGATCAACCGCTTTGTCAATAAAATTTCCGGTACCGTTTAACCGTGCTTCCCATTGAATATTAATCTGAGAAAACAGGAACGAAGGCACTATGACAAAGCACAGTGCGTAAAAAGAACGGAGTAGCATAACTTATTTTTTTCAATTTCAATCTACTAAAGTATTGAAAATTTTAGCGGAAACAAAAACTAATCAATTAATTATGACGTATGTAAAGCCGAATAGTGAAACAAAAATTTGCTTGATGAGTATTATATAAGTATTTTAGCGGATTAAAACCCTGTTACACTGACCAATTTGGAACAGATGAAAAGATTTTTTTTACTCTTATTAGTGCTAACACCTTTTTTAGGTAAGGCAACACATATTGTTGGTGGCGAATTGCTTTATCAACACCTTGGAGGTTCTTCCTACTATCTTACAGTTAAGTTATATAAGGACTGTAATCCGGGAACAGCAAATTTTCCGGGAACCATTTCTATAGAAGGCTTTAGCGGCTTTGGTTTAGATACACTCACCCCTTTTATTCTTCCACGGTTAGGTAGAGATACCCTCGCCCCTACTGTAGATACGTGTGCGTTTAATCCGGGCGTTTGTGTTGAGGAGGCTATTTATGGTAAATTAGTTAGTTTACCTCCGGGGCCGGGTGGTTATCACCTTTTTTATCAAACTTATGCCCGTAATGCTAGTTTATTAAACGTGGAAGACCCGTTAAATGCAGGTGAAAGTTTTTATGCCTACGTTCCAGACAATTCGATTTACTTAACAAACTCTAGCCCCGTATTCTCTAACTCTCCACCAGTGTTTGTTTGCCAGGGGTATGATTTGGATTTGGATTTTTCTGCTACGGATGCTGATGGCGACTCTTTGGCTTACTCGTTTTATCAACCTTACAATGGTCGACCGATTGACCACCCTTCTCACTTTAACACAACACTTTTTTACCCGACAGTTGATCTAGGCGGCACACCTCCGGATAACATTACTTTTCCGACAGTTACGTATGAGACTGGTTTTACTGCCGACAATCCGTTAAATGCGTTTACCGGTGATGAATTAACGATTAGCTCAGAAGGTATTATTAACGGAATTCCAGATGCAATTGGTCAATACGTTGTAGGTGTTTTAGTGGAGGAATATAGAGACGGTGTGAAAATTGGAGAAATTGTACGCGATTTTCAGTTCAATGTACTTTCCTGCCCTCCCCCCTCAAAATGCAGAAATTGCTGATATTGATGGTTGTTCGGGATATATTATTGACTTTATCAATGCAAGTGGTGAAGGTGCTACCGGATTTTGGTGGGATTTTGGAACCGGAAACCCTGCTGACACGAGTAATTTAGAAAATCCAACGTTTGACTACACCGCTTTTGCACCGGGAACGTTTAACATTACTCTTATGGCGCAAAAAGGAACACAATGTGCTGACACCGCATATTATGAGTTGATTTTATCCGGAGTGGATGCAAACTTTATTTCGGTAGATACCGCTTGTACAAACGAGCCCGTGTTTTTTGATGATTTATCAACGTCACAAATTAATGGTACGCTGGATTCATGGCAATGGGATTTTGGTGATGGTTCAACCTCTACCGAATCTGACCCTACACACCTATACTCTACTCCCGGAGACTATATCGTTCGACTTATAATTGGCTCGGATGTTGGTTGTACAGACACCTTATTGCGTCCTATTCGAATTAACTTACCGCCCGGAGCAGGTATTATGCCTATGATGGGCTGTATTGGGTTAGATGTGGACTTCACAAGTTCTAGTTCACCAAATGCTGATGTTTTCCATTGGGATTTTGGCACAGGTTTTCCTGCGGATACGAGTAATGAAGAAAACCCTTCTTTCACCTATTCAGAATATGGGATCTATACGGTCACATTAATTACCCAGCCCGGTACCTTTTGTGCAT
>CAVTPI010000001.1:0-180949 GCA_963736585.1 Crocinitomicaceae bacterium | reverse complement strand
CAATTTCCAGCAAAAAAACATAGAGAACGGCGAGTACTATGAAGATATTTACGTTTCATTTAAAGATGGTGACGGCAACTGGACAGAGCCGCGTTATTTATCATTCTGCCTTCCGCGCAGAAATGATGCCTCTATTTCTGCCTCCCCGGACGGGCAACAAGTTTTTGTTTATCAAGGCACAAATGGTGGAGACATTTATTACTCAACTATTTCAGACACAACTTTTGATAACATAAAGCCTTTTCCGGCAGAGGAATTAAATTCTGAGTACTGGGAAAGTCACGCAACAATTAGTAATGATGAAAACTACCTTTACTTTGTATCTGATCGTCCAGGTGGTTTTGGAGGAAGAGATATTTACCGTTTAAAAAAATTACCAAATGGTGAATGGAGTAAAGCTTACAACTTGGGAGAAGGTATTAACTCTGAGTTTGATGAAGAATCACCGTTTTTAGGTGTCGATAATAAAACCATGTACTTTAGTTCTAACGGACCAAAGAGTATGGGAGGTTTCGATATTTTTGTTACGCAAATTGATGAGGAAGAAAACTGGAGTACACCGGTTAACATGGGGTATCCGCTAAATACAGTTGATGATGATATTTTTTACACTACTACAGCAGACGGAAGAACAGGTTATTATAGTTCTGAACGATTAGACGGACAGGGAGAGACAGACATTTACCGCGTTTATGGTGACAATGACTACATTCAAAATGTGGCCGTTTTAACTGGTTTTATTGCAACGTCTGACGGATCTCGAATTCCATCTGGCATTAAAATTTTGGTAGAAGATTTGGCTGAAAATACCGGTGTTAAAAAATATGCACCACGAAGAAGAGATGGCGGCTATGTATTAACACTACTCCCTTGCCATACCTATAAAATTGACTACATTTTAAATGACTCGATTACTTTCCATGAAACGGAGCTGTATGTACCCTGTAACTCATCTTATCAAGAAATTAAACATGAGCTATTACTTGATTTAGTTGATTTAACATCAAAACGTATCCTTTCAGAAGAAGATTCACTTGAAATAGAACGCCGAAAAGAGCCAATGACGTGTAATTTAGTTTACAGAATTCAAGTGGGTGCCTTTAAGCAAGATTTACCGCCGAGTTACTATAAAAAATATGTACCGGTAACTACCGAACTTTTAGGCGGCAAAATTACACGCTACATGGTGGGTAATTTTGAAAAATACATCGCCGCAGAAAAAACGCGTCAAGAAATATTGGCGGACTATCCGGATGCTTATGTAGTGGCTTACCTAAATGCTGTGCGCATTAAAACAACCACCGCTCGCGATTTAGAAAATGGAGTACTTAAATGTGATGAGAGCCTGTATCCGAAAGAGCAGTTCAGACAAGACTCTATAGCAAATTACACAGACATCATTCAGTCACCTACATTTATCAATTACTTTGATTATAATAAAGATAAGTTCAATCATAAAAATAGTGAATTCCGCATTTTTGTGCAGGGTATCAAAGCAATTGTTGACCAAGACATGCCGGTAACAGTATTCATTTCATCAAGTGCCTCTACCGTGCCAACACGATCATTTAAAGACAACCAGGATTTGGCCGTTAACCGTTTAGACAATGGTAAGCAGTCATTAATTAAGTTGTTAGGTGAATTTGATATTGACATCTCTAAAATAAACATTGTAATGAAAGAGGCATCCGTTAATGGCCCTGCTTATAACAATGATGCTCAAAAGAAAAGTAAATACAGAGAATTCCAATACATCCGATTTGATATTCAATTTTAATGCAGTTTAAACTAAAAAATATCATTGGTCTTTTGCTTGTAGCAGTTGCATGTTGCAGTATATCTGAAGTCGGCTATTCGCAAGAATTGAGTAAACGAAAGATAAAAAAATTCGTTAAAAAAGGACGTAAGGCTTACCGCAAAGAGGAATACTGGAAAGCAAAGTCATACTACGACAAGGTAACAGATGCAAACACCACCAAAGCACAATATTGGTTTGAGGCAGGTTTGGCCTATTTTGATTCTCAGGTAAAGCGCGAAGATGCCATTATTTACTTTAACAAAGCACTTGAACTTTCTGTTGAAGATACCATTCCGGAAATTTTTTATTATGCAGCAAAAACACTCCATTTTAATGGCGAATTTGAGCAGGCCATAGAGTATTACAACATCTTTTTAAACAGCATTACAGATAACAGCAAAGGGCAGGAAACACGCAACCAGGTGATTCGTGAAATTGAGTTTTGCAACAACGGAATTGACTTGAGAGATGTGCACCTATATGACGTGCAAGAAATTGTGAAGCTGAGTAAAAATGTCAATTCAGAGTATTTAGAATATGCACCCGTACTTTCTATTGAAGAAAATTTATTGTTGTTTTGTTCGCGCCGCCCACCCGGAAAAAAGCAAAACGCAGACGGACTTTATTATGAAGATATTTTTTACACTACACGTGTAGATGACGAAAGCCCTTGGCAAGAGGCAAAAGTAATTGACAAATCCTCAGGGTATATTTCTAAAGAAATTAACGAAGGTAAAGCCCATGAAGCGCCTGTGAGCATTTCGCCAGATGGTAAAACACTTTATTTGTATAAAGAAAATGGCATTTGGAAAAGCCAAAAAGGAGACGACGGGAAATGGTCTATTCCTATCCGTATGAACCAAAATGTAAACATTGGAGAAGCAAACCCTAGTATTTTTATTACACAGGATGAAACCGAAATGTTTATTGTTGCCACTGGTGTAAAAGATGGATACGGCGAGCGTGATATTTATTACTCCAAAAAAGGAGAAAACGGAAATTGGTTGCGACCAGAAAACATGGGGCCAACCATTAATACGCCTTACAAAGAAGATGCGCCTTATTTATCAAAAGACGGAAAATCACTTTACTTTGCTTCTGAAGGGCATAATTCTATGGGAGGGTTTGACATTTTTAGGAGCACCCGCCAAGAGGATGGCACATGGGGACAACCGCGTAATATTGGAACACCAGTTAACTCTGCCGGGGACGATATTTATTACATTGAGAATAATGAGGGCACATTGGCTTATTATGCCTCTATGCGCCCGGGTGCTTATGGTTATTTAGACTTATACACCGCAAAGTACGATTGTAAAAACATTGCAGTAACAGAGGTGAAAGGATATGCCATTTACTCTGAAAACCATTTACCAGCTACGGGGGTAATAAAAGTGCGTAATGCAAAAACAGGAGAGGACATGGGTAGCTTAACATTGACCCAACTACCGGTAAATATCAAATGGTACTGCCGCCAGATAATGAATATGAGATGGAATTGGTAGTAACCCAACAAGGGGGCTACTCTCAAGAACGACCGCATGTTGAGCGATTTTTTATACCAAAACAATGTGAGGCGTTTAACCTTTTTCAAGAGATTAACATCACCAAAGAAAGAGACGAAAACGGCGAGTTTGTCAGTCAGCGTGCCTCTTTTAAACACGCCATGTTTGACATTGATTCACGCATAGAAAAAGAATTTGGGATCGATGATTTTACCTATAACGAAAATACAGTAGATGTAAAAGTAGGTGGTGTTACCGGTAACACTGGCACATAGCGAAAATTCAGACGGTGAAAACATAGAGGTATTATTGTTAAACGAGCAAGACCAAATTGTGCGCATTACCAGAAGTGATGAGAAAGGTGATTTTACTTTCGAAAAGCTAGATACAACAATTTCTTACAAAGTTTTAGTGAATCAGGATGACGCCGTTGTATCTTACAATAGTGGTAAAGATTCTCATCCGTCTCAATTTTATTTACAAGGCATTTTGTTTGATTATGTGGAGCAAGACAACATTCCACGACCAGAAACGACGATTTACTTAGCTAAAACAGATAAAATACTTACGGACATGTCTATCACAGACCAAGGCGGAGAATTTGAGTTTAAGAACCCAACTACCCCACTTGGCATTATTGAAGAAATAAATGACAATACAACAATTACCTATAATTTAGATCAATCAGACTCTGAAATTCTTTACTCAGCTTTGCTTACTACGATTGATCCTGATGATAAAAGTGTTTCATACACTGAACGCATTGATTTAGTGGAGTTGAAAAAACTTACAGAGACAGATGCCTCTATGCAAGAGTTTGCAAATATTTTATTTGATTTTGACAAATTTTTCCTTCGTCAGCAAAGTGAAGATGTATTAGAGACACTTTACCTTTTTATGTCTGAAAACCCTTCTGTTCAAGTAAAATTAGACGGGCACACCGATTGGATTGGAACTGAAGAGTATAACGAGGTATTGTCTAAACAACGTGCATTAGCAGCACATAAATACTTAATTGATAAAGGCATTAACCCTAACCGAATAGATAATGCATGGTTCGGTGAATCGCGTCCGGAAGTGGCCAATACCACAGCAACGGGTGAGGACGACCCGGCAGGTCGTCAACTTAACCGCAGAGTAGAAATTAAAATTGAAATTCCTGAATTGACGGACTTATACCTATCTTTGTAGGAAACGAAGTGCTTTAATGGAATTAAATTTAACAACCCCGCTTGCCTTTTTCGACCTTGAAACAACAGGATTAAACATCTCAAAGGACAAAATAATTGAAATTTCAATTTTAAAAGTAATGCCAGATGGCACCACTGCGTCCTACACCAAACGTATTAATCCCGGAATGGAAATTCCGGCAGAATCAACCGAAATACATGGCATTACAAATGAGGATGTAAAAGATCAACCCCTTTTTGCCGAATTAGCAGAAGAAATTAAAGATTTTATTGCCAATGCCGACCTTGCAGGCTATAACTCCAACCGTTTTGACATTCCTTTTTTATTAGAAGAACTGTTGAATCATAACGTGGAGCTGGATATGGAAAACAGACGCTTTATTGATGTGCAAACTATTTTTCATAAAATGGAACAACGTACCCTATCAGCTGCCTATACATTTTACTGCAATAAAGAGTTGACAGACGCGCACAGTGCGGAAGCAGATACAATTGCCACCTACGAAATTTTAAAAGCCCAGTTGGATCGCTACCCCGAAGTGGAAAACGATATGGATTTTTTGTTTGAATTTACCCAAATGGGCAAACACAAACGCATTGATTTTGTTGGAAGACTTGCCATTAATGAAAAAAACGAACTCATTTATAACTTTGGCAAAAATACAGGCAAAACAGTGGATGAAGTGTTTGAGAAAGAACCGGGCTACCACCGGTGGATTTTAGATAATGACTTTCCACTATTCACCAAAAGTATTCTAAAAAAACATACAGACAAACTTGTTGCAAAACAACGTGAAAAGCGCGCCGCCCAAAAAGAACAAAAAGCCGAACAGTACACCAATAAGTTGGATCAACTCAAAAATAAATTCAACCAATGAAAATTATTTGCATTGGCAGAAATTATTCCGACCATGCGAAGGAAATGAATGCCGAAATTCCGAAAGAACCGCTTTTTTTTATGAAGCCCGACACGGCTTTGTTTAAAGAAACAGATTTTTATTACCCCGAATTTACAAATGACTTGCACCACGAAGTGGAACTAGTGGTTAAAATTTGCAAAACAGGTAAGCATATTGTAGCTAAAAATGCACCAAATTATTACACTGAAATTGGTTTGGGAATTGATTTCACCGCGCGTGATATTCAAAAAATATGCAAAGAAAAGGGGCTCCCTTGGGAAAAAGCAAAAGCATTTGACAACAGTGCAGTTTTAGGCACTACGTTTGTGCCAAAAAGCGAATTAAATTTGCAAAATATAGAATTTTCATTGACAAAAAACGGTGAAACTGTTCAAAAAGGCAATAGCAAAAACATGCTTTTTTCGATTGATGCTTTGATTGAAAATATATCAAAATACATTACCCTAAAAACCGGTGACTTAATTTATACCGGCACACCCGAAGGTGTTAACGCGGTTAGCATGGGTGATGAGTTGAACGGTTTTTTAAATAATAAACCCATTTTCTCGGTAAAAATTAAATAAAAAAGGCGCTCATCAACGCCTAACCAAGGGAATAAGCAAAAATAGTTTAGGAAAATCAAAAAAAAAAGCTACTTTTGCCACGTTATTCAAAAGAATAGCATTTATCAATTGTTAAAAAATTTAAAAACCGAATTATGAAAAAGACCGTTCTTAATTTAAGAAAAATGGGATTCGTTCTAGTAGCAGCAACTGCAATGCTTGCATTTAGCTGTGGTGGAGAAACTACAGAAGAAGGAGAAGTTACTGATGCAGTAGAAGAAACAATGAATGACGCTGAAGCTGAAATCGAAGAAGTAATGGAAAATGTTGAAGAAGACGTTAATGAAATGATGGATTCTGCAAACACAGCTGTTGATTCTTTAGCAGAAGGTTCTTGCGAAGAAGGAGCATGTGAAGAAGGAGCATGTGGCGGTGGAGATCACGAGCACTAAGATCATTCCAACATATTAATAAAAAAGGCTGTCAAATTTGGCAGCCTTTTTTTGTTCCATTATTTTTTTTTATGAACAACTTAGGTTTTGTATATTTACATGAAGAGATTTGTGAGGATGAAAAAAGCAGAACAATCACTAGCAGCAACAATTGAACATTGGCACACCAATAGACGAACCGTTTTAAAAGGTGCGCTTTTAGCCGGTGCATTATCACAATTGGCTTGGTTTACCTCATGCTCTGCACAGTTAAAAAAAGGCAATCACTTACTATCTGCCACAGAAGCCACCATTTTTGACCGTGTACTCATCACTTTTTTCCCAGATGACGGCAACGGGCCTTCTGCCAATGATATTAATGCATTTGGCTATATAATGTGGGTCTTAGATGATAGTCTAAACCGAAAAACGTCAGAAAATCAATTTATTATAGACGGTATTTCATGGTTAAACGATAACGCCATAAAAAAATATAATGATGATTTTGTAAACCTCTCAAAAGCGCAGCAAAAACGGTTAATTGACGAATTTACAAAAGATGAACGCGGAGAAGGTTGGTCGTCTGCCGTAATTACACTTATTTTAGAAGCATTATTGCTTGACCCTATTTATGGTGGCAATACGAATGAGGCGGGTTGGGAATGGCTTAATCACACACCGGGTTATCCACGACCAACAGAAGAAAATAGGTACGAAACAATCATGAAATGTCAACTAAAAATGATACCGGTTACTGATGCAGAAGAATAAAAAATATGACGTTTGCATTGTAGGCAGTGGAGCAGGTGCCGGACCAATTATTTTTGAATTATCAAAAGCGGGGTATTCAGTTTTGGTATTGGAAAAAGGTCCGTGGCTGAAAACGGCAGATTTTTCTAAAGATGAAATGACCGCGACGCGGCGAGATGCCTACACGCCAAATTTGAAAGATGAACGGCATGTAGTTGTCACTAAAAATGATGATGGGAATTGGATTAGGGAGTCAACAGAAGATACCGGAAAAGATTTATGGAACGGTAGCTGTGTGGGTGGTTCATCTAACTTTATGAGTGCCTACTTTCACCGCCTAAAACCGAATGATTTTAAACTACTTTCAACCTACGGCCCTATTAAAGGTGCAAATATTGCTGATTGGCCAATTACCTATGATGAATTAGAACCATTTTATGCCAAGGTAGAAGAAGTAATAGGTGTTTCGGGTAAAGTTGTACCACACAAACACCAGGAACCACGTTCTACGCCAGACTACCCCTATCCTCCGCTAAAATCAAACATTGTGGCAGATTGGTTTGTAGAAGGTGGTAAAAAAGAAGGGTTTAATATTGTACCAGCTGCACGTGGTATTATTTCTGAACCGAAAGGAAAAAGAAAAGCGTGCTACCATTCGAACTACTGCGGCAGTTATGGTTGCAATTCAGACGCAAAAGCCAGTTCACGTGCAGCTTTAATTAATTTAGCAGTGGAAACCGGAAACTGCGAAATTAGACCCAATGCTAAAGTTTTTAAGTTAGATACTGATGGCAATAAAACTGTAAACAAGGCTTATTATTATGATGATGAGAATGAAACTGTAGCAGTTTCTGCAAACCTTTTTGTCGTAGCCGCTCAAGCGGTAGAAACTGCCCGCTTATTACTAATGAGCAAAACAGCTGATTTTCCAAACGGATTAGCCAACAATACGGATCAGGTTGGTAAAAACTTGCTCTTTGCAGGTGGTGGTGGCGGTTCGGGCTATATCCAGTTAGATGCCCTCACGGCTGAAGAGCGAAAACAATTTGACACTCCGTTAACGTTTGTTAACCGTGCGTTGCTCGATTTTTACGAAATTGATGATGCAACATTTAATGCTACAAAATTAAAAGGCGGTACAATTGATTTTTTAATTGAACATTCTAACCCAATGCCTAAGGCTTTTCGTTCGAAATACCAAAACGGAACATTACTTTACGGTTCAAAACTAAAAGAAAACCTAAGCCACTATTTTACGAAACAAAAGCGCGTACGGTATGAGGTTTTTTGCGATTGGCTGCCCAATGATTACTCAAAAATTGACCTTGACCCTAAAGTAACCGACAAATGGGGCGACCCGGTGGGTCGTGTTTTTATGGGCTCTCACAATCAAAATGTAAAAATTGGAACCTATTTAGCAGAAAAAGCCGAACGTGTGCTCAAAAATATTGGTGCAAAAAATTGTACCTCATCTATTACGGCTTATCCGCCTACTAACTTAATGGCTGGTGGTTGCCGATTTGGTGCTGATCGTAAAACAAGTGTGCTCAACGAAAATTGCCGCGCACATGATGTAAAAAACTTGTACGTAACAGACGGTAGCTTTATGCCAACAGGTGGCAGTGTGCCTTATACATTTACCATTTATGCCAATGCTTTTAGGGTAGCTGAAAAAATTATAGCCGATTTAGAAAAAAATTATTCAACTTAATTTTTCATCTCTCACCCCTTATTATCAAAGCGTTTCGTTTAAAATGAAGCGCTATTTTTTTACACGTACTTCAAAAATATATAGTACTTTGTATTGCATAGTACTATGTAAGTTATATATTTGTGGAAGAATAAAATGAAGCGGTTATGAAAATTTATATGTTTTTATGCATTGTACTTGGTTTTGGAGCATTCACTGCAAATGGGCAAGCGTTGCTTACAAAAAAAGAGTTAATGGATGTAGAATCAAGCCCAATGTACACCGAAATGTGTAAGCGTTTTCCTTATTTAACTGACATTAATTTTTATCAGCTCACTTATTTAAGTGATAGTGTTCACGTAAATGGTTTTTTAATCGCTCCAAAAAAGGAGGGGAACTATCCGGGCATTATTTACAACAGGGGCGGCAACCGAAATTATGGTGCCGTTACATTTAAAAAAATGTTAGCCATAGGGTTAGCTGAATTAGCCGCAGAAGGGTATGCCGTAGCAATTAGCCAATACAGAGGCAACGGAGGTAGTGAAGGGCAAGAGGAATTTGGCGGCGCAGATGTAGATGACGTACTCAACTTAATTGAAACATTAAATGAAATTCCTGAGGTTGATACTAGCAAATTAGGCATGTACGGATGGAGCCGTGGCGGAATGATGACCTATCAGGCACTGGTGCGTTCGCATAAAATCAAAGCCGTAGTTGTGGGAGGTGGTTGTTCTGATTTGGCCACCAATATGAAAACCAGACCGGGGTTTGAACAAAATGTTTATGAAGAGTTAATTCCCAATTACACAACAAACAGCACGGCCGAATTGGCTAAACGTTCTGCTATAAATTGGGTTGACAAGTTTCCTAAAAATGTACCCATTCTCATTTTACATGGTGGTTCAGATGGTAATGTACGCCCGCAACAAGCTTTAAAACTTAGCCTTGCGTTAGACGAACAACGCGTACCCTATAAACTGATAATTTATGAAGGTGACAATCACGGCATACAGAATAACCGTGAACAAGTTCAGCACGAAGTGAAGCAGTGGTTTCAACGCTACTTAAAAGATAATGAAACAGTGCCCGACATGAATTACCGCATTTCCAATTAAACAGTAGGAAAAAAATGAAATTAGAAAACACGAAAGCGCAAATGCGAAAAGGTATATTAGAGTATTGCATTCTCTCCATACTTTCACGCAAAGAGGCGTACCCTTCAGAAATTATTGCCGAGCTAAAAACCGCCGAGCTTATTGTAGTAGAAGGTACGTTATACCCCTTGCTAACGCGTCTAAAAAACGCAGCTCTTTTACACTACAATTGGGTAGAATCAACAGCTGGCCCGCCGCGTAAATATTATGCGCTTACCCCAGAAGGTAATCGCTTTTTAAATGAACTTAAAACAACATGGATCAATTTATCCAACGCCGTAGAATCCATTTCAAATCCAACAGAAAATGAATAAGACAGTATCCGCAAACATTTCAGGTTTTGTGTTTAATATAGAAGAAAACGCTTATGACCAATTGCGCCAATACCTTAAAAGTATTCGCAGTAAATTTAATGATGAAGAAGAGCGCGAAGAGATAATGGCAGACATTGAAGCCCGTATTGCCGAGTTGTTTCAAGAACGAATTTCACTCAATAAAGAAGTTATTCTTGAGACAGACATTTCTGATATTATTGAAATTTTAGGTCAACCTGCTGATTTTTCTACAGAAGATGAAACAATTTCAGATTCAACCAACAACTATGAAAAACAAAAAACTGGTGCAGATGTCAATGAAAGTATCCGCAGAAAGCTGTTCAGAGATAAAGATGACGCTATTCTTGGAGGTGTTTGTAGTGGCTTAAGTTATTACTTTAACGTGGATGTATTTATTATCCGTCTACTCTTTGTCGTTTTATTTATAACCGCCGGCTCGGGTGTTTTACTTTACATTATACTGCTCATTATTTTACCCGAAGCAAAAACCACCGCCGATATTTTACAAATGAAAGGCCAGTCGGTTAATTTAGAAAGCATAAAGTCGCACATTAGCAACTTAAAAGCATCCGTTTCAGATAAAACTAAAAATAAACTCTTTAAACAAAAAGTAACATCTACAGTCGATAGAGGAGTGAAAGTAAGCCAAACCATTTTACAGGTTATTGGCAAAATTATAGGGGTTGTATTTACATTTGGCGGTTTATTTTTCTTTTCAATAATGGTGCTGATTCTATTCGGTAATTTCAGCTTTTTACCTTTTTTAGGCGATAGCGGAATTGATTCGCTTCCCGTATTAATTGATTTACTTTATCCCGAAGGTACAAATGTTACATTCCTCTTTATCGTTTCTGCCATAACCGCTTTAGTTCCGGTTATTCTTGTAATTGCAGTCGGTGTAAAAATACTATTTAACCTGCGGCAAAAGTTGCGCATTTTCATTGTTTCATTAATTACGATATGGTTTGTTAGTGCTACTATAGCGGCTGTTAAAGGTGTTACGTTAGGTACCAATTTTGCTCAAGGGGGTGAGGCTGCTTACCGTATTCCCTTAGCCGATAGTACAAGTAATATGCTCAATTTAGAATTATTAGAAGATGACCGATCAACCACCTACTTCGCTAATCGGTTTATGTGAACCCCGGAGAGCGTGTACAGCTTGATGAAGAAAATATTTACGTTGCTTTTCCAACCATAGATATTTACACTAAAAAAGATTCAGGTGATTTTGAAATTATACTGTACAAAAAAAGCCGCGGTGGCTCCAAATCTGTTGCTACACAAAATGCGCAGAATATCGGATACGAAGTTAAAACCGTAAACAACACTGTTAAGTTTGCATCTTATTACAGTATCAAACGATCAGACAAACTAAGAGGGCAACATCCGCGAATTGAAATTCGGGTGCCTTATGGTAAAAAGATTAAATTTGGTAAAAATTGTGAGCAATTACTGAACCATTTCTCCGGTACGGATGATTATTATTGGGACAGAGACCTTGCCAACACCACTTGGATATCAACCAAAAGAGGTTTTGAGTGTGAAGTATGTGAGGGCACTACTGAGTTTTATATGAATGAATGAAACTAAAAAAAACATAGTTATTTTACCCAGCTGGTATCCCAACGAAACGGATATTCAGTTGGGTATTTTTATTCAACGTCAAGCGCTTTTAATGCAGCCATTGTTTAATATGGCTGTTATTTACGCCCATGCAATGCCGCAACAGGATGAAAAATTCAGGTTTGTGATACAACAAACAAATAGCGTTGATGAAATAATTGTATACTTCAAACAAAATACCGGGCCGTTTCGTAAAATCATTAATGCACGCCGATATTTAAACGCACAAAAAAAAGCCTTTGCTCAACTCAATCGTTCGCCAGACTTAGTGCATGTTCACGTTCCGTATCGCTCTGGTATTTTTGCGCTATTGCTAAAGCGCAGAAATAAAACACCCTTTGTGGTTACAGAACATTGGTCAGGTCATTTAAATGGGTTGTTTCAAGCAAAATCTAAATTAGATAAACTATTTTACAAGCGTTTTTTGGCCGGTGCAAAACAAATTAGCACGGTAAGTCATGCCCTGCAAAAGGCATTTTTAAAAAACACCGGATTCAACTCTACAGTTATTCCAAATTATATAGAAAAACAACCAATAGCCTATACCAAAACTAATGCGAACCAAATTAACCTACTTTCTGTTGGTGATTTTAATGATAAAACAAAAAATATTACCGGCTTACTGCTATCTTACCAAAAAGCAGCAGCCCAAAACCCTAACCTATCCCTAACGTTAGTAGGCGGCGGACCAGATGAACCTAAAATTCGCGCCTTGGCAGCAACCCTAAATCTTTCACCTAATCAATTAAAATTCACAGGGCGGTTACCGCATGCTGAAGTGCTAAAAGAAATGCAAAAAGCCGATTTTTATGTGTGCAACTCACGTGTAGAAACCTTTGGAATGACCATTGCCGAAGCACTTTTAGCGGGTATTCCGGTTGTTTCCAGCCCTTGCGGTGAACCAGAATTTTTCTTGAACGAACAAAACAGCATTCTAATACCACCAGAAAGTCCCGACTCAATAAACGAATTAGCACAAGCTATGTTGCAAATGGCAGAACAATACAACACCTATGATTCAGCTAAAATCGCCCAGGAAATTGAAAACCAATTTGGTGCTAAAAGTGTACAAGAAAAGTGGGTGATTTTTTATACACAAGCCATGCAGCCGCATTCATCCGCAAAATAAAACCCACCCTTTACATGCAATACTTAATCAAAAATGATAGCTTTGTTTCTGTATCATTTTGATAAAAAACCCTTTGCGCCAATTAATCCCCATATTGCTTTTAATAGCCGCAGCATTTAGCGGTCGCGCGCAGCAATTCCATTTTAAACAATATTCACTTGCAGAGGGGTTATCACGATCAGGCGTTTATGATATTTTACAAGATAAACACGGCTTTTTGTGGGTTGCGACAGAAGGTGGAGGGCTTTGCAAATTTGACGGACAAAAATTTACAACCTACACCCGTTCCAATGGTTTAGGGTCAGAGAAAGTACGCACCATTTTTGAAGATAGACAGGGGCTTTTGTGGTTAGGTACTACAAATGGACTTAGTTATTTTGATGGACAAAAATTTAAAACACTAACCACAGAAGACGGTATTTCTGACAATTTCATCCGCTCGATAGGGCAAGATGCAGAAGGCAACCTATGGATTGGTAGTAATAGAGGCATTACCATTATTGATACAAAAGAAAAAGGCGTCTCCAATAAACTAAAAACAAACTTTAGCTTACCCCATAAAAAAGTCCGCTCTTTATTAGCCCAAGGCGATAAAATGTGGATTGGTACGGACAATGGTTTAGCGCGCCATGCTACTAATAAAATTGAGCTGTTTACAACTGAAAACGGACTTACAAGCAACGTTATTCTTTCTCTTTTTTTAGATGCCGATCAACAGTTGTGGGTGGGTACAGAAAATGGGTTAAACCAAATTGACCAAAACGGAGTAGTAAAAAGTTGGACAACCGCTGACGGACTAATTGCCGCCCGCGTACGCTCCATAACGCAAGATTATTTAGGCAACATTTGGATAGGAACATCTGAAGGAATTAGTGTTTTTAACGGTACCAGTTTTTTAAACATTACAGCCGCTAACGGCTTAGTGAATGAACGTATTCGCTGTATTACTACAGACAAGTTTAACAACGTATGGATTGGTACCTATTTTGGCGGTATTATGCGCTTTAATCATCAAGATTTTATCTCTTACTCACCTTCTGAAGGGCTTATCAGCAATCAAATTTTTGCAATTACAGAAGATAGAGAAGGTGATTTGATATTGGGCACATTTGACGGTGTTTCTAAACTCAACGTAAACAACAATAACCAGCTCAAAAAATACCAAAACCTCACCCGCTTTCAAGGGTTGTTAGACAATGCCGTAAAAGCGGTGCATAAAGACACAAACGGCTATTATTGGTACGGTTCGGCGCGCGGTATTTCTATTTTAAAAAACGGTTATCAAAAACAAATAACCAAAGCTGACGGGTTAATTGAGTCAAGCGTAACGCGAATACGTGAAATTGACGGTGCTTTTTGGATTGGCACAATGAACGGACTCGCTAAGATTGAAACAGCAGACTATAAAACATTTAAAGTTGGTTTTTTAACGGATGATGATGGCCTTGCCGGTAAAGAGGTTTCTGAAATTATGTCGGATGCAGATGGAAATGTGTGGGTGAGTTTTTCGGATGGGCTAATTTCTGTTTTTAAAGATGACATTTTGTTTAGCCCCTCATTACCAAGCGGGGTGGCAGAAATTACAGCTATGCAAATTGACAGTGCGGGGCGTTATTGGCTGGGCACTAACGGTAGCGGAATTTTTTACGGGAAGTACTTAAAAAAAGAGCGTGCCTTAAAGTTGGACAATATTTCTACGGACACCGAACTTACCTCAAACTACATTTTTTCATTATTAATTAAAGATAATAATGTGTGGGTAGGGTTAGAAAATGGACTAGACTTAATTGCCAACATCAATGACTCAATTTTAGAAATTCAAAATTTTGGACCAGAACGTGGCTTTTTTGGTTTGCAAAACAATCAAAATGCGTCTTTTGCCGATAGCCGCGGTAATTTGTGGTTTGGCACAGTAAATGGGCTGTTTTGTTTGAGAGAGAACGTGTTGGAAAATTTTACAGAAGGTAAACCCTCCGTTAACTACATCCAATCGCTAAAAGTAAATGGCGAAACCATTAATTGGAAAAAATCAGAATGGTGCAACGGGCTTGACAGCTTACATAATTTGCCCAAAAACTTATACTTGCCTTACGATAAAAACAACATCTCGTTTGAGTTTATCGCCCTTAACTACATCTCACCAAATAACATAAAATACAGTTGGAAATTAGAAGGATTTGATTATAATTGGAAATCAAAAACCACAAACAATTACACCACCTACACCAACCTTTACCCTGGTGATTACTCATTTAAGCTACGCTCCTCTAACGAGCACGGCCTCATTACCGGAGAACCAATCGTCTTTAACTTTACCATTGAAAAGCCGTGGTGGTCTACCTGGGTTTTCAGAGTAATTGCTGCGCTGCTAGCCTTAGCTTTTTTAGTGCTAATTATTAATTTCAGAACGCGCCAATTACGCAAAAAACAACGCTCGTTAGAACGCACTATTTTAGAACGTACAACAGAAATCACCCATCAAAAAGAACAGTTAGAGTACAAGAACAATGAAATTACCGATTCCATTAAATATTCGCGCCGCATTCAACAGTCCATATTGCCAAGCGCAGAAAAGCTGGGCAATACCTTAACCGATTATTTTATTTTTTATAAACCTAAGGACATTGTATCTGGTGATTTTTACTGGACTGAACGCGCTTCAAACAATCCCGATCAAATATTTATCTCTGTAGCCGATTGTACGGGGCATGGCGTACCTGGCGCAATGGTATCGTTAGTTGGAACGCGCGCCTTAAACAGTTCCGTACGCGAGCACCGCCTGCTTACCACGTCAGAAATTTTAAATACAACCAATGAAATTGTATTGGAAGCCTTTACAGATATGGAAACCGGAACCGTAATTAAAGACGGAATGGACCTTGCTTTGTGTTCTATTGACTACGCCGACCCAACCGCAATTTCATTCCAATTTTCAGGAGCGCACAACCCCATTTGGATCGTTCGGCATGAAAACCAAGGCAACTTGGTGATAAATGATGATGCTTTGCTGCCTAATTTTTCATTGAACAATTATCATCTTTATGAAATAAAAGGAAACAAACAGCCCATTGGTTATTTCGAAAATCAAACCGGATTTAAACAATTCAACGGCATACTGCAAAAAGGCGATCGCATTTACATGACGTCTGACGGTTACGCCGACCAATTTGGTGGTGAACGCGGTAAAAAATTTAAATACAAACCATTAAAATCACTGTTACTTTCAGTTCAAGACAGTAATTTAACCGATCAGAAAAACAAAATTAAAAAAGCATTTTTTGATTGGAAAGGAGAACTAGAGCAAATAGATGACGTTTGTATGATAGCGATTGAAATTTAAGCCTTCTTCAAGCGGACCACTAAATCATCTATCAGCGCAGTGTTTTCAGCAATAAAAAGCTGTGCATCCTTACGTAAGTTTAGCACATTCTTGGGCGTAACATTTTGCATATCGTCTGCTGCAATTTGCAATGTGGGGTTCATTCTAGTGTAATAAAACGCTCCGGCATCCGCTTGCTTTTGCAATTTTTCATCTACAGCCTGCACCGCTAACTCTATTTTATCTGTCCGGCGTAACTTACCGGTACCCAAACTTAGCACCACGGTATTATTGTCAGTAGTACTTGAATTTACAGCAATTTCTGCCGGGTTCTTAGCATTATAAAAGCCGTCTGTGTAAAATTTTCCTTCAATTTCAACCGGTGGAAAAACACCCGGAAAAGCACAACTTGCCAACACAGCTTTTTCTAACGCAGCTGGATTTGTTTGATTAAACACAACCGGCGCATGCCCTTCTAACTCCGAAGCGACAATGTTTAACTGCGGAAAATCAGTTAAGTTGAATCCACTAAAGTTTTTAACGATTAATTGCCCAACGGCTCGTTCAGGTCTGTTTTTACTTTTGGGTTGAATAAATGCTTTTGACCGAAACTCGTATAAATCCAGCACACGCTGAACAGAATCCGCAAAAGGCAACATTTTTTGAACGCACAAACTAGCCGAAATTATGGCTCCGGTAGATGTCCCCCAAAAAACAGGATTCAAGTCATAAAAATTATGCCCTAAACGCGCTTGAATTTCTTTTAGAATAACCAGTGGCAATACACCCCGAATTCCTCCTCCATCTATTGTTACAATCAGCCGCATTATTTAATCCGTATCGTTTGCCCAATGTGAATCACATCTGTTTCTGAAAGTCCGTTAAGTTTGCAGAGTTTGTGAACACTCGTGCCGTATTTACGCGATATAATCCACAAATTTTCTCCACTGCGCACCTTGTGTGTTCGTGCATTCGGGTCAATAGATGCCGTGGATGAAGATGATTTATAACTGTTGCTATGTGGTGAAAAAACACCACTGTGTACCAAAAAATTGTCACGGACTAGTTTTTCTTTAAAATCAAAAATCAACTCCGGATTGATTGGATTATCGTAAAAACGCACCTCAAAGTGCAAGTGCGAACCAGTAGAGCGCCCGGTGTTTCCGCCTAAGCCAATAGGGTCACCCGCTTTTACATCTTGATTTGGTGCTACCAGTAATTTAGAACAATGTCCGTAATACGTTTCTAGTCCATTGTAGTGGCGAATTACCACCAGGTTTCCAAAACCGTGATCGTGAAATTGAGAATACCGAATTTTTCCATCAAATGCTGCATATATCGTATCTCCCGTCTCCAAATCAATGTCTACACCATTATGTCTTCTGCCCCTGCGGTAGCCGTATTTTGATGTTATTAACCCATCAAAAGGCATAGAGTAACCGTTGTGTAATGAATCCAGCACACACATCCAGAGCGTGTCTTGCAGCAAGGCAGGGTCATTTGTAGTACAGGTTATTACTTCATCATTTTTCCAGTAAGACTTGTATTGGTACATTCCATCTGTACATACCATTTCATGAATTCGCTCATTCATAATCCCCTCAAAATCCTCTTCTCCTAAGTAAGACCATGTTCTGTCAGCATAAATTAGCATAGTTCCACGGTCGGTTTCAACCGTATCAATCGGATCGAAAAAACTGTCTTGAGCCATTGCATTTGTAAGCATGCCAACTAATACAAGGAAAATAACTAACCCTTTTTTCATGACTTTATTTTTTTTGAAGATTGGGGACAAAAATAAGTTTTTTCACCTAATCTCCAACATTACGTCACCCACCGGCGCTTTTTTAACACTCTTTAACGCAGTAAAACAACATCTTTCAGCGATTTATGGGAGGGTTCGAAAAAAATAACGTACCTTTGCCCAAAATTTCGCGTAAGTAACGTGAATGCTTGGTAAAGGTTTGTTGTCGTATACATTGAGAATTTAGTGTCAAACCAACGCCAAGTTAAGGTATAACTAAATTTAAAATGTGAGTATGAAATTTAATGAACTCGCGCTGAAAGACGTAGTGCTTTCGGCTATTACAGAAATGGGATATGAAGAACCAACACCCATTCAAGAAAAAGCAATTCCTTATCTATTAGAGAACGATACAGACTTAATTGGTTTGGCATCTACAGGAACAGGTAAAACAGCCGCTTTTGGCTTACCTTTGATTAACAATGTTGACGTACAGTCAAAAAATGTACAAGGGTTAGTAATTTGTCCAACACGTGAATTGTGTATCCAAATTAGTAAAGACATGGAGGCGTATGCCGGAAACATGCGCAAATTGAGAATTGTTCCCGTTTATGGCGGAACAGACATCTCCAAACAAATTAGACAAATAGAAAAAGGTGCACAAATTGTTGTGGCAACACCAGGCCGTTTAATTGATTTAATTAAACGCAAAAAAATAAAATTGTGGGAAGTTGAAACCGTTGTGCTTGATGAAGCTGACGAAATGCTAAACATGGGCTTCAAAGAGGATATTGACGCTATTTTAGACCAAACACCAGACCATAAAAACGTGTGGTTATTTTCTGCAACAATGCCAAAAGAAGTGGCTCAAATTGCAAAAAACTACATGACCGACCCATTTGAAATTACGGTTGGTGGAAAAAATGAAACCAATAAAAATATTGAACACCATTACTATGTTGTAAAAGAACGTGACCGTTTTGAAGCAGTAAAAAGTATTATTGATTTCAACCCCAATATTTACGGTTTAATTTTTTGCCGTACCAGACGCGACACGGCAGCCGTTGCAGATAAATTAATGGCAGGTGGCTACAATGCTGAGCCGCTACACGGTGATTTGTCACAAGCGCAGCGTGACCGTGTAATGGATAAATTCAGAAACAAAACACTTCAAATTTTAGTAGCTACAGACGTAGCTGCACGTGGAATTGACGTAAATGATATTACACATGTCATCCATTATCAATTACCAGAAGATGTTGAAAACTATACGCACAGAAGTGGCCGTACGGCACGTGCAGGTAAAAAAGGAACATCTATTGCATTAACTAATACAAAAGAAGGACGTAAAATTAAAAGCATTGAGCGCATTATTAAATCAAGCTTTGATTTGAAAAAAGTGCCTTCATCCAACCAAATTGTAGAAACACAATTAATGAGTTTGGTAAGCGGTATTACAGATACGGAAGTAGACGCAAGTAGTGTTGAAAAGTACATGCCGTTGTTAATGGAAAAATTAGAGGATTATTCAAAAGAAGAAATCATCAAACGTTTTGTAGCAGCTGAGTTTAATAAATTTTTGGGTTACTACGAAAATTCTCGTGATTTGAATGCAGCACAGCGCTCAGACAAAGGTGGAAGAGATGATTTTGGCAGCAGAAAACGCGGAGACAAAAGAAGAGATCGGGATGATAACGACAAACAACGCTTTTTTGTGTCGCTTGGTAAAAAAGATGGTTTTAACCACGGTGCATTATTGCGTTTGCTGTGCGATAACACAGGCGTAAACAAAGGTAATATTGGTAAAATCGACATCCTGGATGCTTTTTCATTTTTTGATGCAGATAAAACCCAAACAGAGACCATTTTAAACAGAATGGAAGGCGTAGACTTTGAAGGGCTTAACTTAAAAATAGAAAAAACCAAAAGTCGTGATGGCGGTGGAGGTAGCGGAGGCTCTAAACGTTCGTACTCACCAAGAGGTGGCGGAGATCGTTCTCCAAGAAGAGGTGGAAACAGAAACGATAGCAGCAACAGAAGCAGCAGAAGAAGATCTTACAAAAATTAACAACAACGATAGCGAATTAAGAGTATGGAAATTAGAAACATTGCAATAATTGCCCACGTTGACCACGGAAAAACAACGTTGGTGGATCGAATGATTGAGTCGGGAACAACTCCTATAAAGAGTGATGGCGAATTAATTATGGACAGTAATGATTTGGAGCGTGAAAGAGGTATTACAATTACCGCTAAAAACGTTTCAGTAACCTACAAAGACACAAAAATTAACATTATTGACACTCCGGGTCACTCCGATTTTGGTGGTGAGGTAGAGCGTGTATTAAACATGGCAGATGGTGTTTGCTTATTGGTAGATGCTTTTGAAGGGCCAATGCCACAAACGCGTTTTGTTTTACAAAAAGCGTTGGAAATAGGTTTAAAGCCGTTACTAGTTGTTAATAAGGTTGATAAAGAAAACTGTACGCCGGACGAAGTTCATGAAAAAGTGTTCGATTTAATGTTTGAGTTGGATGCAAACGAAGATCAATTAGAGTTTGAAACCATTTATGGTTCGGCTAAAAATGGTTGGATGAGCAAAGATTGGCAAAAACCTACAGATTCTGTAGAGCCGTTGTTAGATGAAATTTTAAATTATTTTCAACCCCCAGTGTTTCCAGAAGGAAATACCCAAATGTTAATTACTTCGTTAGACTATTCTTCATTTGTTGGACGTATTGCTATTGGCCGTTTAACACGTGGTAGCTTAGCACCTAACCAACCCATCATGTTGGCAAAACGAGACGGAAGTTTGGTGCGTTCAAAAATTAAAGAAATTTTTGTTTTTGATGGAATTGAAAAACGAAAAGTTGAAGAAGTACAAACTGGAGACATTTGTGCCGTAACCGGTATCGAAGGGTTTGAAATTGGTGATACAATCTGTGATTTTGAAAATCCAGAGCCGTTAAAATCAATCAGTATTGATGAGCCTACTATGAGTATGCTTTTCACAATTAACGATTCGCCTTTCTTTGGTAAAGAGGGTAAATTTGTAACCTCACGCCACATTCATGACCGTTTGCAAAAAGAGCTTGAAAAAAACTTAGCCTTAAAGGTAGACAACACAGGTTCGGCTGATAAATGGAATGTATACGGAAGAGGTGTAATGCACTTGTCGGTTTTATTAGAAACCATGCGGAGAGAAGGATATGAAGTGCAAGTGGGGCAACCCCGCGTAATCATTAAAGAAATTGACGGCGTAAAAAGCGAACCAATTGAAGATTTAACAATTGATTTACCCGAAACCTATTCTGGAACAGCAATTGATGCCGTTACACGCAGAAAAGGTGAAATGGTTAGCATGGAACCTAAAGGCGAACGGATGATTTGTAAATTCGTTATTCCGTCGAGAGGCTTAATCGGCTTAAGAACGCAATTAATGACACAAACAGCTGGTGAGGCAATTGTAACACACCGCTTTATTGAATATGCACCCTATAAAGGTGAAATTCCAGGACGCCAAAACGGATCGCTTATTTCTATGGAAAAAGGAACAAGTATCCCTTATTCGCTTTCTAACTTGCAAGAACGCGGAAAATTCTTCATTCACCCGAATGTAGATATTTACGAAGGGCAGGTAATTGGTGAAAACACGCGTGCGGGTGATTTGGTA
Organism: Crocinitomicaceae bacterium; assembly: GCA_963736585.1. Lineage (GTDB taxonomy): Bacteria > Bacteroidota > Bacteroidia > Flavobacteriales_D > Crocinitomicaceae > Crocinitomix. Next base: position 159,146 of record CAVTPI010000001.1, on the reverse strand, counting down.
ATTAACGTTACCAAAACCAAAAAAATGTCAAACATGCGCTCTTCCGGTGCAGATGATAAGGTTAAAATTGCTCCACCAATTACGTTTTCGTTAGAAGAAGCGTTGGAATATATTCAAGAAGATGAATACGTAGAGTTGACTCCAGAGAACATCAGAATCAGAAAAACATTGCTGAAAGAAAGCGACAGAAAACGCTCAGGAAAGTAATAATTTGTGCAAAAACTTGTTAATAACATTAAGAAATTAGTGCTAAAAGCGAGCGGGATAAGTTTATTTTTGCTTTAACGCGTAAACTGATTATACTATGTTTGACGAAGAGGATGATGGAAATGATGGGCAGTTTGATGATCGTTTTAATTTGGAATTAGAACGTTTTGAACGCATGCTTGCAGATAAAGATGCCTTTTATTTTGACCCCGAAGTATTGGAGCAAATTATAGAGCATTTCATCATGAAAAATCAACTAAAAAAAGGGTTGGTGGCAATAAATTTTGCAAAAGAACAACACCCCGCCTACTCTATTTTTGATTTGCGAAAAGCTCAAATTCTTTCAACCACAGGTAAACTAAAAGAAAGTCTCTCTATTTTGCTTGCATTGGAAAAATTTGATCCTTACAACTCAGAAATTTTCATTACAAAAGCTAGCGTATTTTCGCAGTTGCGCGATCATCCTAAAGCCATAAAGTATTATGAAAAAGCGATAGAAATTGCAGAGGAGTTTGACCATATTGAAGATTTAGAGGAAATTCGGTTTGATTTGGCAATGGAGTATGAAAACATGCACGATTATCCAAAAGCCATAAAAGTATTGGATGAAATTTTAGAAACTTCTCCGGAAAACGAAGCTGCAATTTATGAAATTGCTTATTGCTATGAACGTACCGGAGATTTTGATAAATGTATAGAGTATTACGAAAAGTACATTGATAACAACCCCTACTCTTTTACAGCTTGGTACAATTTAGGAAATATCTATTTCTTAAAAAACAACATAGAAAAAGCACTTTGGGCGTACGACTATTCCATTATTATTAACGACGATTTTGCATCAGCCTATTTTAACATGGGCAACATTCACATGCAATTAAATGATTATGATAATGCGCTGGAAGCCTACAAAAAGTGCATGGCAATTGATGATAATGATGCCCTAACAATTAGTTATTTGGCTGAGGCTTATGAGCGGTTAGAGCGTTATGATGATGCCATGTACTATTACGAAAAAGCAAAAAAAATAAGCCCTTCTTTACCCGAACCATGGTTAGGAATTGGTATTATTTTAGAGGTAAAAGGCAAAACAACCCAGGCCATAAACTTTATAAAAGAAGCTGTAAAGCTACAGCCCGAAAATGCAAACTACCGCCTGGTATTGGCAGAGGCTTACCACAAAGCTGAACGGTATACTGAGGCCGAAACGGAACTCAGAACGCGCTCTGCAATTAGACCCCGAATACAGCGAAGCCATTATTTTGCTTGGACAGGTTAAAGAAATGTTTAACCTAGAAGAAGCACTGATTTTTATGCTGGGGATAGAAAATTTAGAAGGATTAGAAGCTAATGTACGCATTTACTTAAGCACCCTTTTATGGAAAGCGGGTAAATCGATTGAAGCCCTACTTCTTTTCAAGAAAGAGTATTTAATTGACAAGAGTTCAGCAAAAACGCTATTTTTGTACCTTCCGGAAGCTGAATTTATTTCGGATTTTTTACAAATAATCGAAACAACAAATGATTAACAATTTTGAATTGTCTCACATTCCGGAGCGCAGCCAAAAACCGCGTAAATCTGGTGTTACAATGATGATGGATAAGGGCATGAGCCTGCAGGAAGTTGAAAACTTTATTGACGCAAACGGAGACTTTACCGACATTGCCAAATTTGGGTTTGGTACCGCTTACGTAACCAAAAATTTAGAAGAAAAAGTAAAACTGTACAAAGCTGCCAATATTCGCCCTTACTTTGGTGGGACCTTATTTGAATTATTTGCCGCACGCAATCAGTTTGATGATTTTAGACGAATGTTGGATAAGTACGACCTTGACTTATGCGAAGTTTCAGACGGATCAATCATCTTACCACACGACCAAAAACTGGAATATATCCGCACCTTGTCAAAAGACCGAACGGTAATGTCAGAAGTTGGCTCAAAAGATGCAGGCATCATTATTAGCCCCGGTAAATGGATTAAAATGATGAGCACAGAACTAGAAGCCGGTTCGTGGAAAGTAATTGCAGAAGGACGAGAAAGTGGCACAGTTGGTGTATTTAGACCAAACGGAACGGCACATACCTACCTCATAAATAAAATCATTGCCAAAATAGACCCCAACTCCATTTTATGGGAAGCGCCTAAAAAAACGCAACAAGTTTGGTTTATTCGGCTATTCGGTGCAAATGTAAATTTAGGAAACATTGCACCAAACGAAGTTATTCCACTAGAATGCCTGCGTTTAGGGTTAAGAGGGGATACCTTCTTTGAATTTTTACCAGAAGAGGTGGGCAACATGTTAAAACAACAGCCCGAAGAGTAAACATGGAGCAAAACAATAAAAAACGCTCACTAGGTCTTGCCCTTCGCGGAGTAGCTATGGGTGCAGCAGATGTTGTTCCTGGCGTTTCCGGTGGTACTATTGCTTTTATTACCGGTATTTATCAAGAGCTCTTAGCTACCATTAGTAATTTAAACCTCGGCTTACTTAAAACGTGGAAAAATGAAGGCTTTAAAGCGTTTTGGAAAAAAGGTAACTTCGGTTTTTTACTTCCTCTTTTTGTCGGTATTATTATCAGTATTGCCTCTCTTGCAGTTTTTATAGAGTATTTGTTAGAACACCACCCTATTCAGCTGTGGTCTTTTTTCTTTGGACTAATTGTAGCTTCTGTATGGCTGGTGGGTAAATCGGTTAAAAAGTGGAATACTGCTGCCATTGCCGGTTTGGTAATAGGTACAATAGTAGCTTATTTAATTACAACCCTCACAAAATCACAAGACAGCAGTAATTTAGCCTACATTTTTTTATGTGGAGCTATTGCCATTTGCGCCATGATTTTACCGGGCATTTCGGGTAGTTTCATATTACTATTGATGGGGGCTTATGCCACTATTTTGGGTGCTGTTTCTAATCTACTTTCGGCGTTAAAAGAAAGCAATTGGGAGGTTGTATTTTCTAACGGAATACTGCTCGCCGTTTTTGCATTAGGCTGCTTAGTTGGGCTTATTAGTTTTTCTAAAGCACTTAGCTGGTTATTTAAAAAAGCTGAAAATGTTACGATTGCCGTATTAACCGGTTTTTTAATTGGTTCGCTCAATAAAATTTGGCCGTGGAAAGAGGTATTAAAATATTACACCAAACCAAGTGGCGAAGAAGTACCCATTCTGGAACGGAATATCTCTCCACAAACCTACACAGAAATTAGTGGTGGAGAATCTAATTTTTTAATGGCTGGAATCTTCATGGCTATCGTCGGATGTCTACTTATAGTACTGTTGGACTATTTTGGAAACAAAAAAATGGCAGTAAAAACCTGAGGAATTGTTTTGAAGTTTAGCCTTTCTTTTTTCTTAAAAAGATTTATTTAAATACGCCTTTTACGTTAGTTAGAAAAGCAACCCACGCTAATTTTTTACGTCTTTAATACTAAATAGAACCAAAGAAAAAGCTAATTTGTGTTCAAGAATTATTAAGATTAATATAACATTACCAATAAATGACAAACCACGCACGCCTCATAAGATCAATATTTAATATAAAATTAGTAGCTACAGCGGCCTTTTTTCTTGGCTTTTCTGTGGCTTATGGTCAATATTGCACACCGACGTATAGCACAGTATGTTTTAGCCCTGCAACTTTTGACGTAATTGACAGTTTTTGGACAGAGGGTGGTGAAACAAATATTTCGAACCTAAACACCGATTGTTCTATGTTACCCAACAATTATTGGAACACTGGTATGGTTGTTTCAGGTTGTCCAGGTGACGTAATTACTACGAACGTGCAATGTGAGGTTGGCACATATACTCAGGGTTTTGCTATTTGGATTGACTGGAATTCAAATTTTACGTTTGAACCCGGAGAAAAAGTTTTCTCATCTCCAACGGCAGGAGATTTTGTGCATACGGGATCATTTACAATACCTATGACTGCTACTTCTGGTGAAACTTTTCGAATGCGAGTTAGAAGTAATTTTGCTACAGGTGGAGCTGGTATTACACCCTGTGCTAATCAAGTATTCGGTGAAACAGAAGATTATATAGTTGAAGTAGCGACTTGTGACGCCACTATTTGCGAAGGTGATACAGCTGTTATTGATCTCGCCACCTATACAGACTTACCTCCTGAACCTTTAGATTACTTATGGTCACCTACTACAGATTTGAGCGACCCTATGGGAGGCCCTATTGTAGAAGCATGGCCAACGGATAGTGTAGAGTATACGGTAACAATTAACTCACCATCAGGTTCAGAAACATTGGTTATTCCAGTAAATGTAGTTAAAAACCCAAATCCAGATGCTGGCTTAGACCTTGAGTTGTGCCACGACCCAACCGTTCCGCAACCATTAAATGTAACTATTGATCCGGATGTAGATCCGACTACCCTTATTTATGATTGGGAAATGGATGTATTTACTGGTGCAGGCTCACCATTTGTTCTCTTTTCTCCGGATGATGATATCCCTAACCCGAATTTACAAGTTTCAGAGCCTGGCATTTACAGCATAGTTGTTTATGTAGAAGATGAATTTGGAGTATGTAGTAAAAGTGACACGGTAGAAGTTTTATTCTCTGGAGAAGAACATACGACAGAAGTAACTGACCCCGTTTGTTTTGGTCAAAACTCCGGTACAATCACTGTCAATTCTACAGGAACACTGGGCGCAGTTGAATACAGCATTGATGGGGGAGCAACGTGGCAACTGTCTAACTTATTCACAGATTTACCTTCTGGTATGTACACCGTTATGTCACGAGACGAAATTGGTTGCGAGTTTGAAAGTGAAGTTGAATTGATTGATCCTGATGCGGTAACAATAACTGTGTCTGAAGACACAACGATTTGTCAGAATGGAACAGCTACTTTAATAGCAGAAGCTACCGGAGGTGTTTCTTACACGTATGATTGGAGTATTCCAGGTGCAGATATGTCAGGTACTCAAACCATTATGCCTACTGCAACTATAACGTCTATTTCGGTAACTGTGTCGAACGAAGTAGGATGCTTATCTCCTACGGAAAATATTGTGGTGACACTAAGAGATCCTATATCGTTAACAGTTTCAGAAAATGATTCTGTTTGTCCGGGGTATGCTTCTGGTGCAAATGTTGTTGCCGCTGGTGGTGATGGTGATTACACCTATAGTTGGACAATTGATGGTGCAAGCTCATCAGAGACAAGTGCATCAATTGGTGATAACCCAGATGTGGAAACCACTTATTGTGTAACCGTTGCAGATGGTTGTGAAACAACACCTGTAGAAATTTGTACTAAAACAGTTATGCGACCAGTACCTAATCCGTCATTTTATACACCAGTAACACAAGGTTGTGATCCTACAACGTTCGATTTTACAACAGTTGTGGATGCCACAGATTCTGTAACCTGGTCAATGAATGGAAGGGTATTTCACTCAACCGACCCAAGTGTGGAGTTTGAAGGAGTTGGTTTTTATGATGTATCATTAGAAGTGTACAACCAATACGGATGTTTTAATGAAATTACAGTTGAAGACTACATTGAAATTGTAGATATTCCTTATCCGGAGATTTTTATTAATCCTAATCCGACAAACATATTTTACACGACTGTTGGTTTAAACGCAGTAGTTGACGGCGACGGAAATTCATTTTACTGGACAATGCCAGGCGGCGACCCCGAAACATCTACAAATGAAGACCCAACGGTAACTTACCCGGACGGTATTGCAGGTGAATACCCTGTTGAATTAACGGTAACAAACGCACTTGGATGCGTTAACACGGTTAAAGATGTTGTGCGCGTATTGTCCGACGTAATTATTTATGCTCCAACAGCATTTACACCAGACGGTGACCAATACAACGAAACATGGCGAATTTACATGGACGGTATTGATATTTATGATTATCACTGTACACTCTTTAACAAGTGGGGAGAAATCATTTGGGAATCTTACAATGTAGAAGCTGAATGGGATGGCACTTATGGTAGCGAATTTGTACAAGATGGAACATACGTTTGGGTAGTTGAAGCCAAAGAGCAAACCAGTGATAGACGCGTAGAGTTCCGCGGATTTGTAAACGTGCTAAGATAAACTTAAAAAAATTGATGAAATCCCGCTTTGTTAAAAACAAGGCGGGATTTTTTTATGCTCATTTTTAGTGAAAAATAGTCTTGAAAAAAATGAATGACGGTCGTCATGAAAAGAAGAGTTAAAATCTACTTTACAATTATTTTTCCCTCCACAATACGTCCAACTTTACAAACAATTCATTCTAAATTAAATTTAGCGATTACAACAGAACGAATAGCCATAAAATAGTATATTAACTAAACAATAAACCGAATTAAAGAGACGTAATACAATAATTACTCTACTCGTAATTTACTAACCTGAGCTATCAAGCATGTTAAATTATTTGTCCCTTATTGTGTTGATCTATTCTTCTTTTAATGCCTTTGGTCAGCATAAAATAATAGATGCAGAAACAAAAAAACCTGTTGCCTACGGGTATGTAACATTGACACATAAACCGATAGGAACAATTGCTGATTATAATGGTGTGTTTAAACTAAACTTTGAATACAGCAATTTTGATACGTTAAAAATTTCATGTGTTGGTTACGAGCCAGTATATGTTCCCGTTAAAAATTTCAAAGTCGCTTCAACAATTGAATTAATTCAGAATACACAACACCTAAATGAAGTAGTAATTAGTGCAAAAAAAATCAAGTATAAAACCAAAAATATTGGTGTTGTAAAAAAACCTAAAACAATTTTTTTTGACTACTCGGTTACTGCTGAAAACGGCGTTGAAAGAGCCACTTGGATACCGAATGAATTTGGTATTTCCGGTAGAATTAAATCTGTTAATATTTATGTGACAGATGCCGGCTATCCGAATGCCCATTTCCGGATACATGTTTACAACTGCAGCCCATTTGCTACAACACCTGCAGAAGAATTGACTACGTCAAACATTATTTCTTCCGGTCAAAATGGAAATGAGTGGATTAACATAAACCTTGAGAAAGAAAATATTACTGTTGGCGTAAATGGATGTTTTATTGGAGTGGAATGGTTTGACTCACCAAAATCAAAAAAATATGAAGACACATTGACAAAAAAAGGAGTAACTTATCAAGACGGGAAAATGCGGGACACCGTATACACTCATATAAGAAAGGGAAATGGTGTTGTTTTAGGTTCAATTTCAGAAGAGTATAAGCATACTAAGAATAAAATATGGTACCGTGACCATATTGACAGAACATGGATTAATTGGTGTACTACCACAGCAAATGAAAATGATTTTAATATTCCTGATACGCTGAGTAATGGAATTATTCACCTTGTAAATGAAAGTAATTTGTACTATCAAGTTCCCTGCATAAATGTTGAAGTTTTATTTCCTAGTCAAAAAATAAAACGCGTATATGCTGAACCAAAAAAAAGAAAATTAAATAAAATTGAAAAACTAGAAGAAAACAATTTTGTCTACCCACAATCCAATATTTCTGAGCTGTTTTCTTCACTAATTAAAGCATTTGAAGCTGACGACATCATCTATGCACTGAGCTATTTATGCGTTTATAAAAAAAATGAGTTAGAAGAGATTCTAGCACAATTAAATATTGAAAAAAATAGCGAAACTATTTTACCCTATGAAGAAAGAGTTAAGATAATTGAACACTTAAAGGCTACTCAAAAAAGGTTAGATTCATCTCAATTAAAAAAAATAGATTCTCAACATTTTGAGCTGATTGTGGATAACTACATCTACAATTTGATATTGGACAATGGGTTATGGAAAATTAACCCCTACTCGTATAAAATTTATGAATAATAACCTAAGTCCGGTAACCTATTCAACATAAACCCATAATGGTGAAATGGTGGTTACCGACAACTATATCTTGAGTTCAAACAAAATAAGACTTAAAGTATTAAGCGCAACTAAAACTGAATTAAACTAAAATGAGATTTAGCCAAATAAAATTAGTACATATTTCTGGGCTGAAAAAGCTTGTTTATATGACAACAATCCTCTTTTTAGTAGCTTGTTCACATAAAAATAGTGAATCAGATGTTGGTTTAAAAGACACAGTGATTTATGAATCAATCGTCTTGATTGATACAAATACAATAGCATTAAAAAAAGATACTTCTAGCACTCTCAAAAATGCAGAATTTCACCCATTATATATTGGCGAAAAGCGTGATACTATTTTACTAAACTATGATTATAATGAGGTTCAATTTATCACCCATAAGGCAAGACGATACAGACGCCCAGATAGTTTGGATTTATCTATTAGTCTCAACCCTTCAAAATTAATTGCTTCTGTTGAGCGCTGTATAGATTGGAAAAGAGCTTATAGTTTGAAACTTGAAAGCCCAATATTCTATTCACTAAAATACCAGGCTTATCCTTTATTTATTGAAAACAAAAGTGAAGACACGTTAGAAATTGGATATGGCGAATATATTCCTTTATTGATTGAAGCTAAAGACAGCACTGATTCTTGGAGAGTTATTCAAAGGCATTTTACGTATTACTGCGGAACAGGTATACCTTTCTACTTTTTGCCTCCCGGAGATATTTTGATTACTAGCTGCAAATTATTCGAAGGAGATTACAAAACAAAATTGAGAATAGTATATGGTTTTTCTCAAATGCAGTATTCAAATGAATTTCACGGTACCATAAATTATGGTCAATTTGAACAGCTAAATCCAACTTGTTTATTAAAAGTACGAACTGAGATTTGAGGCTATTCAAAATCACACTTACTAGATAAGCATTAATTCACCCATAACCTAGGCTTACTCGAACCCCCAAAAACCTAAACGATTTGCGATAAGCGCAAATCGTATTTTTAGTCGCGTTTTTCAATTGTTATACCCCTTACAATAGCCGTAGATTTGAACTGTGATATTAAAAACAACAAATATGAAAACACGACTAATAATAATTGCAATTGCTATGAGCAGTGCACTATTCAACTTCAGTTTTGGGCAGACAATCGCCGTGGCTGAATTTCATACATCAGGATTACACGTAACACCGCAAATTGCAGCAAAACTCACGCGGCTTGAGCTCATTAAAATAGATAAATATGTGGTAATGGATGAAGCGGACATGTCAGAATCAGTAGAAGAAGAGGCATTAAGAGGCTGCTATGGTAAACAATGTTTAATTGAACTTGGCCAAACCTTAAATGTTCCTTATATGTTATCGGGCAGCATTGATGGATTGGGCAATAAAATAATCGTCTCCATTAAACTGATTGATGTGAAAAATAAAGCAGTTAAATCCACACTATCAAAAGAGTTTGACAACTTAGAGACTGAACTGCAACGCATGATTGGCATTGTTCTTAAAGAAATGCACGGACTAACAACCGACCCTGAATTGAAAAAACAATTGGCGTTTAGAAATGAGCCCATTATTTCAAACAATGTTGGCAAATTAAATAACTCAGGTCCCCGCATGGGTGTTGCTGTTATACACGATAGCCAGCTAGCTGACTTCTACAGAAGAAAAGAAAACCAGGGAGGATTGGGCATATTACCCGTAATGACAAATTTAGGCTACCAATTAGAGGGGCAATACATTGGCACTGAAAATTTTTCTGCCCTGGGCGAAATTATTTTTAACGTGGGCGGAATGGAACAAGGTCAGTTTATTCCTAGTGTTTCATTACTTAACGGGTTCAGGTTTGGTTTACAAGGATGGGAATTTGCATTTGGCCCTAGTTTTGGGTTCAGACGTACTTCTGACGGTTTTTTTGATGAAAACGGCGATTACATTCGCGCGAGTGACGCAAACCAAGCCCACTCTGAAGCCTATCAGGCTGATACGTTAGGATGGGATAAACCGTTTGTACCGCTCGATCAATCCATGTTTTCTGAAAATTTAGATACAGATGGTGTTTTGAAGTTAACTACAAACTGGGTAATGGGGTTTGGCAGAACATTTAAAGCAGGTGCATTAAATATACCTGTTAATGTTTACTATTCATCTAACCGTTTTGGTGGCGTAGTTGGCGCAAGCGTTGGCTTTAACGTAACAAGCAGAAAACGATCAATCCATTAAGGTATGAAAGCTCTTTTAATTGTATCCATTTTAGTTTTAGTACAACTCAACGGTTTTGGACAAACAGGAGAAAATCCGTGGCTTCCAAAAAAAACTGAAAACCCTTGGGAGAACGAAAAAACTGAAAAACAGAAACCAAAAACAACACCTGTAGTGGTCGAAAATACAATAACCGATTCATCAAAAACGGTAGATTCTGTCAAAACAATTGCTGCCAACAATGCACCACAATCGAGCTATAAAGTAGACTCTGTGCGCTTAAGAAAAAATGCTTATAACAACGCACAAAATGATGCCTACTCAGCTTATAAACCAACTGGTGATTTTGCAGTGGGTTTTATTGGAGGAATGATTGGAAACATATTTTCAATTCCGTTTACAGCTGCTACTACGGTAATAGAAACACCACAAGAGCGTGTGGTTGTAAAGGAGGTGGTAAATGACCCCGACTATGCCGAATTAGACGAAAAAGAATTAAGAAAAAGAACCAATAGGGGCATTCGTAAACAACGTGTTACAAGTAGCCTATTTGGCACCGCATTAGGTGCCGGAACACAACTCTTAGCATTGATAATAATTGCTACAAACAATTAAAATTAAAGAAAATGAAAACACTAAAATTATATACAACAATCATTGGAATGTGCTTTGCACTTTCAAGTTTTTCGCAAACTATTGGTGTTGCAGGCATTAATACCTTCAACCTATTTGCAACGAACGAAACCTCACAAACCATTGCGCGGTTAGAGTTGGTTAAACTGAAAAAATACCAAGTGCTAGACCGCTTTGATATGGCAGAAATTGAAAATGAAAATGAATTTGACGATTGCTTTGGGCGGACGTGTTTAATTGATTACGGAAAGCGTTTAAAAGTTGATTACTTACTTTCGGGTAGCATTGATGGCTTGGGCAACAAAATTGTGGTGACCCTAAAGCTAATTGATATCAACGCAGAAAAAATTGTAAAAACGCAAACGCATGAGTTTGAGCAGCAAGAAGCAGAACTACAACGCATGGTTGGCATTGTTATTCAACAAATGCATGACCAAACGGTAGACCCTATTTTATTGCAACAACTTACGTACAAAAATGATGTGATTACTTCTAATAATGTGGGGTATGTGAATAATTCTGGTCCGCGAATGGGAATTGCCTATACCGTAGGAAATTTGAATGAGTTTTTAACGCGAGATAGAAGTTACGGTGGTTTAGGTATTTCACCTGTTGTATCAAACATTGGTTATCAATTTGAAGGGCAATATGTAGGTACCGAAAATTTTTCTGCCTTGATAGAAGGACTTGTGAATTTTTCAGGACTGGAACAAGGGCAGTTTATTCCGAGTTTTTCTGTTTTGAATGGATTTAGGTTTGGAAGACAGGGCTGGGAGTTTGCGTTTGGACCAAGTTTTGGTTTGGAGAAAACATCCGTTGGGTTCTACACGCAAAATGACAAAAACCTTTTCGGAGATTCACAAGCACGCTATTGGACGCTACAAGAATTTCAACGATCAGAGTTTTCAGAACAGTCATTAGAAAGTTATGGATACGAAACCAGCACTAACCTTGATCGACGTGGTGATTTTGGAATTAACACCCGCTGGGTAATGGCAGTTGGTCGTACGTTTCAATCTGGTGCATTAAACATTCCTGTAAACGTTTTCTATTCATCACAAAAAGGTGGCGGAATGGCTGGCTTAAGTGTTGGCTTTAATGTAACAAGAAGAAAAACAAATATAAATAACTAAGCACACGTTTGACATATTCGAACTCAAGCTATTAACTAAATGCCCAACTTATGAATTAGGCGATAAATTCCGAAAAACAAAATGTTTTCGGATGAAGGAAAGACCATGCACCCTACTGCATGGTCTTTTTACTTAACTTTAGGCGCCTATCTAAAATGTAACCATGCTAAAAGTTATTCTTTTCTTATTTGCCTTTTCATTTATCTACAATGGATTTTCTCAACAAACGCCTTACCTCAATAATGAAACCTACACGTTTGATGAAGCAGTGAACGCCTATAAAGAGTTGGCGAAAAAAATGCCTGAATATTGCACGCTGGATGCTGTGCAGTCATCTGACTTTGGCATTGAAATGCCCCTTTTTATAATTGACAAAAGCGGCGTATTTGAAACACCAAAAAACGATACAAAAACCACATTGCTAATCAACAATGCCATACACCCCGGTGAACCATGTGGGGTTGATGCCTGCATAGAACTTGCGCAAACACTATTATCAAACCCGGCCCTTATTCCGCAAAATGTGCGTATAGGTATTATTCCAATTTACAATATTGGTGGGGCGCATAACCGAAACTGTTGCAGTCGCGCCAATCAAAACGGGCCTAAAGAATATGGTTTTAGAGGCAATGCCAAAAATTTAGATTTAAACCGTGATTTTATTAAGGCGGATAGTAAGAATACACAGGCGTTCTATGCCATTTTCCACCGACTAAAACCTACCGTTTTTGTAGATACGCACACCTCAAACGGGGCAGATTACCAACACACCATGACATTAATAACAAGCCAAATTGATAAAATGAGTGATCCACTTTCTAAATTTGTAACCACAAAATTAAACCCTTACTTATTTGAACAAATGGAAGCTGCAAATTACCCCATGGTGCCTTATGTTCATAGTATGGGCAAAACACCCGATAATGGCATTTTTGATTATTTAGAAACACCCCGCTACTCTACCGGATACACCAATTTGTTCAACACAATTAGCTACGTAACAGAGGCACACATGCTAAAACCTTATAAAGAGCGCGTAATTGCAACACGTGTTTTTTTAGAACGATTAATTGCTTATATGAATTTAAACACAAACACCCTGTTGAGAGTAAAAAAAGAGGCGATTGACCAGAACAGTAAAGCAGATAAATTAGCATTAAACTGGACGCTGGATACTACGCATTTTCAGCAAATTAATTTTAAAGGATACACAGCAAAGTATAAACCAAGTAAAGTAACGGGTAACGATAGGCTATTTTATGACCGCGCACAACCTTACGAGAAAAAAATTCCATATTACAACCATTATACTGCTGTTAACCGTGTAGACGTACCCAATTTTTATATTATTCCCCAGGCATGGGATGCTGTAATTTTACAATTACTTGCGAATCAAATAACGGTTTATCAATTTAAAAATGACACCACTTTAAATGTAGAAGCCTATTACATTACGAATTATGAAACGGTTACATCTCCTTACGAGGGGCATTATTTACATTATAACATTGAAGCAGATAAAGTAAAGCGTACTACAAGTTACAAAGCGGGTGATTACGTCGTTCCGGTTAAAAATGAAAACATTCGCTTTATTGTGGAAACACTAGAACCTACGGCACCGGACAGTTATTTTGCCTGGAACTATTTTGACGCTATTTTACAACAAAAAGAATGGTTCTCTGCTTATGTTTTTGAAGATGAAGCAGCCCTAATGTTAGAAAACAACCCGCAACTAAAAACCGATTTTGAAACAAAACGCAAAACCGATTCAACCTTTGCAAATAGTGATTTTGCCCAGCTTTATTACTTATACAAACAGTCAACCCATTACGAGCGCACTAAAAATTTGTATCCTGTGGCACGCTTTAATCAAACGTTGAATCCTTCTTCATTGATGAAGTTGATTGAATAATACCAACAGCACGGGTAGAAAAAATAAATCTGCCACAAGCGCAAAAAACAGCGTACAGCTAATTAATAACCTGAGTTTACTTATAACTTCAATTCGATTATTCCATAATTTTTCGACTCATGCAATAACTAAAGTAGATTTGAGTTTATATAAATACCTAACACACAATGTTTATGTCTATCCTTACTCAATTCTCTTTATTTGGACTTATCCTTTTATCTTCATTTTCGGCCAATGCTCAAATTTGGGATGAACTGGCTAAACTAAACGCATCTGACGCACAACTTGGCGATCATTTTGGCTATGAAGTATGTGTACACGAAAATCGAGCAATAATTGGCGCTAATTTTAAAGACAGCACTGACATTGATACTGGAGGCGGATATATTTTTGAAAAAATTGATAATATATGGACTCAAGTAGCCATTCTTTCGCCACCAGAATTAACCCCAGCCGATTTTTTAGGAGAAGAAGTTGCCATTTATGGTGACATTGCTGTATTGGCTTCCGGAATTTATGCCGGTGAGCTTTCATCTTCAGGAGTAGCTTATGTTTTTGAATTTGCGGGTGGAGAATGGATACAAACCGCAATTCTTCAACCTGAATTGCCCGTCTCCAACGGTTCATTCGGCATTGCGGTTACAATCTATGAAAATACAATTTTAATTGGCGAACCCGGAAAAGAAAAAGGAATGGCACATGTCTATGAAAAGGTAGACGGCAGCTGAACCTTAATTCAAACACTTGTTCCGAGCGATCTTGAAAATGCAGATAATTTTGGTGGATCAGTTGCGTTATCGGAAGATTTTTTGATGGTCGGAGACCTTATGAATGACTATGATGGTGATTTATCGAATGGAGCAGTGCATGTTTTTGAAAAAAGAGGGGTCGGAGTGGATTGAAACAAATGTGTTACACGCATCTGACAGTGAAGAAGGCAATCAATTTGGAAGAGATATTGCTCTGGAGGGTAAGCAAATGATTATCGGTGCACCACAAAAAAATTATGTCGGACTCAACAGCGGAGCTGCCTATATTTTTGAATTCATAGACGGCGCGTGGGTTGAAACAGAAATTTTAACTCCCTCAGATCCATTAGCTATGAGCAAGTTTGGCTATGCTGTAGACATTTCAGACAATGACGCCATAGTGGGTACATTCTTCATTGACGCACCAACTGATCCTACGGATTCTGTCGGCGTGGCCTATGTTTTTTCTTTTTTAGGTGATGACGGTTGGGCAGAGACAAAGCGTCTTCGTCCTGCTGATCCAGAACCTGGAGACGAATTTGGATATAGCGTTTCTGTGTCAGACGGAGTGGCTTTTGTAGGAGCATTTCGCAATGATGACCACGGTAAAAATTCAGGTTCTACATATATTTATGGCGTCTATCGACCAAGCAGCATTACAGAAAACCAAACCGCCGATTTTTTAATCTATCCAAACCCCATTATAAACCAGGCCATTACCATTAAAACGTCATTAGACTTAGCCACAATTCGTATTACTGATGTTTCAGGAAAATTGATTGTCACTGAATTTAATCCAACATCAAATACAATTCAATTACCACTATTGGCTTCTGGCTACTATTTTTTGCAAGTGACCACGGCAGATGATTTGCAATTGAGCAAACCAATTATTGTGCGTTAGCGCAATAATTAAGCGTTTTCTTCCATTTCGATAGGATTATCACTTAAAATCAGAACGGCACATATTACGAGCGCACTAAAAATTTATATCCTGTGGCACGCTTTAATCAGGTGTTGAATCCTTCTTCATTGATGAGGTTGATTGAATAATTCTATTTTCATCTGATTTAGAATAGAATAATACCAACAGCACGGGTAGAAAAAATAAATCTGCCACAAGCGCAAAAAACAACGTACAGCTAATTAATAGCCCAATGTAAAAAGTGCCTAAAAAGTCAGAGAACATGAGTAATAAAAAGCCCGAACATAAAATTAATGTGGTTAGAATAATGGCTCTTCCGGTGGAAAGGTAGGTTCTTTTTAGTGCGTATAAAAATGATTTTCCTTTGTTAATTTCTAGCTTCAGTTTGCTCATAAAGTGAATCGTATCATCCACTGCAATACCAAACGAAATGGTGAATATGATGGCTGTAGAAACCTTTAACTGTATACCCAAATAACCCAAAATAGCCGCTAACATAATTAAGGGCAATACATTTGGCACCAATGCAATTAATACAATTTTTATAGAGCGGTACAAAAACCCCATGATTAATGAAACAATTAATACAGCCAGTAATAAACCTTTGGTTAAATCTAACGATAAGCGACTCATATTACGGTCTAATAAATGACCTGTACCGGTGAACTGATAACTGAGCAAAGTGGTGTCAATTTCTGTTTGGAAAAAGGCATCAAAACGATCATTCTTTTCATCTATAGCGTATAAGCCAATGTCGCCAATGGTGCTTGAAAAACGGGCGTATTTCGCTGTAGAATCTACCACTAAATTAAGGGCTTGTCCTTTGCCAAATCGCTTTAATTGTTTGATGAATTTTTGACTGTCTTTCCGGTCTGGAAAGGTGTAATATTCTGCCTGCCCACCATGGTCCGTACGGTTGGCAATTTTTAAAATTTGTACAACAGATGCGGCTTGCTTTAACCCGTAATCACCTACCAAAAAACGGTCTATTTTATGCAACTCTTGCAGTACTTCATAGTCGTAAACGTCGCTGGAATCATCTTTTACACGCACAGATAATTCAAAGGGGCGCAACCCCATAAACTGCTTGTCAAAATAATCATAATCCTGCCGCAGGGCACTTTCTTTTTTCAAGTCCTCTAATAAAAAATAGTTGCTTTCTACCAACAATGTGCCGCCAATGCTGACACCTAAAACTAAAATAAACAACACGGCAATTTTTTTATAGCGCGGTAAAATCCATTTAAAGGATTTATGTAAAACCGGATACCACGTGTTTTTAGTAAACGATTTTTCTAATACGGATTTTGGCGGTTTTACCAAAATAAGTAAAGCGGGTAACAGGGTATACGCTAAAAAAAATGCAAGTAAAACACCAATTGCAGTAAAAATTCCAAAATTCTTAACCGGCTGCATGTTTACAGTAAGTAGCGTCATAAAACCAATGGCGGTGGTAATGGATGTTAATAAAGTTGCAAAGCCAATTTCTTTATACGCCACTTTTACAGCTTGTAATTGGGTTTTGCCAAGGCGTAATTCATCAAAATACTTTGTCACTAAATGAATAACATCAGACATGGCTACCACAAAAATAATGGACGGCAGTACCGTTAAAACCAAATTAATAGGTTGCCCAATAGCTGCCATAAACCCTACTATCCAAAGCATAGATGTAGATACAATAGCCAACGGAATTAAAACACCCCAAAGTGAGCGGAACGAAATAATTAAAAAGATAATGATTAACCCGAATGACAACGCTATAAAAAACACCGTCTCAAACTGCATAGCGTCAATGTAATACCCCATTCCAATGGCGCGTCCTGCATACTTAAAATCATCCTCAAAATCATACGTTGCAAGTAATTCATTAATACTGGCCTTTAATACGTCTGAATTGGTTTTTGACAAATAAGGGCGGTGTTTGGCAAAAATCATCAATGCTCCGGCATCATCTCTTATAAAAAGCCCCGCAATTTCTGGACGAGCGAAAATACGCGCCGAATCTTTTGCATATTTATCAGGTTCGTCAATGTGTAAATAAGGGCGTTTAAAAACGGTGGGTGAAAAGGATGTTTTAACAAAATCCTCCATATTGGTGAGCGACTGTACATTTTCAATCAATGTATCCTCACCCAAAGCAGTTGTAAAAGCCGCCACCCGCTCCAAAAATTCCTGATCAAAAACTCCTCCTTCATTTTCTAAAGAAATAAAGATGAAATCATTATCTGTTTCAAATCGGTTGCGGTGCTCTGTTAAAAATGCAGTGGACGGATCATCCTCTGCAAAAAAGGCTTCAAAATCATAGTCAAAGCCCAAATTTGGGATGCTGTACAAGAAAAAAGCTGAAACCAAAGAAATGATTACGACAACTAATCTTGAAATTTTTTTAAATCTTACCAACCTCGTTTGCTGTTTTTCCGTTAACAAATTGTAGATTTGACTTGTTCAAATCAAAAAGTAGACAAATTTAAACTGAATTTTATGAAAACACCTTTACTTTTACTAGGAATTTGTGCCGGAATTGCGTCGACTGCTCAAACTATTGAGCTTGCTGACACAATTTACACCGGTAACTCAATGACCTATTACGTATTAGACAGTAACGCGGTAAACTATGCAGGAACCACGGGGACTGGTGTAAATTGGGATTATTCAACCATTGGGGCTTATGATATTCCACCTAATACGAATGCTGTTATTGATGCAGAAGGAAGTGAATATGACGCTGAATTTCCGGACGCACATTACAACGAAAATTTTGAAAATGGCATTTTGTCCTATTTATCACACAATCCCACAGACAATGAAACCATTGTGCACGGCTTTGTTTTTGAGGAAGCAAGCGGAACGTTTGTAATTAAATATGACGTAGACCCATTGATTTCATTAAAGTACCCTATGTCTCAAGGAGATAGTTACATAGATGATATTTCAGGTACAGTATTAACTGCAGGGTCTAGTTTTGCCATTTCTGGAACTGCGACTGTTTCCGCAGACGGTTCTGGATCGCTGCAAGTTGGCGATAATACTTACACTAGTGTTATTCGTGTATATACTAAAGAGGTAGTAAGTGGCACAACACCAGTAGGTACGTCAGCTACGTTTACACGTGAGTCATACTTCTATTACGATATTGAAAATTTCAACCAGCCGGTTTTCATTCATGGAAAAATAGCTGTAGACGCCGGATTATTGGGTGATTTTGAATTTTCGACTGTTTACGGAAGAGACCTGATTACTGATTACGTGGGGATAGAAGAAAATAAAGCAGAAGCACTAAACCTTTCTGTTTATCCGAACCCAGTTACAGGTAATGCTGCAACAATTACAGTTTCTGAAGGGGCTGACAAATTAACGGTTTTAAACACGTTAGGACAAAGCGTGTTAACCATTAATAACCCAGCAAAAGTAGAAACAGTAAACATGGCTGACCTTAAAACGGGTGTTTATTTTGTACAAGTACAAAAAGGAAGCGCATTAAGAACTGAAAAATTTGTGGTAAAGTAACATCCGCACGTTTTAACTCATTTAACAAAACCGTTCTTCGACTTAATGAAGGGCGGTTTTTTTTATGGTCAGAAATGAAGTTTTACTTACTTTTGCATTGTGAAAGAAGAGTTAGAGAAAGCGGCAGAAGTCATTAAAAATGGTGGGGTAATTTTATACCCTACAGATACCATTTGGGGATTAGGGTGCGACCCTACCAATGAGGCCGCAATTGATAAATTATTGCACATAAAACAACGAGACCCATCTAAAAGTTTAATTGTTTTAGTAAACAACGAAGCGCTTTTGCAACGGTACGTCAAAGAAATACCAGATGTTTGTTATGATTTGATTGATTATGCAAACCGTCCGTTAACAATTGTATATCCAGGCGCACAGTATTTATCCAAAAAAGTAATGGCGGCTGACGGTAGCGTAGCTATTCGCATTACAGCAGACCCTTTTTGCCAACAATTAATCCAACGGTGTAAAAGTGGTATTGTATCCACATCTGCAAACATTTCAAACCAGGCCTACCAGGGTAAGTTTGAAAATTTGCCCACCGCAATTACAGAAAAGGTGGATTATATTGTAAATTTGCCCCTTAAAAATCATTCAGCGCCACCTTCGCAAATTATCAAAATAAAGCTAAATGGTGAAGTTGACATAATTCGAAAATAAATTGAATCTTAAAGCAAATTTATCACACCAGGTGTTTGAGGCCGTTTCTGAAGTTGCGGCAGAAAAAGGTATTTCTGCCTTTGTAATTGGTGGTTTTGTGCGTGATTTAATTTTGAAACGTCCTTCTAAAGACATTGACATTGTTGTATTAGGCAATGGGCTAAAAATGGCTGAATTCGTCTCTCAAAAGCTCGGCGTTAAAAAAGTAGCCTACTACAAAAATTTTGGAATCGCCGCATTTGTCCACAATGATTTAGAGGTGGAGTTTGTTGGTGCGCGAAAGGAATCATACGAGCGAAATTCGCGCAAACCGATTGTGGAGAATGGCTCATTGGCAGATGACCAAAACCGCCGTGATTTTACCATTAATGCGTTAGCGATAAGTTTAAATAAAAGCTCGTTTGGTGAGGTGATAGACCCTTTTGACGGGTTAGCCGATTTGAAAGACAAAATAATACGTACTCCGCTAAATCCCGACACGACGTATTCAGACGATCCGCTACGCATGCTGCGGGCTATTCGTTTTTCAACCCAACTTAATTTTAAAATTGAAGAGGAATCGTTCGACGCAATAAAGCGCAATGCGCACCGCTTGGAGATTATATCACAAGAACGAATAACGGACGAACTAAATAAAATAATTTTAGCCAAAGTACCGTCAAAAGGTTTTAAGCAACTGTTTGACACCGAACTTTTGCACCAGTTTTTCCCAGAAATGATAAAACTACACGGTGTAGAAATAATTGAAGGAAAAGGGCACAAAGATAATTTTTATCATACCCTTGAGGTGTTAGATAACATTTCAGAAAACACCACCAATTTATGGCTGCGCTGGGCAGCTATCATGCACGATATTGGCAAACCACGCACCAAACGTTTTAACCAAAAAGCAGGTTGGACCTTTCACGGACATGAGGATGTTGGTGCCCGAATGACCACAGGTATTTTTAAACGGTTAAAATTACCGCTGGATCATAAAATGAAATATGTGCAAAAATTAGTGCGCCTGCACCTGCGCCCTATTGCACTTGTTAGCGGACATGTAACGGATACTGCCGTTCGCCGCTTGTTGTTTGAGGCAGGGGATGATATTGATGATTTAATGACACTTTGCAATGCAGACATCACCTCAAAAAATGAGATGAAAGTGCAAAAATACAAGCGTAATTTTCAAAAAGTGCGTAAAAAGCTCACCGAGGTTGAAGAAAAAGACAGCGTTCGTAACTTTCAGCCCCCAATTTCTGGCCAAGAAATTATGCGTGCGTTTAATTTGGAACCCTGCAAAACTGTGGGCGAAATTAAAGACGAAATCAAAGAAGCTATTTTAGAAGGCAAAATTCGGAATAGTTATGATGCTGCTTACACCTATATGTTAGAAATAGCTAAGGGAATGGGGATCAGTCAGGCATAATCAAATCCTCAATCATCTCAACGTTTTAGTGTGGAAAACTCTCCAAATCTCCCAAAGATAAAGGGTTAATTTCATTTATCTTCGTTAATTAAACGCACCCTCAATATGATTGGTAGACTTATTAAACGCCGGCTTGACTCGAATAAATTGGCAAATGTTTTTGTGAATTCCATGCTGGAAGTCGCAGAAAATGGCTTTCCTGTCGTCAGTCAAATGATTAATGAGGATACAGCATTTGTCTCTAACCCTAAAGTGGATGAAAAAGGGCTTGACCATTTTTTATTGGTGGTTGTTTGCGGTAATTTGCGGTATTTAGATCGTTATTTTGAAGTGGATGAAGCGAAATGCATTCACAATCATATCATTCGTAAGTTTGCCACCGTTTACGACATGGAGGAACGTGATTTTAAAGATTTAATTGAAGATTACGACCAGTTTATATCACGCGTAAACCATCCGTCTAAAAACACGCTTTACGGTATGTCTAAGGCTGTTTTTCACAAGTTAGATTTAAACGATCATCAAGAAGATTATTTTAAAAACATGCGCACCCCTAACCCATTGTTCTTAAAACGAATGGATGAAGTAATGATGAATTTTTTATGGGATTGGGACGAGTTCTTCAAACGTCACAAACTAAACTTTGCCTAACCTATATTGGTTACAAATGCCTATCCATTAAATAAACAAGCGTAGCCATTGCCGCCGCGCCTAGTTCAAGTTCGCGTTTATTTACATTCTCAAACACGTCTGCCGCCGAGTGGTGATAATCAAAATAACGCTGAGAATTAACCGCTAAACCCAATTGCAACATTTTTGGATAGTACTTTGTCAATGGCCGTACATCCACCCCACTGTAACCGGGGTTAAAACGCAATAAATCATAAGGTGCCAACAATTCTTTAAATGATCGAACAAATTTCAGCTGCTCGTCCGAACCGGATACGTCAAACCCAAGGGGAGAAAAACCACCGCGATCTGTTTCAATAGCGCACAGGTGCTCTTCTGTATTTTCAGCAGCAATTTCTGCATAACTTTTGCCGCCAAAATTTCCATTTTCTTCATTCATAAACAAAACACAGCGCAATGTATGGTTTGGACGATAGCCCAATACTTTTAAAATACGCAAGGCCTCTAATGAATGCACCACGCCTGCCCCATCATCATGCGCGCCTTCTCCTACATCCCAAGAGTCTAAATGCCCGCCAAATGTTATAATCTGGTCATCTTCTGTACCCATCATTTCTCCAATTACGTTATACGATATTTCATCCTGATAAATGCGGCAATCCATCTCCATTTTTAACGTTACTTTACCTTTTGCCAGCCATTCAGTTAAAGCATCTGCATCTTTTGTGCTTATTGCTGCGCCAGGTACAGGTGCTACGCCATCATCATAATGCATTGACCCTGTATGCGGGTGTTCATCTGTCGAGCTCGCCAATGAGCGTATAATTACTGCTTTTGCATTTAGCGTTGAAGCTACGTTGGTTCCCTCCCACCGTTGGTCTACACAGGCGCCATAAGCTTGAAAAGTTTGAATGTATTTTTGGTCAAACGGACGGTTAAAGAATACTACTTTACCCTGTACTGCTTCGGGTTTCATTTTTTCCAATTCCTCAATAGAGTTTACTGCTACAACATCTCCCTCTATCAGCCCTCCCGTACCGACTGAACCACCAAGGGCAATCATGTTTAACTTTTTAACTGTTCCTTTTTCATCAACAATCCACGCAGCTTCTGTTGTTCCACGCTCCCAATGCGGCACTTTTATTTCTTGCAAATAAACATTGTCAAATCCGTACGAATCCATCAAACTTTTACCCCAAGCTATTGCCATTTTTGCCTCTGCCGAACCTGTTATTCGCGCGCCAATATCCTTACACAATGACCGCAAATTTTCATACGCCTTACCATTTTCTAAGGCTGTATCATATATTTTACGGATAAATAAAGAATCTGTATTGGAGAAGCTGGTACCTAAAAATGAAAAGGCAATAAGGGTGAGAATGAATTTCATAACGCGAAGATTTAGGCTTAAAGATAAAAATTTGACGTATTTGTTACAAACGTTTGTGATAAATGGCTAATTCCACTTATTTTCGAGTTGATAAATGCGTACTGATTTTATGCGAATTGCCTTACCATTCCGATTCCAAAGGCTGATTTTTAATTGATCTGACGGTTTGATAAATGACGGAAGTTGAAACGCAAAATAACCGAGTTTTTCTGACGATTCGGTTAGCATTTTTTCCAAGTCACGCCCTTGCCAGACATTTTCGCCCTGGTATTGCAATGGCTGCCCGTCACGGTCTGCAGCAAAAGATGCAGTGAGCTGCGCTCCGTCGTTCAAATCTGCTTCTACCTCAACCTTTAAGTAAGCGTTTTTTGGCGTTTTTAGTTCATCTAATTTAAACTGAAACGTTGGCCCGTAAATATTTTCATTATTCAGCAAATAGGCTTCATCTGTTAAAAACTCTGTGTTAAAACTCCATTTTCCATTTTTTTTCTGCGGGTGAAAGGCAGAAAGCAATTCGCCATTTATACGGTCAGCAGGGTTTCCTTTTTTAAATAGATAAATAGCACCATTGTTGTACTGCTCAAAGTCAACCAATTTTGGATAAAACTCCTTAACACTTTCCAGTGCCTGCACTAATGTAATACGCGCTGCAAAGCCAATTACACAATATGCCTCTTGTTGCAGGGCTAGTTTTTCTCTAATACCTATATCACCATCAAATGCAATCGTGTCTTGATCGAACTCAATCGTTCTCCCAACCTGGTTAGCATAATGATTCATATAAGCCGGGTTATTAAGGTTATAGATAATGAAAATATTTTCTTCACCATATTGCGCTTGCCAATCTAATAGCTTATGTGCAGGTTCATCAAATATGGCAAAATGCCTGTTTTTTAAAAAATCGCGCTCAACGAATGTTGAGATTCCCGATACCACTATTAAACCAGCCAACACCACTTTTTGATAGGGGATGCGCTGAATTACCACAGCAATTAGCATTAATAAAAAAGGAAATACAAATAGCATTACAGGAAATTTGAGCAGTGGTGTAGATATTAACGATAAGAGGTGTCCTAAACCATAAACACCAAAAAACCATAATATGCAGATCAACAGCCCTTTTTTATGTGCGTCAACAAAAGCAGATGATTTTGTTAGTAAGCCTACAACAACCAATAAAATAATAAGTGCCACAACTAACCACGAACTGTTAAATGCAAAAAAGAAATACTGTGCCAACCAATCTGCAGCTGGTGGCCCTAACCACGCCAACCCACCAACACTTAAGTGATAATAAGTGATGCCGACATGTGGCAAAAATAACAAAACAGCGAGTAACCCTGCACCTAAATAAGGCTTCCAATTGTTTTTTGTAATAAACATTAAGCCCGTAAGCCCCATAAAGCCAACGGTTAAAAATGCAAAATAATGGGTGTACATGCTCAAGGCAAAAAATACGCCTAACAACACTGCCGATTTTACTTTAGCCTCTTTGTCAAACAGTACTTTTATCAAATAATAAGCTACGCAAATGGTGAATAACAAACCGGGACTGTAAGGGCGTGCAAACTCACCGTTTAATACTGGAAAATAAAGTACTGCAAGTAATCCGGCAGCTATTAAACCTGCGTTTTTGTTAAATAGACGTTTTCCTAATAAAAACACCATCCAAATGGACAAGCCACCGCATAAAACAAAGGGCAATCGCATCCAAACTTCATTTACACCACCAATGGCCGACCAAATTTTCATAAAAACCTGAACACCTGCGGGGTGCATGTCTCCTTTCATTACACCATACTCAAAAAAATCGCTAAAATTATTAAACCGTAAACGCGCTATTGCGCTTAACTCATCATTTGAATACGAATGGGTGAACGAACCGATAAAACGGAGTAGTAAACCGATTAATACAATCAGAAAAATAGCACTATTCCGTTTTAATTTTCTCATTTATTCTAACAGCCGTTGTCGTGAGGCTTCATACAACATAATACCGGCAGATACCGCTACGTTTAATGAGCCAATTGTACCCACCATTGGTATTTTAGCCTTCATATCGGCCTCAGCTAAAATTTTCATGCTCACGCCATTTTCCTCTGACCCCATTACAATAGCCAAGGGCACCGTAAAGTCGGCAGCGTAAACCAATTGGTCAGTTTTTTCTGTACTACACGCTATTTGCACACCGCTCTCTTTCAAGTAGTGGATGGTTGAATTCAAATCATGCACTTTGCAAACTGGAATTTTATTTAATGCCCCGGCAGATGTTTTGACAGCATCTGCCGTTACAGAAACACTGTCTTTATGCGGAATGATGATGGCGTGAACACCTGTACATTCTGCTGTGCGCGCAATAGCACCAAAGTTACGGACATCTGTTAAACCATCTAAAATAATAAACAATGGCACCTCTCCTTTTTCATAAAGCTGATTCAAGATGGGCTCAACCTCTTGGTAACGAATTGGTGACACTTGTGCAACAACACCTTGGTGGTTTTTACGTGTCATCCGGTTCAGTTTATGAATCGGAACAAATTGCAAATTGTATTTTTTGTCAGCTAATTCCTCTTTCAATTCATAAAAAAGGTCTTTTTGCATTCCGCGTTGAATCAGAATTTTATTAATCGGACGATCAGCCCGAACAGCTTCTATAACCGCTCTTACGCCAAATATAATGTCCTCATCATCTTCGTCGTATCGCTTTTTATTGTTGTACATGGTGCAAAATTAATTAAATAGTGGAATTGACTTTAACCCTTCGTGTTAAAAACAAATAAGCAATGCCAACCGCGCAAACGGCTGCAAGGGTAATAAAAAGTCTGAAAAAATTAGCTGGATTGTTATTATAAACCTGTTGGGTTAAAAATGTTCCGGATGCGATACCTAACTCTAAGGCAATAAACATTGTGGACATCCCGCGTCCTTTATAAGCGGGGTTAGCCAAATCAGCCGTCCACGCAAAAAGTGCTGGTGAGCAAATGCTTGCCCCAATTCCGAATATAATAGAACTGAGCAAAAATTGGGTGACGGTGTCAGATGTACCGGTAACAATAGCGCCTAAAATTAAAAGTGTTAGCCCCACATTTAAATTACGTCTCGGACGCATATTTATCATAAAATTTACCCGATAAAAAGCGTGTCATCACCATAAACACAACATTCACTAAATAAAAAATGCCTTTATTGTCTAGCCCCAAATGCGTGCTAAAGTCTGGCACACTCATTAAATAAACACCCGAACAAATAGCCGTTAAAAACATAATAACTGAGGGTTGCACAACTTCTGGTGCTATAATTTCATCTAGTTTAGGTAATATTTTGGCTGAGAGTGATTCATTTGGGCGTAATTTTTTCGCAATTTTATAAGGCTGATTATCCTCTTTAATAAAAAATAACAGTGCCAGCGCTACAATCCCCAACAGGCCACCAACCACAAATAAACCATCCATTCCAAACGCCTGCTTAATTGGACTGCCAAGGGCGTTTCCGCCGCTAAAACCAACACTAATTGTTACACCAAATAGCCCCATAGCCTCACCGCGTTTACCTTTGGGGATAACATCTGCAATTAAAGCAGTTGCACCCGTAGGATGAAAACCTGTGCTAAATCCGTGCAAAAAGCGTAAAAACAAAAATGCCCCAACTGTGCCAAAAAACGGATACAAAAAGGAAACAGTAATACTTACAAGTATCCCAAAATAAAGTACAAATTTACGGCCAATGTTATCGGCTATTTTTCCGCTAAACGGACGTGCAATTGCCGCCGCAATCGTCCAAACACCTAATATCATCCATTTTTTATCTGCACCGCCCAAATTGGTCAAGTACTCATTCATTTCTGGCAGTAGCATATTAAAACTCATCATAAAAATGAGCATGTTTAAACACAACAACCAAAAGGACGAAGAATAATCTTTAAGCGACGAAAAATAACCTTCGATTTTAGCCATTTTGCAAAGCTAGTGGTAATTATGAGTTGAGATCTATCCGCAAAACAAAATTTATGCTGGGTTTGCTTTATTTTTGAGAGGGGGACGAAAAAAGACCACCCTTTCAGGCAGTCTCCTTTGTTTACTTTACACTTAGCGCTTTTTATTCTACTGGTGGCAACGGTGGGCTTACTTTATGATCGCGTTTGTGCTCCTGCCGTTTTTGTTTTCTTTCTTCCATTTTTTGTTTTGCCAATGCTTGTTGCTCGGGTGTTAAAACGTTTTCAACTTGCGCCTTGTGTTCGTCGCGTAATGTTTTGCGTTCTGTTCTTAACTCCTCTGCTTCTTTGTGTAGCAACTCCATTTTTTCAAAATGTTTCACATTAAGCGCTTGAACTTTTTCAACTTGCACATCTGTTAAGTTCAATTCTTTTTTCATACGCTCGGTATGCTTAGTAGCGCGCTCAGTTGGCGTCATATTTTTCCTATCTTCTTTGTGTTTATGTTGTCCTTTACACTCTTCTTGAGCAAATGTGGTTTGTGCGGTCATTATTCCTCCCACCAGGGCAATCATCAATACTATCTTTTTCATGTTATAATTTTTTAATGTTTATATCTTCTAAGACCTAGCATAAAATAAAAGGTTTAATCGCATTCCAAAAAAAGTTGCTTATTAACTTGGCGTAATGACTAGTGCTAGGCTGTATTTGCAATACGGTGATGTTTTTAGTACCTTTGCCGCACTTTTAAACTTAAACTTATTTATAGCATGCAACTGTACAATAAATTAAGTGCTGAAGAAAGAGCCGCTTTGATCGATCAAGCTGGAGAAGAACGGTTGACGATCTCTTTTTATCAGTACCATCAAATAGAAAATACACAGGTTTTCCGCGATCATTTATTTATTAACTGGGATCCACTTGGGGTGCTTGGTCGAATTTATGTGGCGCAAGAGGGTGTTAACGCACAACTCTCTGTTCCTGCTGATCGGTTTTTGGAATTTAAAGCACATTTAGATAGCATTGCTTTTTTAAAAGACGTACGGTTGAATATTGCTGTTGAACAAGACAATAAATCATTTTTGAAGCTCAAAATCAAAATCCGTACTAAAATTGTGGCAGATGGTTTAAATGATGAAACCTTTGATGTAACAGACAAGGGCGTGCATTTAAAAGCTAATGAATTTAATGAAATAATTGACCGAGACGATACAATTTTAATAGACATGCGTAATCATTACGAAAGTGAAATTGGTCATTTTAAAAATGCGCAAACCCCAGATGTAGATACCTTCAGAGACTCTTTACCCCTTATTTCTGAAAGCATCTCCGGACATGAGGATGACCGAAATATTGTGATGTATTGCACAGGCGGTATCCGGTGCGAAAAGGCGAGCGCTTATTTTAAGCACAAAGGATTTAAAAACGTATTTCAGTTAGAGGGTGGTATTATAAATTATGCCCGACAGGTGGAAGCAGAAGGACTAGAAAACAAGTTTTTAGGCAAAAACTTTGTGTTTGACCACCGCAAAAGTGAACGCATTAGTGATGATATAATTTCAAACTGTCACCAATGTGGCGCACCGTGTGATGAACATGTAAATTGTGCCAATGAAGCCTGTCATTTATTGTTTATTCAATGTGAGGCTTGCAAAGCAAAAATGGACATGTGCTGCTCTACAGACTGCCAAACCGTAAATGCATTACCAGCTGAGGAACAAAAAGAGTTACGACGCGGGATTACAGTGAGTAATAAAATTTTTAGGAAAGGGCGCTCAGAAGTTTTGAAATATAAAAAATAAACCACGTTGCACAATTGATGTGTTGAACTTGTAACAAACCTAGCTCAAAAGCAACGATATAACAGGAAAAAGCGTATATTTGAACGAACAAAAGGGCATGATATTTGTTCTTTAAGTAGTAGCATAAACATTTGAAAAACTACAGTATACCATGGAAAAATTTGAAGCAGCATTTAATGAAATTATCGAAAAAGATTTGAAGGTAGAGCCAAGAGATTGGATGCCGGAAAAATATCGTAAAACATTAATACGCCAAGTTTCTCAACATGCGCATTCTGAAATTATAGGAATGCAGCCCGAAGGAAACTGGTTATTACGCGCACCTTCATTACGCGCCAAGCAAGTACTTTTGGCCAAAATTCAAGATGAGGCTGGGCATGGATTGTATTTATACAGTGTTGCTGAAACATTAGGCATAACGCGTGACGAAATGAACGAGCAATTACACAATGGTACAGCTAAATATTCAAGTATTTTTAATTACCCAACCTTAACATGGGCCGATATGGGCGCAGTGGGATGGTTAGTTGATGGTGCGGCTATTGTAAACCAAGTTTCACTGCAACGCACGTCTTACGGGCCTTACTCTCGTGGAATGGTGCGTATTTGTAAAGAAGAAAGTTTCCACCAACGCCAAGGGTATGAAATAATGGTACAAATGGCGTTTGGTACGGCCGAACAAAAAGAAATGGCGCAAGATGCGTTAAATCGTTTTTGGGAGCCTGCTTTGATGATGTTTGGACCGCATGATGCTGAATCTGCTCACTCCAGCCAATCTATGGAATGGAAAATTAAGCGTGAGTCTAACGATCATTTAAGACAACGGTTCATTGACAGAACAGTGCCACAGGCAGAATACTTAGGCTTAACAATTCCAGACCCCAATTTGAAATGGAACGAAGAAACTGAACATTACGACCACAGCCCTTTTAATTGGGATGAGTTTTGGAATGTTGTTAACGGAAACGGACCATGTAACCAAGAACGATTAGATCATCATAAAAAAGCGCACCATGAAAATGCCTGGGTTAGAGAGGCTGCAGCCGCTTATGCCGAAAAAACAGCTGTTCATGTCGCATAATTCAACCGATAAAGATAAAATGGAATCAGGAAATAAAGTTTGGGAAGTATTTGTTCAGAAAAAACCGGGTTTGGCGTTTAAACACGTTGGAAACTGTCATGGTTTTGATAAAAAAATGGCCATTCAAAATGCGCGTGATTTATACACCCGCAGAGGAGAAGGCAGAGCATTGTGGGTTGTACCTGCAGATGCAATTGTTTCTGTTCCTTTAGATGATTCTGACGCATTTTTTGATCCCGCAGATGATAAAGTATACCGCCATGCTACTTTTTACAAAGTTCCGGATGGGGTACATCACCTATAAATAAAATTTAAAAATGGATTTAACCATTAAAACGGATGAGGGTAAATTTCTTATCCGAATTGCTGATACTTCTTTAATAATGGCGCAACGTTTGGCAGAAATGTGCAGCCGTGGCCCTTTTTTAGAAGAGGATATTGCGTTGTCTAATATTTCATTAGATATGTTTGGCCGAGCGGAAGAATTGTATAAAATTATTTGTGCAATTGAAGAAGCTACTTATACGCCAGACGATTTGGTGTTTAGAAGAAATGAGCGCGAGTTTTACAACATTAAGTTGGTGGAGCAACCTAATGAAGATTTTGCTTGGATTATTGCCCGCCAATTTATGCATGATAGTTATATCCGTGAAGTATTTACGCAGCTTTTAGACTATAAGAATTCAGAAGTTGTGGGCCTTGCGCAAAAAGTACTGAAAGAGGTAAAATACAGCTATATGCATTCTAAAGATTGGATGGAGCGTCTTGGGTTGGGTACAGAAGAAAGTAACCAACGCTTGCAAAAAGCGGTGGATCATTTAATGAAATATACAGAAGAAATTTTTGCTTTTGACGAGATTGATCGTACATATTTTACGGATTGCGACAAAATTAAATCAGTTTGGAACAACGATATAAATGCCACTTTTACGGCGTGCAACTTGGAGCGAAAAGAAATTATGCCACTAAGCATGCGCGATTTTAGAGATGGATTCCACAGTGAGCAGATGGGGAACTTGTTAAGTATTATGCAATATTTACCCCGCGCATACCCAGATGCTAAATGGTAAAACACCATTCCGCTTAAAAATCCACTTTTACCGAACAAATTAAAGCCTAAACGGGTTAATTAATAAAAGCGACCGACGTGGAAAAACAACTTGAACATCCCGATTTATGGAGCATTCTAAGCGAAGTTCCAGATCCGGAAATACCTGCTATAAACTTAGTGGAATTGGGCGTTGTACGCAAAATTGAGCAAGATGCCGATACCGACACTATTACGGTTACTATAACGCCAACATACACCGGTTGCCCCGCCAAAAAATTATTCAACGATTTAATTATTGAAAAACTTGCCGAACACGGTTACCAAAATGTAACAATCGTGTCAAAACTTTTTCCGGCTTGGACGACTGATTGGCTGTCTGACAAAACTAAACAAAAACTAATGGATGAAGGCATAGCACCACCTACCGTTGGCGACCGTGTGGTAATTTGCCCGGTTTGTAAGTCGGCAGATACACGACTGTTGAGCCAATTTGGGTCTACTCCTTGTCAATCCTTACATTCATGTAATAACTGTAAGGAACCTTTTAACTATTTTAAATGCCACTAGCAAAAAAAGGATACGCCACAGCATATCCTTTTTCTGACATCTATTTTAACGCGGGAGATTAATCCACTTTTGATATAAAACTGTTATGCGTTCCAACGTCTGTTTGAACGGACAATATGTATATGCCTGCCGCAAAACCACTTAAATTTACCGTGTAGTTAGCGCCATTTTTAA
Organism: Crocinitomicaceae bacterium; assembly: GCA_963736585.1. Taxonomy (GTDB): domain Bacteria; phylum Bacteroidota; class Bacteroidia; order Flavobacteriales_D; family Crocinitomicaceae; genus Crocinitomix. The sequence goes on along the minus strand of CAVTPI010000001.1, from coordinate 127,313 downwards.
TGTACGGCACATTGATTTTTTTTCCATTAGCGGCACTTAGTTCTATTGCTTGAATTGTACCTATTTCTGCTATGTCAATGTAAAATAATCCGCTAGACGGGTTAGGATAAACCGTCAGGTTAACTTGTTCTTTAGCTATATCTACACTTAAATTCAGCGGACAACCCGTAAGGCTAAAAGAAGGTTCTCCATTGTAAATGTAAGTTGTATCATTACTGCTCATGCATTCTAAATAAGTGTTGTAGCCAGAAATATTTTCAAATGTTTCTTTAAATAATCCGTTGGTATTCCCCACTCCCTCTATCCATGCTCCTTTATTAAAATGTATTCGTTTTCTGTAGTTATCGCCATATAAAACCGAATCTACCGCCAATACATACACAGAAAAAATGGCTCCCGGGTCTTCACCAATTCCAAATTCAGTATAAATACCATTTAACGTATCGCCTGCCTCCGCTCTAAAATCATATAGCGTATAAGGTACCGTTTGCCCATCTGGCACAAAGTAAACCACGCTATCCACATCTAGTACAGCTCCTTTATAATCTGTTCCACAACGAAATAATTTTGTAAAAGTATAAGCGCCGATCAACGTGTCTTCCCCATTTACGCAATAGTAATGCCGATCTGAAAACTCAAATCCTGCGGGCATATCATCTACATAATAAATGGTTTCATCTACATTGGCCGAAACGGCATTATTTGTTGGAAACGGTACATAACCTTGTGCAAAAACACTGGTATTAAGCACCAATAAAACACTAAAAATGCCAATTAACTTCATTGGTTCAAGGGATATAAAATTTATGCGCATTACGTAATCTCATTTCAACAACCGTTTTGGCCTAACTTCAACTCGTAGTTGAAACTCTCTGTTAAACACGTTGAAAAAGAGACAAAAGTTTGGTCTGCGCTCAAAATAATTAAAACCGTTAACTTTTTATGTTTGATAAAATATAACTAGAATTAGAATCAGCCGGTGGTTTATTCGCTAATTTTAATTTTTCAATAAACGCTTTTTTTAGTTATGATTCAAACTAATATTGACCTAAAACCATATAATACCTTTGGGTTATCTTGTCATGCCAGCCACTTTGCTGCTTTTAAATCTGTGGATGAGTTGATTGATTTATTAGTAGCGAATGAAACGTTAAATAAGCCTGTTTTTATTTTAGGCGGCGGTAGCAATATTTTATTGACAAAAGATGTAAATGGATTGGTTCTGAGAAATGATTTAAGAGGCATTAACCGTGTTCAAGAAGATGAAACAAATGTTTTGGTAAAAGCTGCTGCCGGTGAAACCTGGCATGATTTGGTGCTTTACGCCATTGAACATGAACTAGGTGGTATAGAAAATTTATCTTTGATTCCGGGTAGCGTTGGTGCGGCTCCTATGCAAAATATTGGTGCTTATGGGGTGGAGATTAAAGATGTATTTGAGTCATTAGAAGCCTTAAATGTAGCCACAAAAAAAATAGAAACATTTTATGCAGATGATTGTGAATTTGGTTACCGTGAAAGTGTTTTTAAAGGAAAGCTAAAAGGAAAATATATTATTGTTAGCATGACGCTGAGGCTTTCAAAACAGCACGTGCTCAACACGTCTTATGGCGTAATTGAAAAACAATTAACTGAAATGGGTGTTACCCATCCTACTATAAAAAATGTGAGTGATGCGGTAATTGCCATTCGCCAATCAAAGCTACCAGATCCAAAAAAAATAGGGAATTCGGGTAGTTTTTTTAAAAATCCCGTTATTTCTATGGATCAGTTTAAAAAACTTCAGGCAAAATTTCCAGCTGTGGCGAATTATCCGATAGATGAAAACAATGTTAAAATTGCTGCAGGTTGGCTAATTGACCAAGCCGGATGGAAAGGCAAAACATTTGGCGCTTATGGCGTTCATAAAAACCAGGCACTGGTTTTAGTAAATTACGGTGGCGCCAGTGGGCAAGATATTTACAATTTGTCCAATGCCATTATGGAGTCGGTTAATGAAATTTACGGCATAAATTTAGAACGCGAAGTAAACATTATTTAGCGTAATTTTAGTCATTTAACACAACAGGTGTTTTTTACGTAATTTGCAAAACAGGTGTTTTTGCAACTAAAAGGTATTTAACATTTTTCATTTAATACCCAATCGTTGTGCAGAGCTTACTGGTATTAGGCTCAGAACTCACCACCTTTTTATTTGTATCCCGAATCTTATAAGTGCTAAGTTGTCCTTATCGCGCTTACTTAACCTTTTCTGGTTTTCTTCTAGCGTTAAATTTGTTTAGTATTGCAGTTATCTAATCCCTAAAAATAACCTTATGAATGCAAAAATTTACATTGGAGCGCTAAGTGGACTGTTTCTTCTTTTAACGAGTTGTGGAGACACAGCCGCAACAAATGAAAACAATAAAGGCGAAGCTACTGACTCTACAGCTTACGAAACACCAGAACTAGCAACCACCTGCGACTGCCAACCCGACTGGTTTAGCACAACTGGAGTTACTGCGCCAGAAGAAGGCCCCAATAGCCCTTTTGCTGCATCATCTACTGTGAACTGTTTATTCCACCAATGGTCATGGCAAAAGTTTTTGTACCTAACCCAACAAGAACAAGGGCAAAATTTGCCTTACTTTTTAAACAATATGACGCAGGTAACGAGTGAAATGTTAGCCGTGGATCAGCCCAATAATCAAATTGTACTAACAGAACATACACAAGCGGGTGGTAACGGTATTTTAGCAACTAACCCCACTTATGGTGATGGTACTTCGTATGTTGTTTATTATTCCATCCATGTTAATACAGTGTTTGAAAAAGCAGCTGTTGATTTTGCGCAGATGATTCAAAACCAACCCGACACGGCAAATAACCGAATGGCTTTTCCTACGGGCGCATTGGAATTAAAAGCCTCATGGGTAAATGTAAACGCCATTGCAGCAAATGCACAAAGCGATTACTACACCACCACCGCGACTATTGACAATAAAACCGTTACGGTTGCACTACTAGGAATGCACGTTGTGGGTGTGGTAGAAAACCACCCGGAATTTATTTGGGCTACTTTTGAACATGAACAACTTGCGGCTTATTACGATTGGGAATCAACCACAAATCAAGACGTTCCGGTTAAATCGGCTACAAACCTTTTGTTATTTAATCAAACAAGTACAGCGGGAATAACTGATATTACCTGGGATTCAAAACGAACATCACCGCTAAGCCCAAACAATGTTTTCAGCTTGTTTAAATACGGTACACCGCGCAAAGCTGGCGGTAACTTCATGATGGGAAGCAGCCAAAACACACCAGCCGACAATTTTAATAATATTGCCGAACTTAACAAATCTGTCCGCGACACTATAAACAGTGGCAACACTAAAGTGAACAGTGTTTGGGGCAATTATTTTTACGACGGGTCGCTTTGGATGAATATGGATGGCAAAACGCATGATGAACAAATTTCTCTGATTTTAGACAATGCCAGCACATTTGGAAGTCCGGATTCTCTTGGTTAGATTTAGGGGGTCATTGGCATCTGCTAATATTTCTATGGAAACCTACGAGCAGTTTCAAGGCACAACTAACGTTCACGGAATGAATATTGACAATGTAATGAACTGTATGATTTGCCATGGTCCTACATCTTACTTAAAAATAGCTGGAAAAAATAATGCATCATCTGCCACATACATTAGCCATACATTTATGAATTATATGCATTATACAGACCCTTCTAACGATACAAAAGACCTGAAAGCCTTCAGAAAAAAACGCATAAAACTGTTTTACGAAGCACGTAATAAATAGCCTACGTAGAAATACGCTTTTTTTTCAAACCCGTAACAATACCGTCTTTCATCTACTTGAAAGGCGGTGTTATTGTTATCAACCAAAAAAATGTTTACCATGGAAAACACACCTTTTCAAAAAGTAATGTTTAAAGCATCTCACAATTCGTATGACAGAGATGAAACAATCTACGAACAACTTGAATTTCATAAAAACGACCCATCCAATAGCGGATGTAGAGGATTGGAGTTAGATATTTGGCGAAAAACGCAGCCGTATACACCTTATGAGCAAATTCCGGCCGGATATTTTATTGTTTCGCACATTATATCATCTGGTGACACGCTATCATCCTACCTATCAGAAATACTGCTTTGGCACAAAAACAACCCGAACCACGGTGTAGTCACTGTTTTTATTGACATTAAAAGTTCTGACGGCGGTTATGATAGTTTTAATGTAGCCTTTGACACGTACTTAAAGTGCTATTTTGACGAAAGCCTAATTTTTAAACCTGGAAAACTACTTGTTAGCGAGGGAGACCTTTGTGAAAATGTAGTTAAGAATGGATGGCCAAGTTTAGATGAGGAAAAACTAAAAGGAAAATTCATTTTTTGTTTGACCGGCAATGCGGATTGGAAAAAAAAGTACGCTGATGGTAATATGAACGAAAATTATTGTTTTTGTGATGAGAAAAGAGATGATGACGACAAGGATTTGACCCCGCCAACAAAGGGGAATATTGTGTTTTTCAATTTTCATGTTTATTCAAGACATGCAAGTGATTTTAAACAATCTGTCCCCCGTTTTTCCAAGAAAAACCTAATCACTCGTGCTTATGAGGTAGACGGTGAAGACTTATGGGATGATTGTATGGACGCTACATTCAGCATGCTCGCAACCAATAAAGTAAGCGGACATGACTGGTGTTATGTAAATAAAAACAGCCCGTACAAAACCAAAAGTATACAGCTTGACTAAATTGCCTATAGCAATCCAATTCTTCAGCAACACAATTTAGCCCGAGACAACACGTTCCACCTTCTTTAACCGAAGGTGGAATTTTTTTTGAACTAAATGAATATTGAGTTGTAAACAAAATAAAAACACAAATTATGCGCAAATTTCAGACCTTATTGGCAGCTACATGTATACTCTTTACCGCTCTAACATTCGGGCAAACGAAAGAAATTGCTTTTAAAAGCCACAGTGGAAACAACCACTACTTCAACCCAGATAATGGAGAAGGTAATTTTGGTTGGGTTGGGCCAATGCCCCAGTTGGATAGCGTGGTAAAAATAAATGACAGCACCGTAATTAAATATTTTAATGCAGAAGGGGCACCTTATCATTATGATACAATTATGAATGATGAAGGGTGGTTAAACCTTGATAAAGATAGTATGCTTAAATTTCATTACCCAAATGTTTATTTTGGGGGTTATGAGGATATGAATAAAATGCCAAAAGAAAAAACACGTGGCAGAAATAAAGCTAAACCGACCAAAACATCTCATTTATCGCCTAACAGCACAACTTTACGCAGTGGATTTAATTATGGTGCGGGTGTTCTCATTGGCTCACTTTTAATTATGGGCATAGTTACATTTTTAATTAGCAAAAAGCGCGGTAAAGCAGGTTTAGATTAATATGCTGACGCAGCTAAAAAAAGGTGGCTATTGGTCACTTTTAATTTTTGTTTCGTTGTTTATTATCACAACACCTTTTCACTATTCTGTTTTACCAAATACGGGCAAATGGTTCATTCCTTTTTCTGAGGAGGTGAGCAATTGGTTTATTTCAGAAGAATCGGTTTCATTTTATTCGGATTCTACTGTAATGGTAGTATGGACACTGGTTTTGCTTGTTTTTTCTGGTATAATTGGTTTGCTTTTGATGTTATTAAACAAAAAAATATCTGCAACGGTGGTTTATCTTGTTGAACACATTAGTGCGTATTACTTGGCGTTGATGTTACTCATTTATGGCTTCAATAAAGTTTTTAATTATCAATTTTATTTTCCCGAGCCCAATATTTTATTCACGCCTGTTGGGCAGCTTTCACCCGATATTTTGTATTGGTCTACCATGGGCACATCTTATTCGTACAGCTTATTTGCGGGTTTGATTGAGGTCATACCCGCCCTTTTGTTATTGTTTAAACGCACCCGCCTGCTTGGTGCTTGTATTGCTTTTGCTGTGTTAACTAATGTGCTAATGGTGAATGTTGGTTTTGGTATTACCGTTAAATTACAAAGCGCTTTTTTCATGCTCTTATCCATAATTATTATTGCCCCAAATTTAAAGCGGCTTTGGCTTTTTTTTACCGGGAAACCCGTTCCCCCACTACACGAAAACATACCCCTAAATTCATCTGTTTTAAGAATTCGTCCGTATGCGAAATGGTTACTGGTTGGTCTGATTTTCGTTGAATCACTTTTTGTATATGTTGATTCTGGCGTGTTTAACGGACATAATCAGCTTAACATACCGCACCATGGTGCTTACGCACTTCAACCGAATCAACAGCATCTGAAACACGCCTTTTTTCATAGTGCGAATTATTTTATTTTACAAAATGAAAAAGATGCTTTTTTTGATTTTAAAATGCAGTGGAAGGCAGACACACTGCTGCTGACAGATTATGATTCTACCATCTTTAAATTAGCCTCATCAGTTAATGCCAATACCATGCAATTGCACGGCAATTTTTATGGTGACACCGTTAATTGGGAGTTAACAAAGATTAATTTGTCAAAATTACCAGTGCGGGGTGAGGCGGGGTTTTAGTTTTGGGGTGGTTAGGTGTTAACCGCTTTTCCAAAAAAATCGGTTAATGCCTTGGTGGTGTGATAAGCCTCCATCACCGTTTTCATTAAATCTTCTGATAGTACAACCTCTGCCGGGTGGGTAACATACCAAAAAAATTGCTTATTAAACAGTAACGGAATGTCTGTAGCTTTTTCTTTAAATTCTTTTGGCAAAATTTTGTTCTTATCACCTCTGATTTCATCAAAAAAGTTTAAGAATTTTTTGTCTTGTGCCAATTTATTAAACTCAGCTTCGTGTTGTATAATGTAGTCTCGGATAGCATATAATTGGTCTTTATCTGGCTGGTAAACACCGCTGTAAATGCGCAAATGTTCGGGTCCCATTTCTAGATACAACCCAGGCGTTGCTTTATCTTTTCGGCCTTTTGGTGAAATAATAGCCGAACGGTTTAATTTATAAGGTGATTTATCTTTAGAAAAACGAATGTCTCGGTTAATTCTAAAAATCGCCTCTTTATGCGTTATTTCAATTGATGGGTCATGCTTTTTAAATTCTGCAATTAAATCATTCACAAAATTCTCAAACGCTTTTTTAACGTTTTTTTCATACCGCTTGCGGTTTTCGTCAAACCAGTCTTTATGATTATTAGCGGCAAGTTCTTTAAAAAAGTCTAGAAAATCAGCAGAAAAGTAATTCATAGTGGGCGTTTATATGGATTAAAACTGAAAAGTAATATAATTGTTTTACAAATTCTATTAAAATTTGATAGAATGCGTAGCCTGTTGCTTTTGAATTGTTTCTACCTTTGTGAAAAAAACTGCATGAGCCAAGTAAGCATAGAAAGTATTGAAGCTGCCATAAAAAAAATTGATGGATTAGATGAAGATGGATTAGACCGTTTAATTGAAACCTTTACGCTGAAACAGCAAGCTTTGGTTAACTATATTTTGCAGGCTGGCTTGGAGTATGAAAATGAAGATTTAAACGTATTTTCAATTTATTATTTCGCCATTGTTTTTGAATCCTTTATGCAAGAAGGGTTAAAGCTAAAAGAAATAATGGATGACGACATTGAAGCTTTTCAAGATCCGTTTATACTTACGCTAGACGCTATTTACAAAGATGAGGATTACGAGCCTATGCAAGACTTGATTCAGCAACACCATTTATCGCAATTTATGATGAATGAGATTGAAGCAGAAGATGAGGACGGTGAATCATTATCGGAAGAAACAAAAACACAATTATTTATTGTTAGCTCGGGTATGATTGGATTGTTAAATGGTGCAATTGTAAAAGCGTAAAAACATGCTAAGCCCTAAAGAAATTGTTGACCAAATGATGGCGGGCGACCGCATGAGCCAATGGTTAGGAATTGAAACGGTGGAATATGCAAAGGGCAATGTCGTTTGTCAACTCACCGTTCGGCAAGAAATGGTAAACGGATTTTCGATTGCACACGGCGGTATCACCTATTCACTTGCCGATAGTGCATTGGCGTTTTCGGTAAATGCTTATGGCGAACATGCCGTTTCGGTTGAAACATCAATTTCTCACTTAAAACCTGTTCACGTAGGTGATCGTTTAATCACAAAAACAGAGGAACTATCACTTTCAAAAAAAATTGGCGTGTATTTAACCCATGTTTATAATCAACATAAAGAATTGGTTGCAACTTTTAAGGGAACAGTCTATCGACGCGGAGTGGTTTGGGAGTGAGGCTTGGTTTTATACAAAAAATTAAAAATGCTAACAGACTTAAACGAAGCTCAGTTAGAATTGGCAAATTACATGAGTCAATTATCTGAAGAAGCTTTTGATGCTGGATGGATTGAAGGTCTGGAATTTGCACTATGGAAATTGATGAATGGAGAGATTAATCAATACGGTAGATTAATCAATAACGAGGAAATTGTATCTAATTTGACGCGATTATCAAATGAAGCTAATGGTTGGATTGTTTTTGACGAACAATGTGAAGAGGTATTCGTTTCATTTGAAGTGTGGAAAATCTGTTTAATATAACAAAATATTAAATTTTTAAAGCATAAAATCATCTTCGGGTCATACGGCATAAAATCACCAAAAATCGTTGAAAAAAGAAACACAATCAACAAAATGATTCAAAGCTGCACACATTGCAGCAAAAATACTTGGACATTATAGCCTTGTAACTTGAGTTCTGTTATTCCAAATTTCCGCAGAAGGCTTGAAAATAGTGAGGTTTTGACAGAAAAAACGTGCCACATTGAGCGCAGTCGAAATGAAGTACTAACGGGTTAATTCAAGGCTTTTTTTGTTAAAAAATTGCTATTTTCATAACTTTCCAGAGGCGCCGCCCTGAGCTCGTCGTAAGGGTTGATTTCAATTACCTTATGCGGCGTTATGAATTTTCGAAGTATAAATACTCCTTCAAACTCATGCCTTGCCTAAGAAAAATGAAATCAACTGTGAGCGTTTGGAATAACCGAACTCAGGTTTGTAGATACAACTTAAGATTTAGCAGTCGATTTTGGTCATTAAATGACTAAAATTATGAATCAAACCATATCAACTTCTCCCAATTCAACTTCACACTCTTATTTATATCCAAAAAAGTCGAAAAATATTTTTTTCGTAAAAAACTGATTATCTGACACAAATACATTTTCAACCATTTACAAACGTATTTTATTCGTATACAATCAATTATTAGACGATTAAAATAAACAACATCTCCCACCTTTGCATTGTCGCTAACAAACAACGACAGTAATTATTCATTAACTAATTAAAAACAAACGACATGAGCACATTACGAAACAAAGTACAACTGATTGGAAACTTAGGACAAGCGCCAGAAATCATTTCATTTGAAAATGGAAATAAATTGGCAAAAGTAAGTATAGCAACGAATGAGTTTTATACGAATGCACAAGGAGAGAAAGTGGAATCTGTTCAATGGCACAATGCTGTTGCATGGGGAAAGCAAGCGGAGATTTTGGAGAAATATGCGGACAAAGGCCAGAGTGTTGTGATTGAAGGGAAATTGGTTACCCGAACTTACGAAAATAGCGAAGGTGAAAAAAGAAGTAAGACGGAAGTAAAGGTAACACAAGTTCAATTGCTGGGAGGAAGCAAGAATGCGGCGTAAGTGTTCGTTTGGGCGCCATGCAATCATAAAAAAGTAAATCGATTGTATGGCGCTTTTTTAGCCTTCATTCAACTAAGGCAGAACAAACAAAGTTTACACATAAACATTCGGTATGGTGAGCATACTAAAAAATTTAGCTTACCCAAAGGATTAATTAAAAATTCCTACCACATAATGATTCACAAAAAACACCTTGACCAATACCAAACCACCACCTAACTAAAAGTCAATAACAAATCAACGAATATCTAACACTAATTAACTGAAATACAACAACAACAACAACAACAACAACAACAACAACAACAACAACCGACTAAAGACTAAAGACTAAAGACTAAAGACTAAAGACTAAAGACTAAGATAAAAAATAAACCACAAGAAAAAGACCGACAAGGGGTTGACGGTATCTTTTTAGGTTCAAAGGCGAGTAAACAACCGTGATACTCGCTTTTTTTGTTTTTCGGGAATTTGAAGAAAAAGAAACCTAAAGATTAAGGATTGCATGTAAAGAGCAAATATGTATCAAATTTGACACCCCAGCTAGTTAAGTCTCAATCGTGGTCTAACCCATATATCAATCCAATGCCGAGTACATACGCCAACAAGTCCCACCAATCAAAGGTACTACCCAAAATTATGCGGGCAACCGAGTTACCTCCCAAGCCCAATATATCAACCAAATGAAAAAGCTGGAGTACTTCAATAAAAAAAGCGAAAATTAAAACCCCCAGCGCAATTTTTTCCGAAGAAAAATTAAAAATTGCCCGACACCCCAAGTACATTAAAACCACAACTAAAAAGTCACCCACAAATGGGCGAATCACCGAATCATTAATAAATAAAGCAATTGCTATCTCAATTAGTAAAACAACAAAAGCGGCAAATGGTATTTCCATTTCCAATGCATAACTTAATTTAACGCACAAAAAAAGGTGAACAATAAAATATTCACCTTTTCCCAATTTAAATTATTATTCGCAGCTCATTACACTTTTTTCGTAATGGCCCATACACCGGATTTAACTAAAGGCTCAGCTTGTTTAAACTTAAGCGTTTTTGTTTCGCCAGTTTGTAAATTACGCACCTCTACTTTATCATTTCGTCCTATTTTTGGTTCAACAATAACGGGTTTTCTTTTTGGACGTTGCTGTGGTGGTCGACCTGCATTTTCACGTGCTTGCTCGTATCCTTCACTTCCTCTAAATTCCTGATCGCCCCTACTTTGTTCTTTTGCCTGGCTAAAAGCGCCTTGCCCATCATTAAATTCACGTTGCTGTGGTGGTGCAGTAGGCTGTTGTCCTGGTGCTGTTTGTCTCGGTAAGTCTGACTTGGCTAAGAAAGAAACAACTTCTTTACTCATTTTGCCCATCATGTCTTGAAACAGGTTATATGATTCTTTTTTATAAATCACCAACGGGTCTTTCTGCTCGATAGAGGCATGTTGAACGGCTGTTCTCAAATCATCCATCTTGCGTAAATGTTCTTTCCACTCATTGTCGATATAGCCCAATGAAATCATTTTTTCGATTTCTTTCTTTAGTACTTTACCTTCCGTTTTCTTTCCTTCTTCCAGGTTCACCACTACTTTTACGGATTTTGTTCCATCCACAACTGGCAATGCCATGTTTTGGTAGCGATCACCCTCGTTTTCCAATACCCGATCAATTACCGGTAAAGCCATTCCGGCTAAACGATCTGCTTTTTCTTCATAAACCGTTAACGCACGGTCATAAATTGAATCAATTAGCTCACTTGGGTTGGTAGACTCAAAATTTTCACGCGAAATTGGCGATTCGATTTTTAAATACATGACCAAATCTAATTCAAATGCGTCAAAGTTTTTTGATGGAAAATGACGGTTGACAATCTCTTCTGCCACGTCATAAAACATATTTGAAACATCAAGTTCTAATCGCTCTCCGTACAATGCATTTTTACGCTTGCGGTAAATTGCATTTCGTTGGGCGTTCATTACGTCATCATATTCTAACAATCGTTTACGTACACCAAACGCATTTTCTTCTACTTTTTTCTGAGCACGTTCAATTGATTTTGTAATCATTGAATGTTGAATTACTTCGCCCTCTTTGTACCCCATTCTGTCCATGATTTTTGCAATTCGGTCTGAACCAAATTTCCGCATTAAACCATCTTCCAACGACACAAAAAACTGAGAAGATCCCGGATCTCCTTGTCGTCCTGCACGTCCTCTCAACTGCCTATCTACACGACGGGAATCATGTCTTTCTGTACCAATAATTGCCAAGCCACCGGCCTCTAACACCTCTGGGCTTAGTTTGATATCCGTACCACGTCCAGCCATGTTGGTTGCAATTGTTACGCGCCCTGCTTGTCCAGCTTCAGCTACAATTTCTGATTCACTTTTGTGATACTTCGCATTCAACACATTGTGTTTAATTTTTCGCATGGTTAACATACGACTTAATAGCTCAGAAATTTCAACCGTCGTTGTCCCCACTAATACAGGGCGCCCTAGTGCAACCAAACGTTGTACTTCATCAATTACAGCATTTAATTTTTCACGTCCGGTGCGGTACACTAAATCTTGCTCATCATTTCGTTGAATCGGTTTGTTGGTTGGTATCACCACAACATCTAATTCATAAATGTCCCAAAATTCTTGCGCTTCTGTTTCGGCTGTACCTGTCATCCCCGAAAGTTTATGATACATTCGGAAGAAGTTTTGCAATGTAATAGTAGCATACGTTTGCGTAGCTGCTTCAATTTTTACATTTTCTTTTGCTTCAATCGCCTGGTGTAATCCATCAGAGTAACGACGGCCGTCCATAATACGTCCGGTTTGCTCATCTACAATCATCACCTTGTCATCCATTATTACATATTCCACCTCTTTTTCAAAAAGAGAGTAGGCTTTTAGTAATTGGTTAATTGTGTGAATACGTTCTGATTTAACCGAAAATTCTTGAACTATTTCTTCTTTTTTGCTCAATAACTCGTCTTTTGGCAAGTTTTGTTTTTCAAGCTCATTCATGCTCAAACCAAGGTCTGGCATTACAAAATAATCGCGGTTTTCGCCTTCTGAAAGTAAGTCAATTCCTTTTTCAGTCAGCTCTATTGTGTTTTGCTTTTCGTTGATTACAAAGTACAATTCTTTATCGACCTTCGGCATTTCACGCTCGCGATCTTGCAAGTGATAGTTTTCAATTTTTTGAAGCTGCGCTTTAATTCCTTCTTCACTCAAATACTTAATGAGTGCTTTACTTTTTGGAAAACCTCTGAATGCACGCAGCAATGCTACGCCTCCATCAAACAATGTTTCTTTATCAATTTCACCAGTTTCCATTCCTTTCAGTTTGGCTTTCGCTTCAATCAATAAATCATTTACTAATTTTTTTTGTGCCGCTACAATTTTTTCAATTTTTGGCTTTAATTCGTCAAACTCATGTTTGTCTCCTCCGGACATTGGGCCAGAGATAATTAATGGTGTTCGCGCGTCATCAATTAATACAGAATCGACCTCATCAATAATGGCGTAATGGTGTTTTTGTTGTACAATTTCTTCTGGTTTAGAAGACATATTGTCTCTCAAATAATCAAATCCAAATTCATTATTTGTACCAAAAGTAATGTCCGCAAGATACGCTGCTTTACGTTCGGGCGAGTTTGCACTGTGACGATCAATACAATCTACCGTCAATCCATGAAACTCATACAATGGCCCCATCCATTCAGAATCACGCTTTGCTAAATAATCATTTACGGTAATAAGGTGAACTCCCTTACCTGCCAGGGCATTCAAATAAACCGGTAAAGTAGCTACCAATGTTTTCCCTTCCCCGGTTTGCATCTCTGCAATGTTTCCTTTGTGTAGTACGGCACCACCATAAAGCTGCACATCATAATGAATCATGTTCCACGTTACGGGCGTTCCAAAGGCATCCCATGTTGTTGCCCACTTGGCTTGATCGCCTGAAATGGTAATGTGCGCTTTTTTTTCTGCTAATTCTTTATCAAAGTCAGATGCGGTAACCGCTACTTCATCATTTTCTGCAAAACGTCTTGCTGTTTCTTTAATCACAGCAAAAGCTTCTGGTAAAATGCGCTCTAACACAACCTCAATGGCTTCGTCAATCTCCAGTTTAATTTTATCTACACGGTTGTAGATACGATCTTTTTCCTGGAAATCCATTCCCGGATTATCGTCCACTTGTTTATTAAGTGTTACAATTTCTTCCTCCAGCGTTTTTACCTCTTCTTGAATTTGTGCTTTAAATTCAGCTGTTTTAGCTCTTAATTCATCATTTGAAAGTGCTTTTATAGCTGCTTCAAAGGTTTTTGTTTTATCGACGTAAGGTTGATATTTTTTATCATCAGTCTTAGACTTACTTCCGACTAATTTTTTTAAAATTCCAAACATGTTTTGTTTCTAAATTTATGAGTCGCTAAAAATAGCGAGTTCCATTGAGTTTTACCAATTTTCTACCAAAAATCGGGGTTTATTTTGTTGTTAATTGCGCATAAATCATTCCACTTACGAAAACACCGCCAAAGTGGCGGGTTTTAATTGAAGCACTACCAGTTTTGGCGTATTCAGGTGTAACCGATAAAAATGGTACGCCACTATGGCTTTGAAAGGCATTAACAGGATGGAACTTTTTACACGGGCTTGTGACGGATTAGTACAAGCAAAAATGGGGTATAAAAAAAGCCCGCTTAGCGAGCTTTTTTTCTGTTAATAAGATTAATATTCGTCTTCGTTAAAGAAAAAATCATCCTTGGTCGGGTAGTCCGGCCAAATTTCCTCGATACTTTCGTAAGACTCTCCTTCGTCTTCAATTTCCTGCAAGTTTTCTACCACCTCTAACGGTGCTCCTGTTCTCATTGCAAAATCGATCAGCTCATCCTTGGCTGCTGGCCAAGGTGCGTCTTCTAAATATGAAGCTAATTCTAACGTCCAATACATAAAGCGTTAATTTTCATTTTGGCGCAAAAGTAATTTTTTTACGCTTTGGTTCAACTTTTTTGTCATTAATTTTTCTGTTTACTCAATTCAACTCTTGGGTTTCCAAGGAATTTCTTCGGCCTTTAGCTCAGCCGTAACGTACCTTCCGTAAACAAAAAGGTAGTCACTGAGGCGGTTCAAATAAGGTAAAATAAGCGGATTTAATGCTGTTTGATCCGCCAATGCAGCAATCAATCGTTCTGCACGTCTGCAAACACACCTTGTAATGTGGCAAAAAGAAACAGTTTCGTGTCCACCTGGTAAAACAAAAAACTTCATAGGTTCTATTTTACCATCCATTTCGTCTATGCCCTTTTCTAATCGTTCAATATCCGCTTCAAAAATTTCGGGCAATTCCATTTTGCCCTTTTCCGGATCTAGTGCCAACCAGGAACCTATCGTAAATAATCGGTCTTGTATAAAAATTATTTCTGTCTTATAAAAATCAGTCAATGCCCGATCGCGCAACAATCCTAAATAAGAATTTAATTCGTCTACCGTTCCATAAGCATCAATACGCAAGCTATGTTTGGGTACGCGAGTCCCACCAATTAAGCCTGTTTTTCCTTTGTCGCCTTTTTTCGTGTAAACTTTCATTCTTTTAACTTTTAATATTTCAATACAAAATGCTGTTTCCGTTGTCCCGGTCGTTTTAGCACAATGCCTAACCGAAATAAGTCCATACTAACATTTATTTTTTTTGCTTCACAAATTTTTTGCCAAGCCTTCTCCATTTCTTCGTTCCAATGAATGTCATCAAACACTATAAACGCATGATCGTGCGTATGGTTCATTGCAAATTCAAAATAATTCAACGTTGCCTCATAGGTATGGTTGCCATCTATGTAAATTAAATCATAAACGGGTTGTTTTTCTGCCAATTTCACCAACCGATCTTCAAACGCCTCATTATACACTTCTACATTCAATAATCCAAGCTGTTTGACGTTTTTTAGTGCCTGCTTGTAAATTTCCGGGCATCCTTCAACTGTTGTAACAATTGATTTTAATTTGGTTTGGGCTAAATAGGCCGTTCCAATACCCAATGAAGTTCCCAACTCAAGTATGTTTTTTATTTTATAAAACTCAACCAACCGATTCATCAATTGCCCATATTTTTTAGAAATGGCTGCATGCTTAGCAATAGAGGCTATGCTACGCTCATTTTGCCGCGTATGTTTACTACCCGCCCCTAAATCAGTCACTGTAATTTTTTGATTGTTTTGCTTGAGTGATTTGCGTAACTTCTCAATAGATGGGCAATTATTTTGTGACGCTTTTTTTAAAATTTCATTGTAAAATTCAAATACAAATGGTGAATGAATACCATGCGCGTTTAAACGCTTGCGTCTATATGTTAAATAGGCTTTAACCATTTTTCACAAAAGTAATATAAACTGTTTAGCCGCAACTCGCTTCATCACTAGATCTATTTTAACGAAGTTAAAATTCTGAAAAACAACCTAAAATAAAACTTATATCTTTGCCGTTTGTACAACAAGGCATATATAACGTACGCTTTTTTATAAATTAAACTGATTTGGAGGCATTAGTAGAAGCACAGCAAAAGAAAATTGCAGCAGGAAATCCTAAAATAAAACTTTTAGGCACGTGCCGCGTTGGTGATGGTATTGCCTTATTAAATGAGGACGAACAAAAAAAGTCAATTCGCTTTTTTGACAAGCGAAAAGGTGCACTTAAAAGCTCATTTTTTATTCCTTCGAGTGGTTCAGGTTCGCGGATGTTCGGCACGTTGTATGATTTTATGCAAACGAAGAACCCTAGTGATGAAACCATTGAATTTGTTGAGCATTTAATCAACCGGATTAAAGATTTTGCGCTTTACAATAAATTACCGCAAAGCACAAAAGAAGCATTGGAATCTGGCGCAGTCGATATTGAAAAGTTTATTCGGTTGCTACTTTCAGATGAGGGATTTGATTTTGGGAATCGTCCAAAAGGGTTGGTTCCTTTTCACCGTTACGGTAACTTTGTTATTAATCCGTTTCAAGAACATATTTTGCAAGGTACACAGGTTGGCGGAGATAAAACGCGGTTTCATTTCACCATTAACGCAGCTTATGAAGAGGATATTCGCCACAGCATTAAAATTTTACGTGAAATTACTGGCTTGGCGTTTTACTTTGAGTTTTCTGTACAGGACGAACAATCAAACGCTATTGCCTTTAAAGAAGATGGCACTCCTTTTTATGGTGACGACCAAAAATTAGTTACCCGCCCGGCAGGCCACGGGGCTTTGTTACATAATTTAAATAATATTGATGCTGATTTAATTTTTATCCGCAATATTGATAATGTGCAGCACAACGATCATTCCGAGTCTTCTATTTATGCGCGAAAGTGGTTGGCCGGCCAACTTTTACAGTTTCAAGAAACTGTTTTTAACATTTTAAAAGCAATCGACGAGGGTAAAGCAGTTCAACACGAACTAAAAGCGCTAAATCAAAAATATCAATTGGATATTTCAGAAGATTTATTTGATGATCGTGAAGCAGTGCGCACTTTTTTAAACCGGCCAATTCGCATTTGCGGCATGGTAAAAAATGAAGGACAACCTGGTGGCGGCCCTTTTTGGGTAAGTGATAAAAATGGAAGACGAACACGCCAAATCGTTGAAAAATCACAAATTTCCAGTGCGAGTGCTCAAATTGGCTTGCTCATTAAGTCAACACATTTTAATCCGGTTGAAGTAATTTGCGCACCGCGAAACTATAAAGGCGAAAAGTTTGATTTGATGGACTTTAGAGATGAATCGCAATATTTTATTGTTAACAAAACCCAAAAAGGAAAACCCGTACAGTTTATTGAGTTACCCGGGCTTTGGAATGGAGGTATGGCCGACTGGCTCACCCTGTTTTATGAAATTGACAACGATTGCTTTAGCCCCGTTAAAACCGTGTTAGATTTATTAAAACCACTGCACCGCCCTGCTGAATAACGATTCAAAAAAAAACCACCTCAGCTTTTGGCTAAAGTGGTTCTGTATCTTATCCTATAAATTATTTTCTATCCATTCATAGAAATCAAAAACTCTTCATTAGAAAGTGTTCCTTGTATCCGCTCTTTAATAAATTCCATAGCTTCTACAGGGTTCATATCTGCTAGGTATTTTCTTAAAATCCAGATGCGTTGCAACGCTTCTTTAGACATTAATAAATCTTCGCGTCGTGTACCTGACCCAGTAATATCAATTGCAGGATAAATTCTACGATTGGCTATTTTACGATCTAACTGTAACTCCATGTTACCTGTACCTTTAAATTCCTCAAAAATAACTTCATCCATTTTAGATCCGGTTTCTGTTAAGGCCGTTGCTAAAATGGTTAATGAACCACCGTTCTCTATTTTACGAGCGGCTCCAAAAAATCGTTTTGGTTTGTGTAGCGCGTTTGCATCTACCCCACCCGATAATACTTTACCAGAGGCAGGCTGTACCGTGTTGTATGCACGGGCTAAACGCGTAATTGAATCCAATAAAATCACCACATCATGCCCACACTCCACCATTCTTTTGGCTTTGTCCAATACAATGTTTGCTAATTTCACGTGTTTATCTGCCGGCTCATCAAACGTAGAGGCCACTACCTCAGCATTTACCGAGCGTGCCATATCGGTTACTTCTTCTGGTCGTTCATCTACCAGTAACACAATTAAATAAGCCTCTGGGTGATTAGCTGCTATGGCGTTTGCCACATCTTTAAGCAATACCGTTTTACCCGTTTTTGGTTGTGCCACGATCATTCCACGTTGTCCCTTACCAATTGGCGCAAATAAATCCATTATTCGGGTAGATAACGTTTCATTTTTATGACCCGTAATTGTAAATTTATCTTTTGGAAAAAGCGGCGTTAAGTATTCAAAAGGTACACGATCTCGCACATAACTTGGCACGCGACCATTTATACTTTCTACACTGATAAGTGGAAAATATTTTTCACCTGTTTTTGGCGGACGAATGGCACCTTTAACCGTGTCTCCTCGTTTTAAACCATACCGTTTAACTTGACTTTGCGAAACATAAATATCATCCGGAGATGGTAAATAATTGTAATCAGAAGAACGTAAAAAGCCATAGCCATCCTGCATCATATCCAATACGCCTTCACTCACTACTAATCCGTCAAAGTTATAGCCGTAAAAGCCTTCGTCAGACTTTTTACTGTGTCGTTTATTGTTATTGTTGTTGTGTCCTTGATGCCGCTCTCGATCTCTCGCAGATTGCTCTTTAGGGTCCTGTCGGTTACGACTGCTATTGCCCTGTTGGTTATTATTGTCGTTATTCGAATCAGAATTATTGGAATTCTTTGGTTTACGACGTCTTTTGTTTTGATCTCCGTCGTTTGAATCAGTTGACTGATTGTTATTCGAATTGGCTTTTGCCGATTGTCGGTTGTCCGATTGTTTTTGGTCATTTTTATCCGCCTCTTTTTTATCACTGAATAAGTCCGGCTTTTTTGCTTCATCTGCATCCGCAGTTGATTTTCTTCGTCTTCTGCGCTGTGGCTCAGCTTCTGAAGTGTTGTTAGCAGCTGTATCACCACCTTGTTGTGCAGTGATTTTTTCAATGATATCGTTTTTGCGCATGGATTCTGCTCCATCAATACCAATTTGTTTGGCAATTTCTCGCAACTCAGCGACTTTCTTAGCTTTTAGCTGTGAAATATCAGTCATATTAAATATAATGTGTATTGGTTCTGTTGTTTTTACACGAAACTCTTATAGGAAAATAATTGGGAATGTGTCTTCCCTTCAAGATTACGTTGCAATGATACAAATATAAATTTAATTAGTTTATCTCATCCCATCAAATAAATTAAAAAAAGTTACGAACCTTATTCTGTTTTAAACTCTGCAACAGCATGAAAGGGCTAAATTTTAAATGAATTATATTTGTTAAACAAACATTTTTAGCTGTGACACTTATAAAATCAATATCCGGTATTCGGGGAACCATTGGTGGTAAACCCGGTGAAAACTTAACCCCCGTAGACGCAACCAAATTTGCTGCTGCCTATGGCATGTGGATAAAACAACAATCTAACGTAAATAAACCAACAGTGGTAGTGGGTAGAGATGCGCGCCTATCCGGTAAAATGGTATCAGATTTAGTGGTATGCACCTTACAGGGTTTAGGTATAAACGTAATTGATTTGGGTTTATCAACCACCCCAACGGTGGAAATTGCCGTGCCAATGGAAAAGGCAAATGGTGGAATTATAATAACTGCAAGCCACAACCCTAAGCAGTGGAATGCCCTTAAATTGCTTAATGCAAAAGGTGAATTTATTTCTGACACAGAGGGTAAAACCATTTTAAAAATAGCAGACAGTGAAGCGTTTAACTTTGCAGAAGTGGATGAATTGGGAACAGTCACCTCAACTGATGCGTATTTAAAAAAACACATTGATGCCGTATTAAATTTAGACTTGGTGGATGCTGAGGCTGTGCGCGCTGCAGGGTTTGAAATTGCAGTAGATGCCGTAAACTCAACAGGAGGTATTTTTGTACCGGCTTTATTAGAAGCCTTAGGCGTAAAAACTATTCATAAATTATATTGCGAGCCAACGGGTCATTTTCCGCATAACCCAGAACCATTGCCTGAAAATTTAACCGCAATTGCCGCTAAAATTAATGAGACAAAAGCCCATTTAGGAATTGTTGTTGATCCGGATGTAGACCGTTTAGCTTTTGTTTGTGAAGATGGTACTATGTTTGGCGAAGAGTATACCCTTGTTGCCATTTCGGATTATGTATTGTCAAAAACTCCGGGGAATACAGTCTCCAACTTATCATCTACCATATCTTTACGCGAAGTAACAGAGAAGTATGACGGTTGTACGTACACGGCAGCAGCTGTGGGTGAGGTAAATGTGGTAAATAAAATGAAAGAAACAAACGCCGTAATTGGCGGTGAGGGAAACGGTGGTGTTATTTACCCCGAACTACATTATGGGCGAGATGCATTGGTGGGGATAGGCTTATTTTTAACGCAATTGGCAGCATCTGGTAAATCAACAGCAGAACTACGTGCGCAATACCCTACATACCATATTTCTAAAAATAAAATTGAGCTTGACCCCTCAATGGATGTTGACGCAATACTTACCAGCGTAAAAGCGGCTTATCCAGATAATGAAGTGGACACAACTGATGGTGTTAAAATTTATTTTGGCGCAGAATGGGCGCATTTACGTAAAAGCAATACCGAACCAATTATCCGTATTTATTCTGAAAGTGAATCAGAAGAAAAAGCCAATGCGCTGGCTCATGCCATTATGGATAAAATTCGCTCATTAGCTTAATTCAAGGCTTTATTACTGTACTTCGTACCCTCATTTAGAGGATTATAGTTTGCTGAATGGTTGATTCAACCAGCTACTTATGAACATCTGTTGAAAATTACACCGTCGTATTTTGGGACTTTGTGCTATTTTTCAGTTATTTTAATGCTCCAATTTAAAACGACAGACGTGAAAAAATTTCCATTACTACTTTTACTAGCTGCCCTAAGTGTTACAGCATTTGGGCAAGATGAAAAACTGACACCAGAAGAACAATTTTACCGTGACTCTATTACACACTTAAATGAATCCAACGCGGCGATAGAAGCATCACAAACCGCCTATAACGAGGGTATTGAGCTTTTTAAAAAAAACAAATATGCCGAAGCCATTAAAAAATTCGCAACATCTATTGAAAATGACCCGAATTTTACACCGGCGTACTACAATAAAGCTGTTGCTGAAAATAGCATGAAGGCTTATAAAGCATCCATTCAAACATTAAATGGATTACTTGAAAAAAAATCGGATTACGCAAAAGCTTATTTTCAACGTGGGCGGGCTTACCAAGGTTTAAATAATTATGCTGAGGCCGAAAAAGATTATCAAAAATCAATTGACTTGGATCCACAAAACGACAAGGCGTATTACAATTTTGGTACACTCCGCTTTTTACAGAAAGACTATTATGGAGCAATTGGTCAGTTTACGAAGGTAATTATGCTTAATCCTGATGATGCTTACGCATATAATGACAGAGGGTCTTGCTACCGCATGGTAGAAAAATATGCTGAAGCTGTAAAAGATTATGAGGAAGCCTCTCGCAAAAATGAAAACTTAGCATTTGTACTCAATAATATTGGCACCACAAAAACCAAATTAAAAAATTACCCGGATGCGTTGCAAGCCTTTAACCGCGCATTGAGTGTTGACCCGAAATTCTTTTTAGCGTATAATAATCGTGGTGTAACGCACGTAAAAATGGACCGTTTAGATGATGCGTTAAATGATTTTACCAAAGCCATTGGCATTGACCCAAATTATGCGCCGGCTTACAGCAACCGCGCTGGTGTTTACTTTAAAAAAGGAGAATACGAAAATGCCAAGAAAGACGCTGACAAAGCCATTCAGCTTGATCCTAAATTAGCTGATGCTTACGTAAACCGTGGCATGGCAAAAGAAATGCTACGCGACATGGACGGAGCCTGTGCCGATTGGCAAAAAGGACGCGAATTAGGGTCAGAATTAGCCAAACAATACAATTCTGGAAATTGCTCAAATTAACTGAAAACACAACAAACTAATTGTATAAAATTATTAACATGAAAAATTTTTTAACACTAATTGCTTTCTTGTGTTCAACAGTGGCATTTACACAAGACGTAGAATTTAAATCATCTAACTTTAAAGATGATAAAGACGGCTATAAAGCCGCCAAAGAACAAATGGACTTAGGAACCGAGCAGTGGGAACTAGGAAATGCAGAAGTATTTTTAGTGCGTAGCCCACAGCTTTATTATGTAAAAGCACTGAACCATTTTGAAAAAGCGTATGCCTTTAACCCTAAAAGTGCTGAGCTAAATTTTAAAATTGGTGTGTGCCACATTCACTCCACAAGTAAAGAAAAAAGTATTCCGTTTTTTAAAGAGGCTTACGAAAGAAACCCAGAGGTAGACCCGTTTATTAATTATTACATGGGACGCATTAGCCAATTAGAGGGTGAGTTCAAGGAAGCGATTACCTTTTATGAAAAATTTGAAGAAGAGTATCGTAAGGCTGATGATTTTGCAAAATTTGTACGGCAACGTAAAGTAGAATGTAAAACCGGTATGGATTTGATTGGTGCACCTGTTCGCGCCTGGATTGATCATGTCGCTTCTCTTTCTTCTGCCGAAGATGATTATGCCCCGTCTATTTCTATGGACGGTGAGGAGATTATTTTTACATCAAACCGGGCGAATAACCATACACCAAATGAAGTTGGCATTTATGATGCTGACATCTATTCGGCAACGTTGGTCAATGGCAAATGGAGCAAACCTGAGGCCTTAAAAGGTAAAATTAACACTGCGGCAGATGATATTTCAAACAATTTGGCATACGACGGCACTAAAATGCTAATGAGTAAATTAAATGCAGCTGGCAATTCAGATATTTATGAATCTTTTTTAAAGGGCGATACATGGTCAGATCCGGTAAGCTTTTCCCGCGATATTAATTTAAGGTCAAACGAGCGGTATGCTTCGTATAATTTTAATGATCGGGCAATTTATTTTGCTAAGGATAAAGAAGGAGGCAAAAATGGGTATGACATTATGGTTTCTGGCGTTAAAGTAAAGCGTGACCGTTCGTATGGTTTACCGCGTCAAGAAATGGATGTAAGCTCAACGTTTAATGATGGACCAATGTATTTGCACCCCAATGGTAAAATCATGTATTTTGCTTCTGAAGGGTTTAATTCCATGGGAGGTTATGACATATTTTATGCAAAAAAAATCAAAGGGGGCGGATGGGAGAAACCCGTAAACATGGGGTATCCTATTAATACACCTTATGACGATTTTTTCTTTGCGGCTACAGCAAACGGAAAGTACGCCTATATAGCATCTAACCGCGCAGGCGGAAAAGGTGGATATGATATTTATAAGATTACCTTTTGGGGAGATGAAAAAACACCTTCATACACCACAGAGGATTACTTGTTAGCATCTGTTGCGCAACCCATTCAAGACCCCGAATTGGTTGGTGAGGTGAAAGTGACAAGCATGGCAGAATTAACTGTTTTTAAAGGAAAGACGTTAGATGCTATTACAAAAAAACCGGTTGAAGCTATTATTGACATTACAGACAATACATCCGGACAAGTGGTAGAATCTTTTACAACCAACAGTGCTACGGGTAAATTTCTATTATCATTAGAAGCTGGCGGAAATTATGGAATTGCTGTAAAAGCAGATGGTTATTTGTTCCATTCAGAAAATTTTGACATTCCAAACGGTAGTGCATATAACCTGGTGAATAAAACCATTGAACTGAAAAATATTAAAGTGGGTAGTAAAATTGCGCTACGCAACGTGTTTTTTGATACCGGCAAATCTGACATTCGGTCAGAGTCAAATGCGGAGCTTGATCGCTTGGTAAAGTTAATGAAAGATGTGCCCGGTTTAAAAATTGAACTTTCTGGCCATACAGACAACACAGGGTCAGTTAGTGGCAATGTAAAACTATCACAAGAACGTGCAGACGCTGTTGTAAATTATTTAGCCAACAATGGCATTTCGCGTGATCGGTTAGTGGCAAAAGGCTACGGATCTGAGCGCCCGGTTGAAAGTAATAATACTGCCGCCGGCAGACAGAATAACCGCCGGACTGAATTTGAAATTATTAAGAACTAACAACCTTATTTAATTTGAACTTTAAAGCTTTTTGAACCATTTAAAACCGGGGATAAAAGCTTTTTTGTCATTCTCCCGTTTTGATTTTAAAAGCGGTTAATTTTTTTTATGATGCAAATACTTAAATTTTTTCTCGTCGTAGTTTTTATTTCTGTTTCGAGCAGTTTTGCGCAACAGTCTGTTTATGGTTCAGAGAAAATTGTGAATTTTGACATTAACACAAAAGCCGTAAATGAAAAACTAAGCAGTGAGTTGGTAAAAGAACAGAAAAACGACATTAAATGGGTGGAGCCTGTGTCTTACAAGGTTGTAGGAAAATATGAACGGATGGAGATTGGGTTAGATTTACCGAACTCAATTAAAAATAAAATAGAGTACTTTACCGCTACAGACGATAGCACAAAAGGCATTAACCCCTTTTTAGAATGGCAATTTAAAGCCACAGCCGTTTTTAAGCATTTAGAATCTGGAGAGACGGTTACACGAGATGGTTTTTATTATAATGAATTTGACCGTGACACCTCTCACAATGATTTTAGAAAATGGGACTGGGTGCGCAAAAAAACACCTCAGCTTATTCGGGTTCGGTTTGCGCCCCCTGCTGTTGGTGAATGGACGTGTGCAGTTTCAATTACCACAAAAGACACCAGTTTTAGTTACCCAAATTTTAGTTTCATTACCACAGCAAGTAGCAATAAAGGGTACATGAAAATGGGCGAAAGTAAGCGCTTTTTTAAATTAGGAGACGAGACTTTTTTTCCGTGTGGACAAAATATGATTGCTCCGCGGTGCGAATATTGTTACAGTAATAACAAGGCCCAATTACCAAGCGAAACCGGACAAAACGCAGGTATGTCTTTTGAAAGTTGGATGGCAGATGCGACCACGCTTAAAAGTTTTTTAATGTACCAGGGGTTTATGAAAAGTTTAGCGGCAAGTGGTGGCAATTATTTTAGAGAAATTTTACTGCCTCAAAGTCAAGATTTTGAATGGGAAAAGCTGGGCAATTATTATCCAAGGCAAAACCGCGCTTGGGAGCTGGATGAACAGGTGTTTTTAGCCGAACAATTGGGGTTAAAAATTCAATTAAACCTGCAAATTCAAATTTCATTAGAACGGAATATGGATCGCATTATGTGGAATTGGTCAAGAGATGCCGCGGACAAAAAATTTATTACCAAAGATAACCCATGTGCCAATCCTTATAATCGCGAAATTAAGTCCACTTCTAACATGGATTCTAACACTTTTTTTTCTGACGAAACAGCCAAAAAGTTTTACAAACAAAAACTACGCTATATTGAAGCCCGTTGGGGATATTCCACAAGTATAGGCATGTGGGGAATGGCTAGTGAAATTCAAACGCCATGTACAGATGCAGATGTTTGTGTTTCTTGGATGCGTGAGATGGGTAGTTATATGAAAGATGAACTAAAAACGAATCAGCTGATAACCCCCAGTTTTTTAGGCATTTTTCGTGACCCGGAAAATTATGAAAACTTAATAATTGAGGCAGAGCCTTACCAAAATATAGGCTTAAATTGGTATGCTGTTTCAGCTGCAAAATATCAAAACACGGCTACAATTGTTGAGGATGCCAAGGCTAAATTTGATTTACCTTTTTTTACGGAGAGGTTGGAAATGCAGATTTATTTGGTTGTGATTTATACAAAGTTGAATGGATACGAGATGCTTGGATGACCGCTTTTACCGGAACGGCCGGAGTTGGAATGAGTTGGGATTATCATTTTGTGGATAGCTTGCGCCAACATTTAGGCAATATCCGAAAATTTACAGAAGGCATAAACTTTGACGGTGACGGTGCCCCGTGGACGCCACGACGCGTTATTTCTGACAACCGAAAGGTTGAAACGGTTTTTTTAATCTCACCTGATGAAGATTACGCGATTGGTGTAATATCCAGCCGATACTACAGTTGGTATTTATACATGGCAGAAAATGGACAGGCCGACTTACCAGAAAAATGCGCAAATTTCATTCCGTTTGACCCCGGTTTTGATCCTAAAAAACCAGCTGGGCAGCAAGGGATTTGGGAACGCCCTTATGATGATAGTCCGCTAAACTACATTGACAATGTGAGAAACAACTCTAAAATGAATGACTCTATCCTGTACACGCCATTTGAATCGTTCAAAAATGAAACAGGTAAACGGTATCGTTTGCGTTTGTACGACTTGAACCCACGAATTTACACCATGGATTTTTACAATGCCCTTACAATGGAGTATTTAGGAAGCAGAACCAACTGGGGACCAGATGTGCGGTTGGAGTATCCCGAGCTTACGCGCTCCGCAGGATTAATTGCATTTAAATTGTACCTAAAACCCAATAAAAATTTTCCGGGTAATTTAAAGCCAACTACAAATTAAATGTTGACACCAATCACAAGTACATCATCAATTTGATCGCCTTTACCTAACCATGCTAAAAAGGCTTCCTCTAACTTAGCTTCTTGCTCATGCGCCGATAATCCGTAGCAATTCATCAGCACATTTCTGAAACGACGGTAATTGAACTTTTTGTGGCGTTCACCACCAAACTGATCGGCATAACCATCAGAGAAAACATAAATATGGTCACCTGTCATCAGCTCTAATTTATGATCTAAAAAATCATGCGTTGACGTACCTGAAACATTGCCAATCGGGAATTTATCCCCCTTAATTTCAATTAGTACGCACCGTTCATTTTCTTCTCGAACGATTGCGTCATCCGGAAAATCAGCCAATTCAAAAAAGGCTTTATCGCGAATAATGTAAAGCGGGTTTTTGGCTCCTGCAAATAGCAATTTTTTATGATCGTTTGATAAAGCACAAAGGGCAATGTCCATCCCATCTCTAACCTTAGCTCCATCAATAACAGATTGGCGTAGCGTACGTGTTACACCCTTATTTAAGAAGTTAAGTGCCTGCCCCGGTGTATTAATTTTTTGTTGCCCCAGCGTTTGCGACAAAATATTGTTGCCCACAATACTCATAAATGCCCCGGGCACACCGTGCCCTGTACAATCTACCGCAGCAAAAATGGTGTAAACATCTTGATCTTCTGATGTGGCTTTGGTTGATTCTACAAAATAAAAGTCTCCACTTACTACATCTTTAGGCCGATAAAAAACAAATGAGTTTGGCAACAGTTCATCTATTTGCCCCTGCGACGGTAAAATGGCTTGCTGAATACGTTTGGCGTATTTAATACTACTTACGATTGATTCATTTTTAATCGTTAACTCTTCTTTTTGTCGTTCGATTTCATGCGTGCGCTCAGCCACTTGTTTTTCTAGCATCAAGTTGCTTTTATCCATCAGCTCATTTTTCTCACTCAATGTACGTAAGGCTTCGCGTTGGGCATGTAGCTTATCTTTTTGCAGTTTACCATATTTGCTGGACATTGAAATACTAAGCACCACAAACTCCAGGGCAGAACTTAGCTTTAAAGCCCCTAACGAAACTTCTTTATCACCAACTATGCTTAGGTTACCTAATATAAACACCACCCCACCGACAATCAGAATAATAAATGCCGAAGCAAAGAAAAAATCAACCTTAAAACCTTGTACTCTCAAATGAATAATGGCGTAAGCAGCTAATAAAATACTAAACAAACTTGCCCCATTAATAATGGGATAAGAAATTTCATAAGGCGCACCGGGAATAAGCGACAAAAACACAATGATTATCATCATCCCCATACTGTACCTAAAAATACGTGAAAGCCGTTTATTACGTTCTTGTAGCAATAAAAAATTATCTACATAAATGAGTAAAAATATAACTGTTAGCCCCGCAAAAAAGAGTAAAACATGGTTGGTGAAATATCCGCCGCTTGGAAAAAAATGGTCGTGTGAATAGCCATCTAACGAAAACTGTAGTACACCTTGTGAGAACACATAAAGTATATAAAACAAAAATGTTTTATCTTGAAGAAAGTAGAAAAAGAAAAAGTAAATAATTACGGTGAGTGCAATCAGACCGTAATAAAACCCACTTTTGAATTGATCTCTAAAATCCTGCTCAAAAAATTGGGCTGTATCGTGTACCTTTAAAGGTGCAAACAACAATTCTCCGTCACTAGAAAGGCGAATGTAAAAACGCTTGGTTTCTCCTTTTTCAAGCTTAATAGGAAACAAGTGTTTACGGTGGGCTATTTCTTTTACGTCATACGGAAAATCGTCTCCGCTCATAAATTTATGCGCAACTTTATTCCCTTCTCCCATCTCGTAAAAAATAACCTTATTGGTTACTGTCCGGGCGGTTTCTACATAAAAATTGTCTAAACTTGTTTTATTTGTTAACGAAAAATACAGCCAATATGATTTTGATGTAAAATCAAAATTAAGAATGGTTTCATTCTGCTCTTTAAATTTACTTTTATCTACTTTTAAAATATCAGCAATGTCTGGATAGGTGTTATTGGCATCTTCAAAAACACCCACTTTGTTGGCCATAGATACGCCCAAATCTGCATCCGTTACCTGAATGTTATTTTGGCCTTGCCCCCAATTATAGGAAGCAAAAAGTAAGAAGATAATAGACCATAAGTAACGCATCCGCGGAAAGATAATCATTTCCGTTAAAGGAGATGTTTATGAACTCACATAAATGAACAAAAAAAGCCGGAGAAACAGCTGTTTCTCCGACCTATCCTTGCACGTTTATTTTAGTTTAGTTGAAATACACTGTGCATCCGCCGCCTACGCAATCTGCATCAGCACCAGCACCATTTGCTGTAAATGTATTTGTTACCATTACTCCGGCGGGTGTTGTTTGTGTTGCTCCGTTTGAAATAATTACAGAAGAACTTTCTACATACAATGCCCAACTGTTAGAGTTTGTAATGTATGAATTATCAATCTCTAATCGGCCGGCTACGTGAATACCAGAATGATCCCACGCCCAATACGAACCTAAATGCGCCATGTTTACATAATTAAATTTGTTATTTGGGTTATTTGACCCAATATTTACGCCTGCGCCGTAACCTGCAGAAGCAAATTGACCTTCAATTTTAATTGGCTGTGCTGCTGTACCAACCGCAGTTAATGAACCAGAATCATTTACGTCAATTCCTTCGCCAGAACCTAACAGTATCTCAACACCCGGGTTTAATGTTAATGCAGCATTAACGTCAACTGTAGATGTAATTAAATATGGAGTTCCCAAGGCGTTCCACGTTTGTGGTGTACCGATTGTACCGCCTCTTACCGTAACAACAGCCTCTCCGTTTGAAATATTGTAACTAGATGCGGCATCTAATGAACCTGCTTGCACTGCTCCAATATTTACACCTGCCAATGAGTTATTGGCGAAAGAGTTTCCGCTGAAAGATGGTAATGATGCATTACTTTCTGCATACAATCCGTTACCTTCGCTTCCGTTTGATGTGGAATTTTTAAGAACCAATTTTGCACCGCTTCCTAAATAAATGTTAGCATAATCCCATGCCCAATAGCTTCCGCCACTTTTTACCGTTACATACTCCATACGGTTGTTTGGGTTGTTTGAATAAATTGCAACACCTGCCCAATATCCCGGAGACTCTGATTCACCCTGGAAAACAATTGGTTGCGCGGCTGTTCCCACAGCTGTAATCGAGCCATCCGAACCTACGCTTAACCCTTCTGTAGCACAAAACGTAATGGTTACACCAGGGTTTATTGTTAATGCGGCGTTAACATCTATCGTTGAACATACTTTATAATTACCTGCAACTAAAGTTGTTGGTGTATTAATATCCTCTGTTAATTCTTGTGTTTCTCCATCTGCGGGGCCTTCTCCAGGGCCGTATACACATGAACCGTCATCATCATTGGCACGTTTTTCATAATTTGTAGCAGCAGGATCCGTACAACCTTCTCGCTTACATGATACAGTTGCAAAGCTTAAGCCTAACACTGCAACCCACAATCCGTTAACTAATTTTAAATTTTTCATTCTTGAAGTTTTATTTTTTGCCCTTTAGTGTGATTAGATTTCAAAAGGTAACCACCACCGCCTCTTTTTTTTTATTTTTGACAAAAATTTATTTTCTGGTTACTTTTTTATTTTTTGCTACACTAATTGGATAACAAAAGCACAATACAAGCATTTAAAGCGCAAGATGATCGGGTGATACAGCAACTTTATCACCAGTACAAACCTAAATTTGAAAATTGGCTAAAGGGTCGTTTTGGAATTGGACGCGTTGAAGATGGTAATGAAATTTACCAACGTAGTTTTACCATATTATATTTTAATGTAAAACGGGGGAAGCTAGACAACTTGGACGTACAGACAGAAACGTACTTGTACGGCGTGGGCAAAATGGTGATGAAAGAATGGTGGCGCGAAAAAAGCGGAACAGTTGAAACAACAGCAAGTGAAACGTTTTTGGAAGAGCCGGATTTGTTTAAAACTGCGCTTGACGAAGGCGAAATTGACCACGATTTACAACAACGGTTAGCAACCGCATTAAATGCACTTGGTGAGCCTTGCAAAACTATACTAAAATTGTTCTATTGGGAACGCAACAGTATGGAGGCCATAGCCCGCAAAACAGGTTATAAAAATGAACTTGGGGCCAAAAAGAAAAAGTATTTGTGCTTGACGAAGTTAAAGGAATTAATGCAAGACGAAAAATGAGAACGGCCGCAGAAAAAATAGCGCTATTTGATCGTTACCTGCGGAATGAAATGCCGTCGGATGAACGCTTAATAGTTGAAGCTGAATTAAAAGAAAACCAGGAATTACGTAAAGATTTTGAGGCATTTAAGGCGTTAGAACACGGCTTAGAGAATCAAGAAATTATTGCGTTTAAAGCTAAATTAAATGATTGGGATAAGGCGGGCAAACAACCAACCGAAAACAAAGGCGTGTTTTCTATGCGCTTTTTAGCCATAGCAGCATCTATTGTTTTGTTAGTGGGGGTTGGTGCTACTTTTTTATTATTGAGCACACCATCTAACCAAACGCTGGTAGCCGATAATTTTAACCCTTATGATAATGTTTTAACTGTGAGGGGAGAAAAAGAGGACATGGACGAAGGGCTGAAATTTTATGAGCAACAGCAGTACGAAAAGGCGATTGAAAATTTTGAGAAATACAGTACCAATGAAAATGCGGTGTTTTATTTGGCTGAGTGCTACATGGCGCTAGAGCGTTACGCGGAGGCTATTCCACTTTTTGAAAAAGTAGTGGTGTTTGACAATGTTTTTTCTGAAGTAGCACTGTTTCACCTCTCGTTAGCAGAACTTGGTAACAACAACAAAAAAAAAGCATTAAAGCATTTAAAGTCTATCCCGTCATCAAGTGACTACGCGGATGAAGCTGCTTTATTAATTGAAGATTTAGACTAGACGCCGTCTCTTTTTTCGGACAAACCACAGAGCGATCATTACGATAGAAAATACCCCTGCGGCATAAAGGGTAAGTGTTAGCCAACTGTTTTTTTTGCCGGATGCTTTGTAAACAGGCTCATCTGAACCATAAAGTACGTAATTTGCCCAAAAGAAGGGCTGTTTCTTTACTTTATCTGCACGATTCAAATAATCTATTTTAGCCGCTTGTAAACTGGTGGCTTTTGTATTTCCTTTTTTTAGTTGTTGGTAAAACGTAACCATAATGGCGGATGAACTTTTATCCTGCGCGTTCCACATGCTACTAATCATTGCAGGGACACCTGCAAAATAAAATGCATTCGATAAACTAACAACACCAATGCCTTCCTCAATTTTACCTTTTGCTGAATTACATGAGCTTAGCGTGACCAAATCTGCCTCAATGGTTTTAGAAAAAACTTCGTACGCGTGTAATTTATTGTCAAGGGTATCTTCTGTCGCGTCAAAAACAATGTACGACTCATACGGTTGATTTACGTTTAAGATGGAGTGCGAAGCGAGGTGCACAATCTTACTGTGTTTTACCGCGGTTAAAAAGTTGGCTTTTGTGGCATTATTTCCTTCAAATGTCGTTGCCTGAAATTCGTTTTTAAACGCGGCCACCTCTGTTTTGGCATTGGTTAAATAAGCCAATGAGTCTACCCCATAATTGGTGGGGTAAAAACTAATGGATGAATTGTTGTTCGTCGTATTTAAATCCGGATTAAGCAAAGAGTAAAGTGAGGAGGTGTATTGAAAATCATGCTGGTGTACCAAATATTCGTTTTGTGGTGTGAGGAGTGCATCAAAACTAATGTAGCTCATTTCGTTTAACGGATAAAGCAAAATACTGGTTGTGTTTAGTTCGTCAACAACAGGCGCAATAAGGTAATTGTATAACGCACTGTTCAGTGAATCTTGTTGGCGCAATTGGGTTCCTTTTAATTGGAATGATGCATTCAATTCGTAAGCTGTTCGGATTAAACTACTAAAGCTAGTGTCTACCTTTACGCCCTTAAAAAATTCATTTTTAGGACCAATTCCGCTAATGTAAACAACTGAATCTTGCGGCGCATAAAAATAGGATATAAAGGTTTTGTTGTTTTTAGTTAAAAAAGCATCTGTAAGTTTTGAAAATTCTTTCCTGCCAATAACATATTCATCAAGAATCAGATCCCTTTTTGTTGCTTTGTTTATGCGTGCTAATTCATACGACAGTTGATTAAAAGCATTGCTCAATGAATCTTTCAAAGCGGCATCTTTTATTACACCGTTGCTCTCCCCTAGTTTGGTATTAATAAAATTCAGTTCATTCTTCAGTTCCTTTTCTTTCATCCAGGAGGTGGCATTCACCTCATACGAAATACGTTCAAGGTGCAAACGACTTGATTGGTAAACGTCTAACACCCGCACAACTTCTATCAGTCGCTCTCTTGAAACGCCTTCGCCCATTGTTAACTGCTGGTGTATTTTAAGAAAATTACTCAGCTTTTCTTTTGGTTTTAACAGCACATTTCCAATCTTATCGCCATCTCTGGTAACCGTTAGTTCTTCTGCCAGCAAAAAGCCATTATTCATCCATTCATAAGCATTTCTGATGTACGCTAAGCTATCTGTTTGGGTATACAAAGAGGCATTTGCATTTCCTAAAATAAAAATGTTTTCAAAAAACGTGCGGGTCACCATTTGGTCATTTTCTTCCAGGTAATTTTTCATTTCAGTCAAACTTGTGTAAGGTGGTAAATTCTCAACCGTTGCCAGTACATCCTTCAAACGACCAGCGGCATTTTGAGCCCGCAATAAAAAATAAATGTACCTGTCTTTTGGAATGCCGTCTTGCGGATTTTTTATAAAAAGTTCTAACCCCTCCCGTGCACTTTTTATCGATTGGTCGTGCTTACCTTGTACGGAATAAACTAAAGATAACTCACTCAGTACATTCATGCCCATGTTTGATAATTTTTCACTTTTTTCTATGAGTGAATAGCACGTCAGCAAACTATTTTCTGCAGATGAAAAGTCTTGTCGCATTAAACTCAATGCAAATTTTGAATGATAAATGTCAAATAAGGCTTTGTAATATTCATCATTTGAAAGTTTACGCTGAAAGAGTTTCAAGGAATTTTCGCATTTATCCATGTATTGTTCTGCGGCAACCATATTGCTTTTTGCCGCTTCAAACAAGGAAAGTTTTCGATACAGATCTACAAAATGAATGGCGTCATTTGCTTCTACCTGATCTGTAATTTTCATCCGTTTTTCAACAAACGAAATAGCTTGCAATAAGTAAATGCGTGAAAATTCTTGATCGGCATATAGCTTATTGTATAAATCTGATATTTCTTCACTCAAATTTGCCTTTAGCATAAGTTCGTCCGCGCCGTTTTTGTCTTTCAGTTCCTCTAATCGGTTTACAAGTGAATCTAACGTACCATTAGCGGAGGCATTTATTGAAAAAAACAACGATAAACAACATAAAATGAAGGAATAAAGCAATTTCATACGCTAAAATTAGTGGATAAAACAGGAGTTATTGCCCTTAAGTGTTTTTTATTTTGCAGATTTTTTATTTCGACGGCGCTGAAAAATGAAAATAATGAAACCTACCATAAGCATACTTGTGGTGCCCAAAGTGTACCACACCCACTTTGAAACCGTGTTAGAATCATTGTAAAGCGGCAGGTCACTCCCATAAAGTACGTAGTTTGCCCAAAAGAAAGGCTGTTGGTGTATTTTGTCCGCATTTTTTAAATAATCAAGTTTTGCTTGTCGCAAGCTGCTTGATTTGGTTTCACCTTTACACAAATAATCGTAAAAAGCAACCATTATTTTAGCGGAACTACCGTCCTGCGCGCTCCATAAACTACTTATAGTAGCCGGCACCCCTGCAAAATAAAATGCATTGGATAAACTCACTACTCCTATTCCATCTTCCAGCTTACCTTTTGCAGAATTACAAGAACTTAGGGTCACCATGTCTGCATCCATTGTGAGTGAGAAAATTTCGTAAGCATACAGTTTATTTTCTGCCGTATCATTCGCCTTATCAAACACCACATACGATTCATACGGAAAATCAAAATTTAAAATAGAATGCGACGCAATGTGCACGACTTTGCTTTTTTGAGCGACTGCTAAAAATTCAGTTTTATTGGCGGCCTTGCCTTGATAATCTTTAATTGGTAATAATTCAGCAATACCATTTACTTCTTGCTTTGCATTTAGCAAGTAAGCCAATGAGTCATCTCCATAATTAGAGGGATAAAAACTCGCAAAATCTCCAGGCGGTAGTGCAGTTGTTTTTTCTTCGGACACAATTGAAAAAAGTGAACTGGTGTATTGAAAATTATAGCTTTCAACCAAATAATGCGCTTCATTATCCAATAAAGCATCAAAACTAATGTAACTCATTTCATTAATCGGATAAAGCAATATATCCGTACTGCTTATACAATTTGCAATGGGTTCAAAAACGCTTTTGTACATGTTAGCATTTAACTGCTGCTGCAGCGCAATGGAATCTTTATTGGTTTGTATACTGGCATTTAAATTATACAAATGCCCAATATCATTGGTAAAGTTAGGGCTAACCATTACTGTTGTTAAAAAGCTAGTGTCTGGTGTTAAACCCAAAATAAATAAGCTGTCTTCTTCTTCTGGATGAAAATAAACTAAAATTGACTTTTGCGTGGTGTTAACATACGCTTTCACTAATTCGTCAAACCCATCTTGTGCAATTTCATATTCAGCCAGTATTTTTTCTTTTTTCGTTTTTTTAGAAAGTGCTTGAAGTTGAAGCGATAATTGATATGATTTTTGGCGAATAGAATCTTTCACCGTAGATTTTTCGGGCGAAAGGCTTAATTCATCTAACTTTTTATTGGTGTAAATTAATTCATTGTTCAGTTGTTTTTGTAGCTTCCATAAATCTGCATTTAAGCTGTAGCTGATACGTTCCAAGTGCAAACGGGTAGAATTATAAACATCAATTATCCGCAACAACTCCACAAGGGCATTTTGTTGCAAAGGCTTGTGCTGTTGGAGGTAACTTAAACACGTAATTGTACCCTCTACCTTGTCGTTAGGACTTGCCAGAATATTGTTCATGCGGTCGGCCTCATTTTTTAAAATGGCATTTTCTACCACGTTAAACCCAACAAATTGCAAGGCGTTTGCTGCCGCTAAATAAGTGGTTAATTTGGTTTTTTTATACAATTGAATTTTGGCATACGACCAATAAAAAACGTTATCCAAAAAACTGGAGATTTGTCCAAAACCGTTTTCTGTTGAAAAATTTTTAAGCTGTTCTGCCGTGGCATATTCAGTCTGGTTTTTTAATAGGGTGTCAATTTCTTCAAATTTATTTTGATGATACAACGCCGTGATTAACGAACGGAGTTTATAATGGTCAATTGTTTTATTTGATGTGTCAGACGCATATACTGCTAATGATTCTCTAAATTTTTCTTCGGCACTTCTATAGTCTAGTAGTTGAGCATACAGTTCACCCTCTAAACGCAATAAACGGGCATACCTGTTGGTTGAAAAGTAAGTTGGGGAAGCCTCTATTAAGCCCTTTGCCTTGTCCATGTAATAACGCGCACGCTCAAACTCTGCTCCATGAAACGCGGTTGTAAATGATGTTTCGTAAAAACTTTCCAGAATTGGAATCCACTCATTGCGCTCAAGTAGTGGCTTTAGTTGGTTGTAATAACCTTCTGTTACATCAAGGTGTTTAAGAGCAACGTCTACGCGCTGCTGCGCCCCTTCAAAAGTTGCCAAATTTTGGTACAAATAACCCATATCGTACAAATTTTGAGCACCCCAATTGTTTTCTATCTCAATGCGCTTTTTTGTAAAAAAAATGGCTTGTAAAAAATAAGTGCGCGCTTTTTCGTTTTTACCCAACCCCTGGTACTTAACCGCTATATCATTACAATAAATGGATTTGTAATCAAGCGCTTGTGTTGAATTACTATCACTAAGCACTTGTAGTTTCTGAATCAACGTATCTAAAGGCACTTGACTAGCGCCAGCAGCATAAAATTGAAAAGCGGTTAAACCGAATAATAAAAGATATAAACGCACCTTTCAAAATTAACGGAAATTTTAAAAATCACACCGTATTCATGCTGATTTTTAGCCCACAACGGTAATATTGCCTTCTGTTTTTACAAACAGGTTTATTTATTGATTATTGTCAATAACGTAGTTCAGCACTTTCGTCATTAAGTGAACACGGTCTTTGCCACGAACGTTATGCGGATGCATAGGGTATGGAAAAAAATCCATTTGAATACCTTCATCAATAAATGCTTTTACCAAGGCCAGGTTATGTTGCATTACAACCACATCATCTACCGTTCCGTGAATCAATAATAAATCGCCTTTCAGGTCTTTCGCATAATTTGCTAATTTATTATTTTCATAACCCTCTTCATTCTCTTCCGGACGATCCATATAACGCTCACCGTACATTATTTCATAATAGCTCCAATCTGTTACGGGGCCACCCGCAACACCAACGTTAAATACATCCGGTTGGCGCAGCAAAAGAGATGTTGTCATAAATCCGCCGAAACTCCAACCATGCACGGCTAATCGGTCACCATCCACAAAATTCATTGATTTTAAATGTTTTACCCCTGCCATTTGGTCAGCCATTTCAGCTGTACCTAGTTGACGGTGAATCACACTTTCAAATTCAAAACCACGGTTGGCAGAGCCTCTGTTATCCAACGTATAAACTAAATACCCTTGTTCTGCCATCCAATACATCCATAAACTTGCGCCGCCACCCCAGCTGTTTGTTATTAACTGCGCATGCGGACCGCCATACACATAAATGAGTACCGGATATTTTTTTGAAGCATCAAAATTACTTGGTTTTATTAAGCGGTAATTCAAATCTGTTTTACCATCAGCAGCTTTTATTGTACCAACTTCTGCCGTACCCATTGTAATGCCGTTATATGGATTGTCAGCCGTTAGTACCTCACGTGCTATTTTTCCTTTTTTCAAATCATAAATCACCTCTTTATTAGGCACATCAAAAGCTGAATAGGCATCAAACATATAGGCAAAATCATCAGAGAATGAAACAGTGTGTGTGCCTGGTGCATTAGTCAATTTTTCTTGCTTTCCAGATGCCAAGTTTACTTTAAAAGCATGTGTTTCCATGCTATTTTCGCCCGTTCCTTGAAAATAAACATTGCCATTTTCATCATGTCCTAAAATAGATTGAGTTACCCACTTATTTTTTGTTAGTTGCTTTACTAATTTACCCTCATCATCATACAGATATAAATTCATAAAACCGTCTCGCTCACTCATCCAAATAAACTGGTTGTCATTTATAAAATAAACAGGATGTTCTGGCTCTACCCACTTATCGTTTTTTTCTTCAAACATTGTTTTAACGAATTTTCCAGTAAGCGCATCATACTTGTTCAGTTTCATGTGGTTTTGATCTCGGTTCACCTCAGCAATGTAAAAAAACAGGTCCTTCGGTCCCCAACCAAAATTGGTCAAATAATCTTCTTCGTTTCCGGTGGGTTTTACCATTACCACCTCTGCCGTTGTGGTATTTAAAACCCCCGCACCCGATTTTTCGCTTGCTTGTCCTGCCATAGGATATTTTATAGACCGCAATGAGCCTGTTGGTGTGGTGATATCTAACAACGGATAATCTGCAACTGAACTTTCATCTTTTTGATAAAAACCTAATAATTGACCGTTGTTTGACCAAAATGTACCTTTTGTGATGCCAAATTCGCTACGTGCAATAGCTTGCCCTGTCACAATTTGATCTTCCGGCACTACAATTGGTCGAGAAATAGCGGTAACGAACAATTTATTTTCGTCCGTATACGCTAATTTTTCTGAAGCGGATGAAAAGTCCATAGACCCTGCATCCTTTGGGATAAGTGTTAATTTTTCTCCTGTTTTGTTTGCAACATCAATTAAATAATAATTTTCTGTTGTAACGGTATAAAAATGCGTTGCATCTTTCCATTCTACCACGTTTACATAACGGGCTTGTTCTCCCGTTATTTCTGTAATATCCGCTGTGGTGATGATTGTTTTGGATTTGTCATTTTTGATATTTCCCTCTAACAGTGTTTGATAATCTGCAGAAAGGTAGGAGTAGTTGGTTGTACCCGGTATCCAGTTAAACATTAACGTGTTTTGCGGGTAATAGGCGCGATACTGGTTCATTACAGCGTCTTGCAATGTCAACTCTTTCTGCGCATTTGCCTGAATTGCGCTTAGCCCTACTAGAAAAATTAAGATAATTTTTTTCATGATCCAAAAAATATGTATTCGGTAAAAATAGAAATAAAATTTGCTTGGCTCGGTTATTAATTACGAACGGCTTTATTCTCTCTTTAGCGAAACATATACAAAACTTAGACCAAAAAAAGAGAGAAGCGCATCTACCCAATTACCAAAAAAAGTAGCGCAGCCTCCCTCTACTTGTAACAATTAAAAATTAAATTTTAAACGTTAGACCAAGTTTTGCCCATCCAAGTCTGTTGCGTCCGGTTTCTAAAAACGCCCCAAAACTGTTGGAGAAATAATACCTAAAGCCTGCCATAAAACCAAGGCTCATGTTTGCACTAAATGTTTTACTTTGCCGCTCTTGACTTGTAATTGGATCTGTCCAGGTAGAAACTGTATTTACCGTAGTAATTCCGTAAGATGCACCTAAATAAAAGTCTAAATTATCAAGGTTAAAATCTCCTAAGTCATCACCAATTAGTTCTTGCAATAAATCTAAATAATGAAATGAGCCTCTTAGGCCAAATCCTTTATAAATATAGTCGTACTCATATCCTCCGGGTTGAAAAAGCAATTGTTGGTACCGTCGTCTACCATAATCTGCCTCAAAACCAACGCTGAAATAATCAGAAAAAGCGTACTCAAAGTTAAGGGATACTGGAGGTAAAATATTTATCGCGTTTAAACCGTACCCATATTTGTACCACCCCAACGTAATACCTGGATTAATCAATAAATCTCCTTTTTCAATTGATTTTTCGCCTTGTGCATTTGCAGCCACCGGCATTACACCTACTAATAAAATTGCAATTAACCGCTTTAACTGTCTCATATCATGTTTTTTTTGTGAGTTAGTGATAAAAAAAAACAAAAGGTAACCGCTTTGTTAAAAGAAATTATTTTAAACGCCAAATCACCCGCTTTTGGGGGATTTTTTTGTAAATTGCGAGTCGAATTAAAATCAAAATTAGTTTATGTCCACCACAGCTTCGAGCAAGAAAAAAAAGACGATTAAAACGAGTAAATCTACTTTAAAACAGGCTTTTGAGTTAATGTGCACCGCCAAAACCATGTCGGAAAAATATGAGGAAAATGCAAAAGTAACTTCCAAATATGTGCATGCTACATCACGCGGACATGAAGCCATTCAGCTGGCACTGGGTATGCAACTTAAACCGCAAGATTGGGTTGCGCCTTATTACAGAGATGATTCTATTTTACTGGGAATTGGGCTTGAACCATGGGAGATTATGCTTCAGGTTTTTGCTAAAAAAGACGATCCATTTTCGGGTGGACGTACCTATTATTCTCACCCCAGCTTAAACCGAGACGACATGCCGAAAAT
The DNA here is from genome assembly GCA_963736585.1 of Crocinitomicaceae bacterium. GTDB lineage: Bacteria > Bacteroidota > Bacteroidia > Flavobacteriales_D > Crocinitomicaceae > Crocinitomix. The sequence goes on along the minus strand of CAVTPI010000001.1, from coordinate 86,940 downwards.
TCCGCATCAGTCTTCGGCAACGGGTATGCAGGCTATTCCTACAACCGGAGTTGCCATGGGCATTCAGTATAAAGAAACGCTAGGCTTAGCGGACGATTTTGGCGGCGAAGACCCTGTGGTTGTTTGCTCGTTAGGTGATGCTTCTTGTACAGAGGGTGAAGTTTCAGAGGCTTTTCAAATGGCGGCGTTAAAGCAATTCCCTATTTTATATTTAGTGCAAGATAATGAATGGGATATTTCTGCAAGCGCAGAAGAAATTCGGGCGCAAGACATCAGCTATTACGCACAAGGCTTTAAAGGGCTTGAAGTTGTTACGATTGATGGGACAGACTTTGAAACATCTTATCAATCATTAAAAAAAGTAATTGCTACCATTCGGAAGGAACGCCGGCCTTTTTTAGTACACGCCAAGGTACCTTTACTAAATCACCACACCTCTGGTGTGCGTAAAGAATGGTACAGAGATGATTTAGATGAAGCAGCAAAACGCGATCCTTATCCAAAATTAAAAAACCTAGCACTTGATGCTGGAATTGGAGAAAGTGAATTAATTGAGATTGAAGCGGCGATTAAAGAAAAGATAAATGCTGATTTTGATAAAGCAATAAACTCACCCGACCCCGATCCAAGTAGTTTAACAGATTATTATTTTGCTCCTACACCTATTACAGAAGAGAAAGGTGAACGCAGCCCCAAAGGAAAAAAGCCAACCGTAATGGTGGACAGTGCTTTGTTTGGCATTCGTGAACTCATGGATAAGCATAAAGAGGCATTGCTTTATGGGCAAGATGTTGGTGGGCGATTAGGAGGTGTTTTTAGAGAAGCCGCTACGCTAGCGCAACAATTTGGAGATGAACGTGTATTTAACACCCCAATTCAAGAAGCTTTTATTATTGGAAGCACGGTGGGTATGTCCGCTGTTGGACTAAAGCCAATTGTAGAGGTGCAGTTTGCAGATTATATATGGCCTGGGTTAAACCAGTTGTTTACAGAAGTAAGCCGCTCGTATTATCTATCTAACGGTAAATGGCCAGTGAGCACCATTATTCGCGTACCAATTGGTGCTTACGGTAGCGGTGGGCCTTATCATTCCTCAAGTGTGGAGTCGGTATTAACAAATATTCGAGGGATTAAAGTAGCTTACCCTTCTACCGGTGCAGATTTGAAAGGATTGATGAAAGCAGCATTTTACGATCCGAATCCGGTGGTAATGTTAGAACATAAAGGACTTTATTGGAGTAAAATAAAAGGAACAGAAGGTGCTATTACCGTGGAACCGGATGAAGATTATGTAGTGCCATTTGGTAAAGCGCGCCAGGTAATTGCAGCAGATGAAGCTCACATTGAAAAAGGGGAATCATTGGTTATTGTAACTTATGGAAGGGGTGTCTATTGGTCGTTAGAGGCGGCTGAACACTTTGAAGGACAGATAGAAATTATTGACTTGCGCACTCTAAGCCCCTGGGATGAAACCACGGTTTTTGATGCAGTACGCAGACATAGCAAATGTTTATTGGTGACGGAAGAGTCGATAGAAGCAACGTTTACATTGAGCATAGCGGCTAAAATTCAACGCAATTGTTTTGAAGCATTAGATGCACCGGTAGAAATTATCGGTTCAATTGATACGCCTGCCATCCCTCTAAACTCTATTTTAGAAGCGGAATTACTTACAAATGCAGAGAAGGTAAAAACAGGTATTGAAACAGTATTTGGATTTTAACCGTGCTGAAAAATTTACTTTTGCACAAAAAAGCTCGAATCAATGATTCGGGCTTTTTTGCTTTTTTGTAACCACCAATTCGAAATAGGTGACTAATGAAATGAGAACAAAAAAATAATACCAATGGATAGTTTAGTTCATATTTTAATACCAATAGCGGGTTGCGCTATGATTTTCGGAATCGTATACGTTGCTGTCACAGCAGATAATCGACAAAAAATGGCTATGATAGAGGCCGGTATGAACCCAAAAGATGACGAAGCCAAACAGCACTCGCGCTTGCGTTTTGCAATGCTCGCCGTTTTTGTTCCAATCGGAATTTTAATTGGGCAAGCAACCTACTCGGTTTTTGGTATGGAGCCCGAAACAGCTTCTATTGTATTTGCCTTTTTACTTGGCGGAGTCGGACTTTTGATTACCTATTTTATCGAAGCCAATCGCGATAAAAAAGAAGGTGAACAGGGTTAATTCCGCTGAGGAAATGACGAACGACGAAGTTCAACATATCATAACGCGCATTAAAAAAGGAGACGAAAACGCTTTTTCTGTTTTGATTAACGAATATAAAGCAATGGTTTTTGCTTTGTGTTTAAAAATGACCCGAAATTCAGAGGATGCAGAAGAAATTGCTCAAGATGTTTTTGTGAAAGCATACGCGGGTCTGAGGCGATTTAAAGGTAAATCTAAATTTTCGACTTGGCTTTACCGCATCACCTATTTTACAGCAATTAATTTTTTGAGGAAAAGGAATTTACTCACCCTAGAAATTAAAGTTGATGTTGAGGATGCAGACAGCTCCGTTTTAACTAAAATTGAAGCTGCGGACAGATCGGAATATCTCCAAAAAGCCATGTCTCATTTAAAGGCTGAAGAGCGCGCATTGATTACTTTATTTCACTTAGAGGAGCAATCTGTTCAAGAAATTATGATAATCACAAAACTCTCAGCATCTAATATAAAAGTAAAATTAATGCGCACGCGTAAAAAGTTATACAGCATTTTAGTCGTATTATTGAAAGATGAAGCAGCACAATTAATTTAAGGCCGTATGAAAAATGAAGATGATTTACTCCACCAATTTTTAACGGAAGACCCGTTTAATAAAACTGAATTAAACACTGATTTTACAGCTGATGTTTTAACTAAAATTGAGCAAAAAAAAGCCCGTTACGGCAAACCGATAATCGGTAAATATGGGTGGATTGTTGCGGCGTTTTTTGCGATAGTCTTAGTTATTCTGCCTTTTTTCGTTTATCCAGCCTCTACTAACACTTATTTTAATACGATTAAAGTAGCTGATCTTTATCCAGTAGTAGAAAAATTAAAAACACCCCTGCTTGGTATTTTAGCAGTGCTTACTTTAATTGTTTTAGATGAATTAATACGCAAACGCACCCGTAAATTTACACCTTAAAAAAAATCCCTGGAGTTTTAAATGAACGTACCAGCCGCTTTTAATTTGGATCGCCAGTAGTCCGACCGTTCTATATCTGTAAAAATAACGCCTTTACTTGTAGATGCATGCACCATTGCTAAATCGTTTCCTTTATCGGTTACAACCAGCCCTACATGCGAAATACGTCCGCTCGATCCAAAAAACACCAAATCACCCTTTTGAGCTTCCTTTAATTTTAATTTTTCGGCACTTGCCATTTGACTTGATGCCGTTCGCGGGATTACAATTCCGTATTTTTTATGTACAAACCCTACAAAACCAGAACAATCGAAACCCTCTACTGAATTTCCTGCCCATTTGTACTTTACCCCAATTAAAGATTTGGCATAAACCACTAATCGCTCTCTAAAGTTTAGCTTTTTTGATCCTTTTTCATCTGGATCACTTTCTGTAACGTCTTGTGTGGTGAATATTTTATCCTCTGTTTGATCGGTAACCGGGACAAAATCAGCCTTGGACTGAATCCCTTTTAATTGATTCTCTTTAAACGCCAATAAATCATCTGCAGAACCATTTAGGCGCATTTTTCTGAACTTTGTTTCTAAGGTAGTAACATAATTTTTCAATCGAGCAATTTCGTTATAGTGTGAAAAGATATAGTCCTCTACACGTTCGCTCTCCAAAAAACTATCATATAATTCAGTGGCCTCTGCTATCGCACCATCATGTCGTTGGTACCAACTTTCATCAGAGGCCATGCGCAGCAATGCTAACGATTTATAATAAGCCGGTAAACCACTGTAATCATAAGCAGGGTCGGCTAATAATCTGGAAGATTTACGCACGACTTTGCTGTAATGCCCCTGGTCGTATAAGATTTCCAATTCATCAATCTTCCTTTCTTGACCAAAGCCAACCGAAGCCAGAAAAACGCTAAAAAGTAAAACCAAATATTTCATAGTACAAATTTATACGTAAAACAGCCCTAAAGGGTTTTAACCATAAGGGTTGTATTCACAACTTGTTGTTAATTCTATATGAACGCAAAAAACTGCAACCGTTAAATTCTCGTAATTTTGTAGATTAAACGAATTAGTCGTGAAATATTACATCATAGCGGGAGAAGCATCAGGTGATTTGCATGGCAGTAACCTTTTGAAAGCGTTGAAATTAAAAGATTCAGCCGCAGACATTCGCTTTTGGGGTGGTGATAAAATGAAAAGCATTGCAGGCGAACCGCGCAAGCACATTAAAGATTTAGCTTTTATGGGGTTTGTGGAGGTTGTAGCAAACCTGCGTACCATCATGTCAAATATTGCTTTTTGTAAAAAAGATATTCTTGCATTTAAACCAGATGCACTAATTTTAATCGACTATCCGGGGTTTAATTTACGCATTGCTGATTTTGCAAAAAAAAATAATATTCCGGTACATTACTACGTCTCGCCTCAAATTTGGGCATGGAAACAAAATCGTGTTCACAAAATAAAGCGCATTGTAGATGAAATGTACTGTATTTTACCCTTCGAAGCAGATTTTTACAAGCGGTTTGATTATTCGGTTAATTATGTCGGTCATCCGCTAGTAGATGCCATCCAGAATTTTCAGGAAAACGCAATGGATGTAGGCGTTTTTCGCGCTACAAATCAACTTTCTGATAAACCTATTTTAGCCTTATTACCCGGTAGCCGGAAACAAGAAATAAAAGCAAAATTGCCGATTATGCTAAAAGCTGCAAAAGCATTTTCTGATTATGAAATTTTAGTAGCCGGGGCACCCAATATTGAACCTTCGTTTTACTTAGGGTTAGCCAAAGAAATTGAAGTGAAAATAATTGACAACAACACCTATACTTTATTGAATAATGCACATTTAGCTATGGTGACCTCTGGCACTGCTACCTTGGAAACTGCGCTTTTTAAAGTACCCCAAGTGGTTTGTTATAAAGGCAACCCAATTTCAGTAGCAATTGCGCGTAAGCTCATCAAAGTCGACTACATCTCATTGGTCAACTTAATTATGGATGCGCCCGTTTTAACAGAGCTCATACAACATGAGTTGACACCAACCGCAATTGTTAGCGAATTGAAAGCCATGGAGAATGAAAATTCTGAAAAAAGACAAGCGCTGTTGGAGACATACCGATTGCTAGAAGAGCGTTTAGGTGGCGGCGGCGCTTCTGAACGAGTTGCCGATTTAATTGTTTCTAAAACAAAAGTAATTGTGTGAAAAATGTGCTGCTCATAGTCATTTCTATTTTTTGTCTTTCTTCTTGGGGACAAGAGTTGGATATTGGTATTATGCGTGACTACACCATTGGCACATTAGAAATATCACACAATGAGGGTAACTACTCCATTATTGGAGATACAACAGAAATTACTAATATTTGGAAAGGGCAATCCATTCTTTTTAAACGAAGTGGCGATCAAATAAAAGTGATAAAGGCAGACCGTACACTTGGTTTTTTTGACAGTATTTATGTGAAGGAGATGACCGAAGAAAACAGTTTGCGCTTACAGTGCTTAGCTCCTTCTTCAAAAAAATCGAGGAAGTATGAAGATGATTTTATTTTAACACCAGAAGGGGCAAATGCCATTCGGATGATAAACCGTGTTGAAATGCACAATTATTTAGGTGGTGTAATTGAGAGTGAAGGTGGCGGAGGTAAACATTTAGAATATTATAAAGTACAAGCTATTTTGAGCCGTACCTACGTTTTGGGTCATTTATACAAACACCGAAAAGAGGGCTTTCAATTATGCGATCGGGTGCATTGCCAAGCCTATCACAATATGTTAATTTATACAAAAACTATTGATGACGCTGTAGCTGCAACAAGTGGCGTTGTTATGCTCAACTCAGATTTACGATTAGCACAAGGTTTTTTCTTTGCCAATTGTGGTGGGCAAACCAGCGAATCTGACTTTGTTTGGAATCAAGCAGTTTCGCACTGTAAAAGCATTATTGATACTTTTTGTACGTCGTCTTGGCAAGCCAATTGGGAGAAGAAAATTGACGCGAACAAATGGCGAAATTATCTGGTGAATCATTTCGGGTATCCCATCAACGACCCTGTGCTAGGGCCGCTAATTTATGATTTTAACCAGCCTTCGCGCAGGGCATTTTATAAATACCCGCAATTAGGCATTCCGTTACGTGACTTGCGTGTAGAATTTCGATTAAAGTCCACATGGTTTAGCTGCCAAAAAGTAGGGAACGAAGTTGTTTTAAAAGGAAAAGGATTTGGCCATGGTGTGGGTGTTTGTCAAGAGGGTGCTATGAAAATGGCAAAATTAGGTTATTCTGCCAACCAAATTTTGAATTTTTACTTCACAGATATTCACCTAATGAATTATTTCAGTTGGAGCTTTTTACGGCAAAAACCAGATAACGATATCGCTTTTTAAGCCTTTTTAGCCCTTTCAATAATTGATTCTACTACTTCGGGGTTTAATAAGGTGGATATGTCACCAAGTTGATCGGTTTGATGTGTTGACTCATGCGTTTTGATATCTGTAATTTCTTATTAGGACGAAGTAAAATTTAATGCACAGAATCAGATTTTGTAATTAGAATTCGTTTCGATTAGTTGCAAAACTGTTTTATCTTTAAGATACAAACCGATAAAATCGCATCAAGAAAAGTTAGCCCATAATTTCTTTTTTAAACTCTAAAGCTGTATTTTTATATCAGCATGAAGCGTTCTAGGCGCTCATGATACCAACACAATCGTATTAGAAGACATCCCGAACACTTCTTTAACCCAAAGTAAGGACTTATGTTAATTCTTAATTATGAAAACAAAACTTGTATTTTATGGTGCACTATCTTTGTGCCTCAATGTTCAATCTATGGCTCAAACGCTCAAAGACGGTCACGTCATTGGCACCGTGCCTTTAGGAAGTAGTGAATACTCAATTATCCATGAGGATAACAGTGACCATTACTATAAAACATCACCTCATACGACAGGTGAATTAACGACCAATCAATTTGTAGAACTTTCATTTGATCAAGCTGAAACAGATCAAGCTGAAGTTATTACCGCGACACTCACCAGCACCCTTTTTTGTGAAATAATGCAAGAGGAATCACCGGCTCCAACAGTGCTTCCCACGTTTACGGAACCAACGGTAGAAAACGGCATGTTGTTTTTTCAAAGTACACAGCATATTGCAGAAGTATATGAGGCATTAACCAATTTTACCGATCAAGGCGATATTGATGAGCAATTAGACATTTTTGAAACAGCGTACCCTGGTTATGTGTCATTCAGAATGTACCTTATTACAAAATATAATTGGTTACAAGGAGCTCTGACCCAACAAGAACTGACCAACCTATATTATGAAGATTTTATCGCTGACGAAATCAAAAAAACATTTTTGAATGATGAGCGTATGGTGGGAGTTGGAGACTCCGTTTATTATATGCATGATCTTGGATTCATATATGCGGTTCATAAAGATAGTAATGACGTTATACAGGCTCTAGCTGATACTGACCGAGAGGATGATGTTCTTGAACCTTCGGGGTCAGCGTACAAATACCTTTTGGAAATTGATATACGAAAAGGACACATTGAGGGCGAAGACCGCGGTACAGTAATCGTTGACCCTGATGATGATGGAGATTCATGTTGGTACAAAACACGCCTTGTGTATAGAAATGATGTGGACTGTGAACCCTTTGTGAAAGGTTTCAGTATCTATTTAGTAGAGTACTATTTACCTGAGGGCGGAACACTCGACAGCTCTACTCATAATGGTATATTATCACACGAAATTGATTGGGGAGATGGAACGTCACAAACCATTTCGGGGTATAGCGGTGAATTTGTGAATCATACCTACCCTGACTATGACGAGTATTTTCCTCAAACGGTTATTACATTTAACGATCGCTATGGTAATACCCAAACGATTGAGGATGGGAATGAATCTGATGATGGTTTTGACATTGAAATCTTCGTTAATGCCTCTTGTGGAAAAAATGATGCTCTTGATTATATTTTTGACAATGAGGGTGGATACCAAATTGTCGGACGTGTATGGATTAATGATAACTTTTTAGGAAATCATATTGGCTCGTTTACCCATCTGTATGAGATACAGGGTGACGGTTCGCTTGAATTGGTAAAAGGGTCACTTTTTACGGATGTAGCAGGTTTATTCTATACCAGTTGGTGCGAGTATCAAGATAGCAAATATGGTGATAAACAGCGTAATCGCCGACGTAAAATTCAAAAGGTAAAAAACAAGTTTTTTCAGTATTACAGATATGATGCTGAAAATGGCGTCAAGTCAAAACATTGGTTTGTGAAAGATGGAAATTTCAGTCAAATTTTAGGTCACGTATCACCCTGTGATTAATGACCGTATATTAAAAAAACAATGAGGGCTCCTAGAACCCTCATTGTTTCATTATCTTTATATTATGAGAACAGTACTTCTTTTGTTATTTTGTATATCCTCTCCTGTATGGTCACAGGACAAGAGTATTTCGATACTTCCACGCTACGGGGTATCAACAAAAAATTTTAATCGCATTACTCCCGACGGTAGCGGAAACCGTTATGATTATTTGAGAATACAGCCACATTATGACGTAGGCTTGAAAATAGATTATAACCATGTTCTATGGAAAAAATATGGCCTATTTTTAACAACAGGTTTAGACATCTCTCAATCTAGTCATTACCAACGAATAACAGAAAAAAAATATCGAATTCATCTTGATAATATTGTAGTTAAAAAAATGCGTCTTGGTTTTCACTTGGGTGTTATGAAGCGTTTTTCTTTTATGGATGATCGTTTGTTACTTGATATTGGCGGCTCTTTAGTATATCGTCAATTTTTCAAGGAAACTAAAACCTATGCAGAGGACTTTCAATTTAACAATGAAGATTGGATTGAGTATAAATACGCTTTGACCACCTTTCACGGCAAGTGGTATAAAAATAACTTAGCGAAATCACACATTGGGATATTCGGAACAGAGCTTTCTGCCTTGCTAAAATTTAACATTGCTCTTCAATCATATCTTAATTTTGGATTAAGCTATACGACACGAAATTCATTTTTTTATGACTACCAATACACCGTCCGCTATTACCTCAATGATTCTCCCACACCAACATCAACAAATACAAACCTTGGCGCATTTAATGCAAAGTTCGGCTCAAACGACAATTTCCTGTATCTCAACTTTGGGTACACGTATATATTTAAAAATCGTGAGAAATAATAATGGTTATCACATGAGAACAGTACTTCTTTTGTTATTTTGTATATCCTCTCCTGTATGGTCACAGGACAAGAGTATTTCGATACTTCCACGCTACGGGGTATCAACAAAAAATTTTAATCGCATTACTCCCGACAGTAGCGGAAACCGTTATGATTATCTTGGAATACAACCGCATTATGACGTAGGCTTGAACATAGATTATAACCATGTTCTATGGAAAAAATATGGGTTATTTTTAACAACAGGTTTAGATATCTCTCAATCTACTCATTATCAGAGAATAACAGAAACGAAGTATCGTATTCACCTTGATAATATTGTTGTTAAAAAAATGCGTCTTGGTTTTCACCTTGGTGTTATGAAGCGTTTTGCTTTTATGGATGATCGTTTGTTACTTGATATTGGTGGCTCTTTGGTATATCGTCAATTTTTCAAGGAAACTAAAACCTATGCAGAGAACTTTCAATTTAACAATGAAGATTGGATTGAGTACGAGTACACTTTGACCACTTTTCACGGAAAATGGTATGACAACAACTTAGAAAAATCACACATTGGGATATTCGGAACAGAGCTCTCTGCCTTGTTAAAATTTAACATTGCTCCTCAATCATATCTTAATTTTGGATTAAGCTATACGACACGAAATTCATTCTTTTATGACTATCAATACACCGTCCTCTATTACCTCAATGATTCTCCCACACCAACATCTACGATAACCAATTTTGGTTTTATTGATGTAAAGTATGGCTCAAACGACAATTTCCTGTATCTCAACTTTGGGTACACGTATATGTTTAAAAATCGGGAGAAATAATAGCATCTAATTATTCTCAGTTGTACCCTTATTCTAGTTTAAACCTGATTTTCAGAAGCTTTTAAAATTCAAGCGTGTTCAAAGAAACAAGATAACGATATCGCTTTTTAAGCCTTTTTAGCCCTTTCAATAATTGATTCTACTACCTCAGGGTTTAATAAGGTGGATATGTCACCAAGTTGATCGGTTTGATGTGTTGCAATTTTTCGTAAAATTCGGCGCATTATTTTACCTGATCTTGTTTTAGGCAGCCCTTTTGTGAGTTGTATTTTCGTCAATTTTGCAATGGCGCCTATTTGGGTCGTGATTAATTGATTTAATTCAGCTAAAATCACAGCTTCATCCGAATCAACATTATTATTTTTTAACGTAATAAACCCTTGTAAAGCATTGCCCTTTATGGCATCCGGTATACCCACTACAGCAGACTCTGCAACTTTTGGGTGTTCATTTATAGCATCTTCTATTGGAGCTGTTCCTAAATTATGACCTGAAACAATGATAACATCATCAACTCTACCGGTAATTCTATAATCGCCATCTTCATCACGGACAGCTCCATCACCAGTGAAGTAGCAATTTTTAAATGTAGAAAAATACGTTTGTCGGTAACGCTCATGGTCGCCCCAAATGGTACGAGCAATAGACGGCCACGGAAATTCAATACATAATCGTCCATCTGCAGGATTCTTTTCTATTTTTTGCCCATTTTCATCCATCAAACAAAGTTGAATCCCTGGCAGTCCACGAGTTGCAAAAGTTGGTTTTTGAGAAGTCATACCAGGCAAAGGTGTAATCATAATTCCACCTGTTTCAGTTTGAAACCAAGTATCCACAATTGCGCTATTTTCGTTTCCGACGTAGTCATTGTACCAGTTCCAAGCTTCCTCGTTTATTGGTTCACCAACTGTGCCTAAAATTCGAAGTGAAGAAATATCATTTTGTTTGACAAAAGAAAGACTCTCTTTTGCCAATGCTCGGATTGCAGTTGGTGCAGTATAAAACTGCTTGACTTTATGTTTTTCCACAATTTGCCAAAAACGACTGTAATCCGGATAGCTCGGCACACCTTCAAATAAAATGCTCGTACCACCATTTATTAATGGTCCGTAAACAATATAACTGTGTCCTGTAATCCAGCCAATATCTGCGGTGCACCAAAAAACATCATTTTCTTCGTATTGAAAAACGTTGCGGAACGAATACGCAGCATAAACCATATAACCGGCCGTTGTATGCACCATTCCTTTTGGTTTTCCGGTAGATCCAGAAGTGTAAAGAATGAATAACGGGTCTTCGGCATCCATTATTTCTGGTGGACAGTAAGCCGCAGCATTTTGCATTTCATTTTCCAACCAATAATCTCTTCCTCCAATCATCTCTACCGTTTCATTGGTCCGTTTTACAACTAAAACAGTTGTGGTACATTGGCATTTTTCAAGCGTTTCATCAACAATTTCTTTTAAATTAATCGTTTTGGCCCCTCTGTTTCCGCCATCAGAAGTAATGATCAATTTGCATTCGCTATCATTAATCCGCGTAGCTAGTGCCACTGACGAGAAACCGGCAAATACGATTGAATGTACTGCCCCGATTCGAGCGCAAGCAAGCATTGCCACCGCCAATTCTGGAATCATAGGTAAATAAATACATACCCGATCTCCTTTTTGGACCCCTTTATTTTTGAGCACATTGGCCATTTTATTTACCTCATCATACAATTGCTGATACGTAATGTGTTTCGTAGGTTCTGCGGGATCATTGGGTTCAAAAATGAGTGCTGTTTGTGTCGCTCTTTTTGAAAGATGACGATCTAAGCAGTTTTCAGAAAGATTTAATTTAGCTCCCTCAAACCACTTTACTTCGGGTTTTTCAAAATCCCAAGAAAGGACATTATCCCACTCTTTAGTCCAAAGAAAATTCTTCTTCGCAATCTCCCCCCAAAAATTGTTGGGGCTCTCCAAAGCTTCACGCGTTGCACGTTCATAGTCCTCACGATTACGAATAAAATAGTTGTTGCTCATGTTTTTCAGTTGACGATTGAGTTTCTAATATACTTATTCCGTATCATTTCTCATAAAAATCGCCTCTTAAGTAAAAAAGACGGCCTAACTAAAACACGCGGTGTTGCCGACAACCCTTTAGCCAAATAAGGTACCCTACCCCGCTTTACTTTGGTTTATAATCATAATCTCTTTTACTTGCACTTCTGTTATACGGCGGCTTGCCCCTGCATTATCCTGATAAACCCGATTAACCAGTTTCCCGTCAATAGCTAATAATTGTCCTTTTTTGACATATTTTTCGATAAGCTCTGCTTTTTTACCCCATGCCACAATTGAATGCCACTGGGTGATTTTTTTCTTGCCGTTGACTTCGCTTACGGTTTCATTGGTGGCTAATGAAAACTTGACCAGCTTTACTCCGTTTTCAAATGTTCTGACGTTGGGTGTCACCCCTATTCGTCCGATTAAACTAACTGCATTTTGTAATGTATTCATGGGTATGTTTTTAATTAAAATAACTCTTTTTTTAAACGATTAGGGGTGGACGGCGCCATGCAAAAAAATGTCTTTTGACCTTGCATGGCGCACCACCCACTCACTAAGCTGCTTCTTCTCTTCGCGCTCCTAACATTTGTAGTTCGTTGATTTGAACTTCTGTTCTACTCACAGACTCTCCCTTGCTATTCTCAAAAGTTCGTGTAATCAACTTTCCTCCAACTGCAACCTCCTGTCCCTTCTTCGCATATTGCTCCAAGATTTCTGCCAACTTACCCCAAGCCGTGCATCTGTGCCATTGTACAGATTCTATTTTTTCGCCTTGGGCATTTTTATAAACCTCATTGGTGGCAACGTTAATGATGGCTAACTTTTTTTCGTTTTCAAATGACTTGATTTCTGGATCTTGTCCTAAATTTCCAATTAATAATACGCGGTTTCTTAATGTGCTCATTGTACTTGTTTTTAAATTAGTGTTTGAATTAATACTGTCGTTGTTTGTGATCGACATTGCAAAGGTGAGACACGTTCTTTCTCTTATTCGTCTAATAATTAATTGTATACGAATAAAATACCTTTGTAAACGTTTGAAAATGTTTTTATCAATGATTATCAACAGAATAAAAATTTAAATGAATTCGCTTTTTTTTGGAATTATTTTGTCTTTACTTATTAAACTAGGGTGATTGATTTTATAATCCTACTTAAAGTCGCCATAAAATTGAAGAATTGACGAACCATTATACGTAAATGATTCATCTGTTCTCCTGCATTTATCTACTTTAAATTCCGTAGCTTTATAAAAAGAATTTCGAAAAAATGAAAACAATTATTCAAACATACGCTGGAAACCTCAATCAGCTACTCGCTTATTATAACACGCTAAATTTCGAACATCTAACAAGTAACGATAAACAATATGCGATTTCAAGCAAATTTGCGATTGAACTTAATACCAACCCACACGCACGACCGGGGCTTAAGCTATTTGCGGACGATTCGACCGAAACAGTCACTAAGCTGCAAGCTCATTTAAATGTTGTCACCTCTGACAATGATTACCTCATCTCGACCCCTTCTGGTTGCCGGGTTTATCTGGAAAATGAAAAGACTGCTCCCACAGTTATTTTCGCAGATCAAGAATCTGTACTAGGTAACTTTATGGGAATGACGCTAGAGACCACAGATATGGATAAATCACTTTTAATTTGGGAAATTTTAGGGTTTAAATTAGTCATGGGGAAAGCTGAAGATGGATGGGTATTACTAACCAATTCTGAAGGTTTTTCTGTGAGCCTAATGGCACCAAACAGCTGCCCGCACCGTTGTATTGTTCCCTCACTTACTTTTTTCAATAACACCAAAAATTCAGAAATTATAGCTGAAATAAGACGCTTAAAAATACCGATAGTAGAAGAGATTACCGCCTTTAACAAGGAGGGGATAGTCGATAACATTATTGTACAAGACCCAGGCGGATTGGGCTTTTTTATCTTCAACGATTAAAATAAAACAGCATAAAAATTGTGAATCTTACCAATTTATCTTCAAAAATTTAAAAATCACCATATATAATATTACTTTTGTCCTTTAATATTATTTGTATACAATGAAAAATGGAACTGTAAAATTCTTCAACGAATCTAAAGGATTTGGATTTATTACTGAAGACGAATCTAAAGAAGAGTACTTCGTACACGTAACTGGTTTGATCGACGAGATCAACGAAGGTGATGCTGTAGAATTCGAGTTGAAAGAAGGAAGAAAAGGACTAAACGCTGTAAACGTGAAAATCGTTTAATACTGCATACAATCTTTTAAATTAAAGTCGCCTTTTGGGCGGCTTTTTTTGTGCTTTTTTTTAAAAAACAATCTTATTTTAGACTTATTAAATTAATAAGAAAATATACCGTTCCCGTGCTTTCAGAGCCAATTCGCTTAAATGAGTTTTGCGAAAGTTTTGTCACTGAAATTAAAAGCAGAAAAGGTGTGAAAAAAGCCATTAAACGCGGAGAAGTTTTATTAAATGATAAAAAAGCAGAGGGTGGCGAGTGGTTAGTGTCTGGAGACGAAATTGCCTTAGTTGACACCGAATTAACCCCTCCAAAAACCTATTATTTAAAGTTAGATGTAGTGTTTGAGGATGAGGATTTAGCCGTAATTGTAAAACCTGCTGGCATAACGGTTAGTGGCAATCAGTTTAAAACCATTCAAAATGCATTAGCACCTAACTTAAAACTAAGTGCAAAAGAAGATAAACTGCCATGGGCATTACCTGTTCACAGGCTTGACAACCAAACGAGTGGATTGCTAATTGTGGCTAAAACCAAAACAGCACGTGTACGACTTGGACAGGCGTTTGAGTCAAAAAAAATTCAGAAAACATATTGCGCGCTCGTTATTGGAAAACCAGAAAAAGAAGGTATGGTTGAGTTACCGATTGATGGAAAAAAAAGCACCTCGCTTTATAAACTTATTGAGACAGTACCCTCACTCAAATCAAGTTATTTAAGCCTATTGGAATTAAAACCACTAACCGGGCGAACGCATCAACTACGCATCCACTGTGCACATTTAGGCACGCCTATACTTGGTGACAAAATTTACGGAAAAGAGGGGATGATTTTGAAAAATAAAGGCCTTTTTTTAGCAGCCGTTGGCTTACTATTTGAACATCCCGTTACAAATAAAAAAATGACCTTTGCACTACCCATTCCGCACAAATTTATGAAACGAATGGAAAACGAATCACGCAGATTTTATTCTCATGTTAAAAAAAGCTAACCACTTTCTTATTATATTTCGGTTAACATGAATCATTTATCGTTTAACCGCCTGTTAATCTTTTTTAGTTTAGTGTGGATTAGCACCTACCCTTTGGCTCAATCTGCCGAGTACGTAGACAGCTTAATACAAGATATTCCGAATGTTAAAGAAGAGGATAAAATTTGGCAACTTTCTGACATTAGCTACTATGCCAGCCAATACAACGCAAACTTATCCTTAGAATACGCTCAAAAATGTTTGAAAGAAGCACTGATATTTGGTGATTCACTTTTAATTGCTGAAGGACTAAATGCATTAAGTATTGCTTTTTACTCTAAAGGTGCTTTTGAAAAGGGGTTACAAACAAGTTTTAAGGCTTTAGACATTCGAAAACGGCATGGAGATGCCTATAGCCTACTTTCAAGCTACAGTAAAATTGCCAATAATTACTATGAGTTAGGGCAGTATGACGAAGCAATTGAATACAATAAAAAATCGCTAAAAATTTGTGAGACGAACGACCTTAAACGCGAAATGGGAATGATTGCCAACAATATTGGCAGTATTTTTAGTGAACGTGACCGTGATGCCGAATCTGAAAAGTATTTTTTAATTGCCATACAAACAGCTGAAGAGGATAAAGACACATTAATTTTGGCACGAGCCATGGTCAACCTTGCCATTGCTTACCGCAACTTGGGGAAACCTGAAGCCGCAGATTCTGTTTATGCTAAAACTTATCGGATGATTGAAAACAAAAACTACTTAGAATTAGAAGGGACGCTATTTTCAAATTGGGGGGTGGTTTACGAAAATGATTTTGGACAAGAACGCAATATTAAATACTTTAAAAAGGCCTTGGAAATAAGTAAAAAAACAAATGAAACAGCCATTTTGGCTTATATTTACTCAAACATAGGCAACGCTTATTTAACCTACGGCAAAACTGATTCAGCAAAAATGTATGTACTAAAAGGCGTTCAATTTGCAGACAGCACGGGTTCACTTCCCATAAAATTAACAGCTTACGGAGGGCTTATTAAATACTACCGCAATATAAAAGATTATACAAATGCCTTTAAGTACGATAGTTTAGTAGATGTTTACACCGATTCCATTTATACATTGGAAAGCGAACAAGCCATACAGGAGTTGGACAGAAAATACCAAACAGAAAAGAAAGAGAAAATACTTGCACAACAAAAACAAGAACTTACTAATAGTCAAATTAGAGAAGATCGCAAAAACAACTTGATATACGCAAGCGCCGCAGGCATAGTATTACTTTTACTTTTAATCATTATTATTTACCGAAATCAAAAAATAAAGCGTGACCGCTTAACCAAAGAGATGGAGCTGCAAAGTGCCGTATCGCTCAATAAATTGCAACAGGAAAAATTAAGAATTTCACGTGATTTACACGACAGTATTGGCGCACAGCTAACATTCATGATTTCTTCTTTAGACAACATGAATTATGTAAAAGATGAAGAAATACGCAAAAAAAAATTACATGATCTCGGTAGCTTTGCAAAAGACACCATGAATCAACTGCGTGCATCTATTTGGACCTTAAAATCTGAAGAAATGACGGCCGAAGAGTTTGTGGCAAAGGTTTCTGAGTTTATCAATAGAGCAAAATCAATTTATCCGCAGATTAATTTTGAAATTAAAGGTCAATCAATTATTCGAAAGCTGGAGGCTAATGAGGTATTGCACTTGTTTAGAACAATTCAAGAAGCGATTAATAATGCCATAAAATATAGTAATGCCACAGTTATTTCATTCATTACGTCAGAAAATGGTTTTACTATTGCAGATAATGGGCAGGGGTTTAACTTAAACGCGATTGTACGCGGAAATGGATTGGCAAACATGCAAAATCGCATTCAAGAAATTGGTGGAAATTTTAAGCTAGATTCTGCTCCTGGAAGGGGTACATCCATTCATATAACCCTACCCTTAAACAAATAATACGCAGTTTACCGTATTGTAAAGCTAAAATAACTTGAGCACCTTTGTTAACCAAATCAGTTGAATGATGATAAAAATAGCCGTAGCAGAAGACAACTCTTTTCTTGCAAAATCCATTGAAGAAAAATGCTCGTTTTTTAATGACCTGAAACTAAAATTTATTGGTATTAACGGTCAACACCTAATCGAGCTTCTTACAACTGACCACAATGTTGATGTTATTCTAATGGACATTGAAATGCCGCAGATGAATGGAATTGAAGCGACATTACATGTAAAAACAAAATATCCCCAAATAAAGGTAATAATGCTTACCGTTTTTGATGATGAAGAAAACATTTTTAAAGCCATACAAGCCGGTGCAGATGGCTACCTTTTGAAAGACGAAAGTGCAGGCGTTTTGCACAAAGGAATTTTAGAAATTATGGAAGGTGGCGCACCCATGTCTCCACCCATTGCGCTAAAGGCACTTAAACTATTGCGAAACCCGCTTACGTTAAAACACAAGCCAACTGAACAGGACTATAATTTAACCAAAAGAGAAGTGGAAGTTTTGGAACAGCTAGCCAAAGGAAGAAATTATGGCCAAATTGCTCAGAATTTGACCATAAGCGAAGGCACTGTTCGTAAACACATTGAAAACACCTACAAAAAATTACAAGTTCACAATAAAATGGAGGCCGTTGCTATTGCCAAAGATGCACGAATTATCTGACGTAAAAAGTAGTGTACACAGCAAAAATTGTCTACCTTTTAAAACATGAAAAGTACATTTTTATTATTTTTTGCAATTGTTGGTTTGCAGGCCTGCACAGCTACAACTGAACATAATGAAAAGCTGCAAAGGTATGGAATAACCGATACGCTAAACAAGCGTTCAACAAATAGAATAAATCAAGATGTGCGAAAACGCAAATTTGAATCACAAGCGGCGTATGATACTTTTATAGAAGAGATAACTGCGCAGATGGATGGTTTATCAAACGATTTACGCGTAGTTTACCGTGGCTCAAAACAAGTTGGTTACGCCAGGCATTTATATTTTGAAGACGTTACAACGGGCAGTCTGTTAGATTTTGGTGAAGGTAAAAATGATTTGGCCTATTTTACTTTTTATGATTCTACCTCATACGCACCTAACAAAATGTTAACTGGACAAACGTTTGAAATTAAATGGGCATTTGTTACAACACATTTTGCTTGTTGTGATGACGAAGGCAACAAGGCTGTTGGAGAAATTCCTTCCATTATTTCATTAGCAATGATTGACGAATAACACAAACAAAACTTTATGTACTTTTAATTGTTATTACTAAAAACATAAAAGCATGCGTACATTTTTTTTAATTGCACTAATTACGGTAACCCAACTCACAATGGCGCAACGTCCGCGTGAAGTACAAATTGATAATGAGCCGCCTGATTGGTCAAACCCATGGACAATTGGCTTTATTGTTGTTGTTCCCGTTCTTCTTATTATTGGTGGAATTTACATTCGCAATAGACGTAGAAAAAAATAGCCAACGCTTTTCATATATTTTTTTTAGGACGCAACAATAGGTTGCCTTTTTTTAAGCGCGCCTAAAAACAACCTTCCACCTTTTTTATTCTTATTAACAACGGAACAAAAGCCGTTATTAGCTGTTCTTATTAAAAGGCTTGCAGAGCTTTTTAACCATTCATTAAAAGAGCACAAAAATGAAAAATTATCTAATAATCGGAGCTTCGTCCGGAATTGGACGGGCATTATCAAAAAAATTAGCAAACGAAGGGCATAATATTTATGCAACGTTTAATACAAATGAGGTGGAAGATGATGGTGAAAATGAAAATTTTTATCCATTAGACGTTACCGCAGATGAACTTGATTTAAGTTTTGTCCCGGATAAATTGGATGGTTTTGTGTATTGCCCAGGCAGCATAAACTTAATGCCATTTGCACGGATTAGTCCAGCTGATTTTATGGATGATTTTAACCTGCAAGTTAATGGCGCAATTAAAATTTTGAAAGAAGTAATGAAGCCCTTAAAAAAAGGAAAAGATCCTTCAATTGTTTTCTTCTCAACCGTGGCTGTGCAAACCGGGTTTAATTACCATACGCAAGTTGCCGTTTCTAAAGGCGCTATTGAGGGATTAACCAGAGCATTGGCAGCAGAGTTAGCTCCCAAAATTAGAGTAAACGCGGTAGCACCTTCTTTAACAGACACGCCACTTGCGTCACGTTTGTTAAACTCAGACGAGAAAAAAGAAGCCAATGCAGACCGACACCCTTTGAAAAAAATTGGAAAACCAGAAAATATAGCCGAAATGGCAGCATTTCTTTTATCAGATAAAGCCGAATGGATTACTGGCCAGGTGATGCATGTGGACGGCGGTATGGCAGGTATTAAAAACTAAAAAAATGGCAGCAAAGAAAAAAATAACAGCATCTGTAATTGTAGAAAAGTACATGCACCACTTGCTTGAACATGGTGAACATCCAAAAAGTGTTTATTTGTTCAGCAAAGAAATTGGGATAAAGGAGAGTGAGTTTTACCAATTTTATGCCTCTTTTGAAGCGATAGAGTCAAGTATTTTTGTTTACTTTTTTGACAACGCCATTGAGGTATTGGAACAAAATGAAGAATACCACACCTTTGAGCCTAAGAATAAACTCCTGAGCTTTTACTATACATTTTTTGAAGTACTTACAGCCAACCGCAGTTTTGTAATGCATGTGCTGAAAGATGAACACAATAAACTAAAAGCACTTAAAAAATTAAAACCGCTGAAAGCGGTGTATAAAGAATATGTGGATCAATTGGAAATTCAACCAATGGAGATAAACTTTGAACGTGCCGAAGAGGCTATGCAGCGTTCGGTTAGTGAAATTTCATGGGCGCAACTGTTGTTTACCTTAAAATATTGGATGAATGATACCTCAAAATCATTTGAAAAAACAGATGTGTTAATTGAAAAAAGCATGAACACCGGTTTTGAATTGTTAAACACCAAACCGCTGGAAAGTATAATTGATTTAGGTAAATTTTTATTTAAAGACTTGGTTGGAGCGAAAGCCCGCAAATAGACCAAACAAATGAATGGAAAAAATTGATAAAATTCCGATCACCAAAATACAGCGCGCAGCCAAAATAGCGCAAACCGGAGCAAAAGTTGGTGTAAATTATGTAAAATATTTTGGGAGCAAACTTGTTGGCGATAAAGAAAAAGCCAAAAAACAGCTGGATGAGAATAACGCCGAAGATATTTACAACGGATTAAAAAAATTAAAGGGAAGCGCCCTTAAAATGGCGCAGATGATGAGCATGGATCAATCATTATTGCCCGAGGCGTATGTAGAAAAATTCTCACTTTCTCAGTTTAGTGTCCCGCCACTTTCAGCTCCGTTGGTAATTAAAACATTTCAGCGTTATTTCGGCAAATCACCTGCTGCAGTTTTTGACACGTTTAATACCGAAGCGATTAATGCAGCAAGTATTGGGCAAGTGCATCAAGCCGAGAAAGACGGAAAAACATTAGCTGTAAAAATCCAATATCCCGGAGTGGCAGACAGTATTAGTAGTGATTTAACAATGGTAAAGCCCATTGCGCTGCGTATGTTTAATATAAAAGCAAAAGATGCCGACATTTATTTTAAAGAGGTTGAACAAAAATTGCTGGAAGAGACGGACTATATTTTAGAACTAAAAAGTAGTCAAGAAATTTCTAAAGCCTGCGCCAATATTGATGGTTTAAACTTTCCAACCTATTATCCGGATTTGTCGTCTGAACGGATTATTACAATGGACTGGATGGAAGGCATTCACTTATCTGAATTTTATAAAACGAACACAGACAAAAAGTTAGCCAATAAAATAGGCCAAACCCTGTGGGATTTTTACATGTTTCAAATTCATCAAGTACGTAAAGTACATGCCGACCCGCACCCGGGTAATTTTTTAGTGTCTAAAAAAGGGAAGTTAATTGCCATAGATTTTGGATGTATGAAAGAATTACCCAACGAATTTTACACACCATATTTTGAACTCGCACAAAAAGAAACATTGGCAAACCCCGAATTATACCAAAAAAAATTGTACGAGTTAGAGATTTTGAAAGAGAGTGATAGTGAAGAAGACGTGGTGTTTTTTAGCGCTATGTTTCACGAATTATTAAGCCTTTTTGCACAACCTTTCCACGAAGAAGAATTCGACTTTTCAGATGAAACATTTTTTGGAGCGATTACCCAATTAGCTGATAAATATTCAAATGATAAAAGCCTACGGAAAATGGACAACAGCAGGGGGTCAAAACATTTCATTTACACCAACAGAACTTTTTTTGGCTTGTACAGCATGATGAATCAACTCAACGCTTCAAAAATAAAAATTAACAACTTTGCTAAATACATAGACTAATATGTTTGGACTTTTTAAAAAAAAATCACCGATAGATAAATTGTACACCAAGTACGAACGTTTAATGAAAGAAGCCCACACGCTTTCCACATCTGACAGAAAAGCAAGTGATGCGAAGCACGCTGAAGCTGAAGCTGTTTTAAAAGAAATTGACACGTTAAAAGCACAATAAAAAATGGGATTTTATCAAAAACATGAAGAGCAGAAAGTAAATGCCTCTTTAAATGAGGTATGGGATTTTATTTCTTCTCCTACAAACCTAAAAGAAATTACACCCGATTACATGGGCTTTGACATTACATCTAAAAATTTGCCTGAAAAAATGTATCCGGGTATGATTATTAGCTACAAAGTAAAACCGGTTGCAGGCATTAAAACAACGTGGGTAACAGAAATTACACAGGTAAAAGATAAAAATTACTTTGTAGACGAACAACGCGTAGGCCTTACGCAATATGGCATCATCAACATATCTTAGAAGAATTACCCAACGGTAAAGTTTTGATGAAAGATATTGTAAGCTATAAGCCGCCATTTGGCTTTTTAGGATCCATTGCCAACAGCATTTTAATTAAAAAAAAACTGAACGAAATTTTTGACTACCGCCGACAAGCCGTTGATAAAAAATTTGGAAAATATGAAGAGTAATTTAAAACCAGAAGAAATTGATCGAATTATAGAAATGGCGTGGGAAGATCGCACCCCGTTTAGCGCAATAGAGTTTCAATTTGGCACGCCAGAAAAAGAAGTCATAAAAATAATGCGTACCACGCTAAAACGCAGCAGTTTTAACCTGTGGAGAAAACGCGTAAACAGCGGTGTAAGTATGAAACACCGAAAAAAACGAAACCCCGATATCGATCGGTTTAGATGTACACGACAGCGCAGTATTTCTGGTAATAAAATTTCAAAACGGTAATGAATTTCACTACGAACTATGATGCAATTTTTAAGCGAATTGGTGAAGTAAACCCAGTTGAATACGGGCGAACGCGTAATTTTTTAGACGGCGCGGTTACCTACCTCTCTCCCTACATTTCAAGAGGCGTTATTTCCACCAAACAAGTATTAAATATAATACTGCAGCGCGGCTACGATACCAGTGAAATTGAAAAATTTATACAGGAATTAGCATGGCGCGATTACTGGCAGCAAGTGTGGGTTGAAAAAGGAAATCTAATCAATGAAGATTTTCGCCATGCCCAGCCAGATGTTGAAAATTATGAAATGCCACGGGCACTACTTTCTGCCACCACAGGTATAAACGTGATTGATACAGCCATTAAAAATTTACAAGAAAATGGCTACATGCACAACCACAACCGTATGTACACAGCTGCTATTGCCTGTAATATGGGCAAATCTCATTGGAAAACACCCGCAAAATGGATGTACTATAATTTATTAGATGGTGATTGGGCAAGCAACGCACTAAGCTGGCAATGGGTAGCGGGCAGCAATAGTAATAAAAAATATGTGGCCAACCAGGCTAACATTAACAAGTACAGCAAAACCAGTCAAACCGGGACGTTTTTGGATGTACCTTATGAAGCGTTTAACAATTTTAACACGCCAAACGAATTAAAACCTACAGAAAACCCCGTATTAATTACCAACCTACCCCAATCTGACGAATTGGCCATTAATCCAAAACTGCCTACATACCTGTACACCAGCTACAATTTAGACCCTTTATGGGGCAGTACAATAGAAGCTAATCGCATTTTAATTTTTGAACCCGGGCAATTTGAAACTTACCCCATTGCAGACCACGTCATCCAATTTATACAAGACTTGGGTAAAAACATTCCAAATTTGCACGTATTCACCGGTTCGTTTAATGCATTAACAGAGCAATACAAGCTAACCGACGTGCATTACAAAGAACACCCGCTTAATAACCATTTTAAAGGCACCAAACACGAACGCGATTGGATGTTTGAAACCAAAGGGTACTACCGCTCGTTTTTTGCCTTTTGGAAAAAATGCCGCAAAGAACTTTAAGTATGGCAGTACGCCAAAAAATAAATATTGTTTGGTTAAAACGCGACTTGCGTACGCAAGATCATTTGCCACTGCACGCGGCAGAAATAATGGACATTCCTTATCTTATCATTTATTGTTTTGAACCATCCATCTATACCTATAAAGACACCTCCACGCGGCATTTGCAATTTGTTTATCATTCCATTAAGGCATTAAATACAACCCTTGCAACGCATAACCTACAGGTTCATATTTTACATTGTGAGGCTGAAGAAGCGTTTGACTTTTTAGCCGATAAATTTGACGTTCAAGCCGTATTTAGCCATCAAGAAAGTGGAACTGAACACACGTGGAGACGAGATAAGGCAGTAAATAAACGATTGCGGTCTAAAAAAATTGAATGGCGAGAATACCAAAAAGATTGTGTCATTCGTGGTATTGATAACCGCTTAGGTTGGGACACCGAATGGTTAACCACCATGGGCCGTGCTACACTTAAAAACACCTATAAAACGCATATAAAAATTACGGTTGAACATCCATTTTTAATGCCCCCTGAACTAGAGAATCAATTAAAAAAATATCCGGCGCACTATCAACCACCAGGTGAGACAAACGCATGGCGCTATTTAAGATCATTTACCGAAAAAAGAGGCAAAAATTATTTTAAACACATTTCTAAACCAACTGAAAGCAGGGTGAGTTGCGCGCGTATTTCGCCTTACTTAGCGTGGGGAAATTTAAGTGTAAAACAAGCCTATCATTACGTAAACAGTCACCCCAATTATAAGCTAAACAAACGCGCCTTTGACGCTTTTTTAATACGATTGCAATGGCATTGCCACTGTGTGCAAAAATTTGAAACGGAGTGTGCATATGAAACCCTCTGCGTAAACCGCGGGTACGAAACGCTTAAACATGAAGGTGACATGAAATTAGTGGAGGCTTGGAAAACAGGAAAAACCGGTTTCCCATTGGTGGATGCATGTATGCGTTGCGTGGCAGAAACCGGATGGATAAATTTTAGAATGCGTGCAATGGTTGTCTCTATTTTATGTCATCATTTAGATTTGGATTGGCGGTTAGGTGTTTACCACCTGGCGCAGCAGTTTTTAGATTATGATCCGGGCATTCATTATCCCCAATTTCAAATGCAGGCCGGCACAACAGGAACTAATTTGGTTCGTATGTATAATCCCGTAAAACAATCTATGGATCATGACCCGGAAGGGGCTTTTATAAAAAAATGGGTGCCAGAACTGCAGGATGTGCCTACTGCATTTATACATGAACCATGGAAAATGACACCAATTGATGAAACATTTTGTGGGGTAACCATTGGGAAAGACTATCCCGCACCGATTGTAGACATGGAAGAAAGTGCACGTGTAGCCCGTGAAAAAATTTGGGGACACCGAAAATTTGATAAAGTAAAAACAGAACAAAAGCGCATTCTTAAAACACATGTGCGCCCAACAAAATAACCAATGATGCATTTAACACAAGAGGACATTCAAAACACACCAAAAATTAAACGCCTAAATATAATTAATAGCATTTCTGGTATAAAACCCGCTAACCTAATTGGCACGCAGAGTGCGGATGGGCTTAAAAACCTTGCCATTTTTAGTTCGGTTGTGCATTTGGGTAGTAACCCTGCATTACTCGGTTTTATTGTTCGCCCACAAGGAGAAGTACCCCGAAATACCTATGAAAATATATTGGAAACGGGTTATTATACCATTAACCACGTACATGAATCGTTTATTGAAAAAGCGCATTATACCTCAGCAAAATTTGAAAGAGAAATTTCTGAATTTGATGAGTGTGGATTAACACCTAATTATTTAGATGACTTCCGCGCACCGTACGTAAAAGAAAGCGTTTTAAAAATGGGCATGAAGCACGTGCAAAGTATTCCGATAGAACTAAACGGAACAATTTTGGTAATTGGCGAAATAAAGCACCTTTACTTACCGGATGATGCGGTAACAACGGAAGGTTATGTAGATTTAGACGCTATAAAAACAGCCGGAATTGGCGGGTTAAACACCTACTATGCATTAAACAAAATGGATCAATTTCCGTTTGCACGTCTGGATGAATTACCAAATTTTAAAAAGTGAAAAAAGCACATCTTCCAACTAAAATATGCCCTGTTTGCACATTGCCATTTGCATGGCGTAAAAAATGGGAAAAAAACTGGGAGAAAATCGTCTATTGCAGTGAACGTTGCCGTAGAAATAAAACCAAAAAATCAACCTAATTATGTCCACTAAAATTGGCCTTGTTTTTCCGCACCAATTAATAGAAGATAATCCGCTAATTCCGACGTGCGAAACCATTTACCTTATTGAAGAATTTCTGTTTTTCAAACAATACCCTTTTCACAAGCAAAAAATAGCCCTGCACCGCGCCAGCATGAAGTTTTATGCTGATTTTTTAATTGACAAAGGCGTTCAGGTAAATTACATTGAAGCCAACGCACCTACTGCAAAAATTCAGGAATTAATTGCTGAATTGGGTAAAAATAAATCAACTGAAATTCATTACATTGACCCCACTGATTTTTGGGTGGAAAAACGGTTGAAGGAAGCTGCGCGCAAGGCAGAAATAACGTTAACGCGCTATGAAAGTCCACTATTCATCAATAGCCGGACAGATTTAAAATCATTTTTTAAGCCGGATAAGAAAAAGTTTTTTCAAACCTCGTTTTACAAAAGCGAACGTGTGCGCTTAGACATTTTAATGGATGAAAATGAAAAACCTAAGGGCGGCGAATGGACGTATGACAAAGAGAATCGGAAAAAATACCCAAAAGGTAAAAATCCGCCGCCTATTCATTACCCAAACAAAAACGACTACTACACAGAAGCGGTAAATTATATAAAATCCAATTTTTCAGATCATTACGGTGAATTATCGGCATCTCCGCTTTACCCAACCAGCTTTAAAGCCGCAAAAAAATGGATGCATACTTTTTTTGAACAACGTTTCCATGAATTTGGCCCGTACGAAGATGCGATTGTTGCAGAATCATCCATTCTTAACCACAGCGTGCTTACGCCAATGCTAAACATTGGCTTATTATTGCCGGGCGAAATAATTGATGAAGCACTTACTTTTGCGGCTGAAAATAACGTTCCAATTAATTCGGTAGAGGGTTTTGTACGGCAAATTATTGGTTGGCGCGAGTTTATGCGCGGTATGTATGAAGCAAAAAACGTGGAACAACGCACCAAAAATTATTGGGGATTCACGCGTAAAATACCCGCATCTTTTTACACAGGCACTACCGGAATACCACCGATAGATGTAACCATAAAAAAAATACTGAAAGACGGTTATTGCCACCACATTGAACGATTAATGGTGCTCGGTAATTTTATGGTGTTATGTGAGTTTGATCCGGATGATGTTTACCAATGGTTTATGGAACTTTTTATTGATGCCTATGATTGGGTTATGGTACCCAATGTTTATGGCATGAGCCAATTTGCTGATGGAGGTTTATTAGCAACCAAGCCCTACATTAGCGGCAGCAACTATTTGATGAAAATGAGCAACTACAAAAAAGGGGATTGGCAACAAATTTGGGACGGTTTATTTTGGCGTTTCATGCACGTTCACCGCGATTTTTTTGAAGGTAACCCGCGCTTAGGTATGTTGGTGCGTAATTTGGATAAAATGGGAGCCGATAAGCGTGATAATCACATTAAAAATGCTGAAGATTTTTTAAAAACACTTGATTAAAGCTTATAACCTGAGTTCGATTATTCCAAATTTCCACAGAAGTCTTGAAAATAGTGAGGTTTTGACAAGAAAAATGTGCCACATTGAGCGCAGTCGAAATGAAGTACTAACGGGTTAATTCAAGGCTTTTTTTGTTAAAAAATTGCTGTTTTCACGACTTTCTGAAGGATTGATTTCAATTACCTTATGCGTCGTTATGAATTTTCGAAGTATAAATACTCCTTCGAACTCATGCCTTGCCTAAGAAAAATGAAATCAACTGTGAGCGTTTGGAATAACCGAACTCAGGTTAATAATAAGCAATGCCTACATTTATCCCTTCTTCATCTTTATCATTTTCGTCTGACAATTGCTCAAACCCTTTTTTTATGCTCATTTTATTTACAATGCAAAGGCATAAGGCATCAATAATATCGTCTCTCGAAACAGCCGCACGAGATGTAGCTTTAACTACTTTTTCAAAAAAGTGCCGTGCATTCTTATCCCGCTTTTCCAATAAATTTAAGCGCTCTTCACGTCCATCCTCATTTTTTTTCTTGCTGAGCAAAACCCCACCCGCCAAATAACGAAAACAAATTTCTGGATGACTTTCAAGAAGTTCCACCTCATCATTATTATTTGTCTTTAAAAATTCATCAATTTGTCTGATTTTTTTACCGATAAAAAAAGATTGTTTTGATAAACCTTTGCCGAGTATTTTTTTATTTAGCTCGTTGGCATTTTCATAATTTTCGGTATAAACTGCAGCTCTTGCAGGGGCACTAAAAACGGTTGAAGATCTACCCTCCAATATCTCACGCATGCGCACCTCCACCGTTCGGACAAATTTACCGCCCGATAAACCAATGGGAATATCTATTAAAAACCGAACTTTATTGATGTTGGGTGACACACGCGTTAATAACTCAATACGATCGGCTACAGCATAATCCAGCTTACCTTCATCATTATAATAAACCAAAATCCAACCAGCTTTACAGCCGTCTACACCGCCTATAATCATAATTTTAAGAATGGGTTAAACACTTTGTTGTGTTCAACTATTGTCATACCACCGGGTTCTGCCATGATCAATCTAAATTCATCATCCTTTTTTTTGCAAGAAATTAGCATGAGTATACTGAAGGTACAACAAAGGTGTTTCATTATTTTTAGTTTTTGGTTGGTTAAAAATAAGCGTTAGTAACCCGCAAGGTTATTTTTAGGTTTTGTTATCGCCTTTTATTTCATTCATTTCCTGTAAAATTACCAGTGAAATCAAATAACAACTTTTGTTTATTTGATAGTTCAAACCCCATTTGTGCGTTAAACTCTCCTTGTAATTCATCAAGGCGAAAAATGACTGTAAATTGATACACTTGATTTTTTACCAAATTATAATCGGAAAATTGAGTTATAAAATGGGGGAATCATTGATGTTATTAGACAAACGTATTGTATCGTTTCCTATGTATTTAAAGTATTTTGTAATTTCATAATGTTGGGTAGTTATCTCCCCTAAATTATGAGAAACAGAGTCTACTACAACGTTATGAATAGTGTCTTTAAAAACAATTTCTCTGGCTTTGTCATATTTTACTTTCCATAAATCTTCTCTTTTTGGAATAGGGTTACATAATTCTCTTTGTTGTTCAATAAACCCTTTGTTGATATAGTTCTTTTTATAGATAAGTTTATCTAAATTTTTAACACCATTTTTGCGTAAATCTTTTTTTGATTGCCAAAAATCACCGACTTGAATATCGTAACATTTTTCAATGGATTTACCATCTACAGACAACATAACCCCTAATGTTGCAGAGCCAGGATAAATCGATAATTTCGTTTGACAAAAATCAAAATACGCATCTGTCGTAAATTCCAAATTCTTTACTTCTTTTAAGATAGTGTCTAACGCTTTTCTATCTTCCAGAATTCCACCAAATTTTCTAAGGTCAGAATGCTTATTAATTATACTTATAATTTCATTATCGTACTTCTTCGTGTCAATATCAATCCTTAATCGTATGTATTTTTTATGTGGGTTTTCTGGTATGCAATAATAGTACCTAATTGGATTCCTGTTTATTTTCTCTCGAATATCGACAAGTAAACCATAAAGACTTGCCGTATTTCCAGTATTATTCAAGTAATGTTTATTTAAAACTTCCAGACTTGTTCCATTTCCTAAACTCCCATATCTAAGCGGTGAATTTTCTACAAAATAGGCTTCACTTAATACATAAAGCAAAGCAACTGATTCTTTAGACCTAAGTTGACCTATGGAATCAAACAAACTATTAATGTAGAAAAAACTAGAGAAAACTTCACTACCTTCTATGTCCGTTATTTTTTTTACCAGACTATCCAATCGTGTTTTAGGGCTTGGGTTTAAAAATTGAAGCTGATAAATGGAGTTTATATCCTTTATACGCTCGCTTGTTATCAAAACAAGTGTGTCACAATCTGGTTTATCTAGCTGCACTTTTTGAATGGAGTCCGTAATTATTACAGCGTTATTTTGTGAATACACTAATTGTACAAAACAAAAGTGGATGAGTAGTATTAATATGAATTTATTTTGATTGCGCATATTCATTTTTATCACAATATCCACGCCATTCTTAGTTCGTGGTCTACTCGAATTGTTTCTACCGGTTAAAAAGCTTGAGTAAATATCGTTGCAAAGCAATGACATTTACTTTTTGTTATGCTTTGTTTTCCTCTACCAAGTCATGAGCCGATTTGTTCCAGCTTTGATAGTCAGACCAATCAACTTGAACTATCTGGTCATTTATTTTTAGCTTGAACTTTTCTTGTGTATACTCTTCCAAGTCCTTTAAAAATCTTGGAATGGCGTGTTTTTCATTTGTTCCAAAAACAGCAAAATCCCATTTGACTCTGTAGTTACGGTCCCAGGTTTTAAACCCTTGATTGTCTTTTATCTTATGTTCAGTAATAAATTTGAGCAGTTTGTTTTCAAAGCTTGATACTTCTAATTGAAAAGTTTCCTTAAACAAAAAATATCCATCAATATAGGCACGTAAGCATGCTAACTCGGAAACCCCAAAATACATTTGAGGTCTAAAGCCAATGTGTCCCAAAGATTCGCCAATGTCTAAGTTTGGCATTGAATCTTTTAATTTGAGCTTATAATTTATGTTTTTAGGGTTGGGGTATTTATTTTCATAATCTAGGATATAATCTACAGCCTTCTGAAATAAATGACGATCATCTTCACAGTCATATTTTAATGGAGAGACCCAACTCCTTGTTCCTAAATCAATTTTGTAATTTTTTTCTATTTCTTCTCTAATGGAAGGTAACGATTCTAATTCTTGAAGATGTTCTTTTGGAATGTTAAATTCGGTGTAAAATTTGAAAGGCATCAAGTATGCATCAAACAACTTATATGATCTTTGACCAATAGTTTTTAACGGATCTTTTTGTATGAAATTTATCAGCTCAAGGTTGTGTATATCCTTCATTTTTTTTGTGATTATTGACTAGAAATAGTATAAAACAAGATACGAAATTTTACTCGGAAATTGTTGGAATTTACAGTCAAGTTAAGACCTAAAAAAGATCATCAAATCAATCCCGAAGGGATAAATCAAAAGAATCAAATCAAATCGCAATACTTTCATCTTCCACATTATAGGCGAAATCCAATTTTAATTTTTTTAAGTAAAATTAGGATACCATACTCCTCGAAAAACAGGGTTGCCTATGTTTGGCTTTACATGATTTTGTTCTAAGTCGTCCAAGGAGGTAATTATCTTTGTTTCAATTATCTTTGGTAAATCAACATTCTTAAAAACTTTTTCTTTCAGTAGGTTTACTGCGTCTTTCTCTGACCACGCAGTAATTCCGAATCCATATGTAGAATAAGAATTGTCTTTAATTTTGAGAAAATACCAGATTAATTCCATGTTTTTAGTCAAATCACAATAAAACGTAAAGGTAGGTCTAAAATTAATCAAGTCTTTTAATAAATAGATTTACATCCACCCAATAAAGTGATGATTTCTAGTTTTTTAGTGATAAAATTACATGAACACCTAAAATCCATAACGATTATACATCCGTAAATAAGATGTAGCACGTAATTTAAACTGCAAGATTTAAAAACCTTCACCGTCTTTAAGTGTTGTATAAACAGAGGAGAAGAACATGGACAAACTAAAACCAAAATCGGGCTTTGTATTTACAGAGTACATTGAGCCTGAAAAAGAACCTTTTGATAAGTTTTTCGAGATTTTTAAAGAGGTAATTACGTATACGTCCGGTGATGTGGATGAAGCATTAGACTGGCTAGCGCACTTAGATAAAGAATATAAACTAAGTACGGATGACTATAATTTAGACGATTTTATTGAAGACCTTAAAAAAAGAGGTTTTTTAAGAGAGGATGACCCGGATAAAGGCGGCGGACTGGCAATTACTGAAAAAACAGAACGCGCCATTCGTAAAAATGCGTTGGATCAAATTTTTGGTAAGCTACGCAAATCGGGCAAAGGAAACCACACCACAAAACACATAGGGCAAGGAAGTGAGCAAAGTGGCGAGTTTAGGAATTATGTTTTTGGAGATTCACTAAGTTCAATTGCCGTTACTGAGAGTATTAAAAATGCTCAAATTAACAATGGCATGGGTAATTTCCGGCTTACAGAAAATGACCTGGTGATTAATGAAACGCACCACAAAGCACAGATGAGTACTGTTTTAATGATTGACATTAGCCACAGTATGATTCTATATGGTGAAGACCGTATTACCCCTGCAAAAAAAGTGGCAATGGCACTTGTTGAATTAATTCGAACACGCTACCCGAAAGATACGTTGGACATTTTGGTATTTGGCAATGATGCCTGGCCCATTAAAGTGAAGGATTTGCCGTATTTACAAGTAGGTCCTTACCATACAAACACAGTGGCGGGGCTACAATTGGCTATGGATTTATTGCGCCGAAAAAAGAATACAAATAAGCAAATTTTTATGATTACGGATGGTAAGCCAAGTTGCTTGCGCTTACCCAATGGTGAATATTACAAAAATAGTTTTGGGCTTGACCCGGACATTACCGATAAATGCTACAACATGGCACGCCAGGCACGTAAATTACAAATACCCATCACAACTTTTATGATTGCTCAAGATGCGTACTTAATGGAGTTTGTAGAAAAATTTACGCAAGAAAACCAAGGTAAAGCATTTTACACCGGGCTAAAAGGCTTGGGCGAAATGATTTTTGAAGATTATGAGACAAACCGAAAAAAGCGCTTAAAGGGCTAGTAGCTACGTTCACTAGTGACTCTTACTTGTCACGAGTGACTTTTACTTTTCGATTTGAATTGAGGAAATTGAAAAAAAATTGAATACAGTGGATTGAACAACAATTTTAGTTTAATCACAACAGAAACGAAAACAATGGATATAAAAAAAATAACAACACTAGGTGCTTTAAAAAAAGCGGGCTACCAATCCAAAAGTGTGAAGGATGAGCTGCGCACCAATTTAATTGAAAAATTAAAAAAGGGCGAAAAATCATTTGACGGTATTATTGGGTATGACAGTACTGTTTTACCGCAGTTAGAACGTGCTATTTTAGCAAAACACAATATCAATTTACTCGGATTAAGAGGACAAGCCAAAACGCGTTTGGCGCGGGGCATGGTTAATTTATTAGATGAATGGATCCCTGTTGTAGAGGGTTCTGAAATTAATGACGATCCGCTGAACCCTATTTCGCAATATGCGGTAAATAAAACAGAAGAAGAAGGCGATAAAACACCTATAACATGGCTGCACCGCGATAAACGTTTTTTTGAAAAATTGGCTACGCCAGATGTTACCATTGCGGACTTAATTGGTGATGTAGACCCAATAAAAGCAGCCAACTTAAAATTATCGTATGCAGATGAACGTGTGATTCATTACGGGATGATTCCACGCGCGAATCGCTCTATTTTTGTGATTAACGAATTACCGGATTTACAAGCGCGTATTCAAGTGGCATTGTTTAACATTTTGCAAGAGGGTGATGTTCAAATTCGTGGTTTCCAAATTCGTATGGCCTTGGATTTACAATTTGTGTTTACTGCCAACCCGGAAGATTATACGAACCGTGGAAGCATTGTTACGCCACTGAAAGATAGAATTGGCTCACAAATTTTGACGCATTATCCGATTAACCGCGAAACATCTAAATTAATTACCGCACAAGAGGCACGCGTAAGTAAAGAGTTAGCAGCTAAAATTCACGTGCCCGAAATGGCCGATAATATTTTGGAGCAAATTGGTTTTGAAGCGCGAAAAAGTGAGTTTATTGATGCCAAAAGTGGTATTTCGGCACGTATGTCCATCACCGCTTTTGAAAATTTAATGAGCACGGCAGAACTGCGTTTATTGCGCAGTGGCGATAAAAAAACCACCATCCGAATGAGTGATTTGTTAGGCATAATTCCAGCAATTACCGGAAAAGTGGAACTGGTTTATGAGGGAGAGCAAGAAGGTGCCGAGGGTGTGGCTACATTATTAATTGGCAGTGCAATTAAAACGCTTTTTGCCGAGTATTTTGTAGAAATTAAAAAGCTGTCGAAAGCGGGTCAGTATGACGATTTTGACCGTTTAACTGAATGGTTTATTAACAACCCCGGCTTTGAATTGGTGAACGATAGTAAAACAAAAGCATTTAATACAAACATTGATAAAATTGATGTATTGGATGAAATTATCGATAAATATCAGCCCAATACGGCGGCCGAAGATCGTCATTTTATGAAAGAATTTGTGCTGTGGGCATTGGTGGAATTTAAAAAACTGGCTAAAAAACGCTTTGCTGAAGGCTATGAGTTTGAAGACAATTTGTTGAAAGGGTATTAATTCCCTTGTTGTATTAGCTGTTATAGCTTGTACACATTATATTTTGATTTCGGTCAATATATCACGCGGTAAAATCATCTTGAAAAGCCTTAACAAATATGAAATAAATTGATTGGAATTGCTTATTGCACTGACAATTCAAACGCAAAAAGCGCCACACCATTTCCGGTAGTGACGCTTTTTATTCGTCGTATCTCAATAAGTTAGAGGTTCAGGCAATTAAATATCGCCAGGACCGCCAACTGTTTTGTACTCTTTCTTTTTGGCTTTTAGTTTTTCAACAAAAATCACATAAAAGTGCTGTTTTTCTTCGTTGATAATTTCTTCAGAAATACCGTTTGAAATACCTGGTAATTTTCCGGCCTTGTTTAGCAATTTCATGTCCATTAGTTCATAAGAACCATCTTCGTATTGCAGAAACACAGAAACTACTTTTCCGTTTTCAACTCTCGCCTTGCCTGAAACACACCATGATTCGCCGTCTTCTACAAAACTAATGTACACTTTGCGGTGCATATCGTCCGCTACGGAATAAGATCCTCTTTTTTCAAATGCGCTTCTCCATTCTTGCAAACACCCTGTTTGGGTAAATGCACCAGAAACTAAACACGTGAAAAATAAAAGTAAAGCTGTTTTTTTCATAAAAAATCAATAATTGGTAGTCAATCGCAACAATCTCCCAAATATAAGAGAAGTTTAACAAACATGGGAAATTGATACCTACATTTTTGTTACATTTGATAAAACTTCATTTTGATGAGTACTAAACAAATAGCAGACCATTTTTTAGAAGCCCAAAAAGTTCTTTCGCAATTCGTTGAAAATCAACACAATTTTGAGTTAATTAAACAAGCGGGAGACGAAATGGTACGCGCGGTGAACAATGGTGGCAAATTAATTTCTTGCGGAAACGGAGGTTCAATGAGTGATGCTATGCATTTTGCCGAAGAAATGACGGGGCGTTTTAGAGAAAACCGAAAGGCATTACCTGCTATTGCCATCTCTGACCCATCACATTTATCCTGCATTTCTAACGATTACGGTTATGCACACGTTTTTTCAAGATTCATAGAAAGTTTAGGTAAACCGGGGGATGTACTGCTTGCAATCTCCACCAGCGGAAACTCAGAAAATGTTATAAATGCTATTAAAGCTGCGAAAAAAAATGACATGGTGGTGGTGGGCCTAACTGGCAAAGATGGCGGTAAAATGGCTGATTTGGTAGACTTTGAACTGCGCGCCCCCGTTAGCCAATGGGCTGATCGTGTTCAGGAAATTCACATCAAAATCATCCACTCGCTCATCCACTACATTGAAACAAATTGTGCTTAAAAAGGCTATTTTTTACGGAAACGGCGTTGCAGTATAAATGTAATAATACTACCCACAATTGCCGAGAGTAAAATAACGTATACTATTCTAATTTGATCGCTCCACATTAAAAAATTAACTGTTGTTTTATTTAAATTTTGTACAACAAAAAATATTAATAGAACAACCAAAACGGTGGCCAATACCAATCCAACTTTTTGTTTTAATGTTCGTGCTGGTTTTTGCGGAGCAACGGGTCGTGGCTGCGGGTTTTCTTTTGGCTGCTTATCAAGTTGGTTGTCTTGCGGTGTAATTGTAGGATCTTGATTACTCATAATATAAAGCTTTTATACGCGTTTTAAAGTAATAGTTGTACTTACTAATCACCAAATTTGATTGTGATTGATACAAGATATCCTTTTTTGCGAGAAAGTCTGTATAATTAATAACACCCTGCTCATATTTTCGTTCAGTATTGCTAAAATCTAATGTTGCTATCGCCATTAACTCCATGCTTAATTCCAGCTCTGCCTTTGCATTTGAAATGTCAATGTTTAACTGTTCAATGGTGTTCAATAACTCCCTCCGGGTGGTTTCTAACTGCAAGCTGGCACGTTCTATCTGAATTTCTGCGCGCTGCACGCTGGCACGGTTTTGATGCTGTGAATAAAGAGGGATAGACAATTGAAAAGCAATGGTTTGATACAAGTTTTGATCGATTTGATTATTGAATTGCGGGACAAAAATATTAGTTGGGTCTTCGGGATCCTGCACAAAATAACTATCCGAGTAGTTTGTTCCAATTCCGGCAGAAAGGGACAATGAAGGGAAATAACCCGCATGACTGCCTCGTTCGTTCATCAGCGCAACTTCTAATTCATTTTGATTTTGCAGGAGTTCGGGCATTGTTTCGATCGATCGAAAAGCAAGCGTATCGCTTAAAATAGCGCTGTAAGATGTGTCGATATTAAAGCGTGTGGAAACAGGCACCTGCATGACTTGCTTTAGCCGAAGCATGCCTATTTTTTTTTCATTTTCTGTTTTTAAAATGGTCAGTTTATCTTGCGCTTTTTGTGATCTGATTTCAATCAAATCCGTCTCCACTGCATTTCCAATTTCAATTAACCGCGCTATCCGCGACTCTTGTTTTTCGGTATACCGTAAATGTTCTCGGTTTAATTTAAGTAACTCATTGCTCAGCAATACCTGCAGGTAAAAAGTCAACACCTCTAACTTCATGTTTCGGGTAACAATTGCTTTTTGGTACGCCACACCTTTGTACAATAAATCCGTCCGTTGGAGGTTGTAATAACGGCGCATCCCCTCAAATAATGACAATGTTGCAAAACCGTTAAAATTTGTGTTTTGACGGGACGATTGCGTGAATTGATTGGAAACGGGATCTAAAATACGCCCGTAATTAAAACTGTGCCCTACAGAAACACTCGCAGAGGGTGTAAATGCCGCAACTGCCAGTTGTTTATCAATCTCCGCCAAATAACCATCTAAATCAGCCTGTCGAATAGACGGATTATTAGCAACTGCCGTATCCAAACAATTCTCAAGCGTCCACACTTGTTGCGCATTTGCACAAAATGCTGTCCCCAATAAAATCAATATTACACCACTAATCTGCTTCATCAATCATCAAATAACTGCCTAAACTGATTAAAAATACGTTCTAAAATCCTTAAATCTTCCGTAATAATATCTGCTTGTCCCGTCATTTCTGGTGTGTAGGTTAATTTTCTATGGTAGGTGCTTTCCAAACCATTCGTCAGCGCTACCTCTACATTATATTGCTGCTCATTTGGAATGAGTGAAACCCGTTTAACCGTACCTATGATCTGACCGTACTCATTTGACGGGAAATTATCAAATTTAATTTTTACATCCTGCCCTATTTCAATTTTTCCGTAGCCCAACCGGTCTACTGTCATGTGTCCTACATAATTTTGATTGTCAGATGGAATTACAGCAAAAAGTGGTACGCCGGCTTCTATAAACTGATGTTCACTCAAGGGCATTAGGTAGGTTAACTTACCATTTGTGGTGGATTGTATTTCGTACGTTTCTTCCCAGTTTAAAATTTGATTGCGAATGTTGGCAAGGCTAATTTCTATCGTTTTGGTTAAACTTGTTTTTTGGTTCAAAAACTCAAACTCCAATTCATTCAGCTGCCGCTCATAATCGGTCAATGTAATTTGGTTTTGCACATTGCTTTTTTTAAGGTTTTCAATTTCGTTTTTAACTTGGTTAAAAGCTAATTCCTGTTGATAAAATGACGTTTTAGAAATGACATTTTCTTCGTAAAGCGTTTTGCTATTCTGATACTGTTCCTCAGCTTTGTCAAAATTGTCTTGCATATACACCAATTGCTGATTGCTAATGCTAGCCAAACGCTGGTAGTTTTTGATTTGTCGTTGTAAAATTGCGCGTCGTTTTGTGTATTGGTCTACATTTAAGTTCAGTTGGTATTGGCTAACGGCATTTGCCAAAGCGTTGTAATCATTTTGAATGGCACCAAAAACCATCTCTGCATTGTTAAACGTTATGGGGGTACTAAATTCAGTACCCAACCCTTGTTCTACTTCTGTTATTTTTTTAGTTAAATAGTCAATTTCCTCTTTCGAAACAAGGTTTTTAATTTGGGCAATCACTTCACCCGTCTTTACCTCTGTTTTGTCTGGTATAAAAAGTACTTCTAATTCGCCACTTGTTTTTGTTACCAAACGGTTAGGTGGTGTTACTGTGGTTAACGAAACTGTTCCGCTAATTACATCCGGATATTTTATAAAGTAAGAGAGCGCAATAAACAATATGATAATAATAAAAATGAGGGTAATTCCCCACCGAATCATCCAATTAGGCACGCTAGACAAAATTTCCTGAACTTCGTCGCTTCTTATTTCTATTTCTTCGTTTTCCGGCATTTAATTTAATCGTCCTTTAATTTTTCTAAATCCAATTGGTTTTTCACCAACATATAATAACTGCCTTTTAAGTCCACTAATTCTTTATGCGTTCCTTTTTCAATAATTTTACCATGATCCAGCACCACAATTTGGTCTGCATTTTTTACGGTACTTAGCCTGTGGGCAATTACAATAGACGTTCGGTTTTCGAAAAACGTATTTAAATTTTCCATAATAATACGCTCGTTTTTAGCATCCAATGCGCTTGTAGCTTCATCAAAACATATAATTTCTGGATCTTTATAAACGGCTCGTGCAATGAGTAATCGCTGTTTTTGTCCTGTACTCATGCCTACCCCTTCCATTCCTATTTTGGTATTGTAACCAAGTGGCAGGTCGTCTATAAATTCTTTAATATTAGCCACCGTTACGGCTTGTAATAGTTTTTCTTTATTCACATGGGTTTCGCCCACGGCAATATTATTGGCAATGGTATCATTAAAAATATACCCTTCCTGCATTACAACACCACACTTGTCTCGCCAATACCGCTGCGATATGGTGTCCAAATCTGTATTTCCAACTTTAATATCTCCTTCTGAACATTCATAAAATTTCAACAACATCTTCATTAAGGTAGTTTTTCCGCTTCCGCTTGCACCTACAATTGCCGTTATTTTATTTGCCGGAATATCTAAGGATAATTCGTTGATGACGTTATCCATTGCACCTGTGTATCTAAAGCTAACCTTGTTTAAATGAATCACCGCATCATTTGGTACTTCGCCCACCTTTTCTTCGCCTATTTGCTCTTCATCATCTCTGTTATGAATTTCAGATAAACGTTCCAATGCTATTTTGGCATCTTGTACAGTATATACAAAACCAATTAGCTGCTGAATTGGTGCGTTTAACTGACCAATAATATAAGCAACTGCCATCATTTGCCCCAACGTCAACTTTCCATCAATTACCAGGGTGGCAGATAAAATTGTAATTAAAATATTTTTTAATTCATTAATAACATTTGCCCCTGTGCTTTGGGTTTGTTGCAAGGCTAAGTTCTGTGTTTCTATTTTAAACAAACGAGCCTGCAAATACTCCCAACTCCACCGCTTTTGCTTTTCGGCATTGTGCAATTTTATTTCTTGCATGCCATTAATCAGCTCCATCACTTTGCTTTGCTCGTCACTCATTTGGTCAAATCGCTTATAGTCTAAATCCTTTCGCTTTTTCAAAAACAACGTCACCCACACAAAATAAAGTACGCTACCAATCAAAAAAATAAAGAAAATCTGCATGTTGTACCACGCAAGTACTGCCCCGAAAATTAGCAAGTTGAATGCAGAAAATAAAACATTTAATGAAGTACTTGTAAGTAATGTTTCAATGCGCTGGTGGTCATTGATACGCTGCATAATGTCACCCGTCATTTTGCTATCAAAATAAGCAATCGGCAAGTTCATTAGCTTAATAAAAAAGTCTGAAATTAATGAAATATTTATACGCGTGCTTAAGTGCAATAATATCCAGCCCCGTATCAATTCAATAGCAGTGCGGCCGGCAAATAAAAACAGCTGCGCAATTAAAATAAGGTAAACAAAGCCAATGTCACGGTTTTCAATCCCTACATCTAC
This sequence comes from Crocinitomicaceae bacterium, assembly GCA_963736585.1. GTDB lineage: Bacteria > Bacteroidota > Bacteroidia > Flavobacteriales_D > Crocinitomicaceae > Crocinitomix. The sequence goes on along the minus strand of CAVTPI010000001.1, from coordinate 46,645 downwards.
AACACTTTGCGTTAAAAACGGAAACACCAACTGCAGCAAACTGCCCGCAATAAGCCCGATAATAAGCTGAACTAAAAATTTTTTATAGCGAAATAAATATTGGTACAAAAATCCAAACCCCTTACGGTCGCGCTGGTCGTCGTCCTCTGCTTCTTTTAAACGGGGCGTAGGTTCAAGTAATAAGGCTATTCCTTCCTCCGTGTCTGACTTGGCGTTGGCACCAATCCACGCTTTTAAAAACTCTTTTTCGGTAAGTTCTATCAATCCATGCCCTGGGTCGCTTATCCAAATGCTGTTTTTTTTAATTTTATAAACCACCACAAAGTGGTTTTGATTCCAATGCAAAATGCAAGGCAGTGGAGCCTCCTCAGCTAATTTATCTAAACTAATTTTTACGCCGAGCGACCGAAATCCAAGTTTTTCGGCGGCATCACTGATTGTTTTTAAACTGCTACCCTCGCGAGTAGTTTCTGATAATTTTCGCAGTTTTTCCAACGATACCGTTCTACCATAATACTTAGCCATTATGCGCAAACACGTGGGTTCCGCAATCCATTTGGTCGGGCTGTTTGTAAAATGGAAATTTAGCCATAGTTCGGGTACACTAAACTGTCGTTAAAATATATATTTTATCAAGTTAATAAGTTGGGTCAATAACTTAAACGCCTCGAATATACACAAGATTCGCCTAAAAGTTATTGAAATAATGGAGATTTCTGATTTTGTATATTAAATTGCCTTTTAGGCACATCTAATTTCATTGATTTTCTATTATTTATGGCGATTCGAACGAATTTTTTTAGACGTCCAAAATAATGAATGATTAATTTTTAATCTAAAAAATGGCTATCTAATCATCTTTTTTATATATTTGTGCGACAACCCCAAAATTTATTTACATGAAAAATGTTAGTTCAAACTTACGGATGTGCCGTTTATGGAATTGATGCCATTCCAATAACGATTGAAACCAATATAAATCGCGGAATCAACTTTTTCCTGGTCGGCTTACCCGATAGTGCTGTCAAAGAAAGTCATCAGCGTATTAAAGCAGCGTTAGTAAATAGCAGCTTAAAATTTCCAAAGCAAGAAATTACTATAAACATGGCGCCGGCCGATATACGCAAAGAAGGTTCTGCCTATGATTTAACTATTGCCGCTGGCATTTTAGGAGCGAGTAAGCAAATTCCTCCAGAAAAATTAGCTGATTTTTTGGTGATGGGTGAATTGTCATTAAATGGTGATGTTCGGCCAATCAAGGGTGCATTATCAATGGCTTTAAAAGCGAAAGAAATGGGGTTAAAAGGATTCATTGTACCCAAACAAAACGCCAATGAGGTTGCCATAGTAGAGGGAATAAAGATTTACCCCATTTCATGCATTCGCGAAATGGTGGCGTTTATGAATGCTAAAACGGACATAAAACCTGCAGAATATGAACCCGTTGAGGAACCAGAAAGCGTGCCACTTGCAGGGATGGATTTTTCAGATGTTAAAGGACAACAAAGCGTAAAACGCGCATTAGAAATTGCAGCTTCCGGTGGGCATAATATTTTGCTTATCGGCGCGCCAGGTTCTGGCAAAACAATGTTGGCTAAGCGACTACCCACTATTTTACCGCCGCTTACGTTAGATGAGGCGTTAGAGACAACTAAAATTCATTCAGTAGCCGGACTTCTCAATGCAAAAACAGGACTCGTTTCAATACGCCCTTTTCGCAGTCCGCACCACACCATATCTGACGTAGCATTGGTTGGCGGCGCAACCCCAAACCGGGCGAAATATCATTAGCCCACAATGGCATTTTATTTTTAGATGAATTACCCGAATATAAACGGCAAGTATTAGAAGTGATGCGACAACCGTTAGAAGATCGGCTTGTCACTATTTCCAGAGCAAAAATGACCGTTGAATATCCGGCAGGTTTTATGCTTGTTGCCTCTATGAACCCCTCGCCTTCTGGAAATTTCTTCAACCCACACGACCCTAATTCAGACCCCGAACATGTTGTGAAACGGTATATGAGCAGAGTATCTGGCCCATTGATGGATAGGATTGATTTACATATCGAAGTAGCTCCCGTCAATTTTGATCAACTTTCTGCTCAAAACGAAGGTGAAAAAAGTGCTGTGATACGCCAACGGGTAATGAAAACGCGCACCATACAAGCAGCACGTTTTTCCGAAATTCCCGGCATGCATTACAATGCGCAATTAACCGCAAGACTTATCGATAAGTATTGTACAATGGATGAAGATTGCCGCAGTTTACTCAAAAAAGTCATGGACAAAAGAGGTTTTTCAGCACGTTCGTATGCTCGAATTTTAAAAGTAGCCCGCACAATTGCCGACATGGGCGCATCAGAAAAAATAGAGATCAAACACATTGCAGAAGCTATCCAGTTTAGAAGTTTAGATCGCAATAATTGGAGTTAAGAGGGGTGGTGAGCGCGAAAGCTGGAAGAGCAAAGATGAAAAAATTTGAGAGCAAAGATGAAAGATGAAAGATTTGAGATCAAAGATGAAAGATGAAAGATGAAAGATGTAAAGATTTGAGATCAAAGATGAAAGATGAAAGAGCCTGGTACAAATTATTTAGAATTAAGATGAAAAAGAGCAAGAAGTCATGAGTTTTTAGTTTTTAGTTTTTAGTTTTTAGTTTTTAGTTTTTAGTTTTTAGTAATGAGTAATTAATTTAGATAAAAGAGGAAAGATTTAGAATATAAAAGCAAGGACAAAATAATACCATAGATCGAACGCATGGGTAGAAACTACCTACCCCGAAACGCTTTTAACTCGACACTCAAGACGTGATACTAAAAACTTATGACTCACCTCTCAATACCTCAAACCATTCAAGCAAAAAATCGTTAATCTATGAGCGTAGCATTCTATAATCTATGAGCATAGCGATCTAAAATCTATAAGCGAAGCGCCCTAAAACCCAACTCAAGACTTGATACTAAAAACTCATAACTCACCTCTCAATACCCCAAACCATTCAAGCAAAAAATCGTTAATCTATGAGCGTAGCACTCTATAATCTATGAGCATAGCGATCTAAAATCTATAAGCGAAGCGCCCTAAAACCCAACTCAAGACTTGATACTAAAAACTCATAACTCACCACTCAATACCTCAAACCATTCAAGCAAAAAATCGTTAATCTATGAGCGTAGCATTCTATAATCTATGAGCATAGCGATCTAAAATCTATAAGCGAAGCGCCCTAAAACCCAACTCAAGACTTGATACTAAAAACTCATAACTCACCTCTCAATACCCCAAACCATTCAAGCAAAAAATCGTTAATCCATGAGCGAAGCGTTCTATAATCTATGAGCATAGCGATCTAAAATCTATAAGCGAAGCGCCCTAAAACCCAACTCAAGACTTGATACTAAAAACTCATGACTCACCTCTCAATACCCCAAACCATTCAAGCAAAAAATCGTTAATCTATGAGCGAAGCGTTCTATAATCTATGAGCATAGCGATCTAAAATCTATAAGCGAAGCGCCCTAAAACCCAACTCAAGACTTGATACTAAAAACTCATGACTCACCTCTCAATACCCCAAACCATTCAAGCAAAAAATCGTTAATCTATGAGCGAAGCGTTCTATAATCTATGAGCATAGCGATCTAAAATCTATAAGCGAAGCGCTCTAAAACCCAACTCAAGACTTGATACTAAAAACTCATAACTCACCACTCAATACCTCAAACCATTCAAGAAAAAAATCGTTAATCTATGAGCGAAGCGTTCTATAATCTATGAGCATAGCGATCTAAAATCTATAAGCGAAGCGCTCTAAAACCCAACTCAAGACTTGATACTAAAAACTCATGACTCACCTCTCAATACCCCAAACCATTCAAGCAAAAAATCGTTAATCTATGAGCGAAGCGTTCTATAATCTATGAGCAGAGCGATCTAAAATCTATAAGCGAAGCGCTCTAAAACCCAACTCAAGACTTGATACTAAAAACTCATAACTCACCACTCAATACCTCAAACCATTCAAGAAAAAAATCGTTAATCTATGAGCGAAGCGTTCTATAATCTATGAGCAGAGCGATCTAAAATCTATAAGCGAAGCGCTCTAAAACCCAACTCAAGACTTGATACTAAAAACTCATGACTCACCTCTCAATACCTCAAACCATTCAAGCAAAAAATCGTTAATCTATGAGCGTAGCATTCTATAATCTATGAGCATAGCGATCTAAAATCCAACCCTCCTTCTGTTAAAAACAAAACTAAAACAGGAATAAATATTGAAATTTTATCAACGAAATAACGCTTGCAAAAGTGCAGTAACCATTACGGATTACGAGCGTTATCTACTTTGTATTGTTGATTACTCAAAAAGGGTACGTATTTTGCGTATGACTTTTTCGTATATTTACTTGTAAACCAATATTTATGGAAAGAAGATCGATTCTTGTACCGCATGACTTCACAACTGTTGCCGATAATGCATTGTCTTATGCGCTTCGATTAGCGAAAGCAATTAATGCGAATATCAATTTATTGCACGTTGTAAAAGACACCAAAGGTAAAGCCAAGGCGGAACAACAATTTGAAGAAGTAATAGCCGCTGTGGTGGATAAACCCGAAGAGGTTGAGATTAATTCAACTGTTAAAGTAGGGTCAATTTATACTGACATTGCTTCCCAGGCCGCCGAACTTCATTCCACATTAATTATAATGGGAACGCATGGAGCAAAAGGCATGCAAAAACTGTTTGGTAGTTTTGCCATAAAGGTAATTACCAGTACTCATGTACCGTTTTTAATTGTTCAAGAAGAGTTTACGGGAATCGACATGAGTAAAATTGTTGTGCCGGTTGATGAATCGCAAGAAAGTTTGCAAATTGAGCAAGTGGCTGCAGGGTTGGCTGATATTTTGAATTCAGAAATCCATATTGTTACAGAAAAGAAAGTGGACAGTGATTTAAAACTAAAAACGGCCGTGCATAGTGGGCTATTGTCTAAACAATTCAGAGCAAAGAAAATTGCGTATGCGACTTCGGTTTTACCGCGTGAAAAAGGATATGCGAATGATATTGTCAATTATACGCGCAGTATTGATGCCAACTTAATTGCTTTTGCGTATCACTCTGATCGGTTATTACCTCAATTTGATACGTTTGCACAAAGCCTAATCACCAATAAAGAAGGCGTACCGGTGCTTATCCTTAATTCGAAAGAAGCAGGAAATTATTTCTTTTAATTAACACCCGACATACTTTATTTACTTGAATTCAATTACATGAATTAATGTAACTGTTGTTTTGTACTATCGTGAAAAAAGGAAATTACAATCAACAAAACGCTAAAAAAACGTACAAATGATAAAAACGGAACCCATCATAGCAGTTCAAAATGTTAAAGAAAGTTCCAGCTGGTACCAGAAATTATTAGGCTGTAAAGGCACACATGGCGGTACTAGTTTTGAAATTTTAGTGGATGAAGTTAACAACACTATTTTATCGTTGCACAAATGGGGTGAACACGACCATCCAACAATACGTAGTTCTGAAAATGCAGGGAACGGCTTGATCTTATATTTTTTAGTAACTCACCTTGATCTTATTTGGAAGAACGCCAAGCAACTTAATGCAACGATCGCCTCAACACCCAAATTGAATACGAATTCCGGTCGGTTTGAATTTTCAGTTCGCGATTTAGATGGGTATTATATTTCGATTTGTGCGGATAAGGAAAAATAAAAAAACCACCAGACTCATCTGATGGCTTATTTTTTGTTTCACGCAGCTTCAAAACTGCTGTAGAAAAATATAATTCGTGCGTTTCAATATCCGCACATTAGCTTTGAAAGAAGTTTTTCATTTTATCAAAGAAACCTTCCTCTTTTCCTCCAGGATTTGGCTGAAAATTAGCTGATTCTTTCAGACTTTCTAATGTTGACTTTTCCTCGCTACTTAGCTTTTTAGGTGTCCATACATTTAGGTGAACAAGTAAATCACCACTTCCGTATCCTTGCACGCTTGGCAAACCTTTGCCACGCAAACGCAGCATTTTTCCGCTTTGTGTGCCCGGCTCTACTTTAATTTTGGCTTTACCTTCAATTAAAGGAACTTCTATTGAATTTCCGAGTGCAGCATCAATAAAACTCACATAAGCTTCATAATGCAAGTTATTGCCGTCGCGTTGTAAGTCAGCATGTTTTTCTTCTTCTATTACCACGAGTAAATCTCCCGGTACACCATTAAATGGTCCGGCATTTCCTTTACCACCCACTTTTAGTTGCATTCCTTCTTCTACTCCCGCGGGAATGTTAATTTCAACAACCTCTTCTTTCCGCTTTAAACCTTGTGCATCAACGCCCGCTGGTTTTTTATCAATTATTTTTCCGGTTCCCTGACAAACATGACAGGTGGATTGCGTTTGCATAGCCCCCAACATGGTTTGCGTAACGCGCATTACACGTCCTTGCCCATTACAGGTTTTACACGTATTGTAAGTTACGCCGTCTGCATTAACTAGTTTGTTTACCTTAATTTTTTTTGTTGCACCAAGTGCCACTTCCTTGAGGTTTAGCTTAATCTTAATTCTCAAGTCTGAACCTCTTGCAACACGTGATCCACCGCCTCTACTACTTCTGCGACCGCCACCGCCGAACGAACCACCAAATATATCTCCGAACTGGTCGAAAATATCATCCATGTTCATTCCGCCGAATCCTCCGCCACCCCCTTGCGAAGCTCCTCCTACGCCTTGATGTCCGAAACGGTCATATCGCGCGCGTTTATCTGCGTTGCCTAACACTTCGTAAGCTTCTGCAGCTTCTTTAAACTTTGTTTCTGCCGCTTTGTCATCCGGATTTTTATCCGGGTGGAACTTTAACGCAATTTTCCGATACGCTTTTTTGATCGTTTTATCATCCGCGTTACGGTCAACTCCCAAAACGTCATAATAATCTCTTTTTTCACTCATATCTTCTTCCTTACAACGTTTTTATTGTCCAACCACCACTTTGGCGTAACGCAATACCTTTCCACGTAAATTATAGCCCCGCTCTACAACATCTACAATTTTTCCTTTATCGTCTTCTTCCGTTACAGGAATGTTTGTAATTGCTTCGTGCTTATCTCCATCAAACACATCTCCTTTGCAATCCATTGGCTCTAACCCTTTGTTTTTAAGGGTGGTAAATAGTTTGGTATGGATTAACTTGAAGCCCTCGCGTAAACTTTCGGGGTCTTCTACATTTTCATTATTTGTAATAGCACGCTCAAAATCATCTAACACACCAAGTAAATCACGCATTACAGAACCACTTGCCGTGCTAATAATATCAGCTTTTTCTTTAATTGTGCGCTTTCTGAAGTTATCAAAATCAGAATACAAACGAACGTATTTATTGTTCAGTTCAGCATATTTTTCTTCTAACGTTGGCTCGCGTTCTTCCTCTATCTCTTTCGCTTCTTCGTTCGTTTCAGCATTTGCTTCCGCACCTTCCGTTTCATTGTTGATTGCTTCTTGTTCAACGTTTTCCTCTATATCTTGATTTTCTTTTTCACTCATGTTTCTCCTATTTGATTGCTAGTACTCAAAAATATTGCCATTGCAGCCGCTAGGACAATCTGTCACCAATTGGACAGATTTACCCGTAATAGGGCTGGCAAATTGTCAATTTGAATGCAGTTTGTCAGATTCTTTACGCGTCTTTTTTAGGTGGTTTTAAGTATTTTGATTTATCTATAATTCCCAATGTTTTGGCATAGATAGAAATACCATAAATAAACATAGCTAAGGCTAAAAACATTGAAATCCTGCCAATCACATCTCCATAACGAACAAAAAATGTAATCGCCGTATTACGATTTAATTCCTGACGAAGTACGCCATCTTTTGCCCAACCTATTTCTGAAATAACGTCGCCTCGTTGGTTTATAAAACAAGAAATTCCGGTATTGGCAGACCGCGCAACACTTCTTCTGTTTTCAATAGCGCGAATGCGTGCAAACATACGGTGCTGTTTGTATCCTGGTGTATCACCCCACCAACCGTCGTTTGTTATAATGCATAAAATATCTGCTCCGCGTGCCGTAAAATAAGAAACATAATCTCCATAAACAGATTCATAACATATAAGCGGAGCATAGCGGAACTCCTCCTGCTGTTAAATTTAATGGCTCTTCGCCTAAACCAATCATACCAGAGGTTCCACCCAATTCTACTGAATATTTTTTCAGTGACGGAAACCAACTTAAAAAAGGCACTTTTTCTGCACCTAACACGGGCTTTGCTTTGTGATAAATTTGTATCTCTCTGCTCAAATCAATCATAAAAGCAGCATTGTACCCCTCTAAATAGGCATTGGCCGGTTCATAAAAATTAGATGCCAGCGATTTTTCCTCTCGGTAAAACCGATAAGAATCTGCCCCAATGAGCATGGGTACATTATTGTGCCGTGACAAGAAATTTTCTATTTGAATGATCGTCGCCTCTCTACTTAAATCAGCTTCATTAACCCTGCGAGAAATGGCCGTTTCCGGACATAAAACCAAGTCGGTGTTTGGTGTTATTTTTTCATCTGCTAGTTTGAAAATTTTGTCTAATTGATCCGCCACGGGGGTTACAAACTTTTCGGTATACGCCTCTATGTTCGGCTGTACCACCACAATTTCCATAGGGTCTGTTTCTTCTTCATAATTAAAATAAATTAGAATAGAAGAAACGATAGGAATAACTAAGGCAAGTGCCGCACCAAATAAAATGGGCGTTTGAATGCGGAATGTTTCTTTTTTTATCCAAACATTACGCACCGCCATGTACGCGAAAATATTAATGAGCAGCACCCAAAATGTACCGCCGGTTACGCCGGAATACTCGTACCATTGAATGAGTATTGGGTAATTGCCAAAAACATGACCAAAACTTAACCACGGCCACGATAACTCCCAAAAATAATGCGCATATTCAAAAGAAATCCACATGACTAAAAGTGTAAGTAGCCCTTTATTTTCTCCTAAAAAGCGGGTAACAAATCCAGTAAAGAAAAACGGCAATGTCATTAAAATAGAATTACACACAACCGCCATATAAGCACCTCCTTCTGAAGCATTGTAAATCCACCATACGGTTATGGTATTGAAAATTATAAAATGTAATAAATTCAGCCCAAACCGAATAATAAAGCGGCCTTCTTTTGTTCATTTAACTGAAAATTAATCAAAATAACAGGAACAAATGCCACAAAAATTAATGGGAATAACCCACCTGTAAACGGAAAGCTAATACCCAGTAAAACACCGCCTAGTACAGACAACATTAGCATTTGAAACAACGAAATTTTCATAGTACAAAGTTATATTAATTTGTAAAATCAATGTAAACTAAAGTTTAAAATGTATCTTGATTACTTTATATATATTTGCAGAACAACAAGGAAAATCCCCAAAACCAATTTATGCCAAGAAATAAACGCTTACATTTTAAAGACATTCACGCGCTTAAAGGGCTAATTTTTTTCCCGATCTATTTCTTTTGTATTTTATCGTTAGTTGCCACTGGTGAGAATGAGTTGTTAGCGCAAGCCACGGCAATACTCGGTTATATTGTGCATAATTGTGTTGATTTTTTATTTTTTTTAACTGCCTTTTTAGTTACCTCACATGCCTTGCGCGAGTATAAGTATACCAACGCTTTTTCATTGCGTAAATTTCTTGTAAGGCGCATGTTACGCCTCATAATTGTATTAATTGTTGCGCTTGTTTTTGCCTTTTTGGTTTTTCCTTGGCTCGAACAGGTGTTGGAGCTTGAACCGAAGGCTACCCTTCGTTCTGACGGTTATTTCTTATTAATTCCGAATTTCAAAATTGACCCAAACCACTTGGTTCAACCATTATTTATGGTGGTGCTTGCCTCTGTTTTTATGTTTATTCAGTTTTACATTGTTTGGGGTATCGTTCTTAAATTTTTGCGCAAGCAATTGACCATTGTAGCATTACTTTTACTAATTATTGGGATACTTGTACGCATTTTATACGTGACATGGGATGCCAGTTACCTATTAAACACATTTGCTTATGGCGTTCCACTAGGTATGGGTGTTTTCACCGCTTTGTTTTTTAGGAGTGACCTACCATTATTTGAGAAACTAAAAGATGTTTCCAAGCAAAAAAATACGCTTATTTATTTAGTAGGTATTGTAATTATGCTTATTGGCTACTTAGCGGTAGACAACACATGGATGACTGCTTTTTTACCGCTTGTTACTTCTGTATTTTTTGGATATGTTATACTTGAGCAAACCTTTGGGCGCAAATCACTATTTCAGTTAAAAAACAATAAAATATTATCTTATTTGGGTAAGATTAGCTATGGTTTAATCATTTACCAATCTATTGTCGGGGTACTTATTATGATTGCCGTAGGCTCTTTGGTGTTTGATTTGGTTTCTGTTACCAGTGTTTTAATTATTGTGATAACGGGGCTTGTTGGTACTATTATTATGGCGGATATTAGTCACAAATTATTTGAAAAACCGCTTATGCGTGTACGCCGAGAGTTTAAAAAAGTCTAACTAAATTCTTCTAACTCCATTACAGCTTCTTCCCACGTTTCCATTGCTTCGGCTAATTTTTCTTCTGTTTGGTTAAAGTCAGCTAATGCTTTGTTATACTTTTCAGCATCTTCAAAATCTACCTTGGCTAAGGCTTCTGTTTTTTGTTTTACTTCTTCCTCTAACTGGGCAATTTTTCTTTCGCTGTTTTTTACTTTAGACGTTAGTTTTTTAACGCGCTTAGCGTCCTCGTAGCTTAATTTTTTTTCTTCGGGTGCTTGTTTTTCTACTTTGGGTTTTTCAACTGCTTTACTGTTGGTGTTGCTTTGTGATGTTATGTCCTCTTGTGCCAAGCGCTCTAAAAATTCATTTACTCCAAAGTAATGAGTCTTTATCTTTCCGTCGTTTATTTCCCAAATTTTATTGCTTAAGCCATCTAAAAATTCACGATCGTGTGATACGAGCAGTAGCGTTCCTTCGTAACTCTTTAAGGCATCTTTTAAAATGTCTTTGCTTTGAATGTCCAGGTGGTTGGTGGGCTCATCCATTATTAAAAAATTAAATTCTTGAAATAATAGCTTACAAATAGCCAATCGTGTACGTTCACCTCCAGAAAGTACTTTTACTTTTTTATCAATTTCTTCTCCACCAAATAAAAATGCTCCAAGTATTGCGCGAATATCTTTTCTTTTTTCGCCTTTGGCAATGCCATCAATTGTTTCAAAAACAGTTGCTTCGCTATCTAATTTTTCAGCTGAATCCTGCGCAAAATAACCAATCGAAACATTGTGTCCCCTCTCTATTTCTCCGCCAAAATCTGTTTCATTGGTAATGCATTTTATGAGGGTAGATTTTCCAACACCATTTGGACCCAGCAAAGCGATTTTTTCGCCTCTTGCCAATACAACTTCTAGGTCATCAAATATAAGTTTATCCCCAAATGACTTGTTTAGCTTGTTCATAGCTAGCACGCGCTTGCCAGATGCCGTTTCTAACGTAAATTTTAGGTGAAACGCTTTTCGTTCAATCACATCCAGTTCAATCCGGTCAACTTTATCTAACTTTTTAATTAAACTTTGTGCAAAAGAAGCTTTGTTGGCTTTTGCCCGGTACTTATTAATTAGCTCCTCTGTACGCTTAATTTCTTTATCCTGGTTCTTTTTGGCTTGAATGGCACGCTCCATTTCCTCTGCATGAAGAACCAAGTATTTAGAGTAGTTGCATTTATAATCGTACAACCGTTGATTGGCAATTTCCACCGTTCGGTTGGTTACATTGTCTAAAAACCGCCGATCATGCGATATTAAAATTAGCGCACCTCTAAAGTTTTTTAAATAATTTTCAAGCCATTGAATGGATACAATATCTAGGTGGTTGGTTGGTTCATCAATCAGTAAAATTTCAGGATCATTCACCAATAGTTGCGCTAATTCCACTCGCATTTGCCACCCTCCGCTAAACGTCCCTATCAAGTTATCAAATTCTCCTTGCTTAAACCCAAGCCCTTTTAGTACTGTTTCTATGCGCTCTGCAATTGAATAAGCATCAAGTACAGTTAATCGTTCATTAATCTCTGTTACTTCATTGATTAAGCCCAAATAAGCGTCAGATTCATAATCTGTTCGGGTAGTAAGTTGGTCGTTCACAAAATCTAACCGTTCATTTAAGCGCGTTACCTCCTCGTTAGACTGTTCAATGTAATTGCGAACGGTAATGTCCTTTCTAATTTCAATGTCCTGTGTTAAATAACCGATTGACGCATTTTTTTCAACAATTACCGTTCCTTCTGACGGTGGTATTTGTTTGGATATTAAGCCTAAAAATGTTGATTTTCCGACACCATTTTTGCCCGTTAAACCAATTTTGTCGCCCTTATCAATAAACAATGAAATGTCTTTATAAAGGTGCCCTTGCGGCAAGTGATATGATAAATTTCCTATTCGAACCATTTTACAAGTTGCAAAAATAAGATATTCACCCGAATTACGAAGGATAGCTGTAGCATGAGTTTCAACTAACTTGCAATTCGGGTGTTTTCTTAACTGAGTTTAGCGCGTTTTAAACACTAATGGATAAGCTCTTTTCGTTTCTTCTGCCGGATCTTTATAAGTACACGTAATGGTAACCGTTTTACCCGACGATTGCCTTAAAATTGATTTTGCATCATCATCTAAATTACCGCCTGGTAAAATTTTTCCGGTGCGGCTTATTCCATCTACAGTCACAGTTCCGCTAAGAATGCGAAACGTCACACCACTAATTAAAACGCTTGAATCATATTTAAGCTGAATACGCGGTTGAGCGTTAACGTTTGAACGTGAAGGGTTTTGTCCACTAGAAATTCCGCCTAAGAAAATTTCCGGTACGGGTAGCGAGCGTACAATAAATGAGTTGGACGCAATTTGGACAGTGCTACCATCTTCTTTTTGTCCGCGAATCGTAATTGTTGCATCTCGTATACCTCTATCCACTTCCACTTTCCATTTTCCATTTTGTTTTATAGCACGGCACCCACTGCTGGTGCTAATCGAAATGCGATCACTCGGATAACCGGATGCTGTTGCCTCTATCATATTGGCATACCCTCGATAAAGCACTCTAAACTCCGGCTGAGAAATCACCCCCATTGGCTGCCCTACGGTATAATCAAACGACCACGGTTTCCATTTTATGGCTCCCCTTTCACGCACGCCTATAGTTCCTTTTACCCGGTGTTCTCCGGCCACTGTTCCATTTAGTGCTATCGGTCCTGTTGTCTCTGTCCAGTTCGCCGGTAAAGTATCTGCGTCCATCCCCCAGCGTATTGCATTAATTTCGGTAGAATCATACGCAGCAATTAACACTTTAAGGTTCAACGAGTCGCCTTGGTTGATGTAACCGGACTGTGCAAAAGCCATGGGTTCAATTTTATTTATGTAATATGGTATTTCTTCAATTTTGCTGAGCATATATTCTGAAGCAATTGATGCCGCATTATTCACATCCAGTTTAAGTGACGTAAACATGGCTGCCGCAGCTACAATTGGCGCGTGGTTAAACGTTACGGACACCCACGGCATTTCTTTCTCTTCTCCGTCATCATAAAGCGTAGCCGGTATGGTTAACGATTTGTAAAAATGTGCAATTTTTGACGTGTCTTTAGGGTTAGCTGTTAGCAATGCTTGCGAAAGGTTCGTTTTATTTTCTGGTGCATCAAATGCCCATTTTCCGCTTTTATCGGTATAGGTTCCCATGGCTTCTGTCACGCGGTTTCTGTACGCATGAATTTTGGCTGTAATCTGTACACCTCTCTCCGCTGGTTTTGTAGGGTTTGAGCCGATAAAGAGCTGTGTGGGTACGTCATAATTATCTTTTACAGAAATATCCTTCAGTGGTTTTAATTGGGTGATGTTTCCGTTTTCATCTTTTTCTGCAATCCAGTCTACACCTTCGGCTTCTGTAATCATAGCGTTGCACTCACCCATTAAATAACTGACTAATTCGTTAGTAGCCCCGCGCATGTCGTCTGCTTTACCTTTCCATCTGTTATAATCTTCAAGGCTACCGTCTCTGGCAATTAATGCCATTTTTTTCATTTCAAATGTAGTCAAGTCATCTTCTATTTTTGAGTTGATGATGGATGTACTTGCATCTAGTTTATCATTGATGGTGACGAATGCCGTAATTACTTCTTTACTTACATTTAGTGCAAGTAGTGCCGTAAGCACTAAATACATCATACCAATCATTTTTTGTCGTGGTGTTTCTTTTCCTCCTGCCATTGTTTTTGATTTTAAGTTTCCTAATTAAGCAATGCCAGTTTTAAAAAAAAGTAACAAAAAAATAGGGTTAACTTTTGTCAACCCTATTTTGGTATTCGTTTTATAATAACTAGTAACTAAACAAATCGTGTTCAAAATTTGCAACACTTTGTTTAATGCGTTCAGATTCCAATAATGCATCTATCCCCGCACTGTAATCTGATATAGGCCGGTCTTGCGGGTTGGACTCTTTTAAGATATAACTATGGAACATGCGCTTCCAAAAAAGGTCATCTAATGAGAGTTGGTGTCCGTTATTTTTTCTGTTTTGCAGGTAATAATTTTGAAAAACATAACGACATTCTGGGAAATAAAGCCAAAATAATTCTCGCTTTCCGGTTATCATCCCTGCACTATTTCGTTGATATATAACTGGTGCTATTCCCAAAATTCTACGCTCTAATGTAGACCTGTTCTTATCAAAAAACCAATCTTCTTTTAATTTGTATTCCACAATATCCTGCGAAAGAAACCAAGATGTATCACTTGGTGGATAAACCAAAAAAGGATTTCCACTGGCATCATAATCAACACTATCAATCGTTGGGTCTAATACAGAAACTAACGCCAGGACGAATGGATCTATCTCCTCTACACCCAAATACATGAATATAGCTTCACGAAAAAGTGAATCATTTCCATAATTACCACCCAAAAATGTAGGTTTTATAGGATATTTAAATGAATCTCCATCCGTCCACGCCTCCCAATTTGGGTTAAAAGGAGAATAAGCGGTCAAGTCTCCTGCAAGTACGTGGTAGCGAATAATTGTCCATAAACTCCAATGCGAGCTGTTTTTATTCCATTCTCCGCCTTGGATATCATCTAGCGGGTAATACAATGGATGGTTAAATTTTTCACGTAAATCAATAACACTCCATACACGCTTACTCCACGTGACATCTGCTTCGCGTATATAAGGATAAGCAATTACTTTTTTTGTAGGAACGTGTTCTGCAATGTAAACACCATCTAACACACCAGAAATGGCTGAATTAATTGGCCCTCGTACAAATTGACCGAAGGTAATCGTTATGGGTAGCAACACCCCTAAAATAATTGTAACAGTTTTCATTTTTGACTTATTTAGGTTTAAAAAGCGGGGTTGCTATTAACCTGAGTTCGGTTATTAATAAAACCTAATTCACCTATTTTGTTACACTTTTTTGCCCATAAAAAAAGGCAGAACGAAATTCGTTCTGCCTTTTCAATTTTATTACGTGTGAGCTAGAAACTCCACAAGTCATGCTCGAATAAAAAGATTTTCTCTTTAATTCTTTCTGACTCTAACAATGCGTCTACACCTGCTTTGTAACTATCGATTTCACGATCGTACAGGTTTGTTTCTTTTACGATATAGCTTTGGAACATTCGCTTCCAGAACAAATCGTCAAATGACATTCGCAATGCATCATTGTTTCTATTTTGTACAAAAAAGTTTTGAAAAACATAACGACACTCCGGGAAGTATAACCAGAACAATTCTCTAAATCCAGTAATACTACCTTCTGTATTTCTGTTGTAAATTACAGGCGCAATTCCGATTATTCGTCGATCTAAAACGGAACGTTCTTTATCGAAAAACCAATCTTCTTTTACTTTATACTGAACTATGTCTTCTGATTTAAACCATGAAGTATCACTTGGTGGATAAACAGCTCTCCAGTCGCCGAATTCATCTTGAACTAAGCTATCCTCATCCGGATAAATATAGCTCTTTAATGGCTCAGCAAATGGATCAATGATTTCAGTTCCGATATAGATAAACATCTTTTCTCTAAAATCTTCATCATTGTAGTAATTACCACCAGGTTGCGCTGAAACGACAGGGTATTTAAACATATCTCCATCCTTCCATGCCTCCCAATCCGGGTTAAATGGAGAATAGATTGTCAAATCTCCCGTCATTACGTGATGACGAATAATCGTCCACAAGCTCCAACGCGTCGTATTCTTTTTCCAATAGCCTTCTTGCAAGTCATCTAACGGATAATAGAGTGGGTGATTGAATTTTTCTCTTAAATCAATCACGCTCCACACCCGCTTGCTCCACGTTACATCCGCTTCGCGAACGTATTCGTAAGGAACAACCTTCTTAGTTGGAATATTCTCTTGAATGTACACTCCATCCAACACGCCAGGTGCCGGATTGGCAATTGGTCCACGGTCTTGAGCAAAACTTGCCCCGACACTCAACATCACTAAAGAAAAAACTAATCCTTTCATAACTCACATTTTTAACTAATCTCTACTATTTGACTCCGAAAACCAATGCCTGCTTCTTAGAAATAGCATCTGGTCCTCTGTAAGTAACAATAATTGTAACCTGCTTTCCTCTTGATTGCGCTAAAATTTTCTTCGCATCAGAATCGAGTCCACCGCCACTTGTTACTTTACCTTTACGCATTACACCGTCAACTGTTACAGTTCCGTTAACAATACTAAACGCAACGTTTGTCAATGGTACACTGTCGTCGTATCTACAAGATAATCTTCCTTGTGCTTTAACACTTGATAATCCCGGACTTTGTCCGTTTGTAATACCACCTAAATATAACGTTGGTGGTGGAAGCGCTTTTACTTTAAACTTGAACGATCCTAAATTTACGGATCCGCCGCCGTCTTTTTTACCATTAACACTAATGGTAGCTTCTCTAACACCAGCGCCTACTTTTGCTACGTATTGGTTTCCTTTCTTACTAATAGAACACCCACTACCCGATAAGGTTACACGATCTGCAGGAAAACCTGAAGCGGTTCCTTCTACAATATTGTCATATCCTCTGTATAGTACGCGCATTTCTGGTAATGCTACAACACCCATTGGCTGTCCTACGGTATATTCAAAACTCCAGGGTTTAGGTACTTCTATTCCTCTTTGTTTTACCATAATTACACCTTCTACGCGGTGAGCACCTGGTTTATCACCAGACAAGCTAATGCTGCCATCTTCTCGCTCTGATGTTTTCCATGCGTCTTGGTTAGATGTGTCTGCATCTTGACCCCACATAATTTTTGGAACGTCAGTTGAATCATACGCCGCAATCATTACGCGTAGGTTCAATGAATCTCCCTGGTTAATGTAGCCTGTACTTGCAAACGCTAACGGCTCAATTTTGTTGAAATCAAATTCTTGTACATCAACTTTACCCAATAAAAATTGCGTAGCCATTGACTCTGAGTTTTTAATATCCAACTTTAAGGCTGTCAACATTGCTGCCGCTGCAACAATAGGAGCGTGATCGAACATTACGGATGGCCAAGGAAGCGTTTCTTCATTTCCGTGGATTTTTTGCGTAATGTTCTCTGGGATGTCAAGTGAACGCATAAACGCTGCAATTGCAGTTGTATCGTCCGGATTTGCGGTTTTCAACGCTTCATCCAATCCCGATAAATCATCTGGTGCTTCAAACGTCCAATCTCCTTTAGGCGTTTTATAGGTTGCCATAATATTCGCAATCTGATTTCTGTAATCGATTACTCGTTTGCGAATTTCTAGCCCTCTTGCCACAGGTTTTTGTGGATTTCCACCGATAAACATATTTGTTGGAATATCGTAGTTATCCATTCCCGAAATTTCAGAAAGCGGCTTTAATTCGGTAATTACATTTGTCGATTGTCCGTCAACTTCGATTGTTTCTTCAGTTTCAATCCAATCAACACCTTCTGATTCTTTAATCATAGCATTGGCTTCACTTAAAAGGAAGCTAATGGTTTCTGTCGTTTTGTCTTGAACTCTAAAGGCTCTCTCTTGCCAAACTTTTACAGCGTTTACATCACCACCTGTAGCTTTTACAGTGGTAATTTTCTTGTCAAAAGACGCGTAATTACCTTGGTTATTTTGGTTGATAATTTCTGCACTTCTATCTAACTTATCGTTAATTGTAACGAAAGCTGCAATTACTTGCTTAGATACATTCAGTGCTAGAAGGGCGGTCAGTACGAGGTACATCATACCGATCATTTTCTGTCTGGGGGTTTCTTTTCCTCCTGCCATGATTTTATCTTAATTTTTGATTTAACATTAATTAATCTACACGTTTAAGCGTGAATTAATCTCTAGATATAGTCATAGCCTTTAACATGTTACCATAAACTTGATTTAAATCTGTCAAGTTCTTAGACAACATTGCCATATTTTCCTTATAAAGTCGTGTATCTTCAACTGAGTCACTTAAGTTAGACATCATTTCTGTTACTTGACTTTGGAATTTCTCTGTACTTTCTAGGTGTGCGCTTGATCCTTTTAATTGAAGCTCGTACACGTTGTTTAAAGCAGCTAAGTTTGTAGATACTTTTACTAATTGCTCTCCAAATGATGCACCTTCTTCTGCACCAGAGGCTAAACCTAAAATAGATTCTGACGCTCTTTCGTAAGTATTAGACAATCCTTTAACTTGTTCCGAAGCACTCTCTAGGCTTGCAACGTAAGAATCTGTTGCTGCGGCTGCTCCTGAAACGGCTTTTAATCCTTCTGCGTTTTCGCTTAATGATCGGATACCATCTCCTAAACGGTTCAGTAGGTCTGCATCAATTTTTGCTTCTTCGAGTAGATTATCAAATTTTTCGGTGATTCCGGTGACTGTTCCACCGCCGCCACCGCCGCCGTGCATCAATCCAGATTCACCTTTTTCATCTAAATAAGCGTGTAAATCGAAATCTTCATCATGTGCTAATGCCAATTCTGGGTATACTAATTCCCATTTTGGATCTTCGTGTAACGGTTCAAATGCTGAGAAAAAGAAAATTACTGCCTCAGTACCTAATCCAATTACAAGCATTGGACCTGCAAAGGGCCAGTGCATAATTTTAAATAAGGCTCCGACGATTACAACTGCTGCACCGATACCGTACAACTTCGCCATAAATAATTTCCATTTTTTAGTTCCTGGTCTCATAGTTTCCTTGCTTTTAGTTTAACATTTATTTATTTGGTTGTTTATTTGCTTTGCTTAGCGAAGTTCAATATCTGACTTCAGCTCCTCTCCACCTTCTTTTGAGAAGTCTTCTCCACCACGTCCAATGTGCGTTTGAACACATCTAAACCCTACGTACGACTTGGCCGTATCTTGATACTCGTAAGTTCTAGTTCCTGTTTGAAGATAGTAACCTACATCTTTCCAAGATCCGCCTCTAATCACTTTTCGTTTCATTGAAGGTGGATCCCAATCCATAGCGTTATATCTATATTCTGGACTCAAGTCATGTGAAAATTCGTAAACCGACTCATCAAAAGCTGTCTCAGACCACTCTGCTACGTTACCTGCCATACAATACAGTCCGTAACCATTCGGGTTGTAAGAATACGCTTTTACAGTATAAAAACCTCCGTCATCAAAATAGCGTCCACGCATTGGTTTGAAGTTTCCGAGCATACAGCCTCCTGAGTTTCTGATGTAAGGGCCTCCCCAAGGGTATGGACTGTGCTTTAAGTTACCTCTTGCGCCATACTCCCACTCTCCTTCTGTTGGTAATCTGAAGTCTTGTACCCAAAGTGAACCTACTGAACTTAACCAGCTATTTAACTTTCGCGTTCTCCACACACAAAATGCTTTTGCCTGTACCCATGTTACACCAACTACCGGGTAGTTGTCATAAGCCGGGTGCCAAAAATACATATTGGTCATTGGATCATTAAATGAATAGGTGAAATCACGAATCCAACACAATGTATCCGGATAAACATTAATCACTTCGTCAATGATAAATCGGCTGCGATCTTCATGTGAACGCAATGCGTTGTTTTGTCCTTTTTTGTTGAAGTGTCCTAAATTTAAATCTTGCCCTACTGGCTCGCCCGTAAATGGGTGAACCGGGTTCTTCAAATCACGGTGTTGCGGATCCAGTGAAGGGTTTACAAATTCACCATCACGATCGTAACCGTTACGAACGATATTTACACGCCCTTTTTTTGCCGCTTCTGGTAAATCAATCCAGTAATATCTGAATTTCAATTTACGTGTATCAATCTCTCTTCGCTTGTAAAAACGTTCGTTCGGACGTAAGTACATATCTGAAATCAGTGGAATGATTTGACGATCTTTTATCCCTCTCATTTTCCACGAAAGCGAAAACAACTCACGGTTGATGTAAGGTTGAGACGGATCAAATTCTTTCCATTCCAAGTTTACTTCGTCGTAATAAACGTCTGGGTGATTTAACATCTCCCCTATATCTTCCTCGTCGATTTCATCATTCCCGGTTGGGTTTGTATTTTCATACACCCGCTCTAAGAAAATTGAATCACGCACCCAATATACGAATTCACGATACTCGTTATTCGTAATTTCAGTTTGATCCATATACATGGCGTGAATTGAAACTACGTGAGAGCGCGACTGATGTAAAAAAGGAACATCTTCGTCGCTACTTCCCATTGTGTAAGAACCCGAAGGAATGTAAACCATTCCAAACGGAAGCTCTGGGAAATAAGCTTTTCTTCCCTGCACTCCGGTGAGGTAACCGGACCCTGAATTACAACTTGTTATTAACATAGCTGTAACTCCTACTACAAAAACCATTAATTTTTTCATGCTACCTTTGTTTTTCTACCAATCTTTCTCTTGTCGACTATCAGGACTCAATAAGGGTTAGGTCTTCTTTTAACGAGAGTAATTCAAATAGGTTACACTTTATTTTTTACTTATTGCAAAATAAACGGGTTACCGTGTCTAGGCACAACGGGTGCTGGTGGGAACATACAATAGTTCGCCATTAGCTCGTGTGTTCCTTTACCATAAGTATCCAGCGGGTTGGTCATTATATCAAATGAGTACCCAAATTTAAACATGTCTTGACTTTTATCAGCCTTAGGAGAGAAACCGTATCCAACCATCAAACCAATTGCATCTGAAAGACGATAAGTTGCTCCTGCCCATAAGAACGAAGAATTGTTCAACCAATAATCAGCCATAACATTCAAATCAAAAATCATTGAAGCTCCATCTGCTTTTAATAAAATACTTGGTTTTAAAAACAATGGGTTTCTTGTACCAATAGCGTCACCAAGATTATACTTGTAACCTGCCAACACATAATAGTGACGTGCTACAGAGTAATTGATTTTTTTCAAATCAGCTGGTGCAAGGTGTGTTGTTGACAATCCAACATAGTACCCTTCTTTACCACTCCAATACAAACCAAAGTTGGCATCAAAACCTGTGGCTCCGCCTTGTGTGCTAATATCCTCAATAATCGGATCATTAACATCTGTTGGCGGCACCCAAACGGCGTTAAACCCAACATTGATAATTCCGATACCTAAACCGGCACTTAACGTTCCGAAAGGTGTTGGATAATGGTAAGCCGCGTTCAACGTTAAATTATTGTTGCGTTGAAAACCGATAGCATCATTCATAAATGACAGCCCAACCCCCAAGTTGTACTGTTGTAAATTTGCCTGCGCATTGAATAATGTTGTATTTGGTGCGTCTTGAACCCGATCCCACTGGTTTCTGTAAATTAATGTTCCGCAATACCCGTTAAAACCTGTAATAGCAGGGTTAAAGGACATACGATCGAACATGTAATGGGTAAACTGCTTGTCTTGCTGCCCATAGACGAATGTCATTGATAGACAACATAATACTAGCGATAAAACTTTCTTCATAAATTAGTTTTTTCAATACCATTTAGCGTCAGATTACTCCAACAAGTGGCTAAAATAAACAAAAATTCTATAAAATTAAATATTTGATATAAGATTTTCTTTTCCTTAATGCGTTCAACTTAATTTTTTATATGTGCTTAACCACAAATCTGGCAGTTCATTTTGAAGCGCATTTTCGTAATCGCTGTAATTGCAAGGCACCAGCAAGTGTCGTTGATATTTTACTCCTTCTATTTTTGGATAAGGTACTTCCATCCACCAACGGCTACTTTTATCACTTTTATAAAAAACAACTTCATCTTTAAAATCGTCAATGGATACAATGTACCGAATGTAGTTTTTCTTACTGCCGATTGGAAAGTCTTTTTTACGAAGTGAATATCCCTCAATAAAGTACCAAATCATTTGAGAAATCAAATTCAAATCACTCTCTAGCCCTGGTTTTGTATTGCTAATATTAAAGAGCCCTACACTGGTTAATTTATCACTGATCCCGGCATATCGCATTATTCGGCACGCATCTTCGCCATAAAGCCCGTTTGGCAAATCGCGGTTGTTATTTTTATAATCTGATGACCGGACGGCGTTCATGTCAAACGTCATTAAATCGGCATTTCTTAAAAGCGGTTTCGCTTTCTTATCATCCATATAAAAATCACCTAAACGAAGGGTATCAAAATACAGTTTGTCCAACAAATTAATCTCGTCTGGATCTACCAAGTAAGTTTGATAACCGAACAGCGAATAATTAAAAAGGTAATTGGGCTTATGTAAAATAATTTTGTTGATCCAGGCCCGGGCGTTGATTGGTGTTTCAATCTCTCCTAAGTCCAGCGCGGCGTCTACATCTAAAATATTGATGGTTTGTTCTAATTTTTCGTACGCCTGGTAAACGGGAAAAGTCAAATCCTGGCTTCCACCGATTACAAATGGTAAGATATCGTTTTTGATGAGCTCAGCGCACACTTCTTTTACTGCTCCATACGTATCTTCTACCGTATTACCGGGTTGAATAATTCCTAAATCATAAAGGTTAACATGCCAGTTACCCTTAAAATGGTTGTACAGCTGTGTGCGTAGTGTATGCACCCAATTGTCATCCGCTTTAATTGTACTGTTTCGGTATTCGGGCACAAAAAACAGGGCTATGCTTTGTGGCTTTAGTGCTCCAAAATCGGCAGCTTCGCACGGTTTAATGTAGCTACCGATTTGATTTTTTTTGAATGTGTTTTTCTCGGCAAAATTTGAAAAATAAATGCTGATGTCTTTCATGTAAAAAATTTTCTAAAATCTAGCGTTTGTTGAATTTGGTTTACTTGTGGTTATTGCTACAAAAAAAAGCCACCCGCGAATTGCGGATGGTTAAATTTAGTTTTATTTTTTCTTTTTCCGTCTCGGTTTCGGTTGATTTTCCGAAATCTCTACACATTGCTCGTAGGTGAGTTCTGCCGGCTCCACGTCTTTAGGAAGTTTAAAATTCTTTTTTCCTATTTTAAGGTAAGCGCCGTACCTTCCGTTTAATAATTGCATGGTGTCATCTTCATCAAATGTTTTAATGAGTTTATTCCGGTCTTCTTCTCGTTTTTCTTCGATTAGTTCAATGGCGCGTTTAATCGTCATGTTTTCTAAAGTATCGCCATTTGCCTCTTTAATGGACACAAATAGCTTGTTTAGCTGAACGTAAGGTCCAAACCTACCTTTATTTATTTTAACGTCTGTATCTTCATATTGCCCAATAACTTTTGGAAACTTAAACAATTCCAACGCCTCTTCCAAGCTAATGGTTTGGATACTTTGATCTTTTTGGAGGGATGCAAATTTTGGTTTCTCTTCATCATCCTGCTCTCCAATTTGCACCATAGGTCCAAAACGGCCAATACGGGCATACATGTTTTTGCCAGATTTTGGGTCTACCCCCAGTAAACGCTCACCAGATGCCCGCTCAGAATTTTCAATTGTATCTTCTACTTTATCGTGAAACGGCCCATAAAATTCAGACAACATATTTGTCCATTTCACCAAACCGTTGGCAATGTCATCAAATTCTTTTTCAACACTGGCGGTAAAGTTATAACTCATCACCTGATCAAAATGCTCAATTAAAAATTCAGTTACCACCCGACCTATATCTGTTGGAATTAATTTTCCACGGTTGCTTCCTGTTTTTTCAGTATTTGTTACCTCTTTTACTTCATCTTTTTTTAATGAAATCACTTCGTACTGGCGTTCTGTTCCTTCAGATTCTCCACGTTCTACATATCCTCTTTTTTGAATTGTAGAAATGGTTGGAGCATACGTTGATGGACGCCCAATACCCAATTCCTCTAGTTTTTTAACCAAACTCGCCTCTACATATCTGGCCGGCGGTCTTGAAAAACGTTCAGTTGCAGTTATCCAATCTCGTTGTAGCTCATCACCCTCATTAAGCGGTGGCAGTAAGCCCTCCATATCTTCTTCGTCTTCTTCTAGTTTTGATTCCAAATACACCTTTAAAAAGCCTTCAAACAACACAATTTCTCCATTTGCCGTAAATTCTTTTCCTTGTGGCGCGTCAATTTTAATGGCAGTACGTTCTAGTTTTGCTTCTGCCATTTGTGATGAAATGGCGCGTTTCCAAATCAACTGGTACAGCCGTTCTTCATCTCGCTCAGCATCTATGCTATGCGCAGCAAAATCTGTTGGGCGTATGGCCTCGTGTGCTTCTTGCGCTACGTTTGATTTTGTTTTAAACTTCCGTAATTTATAGTAATCTTCTCCGTAAGCTGTTAATATTTCTTTTTTTGCTGAGTCCAGTGCTGTTTTTGACAAATTCACAGAATCTGTTCTCATGTAAGTGATTCTACCCGCTTCATACAGCCGTTGCGCAACCGACATGGTACGCGAAACCGAAAAACCAAGTTTTAAACTGGCCTCTTGCTGTAATGTTGATGTTGTAAAAGGCGAAGTAGGACTTTTAGTCGCTGGTTTTTTGGTGATTGAATTCACCTTAAAAGCATGGTCTTTGCTTGCCTTAACAAATTCTAACGCTTCTTTTCGTTCGTTAAATGAACTACTTATTTTTGCGCGTAATGAGGCATCTCCGGCTTTAAACATAGCATCTACCCGATACGAGTTTGATGTCTCAAATTTTTCAATTTCTTGTTCGCGCTCCACTACCAAACGCACGGCTACAGATTGCACCCGTCCTGCGGACAATGAAGGCTTTACCTTTCGCCATAATACGGGTGATAATTCAAATCCCACTAACCTATCCAATACACGGCGCGCCTGCTGTGCATTTACCAAATCCTGATCTATTTCTCGCGGATTTTCAATGGCATTTAGCACGGCGCTTTTGGTAATTTCATTAAACGTGATTCGTTTATAGCCTTTTTTATCAAGCCCCAATGCTTCTTTTAAGTGCCATGAAATTGCCTCTCCCTCACGGTCCTCATCAGAAGCTAACCAAACCAGTTCTGCGGTTTTAACTGCTTTTTTAAGTTCAGTTATGATTTTCTTTTTATCTGTCGACACAATGTATTTTGGCTCAAAGTTGTTCGCTACATCTATTGAACCATCTCCTTTTGCCAAATCTCTTACGTGTCCGTAACTAGACATTACTACAAAGTCTTTTCCGAGATATTTCTCTATGGTTTTTGCCTTTGCAGGTGACTCGACTATTACTAGGTTTTTACTCATACTGAACGTGTTTCTACATTTCGAAATTGATCGCCAAAATTAGAAATGATATTTCATATTAGCACGCTCAATCTGCTAAAAATGCAGTTTATTTTTTCTTATTATGTAATAATAAAAACGCGTACATCTCTGTTTTGGTTCAAAAAATGTGAAAATAACTTAAATTAACCACTGACAGATTGGCAGACTCAGCAATTTATCACTAACTTTGCGCACGATTGAGAAGAGAAACACATGAGCGAGATAAATTCTACAGAAAAAATAATTGACGAAACCATTCAGGGTTCAGCGACTATGCTGAAAGGAGAAAAGGTAAAACCGTCAAACGGTAAAAAATTATATTTGGAAAGCTATGGCTGTCAAATGAATTTTTCAGACAGTGAAATTGTAGCCTCCATTTTAAGTGATGAGGGGTACTTGACTACGCGAAACTCGGAAGAGGCGGACGTTATTTTAATGAACACCTGTTCGATCAGAGAAAAAGCTGAGGAGCGTGTACGCAATAAACTGAGCCAATATAATAAGCGAAAGCGCGAAAACCCATCCTTGGTGATTGGTATTTTGGGATGCATGGCTGAGCGACTGAAAAAAGATTTGCTCGAGCAAGAAAAACTTGTAGATCTAGTTGCCGGGCCGGATGCTTATCGTGATTTACCCGGTTTAATTCAAGAAGTTGAAAGTGGACAAAAAGCGGTTAACGTTTTATTGTCGAGAGAGGAAACTTATGCTGATATTTCACCTATCCGTTTAGGGCAAGGTGGTGTTACAGCCTTTATTTCTATTATGCGTGGATGCGACAACATGTGCTCATTTTGTGTGGTACCTTTTACTAGAGGACGCGAACGGAGTCGTGATCCGGAATCAATTGTAAAAGAGGCTGCGGAGTTGTTTGAAAACGGATACCGAGAAGTTACACTACTTGGACAAAATGTGGACAGCTACAAATGGAACATTACCAAAAAAGGAGAAATAATTGACCCTGAAAAGCCGGTGGTTACATTTGCCGAGTTAATGGAAAAAGTGGCCTTAGTAAACCCTGGTTTGCGCATCCGTTTTTCTACCTCCCATCCAAAAGATATGACCAATGACGTACTGCACGTTATGGCGAAATATGAAAATATTTGCAATTACATTCACTTACCGGTGCAATCGGGAAGCTCTGACGTATTAAAACGGATGAATAGAGGATACACCAGAGAATGGTATTTAGAGCGTATTGATGCGATTAAGCGAATTGTGCCAGAAGTTGCTATTTCTACGGATATTATTGCTGGTTTTTGTGGTGAAACAGAAGAAGATCATGAAGCAACTATTTCATTAATGAATTTGGTAGAATACGATTTCGCTTACATGTTTTTTTACTCTGAACGACCAAAAACATTGGCCGAACGCAAGTTTGAGGATGATGTTCCAGAGGATGTTAAAAAAAGGCGCTTAAATGAAATTCAAGCGTTGCAACTTAAACTATCTCACCGTGCAAATGAAAAAATGGTGGGCAAAACATGTAAAGTACTAATAGAGGGCACCTCTAAACGGTCAGACGAGCATGTTTATGGACGAAATTCACAAAATGTGACGGTTATTTTTCCGAAGGAAAACTTTAAACCCGGTGATTATGTCCACGTTAAAATAACAGAATTTACAAGTGCTACACTTAAGGGAACAGCAGTAGTAGAATAATAGAATATGGATTTACAACAGATAAAGCAACGATTTGGAATTATTGGAAATGCCAATGCATTAAACCAAGCGCTGCATGTATCTAACCAAGTAGCACCAACAGATATTAGCGTGCTGATTACTGGCGAAAGTGGTACGGGTAAAGAAGTAATGCCGAAGGTTATTCACCAATTAAGCGCACGGAAGCATGGAGCATATATTGCCGTGAACTGCGGAGCCATACCGGAAGGTACAATTGACAGTGAATTGTTTGGACACGAAAAAGGCTCTTTTACAGGTGCACATGACCAACGAAAAGGATATTTTGAAGTCGCCGATAATGGTACTATTTTTTTGGATGAAGTAGCTGAACTTCCGCTTACAACACAAGTGCGCTTATTACGTGTGCTAGAAACCGGCGAATTTATTCGTGTGGGGTCATCTCAGCCCATTAAAACCAATGTACGCATTATTGCCGCTACGAATGAAAACATGCAAAAAGCCATTGCAAATGGTAAGTTTAGAGAAGACTTGTTTTACAGGCTAAGCACAGTGCCTATTCACTTACCGCCATTGCGTGAGCGCAAGGATGACATTCATTTATTGTTTCGGAAGTTTGCGGCTGATTTTGCTGAAAAATATCGTATGCCGGCTATTCGCTTATCGGATGAAGCGGCACATATTTTAACAAATTACCGCTGGCCAGGGAATATACGGCAACTAAAAAACGTGACGGAACAAATTTCTGTTGTAGAAAACGCACGGGAAGTATCAGGAGATGTGTTGCGTAACTATTTGCCGGATTATTCGGCGAATAACTTACCCGTTATTTCTTCCAAATCAAAAGGCGAATCTGACTTTAATGAACGTGATTTACTTTACAAGGTGCTTTTTGATATGAAAAAAGATTTGGGCGAGTTGAAACAAATGGTTGTGGATATGCTCAAAAACGGTGCGGCGGATTTAAGTTCAGAAGATCGCAACGAAATGTTGGCTAAACTGTACAAAGAATCGCCTACAAATACTGCAAATCTTTTATCGGAACCGATAGACTATAATACGACTGGTGAACCACTTTCACAACCAAACTACGACAATGATTTTGAAGAACACGTGGAGGTTGAGGAGTCTCTATCATTAGAAGATCGGGAGAAGGAGTTAATTCAAAAAGCATTAGAAAAGCACCGCGGAAAACGAAAATATGCCGCGCAAGATTTGGGTATTTCTGAACGTACGTTGTACCGTAAAATAAAAGAATACGACTTAAAATAAGTCGGCGAAGGTTTCGTTATGAAAAGCATGTTTAAATACCTTTTTATTTTATTGGCTGTATTAATGGTTAGCTGCACCATTGAATATGGCATGACGGATAACAGCATTGAGGCTGATACTTTTTCTGTAGATTTATTTGAAGAGCAGGCCGCTAATGCTCCATCTGGTTACGGCGCATTGTACACCGACTTTTTGAAGGATTATATGATTTCAAGAACACGGCTTAAACTAAAAAATGAAGAAGCAGATATTGAAATTTTTGGTAAAATAACCTATTACAATACTGCCCCAGTTTCTATTCAGGCGGATGAGGATGCCGCCCTAAACAGCTTAACAGTAACACTCGCCGTAACGGTAATTAATAACCGAGAAGAAAAGCAAAGTTTTGAAGCTGATTTCACGCAGTTTTCTAACTACAACGCGAATCAAGATTTATCATCTGTAGAAGATGATTTGCTCGCAGACATCAACGGGAAATTATCGCAAGATATTATTAACCGCTTAACAAGTAATTGGTGATTTCTGGCGAACAAATAGCGCACTATATCCAGTCTCCCGAAGAAATTAAGCAAGCGGATTTATCGGATTTAAAGGAACTGACGATAAAATACCCTTATTCATCTACTTTACATTTGCTTTATTTAAAAGGTTTGGCCTTAAACAGTCATTTAGATTTTGAATCGACCTTAAAAAAAACAGCAGCACATTCGCATGATCGGGCTCATTTATACACCGTTGTGCACTCTTCAGGTGCTCAAAAGTATACGGACGATAGTGAGGTGAAAGAAACTGTAATGGTGGATGACAAAATTCCGGATGAATTTGAAACCAGCGCTACAAGCGAGTCATCACAGTCATTTTCAGAAGAACAAGCTAACCAACCACCGCTAGAAACGGCTGAACCTGCTAATACACAAACGCGAACCATTGATTCTGAACCAGAACAAGAAACAAAAGCAGAGGCTGAGCCAAAATCAACATTAAATGATTTAGTTCCAGAAGAAAAAGAGCCGGATGCCGTGGCCGTGGACATATTGAATACAGCAATTGATGTTGCTTATGTTAATAGCGGTATTTCCAAGCAAAATGAACCTGAAAATGTTAAGCAAGAGGGCGAAAATGATGCTGCAGCGCACGAAAGCCAACCACAAAAGAAAGAACCAGCACCACTAGTTGATTTAGCAGATTCGGATACAATTTCACCCGTGAAAAAAGACGAAATTGATGTGTCTAAACTAAGTTTCGTTGAATGGTTAAAATGGAAAAAACAACGTGAAACTGAACAACCGAAAACCGCATCTGTAGGCGATAAGAAAAATATAGAAAACCCCGTAAGTAAAGTACCTTTGGTGACGAAAGCCACCTCTGTAGATGAATTACTTGATAAATTTATAGCGGATGAACCAAAAATATCAAGACCTGTGAAAGATTTTTACAACCCGGTGAAAAGTGCTAAGCAAAGTGTTGAGGAATCTGACGATTTAGTTACAGAAACACTGGCTAAAATTTACGTGTTACAAAAAAATTATAGGAAGGCAATTTCTGCTTATGAAAAATTAATTTTGCTAAATCCAGAAAAAAAGACTTTCTTTGCAAGTCAAATTGAGAAAATAAAGAACGAATTAAACTAAAAGATAATGGGTGGAATTTTGACAATCGTAGTATTATTAGCATGTGTGCTATTAATCTTGGTGGTGTTAGTGCAAAATCCAAAAGGAGGAGGATTAAACTCTGAATTTGGTTCTGCAACTCAGCTCGGAGGAGCAAGACGTGCAACTGATATTTTAGAAAAAGGTACGTGGGGACTGGCTATTGGAATTGCACTGATCTGTTTGATTCTTGGTGCAAGCGGCAATACCATTGCAGGTGGAGGAACTGGGGAACCAGACGCGATTGAAACCACTTCTGGTGATATTCAGTCAGACAACCCAAATAGTTTACCTGGAGGTGGAACACAAACACCGGGTGGAACTAATTTACCTCAATAGAAAAAAATAATTAACGTAATATAAAATGTCAGTATGTCACGCATACTGACATTTTTTTTGTCCATAACTCAACTTTTTTAGTCCTTCTGACAAGGTTTCCGTTATTTAACATTTGGCACAAAATGTGACCCTTGGGTAATCGTTATAGAATTAAATTTTAAACCAAAAAATACAATTATGTTGAAACCATTAGCAGACAGAGTTCTTATAGAATCTGCTCCGGCAGAAGAAAAGACAGCAAGTGGGATTATTATTCCAGATACAGCCAAAGAAAAACCATTAAAAGGTAAAGTAATTGCCGTAGGTCCCGGAAAACCGGATGAGCCAATGACCTTGAAAAAGGGAGACACTGTGCTTTACGGTCAGTATTCAGGAACGGAGATTAAATTGGAAGGAGAAACCTATCTAATTATGCGTGAGTCTGACGTTTACGGCGTACTATAACTAAAGGAATTTAATTCAAAAAAAAGTAAAAAAACAAAAACATGGCAAAAGAAATCATATTTGATATTGAAGCAAGAGATCGCCTAAAAAAAGGAGTTGATGCCTTGGCGAATGCTGTAAAAATAACATTGGGCCAAAAGGGCGAAATGTAATTATTGATAAAAAATTCGGTGCGCCGCACATTACAAAAGATGGTGTTACGGTTGCAAAAGAAATAGAACTTGAGGACGCCATTGAAAACATGGGTGCTCAAATGGTGAAAGAAGTAGCTTCTAAAACTGCAGACATTGCAGGAGATGGAACGACTACAGCTACCGTATTGGCGCAGGCAATTATTGCTGCGGGATTAAAAAACGTGGCTGCGGGCGCAAATCCAATGGATTTAAAACGTGGAATTGACAAAGCGGTTGCTGCAATCGTTAAAGATTTGGAAAAACAATCTAAAAAAGTAGGTTCAAACAATGCTAAAATTGAGCAAGTAGCAACTATCTCTGCGAACAACGACGCCTCTATTGGTGCATTAATTGCGCAAGCAATGAAAGTTGTTGGAAATGAAGGTGTAATTACGGTTGAAGAAGCAAAAGGAACAGAAACTGAGGTAAAAACGGTTGAAGGAATGCAGTTTGACCGCGGTTATTTATCGCCTTACTTTGTAACAAACGCAGAGAAGATGGTAGCCGAATTGGAAAATCCGTATATTTTAATTTACGATAAGAAAATTTCCAATATTCAAGAAATTTTACCGGTATTGGAACCAGTTGCTCAATCTGGAAAACCACTTGTGATTATTGCGGAAGATATTGACGGAACGGCTTTGTCTACCTTGGTAATTAATCGATTGAAAGCAGGTTTAAAAATTGCTGCTGTAAAAGCGCCTGGATTTGGAGACCGCAGAAAAGAAATGTTGCAAGATATTGCTACGTTAACGGGCGGAACTGTAATTTCAGAAGAACGCGGGTTTAAATTAGAAAACGCGACAATAGAACACCTTGGAACAGCCGAGAAAATGGATATTGACAAAGACAATACAACCATTGTTAACGGACAAGGAAAGAAAGATGAAATTAAAGCACGTGTGAACCAAATTAAAGCACAAATTGAAACCACAACTTCTGATTACGATCGTGAAAAGTTACAAGAACGTTTAGCTAAACTTTCTGGTGGGGTTGCAGTACTTTACGTTGGAGCTGCCACAGAGGTGGAAATGAAAGAGAAGAAAGACCGCGTGGATGATGCTTTATCAGCAACACGAGCGGCTGTAGAAGAAGGAATTGTGCCTGGTGGTGGTGTTGCGTTGATTCGTGCCATTAAATCGCTAGATAAAATGGTTGGAGACAATGACGACGAAACAACTGGAATTGCTATTGTAAAAAGAGCAGTTGAAGAACCATTGCGTCAAATTGTTGCAAATGCAGGCGGAGAAGGTGCTGTTATTGTGCAAAAAGTAATTGAAGGTAAAGCTGATTTTGGGTATAATGCACGAACTGAAGTATTTGAAAAATTACTTGATGCAGGTGTTATTGATCCTACAAAAGTAACGCGTATTGCCATTGAAAATGCGGCGTCAATTTCATCTATGTTATTGACTACGGAATGTGTTATTGCAGATATTCCAGAAGATGAGCCTGCGCACATGGGTGGAGGCGGAATGCCTGGTGGAATGCCAATGATGTAAACTATTAACCTGAGTTCGGTTATTAGTTGCATTCGTAACTTGAATATGCTAATTTAGCTTCACATTCGAGACGATCTGCTCTTCCCTCGGTTAAACGAGGATAGCGCGGAACGGCACTATATAAAAACCCCCAATGCTTTAAGCGTTGGGGGTTTTACTGTTTTACGCGGGGAAAATATATGTTTTTGTGGTATGAATCAATAATTAAATCGATAAAACCAATTGCCTTGCTGCGGCTTTAAAATGTAAATGCCATTGGATAAACTTTGAGGCAGGGTAAGAATAAATTCATTTTGCCCAGGCGGAATTAAAAACTCTGCTACTGCGCCACCATGAATGCTATATAAAACAACTGTTTCTGCCGTTGAACTTGCTTGTTTTGTCAACTGCATTTGTTTGTTCAATCCATTGTAAATAACCGCTACTTCATTACTTTCTGTTGCTACACCCACAGATGACCCAATGTAAACGCTTTGCTCATCCTCACAGTCATTCGCATCAATTACGGTTACGGTGTATAAGCCTTCGGATAGACCTGTAACATCTTCAGCAATCATTCCGTTTGACCATTCAAACAAATAAGGTGCTACGCCCCCGTTTACAACTAAATCAATTTCGCCATCATATCCAGTTGAGGCGTGTTTTACTTTTGGATTAACAACTAACGGTTCGGGCGAGCCAATGGTGAATGTAAAAATCGAGTCTTCACAAAAATGATTAAAGTCGTCAATTTTAAATGTATAATCGCCAGCTGCTAAATCATTTAAAACTAATGGGTTAATAGAACCATAAGTTGTAAATGATTCATCTCCGCTAAAAATTTCAATAAAAAAATCGCCTTCTTCATCCATGTCAATTAAATATTGACCCTTTGCTTCGTCCGCACATCTTAAATCTGTTACCTCATCTTTATAATTTCTACCTAAGTGTAAATAAAAGCGGGTCATCACTGCTGTATCAGCAAGTTCAAATGAAAGTGTTATCCCCTCTTCTACCGCATAATAAATACCCGTGTATCTATCCTCTAATTTAAGACAAGGAACATCCAGCTCACCTACATTATTAAATGTTAAATCATACGTTCCGTTTTCAAACACAATTGTGCGTAGAGGAACTGTCCATGCAGACAATCCTTTATCAAACGAGTGAACGGTTAAATCTTCCCCCTCGCTATTTAAAAGCATTACCTGCGGATTTACGCCCCAGCCTCCGTACATTTTAACGGCATCAAATTCCGCTTCGACAGCATCTGTTGCACCATCAATATGACGCAGCACCGCTTCATCAGTCTCTTGTCCTTCTGCACTTAGTTGTATCGTCATTCCCGGACTGTACACGGGCGCCGTTTTAAAGTCAGCATCAACATTTGATTTAACACTTTCATGAATTAATAATTCTGGTGACGCAGTTAGCGCATGTACCCAAAAGGACTGTTGCGAAGCTATAAAACGTGAACCGCCGTTTGCTGACGCTCCGCTAATGTAAGTTGCATAATGTTCAGTATCGGGGTCTTGAATATACGTTGCATCTGCCAAACCTACTTTTGTCCAATTCGCCGAACGCCAATCGATTGTAGAGGCATAAGGGTTTGCAATTAAGCACCAACCGTCTTCTGACGGCGTTCCACTTGGGGTAAATGTTACGGGTAAGGAAATGTCTCCTTGATTCAACGGCCCCGTTAAATCAACAACAAAAGCCTCCGTTCCGGTAATGGTATCGCCACACCATACTTGATAACCCTGCCCTACTTCCATTACTTGATCGGTGCCAGAAGCTGGGACATAACCCCAGCCCGGTGGCATGGTTTCGTCATAAGAATAAATGGAAATGAACGGAAAATCTGGAAACGGTGACCCCGGAAAACCAGCCGTTGTAAAATCATCTATGTATTGTTCTAGCGTTGGTTCCTCTACAGCAGAAGCAAAATAACGCCAATACGTTTCTCCTTCATTAATATACCGTTCCATTGTTACGTCTCCAATTATAGAGCTGGAAAACGAACAACCTACGGCAATATCAGTAAATACGTCTCCAACCACTGGGGTTATAACATCACTAAAAATTGTTGTTCCTTCTTCATTCACCAATGAATAACCGTTCTCATTTTCAAATGAACCGGCTGTGTAGTTAAGTGTAACCACTCCTCCTGTTTCAATTAAAAATGTTGCGGTTGAGGCATATCCTGTACCAACAAACTCACCAATAGGCTCACCATCTTCTAACACAGTTAAAAAACCACCATTCCAACCGTCTCCCCAGGTATCGGTCATGTTTAGTGTGTAGGTACATGTAGTTCTTAATTTATCTACACGGGCTGTTCCACTTGCATCTGACCTTAACGTTAAGGCATCACCTGTATTAAAAATACCTTTGTTTACCCTTAATTCTTTTCCAATAATTAAGTGCCCATCTGTTATGGTTAACCCAGCAGCAGAATTACAATGTAAATTCATCATGGTAAGCGGTGGATTTGCTTCAATTTCATGAGCGAGCATTCCTGTAAATACGGTTGTTCCGCCTAAATCATTAAAATTTCCAAGACTTGTGAAATGCTCGTAAATATTTAAAGTCCCTGCTTCTTCTAATGTAAAGTCTCCTAATAATTGTAATGATTTACAATTGCCAATGCCATCAAGTACAGGGTTGTTTGGCGTACCGGCAGGAATTAAAGCATCCATAGTTTGTTCCGGAACTCCCGCCGTCCAATTGTTTGCGTTAAACCAATCAGAACTTATTGCGCCTGTCCATTCTGTTTCTGATAAGAAAATGAATCGAATTTGGGGCTTGGTGTTACTCACGGTATTGGGCACACTTCCACAAGCACTGCCTCCAGAATCATTTCTTCTGTACTTGTAACCATTTGTGGCATTATAAACCCGTAGCTGACCAGAAGGATCATAAGATGGTGTAACTCTTGACCAGCATATCCGCACAACTATATTAGATGTACCATTCCATTCAAAAGGTGTATCTAGCGTTAGCATATCCCACCCACCAGTAGAGGGTGCATAACTTGCAATGGTTTTTACTGTTGTATAACCACCCTCTAAATTTCCAGCAGCGTTTGCCGCATTGGTATGTTTAATTTGGATGGTGTAATCTGGTAAATTATAAATGGGATTATTCGTAATAAAAAAGCCCAACTGGGTAATGGGACCGGCTACGGCACCTTCTGCAGTTAACTCATCTGCCGTGTATACCATTTGGGCAACGGTTTTTCTGAACCAAATATTAATTGGAGAACTCGCCGTAACGTCATTAACTGTTGTGCCAGAACCGAGTGTAATGGTTTGGCTAAATACATTAGAGCTGATGCAGAACGTTACTGCCACCAACAATGCGCACATCATTTTTTTAAGCATTTTATGGGGATTAGGGATTCTTAAATACTTATTTGTGAGGGCAAGTTAGTCCATTTGTTACGGATAATTACGTGTTTACACCTAAAATTCGACCAACTAAAAATAAACTTCGACTAAGGGTTTAGACCGCTACGCTAAACATTGAATACCACTGTTGCTAACGGAAAATTTTTCCTATCGTTCTAAAAATCAACTTAAAGTCTAACCTTAAACTACGGTCTTGAATATATTTTAAGTTTAATGCGAGTTTTTTGGGCATCACGTTTTGTACGTATGCTTTTTCTGGATCTTTGGCTTTTCCTAGTACTTTTTGCTCATCTAAATATTCAATGGAGGCGTAATCTGTTAAACCAGGGAGTACCGAAAGTACTTCTAATTGCTCTTTTGAATAAAGTTTCACATATTTTGGTACTTCTGGACGTGGGCCTACCACGCTCATGTCTCCCAAAATAATGTTAAACAACTGCGGTAGCTCGTCTAACTTATATTTACGAATAAATCGCCCCACTTTGGTCACACGATTATCGTTTCCTATTGTGAGTTGCCCAGATTTATCTGCATTAGGGCGCATAGAACGAAATTTAAGCAACTTAAATTCTCTTTGGTTTTTACCTACCCTAATTTGTTTGTAAAACACGCCCCCGCGGCTATCCGAAACTATCCAAACAGCAATAAAAATAAGAAGTGGTGAAAAAACGATTAGCACCACCAGGCTTGACAATACGTCGAATATGCGTTTGAAAAAAAAATACATTTTATCCCATTACTGTATCAACAGCTGCCTTTACTGCCTCAACCACACTTTGTAAATTATCGTCCGTTAAATTAAAGTAAACCGGTAGTGTTATTTCATTCTGATATTTAGCAAAGGCCTCCGGATAATCACTCATTTTATAGCCTATGGATTTGTAAGCTGTTAATAAAGGTAACGGCTGAAAATGCACATTTACGGATACTTGATGCTCAAAAATTTGGTTAATAATTTCGTCGCGTTGCGCCTCTGTAGCGCCTTTTATACGCAACATGTAAAGGTGATACGAGGTTTCTTTATCTGCGGTGCAATACGTGGGTAAAATGGCCCAACTCTCGCCTTGCAAATGGGTGGTGTAATAATCAAAAATTTCTTTCCGTCGGGCTAAACTGGATTCATATCGTTCTAACTCTACCAACCCGATAGCCGCTTGAATGTCCATCATATTGCATTTATAGCCGGGTTCCACAATATCGTACCGCCAATTGCCACCGCCAGCTTTTACTTTTGCCAACGCATCTTTTGATTGACCATGCAATGATTTGCGGTTGATGATTTTATAGACCTCATCCACGTCAAATGTATGGGGTAGATTCATGCACACTGCTCCACCTTCTGATGTTGTGAGGTTTTTAACCGCGTGAAACGAAAAAACAGAAAAATCTGACGCTATGCCTGCTTTTTTTCCTTTATAATTGGCACCGAAACTGTGCGCAGCATCTGCCATAATTAAAATGCGCCCCAGTTGCGTTTGCTCCTCAGTATGCGGTGTAAATAATGCGTTAATTTCATTAGAATTAACCAATGCATTTAATTCATCATAATCACATGGAAAACCAGAAATATCAACTGGAATTATTGCTTTTGTTTTTGAGGTAATGCTGTTTTTGATATTTTGAATGGAAACGTTAAAATCTTTTTCATCAATATCAACCATAACGGGTGTTGCCCCGCAGTGCATTACGACGTTTGCTGTAGAACAATACGTATACGCAGGTAAAATCACTTCATCTCCGGCTTTAACACCAAACCAACGCAGCACCAATTCCATGCCAGCCGTGGCAGAGTTTAGGCAAATGGTTTTACGACAGCCAATGTAAGTTGTTATCTCATTTTCAAACGCCTTGGTACGCGGTTCCCGTTGTAATCCATCCAGAAAGTAGCACTTTGCCTACTTCATCAACAATTTTTTGATCCATACGGGGGGGAGAGAAAGGAATCATACACGTAGTTTGGTACAAAAGTACGAAATTGTTAGCGGTTAATGGAGTTGTGAAACACAATTCATACACACCTTAATCTTTGCAAAAAAAACGGTGTGCAGCCCACAATGAAACACCATTACGTGTTGGAAGCTTGTTTTTTGGGATTATCTGCCAAAAACACGCAGAGAAAAAATAAGAAAAATACAATACCCCATTGCCTTTCCAGCACCGACTCAAACAAGCAGGCGGTGGCAAATAAGGCGCTTAAACTAATCAAATAAAGGTTTTTTTGTTTGAAGCCAATGCGGATGTAATAAACAAAGGTGGCTAAAAAAAATAAAGCAGGTAAAATACCAATTGCTCCGGCCGTTTGTAAATACTGGCAGTGTGGGTTCAGTTTTTTATCGGCATAAACGTGCATACCTTTGGTGCGATAAAAATCCATTAGTTCATCTTTAATGTCGCCCGTTCCAACACCAAAAGGGTGTTTTGCTACAAATTGCGAACTGGCGTTCCAAATTAAAATACGTGCTGCTACACTGCTTGTATTGTCTTGGTTTTTTTCTAAATAGGCTGTTGGATTTTCAAAATACACCTCTAACTCTTGTTGGATGGTATCATAATCTGCACGGAGCAAATCCAAATTAAGCATTAAAAAAATACCGACGACAACTGCTGCAAAACTGCCTCCTAAAAACCAACCTAACTTATTGTTAAAATAGGCAATAGCTGCACCAGTTACGGCAAGCATTACGGCAAAAGCAATCCACGGGCCAAGTGAATACAATTGATAAGCGAAATAAATGTAAAAACAGGCTATGGCTACGGCTAATAGTTTAAGTAAAATCCATTTTTTACGTTGAAATGCATCTACCAAAATAAAAACAGCACCTGCCAAAATATACAATGCTAAATATGTAGGGTGCATATCTATAGAAAGCCGATAATTCTCAAAACAATTGCGCCTACCCTCTTCATCAAAACATTGGTAAGCCTGGTATAAACCTCCGGATAAATCTATCAATGCGCCGATTGTAAATGCCCAAATAATCCACGAAAGTTGCAACGCTGATTGCCGCTTGGTTAAACCTACACACAAGGGTAGTATTACAAATGATAAACGGGTTTCAATGTCTTTTAACCCATAATCAAAATTAGAGGTGAAAATTAGGCCTATGCAGTAGCAGACAAATAAAATAAGAAAGGGATAAAAAGGTTTGGCTAGCCGATTAACGCCTCTTACTACACCAGAAGTTAATGCAAATAATGCATACACCGCAATAAGAATTGTTGCGACTTTTGGTTTAAAACACAGAAAAAAGGCCAATAAAGAGAGAATAACAGTTTCTGCTGCGTCAAAATAATGGATTATTTTAACCGATTTGGACATGAAACAAAGCTAACGGTTTAAAATCAGGATAAAGCATCTGCTTTAAAACTTTTTTATATTTGCAGAAACTGAACAAGCTATGGATTTTTGGAAAACAACGTTAAACACATTGCGCGCAAATTTAATTTTTGCCATTGCGTTAATTGTGATTGCAATAGTGGGGGCTGTGGTTCACTATTCCATACAAAAAACAAATTATACATCTGACTTTAAAACGAGTAATGGTGAAATAGACTATGTATTGTTTAAAAATTTGATGGATTTTAGGCAAATTTCTGCGGATGCTTATCCGCTGGAGCAAGCTGAACTAGACACCTTAAAAAATGCATTGGCTCCGTTCAGAATTTCATTTACGCAAGAGGGACAAACCTCTATTGCGTTTAAAGCAAACACGCAGGACAAAAACGCCAACCATAAAGCGGCAGAAAAAACTGTGATTCGGTTAATTAATACAAATCGTTTTGTCCAAAACTCAGTAGATGGCGCATTGGAAAGTTTGACTAAAAAATTAAACTTTTTAGAAACGCGAATTTCTCAGTTAGATTCAATCATGATAAACCCTGCTACGCAAGGGTCAATCAGTCAAATTCCAAGTGATGCCTATACACTTTATGCTGAGCAGTTAGAGGTGGAAGAAGAAATAAGAACTACGGGGAAGTTTGAATTAATTAAGCCCGTTACCACCATACAAGATAACAAGCGACCAATTGCTTTGTTAATTGTGCTTTATATGGCAATTGCTGGTTTTATTTTTGTTGTATTTAGCAAAAAAGTTGCGGAAGAAAAATAATACTATTACCCTTTTTTCTAACTGCCAATGCGGCGCAAAACAACA
This sequence comes from Crocinitomicaceae bacterium, assembly GCA_963736585.1. GTDB lineage: Bacteria > Bacteroidota > Bacteroidia > Flavobacteriales_D > Crocinitomicaceae > Crocinitomix. The sequence goes on along the minus strand of CAVTPI010000001.1, from coordinate 6,439 downwards.
CCTTAATTCGCTGTTAATTCTTTTAATGCGTCTACCAATTTTTTTAATGAATTAGCCCTGGAATAGGGGTAAGTATCTACCTGTACCAATGGTTTTTTAATTAGCCGTAGTACCCCTTCTGCAATGGCCTTGGGTTCATTTTTTGTCCAAACAATGTTGGGGTAACCTTTTGTGATGGCATGCAAATTACCCGTTTTAGGGATGCCGTTTGTAACCACTAATATTTTTTTATTCAGCCCTATGTAATCAAATACTTTTGTGGTGGATTCAAATGCCTTACCTGCGGTAACCAATAAACAAATATCTGCACGATTTAACTCTTCCATCAGTTGTTTATACGGCACCATGCCTTTGTAAGCGTAAAATGGTTGTTTTTCAAACGGGGTTAGGTAATCGCTGTTTTTGCCGTACTGATAAAAAAGTACTTCAGCCGCAAAATGATCGCGTATGGTATGTAAAAATGCCGTGGGATTACGCTGACCTTTCAAAAACGTGCCAGCGTGAACTATTGTAGTTTTAGCTGTTGTTTTTTTTAACGGCTGTACCTCTAATTGCGTATCGTCATAGCCGTTATCTATAATGTAGGTCGGTTTATCGTCATGCGGAACGATTAGCTTTTCGCAGTATTTATTAACAGCAATTAATCCATCAGCATGTTTAATGAATCGTTTTTCAAAATAACGCTTTATACTTTTTTTCACCCAATTGTCTTCAAACCCCGGATTTGTGCTAAACGGATCGCGAAAGTCCAACACAACTTTGGTGTTGAAGCGTTGTTTAAAAAACTTAGCCAACGAAAAATGCATAAACGGCCCACCTGAAATGAGAACCACGTCGTAATTAAACGTTTTAATACTTTTAAAATAACCGGTTACAACAGGCAGCCATTTTAACCCTTCATCTTTTATGAATTTACCTAAAAAACCTGCTTCGTTTAACGGCGAAAGATGAATGATGCTGGCATTTATTTCTTCTTGCTTAGTTGCTGTAATTACTGTTGGTTCTATGCCAAATTTATGGCAATTTTCTGCCCAATACGTCATTCGTTTTGCGCCAACTCCTTGAAACGGACTGTAATGATAGCTGATGAATAAAACCCTCATGCTTTGTGATTCAAAATACGTTTAATAAAAAAATTGGAAATGGCGTACAGCAACAGTGGCCATAACAGTAATTTTAAATAGAAAAAGTTAACGAAACCTGCACTTACTACCCACTTTACCGTTACAGCGACATAAAATGCCAATAGCCACGGATTTTTTTGATGTGTCAATAAAAACAAATGTACCGTTTGTATGACTAACCCTACTACCGTTGGCGCAATGATTAAACCTAAGTAACCATAATTTGCCCAGGCCTCTCCCATAAAAAAGCCTGAATATAAGTTCCCCGTTCCGGCAGCAATCGTTTCTGGATGCGTGTACATTTTTAACAATCGGGCAGATTCCTGAAGCCCTGTATGCGTGTCTCCTAAAATTGCAGTAGGTACACCCACCATGTGCGTGGGTTGTGTAATAACTTCTGGAAACAACTCTAACGACAATGGAAAACCAAAATAACCTGTTAAAAAGGTACGGCCGTAAAAGCTGGAATTGTAACGAAATAATTGGTCAAACGCATCTCTTTCTGAGGTGAGGACGTAGCCAATTATTATGAGCCCCACAGGAACCATAACAAAAATGATGAACTTACGGGGAGAAATACCTTTTGAAACAAATGCCTCTGCAATGGCTAACCCCACTACAAAAAAAGCAATTGGCGCCTTTTGTACATCATGGCTTACCATAATTACTGCTACGAGGAGGTTAATGATGAAGAAGATAAAAAAAATAGTTTTTTTTCGGGCGCGCCACTGGATGTATGAGAAGTAAGCGATAACGGGTACTACAATTAATCCCAATAAGTTTTTAATGTAAACAATGCCTTCAAAATTTCTGCGTGAGGTTGTGCGGTCAATGTTGGCTTGTTCGCTATCTCCCTCTATTAATAACGTAAAAAGCGGAATGCGTTTGGTAAAGTAAAGTACATAAGCTAAGATGAGTATACCAAAAATAGTGAGTAAAAAAAGCAGGTAAAGGTTTCTACTTTCTGACCCTCTAAACGCAACAGGCGCTTTTAAATAACTGGCAAACTTTTTTTTTGCATCTATTTTTAAAAGCTTGTTCATTAAAATCATGCTGGCGGGCATTGTTAACAAGGCATACATGGTTCACGCCCACGCCTCTAGCTTTACGGCATCACTAATAAATTTTACATCTGGATGATAATCTACCGCGCCAATTGCCAACAAAACCGACCCCACCAAACCAGAGGTGACCAATTGTACATAAAACACATACGAAACGGTATTCAGTTTTAAGGGTGACATGGAACCGCATGCAAGGCTGAATAACCGGATGGATGCCAGCGATACTAAAATTGATATGATGACGATCAGATAATTCACGAATCTACCTGCTTAGCGGTTCTGAAAAGTGTAAATATAAATAAAGAATAACATAAAAATCCGCTCAAGGCGAGTAACATAAAGGTTATTTCAAAACTATCAAAGTAATAATCGCCAATGACCAATGCGGCGACTTGTGAAATTAAAAAGATGACGTTTTGCCTAAACTCTACACCAATGCGGCGCACGGCTGAGAAAAAGGTAGACAACGAATAATAGACAAATCGGACTAAAAAGTATAAGGCAAAATAAGATGATATTTTACCCGAAATACGATATTCTTCTCCAAAAACGAATGCGAAAATGGGCTCGCCAAAAAAGAAAATAATGCTCATAGGAATAAGCATGAACAGGAACAAGCGGCTGGCGAATTTTTTAATGTAACCCGAAATGGGGTTGCCCTCATTCAAATCTGCAGATACTTTTTGATAAAACACTTGCGAAACGAACGGCCCGACCATTGTAACCGGCGTATTTAATACACGGGTAATGATGTCAAAAATCCCTAAAACCTCAGCCCCGTAAAAGCTGAAGATAAAAAATGTTGGCAACTGTAATGCTAACATGTTAATTATGCCCGAAGGCACGCTTTTATAAGGGAAATCACGATAGTTTTTTAAATTTTCACGCGTGTTGCCCCTGTCGCCTTTTAGTAACCTAAGTTTGGACATTGACAGAAAAATAACGGACGTGAGTAACCCTAAGACATAGCCAAAAAACAAGCCTATAAACCCCACACTTGCCAATCCCAACAGTGCGCTTATACCATTGGTACTAGTGGCTTGCGCTATTCTGCTTTTTGATAATTGTTTGTAGGCTTTTTGCCGCGTAAATAAATAATTATAAGCATTGAACAAACACAGGGTAAATACACCCACCGGAATTAAATAGATGAGCGCAGAAAGCATGCTCATGTTGGTCACTTTCGCCGGGTCTACCAATTCATGCCTTACGATTAAGTCTAAAATGGCATCTGCCGAAAAAACTAAAATTAAAAGTAAAAATGCATTAAAAATCAATGAAATAGTCATTGAAATTCTGAAAATTGTTCGTGCGTTTTTATCTTCTTTTGGTAAAACAATTGCCATTTCGTAACGCCCAGTGGCTAACATAGACAAAATGCCAACGGCACTGGCATAAAGCGCCATGATACCAAAATCAGAAACAGAAAAAATACGCCGAAGAAAGAGTTGCGATAAAATCACAATAACTTGAGCAATTACAGTGCCTTGCAGTAACACTACAATGTGTTTTAAGATTTCGCTTTTTTCTAGTAATTTCCGAATCATTGAAAAACAAAGTTAAACCAATAATGAGGAAAACATGAAGTTACAAAAGGAGGTTACTAACAAAAAACGTTTAGCATTTGTTATTGCCGAGAGAGGCTTTTACTGCGGTTGGAAGGTTTTTTATTGAATAAAAGAAAATGAACAATACCCGTTAAGTAACCCATGCCATAGCTAAAATGCAGTACAGGAAAAATTAAGGCCGTAGAAATAAAAGCATTAAACGACCGGCTGGATTTAAACCCAAAATAAAGCGCCAAAAAGGCATAAAAAAGTAACCCTACACTAAAAAGCATCCAAAAGTAAGGCACAAATAAACTAAGCAAGGCGCCCGTGAACAAGCCTAGCACAAAAATAAACGGGATGAGTTGCCGAAGTGTGGTTACCGTCCGGTGCTTTTTGTTGACGTAAACTTTCCAATACCCGTATTGATAATACTGTTTATATAGTTTTTTGATGGATCCGCGCACAAAATACTCTGACTGAATTTCCGGATCATATAAAATTTTGAAGCCTTCTTTGGTTAATCGAAAATTTAGTTCGTCATCTTGATTTCTAACCAAGGTTTCATCAAATTCGCCAATAATTTCAAACACTTTTTTATCGTAAATGCCAAAAGCTAACGTATCGACGTATTTTCGCTCGCCTCCTATTCTAAACGTAGCATTACCCACGCCAAACGGGCTAGACATGGCATAGCCAATTCGCTCAGAAATTTTATTCTCGTTAATGTTGATGATTTTTCCACCTGCGCACATCACTTTTTCATCCGTCAATAAGGCGTTCATATTTTTGGTTAAAAAACCCGGTAAAGCAACGGCATGGGCGTCAATACGTAAAATATACTTGTATTGGGCAGTGTTTAAACCAATATTCATGGCTTGTGGAGTTGTTTGAGCAGGGTTATCTACCATATTTACCCGTTTATCCGCTTGAACAATGCTTTGCAAAATAGCGCGTGTACCGTCATCACTCATTCCGTCAATTACAAGCACTTCAATTTGCCCCAACCTGTAATGTTGATTCAAAATAGAATCCACGGCTTTTTTAATGTACGCGGCCTCATTTCTGCAAGGAATTAAAACACTAATGTTTAACGGAGTCGTATGGTTTGTAGCTGTTGCGTCCATAGTTGTTTTGATACACTATTTTTTTAAAATTGAAAGGTAATGTTGGTGCATAAGGTCTGCATTATTTTCCCAATCATACAATTTACGAACAAAGTTGCGTCCGGCTTTTCCCATTTTTTCTCTTAACGGTTGGTCATTTACAAGTAATTGAAGTTTATCAAAAATAGCACTTGCATTTTTAGGTGGTACTAAAAATCCATTTTCTCCATCTGTAACAACTTCGGGCAATCCACCAACATCTGATGCAATTACGGGGCGTTCACATGCCAGCGCCTCAGCTGCGGCAACTCCAAAACTCTCTTCCAAAGAAGGAATGACAACGACATCCATTTGTGCAAAATGCAATGGTACAGTTTCATGCGCTACACGCCCTAAAAAGTTAACGTCATTGGCTATGCCTAAATTTACTGCTTGTACCTTTAGCGCTTCTTTTTGGCTCCCTTCGCCAATAATCACTAATTCTAATAATAAGTGATTGTTTTGCTTAAGCAGCAAGGCAAATGCTTCTATCAAATAATTAATCCCATAAATTTTTTCAAGGGTTTTAATAATTCCAACGGTTATTTTACCGTTTGACTTATTGGTGGGCATTGGGGCAAATTTTTCTAGGTTTACACCAAAGGGCACCACATTTACTGTTTTGTTGGTGTATTTAGCCGTTTCTTTCGCCATGTCTTTACTTGTCGAAAAAACATAATCTGCTTTTTTTAAGTTGCGCTTAAGTATGCTTTTTTTCAAGAATGATTCCTTCGGGAACCGGTAAACATCTGTCCCCCAAACAGAAATTAAAAAAGGATGTTTGTTGAGCAGCCCTCCAATTAACCCGTAACTTGTAGCATAATGTGCATGCACTAAATCTGGGGCAAAGCTGTTGGTAATTTTTTTTAGTTGCGTGACTACCTTTAAATAACTCACTTTTTTTAAAACACCGCTACCGTACTGGTTTTGAAAATTAGCAGATTCAATTCTTACATCATTTAGGTCATCATAAAAATCGTCTTGCGGTGCAGAAAGCCCGTAGGCTAAAACTGTACGCCCCCTTGCTGCCATTGCTGCTACCCACTTTTTTGTATGCACATTATTTAAATCTGATAAAAAAAGGATTTTCATAGTATTGCCAATGACGCGTTGATTTGCCCGTAAAGGTAAAAATTATAACTGTATCCTAAAAACACAAAAGCCTCAGGTATAAATCTACCTAAGGCTTTGTTTGTACTTTTGCAACCCCGCGTATTTTTTACGTCGTATTGGTTTTTTATTTTGCGTAATGTACCGCTCGTTTTTCACGAATTACCGTAACTTTTACTTGTCCCGGATAGGTCATTTCATTTTGTATTTTTTGTGAGATGATGAATGAAAGTTCATCTGCGCGTTGATCGTTCACTTTTTCGCTTTCTACCATTACACGCAATTCTCGTCCGGCTTGAATAGCATACGATTTTATTACACCATCAAAGCCAAGTGCGGTTGTTTCCAACTCTTTAATTCGTTTAATATACGATTCTGCAATTTCTGGTCGTGCGCCCGGTCGTGCGCCTGAAACGGCATCACAGACTTGTACAATTGGTGAAATTAAA